>NZ_BAXA01000010.1 GCF_000698125.1 Geomicrobium sp. JCM 19038 | reverse complement strand
AACCTCTCCTAAGGAAGAGGCTTCGCTTTAAAAAACGACCGTTTTATTGCCATGTACGATAATACGGTCTTCGTTATGCCATTTCACAGCGCGTACGAGCACGCTTCGTTCAACGATGCGTCCGTTCTTCTTTAGGTCTTCGGCTTGATCACGGTGATTCACCCGTTTAATGTCTTGTTCAATAATCGGTCCTTCATCAAGATCGTTCGTTACGTAATGGCTCGTTGCACCGATTAATTTCACACCCCGTTCAAAGGCACGATCATATGGCTTTGCGCCGACAAATGCCGGTAAGAACGAGTGATGAATGTTGATGATGTTCTGATTAAAGCTTGAGACGAAGTTCGGCGTTAGAATTTGCATGTAGCGCGCAAGAACGACAAAGTCGATGTTGTACTCATCTAATAGTTGCAATTGCTGTTGTTCAGCTTGTGCACGATTTTCTTTACTCGCCGGAATGTGCACAAATGGGATACCGAAGCTTTCGACGTACTCTTTTGCATCCGCGTGATTACTAATGACGAGTGGGATCTCAGCAACAAGGTCACCATTTTCCCATTCTAAAAGCAATTCTCTTAAACAATGCAACTCTTTCGATACGAAAATTGCCGCACGCTTCAATTCACTAACAAAGAACAACTTCCACTCCATCTGAAAGTTTGTCGCAATCGCTTTAAAGTCACGCTCTAATTGTGCTTTTCGATCTTGAAGCCCAGGACATTCAAACTCTATTCTCATAAAGAATTTGCCGCCTTCTGGGTTTGTTGAATATTGGCTAGAGTCGATAATGTTCGCTTCATGATCAGTTAGGAATTCAGATACGGCTGCAACAATTCCTGGACGATCTTCACACGTAATGAGAATTCTTCCACGGTTTTTCGTGTTCTCTTTGTACTTTTCTTGTTTCTTCACGATATTGTTAATCAATGGTACGACTCCCTTTTGTTTATAGTTCAGATTCCACTAGTATATACAAAAATGGAGTCAATCGAAAGTTTTTACGATTGTATCGATTTTTTCTCATCTTCTAATAAAATCGCTTGTACGACAAACGTAAAGAAACTTACGACGACAAACACACCGCCGATAATATAAGCCGCAAGTGTAAGCCCTTCGTTTACGTTAAATGGCGATTCAAAGTAGAGCCACATCCCAAACGTTAACAAGAATGAGCCCGCAATTGCACTTACGACGTGAATGCGTGACAGCCATTTTTGTTTCGGGCGATACACTTTGTAAAAAACACTCCAAGCAAATAAGCTAAGCCACCCGAGCACGAGTACGTGTGCATGAATCGGTCGTAAGCTAAGTGACCCTGCACCCGCCATATGCGCTCCCATCCCTGCTCCGTATAGTCCGAATAAAGCAGATGCTATTAATAACAGTTTCCAGTATGACATCTTCTCTTCCTCCTTTACGCTGAGCGTATCGAGACTTTATGAACAGGAGATGAACGATTCGCTCGTTATGTAATGAGCTCTTTAACTAGCGAGATTACAATCTCTTCTCTCGCATATAACGGTCCTTTTGTAATTGTATAAAAATGACGCCTTAAATTCAGTTCTTCCAATGACAATTCAACGAGCAGACCGTTTTTCAGATCGCGATCGATGACCGCTCGTGATAACAATGAAATGCCTAGACCACTCATAACCGCTTCTTTTACCCCTTGGTTGCTCCCGATCGTTGTCATCGTCTCTGTTGATAATTGATGCCGCTCAAAAAATGCATTCAAATAATCTCTTGTTCCTGAACCTTCCTCACGAATCACCCAGGCACGACCTTGCAAATCAGCAACAGTAACTTGTGCAATAGAAGCTAACGGATCGTTTGGCGAAGCCGTTAAGCACATTTCATCTTCACTTAGTTGTTCAATGGTTAACCCCTCTGAGCTAATTTCTCCTTCAATGAAGCCAAAGTCGATGTGTTGGTTCAATAACGCTCGTTTAATCTCATCCGTATTCGCAATCACAACGTCAAAAAACAAGTTCGGATATTGCAAACGAATGGTCTGTAATAATGGCGGTAATACGTATTCACCAATCGAATAACTCGCTCCGATCGTTACGAGTCCACGAACCTCTGTTTGTAGTTCGTGAAGCATCAACGTCGTTTCTTCCGCTAAATCATACAATTGCTTCACACGCTCATAAAGGATGTTGCCCGCTTTCGTTAACTCCACGTGGCGTTTTCCTCGTATAAATAACGTTGTCTTTAATTCTTCTTCTAGTTTTTTAACCGTTAAACTAACGTTTGGCTGTGTCCGATTGAGCGTGATTGCTGCTTTTGTAAATTGTCGCTCTTTAGCAACTGTAAAAAAGACGTTCATCCGTTCATCAATGATCACGAAATGCACAACTCCCTTATCATTAATTAAATTTATGGTAATGATAATAAATATGTATTTTATTAATACTACTACATTACGTAAAGTAAATTCCGAGGAGGCACGCTTCGATGAACCTACTACCAGGAATTTTACTTACACTACTCATTATAATCGTAGCACAACTCCTGACCGTTCTTCCTTGTTCACAACACTTGGACCTCTTGTTCTTGCAATCATCATCGGCATGATCATAAAACAATCGATCGGTACACCTGCCAATGCAGAACATGGCATTCTTTTTAGTACAAAAACACTGTTACGTGTAGGAATTGTTTTACTTGGCTTACGACTACAATTTAATGACTTATTCTCAATGGGTGTTGATTTACTGTTGTATGCAAGCGCAACCGTTGTTTTCGGAATTGGACTGGTCGTACTCATCGGACGATTGTTTCGCTCTTTACCAACACCAACGTTTTTAATTGGCGCAGGTACTGGTATTTGCGGCGCATCTGCTGTAGCCGCTGTCGGAACACAACTCCGTGTGAAGCAACAAGACATTGCAATCGCTGTTGCAGTGATTTCAATTACGGGTACATTGTTTACCCTGATCTTTACGCTTATGTATCCTTATCTACAATGGACCGATGAACAATATGGATTGTTTGTTGGGGGCGTATTGCATGAGATCGGCCATGTAACGGCAGCAAGTAGTGTAGCGAGTGACGCCGCGATGGATGCTGCTTTACTCATTAAGTTAACACGTGTGTTATTACTCGTTCCGGTCGTCATCATTATCGCTTACGTTTATAAACAAAAGGACTCAAACACTTCATCATCCCCTCTCCCTTTTCCGTGGTTTATTATCGGATTTCTTTTGATGAGTGTTCTCGTCACATACGGCAACCTCCCAGATGGAATTGTGAATCCACTTGTCCAACTCGCCTATGTTTTCATTGGCATGGCGATGGCAGGTCTCGGTTTACAAATTAAACTTTCTGCAATCGATCCGCGTAGTTTCACTTTGCTGTTGATCTGTATCTTGGCCTCGTTGTTGTTAAGTGGATTTGGAATGTTGTATGTGACATGGTTTTTATAAACAAAAGCAGACGTCGAACGGAAATTGTTCGACGTCTGCTTTTTAATGATGTTCCGTTTGCCAATTAAACGCGATTCGTTGGTCGTTCCAAGCAATTCGTTTTTCATCTGGGTTATCTTTGTCGTACGAATGGGTCGTTAAATAAATAATCGTCGCTGGTTTCTCACCGAGCACTCGATACCCATGCGCCACGCCTTTAGGGATGAGTAACACGATTGGGTTATTCTCCCCCATATAATAGACATCCGTTTGTTTATACGTTGAAGACGTTCGTCTAATGTCATACAACACGACTTGTGCATTGCCACTCGGAAAAAACCACACATCGTCTTGTTTGTCATGATAATGAAAGGCTTTGATCACGCCTGGATAACTCATCGACAGTGACATTTGTCCAAACTGTGCTAATAGATCTTCATCATCACGAACGAGCTCTGTGAAATAACCCCGATCATCATGATGCTTTAACAAAGTCTTTTTCTTCACTCCATCTATCATCACGAGCCTCCTCTAAACCGTACTACAACGAATGTATTCAATCCTCCTCGTACTCATGACCGATTATCTGAACAACAAAAAGACCATTAGCTGCCGCAGTTCTCGCTAATGGTCATATCTTATAGATTTAAATTTCATGTGGGCGTGTCTAGATCACAAAAGCCCTTCCATCTCTTCTGCTGCCACGGCTCCAATGGCCGTCCACTACGATCTAGATGAAATTTGAATGGGTGACGTTAGTTTGCGAATTTAAGCTTAACAAGCACAAACCTCGCTCGATCTCCATTCTCCATAGTTTAGAAGGGTGAAGTCGATTTGTGATTACCAGCAATCACTTAGACACTTAGTATACATAAAGAATTGTCATTTGTCAATAAAGGTCAGGAACTCGGTTTTTCAAGTTCGGTACCGATTTGCGAAACGCAGCGACCTCTTCCAAGTCAAGTAAGCTATACACGGTCTCTTCTTCGACAGGTGATGCTCTCACGTATTGCGTCCCAAATGGTGAATAAACGAGAGAGTTTCCAGAGTACTCCACGTTGTTATGTTCACCGACGGTGTCACAGGCGACAATATAACATTGATTCTCAATCGCTCGTGCTTTAAGAAGTGTATCCCAGTGGTCTCTTCTCGCAGCTGGCCATTCTCCGACAACAAAAATGACTTCGGCACCGTTTAATGCAAGTGTGCGAAACACTTCAGGGAAACGTAAGTCATAACAGATGAGAACGCCTGCATTTACGCCGTTTAGAGAGAACGTTGTTGCCTTTTCATTTCCTCCGACAAGATAATCCGGTTCGTTTAGCATCGGCACGAGGTGAATTTTATCATACGTATGAATGATCTTTCCTTTTTCATTCACGACGATGCTTCGATTCACAATCCCTCGATCCGTTTTAACAGCAAACGATCCTGCTACAATTGTTACGTTATACTCCTTTGCGAGTTGTTGAACAAAGGCTTCCGTCGTTCCACCGCTCGTTTCTGCAATACGCTCAAGTTCATCTAAAGCATAGCCTGTTGTCCACATCTCTGGTAATACAACGACATCTGGTTCGTACTTTTTGTATTCATATTGAAGCCACTCCGACACTTTTGAACGGTTCTCTTCAGGCTTACCTGCAATAACGTCCATTTGATACATCATTACTTTCATTCCAAACACCCTTTAGAAAAGATTTAATGAACCAATTCGCTGCATACCTTTTCGAATGGTCTCCTCGTCATGAACGAGTCCTAATCGGACATACCCTTCTCCGTAAGTTCCGAAACCATTTCCAGGTGCGACACACACGTCTGCTTCAAGGAGAACTTTATCTGCAAACTGTTGAGAGCTCATGCCTTTTGGTGCAGGGAACCAAGCAAAAAATGACCCGTCTGGCGCTGTTCCTTCCCAGCCAATGTTCTTTGCTTCTTCCATTAATACGTCTCGCCTCTTCAAATACATCTCACGAAGTCGCTTCACTTCGTCTTGGGAACTCGTTAATGCGGTGGCTGCTGCTTTTTGGACCGCTCCGAACAAACTCACATACAAATGGTCTTGCAACACATTTAACATCTTAATAACAGATCGATTCCCAACAGCAAATCCAATGCGCCACCCAGCCATATTGTATGTTTTTGAAAGCGTGTAGATTTCAATCCCTACATCTTTGGCACCTTCTGATTGCAAAAAGCTCGGATGCTTTTGATCAGTAAAGCTAAATGCTCCGTATGCAAAATCATGAACTACACAAATGTTGTTCTCCTTTGCTAATTGTACCGTCTCGTCGAAAAACGACGTATCACAAATCGCTCCTGTCGGGTTGTTCGGGTAATTCAAGAACATCACTTTCGCTTTTTCTAGCGTTTCCTTCGTAAGATCATTATAGTTCGGTAAAAATTGATGTTCTTCTTGAAGTGGCATCGGGTGCATCAGAGCGTTTTGCAGTGCCACACCTGACCAATAATCTGGATAACCAGGGTCTGGTACGAGCGCAACATCCCCTTCATCAAGAAGACATTGACTCACTTCAACGAGCCCTCCTTTGCCTCCAAATAGCACACACACTTCTTCATCTGGATCAAGTGTCACACCGTATTCACGCTCATAAAATTCGCATACGGCCTCTTTATAAAAACGAAACCCTTGAAACGGCGAATAGCGATGCATGTTCGGGTCTTCTGCCGCTTCTTTTAAAGATTCCACAATATGCTCTGGTGTTTTCGTATCAGGGCTCCCTTGTGAGAAGTTAATAATGTCGCGCCCTAAGTTTTTGCGTTCTAACACAGCTTTTTCTTGTTTAGCAAAAAACTGACTCGGTAAACGTTCAATCGCTTTTGAAGCAGAAAACTTTATCATATGAAATCCCACCTGATCATTACTGTTTTTCTACAAGTCTATCATGAATTGTAAAATAAGATCATTTTATTTCGAATTTTTATGAATTTCGTTATACTGGAATTGTAACTAAAGGAGGTCGTATCGTTTTGAACTTACTCGTCATTGGTGCTGGTGCAGTTGGTGGATATTTTGGAGGTCGTCTCTTTGAAGCCGGAAAAGACGTCACCTTTCTCGTTCGCGAACAAAAGCGTCAGCAATTACAAGAAACTGGGCTTATTATTGAAAGTCCCCACGGAAATATCAACATTCATCCACCGCTGATCACAACAGAAGACAGCGGCACGTTCGACATGATTTTACTTACGACAAAAGCGTATCATTTAGAGCAAGCTATTCAAGACTTTAAACCATTCATGCATGACAAAACGATCGTCATTCCGCTTTTAAATGGCATTGCTCATTTAGAAACACTTGAAAGCTACATACCGAAGGAACAAGTTTTTGGAGGCGTATGCTTCATTGAGTCAACGCTCAAACAAGACGGAACGATTGTGCATCACGGCGACATGCATACGATGCTTTATGGCCCAAGAAATGAACAATCACCATCGTCTACTGATGAACTAGAACAAATGTTCCAATCCGACAAATCAACGTTTGCCCTTCGTGAGAACATCGACTCGGATATGTGGCAAAAGTATATGCTCATTACGGTGCTATCTGGAACGACGACACTTTTTGATGCGAATATCGGTCAGATTAAGTCGTCACAAAGTGCAATGAACGTTGCTGAAGCATTAATCACTGAAGTCGCAACCGTCATTGAACGTATTGATCCTTCTATGGACAGCGAACGATTACGTAAAAAAGCCCAGAAACAATGGGACAACCTAAACGCTAGCTTTAAAGCGTCTATGCAACGAGACACAGAAAAAGGGCTCGCTGTCGAAGCTGACCACATTCCTGGTTACTTATACGTACAAGCGAAAGCTCATCAAATTGATACTCCCTATTTAGAAGTTGTTTATGGCAATCTCCAAGTCTATGAACAGAAACGAAAGGACGGTTCTTTATGATTAATCGTTTAAAGCGAGCAGAAATTGAACAGTCACAAACGTGGGATCTTGACTCTTTATTTTCTAATGATAACAATTGGCAACACGCTTATGACGAATTTAGTAAGCAGCTTCCTAAACTTGATGCGTATGAAGGACGAGTAACAGAATCAGCAAAATCATTGCTTGAAGTGCTAACCTATCAAGAAGAATTGCAACAACAAATTGTACCGATTCAATCGTATGCTCACTTAAAGAGCGCAGCCGACGGAACCGACCCGAATAACCAAGAGCTCTCAGGAAAAACATCACGAGTTCACTCCCGCATCCTTCGAGCGTTTGCATTTATTGAGTATGAGATTGCGCAACTCTCAAAAGATGAGCTAGAGCAGTATTTTAATGAAGAGCCGGTATTGCGAGAATACGAGCGCTTTATTACGATGTGTCAGACGAACAAAAATCATTTGCTCTCAAAAGAAACCGAGCACGTATTAGCGTCACTTTCAGAAACATTACAAGCGCCGTACACGATTTATAAGCAAAGCAAAGCTGCTGACTTGAACTTCTCATCGTTTACCGATGACAAAGGCAACGAATACCCGTTATCACAGGCACTGTTTGAAGACAAATATGAACTTTCTAGCGATCCATCCATTCGTCGGAACGCATTTGTTCGGTTTTCAGAAGGGTTACGAAACTACAATCATACGTTTGCGAGTACGTTCGCAATTGAAGTGAATCGCCAAGTACAAGAGAGTCAACTGCGCGGGTATTCTTCTGTGATTGCTATGCTTCTTGATGACCAAGAAGTTGACCAAGACACATACCACCGTCAGATTAATACCATTTATGAACAACTAAGTCCTCACATGCAACGCTTCGCTAAGCTTAAGAAACGAATTCTCGGTCTCGATGAGATGACGTTCGCTGACTTAAAAGCTCCACTTGACCCGAACTACAATCCTGAAATGTCGTTCGATGAAGCAATGGACGTCATTAAAGACGCTTTACAAGTGATGGGAAGCGACTACGTTTCCATGATTGAGAAAGCACACGAAGAACGCTGGGTCGACCAAGCGGATAACATCGGGAAGCAAACAGGTGCATTTTGCATGAGTCCGTATGGGTATCACCCATACATTTTATTAACGTGGACAAACATGATGCGCGGGACATTTATTCTTGCTCATGAACTCGGACACGCCGGTCACTTTTATCATGCGTATCAAAACCAACGAATCGGCACTTCTCGTCCTTCTAAGTACATGATTGAAGCACCTTCTACAATGAATGAATTGTTGCTTGCTGATCATTTGCTCAAACAAGCCGACTCCAACGAAATGAAGCGTTTCGTCATTCTTTCCTTGCTCGGAACGTATTACCATAACTTCGTAACGCATTTGCTTGAAGCCCATTTCCAGCGAGAAGTATACTTACTTGCTGAAGAAAATGTGATTTTAACGACTTCTAAGTTGAACGAACTGAAACGCGAAACGCTTAAAGGCTTTTGGGAGATGCTGTGACGTTAAACGACGGTGCAGAACTTACGTGGATGCGTCAACCGCATTATTATATGGGGCTTTATCCTTATACGTACTCTGCAGGTCTTACCGCTTCAACATATGCATCACAGCGCATTCTTGAAGAAGGTCAACCTGCTGTTGATCGCTGGCTCGACATGATTAACGCAGGCGGTTCCAAACCACCTCTCGAGCTTCTGCAAATCGCTGGTGTGGATATGAGCACTTCAGCACCAATATCTGAAGCTGTCGCTCACGTCGGCTCTCTCATCTCAGAACTTGAACGTTCATTTGATTAACATGCAAAAAGAACCTATTTATTTAGGTTCTCAGGCTGTTGAGAAACTTAAACGGACCAAAAGTGTACTCGTGAATGAGTAAGCGGCTTCTGTGGCTACACTTGCCGCGGGCGTCTTCGCCACGACAGCCGCTTTTATACAGCATATTGAGTTTGTAAAAACAAAAGTAAAATGTAAAACTTTAATACTTTAAAATCTACAAGTTCATTAACTCTCTACTTCATTTATATAAGAACAGCACTTTTTCGACACTCTGAGAACCTATTTATTTAGGTTCTTTTCTGTCTTTTTTCTTTGTTTTTTTCTACATTTTCTGTAAAAATACAAAGTAACGGAAAGGTGTGACTGTAATGGCAAAGATTTACGTACTTCATGAAAATGATGAATGGACAGAACCGTTAAAAACCGCTCTGGAAGCGCTAAATGTCCCTTTTGAACTTTGGCATATGGCTGATGGTGCTTTTAACGTGTTAGACACGCCCCCTGAAGGCGTGTATTACAATCGAATGAGCGCCTCTTCACATACACGCGGTCATCGTTATGCACCAGAGTATACATCCGCTATGCTGCACTGGTTAGAAAGCCACAACCGTATCGTGTACAACGGGACACAGGCACTACAATTTGAAGTAAACAAAGCCATGCAATACGCTCATTTAGAAAAGAACAACATCCAAGTTCCAAAAACGTACGTTGCGATGAGCAAAGAAGACATCATTACTAGTGCAAAGAAAATGGACGGTCCTTTTATTACGAAACATAACCGTGCAGGTAAAGGGCTAGGTGTACGGTTGTTCTATTCAATTGAAGGACTTGTTGAATATTTAGACAATGAATTTGAGCCTTCGATTGATGGCATTACGTTGATTCAACAATACATCGAAAGTAAAACGAAAACGATTACCCGCTCTGAATTTATTGATGGTAAATTTCTTTATGCTGTTGAAGTTGATACTTCTGAAGGATTTGAACTTTGTCCTGCTGATGTGTGCTCGATTGCAATGGATTCTTGCCCTACGACAGAAACGCCAAAGGAAAAATTCCGGATCTTATCTGAATTTAATCCATCGTTAATTCAACAATATGAAGCATTTTTGCGTGACGCACGCATACAATTTGCAGGGATTGAATCTATCCAAGACGAAGATGGGAATACGTACACGTATGACATTAATACGAACACAAACTACAATAGCGATGCCGAACAAAAAGTAAATCAATTCGGCATGAAAGAAATTGCACAATCCCTAAAAAATCGTTTAGAACAAGAATTCCCCCAAGCAATTACGGGTACATTATCAGAAAAAAGTGGTGATTAGATTTGGCGAAAACATATAATGATCGAACAGACGTTCCGGATAACGAAAAATGGGACTTAACCGATCTTTACAAAAATGAATCTGCGTGGCAAGAAGATGTAAAACAATCGTATGAACTTGCTGACAAACTTCAAACATTTAACGGGAAAATCGATGATAGCACTTCTCTTCTACAGTACTTAAAAACACAAGAAGAATTGAGCTTAATCGTACGTAAAGTGTTTGCATATGCGATGTTTCGTCAAGATATTGACACGAGAGATTCTAAAGCGCAAAAACTTAACGGGCAAACCGCTCAATTGAGTGTCAAAATCAGTGAATCGACCGCATTCTTTATGCCATTCTTATTAAGTTTAGATAAGAAAACATTAGAGCACTACATTCAAGAAGAAGCTGAGCTTGCTTATTTTGAAGATAGCTTATGGAAATCATTCCGGGAAAAAGAGCATGTGCTTTCAAAAGAACAAGAACAGCTGCTCTCACAACTGCACGAAACGTTCCAAGCCCCATCAAACACGTACAACATGTTTAACAACGCCGACATTTCATTTGGTGATGTAACAGATGAAGATGGGAATCAGGTACAATTAACTCGGGGTATGTATTCAAAGCTCATCGAAGATGAAGACCGTACGAAGCGTCAAGAAGCGTATAAAGCGTACTATAAACCTTATGTTGAAATGAACAATACAATTGCGACGAACTACGCATCCGAAGTGAAGACAAACGCTGCACTTGCAAAGGTTCGCAACTACTCTTCTGCTTTAGGAGAAGCACTATTTAGTGACGACATCCCTGTAGAAGTGTATGACAATTTATTGCAATCCGCAAAAGACAATAGTAAACCGCTTCACGATTACGCTAAGCTTCGCAAAGAACGACTCGGGATTGATGAACTTCGCCAATACGATTTAAATGTACCGATCGTGCAAGGCGTTAAAGCAGAGATCCCTTACGATAAGGCGTATGACACAATGTTAAAAGCGTTAGAGCCGCTCGGAGAAGACTATGTGGCTCAACTAAAGCTTTTTAGAGACAAACGTTACATTGACGTTCGAGAAACAAAAGGCAAACGTTCAGGTGCATACAATATGGGCGTTTATGGGGTTCACCCGTTTGTTCTTCTTAATCATCACGACGACTTGAACAGTTTGTTCACACTCGTCCATGAGATGGGTCATGCCCTTCATAGCCATTACTCAAGTAAAGAACAGCCACAAATCACGGCAAACTACAAAATCTTCGTTGCTGAGGTTGCATCAACGGTGAACGAAGTGCTACTCATTCAATATTTACTCAAAAATACAGACGATGAACGAATGAGAGCGTATTTACTCAATCATTTCATTGAACAGTTTAGAGGAACGTTCTTTACACAAGTGATGTTCGCGGACTTCGAGAAGCAAACTCATGAACGTGCTGAGAGCGGTGAACCACTCGATGCAGAGTCTCTAAATGAGCTTTATGAAGGATTATTCCGTACGTACTTCGGTGAAGAACTCGTCTTTGATGATGAAGTGAAATACGGTTGGTCTCGTATTCCTCACTTTTACCGTGCGTTTTATGTGTATCAATATGCGACAGGGTTCGTATCTGCGATTGACATTGCCATGCGCATCTTAGATGGTGACAAGGAGACACTCGACAATTATTTAACATTCCTCGCAAGCGGTAGCAAAAAGGACCCGCTCGAATTGTTAAACGAGACAGGGGTCGATTTAACGACTAGCGCCCCAATTGAAAATGCGATGAAAATGTTTAAAGAAACGGTTGAGGAATTACGAGCAATGGACGTCTAAACGAACGAAAACGACCGATACACAATGTATCGGTCGTTTGTTATTAATCAGCAACGCCTAATGCAATTTTTGCGTAACGAGACATCTTGTCTTTCGTCCACGGTGGGTTCCAGACGATGCTCACTTCAACACTGCCAATTTCTTTGTTTTCTTGAAGATCGCTAAGCGCATTCTTCACTTCTGACTGAATCATGCCAGCTAGCGGACAACCCATTGATGTGAGTGTCATGACGACAGTTGTGTTCATTTCATCATCAAGCTGAATGTCATAAACGAGTCCTAAATTAACAATATCAACACCAAGTTCTGGGTCGATCACATTTTCCAATTCTGCAAATACACGTTCTCTTGTTTCTTCTAATAGTGCTTCATCTGCCACTTTCGTCACCTCTTTAATCAACAATCATTCTACTATCATCATACTTGAAAATGAAATAGAACTCAAACTTCTACGCTACAATTTGGAGTGAATGACTCATGTTACCTAGAACGTTCTATGAACGACCAACGCTCGACGTTGCACCAGAATTAATCGGCAAAGTTCTTACGATCATCCATGACGATGGCACACACCTTAAAGGCCGCATCGTTGAAGTCGAAGCGTACATTGGACCTAATGATCAGGCAAGCCATACGTATGGCGGTAAACAAACCGTACGCAATCAATCCATGTTCAAGCAGGGCGGCACCGCCTATGTGTATATCATTTACGGCTTGCACCATTGTATGAACGTCGTCACGCGTGGCGCAGGTAAACCTGAAGGCGTACTTATCCGAGCCGTCGAACCACTCGAAGGAATTGAATCAATGAGTAAGCAACGCTATGGCAAACCAATTGAAGATCTCACGAGACGTGAACGATTAAATCTTACGAACGGACCTGGAAAATTCGGGCAAGCTTTTGGGATTTCCCGTGACGAAATGGACGGGCATGACTTTTGTTCTTCTACTCTTTTCCTTGAAGACGGAGAACGAGGCACTGTTTTACGTTCAAAACGAATTGGCATCCCAAATAGCGGCGAAGCAAAAGAATATCTTTGGCGTTTTTATGAGGCCAACAACCCGTACGTCTCCAAACATCCTAATGAGACTGAATAAACCGCTCCATACGATCACACGCTTCTTTTAAGTTGTCCATACTGTATGCGTACGACAAGCGCACGTAGCCTTCTCCGTAATCAGAGAATGCCGTACCAGGTACGACAGCAAGTTTTTCTTGTTCAAGCAATGTAACGGCAAAGTCAAACGATGTTAATCCTGTTTTTTCAATCGATGGGAACAAATAAAAAGCGCCCTTCGGTAACGTATAAGAGATCCCCATGGCATCCAAGCGTTCCATCACATAGTTGCGTCGCACGACGTACGCATCTTTCATGGCGTTTGCATCATCTTTTCCATTCGTCAATGCAGCAAGTGCGGCATATTGAGAAATTGATGTTGGACACGAAACGTTGTATTGATGGACTTTTAGTGCGTGTTGAATCAATGACTCAGGACCAAATAAAAATCCAATCCGCCAACCTGTCATGCTGTGTGATTTGGAAACACCATTAATCACGAACGTGCGTTCTCTTATCTCTTCAACGGTTGCAATTGAGCGATGACTCCCTTCATAGACGAGTTCACTATAGATCTCATCGCTAATGATAAACACGTTCGGATGATCTCTTAATACGTCAACAATCGCTTGCAATTCCGCTTCTTCAAGTACGACCCCCGTTGGATTTGAAGGATACGGTAAAATGACCGCTTTCGTTTTGCTCGTAATCGCTTCTCGTAACGCGTTCGCTGTAAGTGTAAAGTTCGTTTCTCTCGTATCAACGAATACGGGTTTTCCACCCTTTAACGTAATGAGTGGCTCATACGCTGGATAGACAGGAGCGGGAATAATGACCTCATCCTCTGATGAAATGAGTGTTCGAACCGCAAGATCGAGTGCTTGACTTGCTCCCACAGTCGTTATCACTTCGCTTTTAGCGTTATAGCTCAACCCGTATTTTTCTTTAACAAAGTTAGCCGCTGCAATTCTGAGCGGTTCAATGCCTTGATTGGGTGTATACGTCGTTGCACCTTCTTCGATCGCTTTAATGGCACTTTGCTTTACGTGATCAGGTGTTGGAAAGTCTGGCTGACCGAGTGTTAATTGGACAGCGCCTTCAACTGTACTCACTCGGTTAAAGAATTGACGGATGCCGGACGTCTTTATGGCTTTCACTTGTTCATCGATTAAAAGTTCGTTATGATTCACGTTTATCATCCTTTTGCAAATGGTTCGTTTAGAAAACATTGTCGCATACTCTTTCGATTTTTTGTACAATGAATAATTGAGGTGATTAGATGGCACGTCCTGATGAACGAGTACTCATGAATGTTGACGGGTATCAATTTAAAAAAGCTAAAAAAGCAAATCACGTCTTTGTGACAACGCCCGAAGGTGTGAATGTGACGCTTGATGCTAAGGTGCTTCAACAATTTATTGCGTCACTTGAGAGCGATGAAAACACGAAAAAACAATTTGGGCTCTAGTTGCCCAGATTGTTTTTTCATAAAAACACGTTAAAAATGAACTCGTTATGGGTAAGTTATAGGATATGCCATTCTACTACACTTTACATTTTGAAGGGAGGAAGCGTAAGGGTGACTCGCTCATCTTTACGAACTCAATGGCAAACCACTATACATACGAGACGAAAAGACCGAACATCGTTTTTGCAATCTCCGCTGTTCTCGTAGCGTCATTCGTACTTTGGGGTGCACTTAGTCCAGGTTCCCTTGAAACCGCTGCGAATACAGCACTAGACTTTATGATTGAAACGTTCGGTTGGTATTACATGATTATTACCGCTATTTTCGTAGCATTATCATTATTCTTAGTAGTAAGTCCTTTCGGTAAAATCCGCTTAGGAAAATCAGATGATCGCCCGGAATACAACTATCCGACGTGGGTCGGGATGATCTTCGCCGCTGGAATCGGCGTTGGTTTCGTTTTCTGGGGCGTTGCCGAACCGGTCCTCTATTTTGACGATCCACCTGACAACATCGCGCCAGGTACGGATCAATCAGCGATCGTTGGCCTTCGTTACGGCGTCTTTCACTGGTCACTTCACGTATGGGCAATTTTTGGCTTAGTCGGACTCGTGCTTGCATACGTTCAATTTAGAAAGAATCAGCTGCACTCATCAGTTCCGCGTTTTCTACACTTTTTGGGAAACAAATGCAAGGTTGGGCAGGGAAAAGCATCGACATCTTTGCTGTTATTGCAACCGCTATGGGTGTCGCAACAACATTTGGACTTAGCGCACTGCAAATGTCGGGAGGACTTTCCTACATATCTCCTCTCGAAAACAACTTCTTAACACAATTTACAATCATCGCTATTGTTACCGTGTTATTTATGGTTTCAGCTGCCACAGGGGTTAACCGAGGCATTAAGTATTTGAGTAATGTGAACCTAGTCTTGGCATCGATCTTATTATTATTTGTCATCTTTGTCGGGCCAACGCTTTTTATCGCTGACAACTTCGTTCAAGTGCTCGGTGGCTATATCGCTAACATTATTCCGATGAGTTTACAAATGACTCCGTACTCAGATAGCGATTGGCTTGGAAACAATACGATTTTCTTCTGGGCTTGGCACATGTCTTGGGCTCCATTTATCGGATTGTTTATTGCACGAATTTCAAGAGGTCGTACCGTTAGAGAATTTATGATGGGCGTTCTTCTTCTACCTTCCCTCGTTGGTGTGATTTGGTTTACAGCGTTTGGTAGTACAGGACTACACCAAGAGATCTTTGGGGGAACGGGCATTTCTTCGATCGTTGCAGAAAGCCCTGAAGTTGCACTGTTCGATATGTTATCGAACATGCCACTCGCATTTATTTCAAGCATTCTTGCGTTTATCCTCATCGGTATTTTCTTTATCACCTCAGCCGACTCAGCTTCTTACGTACTAGGCGTTATGACGAGTCAAGGTGGATTAAAGCCGATGATATCAATTAAGTTCATCTGGGGAGTTCTTATTGCAGGTACTGCAAGTGTTCTTCTCCTCACCGGAGGACTTGAAGGGTTACAAACCGCCGCCATCGTGTCCGCATTGCCGTTTAGTTTCATTATGCTCGGTATGCTAGCTTGTATGCTCATCTTAATGACACGAGATTTGAAAGAAATCCGAGAACAAGCGAAAGAAACAGAACGAAATGAAATTAAACAAGACTTACGCGATGAGCTCTATGATGACTTGAAAGAAGAAGTATATGAAGAGATTCGTAACGACATCTCTGAAACAAAAAGTGCTCCATCAGTCGAAGAAAGCGACACGGATGATCACAATCCGAAGAAGGAATAAATCGTTAAGAAGAACATCAGTCAATCGTGGCTGGTGTTCTTCTTTTCTTTACACATTGCTGTTATACTCGGTTTGACTCCAACATGAAAGGAGCCAATCTTATGTGTTCATGCATTGCAGTCATTGATCTGCCCTCTAAACCTACGCTAACAAATTAAAACTAAGAGGGGATATTATAGATCATGTTATTCCAAGAAAAATTAATTCAAGACGTTACAAACACTTGCCAAGTCGATGGTTCAATCGCCGCTGCGATGATGTATGGCTCATTTACGAAAGGCGAAGGCGATACGCATTCAGACGTGGAATTTTATATCTTCGTTAAAGATCATCGTATGGAAGCGTTCAATGCACATGAGTGGGTGACGAACCTTTTCACAACAGACTTGATATATAATAACGAATACGGAACGTTAGTAGCGATCTTTAGCAACCTTGTGCGTGGAGAGTTTCACTTTCTGCCGCAATCTGAAATGAATGTAATCGAATCATTTAAACAGACTGGTTCATTCCCAAAAGCCGATCAGATGTTCATTTACGATGAAACTGACCAATTATATAATTTATTAGAAGAGTTAAGCGGTGACGGACCGAATTGGAAAACAAACGAACACGTAAATGATGCTTTTAACAACTTTGTTAACCGATGGATCTTTGGAGTGAACGTGTTAAAACGAGGAGAACACGCCCGCTCACTCGACATTCTTTCACGAGTCCAAAATGAGGTATTGAAACTATTACGGATTCAAGAAAATACCGTTGAGCGTTGGATCAACGCAACTAAAAACCTCGAGCACGATTTAAGTGAACATTCCTACGAGAAATACAGACGAACAACAGCCTCTCTTGATCGCGAATCTTTAGTTAATGCCTACGGTCACGCTCTTCGTTTCGTTGAGAGGCTTCACACTGACTTAGTACGAAGTTATGATCTTCATTTGCAAGAAAACACGCTCATGAAAATGCACACCCATCTATATGATTGATATATAAACGCAAAAGGATAGGAAAAGCAGTTCAATCTGCTCTCCTATCCTTTTTTGAACGGTTTAGTATGGATCGGATGACTGTCCCATTTCACGGGACTTTTCTACACCTTCGTCGTGTTTGTCTTTCGTACTTGCGATATGGTTTTTGATGCCTTCTTCAAGACGTTTCCCGTATTCTGGATCTGCCTCAGTACAATGCTTGATCATCGTTTGTTGAATCGATTCATGCGCATCAGCAAGTGCTCCCGAAAGGTTCAAAATAAGATCCTCCCGTTCCCAATCGTTAAACCGTCTCCACGTTTCCCCTGCTTGACCGAAGTTGTTCGGACGATCAATTGGCTCACGCACAAGCTTGCCGCTAATCTCTGGTTCATGGAATTTACGATTCGTACGATCTGCTTCTTTTAAGCTTCCTAAAAGCGACGGTTCATAGTTAATATGTGGGTCATGACTCGGTGGCGTATCGACGTGATAAGCCATTTGTCCGTCTCGTTGATTTGTTGCCACTCGTTTCTTCGGTGCGTTAATCGGTAATTGCAAGTAATTTGCGCCAACACGGTAGCGCTGTGTATCTGAATACGAAAACGTACGACCTTGCAGCATCTTGTCATCTGAGAAGTCCAACCCGTCTACTAAGACCCCTGTCCCAAACGCTGCTTGCTCGACTTCCGCGAAATAGTTTTGTGGGTTTTTGTTCAACGTCATTTTACCAACTTTGTACCAAGGAAACTCATCACGATACCACAACTTCGTATCATCTAACGGATCAAAGTCTAACTCTTTATGTTCTCCGTCTTCCATAATCTGAACGTGCAACTCCCATTCTGGGTGGTTACCATCTTCAATGGCTTGATATAAATCTTCCGTTGCATGATTAAAGTTTTGTGATTGAATGTCATCGGCTTCTTTTTGCGATAAGTTTTGGATGCCTTGTAGTGGCTCCCAATGATACTTTACGAGTACCGCTTTGCCTTCTGCGTTCACCCATTTGTATGTGTTCACACCAGAACCTTGCATTTGACGGTAATTTGCGGGAATGCCCCACGGTGAGAACAAAAAAGTAATCATATGTGTTGATTCTGGGCTTGAAGCGATAAAATCAAAAAATCGCTCCATATCTTGGACGTTCGTTAGCGGATCCGGTTTAAATGCATGTACCATATCTGGGAACTTGATTGCATCACGAATAAAGAATATTTTTAAGTTGTTTCCCACGAGGTCCCAGTTTCCATCTTCTGTATAGAACTTTACCGCAAACCCACGAGGGTCACGGAGCGTTTCTGGAGAATGTGTGCCGTGAATAACCGTCGAAAATCTTACAAAAACCGGTGTTTTTGCTTCTGTATTCGTAAACACTTTCGCTCTCGTATAATTTGAAATCGGCTCATCCCCAATTTTCCCGTAAGATTCAAAGAATCCGTGCGCACCTGCGCCACGCCCGTGAACGACTCGTTCTGGAATACGTTCACGATCAAAATGACTCATCTTCTCAAGAAAATCATAATTCTCAAGTGTCGAAGGTCCTCGATTACCAACCGTACGGATGTTCTGATTGTCTTTCACCGGTTGTCCTTGACGATTCGTTAGCGTCTCTTCTGTTTCATTTTCTGCCATGCGTTTGTCATTCGCATCCCCGGCTCCATCAGCATTTGTTCCAAAGCCTCGTTGTGTATGTTTTTCTTCGTCCATTTGTTAAGCCCCTTTCTAATCACGGTTATGATTAGCATGACCAAATGGTAGACTCCTATTCATCCACAACGTGTAACGGGCCTTCCCATACAGCGGCTTTCATATCGACGTGGTCGTCGTCTTTAAACGGCACACCTTCAGCGATTAATCGCTCTTTTTGAATACCAAAGCCACCAAACACCTCACTGGCAGCAAGGGAACCATCCCGATAAATAACGCGATGTGCCGGAATATGTAGATCTGTTGGTACGTCGCGCAACGCCCATCCGACAGCTCTTGCACCTCTAGGTTTGCCTAACCACCTTGCAATCAGACCATATGTCGCAACTTTCCCTTCAGGAATTTCTGCAGTGACTGTATACACTCGTTCGTAAAAGTTCGATTTCATGCGATCGCCTCTTTTGTTCATGATTTTCTTCGAATAGAAAAGCTTTCCTTTTCACACAATACGATCAAAACTTTGAAAGAAAGGCGTGTCTATATGAGTGTACGATTACGTCGTCGTTATAAGCAAAACAAACACCTTGCCACACACGTGCACGACCACATATCTCCTCACGCCGTGAACAACTTTCATCAAATTATGAAAAGAACGGGTGAAAGTGATGATATTCTTCATCGCTCCTTTACATTTCCGACGAACAAAACGAAAGCTTCCCTTATTTATGTTGATGGGACCGTTGATAGTCAAGCGATTGAAAAGATCTTAAGCCGAGCAAAGTTCTACTCAGACAACAAAGATGAAAACTATCTTTCCTATTTCAACGAAGTAGGTACGACGAAAATTCATTCTTCAATTCCAAGTATACTTAATGAACTTTTATCGGGTCACGTCATTATCTTTATTGATGGTCAAACTGACGCCTATAGCGTCTCTCTTATTAAAATTCCAGAACGTTCGATTACTGAACCGTTAACTGAAACGGTCATTCGTGGTCCTCGTGAAGGTTTTATCGAGAGTCTTCGTGTAAACACATCACTCGTTCGACGTCGATTACCTGATGAGAAATTACGTTTTGAACCACGAACAATCGGGTCACGTACGAAAACAAAAATCAACATCGCCTACATAGAAGGGGTTGCGGATGAAAGTTTACTAACGGAACTGCGTCAACGGTTGGACCGAATTGAAACCGACTCAATTCTTGAGGATGGTAACATTGAAGAACTAATTCAAGACGCTACGTATACACCGTTTCCAACCGTCTACTCCTCAGAACGACCAGATACGGTTACGTCTCATTTACTTGAAGGAAAAACGGCAATCTTCGTGGATGGGTCACCATTTGTCTTGATCGTACCTGCACTCTTTGTACAGTTTTTTCACAATGCTGAAGACCATACCCAACGAGCAGACATCGCTTCACTCGTTCGACTGTTACGATTCGGCGCTGCCTTTATCGCCTTACTTGCTCCTTCTCTTTATATTGCCATTACGACGTTTCACCAAGAATTAATTCCAACGAGGCTGCTCGGTAACCTTGCCGCCCAAAGTGAAGGAACGCCGTTTCCTACCTTTATTGAAGCGGTCCTTATGGAAATCACCTTTGAGATTTTACGAGAAGCCGGAATTCGAATGCCACAACCGGTCGGACAGGCCGTTTCAATCGTTGGGGCAATTGTAATCGGTCAAGCGGCCGTACAAGCGGGAATCTTCTCTGCAGCGGTCGTAATCGTCGTCTCACTAACTGCAATCGCAAGTTTTGTCTTTCCAAGTTATAGCATGGCAAGTCCGTTTCGGATTTTGCGGTTTGGCTTTATGGGCCTTGCGGCATCCTTTGGATTGTTAGGGATCTCGGTCGGTTTTACAGCGATGTTGCTTCATTTATCAAGTTTAAAGTCATTTGGTATTCCGTACATGTCTGATCTATCGCCATTCGTGTATTCCGATCAAAAAGATGCACTCATACGGTTGCCGAAATGGATGATGAAAGAGCGCCCTAAAACGACCGATCACCAAGACGTTGAACGGCAACACACACGAAAACCGAGTCCTGACCAATAGGAGTGAAATGAAAATGCTTATGAGACGACTTTCTTCTATCTTGCTCGTTATACTGAGCGTTTTACTCCTTTCAGGTTGCTGGGATCGGTGGGAGTTAAACGAACTATCTATTATTACTGGGATGGCAATTGACAAATCTGACGACAATTATGAATTGACGATGCAATCGATTAACCCTGCTGAAATTGCTTCTCAAGAAATCGGAAATGGTTACGCTCAGTCGTTTAATACGACTGAAATTGCCCCAACAATTCACGAATCGTTACGTAAACATGTGAACAAAAGCCCGAGACGTGCGTTCATTTCTCATTTGCAAGTACTCGTCATTAGTGAGGAAGTCGCTCGTGAAGGCATTACGAGCATTCTTGATTTCTTTTACCGAGATCATGAAGTACGCTCTGACTTTTTTGTTTTAGTTGCAAAAGATGACCAAAGTGCTAAAGAAATTATGAGCATCGTAACACCTCTTGAAAACGTTCCATCGCAGAATATTTTTGATTCTCTACAATATGGTGCTCGCTCGTACGGAGGAACTCGAATTGTTACACTAGATGACTTGTATCAAGATGCAACCGCACCAGGGATTGAACCTGCATTAATGGGAGTCACTGTCATCGGGGATTTAAAAGAAGGTCAAGACCGTGCAAACGCGGAGAAAAATGCTCCAGCAGCGACATTACTTATTGAAGGTCTTGCGATCTTCCGCAACAACGCGCTCGTCGGTTGGCTAAATCAAGACCAAAGTAAAGGGCTTAACTATATTACTGGTGATATTAGAGACAGCGTTGGTAGTTTCACTTGCCCGGACAGCCAAGAAGAAGAATTTGCACTTGAAAGCTTTAAAGAGCGAACAAAGTACGATGTTCGCATCGTAAACAATAGACCGATCATTGACCTGACCGTCGATATTGGCACGCATATTTCTGAAGTGAATTGTAAAGATCTTGATTTATCGAAAGAAGAGAACTTTTACCTCGTTGAAGAACAAGCAGAACAAGAGTTTGTCGCTAAATTACAAGATACTGTACAAGAAGCAAAGGCTCATCAAGCGGATGTATTAGGGTTCGGTCAAATGATTCACCGCAAACATCCGAAAGTGTGGGAGCAACTTGAAGATAACTGGGATGAAGAGTTTCCTAATGTTGAAGTGACGTATGAAGTTAACATTAACATCACAGATACTGGTAACATTATTAATTCATTTTCTGAGGATGATTAAGTAGATGGTGATTGGAAACGTCTTAGCTGTTGTGTTCACAAGCTTCATGATTTGGATCACGCAACGGCACACACTAAAACAGAACAAGAATAAAAAACTAACTGTCCTTTTCTATAGTTTTTTAACCGCCGCTACCATTCTCGGTTTACTCATCGCTCTGGACGTTAACATTCCGAGCTTCGCCACTGCCAGTACTAAATTCGTAAAACGACTGAGAGGACTATAAGGCTATGATGCATCAACATGTTTCAACACCAGGTTTATTTGCCCTTACGATGTATAGCACGTGTAGTACTTCACTGCTTAGCTTGCCGCTCATCCTCGGAACGATGTACAACAAGATGCGTGGATGATCCCGCTTGCCGCCGGGAGTGTTGGTTATTTATTTGTGTTGCTCATCTGCAAACTCGGGTTGTTGTACCCGAACAAAAACCTATTTGACATGACAATTACAGCCTTCGGTACAGCACTCGGGCAGTTGAGCAATGTCCTGCTCGTATTGCTTGCCATCCTTACGTTATTCACAGTGATGAATTACTCTGCGGGGTTTATTAGCAGTCATATACTCGTATCAACGCCAAACGAATGGATCCTCGCCATTTCGATGACCGTTGTCATTTACGGTGTTTATTTAGGAACAGAAACGTACAGTTTGTTTGCGATTTTATCAACGCCCTTCTTTTTCTTACCTTACGTACTGTTAATCGTGCTTAAAATTCCTGAAGCAGATGGTAGCCTGCTCTTACCGATGCTACAGCAACCATTTACAGATTATATTAGTGCGTTTTTGTTTTATTTTTCTATAACAGCAATTAACGCGATCTTTTTATTGACGTTCTTTCCACAAATGGCAGGCGACAAGAAAAAAGCGGTACAAGTCATTAAATCAGGCTATATTTTCGGCAATGTTATTTTATTCGTCATGACATTCCTTTGTACGAGTGTTTTAGGTCCACATTATATGAGTACGTCCTACTACCCTGCGTTCGTTTTAGCTCAGCGTATTGCGCTCGGTGGATTTGTTGAACGCGTTGAAGTGTTAATTACCGTCATTTGGTTTATTACGATTTACTTTAAGATTACCGTGTACTTAACAGCGATCATTTACGGCGTTGGCAGAATTTCGAATTTAGAGACGTACAAACCGTTATCACTACCGATCGGCATGTTGATGGTCACGCTAACCGTACTCGCCTTCTCAAATACTGCAGAGGATTTATTTTATTATCGTTACATCGTTTCTACACTTTCCCTCATGATTGGGATAACGATCCCCTTTGCGTTGATAATCACAACGATCGTCAAGAAAAAACGTCACCCATCCAAAGGAGGCGTCGCTAAATGAGAACCATTGCACAAGTTTCTCCACGTTCATACGGTTTTCTCGTTTTCTATGCGACATGTAGTACGGCACTGCTTGGACTTGCGACGTCACTTACATCGTTTTTGCATCAAGACGCTTGGATCGTACCCATCGTCGGTAGTGTACTTGGTGCCGGTGTCGTATTCCTGTTTACGATGCTTGCCCGTTGGTATCCACTCTTAACGATCTATGAAATCAATGATCAGCTTTTCGGTAAATCAATCGGAACTGTATTCTCGTTACTCTACCTATCATTGCCTGTTTTTCATTTCCCTGCAATTACGTCGTACTCCGTTACATTCATTCAAAATTACACGCTACCAACGACACCCTTTATCGTTATTGCAGCAATTGGTATTAGCATTATTGCTTTTGGTATTTATTCTGGAATTGAGCCGATCGCAAGAACAGCGGAGCTTTGTTTTGTCTTTTTCATTGTCCCACTATTGTTTCTCATTTTTACGACTTCACCGTTAATTGATATCGGCTTTTTACAGCCGTATTTCACCTTTTCTATGTTTGACATGACAGAAGCGTTCACTATCTTTCTTGGAAACGTCGTCTCTAATGTTGTGATTCAATTGACCGTATTCCCGAAATACCTCGCAAAGAAAAGAGCTGGAGAAAGAGCTCTTTGGACGGGCTATTCACTCGGTTGTTTGACGCTTACTATCATAACCTTCTTATGTATTGCAGTGCTGTCCCCTGAACTCGTTGCGGTTGATCATTATCCAGCATTCACACTCGCCCAAGAAATTAACGCCGCAGGCTTTCTTCAGCGTGTCGAAGCGACGGTTACTGTCGTCTGGTTTATTTGCATCTATTTCAACTTAGTATTGTATTTCCACTGCATTATCATCGCTTTGAAACATTTTTTCAAATTAACAAGTATGCGCACACTTATTCCAGCAATCGCGGTACTACTCGTTTATTTAGCCGATTATTATTTCAACAATATCGCTGAAGAACGAAGCTTCTATCAATATGTTAGCGTTCCTCATTCCATTACTGTCGGTACACTGCTACCGATTGTCATGGTTACGGTCGGAATCATAAAGAGGAAGAAACAACAAGCACCGTTATATCCTCCTTATCCAGACGAAAAAACCGTATACAAACTTCAGCACTCAAAAGAGGCGAAATCCTCGAAGCAAATCTGATTGGCATGTTTGTCCCTCTTAAGCGATATGTATAAGTATAGATGCTAAACGGGGAGGGCTCTGATGGTCTATCGTAGAAAAAAACGCGTCGTGTCGAACGTTCTATACCGCGCAATGATGGTCATAAGCGGCGCTTCCCTTGTGGCCATCGCCATCCAACTCTTTTTAATTCCGAATATGGTGATTGATGGTGGCGTGATCGGCGTTGCGCTGATTTTATCTAAAATCACCGGCCTTGGGTTCGGTTTTTTCGTCTTAATTATTAACTTACCTTTTCTTTTTTTTGGATTAAAGCATATCGGTCCGCAGTTTTTTGTAACTTCGCTATTCGCCATCGTTGTTATGGCCATTAGCGAGCAACAACTTGCACACATGGATTCATTTATCCACGAACCGCTCGTATCAACGTTGTTCGGTGGGTTTATCTTAGGAGCTGGTGTCGGGATCGTGATCCGCCACGGCGGTGCGCTTGACGGGACTGAAATTCTTGGCATTTTGCTTACGAGAAACCTTCCCTTTTCAGTTGGGGAATTCGTGATGTTTATTAACATCTTTATCTTTGCGTGGGCTGCGTTCGTATTCGGTGTTGAACAAGCAATGTTGTCCATCATTACGTACTTTGTTGCCTCGAAAACGATTGATGCGGTCATTCAGGGAATTGATGAAACGAAAGCCGTCATGATTGTGAGCAACAAAAAGAAAAAGCTTAGCTCCGAGATTGTTCATCGACTCGGACGCTCACTTACCGTGATGCCTGGCTATGGCGCATTTACTCACTCTGATAAAGAAGTGCTCTACATCGTCGTCACGCGACTAGAGGTAATGAAATTAAAGTCGATCGTCTTTGACATTGATAAAGAAGCGTTTATTACGGTGATGGATGCACAAGAAGTACACGGCGGAAAATTTAAGAGTAACTCCCACATGTAGTTGGACAATATGTGCTACACTTAAACTACTTCTACATAAAAAGGAGTTGTTGAGTCGTGCCTAAAGATGATAGCCATGTATTTGACCCTACAGAGCTTTCAACACAAGAGATGTATAAACTAATGATTGGATCGGTCGTACCTAGACCGATTGCATGGGTTTCATCACGTTCAAAAGACGGAGTCTCTAACCTTGCTCCTTTTAGCTTTTTTACCGTTGCTTCGAGAAAACCACCGACCTACTATTTTCGGTTGGCCCTGGCGTCCAAGAGCGGAGCGGCACGGTTAAAGATACACTCACCAACATACGAGAAACAAAACAGTTCGTCATCCATGTTGTACCTGAGAACTTAGCAAATGCAATGCATGAAACGTCTCTTCATTATCCAGAACATATTGATGAATTTAACGAATCGCAGTTAACACCAATTTCTTCACTCACCGTAGAGCCTCCAACGATTAAAGAGGCTCCGATTGCATTTGAGTGTGAGAAATCTGATATTATTCAAGTCGGTACCGATCACCTCGTACTCGGTAAAGTCAAACGAGTACGTGTTAATGATGACGTTTATTTAGGCAATTATAAGACGAATATCGCGGAACTCTCACCTCTTGCACGGTTAGCCGGTGATTACAGCACGTTAAAGACACCGTCCTTTCCACTTCCAAGGAAAGAAGAGTAACGATGCAATTTATCTTTGATTTGGACGGAACGATCGTCTTTAACGGGAAGAAAATGTCGACATTAATAGCTGATGAACTCGTTGCACTTAAAGAATACGGTCACGATGTTACCTTTGCATCCGCGAGAGGGATCCGTGATATGCTTCCTGTTATTGATGAACGTTTGCATGACGTTCGATTAATTGGCGCCAACGGTGCGGTCATTTGGGAAAACCAGAAACTAAGGCGTTATGTAGACATCGATCACGAAACGTTCCGTACTGTAACAGCCATTCTTAAAGACATCGATGCAACCTACTTAATTGACGGTCATTGGGACTATAGCATTGCCGGGGACGAAGAACATCCATTTCTCCCGATGATTAATGTTTTACAAGACGCTAAAGAAGTCCCTGTTGACGAGTTGCAATTCATTTCGAAGCTACTCGTTCTAGAATGCGGCGATCCAACCCCACTCCTTGATCAGATTCCGACATTAAACATTACGAGGCATCGTTATCGCGATGAAGCTCGTTTTGATTTAACGGGCGAGAACGTAAACAAGCGAGCTGGGTTTCAAAGCGTTTGCGCCGAAGATTACATTATGTTCGGCAATGACTTGAACGATTTACCATTGTTCCAAAAAGCGATTCATTCTGTGATGATCGGTGACTTCGCGCCTCTGTTCCCTTATGCGAAGGAACAGATTCAATTGAACGCACGAACAGAAGCGACCATTGTAGAAACGATTCGCTCTCTAAAAGAAAAACATACCATTTAACGTAAAAAAACCATCGGTGTAATTACACCGATGGTTTTTTGATGTGTTACGTACGTTGTACGTTTCCCTTTTTGATGACGATTCGACGAAATGGGAACTCTTCCTCTTTTTCAGGAATCGGAAAGCGGTTGAATTCAGCAACGATTGTCCGCTCATATTCCGCGATGACCTTCATCATCTCACCTTCGTATTTCACTGATTCACCAATTTGAAACAACTTCTCTTTTTCTTCCATAAAATTTCACCTAGCCTTTATGCGGTAAAATCAATACATGACTAGCATTGTACCACACAACGAGGCGTATGACGAGTGTTACGCTTGGAAATCGTGCTCATAGTACTCATTAATCTGTTGAATAACAGAAGGTGCTTCCATCGATTCGTTTTTGTTATTTTCTTTCATTTCTTGATAACGGTGTGTCTTTTCCATAGGTTTCCTCTCCCTTTTTGGAATAGTGTATGCTCATTGTACGATATTGTTATAATACAGTCAACCATTTTTATCGATTTTATATAACAATTCTGGATTTTTCTTTTTTCTCTTATGCGCATTTGAATAAATGCCTATACATCAGCATATGGTGCGAATTTCTATACTCATCATCTACACTACACACCCTTCTATACTACTGTTAATCCTTATTTCAAATTCTGTTTTAGTACAGTATTACACGTATGATCAAAAAAAAGCGAGTCATCGAACGACAACTCGTTCAATGACTCGCTTTTGTATATTAAGCTTTTACGTTTGCATGGTGGTCCATCACTCGGATGAGTTGCTCATAATTCGGTTTTGTCACTTGAGCACTAACACCAACTTCATCATTTCGTTCGACGACGTTCTCGCTTTCTATAGCCGAGAATAACACGATCGGAACCGCTTTATAATTGCGATCGTCTCGGACGTACTTCGTTAATTGATGACCAGTAAGCCCAGGCATCTCTAAGTCTGTCACGATCAAATCACAATAGTTTAGTTGTTGCAATGCATCAAACGCTTTACGACCGTCATCGAAATACTGCACGTTTCTATAGCCCGCCGAAATGAGCTGTGAACGAAGCACAGCTAACATCGTTTTCGAATCTTCGATCGCTACGACTACTTTCTGTTCTCGCTCGCTGACATAGCGCTGTGTGTCGTTATCGCTTAGCGACGATTCACTCACAATATCCATAATCATTTTCTCGTAATCAAGCAAAAAGATCGATTTGTCTTCCAACATGAACGTTCCTGTTGCTTGCGCTTCACTGCCAGCAGCAATCTCATCGGCATTGTGCACGTTTGACCAGTTCACACGTACAATTCGGTCCACATCTTCAATGAATAGTGCCATCGTAAGCTCATTGATCTCTACGATCATCATTTTCGTTTGATCGTTGTTTTGGGTTGGTAAGTCTAACACTTTGCCTACGTCGATCACTGGAATGGTTTCCTCACGGACTTGAATCACGCCTTCAACAAAATGATGACGGTTCGGTGTCGGTGTGATCGGTTGCACCGTTATAATTTCTCGTATTTTTAAAATGTTAATGGCCAAGTGAATGGCGTTCGCACGGTAAACCATGACTTCAAATTCATTTAAATCCTCATTTTCATAATCCGTTTCATCAAAAAAGGAACTCATCTTGTCTGCCTCCTATACACACTCTACTGTATATATCGGCAGTACGATAAAAACTATTAAAAAAAGCTAAGAAAACATGAATGTTTTCTTAGCTTATCGAGATGATTACTCTTTAAGATCTTCAATTGAATCAATGTCCATGTATGCAGGTACCGTTAATCCAAGTGCAGCTTCACCGTCAAGGTTCGGTCCAAGATCTTCGTACTGATCTTCCATTTGTGCGTGGTAATCTTCATGTGTTCCCGGTAACCAAGCAGCAACCATTGCATCAGCATCACCGTTCGCTACAGCTGTAAACATGATGTTTGCTTCCATTGAGCTCATGCTTACTTCATAACCTAGGCTCTCAAGTACAAGTGCAACGACATTAGTTGATGCGATTTCAGTATCCCAAGCAACATATGCGAGTAGAATTTCTTCTCCATCAACTTCAGAGATTCCCTCTGTCCAACCGTCAACAACATCTTGGTTTTCATCGATCCAGTTTTGTGCAGCTTCGACTTCGTCTGTTCCTTCATGAATCTCTAACATAACTGCATCCATGTCTTCTGCTGTCCAAGCAAAGTTGTCAAGCACCTCATGAGCTTCAGGCATGTCACTTGAAAGTCCTTCACGAACAATCGTGTGAATGCTCTCTGCTTCACCGAATGAGTTCTCTGGATCATCGAGGATCTTTAGGTCAAACGCTTCGAATTTCCAGTGAGGTGTCCACCCTGTAACGATGATTGGCTCTTCATTTTCAATGGCACTCGTCAATTCTTGTGTCATTGCCGCTCCAGAACTCGTCTGTACGTTCCATCCTTCAAGGTCGTAATCTTCGATCGCACGTTCAGCCGCTGCTACAACCCCTGCGCCAGCGTCGATTCCTGTGATCGTGTAATCTAACTCTTCACCGTAGTTTGTACCCGCTGTATCCGCGTCATCTTCGTCTTCACTTGCTTCTGTGTCACCGTTCTCATCTGCTGTGCCTTGCTCTTCTGCGTCGTCCGTGCCACATCCAGCTGCAACGAGTGCAAGTGTTAATGTTGATGCAAACCCAATTCTTTGCCAATTCTTCTTCATAATACACGCTCCCTTAGATCTTTTTTTCGTTAATTTGACCCCCCACACGCTGTCAGCGCTAGGGAAGATTTCGTTATGATTTACGTTTTCGAAGTCCGAATCCTGCTGTTAGACGGTCGAGGATAATGGCAACAACAACAATCGCAAGTCCTGCCTCAAAACCACTACCGACATCATTACGTCCAACCGCGGTGTACACAATGTCCCCGAGTCCATCTGCACCGATCATTGACGCAATAACGACCATTGAAAGTGATAACATAATGGTCTGATTTACACCGGCCATAATCGTCGTTTTCGCCATTGGAAGTTGAACTTTAAATAGTTTTTGAGTCCCTGTTGAACCGAATGCATCTGCAGCTTCAATCGCTTCTGTCGAAACTTCGCGAATTCCGAGATTCGTCAAACGAATCGTTGGTGGCATACCGAAGATGACAGAGGCAATAACACCTGGCTCCATACCAATTCCAAAGAAGGCAACAGCTGGAATCAAGTAAACAAATGCTGGCATCGTTTGCATAAAGTCTAGAATCGGTTTTACAATCGCTTCAACTGTATTGTTCTTCGCCATCCAAATTCCAATCGGAACACCGATGACAATCGAGAGGATCGTTGCGGCTAGTATGAGTGATAACATCGTAATCATATCATCCCAGAAACCGAGGTTCACGATGAGTAATAGTCCGAAAAACACAAAAGCTGTAAGGCCAATTTTACGGCCTGCAAAAAAGTAAGTTACCGCAGTTAAAATTGCAATAAATAATAGCGCAGGAACAAGATCCATTCCCCAGTATAGCCCTTGGAGTATCCAACTAATTACTTGTTCAATTGAATCAAAGATAAAGTCTGCATTCGTCATCCAATCAACGACACTTCTTGTCCATTCGTCAAGAGGAATTCTAGGAATTGCTTCAGTCATCTAGATTCACCTCTTTTCCAGAAAGTGCAGCCAAGATTGAGCTTCGAATGATAATGCCTCTAAGCTTCCCATCTTCAAGTACCGCAATCGGGTAGCTCGTCTCTGCTGTCAGTTCAATCACATCATTTACCGGTGTATCCATTTCAACGACCTTTAGCGCGTCTCTTTTAATGGCAGACGTAAGATCGTCTTGTTTCTCATCAACGAGCTTGCGAACGTCACTCGCATCGACAATTCCGATCAATTCACGGTTTCTTTTCACCGCAAAAATACTCGATATACCGTTTTCACGCATGCGTTGCAACGCAACTCTTGGACCTTCACGTTCGGGTTGTACCGTTTCCGGACGCATCATGACGTTGGATGCAGTATACACTTTCGAACGATCAACATCTTCGACGAATTTCTCAACATACTCATCTGCTGGATTTGTAAGAATCTCTTCTGGCGTTCCAATTTGAACGATTTTTCCATCTTTCATAATCGTAATGCGATCACCAATTCGAAGTGCTTCATCAAGGTCATGCGTGATGAAAATAATCGTCTTCTTCATCGTCTCTTGTAGATCTAACAATTCGTCTTGCATATCTTTTCGAATTAATGGGTCAAGCGCTGAAAAGGCCTCATCCATCAGCAATACGTCCGAATCATTCGCAAACGCTCGAGCAAGTCCAACACGTTGCTGCATACCACCTGATAATTCGTCTGGATATTTATTTTCATATCCCTCAAGGCCAACGAGCTTTAAAGACTCCATCGCTTTTTCAGTACGCTGCTTCTTCTCTACTCCTTGAATCTCAAGGCCATATTCTACGTTGCTAAGTATCGTACGGAATGGGAATAAGCCAAATTTCTGGAATACCATACTCATATCTTTACGACGAATGTTACGTAATGTTTTCTGATCAACCGTCGCAAGGTCATTTCCGTTCAAGTACACCGAACCTTGTGTCGGTTCAATAAGACGGTTTAATAGTCGAACAAGTGTCGACTTCCCACTACCTGAGAGACCCATAATAACGAAGATCTCACCGTCTTGCACCTCAAATGATGCTTTGTTAACCCCTACCGTTAACCCTGTTTTTTCGAGAATTTCCGCTTTAGATTTATCTTCGCTTAATAGCGAAAGCGCTCGATTCGGCTTCTTACCGAATACTTTTGTCAGATTCTCAACTTTAATCTTTGACAATGCATCCACCCCTCCAACAATTTATGAGTATATCACTATACTTTCATTTCCAATTCGGCCAAGACAATGTGTGCATGCTATTTGCACCATATTCCAAAACTATACGCTGTTTATCATGTTCGCTCAAATGGATTCTAACGTTCCTATACTCGATATTCGATATTCAATATGAATTAAACAGACACTGCGTATTAAATTCTAATGATAGCTCCATCATTCTCCCATTTTGAACAAAACAGAGATCATTTCATCGAAAATCATCAAATTCGCGATTGAAGGTTTGGAATTGAATCTATTATGTAAAAATAATATCTTTACCGACAGTTACTTTTTCCCTAATCCATTGTTTTCAAAACCTATTTTTCGTCAAAAATCGCGATTATACTACAACTTTTTTCACATAGGCTGATTAAACCTACGTTCAACACCAATAAAAAAACCAGATGAGCTTAGGCTCATCTGGTTGACGTAAACTTAAATGTGAATCGTCACATCGTTTTCTTCTTGTAGTTCAGGAATTAATGTGTTGAAAACATACTCTTGTTCTTTCTCTTGCTGCAATGCTTGGCGAAGCTCATCTTCTAGCTCTTCCAATTCAGGAACTTCTTGTGGTTCATGCATTGGCGCTTCTTCTTCATCAGCTTCTTCTTGTTGTTCTTCCATCATTGCGTTCATTTCTTCAATTTGTTGAACTTCTTGCTCGTAAGCTTCTTCAACTTCTTCGTCAGTTACTTCAACATCCGCTTCATTTGTTGCGTACATGTCAGCGGATACGGCTGTTCTAAGATCGTCACGTACTTCATCTGCTGTAACGCCTTGTTCTTCTTCAATTGAACTGTAAATCTCGTCGACTTCCATACCTGGTTGTCCATAATGCATCAAGACGTACTCATCGATTTCGTCGTCCGTCGCTTCGACACCTTCAGCTTCAGCTGCTTGCTCTAACAACTCTTGTCCGACAAGACCTTGTACGATATTCTCTGATAGTTCAGGGTCTAATTCATCGCCTTCCATAGGCATACCAAACATCATCATTTGTTGCATTTGGAACATATATTGATCTTCAAAAAGATCTCTTGAAATTTCAGTTCCATTTACTTCAGCGACGACTTCTGGTAGTTCACTAAAGTCAGGATTTGGCATCTCGTCTTCAGGAGAAGCTTGTTGTTCCTCACCATTCTCAACATCAGTTTCTTCGTTTTGCTCTTGCTCTTCATCACCACATGCAACGAGTCCAACCGATAACATGAGTGCAAAGCCTCCTGTTAGCCATTTCTTCTTCAAGATGACATCCCCTTTCTTTCATGCAGTTGTACGCATTGTATCACACACGCAGGGGATGCACGCAACGTCTTTGACAGTTTCTCTTTATCTTTGACAGTTGTGACAAATCATTGACGGTGGTAGCGGTCCTTGTTGCGTTTGACGTGTTCGTTATAGACCTGCGATAATTTTCACCCGCAAATTTGCGAACATCGTCTTCCTTATAATGCTTTTGCATATAGTCGATCAAATCGAGGATGCCTCTAGGCGATTCAAGACCACTCACACTTTGAGGAATGCCATCAAAGTCAGAACCGAACCCGACATAATCACTTCCAATTGAACCGGCAATATGGTCGATATGACGAAGTAAATCAGCGAACGTCGCTTTTTCACTACCATTTATAAATTTCGGGAAGAATGTCATGCCGACAAGGCTGTTTTTCTCTTTAATTACACGTAACTGTTCTTCTGTTAGATTACGTGGATGATTGTGGATTGTGCGACTATTCGCATGACTGACAAAGAACGAGTCACTTAATGACGCCGCTTCAAAATAACTATCATCGTGTAAATGCGCACCGTCTACAATCATTCCTTCATTACGTAAAAATGTGACGACTTCACGGCCTTTGTTCGTTAACCCATGGCCTCTTTCTTCCATACAACCAGCGGCAAGCCCATTGCCCTCGTTCCACGTAAGCCCAACACTTTCTACACCAAGGCGCTTCATTAATCGCCATTTCATCCAATCGTCTTGGAGACCATCTGCGCCTTCTAACGCTAAAATCGCTCTCGTTTTTGACATCTCAGTAAGCGGTGTACATGGCGCAAATACTACTTGTTCGTTTGATACGATCAAATTGTAAAAGTGATCGACTTGTCGCAATACTGAGTCAAATAAATCGGCGCGTTCATCATAAACCGGTGCAAACAGTGCAAACAATTGCATATTCACTTGTCCTTCACGTAATGATGATTCAGTAATTGTCATCCCTTCTGTAAACGAAGGGGTTTCAGCTTCAAATTGACGCAACGTAGCGTCACAATGACCATCTGCAATAAACATCGTTTCAGTCCTTTTCCGTTAAAATTTAGTCATCCATTGAACGATGGACAACACGTTTTCATAGGCTATGTAGTAAAGAAGTACAAACGAGAACGAGACTTTAATCTTCGAAAGGTGGTGATGGAATGTTTAAGAATACGCAACACGTTCAAGGTCGCCCGCCACAGTTTGCCAATCAGCAGCCGTATATGTATCCACCAAGACCTTATCCACCTTCTGTGCCCCCTTACCCTCAATCAGAGTATACGTCTCACCCTTACGGTGCAGCTCAATCGATGGGGTTCCCAGGCAAATGCCTAAACAAAAGAAAATGAATATGAAAAGCTTAATGAACGGGTTCGTTGACCAAGAAGGGCAAATTGACGTTCAGAAAACGATGGCAACAGTCGATACTGCAATGAAAACGTACCAACAAGTCACGCCGATGATTAAACAGTTGGCAACCTTTTTCATTACGAGACCTTAATGCTAAAAAAAGACTCCCTCAGACAGGGAGTCTTTCTTAATGCTGTTTCCAGTCTAAAGGTAAAGGTCGAAGATAAATCTTCACATGATATGGGAACGACCCTTGTCTTCTAGCTTCGGTTAGCGCATCGTACATTCGCTTACCAGCAGGGGCATTCGCGGAGTGAACCGTAATCCGCTCTGCATATCGTCTATGGTCAATCATATATTGAACAACTTCAAAACCATTCTTCTGGTCTGTTCCTAAGTCATGATCAAGTGACAAGTGATTTAACGGTAAATCTGTCTTCAAAATCGCAATACAGTCTTCGGCAGTTCGCACAAGATGGTGGTCACCCGGGCTTTCACGGACGTCATCCATAAACACTTTATCCATGTTACCACCTAAGCTTTCTTGGCTTATAGTTAAAATATGTCACCTACTCAATTTTGTCTATGTTCATCGTATCATAAAAGCGCTTAGAAAACAAATGAATGCAAGGTAAATTCTGAAAACTGAAAATGTCCACTAAATGATGACTCTTTTAGTGAACATAATCATGATCAAACAAATAATGATAGGCAATGTCTATAAAAACATACTCGCTAGTCGTAATTGGATAAGAGAACGTACGAATGTGCTCATTTGACGTCAAATCTTTATACAATACGGACAATACACCTTTCCCATCAACATTCATACGAATAATGTTCTCCAAGAAATACGGTCGCCAACTCCAATTTTGCCAACGATTCGCTTCATCTAGCTTCCAAGCCTGGTCTGATTGCACTGCATTGGCAGATTGCTGCTCTCCATCGTTATTAACAATGTATACGCGAAAACAAACGTCTTCGAGCCGTTTCCCAATCGTAAGCGCAAGATCATCGTACGAGCGTGTCTTCTCTTCTTCAAGAACGCTCAACACTCGCCGATCTAAATACACTGTAAAATCTAGCAAGCGTTGGATCCGGTTTTGCTCAAACGAGACGAATGAACGGAAATGCTTCACTAAGTCTGCTTGATACGATTCGCTGTTAGCTGTCGACTCTTTTTTCATGGCTAGAAAGTTCCCTTGTACGAACCTTGCGCCGTGTTTCCACGCATCGGTAAGTTGCTGAAAGCTTTCAACCCCTTGAAACAGTAGCGACGCACCGATCTTGCTCGCAGCAATCGAATAGACGTGTAATAGCTCGCGATGAACGTTCGCAACGTCATCTTCGATGTCGTTCATATCAATTTCAATAATGTCTGGCTTTACGTGTACGATATCAGACATCGCAATCTCTTTAATGGACGTATGCTTCATCGACACACGCAGTCCACTCATTTGCAAATAATACGTAAAATGCTTTTGATCTGCCCAATTCGTGAATTCATCGGTTAACAGAATACCGAGGACAACCTGATCTTTAAGTGTTTCTAGTTCTTCAACGAGGCTGTCCCCAATCGTTCCAGTATACAATTCTGGGCGAATTGTTACATAAATGGCCTTTCCTGGTGCAAGTGTTGAAAGCTCTTTAAAAGCAATTCTACGAACGTGCTGGTCCACTTCCAGACGATACTCTTCTGGGATCGTCCGGTTGTTTAGAAAAGAAGTGAGCTCATACTCTTGTCCTTCATCTCGGTAATACGGAAACACTTCGTACCCGACAACTTTTTGGCTGCCTGTCACAAAGATTGCTTGGAACTTCGGAGATATTTTGTCCATGTTCATCATGATGTCTAGTTCGTCAATAAGCCATCTCCCCTAACTTCCTTCACGCAAGAAATTTAGCAATCGCCTGCGATGTCTTTTCTGGAATTTCTTCTGGTAACAAATGACCGACATTTGAATAGACGTGAAGCATACTGTTCGGTAATTCTTTGTCTAAATACCGCCCAACGCTGACCGGCACGATCCGGTCGTTTTCTCCCCATAAAAGAAGAACTGGCTTTTTTATCGTATGCAGTGTCTCCCGGCTTAAATCACCTTCACGCTGTCGGATGAACTTCGCGAGTGTACGGTACATCGCATCGTTCTCAAGTGGTCGGCCGTACTCTTGGATTTGTTCATCTGTAATGGAACGCTTGTCGCTAATCACTTGTTGCAACACGTGATGGACGTCCCTCTCTCGAACATACTTCGATAGGTAATGATGAAAGAACGGTAACGTACTCGCCGCTCTTAATTTGAGCGAGCTTTTCGCTAAATTCCCAGAGCTCGACAGTAATACCGCTTTTGATACTTCAGGCATCCATTGAACGAGGCGAAGTGCAATTTGACCTCCCATCGAATGCCCAATGGCAATAACCTCATCGTCGTCTTCACTGTTCGCACGAATGACATCATGAACGGTCTTCGTATATTGTTCATACGAGTAGTAATAACGCACAGTCCGATTACTTAAGCCAAACCCAGGCAAATCTAACGTCATAATATTGCCGTACTCATTCAAGTACGGTATAAGCCGCTTAAAGCTGTACGACCAACTCATAAAACCGTGAATTAAAACGAAGTGACGATTCGCATGTTCTTTGGACGTAGACGGGTATACGTGCAAATTCACATCATCGTCAGTTAGTGGAAATCGATTAGCCCAATTCATATGGCGTCTCTTGATAGACATAATAATTTAACCAATTCGAAAATAACAGATGTGAATGAGCCCTCCACAATAAGGGCGGCACGTTATCAAGGTCATCACTCGGAAAATAATCATCCGGTAGCTTCGTGTTTAACCCTTTTTCCACATCTCGCAAATATTCCTCTTTTAACGTATCCGCATCGTATTCTCCGTGACCCGTCACAAATACTTGACTGCCGTCTCCATTCGAAATGAGGTAAACTCCGGCCTGCTCTGAATCCGCTAGAATGTGCAACTTTTCGTGTCGCTCAAGTTCAACGGATGATGTAGTCGTATGTCTTGAATGAGGGACATAAAAAATGTCATCAAACCCGCGTAACAGCGGATTGTTCTGAACACGAATCCGGTGTTTAAACACCCCGAATTGCTTTCGTTCAAGTGGCGTTTTATCAATGCCATAATGATGAAACATTGCCGCTTGTGCTCCCCAACAAATGTGAAGCGTTGATGTGACGTGCGTTTTGCTCCAATCCATCATTTCAGTCAGTTCAGCCCAATAATTCACTTCTTTAAACGGTAGTTTCTCAATCGGCGCTCCCGTAATGATCATCCCATCAAAATAGTCGTCTTTAATCTCTTCAAACGTCTTGTAAAACGCCGATAAATGCTTCGTTGACGTGTTTTTAGATTGATGTGATGATGGATGCAGAAACGTAATTTCCACTTGGAGTGGCGAGTTCCCGAGCAAACGAAGCAACTGGGTTTCTGTCGTTTCTTTTATCGGCATTAAATTTAAGATAACGATATGAAGAGGACGAATGTCTTGTGCATACGCCCTCGCTTCGTTCATGACAAAGATATTTTCTTGCTGTAAGATTTCAGATGCAGGTAATTGATTTGGGATCTTAATAGGCATACGAACACTCAATCCTCTTTCTATACTCGATTGTCATGGTGCAAGATCTAAATCCCATACCCCTTGCTGACCCGTTGCATGATTTGAATAGACCCATTCAAATGATGATTCTACATCATTCACTGGATAAGCAAGCGTTCCTCTTCGTTGACCTCCTGGTCGGATTTGTCCTCCCATCAGTCGTTGGTCTCCAAATGATGAATCATGTTGATACTCATACCCTTCGTCGTCAATGACCGAAGAGTTCATCGGAGCTAACTGGGTGTTTGTGTCCGATTCATTAAAGAATGAAACGTCCACGATCACATAATCTTCATCTTCCGTTTCTTCCAAGTAGGCTTCATGAATTGAAATGATAAAACTCCCTACTTGTGCTGTCTCTTCGGTTGTGAGTAGATGGTCATCTACTACTTGGTTAACCGTATTAGAGCTCGATCCATAAAACATTCCAGCCATAAAGCCTAAAATTAAAACGAGCCCCAAGAGCATCCAATACTTCCACCCCATCAAAGCAACTCCTATCCCAATGCGAACTTACAATTGTTTCCACCATGTGTCCGTCGGTGTTACAGGACCTTGGCGTTTATGTTCTGTCTTTTTGTAAAGAGAAATGAGCTTCTCCTCAACGTCTTTTGTGACGGGTTTTCCTTCAAGGAAATCGTCAATCTGCTCATAGGTTAAACCGAGTGCTTCTTCGTCTGATAACCCTGGGCGATCGTCTTCAAGATCTGCCGTTGGCACTTTTTCATATGTTTCTTTCGGCGCATCTAACCATCGTAAAACGCTACGTCCTTGTCTTTTCGTTAAGCCGAACAATGGCGTCAAATCACACGCTCCGTCTCCGAATTTCGTAAAGAACCCTGTAATTGCTTCTGCAGCATGATCCGTTCCAATGACGAGTAGTTGATGACTCGCAGCGAAGTCATAGTGCACTTTCATTCGCTCCCTTGCCTTCGTGTTCCCTTTAATAAAATCACTCATCTTCTCGCCATTTGCTTCTTCAAACGCCGCAACCGAAGCATCGACCGCTTGCTTCACATTCACCGTTAACAGTTGATCTGGGTTGATGAACTCAACTGCGCGCACTGCATCATCTTCATCATGCTGAATACCATACGGCAACCGCAATGCTAAAAACGTATACGATTCATCTCCAGTTTCTTCGCGCATTTCACGAACGGCCTCTTGCGCCATCTTTCCGAGTAACGTCGAGTCTTGTCCTCCTGAGATGCCAAGAACAAAGCCCTTCGTTCCCGTTTTGGATAAGTAGTCTTTTACAAATTGCTTTCTTTTCGTATATTGTTCTTTCGGATCAATCGTAGATTCGACTTCTAAAGCTTGTTGAATGGACGCTTGGTTCAATTCACTCACCCTTTACGATGGTTTTGTATTTACGAAACGCTCATATTGCTCTATGATCCTTCACGTTCTAAGACGTGCTTTTGATGATCACCAAAAACGTCAAAATGTGATAATTCTCCCCGTTCGTGCACCCACTCCGGACGAAAGCCGTAGCTCTTCCCCCATTGTAGCAATTTCTCAATGTCTGAACAGGCGACTTTGGTTACAGAATCGCACCCTGGGAAGCGTTCATCAACAGTAGTGCGTTAAGATACTAATCTCACCTTGTTTCGCTCGTTCTTTCCATTGCATCAGTTCTTGTTTGTTAATTCCAAATGCCACGCCTTCTCAACCTTTCACGTCCTACTTTGTTCTTTATATACAGCGTGCCAATCCGGTGCTGCCTTCTTAATCGAAACAGGACGGAAATCTTCCTTACGAACAACGACGTGCGTAGTTGTCCCATCTACACAGATATCTCCGCTTTCATCCTTAATTTCATAGCCATACGTGGCACGAATGCCTGTGTAAGACTCTAACCAAGTCGCGACTGTTGCCACAGCTGGGTAACGAATTGCTTTTTTATAGGAAAGGTTCACTTCAGTCACAGGAGAAAGCAACCCTTCTGCTTCCATCTGCGCATAGGAGAAGCCAAATTTCTCAATTAAATCCGTTCGACCTATTTCACACCAAATCAAGTATTGTGAATGGTGAATAACACCCATTTGATCGGTTTCTGCGTATCGTGTTTGTACTGGTACTTCAGATTTTATCATGAACGACACCCTTATCCATAAAGTTCTATATTTTTCTAGCATATAAAATAACGATTACGCAATCAAGCACTAGCCATCAAAAAAAGTAGAAACTGCACAATTCAGAAGAAAAAAAGCCTTAAAAGAACGGGAATTTCCGTCTTTTAAGGCTTTTTAATGCTAAGCTTTACGTTTTGAATCCAGTTTGGCGTCGATTTTTTCTAATGCCTCACGGTCATTCATAATTTGTTCCCGATTCGTCCGAAGAAGTTCCTGGAAACGAGCTTTTTTAATACGTTTCATACACAAATCATCTCCTTTTCCACATTATGGGTAGAAGCGGACAATTTTATGCATCTTCTTTTGGGCTAATGTACCATTCATCGTTGCGATTGATCGTTAATAAGAAAATGTTGTCGCTTGAATCATAACCCCTTTTCTTCAATTGCTTATAAAACTTCTCTTCTGATAAATGCTCAGGAAGGTTCTTTTTCTTCAGCGTCCCATCAGAAATAATGACCGATGCATAGCCTTTATCTTTCATTGAAATGTTCATGTCATCTGGAGTTAACTGGTCAAAACGCGCCTTCTTAATTACACTAACCTTCCCATTTTGCTCAAGCACGACTGTGTCAATCTCATTCAAATCTGAACTACTCGCTTGCCTAAGCTCCATAAGTACTTGTTCAATCGTCATGTTCGCTTTTCTTAAGATCTTCTCATGAAACACACCGTCACTCGCTAGAATGTACGGCTCATCTTCAAGAAAACGGCGGGATTTCTTCGGGAGTTTAAGCGCCATATAAGAAAGTGACCAATGCAACGCACCAATTGTTGCAGCCGCTATAAACGGACCCCCAAGTTCACTGTCGCCCGTGGCAAGTGGCTCCCCTAGAATATCCCCGATTACAACACCAAATATAAAGTCCAACGGATCAACCGTCGCCATTGACCGCTGACCGAGCAATTTGATCATTATAAAAATATACACATAGACAATCAACGCCCGAACTGCAAATCCGTATAACGGTAACGACGAAGATCCTTCCCACAATTCCACTAGTTGGTCCATCTACACCCCACCTTACACTTCCACTTTAACGTGCGCAATTGAAGGAGAATTATTCTAGGTGTGGGTGGTTGATGGCATGGGTTTGGGGAAAGAATTTATTACGGTGCGTGAAATTATGAGTTGGGGGTAAAGGTTCAGCCCACTTAACCTACTTTATGTGAGCAGAATTAAGCTCAAAACGGGTGTTTCGCCTTCTTCTAATCACATACTTTGCCATTCTGCTCACATAACTGACACTTTGTGAACAGAACCCCGTTTATCGAGAGGTTTTTTCTTCGGCTGATCACAATTACAGCCGTTTCATCTTCGCACAACAAAAAAAGCACCCCAAAACGGGGTGCTTTTATATAGAAGCTTATTTCTTCGCTGCTTCTTTTAGCTTGCTACGTAGTACCATCGGTAGGATTCCACCGTGGCGGTAGTAGTCGATTTCAATTTCAGAATCAAAGCGAACGATCGCTTCAAATGTTGTTGTTTTACCAGCTTCATCAGTTGCTGTTACAGAAATTGTATCACGTGGTGTTACGTCATCTGTAATGTTGATGCTGAACGTCTCTTTACCTGTTAGGCCGAGAGCGTCTGCACCTTCGCCTTTTTTGAATTGAAGTGGTAGAACACCCATAAGGGCAAGGTTACTACGGTGGATACGCTCAAAGCTTTGCGCGATAACCATCTTGATGCCAAGAAGGTTTGTACCTTTCGCTGCCCAGTCACGTGAACTTCCCATTCCGTAGTCTTCACCAGCCATAACGACAAGACCAGTGTCATCTGCTTTGTACTTCATCGCAGCGTCATAGATCGCCATCACGTCACCTGTTGGCCAATACGTCGTATAGCCACCCTCAGTGCCTGGTGCCAATTGGTTCTTGATGCGGATGTTCGCAAATGTACCACGCATCATGACTTCATGGTTACCACGGCGTGAACCGTAAGAGTTGAATTCAGAAGGCTTAAGACCTTTTTCCATCAAATACTCACCGGCAGGGCTGTTCTTCGCAATTGAACCTGCTGGCGAAATGTGGTCTGTCGTAACAGAATCGCCGAACTTACCGATCGCACGAAGGTCTGTAAGTGGCTTAATGTCTTGTGGCTCTTCAGACATGTTCTCAAAGAACGGTGGGTTTTGAATGTACGTAGACTCACTATCCCAGTTGTAAAGGTTCGCATTGTCTTTTGATTGTAATGCGTTCCAACGTTCGTTGTTATCGAACACGTTCTCATACTCATCTTTGAACAATTTCGGAGATACATTCTCACGGATGAACTGCTCGATTTCAGCAGATGTTGGCCAAAGGTCGCTGAAATAGACGTCGTTTCCGTCACTGTCTTTTCCGAATGAATCTTTACGAAGGTCAAAGTTCACATTACCTGCAAGTGCGTAGGCAACAACGAGTGGCGGTGAAGCCAAGTAGTTGGCACGTACAAGTGGGTGAATACGTCCTTCAAAGTTACGGTTACCAGAAAGCACTGAAGAAACGAGAAGATCGTTATCTGCAATCGCTTGCTCAATTTCATCTGGAAGTGGACCACTGTTACCGATACACGTTGTACAACCGTACCCAACAAGGTTGAATCCAAGTTTGTCAAGGAAAGGCATTAGACCTGAATCCTCTAGGTAACGTGTAACAACTTTTGAACCTGGTGCAAGTGATGTTTTCACGTACTCAGGCACGTCAAGACCTTTTTCTACCGCTTTCTTCGCAACAAGTCCAGCACCGATCATTACAGATGGGTTCGACGTGTTCGTACAGCTCGTAATCGCTGCGATTGTCACGGCACCCGTTGCAAGGTCAGACTTCTTGCCATTTGGATGCGCAACTTCTACAGAGCGATCAAGCTCAGAGCTCTCAAGACCGAAACCGTGGTTGCCCGCTGGAGCAGTAACCGCTTTTTCGAATGCAGACTTCATGTTATCAAGTTCAATCATGTCTTGTGGACGTTTTGGACCTGCTAATGAAGGCTCAATTGTGCTCATGTCAAGTTTGACAACTTGCGTGTATGTCGCTCCTCAGCGTCTGGAGTGAAGTACATGCCGTTTGCTTTCGTGTAAGCTTCAACAACAGCGATTTGTTCTTCAGAACGACCTGTTAGGCGCATATAGTTCAATGCTTCTTCGTCAACTGGGAAGAAACCACATGTTGCACCGTATTCTGGTGCCATGTTTGAGATTGTCGCACGATCAGCAAGTGACATGCCTGAAAGTCCTGGTCCAAAGAACTCAACGAACTTACCAACAACGTTCTTCGAACGAAGAAGTTGCGTCACTTTAAGTGCTAAGTCAGTTGCCGTTGCGCCATCTGGAAGGCTTCCTTCAAGACGTACACCGACAACTTCTGGTGCTGGGAAGTATGAAGGTTGTTGAAGCATTCCAGCTTCGGCTTCAATACCACCAACGCCCCAACCAAGAACGCCAATACCGTTGATCATCGTCGTATGAGAGTCCGTACCGACGAGTGTATCAGGGAACGTAACACGCTCACCTTCAGCATTTTCGTTCACGTGAACGACGTTCGCTAAGTACTCTAAGTTCACTTGGTGAACGATTCCTGTTGCTGGTGGAACAGCACTGTAGTTTTCAAATGCTTTTGTTGCCCAGCTTAACAATTTGTAACGCTCTTCGTTACGTTCGAACTCAAGGTTCATGTTCTTCATAAGTGAATCACTCGTACCGAACTTATCAACTTGTACAGAGTGGTCAACAACAAGGTCAGCTGGAATCGCTGGATCGATTGATTCAGGATCGCCACCAAAATCTGCAATCGCTTTACGTAGTGACGCTAAGTCTACGACTGCTGGAACACCTGTAAAGTCTTGTAAAATAACACGTGAAGGTTTGAACGGCACATCTTCTTGGCCACCGTCTTTTTTGCCCCACTTCGCAAGGCTTTCTACGTGCTCAGGCTTAATAACCTTTCCGTCTTGCTGTCTTAATAAAGATTCCAATAATACTTTAATAGAATATGGAAGTTTCGATACGTCTGCGACGTTGTTTAGTGATTGTAAATCATAATAAACGTATGATTTACCATTAACGTCGAATGTTTGTTTGGCTTGATAGAGATCGTTTGTTTTACTCATCAAATCCCTCCCTTTACTCCTATCATATAATACGTTCGCTAATTTGTCGAAACTAAAAGTGCAAAAATCGTCATCCCTTGTTCAACTTTTTTCTTATATGCTATGATAAGAATTGATTATACGACTGAGGTGAACGACGTGTTAGAAAATCTATTTATGTGGTTTATCGTTTTTTGGGGCGTCTTTATGATCGTTTTTATGTTCATCGGTGGGTTCTTTATGTTTCGAAAGTTTTTGAAGCGTCTTCCGAAAGAAGACGGCAACTCGGTTCTCGATTGGCAAGACTATTATCTTGAGAAAACGAGACACCTTTGGACGAAGCAACAGAGCGATTTGCTCGAAGAATTAATCTCCCCTGTCCCCGACCTGTTTAAAGACGTGGCACGAGAGAAGATCGCAGGGAAAATTGGTGAACTTGCACTAGAACAAAAGGCAAATAGCATATCAGAAGACTTGCTCATACGTGGATACATCTTAGCAACACCAAAACGTGATCATAAGTTTCTAAGACGGAAGCTTGACGAGAAGAACATGAGCTACGAACAATACGAACATCTTCTTTCTTAAAAAAACTCACAGAGAACTGTGAGTTTTTTATTATGTGCGTTCGCCTTTCATCGACAAATTCCAAAGAGTGCCGTCACGCGTCGCTTTCCGGTGAATCTTTTTAAACGAATAGAGCATCGCAATTCGCCACGGTAAAATCATCCCAAAAGCAAGTAAGAAGAACATTCCTGCTAGTTGCGGTAAAACGACTTGTTCACCGAGGATCAACTTTACGATTACTCTCGCAATTAACAATCCGACAAGTAAGTAGATGAACATCTTTGAGCGTTGCATATAAATCTCACCGTCACGAATGTGAAAATTCGACGTGCGAATCAAAAAATACGAACAAATCACACCCGTAATCAATGGACCGAAGATTTGTAACGTCTCAAGACGAGCCGGTTCATAGACGAACATCAAAAACCCGGTACTCATCATAATTGGCGGAATGATAATCTTCTTTACAGAAGCAGGCTTTTTAATTGCTTTCAGACGAATCATAATGACGGCAGACTCATAAAAACGGCTATGATCGTCGTTAAGAGCAAGAGCGTCGATTCTGTCATGACATTGCTCTCCTTCCACTATGTACCCTTATGCACCTATCATACACTGATTCTCTCTAATCATGCAAAATTCATAGAGAAATGATAAAACACCTCGAGTGTAGGAGGTGTTTGTTGTTACTTTTTATTGCTAACGTCTTGCTGCTTTTGCATTGCTTTCATCATTTGATTAATTTTCTTTTGCGATGGGTTTTGTCCCATTTGCATCATCATGACTCTAAGCATTTGCTCATTAATTGGTGGATTCTTCTTCATGTAATTCATCATCGTTTTACGTGCGATGAAAAAGCCTAATGCAACCCCACCTAATAGAGCAGCAAGCGCAATTAACACGACCCAAATAGTGCTCAAAACATTTCCTCCTTACCCTTTTCCATAAGCAGTCTCTACTAAAACGTATGTTTGTCCTAAACAAACACCATCATTATACCTTAACTTCCTACTTATGAAAAGTCCAGAACCAATCAGATTAAGAGGGATTTAAATTTAACCGGCTTTAACCACCCATACTTTTCACGCTGAACATCACATGCAAAAAAGTACGGATCAAGCGATTGCAACGTGTCAAACCACGGCCATTCATCATCATGGCCTTCTTCACTCCAAAGCTGAATACGTTGCTCATTGATCGACATTTTCATTTTTTGTTCGTCTTCAATAAAAATGACTTTACCGCCTGCCATTTTCTTTTTATGGAAAGGTAATTGTTCCGTAATCTCGTCCATCGATAACGGTCGACAAATGTATTCGATTTGTTTTTTGACGATCTCATACAACGGCTTTACCGTCTCGTATTCTTTAAAAAGTCGAAATAGCTTGTCTTCTGCACGCACAAAAGAGTTGGCATATTCTGTTTTTAATAAATAAATGTCATAACGATGCATCGTGAGACCGCCTCCTTCTTGTTTCCTAAATGATAGCAGACAACGCGTAAAAAACATGTCGTTCTATGCAAGGCTTTCCTTCTAATGTCGTCATTTCATTCAATTATTTGTAAAACTAACGTGTCATTTTGAAAACAAAGAGCAGAGACTGTACATAGTCCCTGCTCTTCACGGCATTATTTGAGGACGCTTGTCACGGTGTTCACGACATTGTCGACGTTAAAACCGAATTTCTCCATGACGAGGTCTCCTGGTGCAGATGCGCCAAACGTATCAATACCGATTGATGCGCCTGTGCGACCTGTGTAGCGTTCCCAACCAAACGTGGTACCCGCTTCAATCGAAACGACCGGCACGTCTGATGGTAATACTTCTTCTTTGTAAGTTGCTGATTGCTTTTCAAACCACTCTTGGCTTGGCATGCTTACAACACGCGCTTCAATGCCCTTTTCGTGAAGTGCTTTTTTCGCATCAAGTGCAAGTGACACTTCAGAACCTGTCGCAAGTAGGGTTACGTCCGGTGAACCACTATCACTTAAGACGTACGCGCCTTTTTTCACTTGCTCGTAAGCTGCGTCCGCATCGATCATTGTTGGCAATCCTTGACGCGTAAGGATGAGTGCTGTTGGATGATCTTTCGCTTCAAGCGCCAACTTCCACGCAGCTGTCGTTTCATTCGCATCCGCAGGACGAATTACCGCCAAGTTCGGAATCATGCGAAGTGAACCTGTTTGTTCAACGGGTTCATGCGTTGGACCATCTTCACCAACTGCAATGCTATCATGCGTAAACACGTACGTTGCTGGTACGTTCATAAGCGCTGACAAACGAATCGCTGGTCTCATGTAGTCAGAGAAGACGAGGAATGTCGCTCCGTATGCATGCAAACCACCGTGAAGCATAATTCCGTTCACCGCAGCAGCTGTCGCAAATTCACGAACACCGAACCAAACGTTACGACCCGAACGGTTTTCTTTCGTAAAGTCCTCATGAGCGTTCATGAGTGTGTTGTTCGATGACGCAAGGTCAGCCGAACCGCCGAAGAACCCGTTCACTTCTTCAGAGAGTGCTTGGATCACGTCACCTGATGCCTTACGTGTTGCAAGCTTATCTTCACCAACGGTATATTTCGGTAGCTTTTGAAGATCCGCTACGTTCCACTCGCGATCAAAGGCACGCGTAAGTTCCGCCGCACGTTCAGGATGAGCGCTTTCATAAGAAGCGAACACGTCTTGCCACGCTTTATGCGTAGCGGCTCCTTCTTCTTCCTTCTCACTAAAGAAACTACGTACTTCATCTGGTACGTGGAATTCTTCATGATCCCACTTGTAACTTTCTTTAATGAGCGTTGATTCGTCCGCGCCCATTGGCTTACCGTGTGCCTCGTTCGTCCCTGCACGGTTCGGTGAACCAAAACCAATTACTGTCTTAATCTCAATCATACTCGGGCGGGGATCTTCTTTCGCCGCTTGAATGGCAGCATCAATCGCATCCACATCGTTGCCGTCTTCGACGAGAATCGTGTGCCAACCGTATGCGTCATAACGCTTTAATACGTCTTCCGAGAATGAACGGTTCAAATCACCGTCTAATGAAATGTCGTTCGAATCGTACATCACGATTAACTTGCCTAATCCCAGGTGACCCGCAAGTGACGCTGATTCAGAAGCAACACCTTCCATAATGTCACCGTCGCCACAAAGCGCATACGTATAGTGATCAAAAAGCGTATGATCAGCATTGTTGTACGTGCTTGCTAAATGCGTCTCTGCCATTGCCATACCGACACTCATTGCAAGACCTTGGCCGAGTGGGCCAGTCGTTGCGTCAACACCAGGCGTATGACCAAACTCTGGGTGTCCTGGCGTTTTACTTCCCCACTGACGGAAATTCTTCAATTCTTCAATAGAAAGCTCATAACCACTTAAATGCAACAAACTATATAGAAGCATCGAACCATGTCCAGCTGATAACACGAAACGGTCACGGTTCCACCAATCCGGTTGTTTCGGATTGTGATTAAGGTGTCTTGTCCATAAAGCAAACGCCATTGGCGCCGCTCCCATCGGTAATCCTGGGTGTCCAGAATTCGCACGATTAATACTATCAATTGATAGCGTACGGATCGTATTGATCGCTTTCTCTTCCACTCTGTTCAAGGTGATTCATCCTCTCAGTTCAACCTAAATAGTCTACACCTTTATGATAAACGGTTTCACGAGGCAAAACAACCTTAACGAAAGAGAATGTATGTTCGGTTTAAAGGTGAATAAAAAACCTGGAAAAAAACGTCCAGGCAAGCGGTACCAATCATTAATAAGAACGCTTCGGACTTATGCAATCGACTTCTTTGGGAGTTACATCTTGTCCGTCTTCATTAACGAGTGTGACCGATTGTAACTGATTGCGAAACGTATTCCGTAAATTGTCGAAATACTCCGCTCGTAACGCTTGCTGCTCTTCGATTTCTCGCATGCTCAGGCCAATTGTTCTCGAGCGCTTTGAAAGTTCGTTCATTCGATCAATTCTCTCCTGCGACTTCAACGTGAATCCCTCCCTTATTAAGAGATCGTACACTTTAAGCGTACACGATTGTATGCGCTTACTCAAGGCAACCGTATCATTGGTTAACATAGTCCTATATTCATTGTACGTACTTCTCACACATATCTATACATCATATTCCCTAATAAACCCAATTATAAACCTATAATTATAACTATTCAGACGAAACGCAGAATAATCATTTATCTCCATATTAAAAACCTACGTTTGCAACGGTTAACATGGCAACTACAGCAACAAAGAATAAACCTAAAATAACCCACTCTTCAATCGATGTTCTTCGTAAAAAGCTATGCATTCTCTTCACAATTCTCATCTCCCCGAAACGTTTGTTCGTATATCCACTATAACTAGGAACGAACGTTCGTGTCAAGTAAAAAGTAGAACGGATGTTTGCAAACACATGTTTTGTATGCTATATTCGATATAGTAAAAATTTAGAAATTGTGAGGTGAACGACGGTGACAAAATTGTCTCCACGCCAGGAGAAGATTCTTACGTATATCAAATCTAATGTTAAAGCGAAAGGGTATCCCCCATCTGTTCGAGAAATCGGGGAAGCCGTTGGACTTGCCTCAAGCTCGACGGTTCACGGACATCTCGCTCGCTTAGAAAAGAAAGGCTTCATAAGACGCGACCCAACGAAACCGAGAGCGATTGAAGTGTTGCACCTTGATGCAGACAACGAACAACACGCAGCGCATTCGACAGCTTATACTCAAAGAGAAATGCCTGCACCAACTTCTTACGTGCCGATGATCGGGAAAGTAACGGCCGGACAACCGATTACCGCTGTTGAGAATATTGAAGAATACATTCCATTGCCTGAATCTTACGTCGGTCATGACCAAGTGTTCATGCTCACGATTGTTGGGGAGAGTATGATTAACGCTGGTATTCTTGACGGTGACCGCGTCATCGTTCGCCAACAACGTACTGCAGAGAACGGCGACATCGTCGTTGCCATGACCGAAGATCAAGAAGCGACTGTGAAACGCTTCTTTAACGAAGGAAATCACATTCGTCTTCAACCAGAGAACGATTCCATGGAGCCGATTTTATTAACCGACTGCCAAATCCTCGGCAAAGTCACTGGCGTACTTCGTACCATTCATTAAAATCTGTGGCCATCACAGATTTTTATTATTAGTTTACATAATATATTTATAGTAACTAAAAAACCCGAAGACTAAACGATGATCCATTTAGTCTTCGGGTTTCAATATAACCTACTTATTAATGCGAATAATCGTGGTACGACTTCATCCGATCGAGAACCACTTTTCTTGATGGTTTCGTCACAAATGATACCGAGAATAAGGTTATTGTTGCGAGAGGTAAAGCAATGAGGATTTCAGTGTTATACGGCAAATCAAATAGTAGAAATGCAAGTAAGTACGTAATACCGCCAACAAAGATCGATGCTTTTGCACCTGTGAGTGTCGCTTTTTTCCACCAAATGCCAAATACGAGTGATGGGAACAGTGCAGCACTCATAAAACCGACAGCTGCCGTATACAAAATAACTAGAAAATCAGGCGGACGAAGGGAAATGAGCATTACCCCCAACCCAATGACCCACGTTGCAATCATCGATATTTTCAGAATTTGTTTGTGCGTGGCGTTAGGTCTATACCATCCTTTATACAAATCATACGCAAACGCACTGCTGACTGCTAGTAACAACGCATCTACTGAAGACATAACCGCTGCCATAATTCCCGCCGCAATAAATCCAAGCAATAAAGGTCCGAAAAATTGCTCTGCTGCAAGTAATAACCACATGTCTGAATGATTGTTACTTAACAAACTCGAATCCATGTAGGGGATGTAAACGAGTACAGCCATTGTCGAGACGACCATTAATACACCATAATAAAACATTCCTAAATTCATCGATATTTTCGCTGAGCCTGCACTCGTTGCAGTAAAAACACGCATTAGAAGATGAGGAAGCACACAAATGGCAGTCAGCCAAGTCACAAATACGCCGATGTAAGCGATAAAAGGCATAGCACCGTCAACAATCCCAATCGTTTCATTAACCGTTGTTAAATTAACCATCGCTTCTGGCCATGATACTGGCAAATGAACTAGGCACCGACGGTCATAAGACCTGCCAACACGATGATCATAAACCCTTGTAATATGTTCGTCCACGTGACCGCGAGCATCCCCCCATTGCCACGTACAATACGAATATAACTGCGATAATCACCACGCCCCATTCATAAGAAAGGCCAGTAACGTATGAACCAATTAAACCTCCAGCAGCCATTTGCGAAATTAAATACATTGAAGAGCCAATTATAATAACGAGAGGGACGATTAACTTAAAAAAGCGACTTTCGTAACGTTCGACGAGGAATTCAGTTACGGTAAATTTTTTTGAATTCCGCATCGGCTTGGCGACAAGTACGCTTGCAAACGCAAAACCAGCAATTGCCCCGAATACCATCCACGCACCAAATGGAATGCCAAGTTTGTACGTTGTTCCTGCCGATGCCATAAACGAACCCCCACTACCTAGAGCTGCCATCATCGCTAGTGAATTGACGCCAGTCCCAATATTTCGACCAGCGACGTAATACTCTTCAGTACTGTGTACAGATTGATCAATTTTCTTTTTTGACCATTGTCCAATTACAATTAAGAGGACAAAGTACAAGATCATAATTGTAATTTCAGTAAGTTTCATTGGTCCACCTCTTCTTTCGAGCTAACAGCGACGTTACGACTTTTCTCGAAAGTAATGACGAGCGCAATAAGTGGCATAAACACACAGCCAAAATACGCTGCCCATGCGAGCAGTGATATGTTGAGAATGTATATACTGTGTGTCCATGGCAACATAAAAAGCGTAATAAACCCAAACAAGACGATTAAAAATGCCTTATCTCGCCTTTGCATCGTAAACCAATTCATGATGAGCCACCTCTTTGTAAGCGCTTCCATTTCTGTTTATTAAGCAATTCAAGCAATAACGCAAATTGAAAACGATGGTGTTGACGAATTCGCCAAACGTCTTCATGGATGTAACTCATTACTGTTTGTAACTCACAACGGTTCTGATACTTTGCAGAAACGAGTGTAATCCCACCTGTTCGTGTTGACGTTCCAAGAATTGACTGAAAAAGTCGAGTAAACGGATCATTTGACACGTAAATTAAACTGCACTCTACTCCGTCTGATGCGAGGATAATTTGTTCGTGTTCAATGTCATACATCATATGTGGTGGTGCTTTTCTCTCCCGGTACGGGATCTGTTCGTTCTCATATGCAGTTATAATGTTTTCTTTCACGACGTGCTGTGGTAAACCCGCATACGCTTCAAATCGCTTATAACGAAGTGATAACATACTCTTCCCTCCTTGTTCTTTGTTCAATACTTATGCAAAATTGCTGCCAAAGGTAAACGCTTACAAATGTTCCAAATTGACTTCTTTTAACTCACTTTTAATTTCTCGGCGCTCAAAATTGAATTAGCTTCACAGCACGTAATTGAAGAATATTTCCACAATTAGATTTCTTGATCGACTTCTTCTTTAGATTTATTACAACGCTAGCATGTGCCAATGAGACTGATTTGTCGATTCAACAAGAGGACCCAATTGAAAATAATACAGCATTTTAACTTTTTGGCAGTCTCGTACTAGAATCAGACACCTTTTCTTGTCAAAGTTGAACGGTTGCAAGCGCTTCACCACTCACGCGAGTATGATACTATTTACTTCAACAAAAAAAACGCCACAAAATACTGTAGCGTTCTTTCTCTTTACTTGCAGTGGGTAAGCTGCAAGAATAGAAGTTTGGACTTCTCCACTATATCCCTTGCAAAGGACTTCGACAATCAGTTTTACAATCAATTAACAAACAATTCATACACCATTTACGCTATATCTATTAATGACGGATTACCACGAAGGTTTGCCAGATGTTTTGTGAGATGGAGGCTGCATCGGTCGCTTCTCAATGACTAAGACACTATCGTAATAGCTCATTGAGTACGCGGACTTCGTAAAGTCATTCAATTGTAACCGCTCATCTTCCGAGTGCCACGCATTGAGTTCATCGATCCGTTTCTTCGAATACTCAATAAACGTGTTCGCCTTCTCATAACCACCAGCATAATAACTCATATAACTCGTATGCAAATCTTCAATTAGAAAAACACCATTTTCAGAAAGCAACGGGAACATCTCTTCAAACGTGATGATCTGTTGGTCCATCGAGTGCCCGCCATCATCGATGATAATGTCAAACGTCGGTAACGTTGGTTTGATCGACTTCCAAAACTCACGATCACCTTGATCGCCAATCATCACCTTCACTCGGTCTTCTTCAAATGACTTACACGTTGGATTTATATCCAAACCATAAATGTTCGCATCTTTGCCGAAATAGTCCTTCCACATTTGCAGCGAACCACCGTGAAAGACACCAATCTCCATTACATTCACATCTGTATTAACAAAACGCTCAAAATGCCGCTCATAAATATCGAAATAATGATCCCATTTATGAATTAAGCGCTGATCGTTTTCCTCAAAATAAGCTCGTAGCTTACTCATCCAACCGCCCCCCCTAGACATATCCTTTATTATGTATACGGTAGGTGGTGGATTTTGTTGATTGTTTTAGCAAGAAGCATGGTCAGTATAAACAACAATAAGTGCTATATCATTTGTATATTGTGCGGAACATGTTCCGCACACAAGTGCACCACTGGGAGCTAAATCTTATAAAATTTAATAAACCCTTATAATAAAAATTTAAAAACCCCACCTAGGTGAGGTTTTTAAATGAAATTTATTGAAGAAGTTGAAGCACTGATTGTGGCTGTTGATTCGCTTGCGCAAGCATTGATTGAGAAGCTTGAGAAAGAATGTTGTTCTTCGTGAACTCCATCATTTCTTTAGCCATGTCTACATCACGGATACGTGATTCTGCAGCTTGAAGGTTTTCAGAAGCGTTGTCCAAATTATTAATTGTATGCTCAAGACGATTTTGTACAGCACCTAGGTCAGATCTTTGAGTCGATACTGCATCAATTGCACTTTGAATAGTTGTAATGGCAGCATCAGCACCTTCTTGAGTTGTCAATACCAAGTCTCCCAAGTCTAACCCATCTGTACCTGTAGTCATGTCACCAATATTTAATTCAATATTTTGTCCATTATTAGCTCCAATATGGAAAGTTAAACCACTACCTTCAGCATCAAAATCACCAGCTAATAAAGTTTTACCATTAAATTCTGTATTGTTAGCAATTCTATCAATTTCTTCAGTTAATGCATCGATCTCTGATTGAATAGCTGCGCGGTCAACATCATTATCGTTTGTATCGTTTGCTGCTTGTACAGCTAACTCACGCATTCTTTGAAGAATGCTATGCGTCTCATCTAATGCGCCTTCAGCAGTTTGAATCAAAGAAATACCATCTTGAGCGTTACGGCTTGCTTGATCGAGACCGTTGATTTGCGCACGCATCTTTTCAGAAATTGAAAGCCCTGCTGCGTCGTCTCCTGCGCGGTTAATACGTTGACCTGAAGATAATTTCTCCATTGATGTTTGCATTGCGTTTTGGTTCATGCCCATTTGGCGGTGAGCGTTCATTGCGCTCATGTTGTTGTTGATAATCATACTTGTCACGTCCTTATAATGTTGTTTAGGTAGCATCCATTCTACCTATTTGAATGACATCCTTGTCATCCTTACATAGTTTATATCGGACGGTTGTAACGGTTGTTAATAGTTATTCAAAACTTTTTTAGGAATTTAGAGCAAAATGTTTTCACCTAAACAATTACAGCTGTATAAAAATTCAATTCACACGTACTTAGCACTTAACCACCGATTAATTAAAAAGAACAACAACCCTGATAACAGATACACAATGTTAATTAACATCCCTTCAGAAAATAGTGTCCCTAACAGTAACAACGAGATTACTGAACCCATTAACATGCTTATCCCTGAGAAAATGACTGTTCCATAAAAGACGTTTATTTTGCTACTTAATATTGTGTAAACCATGATACAAACCACATGTAATGGAATCACTAAAACTAAGAAAATAGGTAGCATTGCCATTATTACGTAATAGAACTCAACCATTGGAGAATTTATAGTGTAAAATACTATAAATAAAACAAACACGATCACACTGCTACAAAAAGCACTCGCTATACTTACAATAATATTGATAGAAATCCCTCCTTCTAGAAGTCGGACTTCTTTTACACAAATTCATACACCGGCATAGTTGCAGTCATCGTTTACTACCATTATAGACATCTGATTGCAACGAAAGAAGCGAGTTGAGGCTCCACAGAACTAATATGTACTGAACCCCTATTTATTGGACACTTGTTAACTAGCGTATTGATTGATCCATCCGATCTGCTCCCTACAATTGACAAGCAAAAAAAAGAAATGAAGCACTAACTTCATTTCCCAGAATGTCGGAAAAGTCCTGTTCTTCTATAATAGAAGTAATAAGTGAATGAATTTATATCTAAATGTATTAAGGTAATACATTTAGTGTTGCTTTTGTAAATTCAACATGCCATATAAAAGCGGCTGTCTTGGCGAAGACGCCTGCGGCGGCCTGCAAAGCAGGTTGGTTCGACACCATTGCTATAAGCAATGGCTGTTGAACTTCCTTTATTCGTTAGCAGAAGATCATCGTGCGTAGCACTAAGCTCGGGCAACGCCCGCGGCAAGCGTAGCCACAGAAGCCGCTTACTCATTTACGAGTACACTTCTGGTACATTTATGTTTCTCAACAGCCTCGAAATGAAGCGCTAGCTTCATTTCCGATTATTGTCTCTATATCAAGTACACAAGCCGCTCATCACGACTGCATGTATACACCCGCTCCCTGCCTGCATCTGCGATCAAGCTCTCCCACTCCATCACCACGGCTTCCCCGTCTTCAATCCACATGTTTCTGTCAAACTGAACGAGCAGTTCATCCTGATCGGATACTTCACAAATCGCTTTTGTACGCTCGTTTCGTATGATTACGGTGACTTCGTATCGTCCGTTACCCGGAAGCATATAATCCGGGGATACATCCAACACGTGCCTCGACTGCTCTCCCCGTATTATTCCGTTGATTGTGTATCGTTTCCCCAAATAGAATGGTACATCTTCTACACGCCCTGATGTGATTTTCTCGCGAAGAAGGGTTGAGCTTACTTTCTCGCCGAACCGCTCGAACTTAGACACTGTTGTGACTTCGAAGCGGTCGTTTGCATCGATCTCTAGTTGCTTCATATTTCCTTTGCCTTTACAACCGTACGTAAAGTCAAATCCTGCGACGGCATGCTTGCAACCTAACTTCACTAAATACTGATTTACAAAAACATCGTGAGGGATCTTTGCGAATTTAATGTCAAATTCGACAATATATAAGAGGTCAACGCCAAGCTCCCTGAACTGTTTCTCTTTTTCTGGTAGAGGCGTTAGATATTGTGTGATTCCTTCTTTCTTAATGACCGAGCTGGGATGAGGATAAAACGTCATAACAGCCAGCTTGAGATTTTTCTGTTTGGCAATTTGTTTAGCCGTCTCGATAATTTTCTGATGCCCTAGGTGAATGCCATCAAAGAACCCTAACTCATCACGCATGGATTACTGCTGTTTCTGACCGCTTCAGGATCCTTAATTCTGAACGTCTTCATTTCTCCACCTCCTGCTCATCACGTTGTTAACTAATCTGTTTATACTTGCCTTCGAAAAATGTGAGAGGGTCCCCATCTTTCACGTGCAGATTCTTGACCTCACCAACAAACAATACGTGATCACCTGCTTCGTACGTATGGTAGACACGGCATGCTAAGCTTACGAGAGAATCTTTAATAACAGGTGTTTCTTCAAACTGATCAAATGCAATCTCTTTCTTCTCTTTCACCTGACCGGCAAATACCATCGATAAATCTCGTTGGTCGTCACCTAAAATATTGACGGCAAAAGATTGCGATTTCTTAATATACTCACACATCTTCGCTTTGTTCCCTACCGAAATTAAGATCAGTTTCGGATCTAGCGACACGGACATAAATGCATTTGCCGTCATGCCGTGTACGTCACCTTCAACTTCTGTCGTGATGACGGTCACGCCTGTGGCGAATTTCCCCATTGCTTTTCGAAATAATAAATCATCCATTGATCGACACCTCACAGTTAGAGTTCGTATTCAAGTCAACGAGTGACACTGCGCCTAACACCACGTACTCATCATCCTATTCCAAACGTTTCGCTACTAAATGACGAACGTCGGTTTCCGTTTCTTCAGCGTCGGTTCGTTCAGACCAACTTCTTCACCCGTATGAACATCCAGTACAAGAGAAGCTTCATCGAACCAGCTATCCGGTGCTTCGTGTCCCCAGAACGTTTGTCTCATCGGATCGTCAAGGTCCCATTTAATCGGTTTAAAGTCAGGATCGCTCGTTAGATAGTCGCCATTATACAGCTCGATGCGATGGCCGTCTGGATCTCTTAAATAAAGGAAAAAGGCATTGGACAATCCGTGACGTCCTGGTCCCCGCTCGATGTTCGGTGCATAGCCCATTGACGCAAGAACGTCGCAGCAATCAATTAGACTCATCGGGTCTTTTAACCAGAAGCCAACATGATGAAGACGAGGTCCTTGACCGTTCATGTAGGCAACATCGTGAACCGTCGGCTTCCGGTGCAGCCAAGCTGCCCAAATCCGCTCTTCTTCTCCTGCCGTATATTCAGAACAAGCAAAACCTAATTCATTCGTATAGAAGTTGTAGGCTTTCTCAACATCAGCGACCATACAGTTGAAATGATCTATCCGCTGCACTTTAGCGCCTTTGTATAGATCATAACGCTGAAGCAGACGCTCAACCGTTTGCATTTCGGCATAATATTCCGTCGGAAGTCCAGATACATCTTGGACTCGAAGCGTACGACCGACCGCAGGTTGCGTTCCTTTCTCCATCCACTTCACGTCATAGCCTTCATTCGTGTAGAAATCCGCCAACGCATCAAGGTCGTTCTCCGATGTTACCTTATAACTAATCGCTTCGACTGCTGCTTTTTCTTTCTTCTTTAGCCACAAACTATGGTGGTTGTGTTCTTCGAGACCACGATAAAAGATATTGTCCTCATCTGATTCCGTTTCAATAAACCCAAGAGCCTCATAAAAACGTCTGGAGCGTTCTAAATCTGTTACATGTAAAATAGCACGCCCTGTACGGATAATATCAAAGTTCATTGTGCTCCTCCTTTTGCCTTTTTAATTTTTTCCGAATTGTGGAATGTGATGCTCTTTCATCGCAACATGAATGACTTGAAGCTCTGTGTAAAATTCAAACGCATAGTGGCCTCCTTCACGACCAATCCCGCTATGCTTCGAACCACCAAACGGTGTTCTTAAATCTCTGACATTTTGAGAATTAACCCATAACATGCCTGAATCAATTGCTTGCGCTACCCGATGGCCACGCTGTAGATCGTTCGTCCAGACGTACCCTGCCAGCCCGTAACGAACGTCGTTCGCTTTTTCAATGACTTCTTCTTCGTCTTTAAATGCCATAACGGCAATAACAGGACCGAAAATCTCTTCTTGCACCACCTTCATGTCTTGACTAGCATCTAGTAGAATCGTTGGCGGCACGAAGTTCCCGTTTTCAAACTCTGATGATACATGACCTTGTATCACTTGGCAGCCTTCTTCTTTTGCTATATCAAGATAACGGTTGACATTGTCAAAGTGCTTCTTGTGGATGAGTGGCCCGACTTGCGTCTCGGCTTTTAGCGGATCGCCGACGCGGATATTCCTTACACGCTCTTGGAGTGCACGCGTGAACGGTTCTGCGATCTTCTCATGAACATATAAGCGAGAGTTCGCCGTACAGCGCTCCCCATTAAATGAGAAGATCCCCCACGTACATGCGTCTAGCGCTCGTTCAAAGTCCGCATCATCAAAGACGATAATTGGTGATTTCCCACCGAGTTCCATTGAAAACTGTTTCAATGAATCTGCACCATTTTTCATAATTTCTGAACCTGTCGTCGTTTCTCCCGTAAATGAAATCAGTTCTACGTCTGGGTGAGCAACGAGTGCTGCACCGGCATTTTCGCCGAAACCGTGTACAACGTTGAAGACCCCATCTGGAAGCCCTGCTTTGTGAATAATCTCTGCCAGGCGATTGGCAGTTAATGGAGACCATTCCGCAGGTTTAAGAATGACGGTGTTACCGGTCGCTAACGCAGGTGCAATCTTCCACGTTTCAAGCATGAACGGGGCGTTCCACGGCGTAATCAACCCCGCGATGCCTACCGGTTTATGAATCGTGTAGTTCAGGAACTCATCATCTACCTGATAAACCTCCCCGACTAAGCGGCTTGAAACCATTTCTGCATAGAAGCGGAAATTCTGCGCGGCTCTTGCGACCATTTTCTTCGTCTGGCTAATTGGCAAGCCCGTATCATACGATTCTAAAGGAGCAATTTCATCGATGTGTTCGTCAATCAAATCGGCAATCTTGTTGACATACTTCAACCGTTCACTAACTTTAAGGCTACCCCACTCTCCGTTAAACGCCTTGCGAGCCGCTTTTACAGCGCGATCAATATCCCCTTTTCCTCCGGAGGCTACTTGATTGATTTTCTCATTCGTAAAAGGGTTCACATTATCAAACACTTCAGCACTCTCTGCATCCACAAATGTTCCATCAATGTATAACTTGATATCTTGCACTTGAGGCACTGCAACTTGATTTTCATTGTAAGATTTCACGTGATTTGTCATCGTCTTGTCCCTCTCTTCTCTTTGAATCTTCAATTCAGGCATTCGCTTCTCACATCGTGACTGGAGATGCTTTTAGTAAAGGATCTTCTCTTTGCTGTGATCTGGGTTTAACCATGTGTCATTCGTCCAGCCGTCAAGATCGTAGTCACTCATCGCTTGATCTACAAAGTCAATGTATCGGTCTGTCTCACCTTTCGTTTGTGCAAGCTTCAGTGCATCTAGGCGAATTCCTTCATTATTGCCTGCATAATTCATTTCGTAGAGTTCATTACGTCCGCCGAATTCTGTGCCGATCGCGTCCCAAATCAACTTCATCAACTTAATACGCTCTTCCGCAGACACACCGCCTGATCCTTTATAATACATATCTAAATATGGTCGGAGCTCAGGGTTTTGGAAGTCCTTGGCGCTTGATGGAATTGATATTAGACCACCAGCGACGACCGAATTAAAGATTTGCTTGATCTTTGGCCAAACGGTCGGTGCGAACGTTCGGTAAGCGGTTGCATACGTTGAGTTCGGAAGCACAACGCCATTTGCGCCTTTTTCCGGGTTCGTCGCCATCGCCGTCGAGATTGCCCAGAACATGTTGCGGTAAGAAATGACTTCTCCGATATTCGCTTGTACGCCGCGGAAATTGTGTGTACCTGCCATTCTCGTCGCTTTAATTAAGAGACCGACCATGAAATCGAGCTTCACAGCAAAGCGCGTACACCCTTGGAAAGTATAGCGATTTAACCAGCCTGTTTTCGGACGGAAGCCATTGGCAATGTCCACATTTTTATACGTTAAGATGTCTTCCCATGGAATGAGAACGTTGTCTAAAACGATGACCGCATCATTCTCATCAAATCGACTCGATAACGGATAATCAAATGGTGTCCCTAACGTTGTTGCCATTTCTTCATACGATTGACGACTGACAATTTTTAGGCCTGGTGCGTTCATCGGGACGAAGAAGATTAACGCATGGCTTTGATCTCCTTCTCCGAGGTCTTGCGGTGAATAATTCGCCACAAAGTTATAGTGAGTCAACGCTGCAGATGTGCCGACCATTTTGGCACCGCTTACAATTACGCCGTCATCACGTTCTTCTACTGCACGAACGAAAACATCTTTGTTTTTGTGTAGTGGCTGATCTCGGTCTAATTGTGGATTTACGATCGTATGGTTGCAAAACGGCATCTCACGTTGTGCTTTTTTGTACCATCTGCGTGCATTGTCTTCAAACCCTTTATAGAAATCGGCGTAAGGTCCAAGAGAGCCTGTAAAAGCGGCTTTATAGTCAGGCGTTCTTCCCATGAATCCATAGCTCAATTTCGTCCATTCAGCCATTGCATCCCGTGCACCTAACAGTTCCTCTGCGCTTTCCGACGCTTTGAAGAATTTATGTGTTTTGTATCCATCTTCTGTTGTTGTCGTTAAAATGTCTTGTTTCTTAGGATCGTGAAGTGCATCATACAACAATGAAATCGACCTTGCGGCATTCCGATACGCAGGGTGCGTCGTTACATCAGCAATTTCCTCTCCATTCAAATAGACAACTCTTCCATCATTGAGACTCTCTAAGTACTCTTTTCCGTTCATCATATGAAAACCTCCTAAGTGGTTGTATGATTACGTCCAAATCATACTTCCATCTTATCGGTTCAATCATCGATGATCTACGATACGAGGTGTCTAACTTTTTGAATTTATTAGACACTTCGTATCAGTCTACGTGTAGCTCCCCTTCTGCAATGAGTACTTGCAACGTAACTAAGATCTGATGACTATGCATAGGATCGCGAAGGCTCGTACCTAAAAGACTTTCTAACTTGCTAATTCGATAGCGAAGGCCGCTCTTTGACAGCGCCAATTGTGTCATTGATTTCTCCAAATTCCCTCCGTTGATCAAGAACACATACAATGTTTTTAGGAAGTCATGGTTTTCGAATCGTTGATCATACAACTCTCCTAGCAACTGTCTTGCTTTTTGTTCAATCATGTTCTTGTCGTTTGAGCGAATTAAGAGAGCTGTCATGCCTAAGTCGTCAAAGTACGTCAATTGGTTCGCGAGTGTCGTCATTTGTACCGCTGTGACCGATTCTTCATAACGTTCAGGTGCTTCAAGAATCAACTCACTGCGCGTACTCACACCCATCTTAAATGAGTACCCTTTAAATTCTTTTGTTAGGTTAGATAGCAATGATGTACATTGCTTTCTGACTGTCTCACCATTCGCAGTAGAATCTTGCATTAAAAAAACTAGATTCCCATTGCGTTGACCAATTAATTTATCAGAAGACCTCTTAAAGAAATCAACGACTCGTTCCATTAATTGCTCATGAAAATACAGGTCGCTTTTCATTTCCAATTGCTCGACACGATACTTCAACACAACCATGTAATAAGGCTGATCAAGATTCATTTCCACGAATTGACCACGCTTTACGATTTCTTTTGCAGACGACAACTCTTTATTTAAGATTTGGTCTAGAAAATGTCCTTTCATTCGTTCTGCGGCTTCAAAAGCACTTTTCTCATTCATTAAATACAATGAACAAACCGTCGCTACCCGTTCTAAGATCATTTGATCTGCTTCTGATGAATACGTGCCGTTGGTATAAAGAAGCGAACAGTACCCAAGCTGCTGCTTTTCTAAAAAGATCGGGGATGTTAGGCGATGATAAGATTGACCGACAATGACACTTGTTTGGTTCATCGCTTGAAAGTTAACCAATCGCTGGTTCTCGATCGTTTTTTCAATGTCATGGCGAATCTCGTCTAATGAAAGTACATCCACTCCAGCGAAAGCAATAGGCTGTAACTGAATATCTTCAATAACGATTGCTGTTCCATTTTCTCTGTAGACGATATCCGAAATCGCTTGAAGGTCACTGCCGCTCATTAACGCTTCGGTTAAGCGTTGATGGATGAGGAAGGCTTTCGATAAGTTGTTTCGCTCCTGTAGCAGTTGTTCATACGTCGATTGCAATTCATTCTTAATTGGAGAAGGTTCATAATACAACACCTCATCTGCAATCTCATCGGTCCATGCAGATAACGACTTTCCTACATAGTTGCACTCCTTATCACCACGTGCCTTACAGCTGACTTCCTTAAAAATCACTTGGTGACCGCACACTTCTGAATAATAACCGCTCGCAAAACCTGTAAGCGTATGGCATACAGGCACTTCTGATAACCCAAACTGGCGAATATGTTCTTCCGCTTCGTAGGAGCTGAACCACATTCCTTCCACATGTACTGCTCCTGAGTGATCAATCTTTAAAGAAGTTGTTTTTACATCGGTGTATCCTTTAAGCATATGTAAAACGGGCCCTTGTCTTAATATCTCTTCTACAGAACGATACTGATTGGCCAATGCCTTCTTGGCATCATTGTTACCTAAGTTCCAACCATACCGTATTAAAAAGCCTTTCGTCCGATCTTTTCCAATATTGTCGATAAGATCCTTGCGGAGTGTGCCGAACACATTCGTTGATGTAAGAATCATTCGCTCGCCGTCAAGATAAAGTTTTCCTTTTTCTTTCGACATCGATTTATAGAGATCCGGCTTCATGTATCATTCACTCCTCTTAATGAAAAAACTAGGTATGAAGCTTATCTTCATACCTTGCGATGTTATCCTCCACCTGTCATCAAATTCGGAACAAACGTAATTAATTCTGGGAATAGAATGAATAGAATGACAGCGACAAGCATGGCAGCAACCATCGGGATCACCGCTTTAAAGATTCTCTCAATCTTAATGTCTTTCATGACACCACTTATAATGTAGACACTGATTCCAAGAGGCGGCGTAATTAAGCCGATGTTAATGACCATCACCATCATAATCCCAAACCAGATGCCATCGAATCCAAGTTCCATAACAATTGGATAAATGACCGGCAATGTCAAAACGAGAATCGCGATGCCTTCTAGAAATAAGCCGAGTACGAGCAGCACAAGTAAAATCATAATCATGATCATGATGGGAGACCAATCCAATTGATTAACAAAACTGGTCACTTCCGTCGGAATCCGGCTGATCGCTAGAAATTGACTAAACAAATCTGCCCGATCAAAATTAAAAAAATCATAGCGGACAGTCTCGTTGACTCTCCTAAAGCTTGGATTAATCGTTTGATGTTCATCCTTCTCATAATGATCGATAACAACAATGCACCGGTTGCCCGATGGCTCCTGCCTCCGTCGGTGTAAAGATGCCAAAGTAAATGCCACCAATCGTTAAGAGAAATAATACCATAAACGGCCATACTAACGAGAGCATTTTAAAGCGCGTCTTCCAAGTAGACTTCTCCGACGGGGGACCTGCCTGTGGATCTTTACGTACCCAAATATAGACAACAAACATAAATAACAGTAGATTAATGAGCCCAGGTACTAATCCTGCCACAAGCAGTGCGCCAATCGGCTCCATCGTTAGCACACCGTACAGAATTAAGATGACGCTCGGTGGAATTAGCACGCCGAGTGTTCCTCCAGCTGCAACACTTGCTGCCGATAACGTAGGACTGTACCCGTACTTCTTCAATTCTGGCAATGTAATTCTCGACATGGAAGCAGTCGTCGCATTCACTGAACCAGAAATTGAAGAGAAGATCGCACTCGTTCCGAGTGTCGTAAACGCCATCCCCCCGCGCACATGACCAATCCATGAATCAACGGCACGAAATAAATCATTCCCTATATTACAGTAAGACAGGATCATGCCCATTACAATGAATAGCGGAATGACGATCAATGAATACGAACTTGCTGTTGCAAACGGAGATGCTCCTAATTGAATAAACCCAGCTTCGAACGTTCGAATCATACTGAATCCGAAAAACCCAACAAAGATCAGTGAAATGCCGACTGGAACTTTTACTAAGAACAATATGAGTAACGCAACGATTCCAATCATCCCGATCATTTCTGGTGTCATGCTTTCTCCACCGCCCTTCTAAAGTGCTTCAGACTTTCTAAGAGGGCCGTAAGCGCGAACATAAACGCACCAATTGAAATTAAGAGAATAAACGGATACAGTGGCAACTGTAAATCTGTCGTAATAACATTCTGATTCATAATGTAGATGCCTTCTAGAAAGATGCTCGTTCCCATAAGTACTAATAACACGCATACAAACAATTCAATGATCCCCTCAGTCACATGTCGCGGCTTATGAGCAAGCTGATCTACCGCAAAGCCTATCGCGATATGCTCTTTATGGCGATGAGTCACCGCCAAAGCAAAGAAGATTAAAATTGCTGAACCAAATTCGGTCAGTTCAAATGCCCCTTTAATCGGTTGGTTAAAAAAGAAACGTCCGATTACATCGCACGTAATTAAAATCGCTACAAGAAATAGAATGATGTTTGATATCATGTGCAAAACATTCAAGACCGGTTGCAACAGCTGCTCAATTCTCAATAGTAAATTCCCCATAGTGTATACTCCTAATTTAAGTTTTGCTCGACTGCTTTGTCATAGATTTCTTGACCGGGAAGCCCTCGCTCTTCTTTATCCTTGATCCAATCATCAATGGCAGGTTGCATTCGTTCTCGCCACTCTTCAATCTCGTCCTCATTTAATTCATAGAATATAGCACCCGCTGCTTTGGCGGTCTTTATTGCCTCTTCACTTTGTGCATCATGCATGGCGCCAATCTGCATCGCCATGTTCCGTCCTTTGATTGGATCAATCGCTGTTTGATGTTCGTCCGAAAGTGAACGCCAACTCTCCTGATTCATCGCTCCATAAAATGTTGTCATGTAGAAATTACCGATCGTCACGTAATCAATGACATTTTGCAAACTATAATCAAGTAACGTATGAGTGGGCCCTACCATCCCATCGACAACGCCGCGATCTAATGCTTCATAGACATCGCTCATCGGCATCGACACCGGCGTCGCACCAACTTCCTCTAGCCACGAGTTCACTTCCATTGATGGAGAGCGAATACGCATGCCTCTTAAATCCTCAATTTTCTTTACTTGTTTTTCAGTCGTATAAAGTTGTGCAGGCTCTGACGTCGCTAACCATAACAATTCAACATCGTCATATTCTGCTCGCAGCTCAGGGAACTCATCCATTAAGTCCCACATAATCTCTGCCCCTTCTGTCGCGGACTCACTAATAAACGGAAGTTCCAACACAGAGGTTAACGGAAATTGGCCTGGGCGATAACTATGCACGCTATACCCCATATCAACGACGCCTCGCGCCGCTGCATCATAATGACTATCAGGCTGAGCGAGTTGATTACTCGGGTAAGACGTAATCTTTACTTCTCCATTCGTCACCTCTCAACATCGGAGATAAATCCTTGTACGACTTCAGTTTCCATCGGAACACTAGACGGGAAAAAATGAGAAAAAATAAACTCCTGCTTTACTTCATTGTCCTCGTTCAACTCTGCTGACGTTTCCACTGTACTTGAACATGAAGCAGCTACAAGCATACTGCTAAGGAGTATCAACACGGTCAAAAACGGATTCTTTCTTTTACTCATGTCATCGATCCCCTTTATTAAGCGCTTACATTCAGAATGTAAAGAAGGGAAGTGTTCTCGCACTTCCCTCAACTTATTGTAACGACCTCTCAACCCTTGTCGCACACCAGTGTATGTTTCTTACACCGGCTGCAAAGCAATTTTGTAGTCTTCAAGTGTTTTACGGATTTCTTTTTGTAAACTTTCAGACGGCAAGTCCATCGGCATACGTAATACCGGTTCAATCATCCCCATCATACCTAGAGCAGCTTTAACCGGTGCAGGGTTCGTATCTTTGAACAGCACGTCATTTAGATTCATTAATTCAAAGTGTAAGTTTCTAGCTGTTTCAATGTCTCCGCGCTCCCACGCATTATGCATCTCCGCCACTTTGGCAGGTTCAACATTGGCAGTAGCACTGATGGAACCTGCGCCGCCAATTGTAAGCATCGGATAGCAAAGCAATTCGATCCCAGAAAATAATAAGAAGTCACGCCCACACTTTAACAACACACGATTAACATGTTCGAAGTCTTTATTTGATTCTTTTGCGCCGATAATGTTCGGACAATCTTTCACTAGCTGTGCCATCGTATCAACTTCAAGGTTTGTGCGGTTCTCCCTGGAATATTATAAATGATAATCGGAATTTCAACAGAATCTGCAACCGCTTTAAAATGTTTATACAGCGCTTTTTGATTCGGCTTATTGTAATAAGGAACGATCACCATCGCTGCATCGGCGCCCATCTCTTCTGCTTTCTTCGTCAGGTACAACGTTTCATCGTGGTTCGTTGAACCTGTTCCAGGCGCAAACGGCACACGACCGTTAATCGTCTTCATCGCGTTTTCCATCACTTGAACGCGCTCTTCTGTCGTTAACGAGCTCGGCTCACCCGATGTGCCTGTAACCGAGATCGCATGAGACCCATTTTCTAGTTGGTATTCAATTAGTTCTGATTGTTTGTCGAAATCAATATCATAATTCGCCTTAAATGGTGTAATCACTGGCGCGATCGAACCTCTTAATCGTTTCTTAATTTCTTCGTATTGACTCATGTTATTTCTCCTCCTTAGTCATTAAGCACGTAATGAATACTCATCTTTCGGTCTTAAGTGAGATTATATATAACATCATATATGATTACAAGTTGAATTTTATTTACTTTCTAAAAATTATTATTCCTTTTCCGTAATTTCCGTTGAGTAATTGATTGAAAACTAAAAATCATATATAATAATGTATATCATTTACAAAGGGGAGAATACACATGGTTAAAATATACAGCCGTAGACAAGAAATGGAGCAAGCTCTCGAAGCTGAGCTCGACCTTGTTGCACAAACTGTCACGTTCCAATCGAACACGTACGACGTGAACGAACTTCGCTTCGCAGTTCCGAAAATTGGAACCGTTTACGGAACTGCATTGAATTATGAAGGCGAACTTGCAAACTTAGGTGAAAAAGTAAATGAAGCACCTTATAAAAACCCACCAAAAGCGCCTGTCCTCTACATTAAGCCTAGAAACACCTTTTGTGCACACAAAGCTGATATCCCCTTTCCAGAAGATAGCGACTATTTGCAAGCCGGAGCGGCTTTAGGTATCGTTCTCAAAAAACAAGCGACGCGTGTCCCTATTGATCATGCCGCTGACTATATCGCCGGGTTTACGATTGTCAATGATGTTAGCATTCCACATGAAAGCATGCACCGACCAGCAATTAAGCAAAAAGCGCGAGACGGTTTCTGTCCAATCGGTCCGTGGGTTGTTGATGCGTCCGACGTCGATCGTGCTGATGATTTAAACATTCATGTCTATATCAACGATGAACGACGTCAATCAAATTCCACGAAGAACCTGATTAGAGATATCCACACACTGCTTGCAGACGTAACCGATTATATGACGTTATACGAAGGTGATGTACTGTTAGTCGGAACACCTGAGAATCCACCGTTGTTCCAAGCAGGCGACACTGTGCGGATCGACATCGAAGGAATCGGTTCTTTAGAAAACAAAGCGGTTGCCAAATCAACCAAGGGGGTTAACGTATGAAACGAGCAAGAGTTGCCATCGACGGCGCTATTCATGAAGCGGTTGAAGTAGAAGGGAAATTGAAGCTTGAAGACGGTCGGATCTTTACAGAGGATCACGTCACTTGGCTACCTCCTGTAGAACCGGGAACAGTGTTCGTACTCGGTCTAAATTATGCTGATCATGCGAAAGAACTGTCTTTTAATGCACCAAAAGAGCCACTCGTCTTTTTGAAAGGGCCGAATACGTTTCTCGGTCATAACGGTTCTTCCGTTCGTCCTGAAGAAGCGACGAATATGCATTATGAATGTGAACTTGCCGTAGTTATCGGTAAGCAAGCCAAAAACGTAAAAAAAGAAGATGCTTATGATTACGTAGCTGGGTATACTGTCGCCAATGACTATGCCATTCGAGATTACCTAGAAAATTATTACAGACCAAACCTTAAAGTTAAAAATCGTGATACGCTAACCCCGATCGGCCCATGGCTCGTCGATAAAGAAGACATCAAAGATCCGATGAACCTTAAACTAAAAACATCGGTTAACGGCAAGGTCACTCAACAGGGACACACGAGCGACATGGTGTTCTCGATTCCTTACCTTATTGAATATTTAAGCAGCTTCATGACACTAAACCCGAACGACATCATTCTTACAGGCACACCAGAAGGGCTCGAGAAAGTTAATGCCGGCGATGAAGTTATTACTGAAATTGAAGGCATCGGGCAGTTGCGGAATTATATTATTAGCGACAAAGAACTGGTTACGTAAATCTCGGAAACTCTTGAAACGAATACATCTGTATAAAGGAGCGAACGCTTTACATTTTGTGGACTACAGTGCGGGCAAGAAATCCTATCCTAAACGACAATAAAGCCCTATCCCTAACCGGATAAGGCTTTTTAGCTTTTAGTAAGAGCTCATTAACTGCTCGTACTCCTAAGCGTGCACTTGAGTGCGGAACATGATCGTGACTAAAATTGGTTAGAACTTGAACTTTCCTTTATAGATTAATATACAGAATATTTACACTTAAAAAACCATATAATAAATCTTTATTGCCATCATATGATGGTGAAGGAGGGTGCCGTCTAACACCCTAATGGGATATAGATGCTGCATAACCCTCCGCTACAAATTTAACATCAGCATGCTCCCCTGCCCAATGTATACCTTCTTAAGAACTTGTACATAATTTTAATACAGCAGCCCTTTGTTTTGTTCTCGCATGAACCTTGACACTTCCCTTTATGGGAAGTGCTTTTTTTGTGTTAGTAAAATTTCTTTCGCATATGGCATTAGGATTATATGTAACCTTCTCCTTATTTGCGAATTCGCCTCGAATGTACTTTTTATGTAAAAAAACACCCCGCACGGTTAATTGCGAGGTGATCACTCGACCATTGCGAGCAAATAATGGAACCTCAATTATAGCACTAATGATCTATACTATTAACACTTAGCAACTAGCAACCATTTCCATTTTTTCACTTGATGTACACAACAAAGAACGTACATCAGCTGTATCACGCATGTACCATTTTTCATCAGTAACCGTTTCAAACTGAGTAATTTATATGAATTTCATCTTAGTGATACGAACCCCACATATCTTCAATATGCTCAATCAACTTAACACGTTTCTCATAAGCTAAATCGTACTGCTTAAAAACATAAACACCGTCAGACACATTCACATTCACAGCTTTTCTAATGTCTTTTTCGGAGTATATTAATCGGACACTACCGTTATTGTCATCAACTTTGTTTAATTCCTGAATTGTTATATATTCCATTTGTAAACCCTCCATGTTAAATGTACTAACAATACTTTAACACGGAAACGCCTAACATTGTGAAAGTTCACAGAAATGAAAAATAATTATTACTCTTCTACAATTTGTATCTTGCATACTCTTTTCATATCGTTGGCCAAATAAAAAAGCCCTATCCCTCTCAGGATAAGGCTTTCTAGCTCTTAGTAAGAACTCATATACTGCTCGCGCTCCCACGGGTGCACTTGCGTGCGGAACATGTTTTACGATATCAAATACAATCATACACAACCCCTAACCCTTACAATACAGGGGTTTGGGGTTTACTCTTTTTCAGGATCTTTCAAACACCATTGAACATCTGTGGGTATTCTGTGGGTATTCTGTGGGTGCGCACTCAATCAACCGTCCTTCGAGTTAAAGAATAATTGTTCTAATTTATAACTATCTTTTTTCAAAAAATGCCTTAACCTTAATACCTCATGATAGAGAAAATCGACATTACCGTTCTCCTTCTCAAGATAAACATACGATTCTACACCTATGCATTTTGCGATCTCTTCCACACTTACATTGCTCTCCACCCTTGCCTCTTTTAATTTCTTGTACAAGTTAATTTCCCCCATTTATATTCCTACCCTACTCATCCAATATTTGCTATGATTTAGTTTGGAGGTGGGCAGTTTGATTAAGGCTGGCAAGTGCCTACTTCGTCAACGACTTGCTGAAGTCAGAATGACCCAGATCGATTTAGCTATAAAGTCGGGTAGGTCTGAGACTACAATTTCAGATCACATATCCGGACGCAAAGGTATGAGCAAGGAGACCATGTACTTGTACTCATACATAATAGGCTGTCACATGGAAGACCTATATGAATGGATCTGGGATGACGATTAAAAGTAGGTTAAATTGAGTAGCATTAATGCTACTCGCCAGCCAAAACTTCAACATATAGTGAACTTATCTGTATAAAATATTGAAATATATTAATCGTTTCTATTGTCACATATTTTAGCATATTACTAGAGTCTTTACTATTAAAAAATGGAATTATTGCTAATTTATGTGATCTATTGACTACAGAACGTTTGTTCTTATATAATATTTCATAGTATACAGGAGGTGCTCTTATGGAAGCAACTAGTCAAAAGCAATTAGAACAAGAATTTATACTTTGTGAAGCCATGGAGTATAATCTGCAAGTTGATTTGTTGTACCTTCAAGGCGATTCAATTATTGAAACAAAAGGCTTTTGTCACTATATAAATTATGAAACGAATACTTATCATTTTGTTACCTCTGACAATGGAGTTGCGTATGTATCTTTTAAGAGCACAATAGGAATTGAAATTATTGATCATTAAATTCACATGGAAAAAGTTACTACTTTTCATTATAATTGGAACTAAAGAATTACATGGAGGGGTTCAATGAGTAATAAATGGGTTAAGATCACTACTACTGTTGTTGGAGTCTTAGTCATTGGAACAGGGGCTTTTCTATTCGGTCAAACAGGAGCGAATACGGTCATAGGTGAAGAGCGTTATAATTATGATGAGTTAAGCGTTTTAAAAGGTGAACTAGAAGAAAAAATAGATAAGTATGAGCAAAGAAATGAAAGGCTTATCGAACGCAGGCAAAACCTACACCGTGATTTACGAGACATTAATACAGATATTGAGAATGCTCAAAATGATATGTCAGAGCTACTTGAAATGCAGGACAACAAAGAACAGATTGAAAAAGATTATGACTCTATGCAGTCTGACCTAGAGGATTTATCCAAAGATTTGTCAAAAACAGAGGAGTTACTGGCTAAAACTCAAGGGGATTTAAAAAAAGCTGAGAAAGAACCAATTACGTTAAGTGCGGGCACTTATATAGTAGGAACTGATATCGATCCTGGTCGCTACTTGTCATCTCCTATCGGACGAAGTGGGAACTTTTCTTCTCACGATACTAATGATCGCCTAACTTCACTGTTACGTTAGGCGGAACTCATGGAGAAAGTGAGTATGTGTTTTTTGCAGAAGAAAGCGATGTTATTCAACTTGGTACGTCTACGCAATTTGAGAAAATCGAGTAAACAAAAAAGCCCCACCCTTCATAGAGGTGGGGAAAGCGTGGCCACAAAACATATCAAACATACGCTCACCAATAAATATACAGAATATTTATTCTTTAGTCAACAAATTACATCCCTGCATTTTCTTCATCTCATCACCCCGTGGCTAAGTAAATTTATTCCCAGTCTGTTTAAAGAGTGGATTCCATCTTTTAATACTCAATTTTTATTATTATTTCTAATTCTATAAAATGGAAATTTAGCGTTGATTAATCCGCTTTTTAAGAATAATATTATATACATATTGCTGATTTCTTGATAAATGGGAGATGACATATTGAAACAATTAATGCTATGTTTACTTTTTATCATTTTAATTGGTTGCAATTCTCAAAATGGATCTTCTAATGAATATAACATGAACAACTTATCGCAAGTTGAAGACCCTTTATATGATGATGATGATGAGTTACCTCAACCCGATTGGATCGAGTTTCAAAATGACAACGCTAATCAGCAACAAACATTTATTAATGAAGATGAGTTGTCACAAGCTGAATGGTTGGAGCTGCAAGAGGACAATTTTAATAATGAGCAAAATACAGATGATTGTCCCGCTGTTTATTCAGAAAATGAATGTGAATCATTTCATGAGTATTACGAAAGCGGCGATGGACAAAATGAGCCTACCGAGTCAGTAAACCAAAAAAATTTAGGTGAATCAATTGTTGATCTTACAGGGGAGAAATATAAACAAATTAGCTATAGTCATAATGAAAATACTTCAGTAACTGCATTTGCGGAAGATTCATTTCTTCAAACATTGCCCTCTGGAAGCTTAATTGATAAGCGTACTAGTTTTTTAGGTAATTATATACACTCACATCCTTTAGATGCTTATTGGTCAAGATTCGCAATAAATGTATATAAACCAGTTGAAAATATAATGTATCAATACACCGTAGATGCCACAGTGGTAGTGGTAGATCCAAATGATTACTATATTGAAAATTTGGGACATAAATATACAATGATTATGCCTGATGAGGATAATATCAATTCTTACTATAATAATTGGACACTCGTGGATGATTTATACAGATAAAAAACGTTACTTCAATTAAAATTTTGATTATCTAAATCTACTCAGTGCCATCTGTAAAAAATTATATTGGAGAGTGAATACATTGAAGAAGTTATTCTTGTTAGGAGTGTCTATCATACTCTTAACTGGATGTCTTTCAAATGAAGAAGAAAGCTCATTAAGTAATTCACCTAAAGAAGACGTCACTAGTGGATTAGTAAGCGATAATAACAATGGAAATTATAGTGATATTGAAGTTTCCGAAGATTGTGCAGAGGTATACTCAGATGAAGAGTGCATTGCTTTTAGTGAATCTGTTAATAACGGACCTATTAATGAAGAGGCACGATTTCAAAGTCGGATTGGACTTGGCGAGCCTGTAGACTTCTCAAGAAGTACCGGTACAATCAGTTATGACTCTATTCCAATTCATCAGATGTTCTTTAGTGAATTGGGCGAAGTGTATATAGAAAAAATTGGAATTAGCATAGTGAATCCAACTGACGATGCTGAAAGAATAGGAATGTTAATTCCCAACGTAGATAATCTTTTCTTGTCGATACATTTCGAATACACAAATCATGATCCAAATCTCCACATACTTAACACTGCCCATACAAGATTAAGAGCATATGCTGAGGGCCAAATAATTCATGAGGCAATTGGTGAGACAGAATATTTAAATATAGTTTCTTTTGAAGAAACTGATGTTGCACAAGGAAATTTCGCCTATTCTATTCCACACGAACGTAGCCTGCCACCACAGATTGTAATTGATTTCGGCAATGTAGAAGCTGAGATAGATTTTGAGGCTGTACTGGATATTTAATAGGTCATACTACTAACGTCCACTCCAATGACAATCCTTAGGTTATAGTATTCTTTTGACACGTCCCATTACGGGGCGTGCTTTTTTATTTGTCGAATTATAATTTTCTGAATTTATTTACTAAAACACTTTACATGCGATACCGCACATGATATATTATTAACAAGAGATGCGATACCGCATACAAAACTTAAGGAGATGATTGTAATGATTAAAAGTTTAGAGGTAGCTCATAAGGAGTTCAATGAAACAATCGGTTCGGCTGTAGTGTACGTAGACTTTTCAAATAATGACGTCTGGTGCGATGCTCATGAGATTAAAGATTATCACGATGAGACAGTTGTTGCACTTGTTGGTAAAAACGACTTTCATTCCCCTAAACTTAAATACAGTCTCTCCACATTAAAAGAACTGGCTATCGCTAAAAAGAAAATGTATGATCAGGGCTACGATCGCCTTGAACTTGAAGATGATTACCACTTTGCGGAGATCCTCTACTATGGATAAGATCAGCAGAGAAGAATCATTCGGTAGACTACTGGCAATAGCAAATGTATTGGGGTGGCGGGTGTTTGATAAGCACCGCCCCTCCATCTCAGCTAAATATTCAACTCGATTAGCACAAAAACCTGCACATACGTTTAAGTTAATCCACGAGGAATTAATGCAGTACAGCTATAAATTTGGCGCCGATGAGATGTACCTTATGGACATGTTCGGTGAGGTTCTATCTGATATGGACTTTGAAGACTTTAATAATGAAAAATTGAGTGAAGAATACTTACTCCATAGAGGAAAAGAACAGAATTGGCTATTTAGAGTTATGAGCGCGGAAGAAGCTTCTGAGCATGGGGGCTTTCAGCAGGACATATTAAAAACTTAGCTGCAGACGGTAAGATTGTTGCACGTAAAGTCTCTAAGACGTGGTTGATTGATAAGTATCAACCTAACCCTAAGAAGCCTAAGAAGCCTAAAAAGCCAGATAATGAAGATGATTGATCTGACTGGTCATGTCTATGGTAGGTTGACTGTCATAAATGAAGCTGATCGCCGAGGCAATAAGCGATATTGGATCTGCCGTTGTGAATGTGACACAGAAACCGTTGTCCAGATGTCCCAATTACGTAACGGTAGGATCAAGTCTTGTGGTTGCTTAAGAGCAGAGCGTGCATCAGATACACATGCTTACAAGTTAGCAGACAAACAGTTCGGACGTCTTACAGCATTAGAGGTCGTAGATCGCCACCCCGAAAGAATGGTCAACATTTGGTCATGTGAGTGCAAATGCGGTAACACAATAACTGTTCGCGCGGACCATCTCGTACAGCAGGAAGTTCGTTCGTGCGGATGCCTTAAAAAAGATCAAGACACGATAAATATGACTGAGGCTTTGCAATCTAGATATGTAGATGGAGCAGCGACTCACCTTCTCACGCAAAAGCTCCGAGAAAACTCTACCAGTGGACATAAGGGAGTTATCTGGGCGAAACGTGAAGCAAAATGGCATGCACGTATAACAATTAAGGGCAGACGAATACATTTAGGATATTTTGACGATTTGGACAGCGCGATAATAGCGCGAAAGGATGCGGAAGACAAGTATTTCCAACCGTATTTAGAGGGTAAAGAATAAAAAGACCCCGTCTACTAATAGGCGGGGCAATCGCTCGACCGTACGAGCAAATGATGGATCTTAATTATAGCACTTATTACCCATTTAGATAATACCTAAGATATAGAAACTATTTCCATTCCTCTTCGTGTACTTCTAATGTCTTCGCCTGACGTTTAGCTTTAGGAGTTGTGTACTTATTGCTGTAGATCGTGTACACAACAAACACAATCGCTAGCGTTTGAGCTAATACATCCAACCATCCCTCATCGATCACAATCCCGAACTGTGCATCTAAGACCAAAAAAAGAGCACCTGCTAACCCTAGCACGTACTGACTGAGATATTTAAGTTGTTCGTTCATTTTAATACCCTCCTGCTTTAATAATTTCTAACAAGCGAGACAACACTGTTGCCATCTGAGCACGGCTAATCGGCTTATTAGGATTGACCCCGTTAAACACTGTTGTGCCGTCAGGCGTTTTTAATTTCTGCATCTCTTTCCATCCCGGCATGTGTGTAGCTGGTACAGTCTTTGATGGCTCTGCTAACAATCCTTTTGCCAATACCCCCATTGCATCACTTGCGGTTAAATCATCATTCTTATACGCTTCCTGCTCGTTACTATTCCCGTAGCGGTTAAGAATCGTTTCAAATCGCTCTTTACCTGACGCCCATTGGAAATCTCCTGCCTTCACGTAAATCGCCTCTTTTTCTTTTGGTCCATACACAATTGACTTCACTTCTTCTTGTTGAGCAATGAGTCGCTTAAATCGCGCCCACGGGAAGTTGCGACCAGGGCAATTCGTCTGTCCTACATCGCTATGACGGATTACATCATTTGCGGTTAAACCGTGTTGACTCATGAGCTTGCGTACTTCTTGTACAAAGCGCAAAAATAGCTCTTCGTCAATATGCTCCACATCGTAATTTCCCTCCACACAAACGCCCAACGAATCGCTGTTGTTATCGGCAGCATGTGCACCTACATGAAGTCCTCGAAGCTCATAATACCGGTGGTTCTTTTGTAAATAGTAATTGTATCCAGCCCCTGACCACCCTTGATTGCGGTGTTGATTGTGGATTTGCAGATAAGAGTAGTTACGTGCAGCAGGGTGATGGATGATGATGCGTCTGACATTACGGATGCGTGTGAGACTGCCCCACCTTAAATTGGGTTTGATCATTGTTTGTCACCTCCTTGTTTAGTTACCGTAAAACGTAATCAGGATTGGAACGACTGAAATAATCAACGCTGCTACGGATATAACCGTACCGATGATAAACCTACGGTTGTTATACTCTTGCTTTTTATGTTTATAAAACTCAGTCTCAGCACGTTCAGCAAGATCAAAGGCGTCATTCGCCCTTTCCATCGCACGATCTGCTTTATCTTTCGCATCATCTGCATTTGACTCAATCTTTTTCAATAGCTCGAGCATGTGATTTTGTGTTGTATCAATCTTCGTTAACCACTCACGTACTTCTGCGATCATTTTCTGTGTATCCTGCTCATTCAATTACCTACACCACCTTACCCTGAACCACGTATTTACCCCTCACTCCTACCCTTGCTAGTTGTACACGATCACCATTACTCGGTGAGTAATGCTCCAGTCGTTTGTATGGCCCGACTGCATCACCTCCATCATCAAACCTCACCATGACACCGTTATTGTTAAAGCTTGTGACCGTTGCCATGACGTTTGTTTGTGGCTCACGTTTGTTACGACCGCCGTTAATCGCCCGTCTAATTTCAGCACGTATGATTGTCATTAACTCCATAGCTATCACATCCTTATAATCTGTTTAACGGTATGTGTCATCATCGCACCAGCACTTAACGGCATCTGCCAGCCCGTCTCTTGGAACCTTGCATTAATACCTAACGGATCATGCCTAACGGTAAACACATCGTTGTAAGAGTGATGAGGCATGAGCGCCGTATTAAATTGCATCTCGGTAAAAATCTGACTGTCCTCGAAGGCCTGCTTTTGTACAATTCCTTGTAACGATGCTAAGTCCACCGCATCCACATCAATGTAACTTGTCTTTTTACGTCCACGGTTAGGAATGGATGTCGGACTGTCGGGGTTTGTATTTTGATACGTATAGGTCAACGGCACACGGTCAGGCTCAGAGACGATGCCGACCCACTCGTTAGGTATATCAAACGTATCTTCCGTAACCGTTGCACCCTCTCCAATGACAGATAGTTGATCCGTTTCGTACGTATATTCACTACCCCGTTGATCCGGATTACGGTGTGGACGAGAGATAAAGTAACCGTACTCGTCCACATAAACTGGATCGTAATTGATGATACGTAGTAGATCATTGACCACCTCTAAGCGAGACACGTCGGGAGACCAATCCATCCAAGTTGGAAAACGTACATCGGATCGCTCTAGGTTAATCTTACTGATCCCCGCATCGGTCATGATCTTACGTACAACATCCGTCACCAGCTCGTTTTGATTAGCTATAAACCGTGACGTAAACCCGTCATCCACAAGGATTTGTAACTTATCAAACGCCGCGATGTTACGGTAACGATTAGATCCTTGATACTCTCTCTGAGGTGTGGACAAAAGAAAAACGCCAAGTGGAAACTCGGCGTAACCTGACTGCTGCGGATCCAGTCGCTCTTTATTTTGTTCGGTTGTTTGAACAGTTGATAAAAATGAAGTATCTCGGTTAATCACTCGCCCTGTGGAATAAAAATACGCACCCAAGGTTGGATGCGTTCTTTAAGATAATTTATCTCTCCAGTATCTTTCAAACGAAAAGAGCCTGTCCGATGAATCTCTGCATTTGTATCAAGAGACACTTGCGACTGATCAGCAACCACAAGTGGTGTAGCGTCACCGATTCGATTGTCGTTTTCGTCTAGGATGTCGTAACGGAATTTTATTGTACGACTGCCGTACTTACCGTGGAGTACGTTACGGACTTGTTCTGATGTAAAGCCGTTTCTGTTTAAGTTTTGGATGGTGGATCACCTCGTTAACTTTTAACTTCTTCATTAAACATTCTCATTAAACTCTCCATATGATCTTTGAATCCGTATCTACCCATTTGATGGTGTCTACCATCATACGTCTCTGGAACACTGTTATAAAAAGATTTCTTAGGTACTATTAAAAACTTACCTTTCATTCTCACAATTAACCTTGCCTCATCGCTTAACTCTTCTACCCCGTACATGTTTTCATCCCATGCACTGCGATGAACATATTCTAGAGGTGCAATCTCACATAATTCCTCGTGCATAACATCCTGTGTACCATCATAGTCATACACATCTGTTGGTTCAATTTGACCGCATTCTAAATAAAAGTAAGACCATTGATATTCTTCACCCTCAAAATGTTGGAAAGACAGCTTATCCGGTTTAACTATATAAGTGGAGCCATCGAATATCAGCTCTAAACAATTTGTTTCAAGAGAATCTTTAGCTCCTTCAATATCGAGCCCTCCACTCTCTGGAAACATTGTATGGTTAGATGCCTGTGCTCACCAATAAATTTTAATACATTTTTTATTTGTTCACGTTCTACCCATTCATAGGTAGTAGGAATATCACCTTCAAATAATTCAGAAAGCATCGCAAACCAATTCTCGTCATTTCTGTTAATTCGGTCTAATATTTTTCCCATCAAAAACCCCTCCTTTATTTATAGGTAAATCATACCATTACATAAGAGAGGGTTAAACAACTACTATTCATTAACCTTATGAATCTTTATAATTCTGTCCCACATCGTAGGCGTAAATACCTCTTTAATGTGAGCATCTATTCCATGCAACAACTGATAGATCGTATCTAACTGCTCTGTGAGATACCCGTTGATCTTTACCAGCTCATCATAACTCGGCTCATCGTGGACGGGTTGTACTTCAGGGCGATCAATCATTAACTCAAGGATCTCTTCAAGCAACCCCGCAACAACTGGATCTTGTCGTCCTTGCTGATATAGTTGACTTAATTCCTGCAAAGCATGAACTGCTTGCTGATCCTTAACATGCAAACCATCCCGATCACCTCGGGACGGCTCGTAATCTTGTGTTGCTTCATTATAATGCTGTGGCAGAGTTTCGCCGTATTGGTTCTTTTGTAATTCTTTAGTATAAGGACTAGACATTGTATCACCTCATTTAAGACATAAAAAATACGCCTCTATTGATTGGCGTTTGCGTCCATAAGCTCGACTAGCTCGTTATATTCAGCCTGTGTAATTCGGTTTCCCAGAAGAAACAAATCTAATTTCATCATCATATCTTCTAATTCAAAATTCCCTGCTTTAATAACTCGGTAACATGTAGAGTATGTCATTATTCATTCCCCATTTCTAATAGTAATGTTCTAAATTCTAAATCCAAAAGGTACTCGTCTTGTTTCGATTGAGATTCGTTTAATGCTTTATTTACCTGCTTAAGTTCCAAAAATAATAACGGATGATCATCTTGTTCAGGAAAAATACCTGTCTTAACATAATCCTCAATCATATGTCCGTAATGTTCTGGGAGATGCTTAACATGCTCTAATCTTCGACACTGCTCATCCGTATAATCAGCATCTTTAATATCGATGAGCTCAAAATGTTCCCATCGTTCTTCAAAATCTCTGAAATATTGTTCCGACTCTTGGCGTGGTTCTTTAATTTCTTCTCCATGATCTTTATAACGCACAATATGAGGCATCAAACGCCAGCCTCTGTAGTAATAAATCATGTCAAAACCCCTTTACTGTATGAGTTCAAGTACAGGTGCCCATCCGCGTGTCGTATCCGCAACCGACGGCGCGCCCCAACCCGAGTCCGACACGCCGCCGCGACCACGGTAGATGCGAGAGCCTATAACTGACCCAAGCGTTTCTTGGCACAACACGTACGAGCCATTACCATGAGTTTGGTGCGTCACTAAATCAACGTCCGTAAAACCAATACCCCAATCTGGTATGCCCGACTCCACATATGCAGGGTATGACCAATTGCCTGACCGCACTTGATCGTGTATCGGCAACATAAGTCTATTCCACTCACTTCCGTGAGCCCCTCGATCACTATCTTGGTTTTTGCTCGGATCAGTTATTGCCCCTCGCATTAACCGCACTCGATACTGTTTACCGTCCTTAGTCACAGTTCGCCCTCCACTGCCACCATATACACAATTTGCGCTATTAATTGCGTTCCAACTAATCGAGTGTCGGAATGCCTTAATAGGTCGAAACAATATCTTGCCTTCATACGCAAATTTTAACCAATCTGTATCACTGTGCTGCAAAGTCCCTTGCGATATACCTACCGCCGTTGCCAATTGCGCCCTGTCCATAACTCCGTTGCTGGTACAATCCCGAAATAGCCAGCGTCCATTGTTCCCGCGATTAAAAAACGCGCTCCAGGGGACCCACTGTTATCATCGTAGTTGATAAAGTCCGTGTTACGCCATCCTACCCCATCGTAAAATTGCAAATTACCAGACTGAGAATTAATCCTAAAATCTGATAGTTGACTAATACCATGATCATGAGCTGACGGGGTAAACGTATTAGGTACATCCGTTAAATCGTTGTAACTTGTAACCCCACCACTAAAATCACCTTCAAGTTTCTGACGTTGCTCTGCAGTGAGATGCGTATTATCGTTTTTGTGAGCATAGAAATCTGTTGCCGAAACCTTTCTATTTACATTTCCAATCAATTCTCGCTGTTCCGCCGTCAAATGCGTAACGTCTCCCACATGGCTGTCAAATTCTTGCTTAGTCGCCTGCTTAACATTATCAACACTACCCAATCCCACTTGCGTCTTAGTGACTTGATTAGGATTGTCTCTACGCTCCATATAGCTGTTTAACATTACAGATAAAGCTTTCAATTCTTCGTTATTCGCTTTATTTACAACATCAGCGATTTGTTGTCTTTGTGCGTCAGTTAAATGAGATTCATCTCCCACATGCTCATCATACTCAGTCTGTGGTACAAAGCCGTAATCTTTATCACCATCAGTCGGGTCAACCACAATCGCTTTGATCGGATGCTCACTATAATCCACAGGCCATCGCCCTTGTATAAAATTCATAATGCCTGAGAGTGAAGGAACAGGATTGTTTACATCGATGATCGATTGTAATTTAGTTAGCTCATCTATTTTTGTGGAATCGTTTACCTGTTGAGTCTCAGGTATACTTTCCAATTGATTTTTTATATCCCCCAGTATCCCTGCAACAACTTCATCCGACCCATCGTCTTGATTTTCGATGGTTGACTTCAATTCTTGTAATTTACTTACGAGCTTCTGATCGTGGACGTTTTGACCATTTTGATCACCTTTACTAAACGACCACTGTTTTGATTGCTCATTATAATACTGCGGTGCCGTCTCACCGTTTGATTTCTTCAAATTCTTATCTTCAGGTTTAGTCATTCTCACACCTCCTCATCGTAGTAAACACTTTGAATTGTTAAGGGAATTTCATTCCCCCAGAACACATCCGTTTCAGATATCGTCTGAATAATGCCATACATCTTACGACCGTATTTATCACGGTAGAGAAACGCTTTCTGTCGGTGGATTAGATCAAGTAATTTCTGTTTTCGATCCATCGAACGCTCTTGAATAACCACATTAATCATTTCCTCATGTTGAGAAGCAAAATCCATCATCCGCCTGAACGTCCTTCAAAAAACATCATTTCACCAAGATAGGTACGTTCACGTGTGCGACCGGGTTGAAACGTTTTGAAGTGTATCATTGATCGTTGCGGATCGTCAGGATCGTGTAGCCATATTCCCGTTAATTTTAAAGGATCTGGTGCATGAAACGTATCCGTGTACGTACCATTATCTGCATGACAGCGCACACGGTATTCATAAACTTTATTGCTAGCTAAAGCATAGTCTCTGTAGTCAAACTCAGCAGGCATACCTTCTAAAATCATTATCCAGCGACTATCCGATTCTCGCCGAAAAACTTCATTATAAATAATGTCTGGCTCCGTACCCGTGGATCCAAACGGTACAACTTGTATAAATACACTAGCATTTGCCGAGTCAGGGATAATGTCAATTCGCACATTCGGCGGTTCGGTATAATCAATATAAATTGTGGTGATACCATACCCCGACCACGCGCCACTTTCGTTTCTTACGGATACGTGGAGTTCGTAGTACGTATCGTTTGAAAGATCATATTCGATTTCAAGCGTCTGTTCTTGGGTATTTCTTGTGACACTCCACAGTTCCTCACCGTTCTCACTAAACAAGATAAATTCATAAGCCGTTTGATTACTAACTTCCCAAGACACAACAGGGTTTGCGATTGGATAACTACTGTCGGTTGTAAATATAGGTGTGTTAGGATAATTATCAATATCAAACTGAGCAGTGTTTGACCAATCGCTTATGACACCTCCGCTCGATTTAGTTCGGACTTGCCATTCAATATAACCTATATCAAAGTACCCTGCCGTGAACATACGGTTTGTGGTGCTCGTGTTTTCAGAGACAGTGTTCCAAATATCTTCTCCAACATAACGCCATCGGAGATCATACCCGGTTTGAGCCAAATCATAGTTATGATTCCAAGACAATATAATACGAGAAGCAACGTCCGTCCTTGAACCATTATTCGGCTGTAAGTTAGATGGATTTCTAACCTCGCGACATATTCAATTTCAATACGCACGTTCGATCGACCATTATTGCCAGTAGGATTGAATTCAAATCCGTTCGACCCCGGTAACAACGAATCTACCGCTAAACTACGACTAATTGTGTCCCCGTCGTTAATCGTACCCGTGTAAGCACCGAGTGTTGAACCATTCATTATGATCCTTGGATTACGAAGATCGCCACGGTATGTCACGGTGACCTCTGTACGTGCGTACAAACTTCGTTGCCCTTGTAAAGCTAATTGATTGAACGTAGCGTTCGGACGCGCATTTACTCTTATCCCATTCGTGCTAGCGTTTGTGGATTCTAAATTGGTCGCTATCGCAGTTCCGTATTGAGAAGGTAATAAAGTTTGTGATCGACCGGATCTACCCGCCGATGCTCCACTTCCGATGTGAAATAATTCAGCCATGTGGCTTACACTAACTTCTAGCACATCAGAAGTTGTATATGGAGAAGGTAGTATCTGATGGATAAACAAACTTGTTGTCCACCCCGTGGACGCAATATCATTACTTACGATAGGACCCGTACGATTACTAATACGCTCCGCACTATTTTCACTCGTCGATACTCCCTCATAAAAAATAGTGGCACGCTTAATATTCGCACCACTACGGACAGTGAAATTCCTGCTATCTCCTCTACGAAGGTTCTCAAAATTAAACACATCCACATTACTCATATCACTTCACCCCTTTCTTATGCGCCGTCTTAACCTCGCCCGTGAATCGATCAATCACCGTGTAATAAACTTGATCACCGTCAATATTTACAGGCACAATAATATCCCCACTCGGCACCGACTGGGTTTGTTGTTTGCTTAAGTTTTCAATTGCTTTCGTTAATGAGTCATCAATCTGTGGAATACTAACTGCACCAATCCCTGCAATCCCCGGTGCGTTATCAAGGTCAACGTTTTGCGTACGAGACATGACGCCCATCGGTTGAATATCCTCAGCCACACTTGCAACGGATGCTGCGCCTACTTCTGCCTGAGCACTTTGTGCAGATCTTGCCGCTGCTGCAACTCGTGATGCCATCGCTCTTACTTCGCCAAGTCTACGTTCAAGCTGACCAAGTAAACCATCAACTACTTCGTCACCCATGTTAACGCCAATCTTTAAATACTCATCCGTGTACTCATCAAGCTCATTTAAAATTTCTTCGTGGTTACGCATGTGTTGATTTAATTCTGCGTTACCTAAATCACGAATCGCCTGTAACCAAGTAGCATTCGCTTGTTCTTGTGTCATCTTCCCTTGCTCAACGGACTTAGCTAACTGCTCTTGCAACTGCTTAAATTTCATCTGTTGCATCTCGATCTCACGACGATGAGCTTCTTGCTCTTCTTGGTGACGAGACTGCATAGCACGGTGCCACATCGCACGGTCTGCTTCATACGCTTCCATGTCTGCTTTACGTTTTTCTTCTAGATGAATGCGTTGCAAATTACGTTGTTCAAGGTAAGCTTCTTCTTGATCTTTAATCGTCTGTACCTGTTCATCGGTTTCATCTTTAATGCGTTCCTTCTGATCGTTGAGACGGTCAATCTTATCTTGGTCTGCCCACTGCTGTCTGATCTTCGCTTTGTCGGCTTCAAACTTTTCCATCTCACGTTTGACCGCTTCAACATCTTGTTCGTTCCCCGCAAACTCAGCAATTTCGAGACGGCGTTGTAATGCTTTTTCATCCTCTTCCCATTGCTTGATCTGCTCATCCCGACTATCCGCTTGCTGTCTTCCACGAATCGCATCAATCTCTTCATCAATCGCAGCTAAACGAGCATCACGCACTTGGTTAATCTGATTAATTTGATCAGACACCATGTCACGGTGTGCTTGCGTCTGAGCGTCAAACGATTTAAGAGCAGCGTCCATTTGTTCTTTCATACGTGCAGCGTGATTTTGCGTAACACGTTGATGATTATCCTCACGAGCCTTATGCTGTTGTTGCATGATGGACGTTTCATGGGACATTACGTCTTGATAAAGTGATAGATCATTACTTGCAAAACCACTAAACAATTGAGATGCAGACTGCAAGGCATCCTCGTATGCTTTTTGTAACTCTTCTGCTTTGCGTTTGGTTTCTTCGAGTGATTCTTGAGCTTTACGTGCAGCTTCATCAATTGTTCGTTGAGCTTCAGTAGCTAACGTATTGTTATAATCAATCGCTTCTTTTTGCAGGTTCTTCAAAGCGACCGTTGCTTGTGAGATTAATTCGTTGTAATCTGACGAGTTTAACTCTCCTCGTCTACGAGCTCGCTCAATCGCATTTACAATCGACTCTTGTTCCTTAATACGGTTGTTGTATTCTTGCTGTTTACGCTCTTGCTTGTGGGCAAGTTGTAATTGCAATTCTTTCGAACGGGCAATCTCTTTCTCGGTTGCCCCTGCACGAGTGAGATAATTAATTTCAGATTGTAGGAGATTAATATCCGCTGCTCGAATTGCTCTAATCCGTTCAACGCTATTACCTTCATTCATCTTATTGACTGCTTCGTTCATGAGTTGGACAGCTGTTTTATTGAGATTGTCCTCTTCATCCTTAAGACCTTTAATAACTCCGCGGATCAAATCCTGCCCTACTTCTTTTCGACCTCTTCGAGATGGTGAGTATATTTCAAGTTCTTTCTTCATAGCCTTCATCATGTTATCCGCAAGATTGATCGCTTCAAGCTCAACATCTCTACTGGATTGAGCAATACCCAGCTGGATACCCGCACCAATCTCCCGACCAATTGAAGTAAATCCATTGTTAGATCCTAAAGACATTGATCCAATATTACTGTTTAAAGAGGACATAGCCGATAATGCTTGGCGTTGACTAGATGCAGCCATGTTGCTAAGCATGCGCATTGATTCAGCATGCGTGTGAACTTTGTATCCTTTGGGTTTGTCGTAAAACCCAGCTGTAAGAACGTCTAGCTTTCCGTTCTTCTCGCCAAATTCCCACCCTGCTTCGCCCGCGAGCATCATACCGCCGGGATGATTATTTGTGCCATCAGCGTTAGTAGGTATTCCTGGTCTACGTCTCGTATTTACTTGTGATGAGATCGACTCTCGAACATTGACATATTTAGTTACTGTCCGTGATGCCCGTTCATCAAGTGAAGCAATTGTACCGTTGTCATCAACATCGACAGCTTTATCGATATCCTTTTCTAGCTCACGGTTCATATCTTCCGCATCGCCTTTACCATCTCTGATACGGCGATTCAGACCTTCTTGAACGGTTGTTCCTGTTTTAATGCCTCGTTCCCACAAATTTATCTTTTCTCTAAGTTGGTCAGCAGCATCTTCAGACCTTGCCAGTTCAGCAGTATGCTCAGATTGCATGCCTGTACTCTCATGAATCTTAGTACGTATACCTTCCAACTCTGCAATCTGTTGATCGTATCCTGCTACACCTTCCTGAATTAAACCATTACGATGATCTTCAGCAGTTGCATTTTCTAATAGTTCACCCTTAGCAGTCTCCAACTTCTCAATTTCCTGATCTAAAGCATCAAGACCGCCTTCTCTTACAGAATTAAGGTCAGCCTGTGCCAAATACTGATCGGCAAGAAGCATTAATGTTTCTTCTTCTTTCCCTATCTTTTCTTGGTTAAGATTGAGTTGATCGACCAGTTCGCTTTTTTGATCTTGTAAAACGTTAAATTGTTCATGCAAACCATTGTTTAATATGTCTGCCCAAAAAGAACGTTCTGCAGCTGCGGCAGTGGCTTCTTCCTCTGAAGAGTGAACACTGTTCATAATCTTTTCTTGCTCTTTAATTTTCCCGTTAACCAAGTTAATGAGTTCTTGGCGTTTGGACTCATCTTGAAGAGCTTCCTGTGAAAACTCTTTTCTAAGCTCTAATGTTCGATTTTGATCTTCTTCAATTTGTGCAATTTCACGGCTAAGATCACGGTTTGCTTCTTTTAAAATGGCTTGGTTTTCTAATGCTTCAATTGCTGCATTCTCAAGCTCCATAATGGACATTTCTCTCAAAGCAGCAATGTGTTCTCTCACAGCATCGGTATTCTCAATAACAGCATTACCTTGTTCGTTGTATGCGTTGACCATATCAGGTGTCTGTTCGATAATGCCGTTATTAACCTCTATTAATTCTCGAATCTGCTCTTCTGTCAGACCGCTTTCCTCTGCAAGCTTTGCATACTCGTCCTTAAGTTCGGCAACCCTTGCTGGGTTTTGGGTTTGAGCTAATTCAGACTCAATGTCCATTAACCTAAGAAGTTGATCGGCAGTTAAGCTACTAGCCCCATTAACTCATCATATCGATTAGCTAAAGTTTCAACTGAGTCTGCTTGCGCTAACATCTTCTCGGCATTTTCAGTCGATACATCGTTCAGTTTTAATGTCTCGTCTTTAAGTAAATGATGGGCAGCCGTTAATCCTCCAACTGCTAATGCGACGCCACCAATTGCTAGACCAACTGGACCTGCTGCGGCTGCTAAGCCTCCAAACGCAGCCGTTAATCCTCCAGCTCCTGCAATCGCAATACTCGCTGTGCCTAATGTAGTAACGATTGTTCCGAGTGCAGTCACCAACGGGCCGATCACCATCATGACCGGGCCAATCGCTGCCGCTGTTAATCCTAAGCCAACAATCCACTTTTGAGTGCTTTCATCTAAATCACTAAACTTACGTACGAGGTCAGTACCGCTCTCTATAATGCTTGTTACAGACGGCAGTAAGTGTTCGGATAAAGCAATCCCTGCACCTTCAAGGGCTGACTTAAACTCAATCAATGCACCTTGTGCGTTATCCATCATGGTGTTTGCCATTTCGGCTGCCGCACCTTCAGACTCTTCAAGCATCTGAGTGTTTGCAGCTAATGACTCTGAGCCTTGATCAACAAGGATTGCCCAGTGTCTCATAGCCTCCGCTCCAAACAACGTAGATAACGCCGCTGCTTGTTGTTCTTCAGTCATGTCTGCAAATGCGGTTTCTAATTGACCGACCATTGCTGGAATGGATTCCATTTCACCGTTCGCATTAAAAAACGCCAGACCTAAGTCGGTCATGACGTCTTCCATCTGAGATGTAGGTTTAGCTAAACGTGTAAGTGACGTACCAAAAGCACGACCAGCGCGTGAACCTTGAATACCTGCATCACTAACCGCCATAACCGCAGCTGCGGTTTCTTCCATTGAAAGCCCTAAGGTATTCGCAGATGGAGCAACATATCCCATCGCTTCACCCATCTGCTCCACGTTCGTGTTGGCGTTTGAAGCAGCCTTAGCCAGTACGTCAGATACTCGACTGGACTCTGCTGCCTCCAAAGAAAAAGCAGCCATGATATTTGATGTAATATCGGCTGCTCTACCTAGATCCATTTGTGCGGATGCTGCTAAGTCTAACAGACCCGGCATCCCTTCTAATATTGCTGATGTTTCCCAACCTGCCATACCCAAGAACGCCATACCGTCTGCTGCTTGGCTGGCGCTAAAAACAGTTGTCTCACCTAAATGCTTAGCTTGTTCGGTCAACGCATCCATTGCGTCACCGGATTCACCTGTTAAGGCTTGTACTTTTGACATGCTTGATTCAAAGTCCATACCGACTTTAAGTGCAGCAAGACCGACACCAGTAAGAGGTACCGTAACAGCTTTAGTTAACGTTTTACCTGTCGAAGTAATGCCTTTACCGACTGCTTGCATTTTATTTCCTGTTTCTTCTAGCCGAGTTCCGAGTTGGAACCATGAAGATTCTTGTTTCTTTATTTCAGCATCGAGGCCAGACAACTGATTTTCTGTTCGCATGGCTGCGGCAAGAGCGTTGTTGTAACGAATAGCCATATTCTCGGCTTCTTTTGAGTTCTTACCTTTCGACTCAACAAGTTGGTCGTATTCCTTTTTCAACTGTTCTGCTTTAGTCTTTTGTCTTTCGAGTCGTTTCGTAAGATTATCTTGCTTCAACCTCAGACCGTCAGTCGATTTACCAAAACCGTCGCCGGAGGCACGAAGCACATTGTATTCACTGTTTAGTGTTCTTAGATTACGATTTAAATCAGTAACGGATTGTGTAGCATCCGCACTATCAAAGTCTAAACCGATCCTAAGTTTTCCTAATTCCTGCATCTATCGCACCTCCTACAGTCCTAGCTCATCAATAAATACTCTTTTTGGTTTTTCTTTGTGGGCTTTCTTACTGTTATCTCGCATCAATTCAAAGAAGAAATGTATATCCATGTCGTCAATCAGTGTCAGGGGTTCATTTTTTTCCAGAAGTGCCTTATAAGTATCTTTTATGACTTGGTAGTTGTCTCTTGTTGTTCCTTCTCCTGGCGCTTTTTTTCGGCTTCTTCCTCCGTAGCAGGTGTTCGACCCCCGGTGTTAACAAAGCTAATAATTCGTACAATCTCTTCAAATAAGTTTTCATTATTAACGCCGTCGTAGAAATCATCCACATTAAACTTGCTGCCAAAGAGTGTACAGACATAGTCCACAACAAGATCCATCTGATAATCCGTAAAATGTAATTTATCAATCATTTGATCGTTCTCACTATTAAGCCTCATCAACTCTCTGTAATGTCTTGCAGAGATAAAATCAACTCGGTATGTTTCCTTCTTCTTGCCTTTTTCATCGTAAAGATTAAGCTCTAAACCCATGTATTTATCCTCCTTTGTATATAAAAAAGAAGAAGGCCGAAGCCCTCTTCTTACTCGTAATTTGCATTGACAGTTACGTTCTGTGATTCGCCTTGCTCTAACGTCACATTAGATGGCTCGGCACTAATACTCTGTAACTCAGGATCTTCTTCCTCCTCTTCAACTGTCACATCAACAGTTGCAGTCTCTCCTTCATACGAGACAGTAATCTGAGTAGAACCTGATCCAACAGCTGTAATTTGACCTGTGCCATTTACCGTAGCTACTGACTCATCGGCGCTTACATAGTTTGCTTGTTCTGTTACGTCCATTAGTTCTCACCTCCTTCATAGGTGGCGATTACTTCAAGTTGTTCTGTTTCCCCTACTGTCATAGACGATTCATTCGAGGTTACTTCAATACCTACGAGTTCGGGTTCGTTAGGGAGTATCGCCTTCCCCGCCAGTTTCAGCAGTGTACATATATGGCGCCTTAAACCAATCGTCAATAACTTCTGAATCCACAGTTTCATCATTACTATCTACTGTAGCTCGGATGTTTAGATCGTCTTCACGTGGTATAAATCTTCCGTTAATGGTAGCATCCTGAAACTCAATTGAATCGTTTTTTGTTTGACGACTTTCTTCAGGGATGGAAAACCTACCGCGATATAGCCAAACAAAACGAGCGCTGCCATCTGCTTTTGGAGATTCAAAACCTACAGCGACCTCTGGCGCAATGTCATCTGAGTTATCAATCATAACTCCTTTTTCATCGATATTGGCACCTGTCAACATTGCCTGCTCTTTTATAGATAAGGCAGCCATACCAATTGCAAGTTCAACCGATGACACCTGATTGACTGTTTCCACTACTACACCGTCAGCGTGGTTAAGAGCTTCTTCTTGGTTAACTGTAGTATTCGCTTCTTTAAGCCACGGAAAATGAACTGGCTTTTCATACGTTCCATCTTGGTTAAATTTCGCAACATAGAAATTCCGTAAATCGATAATACCTGACTTTTGTTTTGGCATTTAATTCAACTCCTTATAATAGTAAAACCTCATAATCTTTCGATACATTTTCGTATCATCGTCATAAACTTCATGGTCAAAATTCCAAATAAACTCAGCATCTTTTAGAAGGGCAATCACTTGATTTGCAAGCTCGTCTAATTCATTAGCGTTAGAAGTGTAAGCATCAAACTGGAACGAATGAAACCTGTTGAGCTCCTCACCGTCTGCATACGTCTCTCCTCGGCGATTAATCTGATGCCAAACGACATATTGGTTAAACTCTTCGCCTGGTCGAGTTTGAACCGGACCATGAAATTGAGTAACAGATATTTCAAATCCTTCAAATGCGTTCGTGATAACATCTCTCATATTCCTAACCTCTGCTTCACAATATCGCCCATATCCTGAATGATAAGAACTCGATTATTCTCAAACGCCCTAGACATGAACGTTGGGCTCATACGACTAGTACCAAATTCCACAAAAAAGGCATAATAAAAAGGCGCTGCGGGACCAATCGCAACACCTTGATCTTCTTTTTTAATTATGATGTTATCTGCCATTCGCTGTGATGAGTCTGTCCCTTTAGGTGCACTTTCAGAAATTGCTTTTTGCAATCGTTCAGCACCTTTCATCGTTGCCTCTTCACGGATATTTCCTGACAGTTCATTTTCCATTTGTTCAAGACGAGCTTGCAAATTTTCTAGTCCTTCGAGTTGTATTCTCATAAGCTACAACCTCTTCGCTTCAATCGTCATTGAGTAATTCAGTTCATCATCATTGTTTAAAAACTGAATCTCGTAGTCAAAGCCATTGTGCCGTACCCTCATCAACTCATGGATTCCTTCATCATAACGAATGCGAAACGTCTTTAAGTTATGCATTTGTGCAAGAGCAGCATCAAAGGAACGTCTACCCTTCAAAGTAATGATTTCAGCTCGTACCTTTTTATATGGTTTAAAACTTCTATCAGGTTGTTTTTGCAGAAACTCTAATGGGTGACGCATCCGCTTTGGGTCTAATCTGCTCATGGCGGTTCACCTAAAGCAAGAATTGATTTCCTTGCTTTGCCTTGTGATTCAAGCAAGATAAGTTGTTTTCGCTCGTCACTTTTTAGGTTTTCGGCTTCTTTCTTTATAGAAGATACCGATTCAGTTAGCAGTTTAGATAATGAAGGATTGTCTAAAAACCCAGACGTTATTAACTTATTACCTCGTTCGTAGTTCGCTTCGTAATCCGTGCCTTGACGATGAATACTCAACGTATCTTTATCACGGAATGTCTTTAGAACTTTGTATGTCTGAATCTCGCTCACCTCCATATTCTCGCAGTTGAAGAATAGTACCTGTAATCGCCTTATTTAAACGATCAATCTCGATGCCCGTTAATGGATCGTACTCCAACTTTACCTGCATCATAATCGCTATGTCGTATTGAGCTTTTGAGCCTTCATCTTTAGGTTCAGGCACTCCTGCTCTCAGCATCTTGTTTTTAGCAGAAGTAATTAAAGCAGCAAGGATTTCATCATCCTCACTGCCATCAATTCTAAGAAATCCCTTTAAAAGTTCAAGGTCCATATTAACCACCTCACACAGTTGGGATGTCTTCGTATTCTGCTGTAACTGACAATTGACTCGTCTCCCCTACTTTCACAGTCGTTGAGTTAGGTTCAACACTAATTCCTGTGAGTTCAGGATCCTTAGGGTGTATCGTTACCTTCAACTTCAGCGATACGGAAAGCAGACTTAAGCTTGATTTGGTGATCCATCCAAGCTGTGATGACGAACTGCTCGATGCCTGTTTTCACGTCTTTATCTCGGTCATACAATACCCCGAGGTCGTAATTGTAATGGGAATAGGAGAAGTCCCCAACGATTGGGTTCTCAGCAGAGTCAGAAAATACCACTGGTTTTCCTAGGACTTGTTCAGGCTGAGCCGCATATAGTGTTGCGCTCCCGTTAGCTAACGACTCAATAATTTCAGAGTAATCACTATATGTCATTACGATTGTTGCATTTTCACGGTACTCTTCATGCAAATCAGCAATTGCTCTGCGAATAGCATGATACATGTCTTTTCCTTTAACACGCTTAATAGCAGTAGATCCAGTGCGATAAAAACTCATATGCTCCTCACCTTGTTTAGGTGATGTAGTAAACGCAACTTTCTTCTCTTTAGCCGCAACACCTGATTGCAAAGCCCGCTCTACATTAGCAACTAAGTTTGTATGGGTTCCTTGAAGAACTGTTTCAGAGATACCTGCAAAAACTTTAAATTTATGACGTCCAAAACTTACTACGTCACCAGTAGTTTTTAGTTCTTTAGCAGTCTCCTTATCGTCAACAAAATCATCATCGTCTAACGAGAAGTTTTGCTTAGGAATTTCTAAGTTAGTGATATTTGTTAATGTTGAGATCGCACGAAGTTGATTAGTCACAAACGGCTCAACAATAATATCATTAGCTACAGTTTTTGGTAGAAACTTTTCTCCACCTTCACCAGTGCGATCTCCTAATGCCTGCTTTACATCATCAGATACAGGACTCTGACGAACCGTAGAACGGAACAAGCTCGCTTTCGCTTCCGTTACTTGTTGTTTCGGATCAGTACTTGGCTCAAACTGTTTCTTCTGTTGGAACTGCTTTCTCTCCTCAGCTTCCATTTCATCGTGCTGTTGCTTGATCACATCAAAACGAAGTTTCATATCATCTCGTGATTTTTGAAGCGCTTGGATATCTTCAATCTTTTGATCTGGATCAGCCGCCTTAACTGAAATATCGTTTTCGATTTTTTGCAGTTGCTTTCCTACCGTGTTCATGTTCATTTTCAAGTCATATAAAGTACGATCTGAAAAGTGTTGTAAATTCATTTTCATTTTACCTTTTGGTTTTAGTAAGCCGTTTTTCAATAGTGTTTTATACATTAATTATTCCTCCTAAGATATCATTTAGATTTTCTACATTTTGTTTCGCTTGCTCTGTCATCTGCTTACGAATTTGAAATTCTGAAGCATTCATTGCTACGCTTTTCTGTTTTAATTCTTCAGGGACATTTTTGTAACGAGCCAACATTTCCTTGCTTGCAGACGCCACCATATTATTTGCTTCTAAAATCACATCGCAAAGTCCATAGCTCTGAGCTTCCGCAGCACTTAACCACGATTCAGCATCCAGAAGTTCTTTCAGCTTCGTCTCCTCAAGCTTGTCTCCTGCTTTATCTAAATAGGTCTGAATAGCAGATTGTCCAATTCGATCCAGCTCATCTGCTTTTTTACGTAACGCTTCAGCATTTCCTACAACGCCCAGCCAAGGATTATGCACCATTAAGTTGCTATTTGAAGGCATGTGAATTTCATCTGCAGCCATTAGAATTACACTTGCAATTGACGCCGCAACCGCATCAACATATCCTCTAATATAGGCTTTATGACGCTTCAACTGGTTATAAATAGCTAAGCCCTCAAAAACTGATCCTCCTAAACTATTGATGTACAGGTTAATCGTTTTAACATCACCTAACGCATCAAGATCTTCTTTAAATGTAGAAGCCGTAATTGTTGAGTAATCAAACTCAAATCTTTCAATATCTCCGTAAATAAAAATGTCAGCCTCGCTGTTTCCGTTGGCTGACATCTTCATACCCCAAAACTTTTTGTTTTTTGAATCACCCTGTTTAGGATGAAGGCTCATTCGTGCATTTAATACAATCTTTTTGTTAATCATCCTCACCCCCCTTCAGTGCATAATAAAAAGCATCTCAATTTAAGATGCTTCATGATTTTCACCTTTGAACCTTAACGTAAACTCTATTGGGACATCTCCACTTAACAACTTCTCAAGGTTAAAATAAGTTGTATACTGCGACATATCTCCAATTACATGTTCAACCGCACCTTCTGAATATTCGTTAGGGAAAACAATTCTATATTCTTGTTGATGTTTTAATGCATTATCTTTCCAAAAAAACCTCTTATTATTACCTGTAAAATGATGCATCAAGCGATCGCTATTTACTTTACTGAAATTGTCGTACATTACATCTCCATGCGCTATTGAGATATTTTTTTCTTCCGTATATTTATTAACTTGTCTCAAGAATTTTTCGGGAGAAACAATAAACAAAACGTCCCCTTTAAAGTTGCTTAAGATTTTTTGTTTTCGTGTCGAATGGAGTTCAACTCGTAATTTTAATCTAGTATTATAAGCATCAATCTTATTCTCCTCAACTACTAGTAGCTCTTCTGACTTAATTGTAAACAAGCAAAATAACGGTACTTTTTTATCCCAATTGCTGATTAATGTTATGTGATCAACATTAACAGGGTCGCTTTCTTTATCAAACTCATCTATTACTGAAATATCGACATCTTCAATATATAGTGTTGCTTCTAATTTATCGCCTATTTCCTTTTTATTTTCTTGTTTTTCCCTTTCAATAAAATAGCCAAAATTATTCATATAAAGAACACCTTTTTGCATTTGACTCAAGTGTTGGTGTTCTCCATGTTTAAACATAAACACGTTACGATTTATTAATGGTCCTCCAAAGTCACTTAAATATTTAGCCATAAAAACCCTCCTTTTTTGTCTAAACGTCACATTTCGACAAGGAGGGTCAATAGTCCTTCTTAATCTTCCTCTTTATTTCCAGCTTCTTCAGGCTTTGCTCTACGTTCACGTGGATCCATCTCTAACGGGTACATATCTCCACTGATCCAAAGTTGTGAAGCTAGTCCACCCATTGGCGGTAAATCTTCATACATTCGAACTTCATCTTGTGGCATCCACCCGTCTCGAATCGCTCTATGATAAAAGTCAGAGCGTGTCTTAACGTCACCTCTTAACAAACCACCAACATTAAACTTAAAGTATAGCCCTGCTTTACGATCATCAATCGTTAACACCTTACGGTTGATCTCCTGCTCGTACTGGCGAACAATCGGAATGAGGGTCATCTGTACAAAAGATCTCATCAGCTCCTCATTGCTCGAGAAGCTTTGTCCTTCAGTATCGTTTAGCATCGTCACAGGAAGGTTAAAAACATTCGCAACCCGTGAACGTGTAATGCGTTCAGAAGTAAACGTATCTGCTGCTACGTATTGCCGTTCAATCGGATCAATCGCAATCCCCGGCTCTTGGAATAAAACACCGCCGTTTTCTCGATAGAAGCGTTTGAAGTTCTCAACTACTTGTTCTTTCTTTCCCTCGTCAACATTATTATCGTACTTAAGAACAAATGAGTTCGAAGCACCTTCCATCTCACGAAGACTAAATTCACGGACGGCTTTATCATATTCCAAAGTGTTAGAAAGCACCTTGATTGGATTTATGCCTGCGACACCGCCCGAACCTACGATGTGCTTTACATGGATCATATCCAAGTTATGAAAGTAATACGTTTTATCATGGCCCATCACTTTGTACCACAAGTCTTGAGAATCAGCTTCAATCACTGGCTCAACATAGGTCGGATCAAGAATTGTCATCTTACTGACTTGCCCTCGTATATCACGCTCAATAACAGCATATCCGTTTCCTGTCTCGTTACGGCAAACCTCTAACGCTCGAATAAATTCAAATGATGTCTGATTCTGATTCGGCGAATGCAGCAATGTGTCCGATGAGGTTGTGTTTTCTATTTCATAATTACGGTGTAATTTTATTGGTAATGACGCCATAATATTTCCCATCCGTGAGATAACACTAAACAGCGTTTCGTTCGTTGCCAATTTTGAGTTATCCGTTCCCCAAAAATTACGGCCAATAAAACTAGACAAGTCTGATTTCGTTGTCATTTGTTTAGCCGCAGCCATGACAACTTTCATCTTTAAATTTTGATACCATTTCATTTCCGTCACCTCCCCATCAGATCAGACATGCTAATAACACCGATGTCACCGCTACCTTGAGTAACAACCAGTTTCTCCATAATTTGAGTATGAGTATTTAAAAAAGCCGCGAACCCGTCAATTTTACGGTAGCGATTAGATTTCTTCGGCATTTTATTATTGTTTCGATCACTTACCAGCTCAACGTTATTGATGTACCACCGCATCAACGGATTATTGTTAAAAATAACTTTACCGTCAATAAACAAATGCTTCAGATCATCAAGTGCAGGGCCTAATGTCAAGAAACCTTGTCGTACTTCTTCCGTATCAAAACCGTACTCTTCAAGTTCTTTATTCAATCGAAAGGCTTTCGCTCGGTCATATGTGATCAGCTCAATATTAAAGTGGTTGCTTTGTTCTACAAACCAGTCAAAAACTACTTCCTCACGAATATACTCTGTGTCTACGATCGTCAAGTAGCCTTGATCCTGTAACTCGTAGTAATTAATCTTTTCATTTTCTTCGAGTACCTTCTTCTTCGGCACCCATGAATGAGACATAACGAAAACCTCTCCAGTTTCAATAATTGGAAAGGTTAAGCAGGCGCTTGTAAAGTCCTCGGTATCAGATAGGTCATACCCACCGACGGCAGGGATGTTTTTGACTTGCTCAATCCCAGTGAATTTATTGTTTCGTTTTAAAACGTCATACTCAATAAAAGGTGTCTTGGAAGCATTAACGAAGATATTAAATTGCTTAGTGATGAAATCTCTTCGTTCATCAGGTGTACGTTTATCTTTCTCCCAATCCTCTTTAAGCGTTTCAAGATTTAATGAAACTCCCATATTTGGATTTGCTTTTACCCACGTTTCAGGTTTCTCAAATTCTTCTTCACTATCTAACTCGGCGATATAGTAAAACGTTCGTTCATCTTTAGTCGCACCGTCCAAAACATCTCCAGCATCTTCATAATACTTAACGAGTGGACCATCTAACTGATACCCCGCAGTAGTAATGTAGATGATTAACGGTTGCTTCCTCGATCCTCGCGACTTTTTAATAACGTTAATCAGTTTATAATCCTTAAATTCATGGATCTCATCAAATACACCGAGATGTGTATTCAAACCATCCAACTTCTCACTATCCGACGCACGAGCTTCAATGCTAGAAAAAGATTTGTTGTGCTTAATCTCAAAACGCAAAGGTGTATAGTGCCTTCGAAGTTGAGGAGACTTCTTAACCATCGCTTTTGCTTCATCAAAGATAATACTGGCTTGCTGCTTACTGTTAGCAAGTAAGTAGATATTCGCGCCATTTTCACCGTCTTTAGATACTGCATAGTTGGATAGTCCGGAAATCATCGTTGATTTACCATTTTTACGACCAACAAAAATAAGACCCTCTCGAAAGCGCCTTATGTCGGTGTCTTTATGGATCCAACCGTACAACGATCCAATAATGAAGTGTTGCCATGGTTGGAGGATTAGTTGATCAAAATCACCCTTCGAAGGACGACAAAATTTTTCCATGAAGCGAATCGGTCGATGTCCTTTTTCACTGTCGAACGCCCAAGGGAAATCATCATCGCCTTGCCGTTTTAAATCGTTTATGTGCCTTTTTGCAGCTAAAATTACTTTTTTACTGGCAATAATAGTGCCTTTTATAACTTGTTCGGCATACCAATTTGTAAGAAGTTCGCTTGACGGATTCGCCAAAGGAACAACATTAGAACTTATCGAATTCGTCATCCACCTCACCACCAGCCATCGCTTTTTTACGTTGTGCCGGTGTCAGTCCCATCGACTTGAGAAGGTTGTTTAAAGTTTGAACGACTTTCGTTAACTCAGGAATTAGAGGATTCTTAACAAGGTTCTCAGCCCCGGCTTTATTGGTGTATTCATACATCATCGGTTGATCTCTAACTTCTTTTTCGAGCTTCCGATAAAATTTATGTGTTGCTAAATATAGCTTAATCAACTCTTCATCAGACTCACGATAATTTTCACCGAGATACTCAATAAAATCTTGTCTCTTGGGTACGGCCATCATCATACCTCCTTCCATCATTTGGGAGAAGTACCCCTTATGAAAAGCCTTCCGTGGTGAAAACGAAGTACCCACGCCGTTCCCTAGGGTTTTTCAGCTCCAAAATTTTGGGCAGGGGGGCTACTTTTTTTCAAAAAATTTCTGGGTTTGTCTCTATGGAGTGGACATTAATCCTTATCTTGTTCTCCTGAGAAGAAGACTTTCCTTTCTCGGGATGCTCCTTGTTATGGCACCTCGGACAGATTGATTCAAGATTACTCGAGGTCAACGCCAACTCAGGATAATCTTTTCTTGGCTTAATATGGTGAACCGTATTAGCAACAGTCATCTTTCCTCGCCCATAACATTTCACACACAAGTACCGATCCCGTGCCAATACAATCTCACGGCACTTCAACCACGCTTGCTTTTTATAAAAGTTACTCACGATCCTTCAACTCGGCATATCGTTTCCCTTCAGAGATTGCAAACACCGAACGTGCACTCTGCAACCCTGCTTTGTTAACAGCGTTCATTACATTCTTATATTCATCTCCACTGTCGTATCGTCCTAGCTCAACAACCTCACTAAGAGTCATCCTATCAGACAGAGAGGCAACAACATCATAAGCAAGTGTTTGATTGATACCGAAGTCACCAAGGTAACCCAAGGCTTCAACAACGTCAGCATCACTCCAACTGCATGGTGTTACCTGTGCTAGTCCAGTAACGATCTGCTCAGTGTTAATGTTGTGAGACTCGCAGGTTCGCAATATCAATTTATAGATTTCCGATTTTTGATTTTCCATTTTTCATCCTCCGAAATCTCAAAATAAAAAGCTCACTTTTTTTCAAGTGGCTTTTATGTATGTAGCCCAGCTCGCTTACGAGACATGGACCTGATCACTTATTTATAATCGACTCGCCGCGGTCCGCATCGTGGAGAGGCGTGGCGAATTCAATTCATTGGTTATGCCGTCCCTGGTCTGCTTCTTTGCTAGGCGTTGACGGCTTTATTATAAGGATGCAGTTACCAGCTGCATCCCGCAAAAGGAGGGCTTGTGATTGTACTATGTCGTGTGCTTTACTTCTGGCACACTAACATAATATCACGTAAGTTGACCCCAAAAGTGCAAATGGAGTGCAACCTAATTCATTCCCAACTTTGATGCGATTGCCCCAACAATCTCTTTTCGGTAGTTGAATGCCGTCCGTCTGCTAATAAAACATTCTTCAGCAATGTACTCCCAATTAGCTCCACGCTTAGACCAATACCGAAGTTGAATCATTTTCTTTTGTGTGTCATCCAGTCGATCGTAAACCTGCTCAACCACATGAACCATTTCTTTAAGGTGATTCATTCGCTTGTTGTCATCTAGTCTTGTCACAGTTCGTTCCGTTGGTCTTCCTGGTTTGCGGTAAGAGTTCTTGCCAGCTCCAATGTTCTCGTCTTGTTCTTCTTGTCCGTTAATGATTTCATCTCTGATCTTGTTAATTTCTCGTTGATAATCTGGATAGGCATAAAGCTCTGACTCAATATATTTAAACGTTGCTGGTCGCAACCTTGTTCCGTTCATACAATCACCTCACTGTTGATTGTTCTTGTACTCGTTCAATACGTGCTTTTAATGCTGTTAACAATTCATCCTGAGTGCTTGTCTTGTTTTCCAGTGCCGTCACCACGTCATCATCTACACCCCCTGCAACGGTAAGCCGGTGGATAATAACTTTCTCAGTTTGACCTTGGCGATGTAGCCGTTTGTTTGCTTGTTGGTACAACTCAAGGCTCCAATTCAATCCAAACCAGATGACATGGTTGCCACCTTTTTGTAGGTTCAATCCGTAAGCAGCAGAAGCAGGATGGGCAAGCAGAATATCAATCTTACGGTCGTTCCAATCTTTCTCATCCTGTGGCGTCTTCAACTCTCGTACTTCAAGTTTCATTTTTTCCAAGGCTTTCTTGATTCTATCCTTGTCGTGCTGGAAGTTATAAAAGACTAATGCTGGCTTACCGTTCAACCCTTCGATCAATTCAGAGAAGGCTTCAATCTTGTTTTGATGGACGTCTACAATGTTTCGATCCTCATCATAGACAGCTCCATTACAAAGCTGAAGTAGCTTATTCGTAAGTGCAGCTGCTGCACCCACATCAATTGTGGACTCATCGATCTGCAACAACATCTCACGTTCCAACTGGTCGTAATTCTTTTGGGCTTTGCTATCCAACGTAATCGGTATCGTGTTGTACGTAATGTCAGGCAGTTCTAGATAATCCTCTGCTTTCATGCTGATACAGATGTCGCTGATCTTTTCGTGTACTGCTTCCTCCCCGCCATCTTTAGGTGCATAGGAGAAGATACGGTCACGGTTACGTTTATCAGGATCAAAGTAACGTTCACGAAAACCAGTGATGTTCTTGCCTAATCGCTCACCGCCGTCTAACAAAAAGACTTGTGCCCATAAATCCATTAAGCCGTTTGGTGCTGGTGTTCCAGTTAATCCAACGATTCGCTCAATGTGTGGTCGAATGGACTTCAACGCCTTGAATCTTTTTGCTTGGTGATTTTTAAAACTACTAAACTCATCAATCACCACCATGTCAAACGGCCAATCGTTTTTGTAATACTCCACTAGCCATTGCACGTTCTCTCGGTTGATCACATACAGATCGGCAGGCGTGTTCAACGATCTGACTCGTTTAGTAACAGAACCTAATACCGTTTGAATCCGTAACATTTGCAGATGCTCCCACTTGCTGGCTTCACCTGCCAAGTACTCTCAGCAACTTTTTTCGGTGCAATAACTAAAACCTTTCGAACTTGGAAACGGTTGTATTTCAATTCCTTAACGGCTGATAAGGTAATTACCGTCTTTCCCAATCCCATATCTAGAAGAAGTCCAAGTGCAGGATCTTCTACAACTCGATTGATGCAATACTGTTGGTAGTTGTGCGGGATAAACTTAGTCATCGTGTTCATCACATCTTTCTTTGATGAATTGATCCACGCCTTCTTTGCTATCGATGACCAACACCTCATGTCCAAGATTACGGATTCTACGATGGGTAGCTTCTTGAAGTTTGCTTGGTTTCTTGCCAGGTGCTTTTAACTCAACAAAGATTGTCACGTTACCCGGAAGAAGAACAATTCGGTCTGGCACCCTGCATGTCCTGGCGACTCAAATTTATAGCAATGCCGTTTTTCTTTTTTACTTCATTACGCAAATACGATTCAATTTCTGATTCTCTCATTCCTACCTCCAAAAGTACCTTGTATACTTTGTCTGCTCGTACACGTATATGATTCCTTTAACAGGCAGTTTAGGTGTATTAGGTAATTGCCTATTCTCCCTAATCTCCCTGTTTATACTACTTTTCTATAATCAAAGTATACAAGGTATACAAATAGTATCTAACTACTGATATAAAGGGATTTTTTTGTATACTTTGTCTGTATACTTTGTCATTTTCAAAGTATACAAGGTATACAAAACCCAATTTCTGGAAAGTATACAAAATCGGCACAAAGTATACAGTTTTCAAGGACAAAGTATACAAACGTTTGTTCGCTTTTAAGTTACATATCCACCTTTGATTTGACCGTATGGTCCGTATCGAAAAGGTGATTTCTTCTTACTCCATCCTTCAATATTTTCTAAGATGTCATTAATCTGCATCGTGTCAATGCGCTTCATAAAACGTAAATCACTACCTAAGCACTCCACCAAATTTCAGGTGCACACACTCGATCTCGTTCCACTAAATCGGTTCTTGGTTCATCAGATGGGAAGTCATTGTTAAAGAATAATTTACGGTCACTCATACTCATCTTTTGAAAGTCATTCGGCACTTTCTTCTTAATAAAATCTCGAATAATACCTTCTCTAGGATCTTGTTCCGTATGCGATTCCTGTTGAAGCTTTGCCTCCTGTTCAAGCTCCCCAGTTAAAAACAACTGCTCGCCCAACCGCCAATTCATCACTGCCTCAGCCCACAACTGATCGACTTCACCATCTAAATCACTAAATACACTTTTTATCGGCTTACGGACTCCAACATCCACAGGCCAAAAACGTCTGCCACCTGTCGGATCCTTAAGGTAGTCATACCGGTTACTTGTACCAAAGAACACACATTTTCTTGGGTGTTTCTCTGTTTTACGGGCATAAGCTGCACGATATTGATCTTCGACACGGCTTAAAAACCCTTTAATGGTATTGACGTCTGATTTGCTATACGCACTCATTTCACCAATCTCAACAATCCACATGCCTTGCAACAGTTCTGCAGCTTCCTTACCTTCAAACGATTCAATGCTATTCGTAAACCACGACTGTCCCATCTTTTGGATTAACGTCGTCTTCCCTAAACCCTGAGATCCCGTAAGGACAGGCATGGAGTCATATTTTGTACCTGGCACCATCGCCCTTGCAACTGCTGCAGTAAATGCTTTGCGAGTTACAGCTCGTGTATAAGGCGTGTCGTCTGCACCCATGTAATCAATAAATAACGTGTCCAATCGCCTCACGCCGTCCCAAGCCAAGTGCTCTAGATAATCAATCACTGGGTTGAAACGGTTCTTTTGGGCGCACTGACTGATCGCATGAGCAAACTTTTCTTTCGACTGAAAGCCTAATACTTTCTCCATATAGATAAGAAAACCGGACTCATCTTGTTCTGTCCAAAGGAAGATTGACGGATCTTCTTCACGAGGTGCCCACGGGAAAGGGCCTTGACGAGAATAGAATCTGCGAACGTATCCATCATGATCTTGCCTTTTAGATTAGGATCGTGGTTCAAAGTGATTAAAGCATTTTCTATTGATTTCTGAGGCTGCCCCGTTGAAGGTTTAACTTTAATTCACGGATCCATTGAGTATCGATCTCTTTTGCAGGTTTTTGATCATTCATACTGTCGCCAAAGTCTTGTACTGCTGACTCGTAACGTTCTTGGTTCATGATCGCTGCTACGCCTACATCATTTAAAGCAAAGCTACTCATCGATACATAAGAAGGAAACTTGTTAACTGGTGTATCTGGCTTCACGTCATCATCTTGCTCACCAAACTTATGCAAACGGATTAAGTCAAACGCATTAACAAGCTTTGCGCTACACGGGTCAGTCGCATGATGAGAGTAAAGGAAAGCACCGTCATCATAGGTCACCGCCCCTCCAACCGTTGAGCCGTCAATATACGTGTAGCGTCCACTGTCATCATCAACGGGCGTATAGATGTTTGGCAGAAAAGCATCGATAGCTGAGTGGATGTCATACTCTCGGCAGAAAGCGCCAACGACACCTCGTTTTTGAGTTGGGTCACCTTGTTTGGCTGCAAGTTTCGTTTGTAAGGAGGACGCACCAGGTACCTCAGGCCATGACTGGATATCTGTCCAATCATCGTAGGTCTGTAACATGCCGTCAGCACTGAGAATTGGCTTGTCGGCATACTCATACACATACTGACTGCCAGACGAAACCGAAGGCCAATACATCAGACGGTGAGATTGGAAGGTCGTGGGATCAGCAAACTCGATACCGATTAAACTTGCAAGCTTTCGCGCGATCGGTTCGTATTCATCCGGGGTAACCGTGCGATCTAAAGGTGCCAACACTCGAAGACGAGGTTTACTCGGCTCGTGCTTACGAGTGCTGTAGATCGCAAACGAACAACCTAGACCGTTCACCCTTTGGACAACGTTATCGGTCATGTTCGATGGGATGTTATCCAGGTCTAACGTGATGATGTCTCGACCTTCGATGTTCTCTGCTTTACGGCGGTTATTGCGAAGTGTACCGCCGACAAAACCACCAACATCTTTTAGGTCATCTTGCTTTACTTTGGGGTACTTCAGGTATTCATCTAACGTTTCAGAACTGCGAGTAGCAAACCGTAACTTCTCAACCATTTCAGACCAATAAAGGTTTTGAGTTTGCCACTCCGTGGATTTACGACTCCCTGCAACTGCGATTTGTATTTTTCGATTGTTTTCCATCGTACCGTTCCCCCTCAGATATCATAGGGAGAACCGGTTTTTCAGTTCTTTCTCAATCTCCCTATAGCGCTGCATGTTTTGATTGAATTTGGCTTTTTCCATTAATGCTTCGCTTGGCTTGCCCGCTTTTATAAGGGCGCCATAAAGCTTCTGAATTTCCTTATTTTTTGCCCTCAACTTCCGTGTCTCATTTGTTAACCAAAGATACGGGTAACGCTTCATACAGCTCGGACATTCAAAATATTCAGCCTTAATTTGCTCACCTTTATACATCCCGACTCGTTTCGTTTGTGCACGGATTGCAAAGGTTGTGAAGCATTTATCACAGGTTACTTCTTCATTTGAACTACTCGGTTTTCCGTCTGGATCAGGATGCTTGTCCACTTCCTTGCCACTCTTTGGATCGATAAATTTCATTCCGTTCTAACCCCTTCCTTCAACAGTTCCCTTACCTTCTTTTCTGCTGATTCTAAAGTGAATGGAAAGTTAGGGTCTGGATCGAAAGAGAACGTACCTTTAAAGTAAGCTGTTCGGCTGAGAATAACTGTGCTTCAATGTTTATGCTCTCTACAAATGTTTCAACAGGTACTTCATTACCTTCACTGTACAGTTCGGCAGTGGTCGTATTTATATTAGTTACGGTTATATTCACGGTCATCCTCGCCTCCGCTTTAGAATTGTGAATAATAATTGTCGACCTTGAGTCGTTGACCCCAACGCCAATATAAGCTAACAGGATAATAACCATGCTTTGAAATAAGGTGATATACCCCGATAGAAACCAAAGGATTGATAATAGTGAAATACCGATTAAAGCAATTAAACTTGTGTTTTTGAGTAACTGACTCATGGTCATCCTCCGCCCTCCAGTAAGTGCGGATGTTCGTAGCATTGCCGATGATTTCAGGGTAACTGTGTTTAAACCCGTCTCTTCCATAACCTTCATACAACTCTCCAAACAATGGAGATTCTCCAATATAAAAGCCTGCGTATTCATCCTTGTACTCGACAGCCATGTTATAAGTTATTGTTTTGTCAGGATCATTACTGCCGATGAAATTGTAAGTGGTGCTTCTTTGTACAACATCCCCCTCATAAATCTCCACATATTGCTTGTCTTTGAGTCCTGTGTATTGACCGACTGACTCAGGTACTACCTCACTCCACTCAGTTGCATAAAAATCTGTTCCGTCTCCGTATTCATTTATTGTTTCAATATGAGTCAAGATATAATATTTTTCATCAATTACAAGTGACCCGTATACCCACTCATCTGTTTCCGCTGATTTACCACGAAACTTATATCTACTCAACGTCCTTCGCTCCTTTCTCTTGCTCCTGACGATCCTTCAATATCTGTTCATCTCTTTCTTCTTGCTCGGCAACAAACCCTAGCCCCCAAGCCAATAACGCTCTTGCCGTTGTCCGATCTTTTCCACTCATCGCCCTTCGCTCCTTTGCTCCTTCGCCCACTTAGGATATTTAGGAAATTCAATGCCACAAGACCTGCATTCCGTTACTGGCACTTCGTAGACATCCCATCTAATTACTAAGTTTTGACTTTCGACTAACTGACTGCCACAAAATCCGCACTCCACAAATGCCTTTACTCGTTTTTCCACTCACTCCGCCTCCTCATCCGTTTGCATCACAGGCTTATCAGGAAACAAACAACCGTTTAGTGCATCTTCAATGTTTGTGTCAGGATTCTGCCAAACCATTACTTCAGATCGGCTCCCACAAAACGGACAACATAACGAGCTTTGCTTAAACTCGACAAGAAATTGACCAGTACACTCACTACACTCCCATTTTTCGAGGAGTCGCATATTTTTGCTCACTCACTCCGCCTCCTTATGCAGCTATTAATTTTTCATTTAACAAGCTCTCAAATATAGCTTCTAGCACGTTAACGACTATGCTGTTTCCTGCTAACGCATATAGCGTTGCATTTCGCTTTCCTGCCTTCGTAGGAAACTGTTTCAACATCTCGTCAAAGTCTTGATCATTAAAACCCATCAGCCTCCACACCTCACGTTCAGTCAGATAACGGTAGGTAGGTTTATCATCAACTCGAATTATTCCTGCGTTGGGGCAACGATCCTGCCTCTCTGTGATCGTCCAACAGTAGTCCTTAATAACACCTAGCCTTCTTTTATAACTGTCAGTTGCTCGAACTGGATTCAATTCTTCGATCTTGTTGAGCATGGAAGGAATACTAATTACGTACTTCAGATCGGTTACGTCTGGTTCTAGAAAATGATCAATGTGTTGCATTGGTTTACGCTTCAATGTTCCAAAGTTAAACTGTTGATCCAGTGTAGATATACAAAATACTCGCTCTCTTGCTTGTGGAATGCCATAATCTCTAGCATCGAGAACTTCGTAGCTATTTTTGTACCCCATGTTTTCTAGAGCCAATAAATATTCTTTAAACGCTCCTGATGTTCTTTTATCTAAAACACCTGTAACGTTTTCCCAGATGATTACTTCTGGGCGCCATTCACCCATATTCCTAACAATTTTGACCGTCTCATGCATGAGTGAACTTCTTGTACCACTTCCTACGGAGGCTCCACGCTTTTTCTTACTCTTATCCATAACACTGCTGTATTGTGCCCGCGAGTTATCTTGGCACGGACTACCATGCACTAGGATGTTTGGTTTTAGATTCCATCCGATAATATTCTGTGGTTTGTGAAGATGATCGTACAATGCGTTATATGCCCTCACTCTATTTTCTTGAATTTCTACATAATCAATTGATTTGTGTTCAATACCTAAGTTAACCAACGCTTTTCGTGGTGCACCGATTCCACCGAATAATTCTAAAATCTTAATGCTCACGTATCCCAAACCCCTCCAATTTCCATTTGCTTTACAAATTCCAATGTCATATACTCATAATTACAAACATACGTTCGGATAAGAGGTGAAGCTGATGAAACCCCATGAGTACAAACGTGATTATGACCTTGCCCACGAATACATCATTTTGGAGTTAACGATCCGATCCCTTAACCGTGATCAAAAGATTTATGCCTCAGATAACTCGCCGTTTAAATTGAGCCGTATCTGGCAGGGTTACACAGAATCTTTAATATCAAAAGGTAACAGACGGATGAAACACATCAAGCGACACCTCTATAAGAACGGTATTAAGATTTCTAAAAAAGATCAGTTAAGCACTGGCGGTACTGTCCACTACGAAGCGTGGTGTCGCGGACAACTTATAGAAATGAAATACCAACCTACTATGCTTTACAACCACTCGTGCGATATGATGCAGCAGTTGATTGATAACGATGTTAAGACTGGTGAAGAGACGTTGTTATGGGATGTGTGAAGTTAACAATTCACTTTGTTCTGCAAACTTCTTCCCATCCAGGTTTAACGAGCTCTTCAATTAACTTCATTGCGTCTGAATCCGTATACGTTTCTTCTTTATCTGTACCGATGAAAGCAGCGTCTATATTCGCAATTGATCCGATGATACTCTCATACCGTTCTGCTTTCTCGGCTTGATCAATCAGGTAAGGGATACTGTCGGCTATCTGGCACAAAATGCTGACGTCTAGAATTCCTTCTGGATCATCTTCAAGCCCTTCAAGATCCTGTTCATAAGACCTGTTCAAATCTTTAATTCTGCTTAAAGTCTTATTCATTCCAACTCCTCCTTTTTAATCTCATTTAAAACTTCCTCAAATGAATAGTTTTGCTTTACAAGAGGATGAATGTAATCTCTCCAAATTACCTCATGCGTTTCATCCATAACTGATGATAATTGCAGTACATTATTTGCTACTCTACTTAACTGACCTTCACTCACTGCCCAACCTCCTTAAACTTGACCCTTATAACATGTTGCATGTTAATGCTTTTATTTTTACTGCTGATCACGTAGACCTTGGTGTCGGAAAAGCCTTTCTGTCATTATTTAAATATCTTTAACCTCTCTTGCTAAGTTGTCCTCTAGTACTTCAGCGGAACCATCGATCATTCTTATAACGGCAATCATCCGTAACCCTCCTATTTCTCCACAAACACCACATACTTATAATCCACGGGTCTTTGCTTGTCCTCATACACAACAACCTTTTGCAACAACTCACCTTCACGCTGCACCGTAGTGTCTTGGACGTAGCGTTTCACATCCGATCAACTCTTTGTTGTGCTTCATCATCACTGATAGACATAACGACCTTTAATGATGCGCCTTCGTAAAGCATTCGAGCCTTAGCTTCACCGACTTCGACTTTCCATCGATCGAACAGCTCATCTTTTGTCACTTGACGATCAAATTTCTCAAGTACAATTCGGCTTCCTTCAACACCAATTGCAACAGCATCTCCTGAACTAATATCAAGTGTGTTTCGAACTTCCTTTGGAACTACAATTCGACCTAGCTCATCAATTTTACGAACAACACCAATATGCTTCATGTTTATCATCCTTTTTTATTTATATAATTTTAGTAACCGTTAGCTTGTCGATCATGGTTGATTTTGTTTTTAGCGTAGTAAGCTTGTTCGATTTGACCCACTCAAAGCCGAGCCTTTCGCCGAGAATGATGAACGCTGATACCAACGCTGGATATCGACCAGTAAGAACCTTCCCACTCGTATAAAACAGGTAGTTAAATAAATCTACGTCACTCTTATCGAAAGTAAAAAACGTGTAGGTGTCTTCTAAAGTAACAATATCCATTTCTATATCTGAGCCAATATAAGCTTCCCATCCGATCGACAGGATAAAATGCAGGCAGTCAACGTATCTTCGAGGAGTGGGTTGGTGATATATTGATCAGCAACCCCAGGCGCGAATAATCTCTCCTCGGCTCCCGATCCTCTGACCAATACTTAAACCCTCGCCACTCATTGGCACACTCGCCAAGCTCAACCTGTAACGCCAGCACCAAGTACGGCAGTCTGTCCATGTCCTGTAGTCCGTGCTTCTCAATAATCCGATCATCTAACTGTTTCTGAGTTTCAAAGAGTTTGGTTAAGTTCATATTGCTTCTCCTTCCGAGTATCGCTGCCATTTTACATACAATTGTTTCCTCAAACGACTAACGTGTGCTTGAGCACAACCAACCTTGCCGCCAATCTCTACTTGTGATTTTTCTTCTGATAGCATTCGAACAATTTCTGCTTCCTTTTCAGGTAAGCGTGTAACGAAGTCATATAAAATGTAATCCACATTATCGTCCCCGTTTCCAACTACATCGTGTAAAGTTATTCCGGGGTTCCGTTCTTGCTCGCGATCCATTGACTTGACTCGTCGATATGCTACGTATTGGAGCGCATACATCGCCATTCGTTCTGAACAATTTAGAAAGTCAGCTACATCTGTAACATTTGAATTAGCATCAAATCCCTTCCTTAACAACTTTCTGCCGTTGTCTTTCACTGGGCGGCTAAAATATACAGAAGAGTAATCTCTAAGCAATCGCATAATATGACCTTTAATGATTAACGATCCATACGTCATAAATTTAATATCCTTAGTACTGTCGAACCGATTAAAAGCATTTACAAATCCTTCGCTTGCAGCTTGTACTAGATCGTCATATTCTAAGCCTGTATCAATTAGAGCCTTACGAAATTGCTTAGCGCAATAATGAAGTAAATTATGGTACTGTTCATAGGCCTCATCAATTGTCATTGGTCCGTGTCCAATGTCTTTCACTATCACTTCCGTTGCTCCTTTCGTATAAAGAAAATATCCTGAACGTCTACACCATAGAAATCAGCAATACGCAACATTGCATTCGGACGAGGTAATGATGAACCGTGTTCGTAACTGCACATTGAATTGAAATGAATGCCAACTGCATTCGATACTTCTTCACGAGTCATTCCAGTTTCGATTCTCAACGCATTTAACTTATAAGCCACAAGTTTACGGTCAATCACTCCTCTTTCCCCTCCACACTTTCAATAAGCCGATTCAAGTAAAACTGAGCTTTCTTCAGGTCCTCCACGCCGTTCTTATGCTGCCACCGCCACATGTACTTAAGAATGTTGCCAGTGTAATACGATGCAGGATCGGGAACAGCTTCCTCAATCGCATCTAAGCACTCAATATTTCCTTTTGTGTAATGCGATGGGTGGTTTACGTCATCGTCCTCGAAGTTCATGTTTGGTTTCTTAGGTGGTGCCGATGGTCGTTCACTTAAATCGGGTACTTCGCTTTCACGTACGTTTCTACCCACTAATTTAGTCATTTGATCAATATCCTTCCTTGCTTGGTTCAAAGTAATTTCACCATCGTACACTTCCTTAAAAGTTAATAAACTATAGTGTTCGACTAGTTCGTTAATGAAATCCTCATTAGAAAAGCAATCAGTTCTCTTCGGTAATTTAATGTTCTTAAAGTTACCTCTTGAAGGCATTGGAGGTTTTTTAGTTCCTTTAGGAGGTACTTCTTTACTTCCGATTCTCATTTTTTCACCCATTCAACGCCCTCCTTAAATTTATCTGGATGATCACAACGGTAGTCGTGATCGTAGTAGACAGTTGCGATGCCTGCTGCAATGATTGCTTTACGACAATGCCAGCACGGATAGTGACTCACGTACATAACACCACCTCTTGCTAATTGTCCTGCTTGCAATAATGCAACGATCTCTGCATGTGCGGTATTAATACAATGATTATCATGATGACAACTCACGTTATCGCAAGGGGATAGGGGTATGTTGTACCCCGTTCCCACTAACTTTTCGTCTTGATAGATCAAGCAGTTCACGATGAGCTTTTGGCAGTACATGGAGTTCACACATCAACAGCTTCTTTCTTTTGCATTTTCACTTTGTACGTAATGGCGAAATCACCGTCCCAATGATCATGAACTTCTCGATAGATCTTACCGACCTGTTCGAATCCCTTTAACTCTTTTTCATATATGGCACGGTTTAACTCAAACTTACTCGGTCTTGTCATGAGAATTGATTTTGTCATCCTTAATCAGTCCTTCATATAAAAGTTAGTTGAAAATCCGTCTGCCGTGAGAGGTAAGTCTTTTGCCCAGGGAATGGGTTCCCCCATTATTCGTTCAACATCTTGCAATTGATCCGCATGAGAATAATCAATAACAGCTTCATCGTGTACGTGAATCACCGTTTGAAAGTCTTGCTTTTCTAAGCGTTCAAGGGTTACTGCCAGACAATCACGAGCAATGGCTTGTACAACGTTCTCCACCAATTTCCCTCCATACGTGCCGATCTTTTCCCACTTCTTCGTTGTTTGGTTCATCCCGTAATAATGGAGGGCTTCTTTATCAAAGTCGTTCAATTTTAGATGAGGTTTGACATAATAAAGCTTTCGCTTTGAAGGCAGGGTAATCGTAAGAAAATCCAAACCTTTCATGATGTCCGATTCTCTAGCCACGATTAATCCCCTAACTCCGACGGGGTTACCCGAACGCATCACCGCAAGAGCAGCATTTTCTAGCGAGTACCATAGATCAACAATCCGCTTATTAGCACTACGCCAACGCCGAACCGTGTCAGGAAGTTCTTCTTCCTCGATGCCCATATCCAATGCCCCCATACTGATGAGTGCGCCTTTACCGCCTTGATAACCAAGAGCAAGCTCTGCGACCTTCCCACGTTGACGCAGGTCTGATCCTTTTGTAATCTCATCAATTGGCACCCCAAACATTGCAGATGCTGAAGCCTCATAAATCTTGCCGTGCGTGTTGAACACATCCAGCCTCCATTGCTCACCTGCAAGCCAAGCGATAACACGGGCTTCAATGGCAGAAAAATCAGATACTAGTAAAGCGCTTTGATTACTCGGGATAAAAGCTGTACGGATGAGTTGAGAAAGTACATCTGGAACATTTCCGTATATGATTTTTAAGGTGTCGTATTTTTTCTGGCGAACAAGTTCACGAGCAAACTCAAGAGTATTCATTTTGTTTTGAGGGAGGTTTTGTACTTGTACTAATCGACCTGCCCACCGGCCTGTACGATTTGCGCCGTAAAACTGTAAGAGACCGCGCACTCGACTGTCTTTACAAACCGCAGCTTCCATTGCTTGGTATTTCTTCACGCTGGTCTTTGAAAGCTCTAAGCGAATCTTCAGCATCTGTTTGACTTCAGGATCGCTGATTTCACTGATTAACTTTTTCACTGTGGCTTTTTGTAAATTTTCTACTTCAAACCCTTTAGAAGCTAGCCACTCAGTTAATTGTTTCGTACTATTTGGATTGTCTAAACCGGTTAGTTTTTTTGCCTGTTGTTCTAAATCTTCAGTAGATCGATCACTGATGTAGAGTGCTCCAGCAATAATCTCCTGATCAACTTTAACCCCCCGAGCATTTATAACTTGATCGATTTGCCATTGCATCTGTTCATACTCAGGTATAGGAAAGTTGATTAGTTTATCTTCTATTGCCTTTTCCACGTTAACGTCTTGCACACAGTAGTCTTTAAACAGTTGCCACTTCTCAGGCTCATGATGAGGTAAAGTTCGAGTACGTTGACCGTTTTTCTTCGTTGGTTTGGTTGGAATGGAGAACACACGGATTAAGGCGTTTCCTGCTTTCATTTTCTGTTTGTCATCATCCAAACCTAACGCTTTAGCTGTGGGTCCTAAACCTGTTGTGTACCCACAATACATTGCATGGACCATCGTACATCGCCAAGATTCAATTGGCGTATCGACAAGAGTGTTTAAGCAATACCACTCAAATGCAGCATTGTAAGCTTTCTTTATAATAGAAGGATCAGTTAGTGCTTGGAGGATAACAGGAGGAATTTCTTCCCCCTGAGCCAAGTCAACAATCTGCGTGGCTTGATCATCCATTGAGTAGGCAAAAAGTAAAACCTCAAAGTCTTCAGATTCTGCGTATTTATAAAGACCAGCTTTCTTAATATCAACCGAACTAAAGGTCTCTATATCAATACTCAGGATTTCCATTATTGAATTGGCTGTCCAGTAATTGGGTCAATAGCTTGAGATGGTACAGGCGCCCCAAAGTCTGACTCTGCTGCAGGTGCCGATCCACCCAATGCGTCTCCATCTCGAGTCTTTTGCACGTTTGTACTGATATAGCATCCGATCCCTTTATTACCGTTCGCAGAATAAGGCGCAAAGTTCAATGCGATTCGTCCGTACATTCCGCTGTAAACTTCTGTAGCATCCATAATTGGTTGAGCTTGTAGGTTTACGACTTTTGGCGGGTAATCGATATTAGTTGAAGTTGAAAGAATCCAATGCCCTTTGCATTCCTCTCCGTAAGGCATTCCGTCACTTGGACGAACACCGTCACCATCCTTCAACGGGTTTTGTACTGAAGGCGGGATTACTCCGTTCCACTTATCTTGCTTACCTTTTTCTTTTGCAGCGTTAACAGCATTGTCAATGGCTTGCTTAGTGGCTACATCTGACTTAGGAATAAGAATTTGTGCACTGTATTTTTCTTGCCCCGAATTGTTATCGACTCTTGGCTTAAGAAGGTTAACGAAGCTAAAACGAACTTCTCCAGTTACGATGCGTGTTGGGTTTGTTTGGTTTGTCATATGATTTATTCTCCCTTTTGTTTGATATGGTGTGCCCCATTTACCTGATGTCAATTGATTTACGTGATAATCTGCAATGTCTCCCATTACTTAAAATCCTCCGATACATCGGGTACATTAGAAATGGCTTTACGTCTGTCACCTTCAGGGGCAAGTGTCGGCTTACCTTCGGACTTCACGACATACCCCGTGTCTTCCATTAATTCTTTAAACTGTTTCTTACTTAATTCTTTTTCAAGTTTTGGTGGAGTTAATGGCACTCGTTCGTAAAGCAGGGCGCCATCAATGCCTTGGGATTGTAAATATTCAAAAGCCTTATCGATATCTACATAGGATCGAGAACCACGTCCGTTGACCGCTTTCCATCCTGGTATTTCATTTCCTTTCAGCGTTTCTTTGAGAGCATATTCTTTAACTGATTTAATCCAGTTATCAAGCCCTTGCGCTTTTTCAAGCACTGCTCCGATCTCTTTGTCATCCAGCAATTCAGGCTCTTTACGCCCGAAGTCATCAAGTGCTGTATATTGATCGGCTCGTGCTCGGCACTTTGCTTTAGCCTTACAAAACTTACAATGGTCACCGGGCACAAATTCACCTTCGCCTTTAAAAGCTTTGTCCGCTATCCGTTTTACCTCTTCACCCCAAGTAAGCAAATCTTCCTTCGAAATTACATCAATTGATGCATCATCTGATAACCTCGGCTGAACGACCACGCTATAGATACTTTGAATGTCATACAACATTCCGTAAGCATTCATTGCACCAAGTGCATATAGCTTCATCTGTGGATTGTTTTCAGCACTAACAGCAACACCTTTTCCATATTTCAAATCGATTACATACATGGATTGTCCGCTGATGATTATGCAATCACCTGTCCCAAAGCCTTCCGGTACATAAGAGCTAAAGTCTAATCGCTTTTCAATTGCAACAAATGGCGTTTGTTTCATACCTAGCGTTAACTCTTTAACAAATTCAAGATATGAGTCTGTATGCTTGTCCATTTCAAGTTGATACAACTCGTTCTCTTTCAAAGGTTTTAAGAGTTTGTTAAACTCTGCTTTTGTCATCGTCGAGTCCGTGTAATACTTCCGAAGCTTTAACTCTGCAATTTCATGAGCAAGTGTTCCTTCTCGTGCATAGGACGTTTCAACATCTGGAAATTCCTCTTCAAGCCTTGCACTTGGTGTGCAGTTGAGCCACCTGCTCGATCCACTTGCACTCAACAGCGCATGGGCTCGTTCAGCATGAGCAGGTTGGGTCATAGCTGCGCCCCAAGTTCACGAAGTTTCGTAGCAAAAGCACCGTATTGATCTTGAGGTAGGTTGACCAAAGATTGTACGCCGAACGTTGACAACAATTGGATCAAATCATTTTGCTTATTTGCATCGACAAGTTGAGCAGCAGCCTTACTTAAATCTTCTTGTGTGTAAGATTTAGGCGTTGTTGGTACCGCTGTTTGGGATGGAACCTCAGTAGGAACTGCATTTGATTGTTCAACTGTAGCCGATGGTGCTAATGGCGCCGTTGGAACGGTAGATGTTTGTGATGCAGGTTCAGTTGGTGCTTGATGTTTTGGTGCTTCTTGTTGAGGTGTTTCAACTTTATTTGTTTGAACATTGGACTGAACAGCCAATGACGTTAATCCTAATAAAATCTCTTCAAGTTTCGGTGTAACACCGACAGTAACTTTAATATCCATTGTTGTACTTCCCTCCCGATTAATAGCTTGTCCATTCGAAGTTAAATCCCTGATTTGGAACATGAAGAATGCTTAAGATTGTATTCCATAAAGTACTCGACAAGACAATGGCATCGAAAAATTCGTCCGGGTCATTAAATTCGGAAATCATCTCTGCATTATCACAATGTAGCCATAAATAGGATCGTTTCTTATAAAGAAAATGAAGAACGTTTCTTAAGTGATCCTTGTCCATACCTTCAAGATTTAATTTCTCGCCATCAGCATTGATCCAATAATCAGCATTCAAAATTTCTTCAGTTGTTCTATATTGCTTCCTTTTAAATTTTGGTTCTAGAACCACTTCAGGCTCACACCAATCTCTGTAATAACTCATCTTTATATTCCCTCCATAGAATAGCTGTGCTATAATCTTAATAACTTTATTTAGGTCAAATCTGTTGATTGAGTTGCAGCTCAATCAATTTTTTTGTGCTATAGAATTCCACTGCTCGTGAGTTTCTTTATGGTATTCGATATATTGATCCATACTTTTGAAACTTCTTACATCCAGAACCGCCATTGCCTTTTTGTTAAAGACGCTCGCTTTTAGTGAACTCCATTGGATATTCCCCACACACTGCGCTTTAGTTTTAACTTCCCTGAATAGAATGTCTGTTTTATCCTCTTGATCAATCACCAGATAGAAAACCAATGTCACAGGAAAAGAATAATGTTTCTCAAACTCCGCTTTCCATTCATCGCTGTATAGTTTCAAGCTTTACTCACCCACTTCCTCATTTCGTTTCCGTGTCTCTTCAAGCTGTTTTTCCAAAAACTCTTCTTGAGAGATCTTAATCAATACGTTTGGATCATCTGCTCTGTCCTGTAAATCAAAATCCGTTTCGTAATACAGTTCACCTTCACTCGTTCCCATGTGACGCATTTGCTCAGTTCGACTGTGGCGCATAAGACCATAACCGAAGTTTAGTATTGGTATCTCTTCGTAGTCTTCTAAATCGTGTTTCTTAATAATGTCTTTGTAACTTTGAAACAGTGCTTTAGCAGCTTTCGTGTTCTGTCTGATTGCCCCATCGATTTTAAAAAGCTTCTTATTTTCTTCTTTTGTGATCTCCTGTGGATCAAGACCGAAGTAACCGGGTTTCTGAACCATACGAGTAATGTTTTCACCTAGCAATTCATTTAGATCATCTGCAACGAGTTTCCAACGCTTCTTTTGTTGCAAATGCCTTTCAATTTTCTTTGCGTACTTCGTTTCGGGGTTTGTTTTGTAATGGTACATTGGCAATTTACTCACTCTCCTTTTCTATAATTCCCTTTGATGCTATTAAACTTTGCAACGAGGTTTTCTAGATCTTGTTCGTCATCTTCATTTAGACCTATATGGAGTTCTTGACCTGTTTTCTCATTGACAAGTGACCCAGCGATCGCAATATCATTTACCTCATCATGTTCAGTAGGTGAAACTTCAGTAATCTCTAAAGCCATTAGCCAACCTTCACCTAAATAAAGAGTTACATTCTCTTCAAATTTCATTTAATCACTCTCCTTTTCAACGTAATCAATTACTTTTCCAAGTGTCATTAAACCACCACGTAACATGTTCACCAATTCAGCGTTCTTTGCATTGTTGATTTGTTCGTCAATTCGTGACTCTTCTGATTCAAGAAATGCCATCAGTTTGTCCTTGTCCAACACCCTCACCTCCTTCAGTTAATATGTCTTCCAGCTCCAACATTCTCAGTACTTCCTCTGTCGCAAGGATCTTCATGCGGTTCATGCTATTCCGTGGATTAATCTTCACTGACTTCTTCAGTTCGGCGTAATACTGTCGTACCTTTTGTTCATTCGTGAGTACCAGTTTGTAATCATCAACCACAACTAACTCAGCAAAGCTGTAAAAGTTTAAGCTTCCTAACGCTTGTCCAACCTGTTCGTTTGCATACATATGAAGCAACTCGTTTTGTACGTTAAGCTTCTTTGCGGTTAGTTCTTTTTTCAGAGTTTTATAGTCTTGCGCCATCTCAAGTGTTAATTCGAGAGGTTGGTTCATTGCTACAGCTCCTTATATTATTTCCTTGGAGGAATTACTCATGTTTTGTCGAACTATAGAACTAGTGGAACTTGCCGCCTTGTGGAGTAATCCATAAGTGAAAATCGGATGAATTCACGGGAACCCTAAGTCATTTGATACGGATACCGTGAGCCAAGCCAAGTGAATTACTTTAATCGTAGCTTGGAAGGTGCAACGCATAGACAGTGAGGACGGTATACCGATAACCTGTCCACGAGCGTCCGACATCCTTTAAGGATGAAGAGGTATGCTGAACTACTTGGAAACAAGTAGAAGCATGGGATAAAAAGCCTGTGCGATAACAACTTTGAAGTTAGGCGATCTTGCAACTACTGAAACTCTTAATCTAACCCTCAACCCAATTTCTAGAGGAGTTGATACTGATACTTCTGGCATTGTGAACACCTTAAAATTGGGAGATGATGAAGCAGTTAAAAATTCAGGACTTAAATTCGCATTTGAAAACCGTAAATTACTCGCCGAAACTCACAAAGCCCTCAAAGGCATCGGTAAAGCCTTTCCACTCTTTATCCCATGATGCTACTTGCTTCCAGTCAGCCACCTACTGACTAGACGTTAGTTCACTTTTTTATTTCTAGACTCCTCATTTCTTCGTTTAATTTGCTTATAGCTTGTTCAATGATAAAATTTCTGTGATTTACCGGAAGGCTCATAGACAACGCATATAAGCTCCTAAGTTCATGTTTTGCTGTGCGATACGTTTGGTTATTTTCTTTTGTTTTAGAAAGAACCACATCTACTTCCCGGTCAATTGCATGTGCAACATCCTTAAAGACCTCAACTAAATCCCTTTCATACTTCATTCGACTAGTATCTAAATTACCAACAACTCCACCTCTATAATGGTAATTCTTACTTTTTTATCGCTGGGAAGCTTCATTTTTGACTAGTTTTTCTAGTTCACTATGTGGCTTCTCAGGCATTCCGTTTTTCATAACGTGATCTACAGCATTATTAAATGTCATCATGAGTTTTCCGAACGGGTTATCCATCTAATCTCACCTCCTCATAATAAGGTTTCGTAAAGTCAATCTTCACTCGACCACCGCAAGAACAATCTAATGTAACTACATCCCATGTACCTTTCTTTTCAACATCTGGTTCCTTGTCACATGTATCGCAATATGCCGGATACATTAACCTTTTCTTTTTTCTAACCATCCAACCTCACCTCCTTCAACTTAATAAAAGAATACAGACAATCAAGACAATGTAAGCCGTGTGGATGATGGCTCGTTCTTGGTCGGTGTGTGGGGTTTGATTCATGAGTTAACCCCTCGCTGTTCTGCGAGCCAATTTTTTAAAAACGACTTTGTTTCTTCCACCGGAAAGTACCACTTTCCGCCAAGCTTTGTTTTAGGGAAACTAGGATCATGAAAAAAGTATTCCTGAAGGGTGTTCCAACTCATACACGTTCTTCTTTGTAGTTCTTTGCTGTCCCAAAAGATGTGTTCTCGGTCTAAATCTTTCAGTGCTTCAGCAATTTTGTCTTCGTAAATGAGTTTTATTGCTTTTTCATCAATCTGCACCTCAATCATTTTCACGCCTCCTTAACGTTATGGCACAATTCATCTTCATCAGAATCGAGTGCAAAGAGATACTCCATAGACATGCCTGGAAAAAACTTACGCTTAATTTGAACGCATTCTTTATACGAGAAATCATAATGACCATTTATTTTGTCTAGTACAGTCGCGTACCTAACTTCTAAAAATTCTGCCAACTGTTTGGTTTTTATATTCCTTTCTTTCATTTCGAACTTAAGATTGCTACGCAAAGTCGTTCACCTCCTTCTGTAATATACTCAATTTCGTTCATTTCTTGTTGCAATAATATACGCAATTTCGACCAAAGTCAACGATATTTATGAAATTCCGTATATTTTTTACGATTTTTCGTAAATTCGTGTTTACATTTAGATGAAGTTAGGTATAATAAAAGTATAAAATACGAAATATCGTACATAATTCGAATACAATATAAATAACTTAGTTCCGAAAGGAGTATTACTTATGAATGACAAAAGAACCGAGATAATCAGAGACCTGATTTCAAAGCAATTTAAGAGCTTGAGAGCCTTCGCAGAACATATCAACATGCCTTATACGACTTTAAGGTCAATGCTAGAAAGAGGGGTTGGTAATGCTTCAGTAGATAATGTTTTTAAAGTTTGTAGAGGATTAGGTATATCTGCAGATCGTTTAGAAGAAATGGTAGAAGAAAGCGATGGGTTAACTAGAAAAGATGAAAAAGATATACAAAAAGAAACTGGAAAATATTTTAAAGGGATTAAAGTCAAAATAGTTATGCTGCATTTGATGGCAAGGATGCCGATGATAGAAGTGAAGAGGATAAAGAGTTAATGATTTCTTCTTTAGAAAACGCTTTAAGGTTAGCTAAGAGAAACTCTAAAGAAAAATTCACCCCAAATAAATATAAGAAGGAGTGAGGTGAGTGCTACATGTTTATCATAAGATTGAACAATTAATTAACAAGCATAAAACTACTTGCCCTTTTAAATTAGCCAAGGCCATGAACATTCATGTGATTTATGAACCGCTGGGTAGTATCAAAGGATACTACAGTAAACACTTTAGAATTAAATTTATTCACATCAATGAGACTGCGACAGAAGAACAACAATTATTTATTTGCGCACATGAGTTAGGGCACGCTGTACTCAGCCCTAACGTAAATACTTCTTTTTAAAAAGTTCACTCTTCACTCTACCGATAAAATTGAAAATGAAGCTAATTATTTTGCACTGTCTCTATTGTCTAAATCGGAAGAGTTGAATCAGTTATCTATAGGTGATGCTATAGACGATTATGCAATACCGGAATATTCAATCAAAATGTTTGAAGGAGGGTTTTAATATGGGAGTAAGCTTTAGACAGCACGATGATAAAAAATGGGAATACAGAATAACATACAAGGATCCGATAACAAACAAAAGAAAAGAAGCGTCAAGACGAGGATTTAAGACAAAAGCAGAGGCTAAACACGTTTCGAAAGAACACGAGCAAACATTACTTGACGGTGTCATCGAGACAAAGGAATCTTTAAAACAATACCTAATAGACTGGTTGGATACGCACAGAAAAGACGTAGTTAGGAAAAACACATATCTTTCCGATAAAAACGCTGTACAAAAACATATCCTACCGTTTTTTAAAGATATAACTATTGATAAATACACTCCTAAAAAGCATCAAGCTTTAATTGACCATATGGATTCTCAAGGATATAGCAAGAGAACAATTGAAATTGTACACAGTGTGATGTTCAATGCGATGAAGAAAGCTGTTGATCTTAAGCAACTCAAATACAATCCTTGTGTGGGCGTAACAATCAAAGGAAGAACAAAAGAGAAGAAATTAAAGTTTCTAGATAGCTCGGATATAAGTCCTTTTCTAAAAGAAGCTTACAAATACGATTATATTTATTGGATCTTTTATAAAACCATTATCGAAACTGGTATGAGAAAAGGAGAAGCTGCCGCCATTCAGTGGAAGGATGTTGATTTAAATAATGGTACGATTTCTATTAACAAAACCTTAGATTTTTCGGCGGAAAACGAAGATGAACTGTTTGGAGATACCAAAACATTCAAATCCAATAGGGTAATTACAATAAGCAACGGTTTAATTAACGATTTACGGTTTCACAGAAGCTACCAAAACCAAAACAAATTAGCTCTTAATGAAAGTTATTATCATCATTTGGATTTAGTTTTATCGAGGAATGACGGAAACTTTTTACCGAAGTCTACTTTATTCAATTCTTTTTCAAGGATATTAAAAAAGTTAGATCTTCCTGCTCTCCCCATTCACTCCTTAAGACATACTCATGCAGTATTGCAGTTAGAAGCTGGAAACAGTATGAAGTATATACAGGAACGTTTAGGTCATGGGAGCATGTCAATTACAGCAGATGTATATTCTCACGTGAGCAAGAAGATTGAGAATGAATCAAAGGCTAATTTTGAAAATCACTTAAAAGAAATTAATTATTAATTTTTTTTGAGAAAATCGGTGGGTGTTTGGTGGGTACATCGGTGGGTGTGATGATTGTTAAGCATTATTCATTCAATACAAAAACCCCCAAAGCCATACGGCTCTAGGGGTATCGGCTCTTAGTAAGAACTCATATACTGCTCGCGCTCCCACGGGTGCACTTGCGTGCGGAACATATCCCATTCGATCTCTTTTGCTTCAACAAAGTGTTCCATTGCGTGTTCACCGAGCTTCTACGAGGACTTTGTCAGCTTTGAGTTCGTCTACCGCACCTTTGAGGCTGCCTGGTAGAGCTTCGATTCCTTCTTCTTGTAACTCTTCTTCGCTCATGATGTAGATGTTGCGGTCTGTTTCTTCAGGAGCTTGAAGCTTACGCTTGATTCCGTCAAGACCAGATGCAAGAAGCGCTGCCATCGCAAGGTATGGGTTCGCTGCTGGGTCTGGGCTACGTACTTCAATACGCGTGCTCGCCTTACGTGAAGATGGAATTCGTACGAGTGGGCTACGGTTTCTAAGTGACCAAGCGATGTAAACCGGTGCTTCGTAACCAGGTACAAGTCGCTTGTACGAGTTAACGATTGGGTTTGTGATCGCTGTAAATGCTTTCGCATGGTCTAAGATTCCAGCTAGGAAATGCATTGCTGTTTCGCTAAGCTGAGACTTTGTGCTTTCGTCGTAGAATGCGTTCTTGTCGCCTTTGAATAGGGACATGTTACAGTGCATTCCTGAACCGTTCACACCAAAGAGTGGTTTTGGCATGAATGTCGCGTGAAGACCGTGCTTTCTAGCAATTGTCTTAACGGCTAATTTAAACGTTTGGATGTTATCACATGTTGTGATCGCATCGGCGTATTTGAAGTCAATTTCGTGTTGTCCTGGCGCTACCTCATGGTGAGATGCTTCAATTTCGAAGTCCATTTTCATGAGTTCAAGAACGATGTCACGACGGCAGTTTTCGCCTAAGTCCGTTGGTGCAAGGTCGAAGTAACCACCTTTGTCGTTTAGTTCCATTGTTGGTTCGCCTTTTTCGTCGTTCTTGAAAAGGAAGAATTCTGGCTCTGGTCCAATGTTGAAGTCGGTGAAGCCCATTTCTTCAGCTTCTTTAAGTACTCGCTTCAAAATGCCGCGCGGGTCGCCTGCAAATGGTGTTGGTGCTTCGCCTGGCTCGCTTGGCTCGTAAATGTCACAAATTAAGCGTGCGACTTTGCCTTTATCTGGCGTCCAAGGGAATACAACCCACGTATCAAGATCTGGGTATAGGTACATGTCTGACTCTTCAATACGTACGAAACCTTCAATTGAAGAACCGTCAAACATCATTTCATTGTCTAAGGCTTTCTCTAATTGATCAACAGGAATCTCTACGTTCTTGATCGTTCCTTGAAGATCTGTAAATTGTAAACGGATGAATACGACATCTTCTTCTTGTGCAAGTCTTGTAATATCTTCGCGCGTATACTTTGCCATGTGTCTTTATTCCCCTTTTCATTTAATAATGCAAAGCCTTAAAGCTTCACTGTATGTGACTTACACCTGATTGGGTTCAGATGTAAGGGATCACTATGATTTGTAGAAGTGTGAAAGTTGTCCTTGAATCATCGATGCTTTCTTCTGATTCGGATGATGCAGAGCTTCTCGCTTCATCTGTTCGCGAAGCTTCTTCAGTTCTTCACGCTCTTCTTGCTCTTTCTTGTACTTTTGTTCTTGCTCCATCATCATCTCTTTAATGCCTGCCATGTTCACGCCACGATCAATTAATTGCTTAATATCAAGTAGCCGGTCAACATCAGCGAATGAAAATAAACGCTGATTGCCCTCTGTACGTGCAGGCTTTACGAACCATGAGATTCATAGTAACGAATCTGTCTTGGGGTGAGATCGGTTAGTTCCTTCACGATGCGAATGGAGAACAAAGGCATATGCAATCGTTCACTCTGTTCCATGTTGCTCCCCCTTTCTCCTGCTGAGAAAAGAACCGCTTTACGTCTTATATTGTGTGAATATATTACTTATTTTAAGAGATCGGTACTACCATGTCAACTTTTTTCCGTAAATGATGTTAAAAAAGTTAACATGAGCTAATTGATCATCGATTGTAGCGCTCTTCGAATCGCAACTTTACAGTGTGCGAATGTTAATCCACCTTGCACGTAAGCCGTATATGGCGGTGCTACTGGGCCATCTGCACTTAACTCAATGCTCGCTCCGAGCACAAACGTTCCTGCTGCCATAATAACGTCACCGTCATATCCAGGTAATGGTCCCGGAATCGGCGTTGCCTTCGCATCGATTGGAGAATGGTGTTGAATGCTTTGGCAAAATGAAATCATGTCTTCCGCATTTCCAAACTGAACCGCTTGAATGAGGTCAGTTCTTCTCGTCGTTGACGACGGTGTCGTCTCGTAACCTGCTTTCTCAAGCATCGAAGCTGTATAATGGGCGCCTTAATCGCATCGGCAACGACCGTCGGTGCGATAAACAGCCCGTGGTACGCGTCTTGAAGAAAAGCACCTGTCGCTCCGGCTTCCATACCAATGCCAGGAGCCGCAAGGCGAGCTGAGCTTGTACGACGAATGATTCTTTACCGGCGATGTACCCGCCAGTTTTCGTAATGCCGCCACCTGGGTTTTTAATGAGTGATCCCGCTAACAAATCGGCACCGATGTGCCCCGGTTCCAGTTCTTCCGCAAATTCTCCGTAGCAATTATCAACGAAAATATGTACGTGAGCGTGTCGCGCTTTAATTGACTCAATCTGATACTTCATCTCTTCAATAGAAATTGACGGGCGATCGTCGTACCCACATGAGCGTTGAAGAACGACCCATTTCGTCTTCGCAGTAATCGAATCGTTTACGAGGCAACGTCTACACGACCTGTGTCATCAAGCGGCACGACTTTTGTTGTCATCCCGTATTGTTTGAAATTCCCCGCTTGATCCCCGTTTAAACCTACAACTTCTTTCATCGTCGCATACGGTTCTCCACTTGCATAAACGAGCTCATCTCCAGGCCGTAAGTTTCCGAACAGCGCCGCTGTAATGGCGTGCGTCCCTGATACGAACTGAGGACGCACGATCGCTGCTTCCGTTCCGAATATACGAGCGTAAACGCGACCGAGAGCGTCACGTCCTTCATCGTCATACCCATAACCGTCTGAACCATTTAAATGGTAGCTTGAGATGCTTTCCACTTGGTAAGCATCAAGCACTTTTGCTTGATTCTGTTCACAAACGATGTCGATTTGTTTATAGATGTGTTGCAATTCTTCTAACGTTTCATCGTTCCATTGTTGAATGACTGTATTCATGTTGAAACTCCTTCATCTTTTCACTGTTAATTTATTTCTGGATGGCTTCGGTTTGCAAAGCCTGTGACCGTATACACTTCGTCGCTCTCATCAAATTCAATATACTCGACGATTGTCGTCGTTTTGAGTCTTGCGAGCCGTTTTCCTTCTGAAGCACCGACAGTTAACGTGTACGCCTGCATGTCTTCTTTAAGTGCGATTTCAATTTGCGCGTTTAAAGCGTGCAGGTTGTCTTTATGCTTTGCACTAATGTAGACTTTCGGGTTTTTCAGTTGTTCTACTCCATTTGGAATCGGGTTCGTTCGATCATATTTGTTCAATACTGTAATCGACGGAATGCCTGTTGCGCCGAGTTCCTCTAATAACGTGTCGATTGTTTCTTGCTCTTCACTCATGTACGGGCTCGTGACGTCAATGACACGTAGCAACAAATCACTGTCGGACACTTCTTCAAGCGTTGAGCGAAAGGCAGCGATTAACGTTGTTGGCAAGTCGCGAATAAAACCAACCGTATCACTAATTGCGACGTGTAACCCAGAAGGTAAGCGGTATTCCCGGGTTAATGGGTCGAGTGTTGCAAATAAAAGGTCTTCAGCAAACGCCTCTTCATCGGTTAATGCATTTAAGAGCGTCGTTTTCCCTGCATTCGTATATCCGACGAGCGCCACTTTCGGGACGAGGCGTTGGTGTTTGTTGTTTTTGAGCAACTGACGGTGTTTGACGATTCGTTTTAACTCGCGCTTTAACTCGTCCATCCGACGTTGTATATGACGTCGGTCGGTTTCAAGCTTTGTCTCACCAGGACCTCTCGTCCCAATTCCACCACCAAGCCTCGACAACGAATGTCCTTGTCCACGAAGCCTTGGCAACAAATACGTCATTTGCGCGAGCTCCACTTGTATTCGTCCTTCTTTCGTCCGTGCACGTTCAGCAAAAATGTCCAAAATGAGTTGCGTACGGTCAATGACCGCCGCTTCGGTGTTTGCACTTAACGTATAGCCTTGTCGAGGCGAAAGTTCACCGTTAATGATGATTACGTCCGCCTCATGTTCTTCAACGAGCTCTTTTAATTCTTCCATCTTCCCTGACCCGACATAACTCGTGACGTGAGCGGTTTTACGGTTTTGCGTTTCGGTGTGAACGACCGTTCCGTGGGCGGTGTGGACTAAGCTCTTTAACTCTTCAAGCGACTGCTGTGCTTCTTCTTCTTTTTCGTTTTCTTCAATAACTGCTACGACGATCACTCGTTCCAAATGATCTACCTCCTAGAAATCTCGTTCCGTTAATGTTTTTAAAGCATCAATGTCTTTTTCTGTTTGCTCTTTCACGATGCGAACTGCGTGAGAGCGGATCGCCTTTTCAATGGCGTTTCGAATTGCCCGGCCATTACTAAACGGTTCTCTTGCTCTACCTTTTTGATCATCTAATTTCTTCTTCAGTTTTTCTTTTGCATCAATCGTCCATACGTAATCTCTTGATTGCAACATATTCTCTGCGATCATCATCATCTGATCCATTGAAAAGTCAGGAAAATCCAACTGAATCGGGAATCGTGAAGGTAACCCAGGGTTTAGCGTAATAAACTGTTCCATTTCTTTCGAATACCCAGCTAAAATTAAAATAAACGAATGGTTGCCTTCGTCCATCGCTTTCACGAGCGTGTCGACCGCTTCTTTGCCGAAATCCTTCTCTCCACCACGGTTTAACGCATACGCTTCATCAATGAACAGGACTCCTCCGTGAGCTTTTTGTAGCAGCTCTCTCGTCTTTTGTGCGGTTTGACCGATGTACTCCCCGACAAGGTCTGCACGCTCTGCTTCAATAAAATGACCCTTACTTAAATACCCGAGGTCTTTTAATAATCGACCGACAAGACGTGCAGCGGTTGTTTTCCCTGTACCTGGATTTCCTTTGAAGATCATGTGCATTGAATGGGCTTCTGTCTTCAATTGATGTTTTTCACGACAACGGTTAATATGAACCCAAGCATAAATTTCACGAACCATGGCTTTCACGTTTTCAACGCCAATGAGCTTTTCGAGTTCGAATTCTGCTTTTTGAAGTAAATAGTTAATGTTCGTCGTGTTTACGTGCGGTTCTTTTTTTACCTCTTTTTCACGCAGTCGCACACGAATTTTCGTTTTCTGCTCGTGAGCATAACTCATCATCATCCCTCCGTACATTTCCATCACGGGTGTTTGCCCATATCTTACGCAACCCGCAATGAAAATGTGCAACGAAGCGCACTCATTACCATCATTGTATCGAAAGGAGTAAACCGTTGCACCCTTTACAAGAACAGTTGCCAACAACGGCAAACCAATACTTAGAACAACTCACAGCTAAAGGCCGGAAATCGTCAACGGTCCGTAGGTATGCGTATGATATCGCTGACTTTTATTCGTTTATCGACGTGACGAACCATCCTGCGTATACGAAAGAGACGTTAGAACACTTTATGAAACATCTCATTCAAGAGCGCCATTATAAGCATAAAACATACACACGGGTCTACCGTGTGTTGCATAGCTACTTTAACCATTTGATGCATCAGAACGTACTCTCAGACAATCCGATCGAGCACGTCATATTGCCAGATGAAGAAGATGAGCCGTTAACTGAAGATGATCTCTTTACGAAGAAAGAAATCGACCAGTTGCTGCGATCAACGGAATCAATTGAAGGACTGAATGATGACCAAAAGCAATCACGTCCGCTACTTGCACCGAGAAACTTGATTATGCTAAGGCTGATTCTCTTTTACGGGTTGCGCTTACAAGAATTACACGGCCTGAATATCGATCATTTGCTCTCGTCGAAGACACTTTTTGTTACGCCTGTCGACGGCGAAGTGAATCCAAGGAAAATTACGCTCCAACAAAAAGACCAAACGCTGCTTGAAAGCTATCTTGATGTTATCCCTAAAGCGGTGAAACCTGTGCACGGCAACGAACACCCGTTGTTCGTCGCGTTTGACTTTAAACGCCAGACGTATCGCTGGTCGTATGAAGAAGACAAGCCAAAACGGTTAACGATCGTGGCGATTCAGAAAATGATCCGCGAAGAGCTACGTCGCGCTGGTATTCCGCTCGGTCGAAGCGCCCAACATATGCGCCATACGTTTATCGTGAACGCCTTACGTTCAGGTCGCTCGACAAAAGACATTCAAACCCAGCTCGGTTTGCACTCAGAGCTCGTATTGCTGCGGTACGAAACCATTGCCGATTCGATGAAAAAAGCTCATCATCTTTAAACGATGACGAGCTTTTTTCGTTACGATTCAGATGGATCCAGTTGTAGCTGTACGTTTTTTGAAGGGGAAAACGTTGAGATCGCATGCTTGTATACGAGTTGCTGCTTTCCGTCCGTATCAATGATGATCGTAAAATTATCAAATGCCTTTAAGTAACCGCGAATCTGAAAGCCATTCGTTAAGAATACGGTAATCGAGATGTTTTCTTTTCTAAGCGTGTTCAGAAATTGATCTTGAATATTGACGTTTTTCACCGCGGAGCCCCCCTAAGTATGTCTGCTGTCTAATTCGACATTTTTTCCAATTCCCCTGCAAGAAATTGAACAATTCCCGTAAAATGGTCATGTTTTTCTTGCTCACTGTCAAACCAATGGACCGTTTCTTTGTTACGAAACCACGTGAGTTGCCGTTTGGCAAATTGCCTTGAATGGGTCTTGATTGTCTCAATGACATGCTCAAAGGATGCTTTCCCTTCGAAATAATCAATCCATTCTTTGTAGCCAATCGCTTTCATCGCTTGTTCGTCTCGTAAACCTTCCTCGTAAAGCTGTCTTACTTCTTCAACCAAACCTTGTTCGAGCATGACGTCGACACGGCGCTCAATACGTTCATAAAGTGCGCTTCGGTCCATCGTTAACCCAATCATAATCAGATCATATGGCGAGTTGTCAACCGATTGCAGTGGTTTTGGTGCATCGTGCCCACGTTCTAAAAGCTCAATCGCCCGAATCATCTTCCGAATGTTGTTCGGATGAATCCGCGCAGCTGCTGCTTGATCAAGGCTATGGAGTCGTGCATGCAACCGTTCATTTCCATTCGGCTCTAAAGCAATTGCTTCTAACTGTTGTTGAACGTCTCGATCTGCTTTTTCTTCTTGAAACGACCAGTCTGACGTAACGCCTTTGACGTACATGCCTGTACCACCGACTAAAATTGGCAGACGTTTGCGCTCGTGAATGTCTGTGATCGTCTCTTTTGCGGTACGTTGAAACTCGGCGGCGCTAAATGATTCATCTGGCTTTTTTATATCAAGTAAATGGTGCGGCACGTTGTCTTTCTCTTCTTCGGTCACTTTTGCAGTACCGATATTTAACCGCTCATACACTTGGAACGCATCACCATTAATAACTTCACCATTAAACGCCTTAGAAAGCGCGATGCCAAGTGCCGTTTTTCCGACAGCGTTGGTCCGACGATAACAACGAGAGGACGTTTCATAGCCTTCTCCTTTCCTTATAATCGACGTAATGCGCCGTAACTCGTTCTGGATGGGCGTTTTTCTAACCGCTCAAACGAATACTTCTCCCATAACGAGCTGCTACTTTCTGCTTTTAAAATAACATGCCTTCTAGCCACACGTCTCGCTTCATCTAACGTTTCTGATTGTAACGTGTCATAACTCGCGGATGCTCGTAGACCATTTAGTGATAACGACTCGTCGATGGTTCGTTCGAACATCGGATCAAGGTAGACGACATCAAACGATTGATCAGGTAACGTTCGTAAGTATTCGGTATGATCACGTTGAATGACTTGAATGCGACGCATCGCGTCAAGTAGTGACTCGCTGCCATCACCCCACGTACTCAGGCCACTTTTGACAATTTCTGCAACAGCATGTTGCTTTTCAACACCGTGAACGATTCCGTCTTTTCCGACAAGGTAACTTGCAACGATGCTATCACTCGCAAGCCCTAACGTTAAGTCCAAAAACGAATCGCCATGTTGCAATGTTGTAATAGTGGCAAACGGATCGTGGCCCCCTTTTTCGAGACGTTGTACGCGAATCGTCGCCATACTCGGATGAAAAAAGAAATCATCATGACCTTTATTGTAGAGCACGTCTTTGCCATTTTTCCCGACCATATAGACCGAAGCGGCTGTGTGATGCATGCTCGCAATCGTCCGCTTCTCCCTGGCAAGGTGCGGGACGTTCCACTCGTGCGACAAGCGATTTGCTTTTTGAAGCATCGGTAGTGTTGGCTTACGACTTGTCGTAATGAGCATGAATGCATTTCCTTTCTTATTGAAAAGGAGGTGCTCCCCTAAGCGGGTAGCACCTCGTATTCGACGTTAGTTCTTCGCGGAGTATTTAAATAGAACGTATGCCATAACGACTGCTACAACTACAGCTATAAACGTAATGCCAAGGATGGCTACTAAATCCATCGGTGTCATGTCTCTCTACTCCTTTATCTGTCATTCTTTCGTATAACAATCCGATGTCATACAAGTTGTCTTTTCCTAGTGTATCATAGAACAAATCATTTAAACAACGAGCATGTGACAATCAAGGAACGATTTGTCAATTCATGACACGTTTAAACATTTTCTCAAGTTCATACGTCGTCACATGTACGAAAATATTCCGTCCGTGAGGACACGTAAACGGCTCCTCGCAGGCACGTAAACGCTCAATGAGACTTAGAAGTTCATCATTTCGTAAATGGCGATTGGCTTTAATTGCCGCTTTGCACGACATGAGAATCGCTGCTTCTTCACGTAAAGCGACAACATCTGGTTTCTTAAGCTCAAGCGCTTGATTCGTCAGCTCACGAATCGTCTCTTCTTCTTGACCTTTCGGGAACCATGTCGGATGCGCACTCACACGGTACGCTTGTTGCCCGAAGGGCTCCATATACAAACCAATCGATTGAAAGTCTTCTTGCAACTGCTCAATATGAATAATTTCATCGTTCGTAAATTCCATCACGAACGGAATTAATAACTCTTGCACGTCTCGATTTTTCTTATACAACAACGCATGAAACTCTTCGTAATAAATCCGCTCTTGCGCTGCGTGTTGGTCGATCATGTACAAGCCCCGATCATTTTGAGCCAAAATGTACGTGCCGTGCAATTGTCCGATCGGGTAAAGGGGCGGGATCCGCTCGGTAGGCTCTTCTTCTCGTTGTTCTTCCTTTACTTCAGGCTCAGGTTGTGGCGTAGGTGTAGGTGCTACTACACGTTCCACTGGCACGTCGACGTTCGGTTCTTGTTTAACGATCGATTCAACTTCGTAGTGTGATTGAACGGGTTCTTCAACGGTTTCTCGAACAGGTTGTTTCTCTGAATAAGACAACGGCAGTGGAGTTTCTTCAAATACTGGTGTCTTCTCTTTTATGACATCATTTGACGTTTGTTCAGGTATAAGTGTTTCGCGTGCTAAGCGGCGCTCAATGCTTTCGGTGACTTCTTTTAAAAGCGCCTCTTCCTTACTGAGTCGCACGTCCCATTTGGACGGATGAACGTTCACGTCAACGAGAGAATGGTCCATCGCAATGGACAGAACGACAATCGGATGCCGGTGCGACGGCAAACGGGTGTAGTACGCTTGTTCAATCGCTTTGACTAAAGGGAAGTGCCGGATGTAACGACCATTAATAAACGTGCTCATATAATGTCTGCTCGCCCGGTTCACTTCTGGCTCAATGACGAACCCTGTAATCGTATAGTCAAGCGTCTCATGATGGATCGGAAGTGCCTTCTCCATCACTTGCTTACCGTAAATTGCAAACATCACATGACGCAAATCACCTCGACCATTCGTGAACAGCATTTGCTTTTGGTTATGGGTAAAGCGAAATGAAATGTCTGGCCGTGACAACGCAGCTCGGTTCATAATATCGGTAATTTTCCCGAGTTCAGTGTTGATTGTTTTGACGTGCTTTAAGCGCGCAGGGGTGTTGAAGAACAGCTCCCGGACTGCTATCTTCGTACCTTGCCGTGCCTTTGCTTTCGCTCTTCCAATCAATCGTCCACCTTGATACGTCAACTCAACACCTGCATTGCCATTTGCGCTCGTTTCAATCGTTAGTTTGCTTACTGACGCGATACTCGGCAACGCTTCCCCTCGAAAGCCGAGTGTTTCAATGCGGTGCAAGTCGGATTCTTTTTTGATTTTACTCGTTGCATGGCGTAAAAAAGCGAGCTCCACTTCATCTTCTGGTACACCGTGACCGTTATCGATGATCACAATCGACGACAGGCCACCTTCTTCGACTGCAACGTCAATTTCAGTGCTACCCGCATCAATGGCATTCTCGAGCAATTCTTTAACGACGGATGCGGGACGCTCGACAACTTCTCCAGCGGCGATTTTATTGGATAAATGTTCGTCCAGTTGAATGATTGTATTCATTGCACTCACACTTTCTTAACGCAATTTTCGTTGCCATTCGTACAGTTTCTCTAACGCTTCAAACGGCGTTAAATGGAGGACATCAAGCTGTTGCAGTTCTTCTTTCAGTTGAGCAAGCTCACGATCTGTCGTCGGTTTCGGTTCTTTCACTTTTTCCGCTCGCTTCGGTTCTTCAAACAACGTTAACTGTTCATCTGGCATCGGCTCGGTTCGTTCTTGAACCGGTGCTGTTGGTTGTTCACTTTCATACGTTCTTAATAACGTTTCCGCACGGTCAGTCACTTCAGTCGGCAACGAGGCAAGCTTCGCGACGTGAATGCCGTAACTTTTGTCCGCACGCCCTGCTTCTACACGATGCAAAAAGACAACATTACCGTCTTCTTCCTCTGCTTTTACGTGCACATTATCAAGCGTCTCTAACTCCTCTTCGAGTACCGTCAATTCATGATAATGCGTCGAAAACAACGTCTTCGCTCGCACCCGTTCATGAATAAATTCAATAATCGCTTGCGCTAAAGCCATGCCATCATACGTCGACGTCCCCCGACCGATTTCATCGAGCAAGATTAAACTATTGTTCGTCGCTTGATTTAACGCATATTCGGTTTCAACCATCTCCACCATAAACGTACTTTGACCGCTCACAAGATCATCAGCGGCGCCGATACGTGTGAAAATCCGATCAAATCGCGGCAATTGTGCGGTGTCACACGGCACGTAGCAGCCGATTTGCGCCATTATGCTGATGATCGCCACTTGCCTCATGTACGTACTTTTTCCGGCCATGTTCGGACCTGTAATGAGTAACATTTCCCGTTCTTCGTGCAAGTGCACGTCGTTTGCGACGTAATCGCCGGCAGGGATCGTCACTTCAACGACCGGGTGACGACTGTTTACGAGGTTTAACGTACGATCATCGGTAAACGTCGGTCGTGTAAAGCGTCGGTTTTCGCTCACAACCGCAAATCCTTGCAAGACGTCGATGTAAGAAATCACTTTCGCGAGTTGTTGGATTTTCGTAATTTGAGCTTTTGTCGTTTCACGAATCTGCACGAACAAGTCGTACTCAAGAACCTCCATTTTCTCTTGCGCGTCGAGAATCTTTCGTTCCATATCTTTTAGTTCAGGAGTGACGTAGCGCTCCGCATTCGTTAACGTCTGTTTACGCTCAAAGTAATCAGGAACGAGGTGTGATTGCCCACGAGACACTTCTAAATAGTAGCCGAACACACGGTTATAACCGATTTTCAATGTCTTAATCGACGACTTTTCACGTTCTTCCCGCTCTAAATTGCTAAGCCACGTTTTGCCGTTTTCATTGGCTTCACGGTACTCGTCCAATTGTTCATGAAACCCTTTACGAATCATACCTCCGTCTTTCGTAGAAATCGGCGGTTCATCAACGAGTGCGTTTTGTAAGTGATCGGCAAGCGCTTCACACAACTCAGCTTCTTTTGTTACGGCACGTCCTTCGATGCCAAGCTTGTTGACCGCTTCAAAAATGGATGGCGCTTGTTGCAGCGAGCGCTTTAATTGAACAAGTTCTCGTGCGTTCACGTTGCCGTAGGCGACTTTACCAACTAATCTCTCCAAGTCATAAACGTTTTGCAACGCATCTTGAATGTTGACGCGCTCAAGCATTTCATCTTTAAGCTTGTTCACAAGTTCCAACGGCGCTCAATCGCTTGTTGATGATACAATGGTGACTCGATCCAGCGACGAAGTCGACGGCTTCCCATTGCGGTTTTCGTTTCGTCGAGCAATCCAAAGAGCGTACCTTTTTCGTGCGATCAATAAGCGACGACGTAAGCTCTAAGTTCCGTCGCGTATGGGCATCCATTTGCATAAATTGTTGAGACATTCTAACGGTTACTGGCTGCAAATGATCAAGAGATCGTTTTTGCGTTTCACTTAAATACGACCATACTCGTCCAACTGCTTTTTCAATCGCTTCATCTTGTCCGTCATACAACGATTGAAGTGGCTCTGGAATCGTGTCTTGATCATCAAATGAGACCGTAAACGGCACGGCCTTAAGCCAGCTTTTTAGATCACCTGGGTAGTCGTGGCTCACGATCAACTCTTTCATACCATCAATGAACAACACACGTTCAAGCTCAACGAGCTCGTCGGTGACGATGCCTGCTTCCGTTTCCCCGGTCGTTAAATCACTTTTCGCATACGCGATTTTGTCTTTATGAAAGCTTAGCGCAGCGATGTAATGATTTTCTTCAGCGCTTAATGCTCGTCCTTCCATCACCGTTCCTGGTGTAATAACCCGCACGACGTCACGCTTTACAACGCCTTTTGCTTCCCTTGGGTCTTCCACTTGTTCACAAACAGCGATTTTGTAGCCTTTTTCTATAATTTTATCGATATAGGATTCTGCCGAGTGATAAGGAACGCCGCACATCGGAATCGCGTCGTCGCCCTTTCCCCTTTTCGTTAATGTAATTTCAAGTAATTGAGCAGCTTGAATGGCGTCTTCATGAAAAAGTTCATAAAAATCACCGAGCCTAAAAAATAAAAAACGCATCTTTATACTCGCTCTTTATTGATAAATATTGCTGCATCATCGGTGTTTGTTGTGCCACAATTATTCCCTCTCATTCTAACGCGAACTAGGTCAAATTATAGCATAAATTGTTCGTTTTAGACGAAGAAAAACCAGGAGAAAGCCCTCCTGGTTAGCTCTTTTTATCTTCGAATTTTTCTTCTTTTTGATGGTCACGGTCTTTGTCTCGATCGCGGTCACGATCATGGTGTTCAAAGCGATCACGCTCAGAATGCTCAAAACGATCTCGCTCTCCTCGTTCTCCCCGTTCGCCTCGTTTTCTCCCCCCGAATTCCCGAGGCGGTCGGCGTTCTAGAAATTTCGGATCAATGCTATCTTTTAATTCTTGATCTGACACTTCTTCGCTCCACTTCACATCTTGATAGTGGGCATCTTCTTTATCTGGGTGTACGAGTACGCACACTTTCGTTTCACCGACCACTTCTGCGGCGAACTCTTTTTCAACTTCAACGTTCACATCCGTACCGTTTTCAGCAATTAACGCTTCTAACGTATGAGGCTGCTTCGTCGAGCGGGCAATTACGTCAAGTTCATCGGTAATCAGTTCATCCGGTCGCATTTTTAACGGAATGCTTTCATGATACGAAACGGTATTTGTTGCAACGTCCGTTTTCGTATTCTTTTCATAGGAATACCAAACGTTAATGTCATACGTTCCTTTAATTTGGATGCTATCTCCTTTACGAACAGCATCGTAACGATGGTTAATGACCCAACACCCTAAGATGCTCGTTGGTTTATGTTGAGGGCAAATCGTGTGTGTAGTTTTTGAGTATTTCCTACCTTTTCCACAAACAGCTTTCGTAATAATTTCACGATAGTGTTGTTCAGACACGTCGCGTTCCTCCCTTTTTTCAGTATACCGGCGCCAATATGCCTCTTCTTATACATATGTATGAGCAAAGGCAAACTTCATGCACATTCATTTTCATTATTTTCGTGAAGCTCTTCTACACCTATCTTATTAGGCGAAACAAAAAAAAGAACCAGCCATAAGGCTGGTTCTTTAAGACACTTATTCTTTGTCCAAGTAAGCGCGTAGCATCCAATCGTCTTTCTGGAAGTCACGAGCGATTTCTTGAATTGCATCAGCAAGAGACATCGCTTGCTTGTCTTCAAGTTGCTCCATCACTTCATAAAGATCTGCACTCATTCTTTGAAGATCTTCAGATAAATCTTTCACCATTTCTTCTTCTGACTTGTTGCCAGTCGCTTCGTCAATCGTCGCTACTTGCAAATAGTCTTTCATCGTAGCAAGTGGTTTCACCTGAACGACAAGCATTTGCTCAGCATATTCATCAATGTGACCTTTCACTTTGTCATACATCTCTTCGAACTTCTCATGAAGCGAGAAGAAATGTTGACCTTTGATGTACCAGTGATAGTTGTGAAGTTTAATATAAAGGACGTGTAAATTTGCCAGTTGTTCGTTTAATTCTTTTTCCATGTTCTTTGCGCTTGTACCTTTAATGTTCGCAGTTTGTCTTTTAGCCATTGTTATAGCCTCCTTAAGTATTTCACGCAATCTCTCTTACAACTATTATTATATTATAATCGTTCTAAATAAACAATAGTTATAATCAAGTTTTTTGCTGCTTAGTTATTTTCTACCCGTTCTGCAAAGAAAGTATGCCTCTTTTTTTGGAATGAGGACATTGTGGTGCTGCGGAGGAGGCGCGGTTTACGTTCCCTTAGCAAAAAAAGGGGAGTAGGAATAAACTTGTACCGCGTTACCCGCGCCTTGCTACGCGTTACCCGCGCCTTGCTACGCCGCACCCGCGCCTTGCTACGCGATACCCTCGACTTGCTCCGCGATACCCGCCGCTTGCTCCGCGATACCCGCGCCTTGCACCACGATACCCGCGCCTTGCACCACGATACCCGTCGCTTGCTCCGCGCTACCCGCGCCTTGCAACACGCTACCCGTCGCTTGCACCGGGCTCCATCCAACAAAAAAACAGACCTGAAATCAGGTCTGTTTTCCGCTTACTATTTATTTGCTTTTTCGATGTGTGAAGTTACGTCGTTTGAAATTGTTGATGAAACGAGTTGGAGCACTTCGTTTACTTCGGTTTGGCTGCGTTTGAATTCTTGTACGATTGGAATCTCGTCGATTTCTTTGTGAAGGCGGTTGATTTCGCGTTGAGTCTTTTTCATCGCTTCACTTTTTTTGTAGTGTTGCAAGTTGACGAGTTCTTTTTGCTTTGCTTTCACTTCTTCGATCATGCTTTGTACTTTTTCGTTTTCGTTAATTTGCTTTTCTGCACGGATGAAAAAGTCTACTTCTTCTGTTTCAGTAATCTTTTGTGCTAGTTCTTGGGCTTTTGCCATAATGTCTTCTTTATTGTACTTTGGTTCTGTCATGCGTTCTGCACCTCGCTGTATTCTACTAGTTCTCCATCTAACGACCATGTTTTCACTTCAGTGATTTTTGCGTAGATGAGTTGTCCGATTTTCTCTTTTGGTGCGCGCACGTTCACTCGTTTGTTCGTTCGTGTTCGACCTGAGAGGACTTCTGGATCTTTTTTGCTTTCGCCTTCAATGAGCACTTCAACGACTTGGTCTTGCATGCGCTCGTTGCTCTCTGCAGATAGGCGGTTTACGACTTCATTTAAGCGGTGGAGACGGTCTTTCTTTACGTCCATCTCCACGTTGTCTTCCATACGTGCGGCTGGTGTGCCTTCACGTGGTGAATAAATGTACGTGAACGCGCTGTCGTATTTCATTTCTTCAACTAAGCTTAGCATATCTTGGAATTGCTCTTCTGTCTCGTTCGGGAATCCGACGATCAAGTCTGTTGTAAACGTTGCATGAGGCATGGCCTCTTTAATACGGCGGGCAAGATCAACGTATTGCTCGCGCGTATACTTGCGACCCATTAACTTGAGAATGTCGTTATTTCCGTGTTGAACTGGAAGGTGAATGTGTTCAAGTAGGTTGTCGCCTTTGGCGAGTACTTGAATCAACTCATCATCAAAGTCACGAGGGTGGCTCGTCGTAAAACGAACGCGTGGAATGTCAACTTTGCGAATCGCATCCATTAACTTCCCTAAACTACTTGGCTCTTCTAAGTCTTTTCCGTAAGCATTTACGTTTTGACCGAGGAGCGTAATTTCTTTGTAGCCAGTGCGGGCGAGCTCTCGAACTTCCGCAATAATGTCTTCTGGTTTACGGCTACGCTCTTTTCCTCGTGTGTACGGTACGATGCAATACGTACAAAACTTGTCACAGCCGTACATGATGTTTACCCAAGCTTGCGTTTTGCCGGCGCGTTTACGCGGCATGTTCTCTACAACGTCGCCTTCTTTTGACCAGACTTCAATGACCATTTCTTTACCGAGAATCGCATCGTGAAGAAGTTCTGGTAGTCGGTGAATGTTATGTGTACCAAAAATTAAGTCGACGTGATTATGTTTTTGCATAATCTTATTGACGACGCTTTCTTCTTGGCTCATACAACCACAAATTCCAACAACGACTTCTGGTCGCTCAACTTTCAGACTCTTTAAGTGACCAATCTCACCGAACACTTTGTTTTCGGCATTTTCACGGATGGCACAAGTGTTGAGTAAAATCACATCTGCTTCATTCGTATCGTCTGTGCTCGTAAAGCCGAGCTCTTCTAAAATACCTGCCATATTCTCTGTATCGTGAACATTCATTTGACAGCCATATGTACGAATGAGATAACGTTTGCCAATGCCGATTTGTTTCATCTGTTCAGGCACACTAAAATCATAATGAAACTCCACGTCTTGCGCTTACGACGTTGACCTTTACGGTAGTTCGGCGGGTCGTTTACGATGATGTTTCGACCACCGATTCTCATCACATCTTTACCTTCATCGTTTTTCTCGAATGTTGCGTTTGAGAAATCGAAGTATTTTCCAAAATCTTTATGATCTAGAGAATTCCCTTTATCGTTAGCGTTTTTATGGGTCTCATTGTGACGGCGGTTTTGCTCGCTCATAGCCATCCCCTTTCTTTCTTACCCTTACGTCCATGTTACAGTGCATACAAGACTAAATTATAAAGCTTAGGCGTCATAAAACAACCATCGTCACCGTTTTGAAACGAAAAAGCTCTTCAAATTGAAGAGCTTTAACGTTTCACCTTTAATGAACGCAAACGATTGATGGCAGCGGCCACTTCAAGTCGTCTCGGCTTTGCAAAATCACCAGGATGTTTTCCCGGATACGTTGATAATGCATCTAAGTGATTCTCGGTGTCTTTTTCATATAAATCGAGAAGCTCAGAGAGCGTTCGTTGGTCATTTACATAGTTTGTTGCTAAATACTGAAGTGTCTGGGCAATCGCCCGTGTCTGTGACGGGTCAATCAGTTGTTCGACACTGGCTAAGTCGATGTCTTCTTTGCCGTAAATAATCGTATTCAGCCCTTTTGCCTGCACCTTTTCACGCTTGCCTCGTCTTGCATCAAAAGAACGGGAGTCAATCATTCTAGAGGCGTTCATTTGCCCGAGCGTGTTCGCAGTTGTTCGTTTCCGCTCGCTCTGTTCGTTGTTGACGATTTCTTTTGCACGCTCGGTAACGTTTTTCACTTCGTACTCATCGAGCATGATGACGTTGTCAGCGACTTCTAGATAATCGCCACTTCCTCCGACAACGACAACAGTTGAGATTCCGTTCGTTTTAAACAAATCACGTACGCGATCAATAAACGGTGTGATCGGTTCTTTTTCTTTTGCGACGAGTTGTTGCATCCGTAAGTCACGAATCATGAAATTCGTTGCACTCGTATCTTCATCAATGAGCAATGTATTTGCACCTGCTTCCATTGCTTCGATAATGTTCGTCGCCTGCGACGTAGAGCCACTCGCATTATCCGTAGAAAAATGTTCGGTGCTATTTTTGTTCGGCAATTGATTAATGAATGGACGAATGTCGACGTTCGTTACTTTTCTTCCATCTTCTGCGCGGATTTTACTCGCCAAGTCGTCGGTAATTACGAACTCTCTTCCATCGCCTTTAATATGGTGGTAGACGCCCATCTCAATCGCTTTTAATAACGTGCTTTTGCCGTGGTAACCGCCACCGACAATTACCGTTACCCCTCGTTTAATGAGCATGCCGCTAAGCTTCCCGTGATGTGGAAGCGTAACGGTTACTTCATCACTCTTCGGCTCTTAAATCGCTTTACGTCGTCAGACGCATTCGGACGGTCGCTCACGCCACTTTGTCTTGGCAGTACCGAGCCGTTTGCTATAAAAGCAACTGCGTTTTCATCTCGAAGGAATTGACGTAGATACGTTTGATCATCGTACAGTTCAAGATGCGTTTGTAATGCGGTTACATCAAGCTTGTATAGCCCGTCTTCAACGACTTGTGGCAACTGCTTAAGAAGACGTTTCTTCGCTTCGTTCCCTAAAATCGTTCGCCCTCTCGCTGGTAGATGCAGTGAGAGTCTTACGTCTACACCCGTTTGATCGATTGTTACGGCTGTACGATCAAGAATTTGCTGACTCGGACAGTCAATCTGCACGTCTTTTTGCACGCCATTTTTCTTTAAGGCACGATCAACACTTCTTGCGAGACAATCGGTAAACGCAACGTAGCGCTCATCACAGTAGTGTGTTTCGTCTACTTTTAATTTATTGAGAGGCACACGTACGCGAATGCGCGACGGGCTTGCGTAAGGGTCTGCTTGTACGTGATCAATGTGCAACGTAAAGTTGTTGTATTTATGGCTACCTAACAAGTCTTTATAAGCTTTGTATCCTTTTTTATCAATGCGATTAATGGTTGTTTCTAATTGATTCACAGATAACTTCTCCTTTATTTGTTACAGTAGTTCATTTGCAAAACAAAAAGCTTGATGTTGTGACAACACCAAGCTTTTTGCAACTCTTATTATCTAGGTTCAATAATAAGCTTAATGGCGGTCCGTTCTTCACCATCAATCTCGATGTCGGTAAAGGCTGGAATGCAGATAAGGTCAATCCCACTTGGTGCGACAAATCCTCTTGCAATGGCAATTGCTTTAACGGATTGATTAAGCGCTCCTGCACAATGGCTTGGATCTCGGCTGCACCCCTTTCACGAATGACTCCTGCTAGGGCACCGGCTACTGAATTCGGAACAGATTTAGCTGATACTTTTAATACTTCCATGAAATTGTCCTCCTATCGGTTTTAAATGGCACCGTTATCCCACTATATTGCAGCAGTTGCCTTCCTATGCCTTGAACCTAAAAAATTCAGTTATTCATAAAAAGGGTGATCGTCATTGATCAATATACGTTTAATCGATTTCGCTTTTCCTGTTGTATCATCAAGATCAATGATGACAGCACTTAACTGCGTTCTCCCATCAGCGACTTCAAAACGAGTAGGAAGTGCGGTCAAAAACTTGTCTAAGATCAGTTCGCGGTCAACACCTAGAATGCCGTCATATGGACCGGTCATCCCTACATCGCTAAGATACGCGGTCCCACCTGGGAGAATTCGTTCGTCAGCGGTCTGAACGTGCGTGTGCGTTCCAATTACTGCACTTGCCATTCCATCTAAATACCAACCCATCGCTTGCTTTTCACTCGTAACTTCAGCGTGAAAATCAACAAAAACGAAAGGTGTGCGTTTCTTTGCAAGTTCTACTTCTTTCCTTACAGCTCGGAAGGATCATCAATATCCATAAGGAATGTGCGCCCCATTGCATTAATGACAACAACTTCTTGACCGTTAATATTAACAGAGACGACTCCTTGACCTGGAGTGCCTTCTGGGTAATTGAGCGGACGAACAAGTTTCTTTGCATCATCAATAAACGTAAAAATCTCTCGCCGTGCCCAAGCATGGTTTCCAAGTGTAACAACTTGAGCTCCCGCTTCTAGAAATCCTTTATAAATCTTCTCCGTAATTCCTTTACCACTTGCAGCATTCTCACCATTAATGATCGTCATTTGGGGCTTGTACTTTTTTCTTAGTTTCGGAACGTATTCCGAGACCATCGTTCTACCAGGGCGACCAAAAACGTCACCAACAAATAAAATTCGCACGGTTACCTCACCTTTTTTCATGCGATGATACACTATACCCGCTTAAAAACGTGTTAAAACGCCTAGTGTACAGCATGTTTTTTCAGAAAAAAGTAAAGCAGCACATAATGTGCTGCTTTACTTTGCGTAATCCACCGCCCGTGTCTCCCGAATTACGGTAATTCGGATATGACCCGGGTAGTCTAATTCGTTTTCAACTCGTTTCGTAATGTCACGAGCGAGACGATGAGCGAGCACATCGTCTACGAGATCCGGCTTCACCATAATGCGGACTTCGCGACCCGCCTGTATGGCATACGTCTTTTCAACACCATCAAATGATTCTGCAATCTCCTCAAGCTTTTCGAGTCGGCGTATATACGTTTCAAGCGTTTCACGTCTTGCACCTGGTCGAGCAGCTGATAACGCATCTGCTGCTGCCACGAGTGTCGCAATGACCGACGTCGCTTCTGTATCTCCGTGGTGAGAAGCTACACTGTTCACCACTACCGCATGTTCATTATATTTCTTCGTTAATTCAACACCAATTTCAACATGGCTTCCTTCAATTTCGTGGTCAATCGCTTTTCCAATATCATGGAGTAACCCAGCACGCTTCGCAAGCGTTACATCTTCTCCGAGTTCTGCTGCCATGAGCCTGTTAAGTGCGCGACTTCTAACGAGTGTTTCAACACGTTTTGACCATAACTTGTTCTAAATCGAAGTCTTCCTAGAATCTTAATCAAATCAGGATGCAAGTTGTGAATACCCATTTCAAATGTGGCTTGTTCACCATACTCGCGAATCCGTTCATCGACTTCACGTCTTGCTTTGTCAACGGTTTCTTCAATTCGTGCCGGATGAATACGCCCATCTTGCACGAGTCTCTCAAGAGACGTGCGTGCAATTTCACGGCGAATTGGATCAAAACCAGAAAGTATGACGGCTTCAGGTGTATCATCAATGATGAGATCAATGCCTGTCAACGTCTCGAGCGCGCGGATATTTCGACCTTCGCGTCCGATAATTCGACCTTTCATCTCATCGTTTGGTAAGTTCACGACAGAAACAGTCGTTTCTGCGACATGATCTGCAGCAAAACGCTGCAATGCAAGTGAAAGGATTTCTTTCGCTTTCTTGTTCGATTCTTCTTTTATTCGTTCGGTGTTCGACTTGATCATAACGGCTGAATCGTGTTCAAGTTCTTTCTCAAGGTCGTTTTTGATGATTTGTCTTGCTTCATCTCTCGACATGCCTGACACACGTTCAAGCTCCTCTTGTTGTTTTGCAATCAAATCTTCCATTTTACTGTTCATGCTTCGGTTTCACGTTGCTTTTCAGCGAGAAACTCTTCATCGTTTTTCATGTCGTCTTTCTTCTTTACTT
>NZ_BAXA01000011.1 GCF_000698125.1 Geomicrobium sp. JCM 19038 | reverse complement strand
TCGCTCTTGCACCGCGCTACCGCTCTCTTGCACCGCGCTACCTCGCTCTTGCACCACGCTACCTTCCTCTTGCACCGCGCTTCCGTCCTCTTGCACCACGCTACCGCTCTCTTGCACCATGTCGAATGCTACAATCACGCCAAAAAAGGCATAACTCATCACGAGTTATGCTTCATCGTACGTACTTCGAAACAAGGGGGCGGTTTCGGTTATTTTACTTATGCTGCGTCTTCTACTGCTTCAATGTCTTCTTGAGAAATAAGGTCTGTGACAGCGACATCAATGAGATCTCCTACCCATTGCAAGCGCTCTGCTGATTCGGTCAATCGTGTCTTCTGGTGTGTGATACCAAGGCTCAGGTCTTGCGGCTCCTGGAGGTGTGCCTGGTTCCATCCAGATGTAAAGTGCGGCATCAATTCCAGCGTCATGGAACGGTACATGATCTGAGCGTCCCATTCGATGAAGTGTATAATCGTTGTGATCATAGCCTAGAACTTCAGCTGCATGAACAGAAGAGTCCCAAACTGCATTCTCTTCACCGTCTACGGTTGTAATGTGCATTTGTGACGTTGCTTCATAGTTTGTCGCAATCATATCAAGATTATAGTTCGCAGCACTTCGCTCAATCTCTTCTTCAGATAATTGTGCGACGTACTCACGAGCTCCTACTAATCCGATTTCTTCTGCTCCAAAGGCAATAAAACGTACTTCTTTGTCACTTGGCACATCCTCTAAAACACGTGCCAATTCAATAATAGCTGCTGTTCCTGAAGCATTGTCGTTCGCTCCTGGAGAAACGCTTACGCTATCATAGTGCGCCGTTACGTAAACGATTTCAGGGTTTTCAACACCGTCTGCTTCTTTAACTGCGATGACGTTTTGTGACTCTGCTTGTCCATTACGAATATCAAAGAGATGTTGTTCTGTTTCATAACCTAAACGTTCAAACTCTCCTTCAATGTACGCTGCTGCTTCACGCTCAGCATCGCCACCTGCAACTCTCGGTCCTATTGTTTCGCTCAAGTGTGAAATGTGACCCATCGCACGGTCCACATCAAATACGAGTTCATAATAGTCCATCAGATCATATGCAAACGTATAAAGCATGGAGTACGCTTCGTCAGTCATTTGATCTTGATAACGGTTTAACAACGCTTGGAATCCTCGCGTATGTTCTAAAAGACGATCTTCTTGTCCACGATTTTCAAAGTGTGCGAGAGTTGTCGTATGAAGATCAAGCGCTCGATGAATGGCCGTCGTAGAGAAGGCTCCTTCTTCATCTAAAATGTCTACAAAATCATTTAAATAACTTGCTGTTACTCGCGGTTGCTCACAAGATGAAAGAGGCAATGCGTTCACTTCATTATATAACGCATCCGAATCCATAAGCTTTGGAATGACCGTCATCATCGGTTGTCCCATTGAAACGAACGTGCCGTACGTACTTACCTTTTCAGTCTCAAGTGAAAAGGCGTCCACGATATGTCCAAGTTCATCTACTTGTTGTTCATGCAATAGGTATCCACAGTAGTGAGGGTCTTGCACAATGGTTGGATCCCAGTTGTCCGCTCCATCGAAGTAAAAAGGAGTGGCACCTGTCGCTCCATCTTGCGCTCGTTTTTCTGGCGCAGCTTGAACGGCTTCACCAATCTCTTCAAACTGTTCTGTGTAAAAATCAAACGTTGCTTCAATGGTTGCCATCTGTGCATCGACTCGTTTTACTGGTTCTTGCATTCCTGCCGTCTCCGTTAATAAGCCTAATCCATGACGTAATCCGAGCATGTTTCTAGAAATTCGCTCGTCACCATTTCCAGCTCCACCAGGCGTTCCATAAATTCCAGTTGTGAAGCCTTGTTCTGCAATATCCTCAATAAGTACGTCTTCAACGAGCGATTCACTTAAAGCCCGAATGTCTTCATCAATGTTCAAGTTTCTTGGCCATAAAAATTCAATGTCTGGGTTACCGTATGCCCTTGGTCGCTCATGGGCATCGACCGTCAAGTCTGGTTGATACGTATCTAACACTTCTGCAAGTGCTCTCGTTTCAGGTTGTTGAAGCACGAGATGGTCTCGGTTCATATCGACATTGTTGGCGTTTGCCCGTTGGTCACGAATAAATCCGTCTGGATTTGCTGTTGGCACGAAGAGTACAGTGGATTCTTCCAGTTGCTCAAGAATTCCCTCATCGTCAGTAAACGCGAGATCTCTCATAAATTGCAATGCCATCTCACGTCCTGCTGGTTCGTTTCCGTGCTGTGTAGCAACGACGAGCATATTGCGACCTTCTGCTACTTCTTCATCCGTTAACGTTTGATCGCCAATTCGTACGAGATGAATAGGTCTGCCTTCAACCGTTTGTCCAACTTCTGAATAAGAAGCAAGATCTGATTCAGACAACTCATTTAGAAAATTAATTTCTTCATCAAACGTAGACCAATGCTCTTGGTTACGATCTTCAAAACCCGTCGTTGGGGGTGCCAAAGTAGCAGAGCCTTCATCAGCTGAGGCGACTTGAATAGAGCTCGTTGCAAACAGCAGAGCGCCTAATGCAAGCCAGGAACGTTTTTGAATATATTTGTTTCGACTCATAAAAACCTCCCGATAGATTGATTTATTTAAAAAATTAAAAAGAATAAGATTAAATAAAAATTTTAGCTATTCGATATCTTGTGTTGCAATGAACGTCCAATCCAGTTGCAGAGAATCACCTTGGAATTGGTTCAAATCAGCGTCCACATCACCTTTAAAGTTAAACTGCACAACGAGATCATGACTTTCACCTACAGGTAATCCACGATCACCAAGCTCTGGATAAAAGATGTTCTGGTTGACAGCTTCTGGAGACATATCTTGAAGTTCACTTAACGTCGTCTCATAGATGACTTCATCAAAATTATTGACGTTATAGAGAAACTCAACTTCAATGAAATCTCCGAAATCATCGCTGTTATCACCTTTTACGTCGATGACACGGTAATTCGTATCAATTGTCACAGAACCGATGTCTAAACTACCATCATTCACAAGCTCAAAATCTTCAATAAAGGAGTCGCCAGGCTTGATGTTGTCTACTTCAATAATCTGGTTTGGACTAGCACTTAAATCCAACGTACCAGCTGCAAACGTATTATTCGTCGTCACGCTGTCGCTAAAGTAGGCATACGTTCCCCCTCCAATTAGCGTAAGTCCTAGTGCCGCAGTTGCAACACCTAACCCGAGTTGCTTTTTTACATTGTTGTTACTCATGACCATTCCTCCTAAAGTGAGTTATATTATGCAACGCCCAACAACTATTCTTGTTGGGACGATGACACCGTTTGTTGTTGTTCTTTACTCAATCGATCAACTTCACGTAACGCTTGTACGATCGTATACAGCGAGTAAAGAACGAGTAGAACACCAGGAATTATGAACAAGAAAATCACACCAACATCGGATGACACAAATGAAAACACATGCCCTAAGTATGGAATCGTCATGCCAGTATATTCACCAACAACCATCGACGGCTCGAGTACTTGTGTATCCGGAAGAGGGTTGTTATCCCCTTTTGTTATGTAACTTTGACCACCGTCAATGACTTCGTGAATACGGTGAGTGACGAGTGGACCTTCATACGTTTGAAACGTTACAACATCGCCAACTTGGTATACTCCTGGTTCATCGACCGCCCGAACGAGAATGACGGAACCTGTATCAATACCTGGCTCCATTGAGCCTGACAATACTATTTTTATTTGATATCCGAATAGACTCGGTTCACCATCAGTGACTTGGGTCGTTACGACCGCCGCAACAGTGACGAGTAAGATGATGGTGAGCAATGTGGTTAACGCTCCACTAAGAATCGAGGTTACTTTTTTCATCGCTTTCACTCCAATTTTCGACTGTGACCGTTCCATTTACTTGCTCAAGGTCGACAAACATCGCTTCTGTAGGTGTTGAATGTAGTGCGATGAATATCAACAGGAAGTAGCTGAAACCTATGTAGACGAGAAGCTTCACTCTTTTCATCTGCTCACTCCTGAAATACAGAAAATAATCACATTAATACAAAATGTTCTTTCTTTTTACAAAAATCTTAACATTGTGTGGTTAATCCGAATAGTCAATGAATACCACTCTTGTACAACACGTCTTTGAATTTAGCGAAAAAACGAGCACAAGAACCTAGATTCATGAATTATGATCAAATGTCATATACCGACTATTGAATCTTAAAAATTCCAAATATATCCATTTATACTGAGGCTATACTTTTGATATTAACGATGAAACCATTTTCATTTTTACAACCATTGATAGATTAACGTTTATGCACCGTAATGACTAACTATCGAGAAGTTCATCCATAAGTCCTGTAGTCACAAACAGCAAAAAACTACGAAATTGGTCGATTAAGCACAACCGATTTCGTAGTTTTATTCTAGAATATACACATTGATTGTCTATGACATCCCTCAACCCGACTTCCACTGAATTGGTCTATGTAAGTCGGGTCGTTAAGGTGCATTTACTAACGTCCAACGGACAGATCCTTCAAATGATCCAACTCTCTGATGAGGGCTGTTTGTAGAAGTACGCCTTCATCGATCTGCCACTGAATTGGATGCTCCAACCCATTATGCGTTGGTTTGTAGACGAGTATGGAGCTATTTGATAAGACCGTTTTTTCTTTGTTCTTATTAACGAACACAATCGCTTCGGGCAGCACCACTTCTGAATGAAGCATTGAGGTGAGAGGCTTTTCTAGTGTCGCATGAACGCGCCAACTAGGTGAATGCTCACCGGTTTCATCTACAACGTTCAAATGACTATGCCCTTGTTGACGCGTGTGAATGGCCGATTGATCGTTTACAGGTACGTTTCCAAAATTGAATGCCGTTGGCACATTCTCAAAATAGACATTGCCAGGTTGTACACGAACGATTGCTTCTTTTACACGTAAAGATGTCCCACTTTGATCCGTACCACCTGCTTTTAAAACATAATCGCCTGGCCTTTGCAGGTGATCTTGCTCTACAACTTCATTATGTGTTGCGACAAATTGAGCATTGTTACTTAACTCACCTGTAAACACATTCCTCGCCGAAACATAATCAAGAAATTGAAAAGGTTCACCGTCATTATTAAACGGTAGTTCAATTACTGGTAGACCATTTTCTAATGGCAATAAACTGCCATCATGATCATGAAACACTATTTCAGAGTTCCACGTTTGCAATGTTAGGTGGGAAACACCTGGAGCTCCCCCACGTTCTAACGTAAACGTACTTGAGAATGGCAATGCTTTATTTGGATGGGGTGGCAATAAACCATCTTCAAAGTTCATCGCTTTAAGGTCTGCATCGATCCTTAATGTTACTTCTCGATCCCTCCCAATTAGTCCAATAATGTTCAAAAGCCATTCAAAAATGTTTGAGCTAAACTGCGTATTGAGTGTGATTATATTTTGACCTTGTACGACAATAAAATCATTTTTGTTAATCTGACGAGACCTTGACCCCATTTGGATGCTAGCACTCGTTATCGATTGTGCAAATTGTTCAACTGGAATCTCAGCTGGCAATTGGATGTCGATTTTAAATTCATTGCTAGCTACTAAGTTGAGGAGCCCATAAAAATAAGCTGTGTTCTTCGTTTCTAAACGCAAGGTTCCTGCTGAAAAAGTATGATCTCCCATCGGTGTATGTGTCGTCGAAAGGGAAGAGTTTCTCACACTCATTGTTTCGTATATAACTTCTTGCTCTACGACTTCTCGTTGTTCTGGTAGTTCGTTGTTCTCTTCAGGTGCGTTCTCTTCTTGTTCGCTCTCTTCTTCAGATGGTGCCTCAGCTTCTGTTTCATTGCTCTCTTCTGCATTGTCATTGCGATCATTTGACTCTTCACCTTCATCATGCTCACTATTCTCAGACGGTAATGTTTCAGCAATTTCATCTGCTACATCTTCATTTTCTTCATTTTCTTTGTTTTCTTCAATCTCTTTGAGTTCCTCTTCTTCATCAAGTTCTTCACAAACGTAGTCCTCATCAACTTCACAATCTTCGATATCAGTTCCTTCTACATAGGGTTGAATTGACAACAATACAATAAAACTTATAGCTTGAATAAACACTTTCATGAACGACCACGTCGACCTAACAAGAATGCAATTGGAACGAAAAGGATCGCGATTACCACGATTATTACCATCCAATAAGGGAAGGATTCAGCTGATTCTTCTTCAATCATTTCTGCTTCAGCAAAATCTTCCTCTTCAATCGTAAATTCCACTTCCCACACCCACTCGTCGACGTCGTTTGTCGCAGTAACGTTTGCAATGTAGGTGCCTGGCTTTAAAACTTCAGACAGTTCTACCCATACGTGACCGCTGAACGCGGTGCCATTCGACCATCTTCTTTTTCATGTGACGCAATCCGTTCACCTTCATCTGTAAATATCTCAGTTACAACCGTTAAATCATCCATAATAATCGCAGTATCATTTTGAAATGATACGTTAATACGTGGTCTATTCTCATACGTAATCGGTTCGACATCGATAAAACTTAATTCTGGTTCAATTGCTCCATGTTGTTCATGATCATTCGTCAGTTGTAAACCAATGAGATACGCGTATTCATTTGAAATGCCACCATTTGTTATGTTTTCATCGTAGGCTTCTTCAAAATACAAACCTCCGAGTAAAATCCCGTCAAAAGCTTGATCGGGAACTTGTACGGCGACATCGATTGTCTTCACTTCGTGAGGACCAAGAGTGACACTCGGCTGTACATCGATGAGATCTACAATTTCACTCTCCGCCTCAATATAATCAATCACAAAGTGCTCATTTGTCACAGCAGGAAACAGCGAAGCGTTTACTGTAACTTCATTAGAACTCAGATTGTGAAGAACAACTTCAAAATCCGTGGACTCAGTAGGATCTAGTTGCAGTTCATAATAAGACTCGTTTCCATCGATTTGTTCATCTGGAAATAGTGGTGTAACCGTAAATGACGGCTCATTTGCATACATCGTATCAGAATAAACCACAAACATGAGCACACTAACAATCACAGCATAACAATACTTCACTTCATACACCTCACACTATTCATCATTCTATTCATCGTGACAATAAGGGCTGCTCATGCAGCCCCATCGTTAAGGTGTACTTAAAAGCATCCACGTAATTGTCGTCGAATAGTCATCCACTCGAGCCGTTCCTGGTGGCACAACAAGCTCCAGGTTTGTAGGTAAGAAGTTTGTTTCCCAAGTACCTAACCCTTCATTTACTCCTGCACTTATGATTGATTGTGCAGCATCCGTCACCCGAATCGTTCCAGAAAGTGAAGGAGGGTTAGAGACGTTTGATGAATCAGATGAAATTGATGAAGGCGTAAGCAAAAGCTCGGCACCTGTTAATTCAGCATTTTCTGATGCTAATTGTGGAGCACGTACTTGCACATCCCATCCTGCACCAGTTCCTCGGTTATCTGTCACTTCTACGAAACGTTCAATACCGTCTGTTACCGTATATGTTTGAGAAGATGAAGAGATCGACTGCTCACCGAAGCTAAAATCTTCTATTACTTGTTCAAAGCGAAGCGCCCCATCAGGATCCCCTGGATCCCCATCACGTACAAAGTTTACTTGAACTTCAGTCGCCCCCTCTCTCCCTTCTGCTGCTACATCTGACACGATAAACCCACTTGAGATCACACCAATACCCACCAAGCTAAGCCACAATTTCTTTGACACTCCAACGCCTCCTCAATGAAAATACTAGACTTTACTCACTGAGTATATTAACGGTCGCAATTAAAAATGCCAGAAACCAAGCTAACTAACAAAACCTTTTTCCTATAGATTTACGGGAGTATGATGATATTTACTAAAAATGTTAAGACTTCTTCAAGTCAGCAAATTGGTGATTTCACTTTCCCTCGCTTTTGTAAATTAAATGTAAGTATCATTGATAAACCAAAAAACATCGCTTGCATAAGAGCGATGTTATCTTTATGTTCCTTCTTAACGCTTACTATATCCTTTACGCTCAAAATACCAATGCAAACGATAGTCACAAATTTCTTTTATTATTGAATATAAAAGAGCACGATCTTCGGTGGGGACATTAAAACCCAAACGGAGAGTTCCTTCATCATAGTACAACAACCCATTTGCACTGCCACTCCACTTTGTCATCGGCATTTCTTCAATTTTTTTTGCAGTCTTAGTACGATCATAGATCCAATGATTGCTGGTCGTTTTGTCGGTTGAGAATTCTCTAAAGCGATATTCTTTTTCCAAATAAAACGCGCTAAACGCCTTTGCACTTTCACTACTCGTTATCGGTTCCGCCCATGCTTTTGTGCCTCGTTGAAGCATCGATAACAACACAACCATTTTATAACTTCTTGCCATACTCGTCTTCTCGACTTCCTTAATCCAATCACTATACGTATCAACAATCTTTGATTCGTCAACATTTAATTCATCATAGGATTGTAAAAAATGAACATACGAGCCGTATTCTTGCCGATACGAAGATGACGTTAGATCGCCTAACAAATGAAGGTCCAGATAACTAGGACGCCGACCTAACTCTTGCTGAACTGCTACGAAATCTCGTTTCAACATCTCTTTTCGAGGCTGTTTTTTTCGTCTCATTTCATCTAATAAAGAGACGACTTTTGTGTCTAAATTAAGATCACACTGTTCAGGTAGCTGTGGTTTTTTAAAACTATTCTTTTGTTTCTCACTACCTTGATGTAACACCTGTAGCTTAACATCTGCATTACGATAATTGCCTATGAGGTCAATAATCACACAATGGCTCTTACCTGTGCTGAGTCTCAACCCCCGACCAATCTGCTGTGTAAAAACCGTTAAAGACTCTGTTGGACGGACGAACAGCAATGTATCGATTGCAGGGATATCCACACCTTCATTAAATAGATTAACCGTGAAAATCACCTCAATCATACCTTCTGTAAATGAAGCGATTACTTCATCTCGATTATCCTTTGAATTGGAGTGTAAACAAACAGCAGCGACCTCTTGATTTTTGAAAAATGAACAAAGAAAATTCGCTTGACGAATCGACGAACAAAACACAACTGTTTTTGTTTGCTTGTGTCGTTGCCATGCATCATAAATCGATCGAGCCTTTCGTTCATGAAGCTGAGTAACGAGCAGTTCATCTTCAGCATAGCGATTACCAAGCCACGTAAGTTGATTGTAGTCCGTATCATCATAGACCCCGTAATAATAAAAAGGAGATAGCCACTCCCTTCGTATTGCTTCTAAAAAATCCAGACGAAAAGCGACATTGCCATCACAAAGCGCAAAAACATCTTTGTTGTCATTTCGATCTGGTGTGGCAGTAATCCCCAATAAAAAATTAGGTTCAAAATAATCCAAGACTTTTTGATATGTATTTGCAGCTGCATGATGAAACTCATCCACTACAATTAAGTCAAAATCATCAGGATTAAAAACTTTTAAATGCTGATCCATACTTAGTGTATAGATTGAAGCGAAACAATAATCCACATCAAATTGTTTATGTTTACCGTTGTAGATTCCTGTTGTTTTATTCGGCTGAACGTTTTGAAATGACCGTTCAGCTTGATAGAGTATTTCTTCTAAATGCGCAATAAAAAGAACTCGTTTGTATCGTTTTGCAAAAAACGCCGCTAAATACGTTTTGCCAAGTCCTGTAGCCATGACAACCAGCGCTTTTGAATATTCTTCTTCTACTGTACGCCCTAACTGATCTAATGCTTCTACTTGTGCAAACCTCGGTTTTAGTTCAACTTCATACGTTGATGCAGGTTCAAAGATGGTTAATGCTTCCGCTGTCATGGGCTCCTCATCTGGCAACATCAAATCCATCTCTTCACCTTCGGTAAACGAATGAGAAATACGAGGTTGGTTTAATTGCTGGCGTTCGTAGCGTTCACGGTACGCTTTAAGTGTTTCATGATTTAAAGGAATTGTTGCTTCAGAATAAAATGTTTTAGCAAACTGATCCAATGCCTCTTCATAAAACGTTTCATGCCCACTCACTTCAACATTCCATTCAACACCAGTGTGTAACGCCGAGTAAGAAAGGTTTGATGAACCAATGAAGCTACGCTTTTGATCGGAACTTTCGATTAAATACGCTTTAGGATGAAACGACTTTCCGTGACTTTGCCACATTCTAACTTCAATGCTCGGGTGAATCGCTAATAATCGCTCTAGCGCATCCGGTTGTGTAATGTATAGATAATCACCGGTACAAACTTTGATGTCAACGCCACGTAATGCCGCTTTTTCTAATGACTGAGCTAAATAAGCCACACCTGATTTCATGACAAATGACGTGAGAATGCAAATTGAAGTAGCTTGATCAATTTGATTTTTTAGTGCCGGTCCTAATGTCTTTGTAAATAAACGGACGTTAGTCATCTTCTACCTCTTCTAGTAAAATTCTTTCAAGAAATCCGCCTCTTTCTTCAGATTTTTTAGCTCGGCTTGCTTCAATGGATTCGATTGTTGACCCGTGAAACGCCGCTAAGGCATATACTACTTCCAAAACATCACTTAATTCTTCCAATGCTTCACGATCACTTGTCGCATTATCATATTCTACAATTTCTTCATTTAATTTTTCTCGTAATTTCGTCATGTATTCCTCATCATTCAATTTACGAGAAGAATACGTCAATCCTTGACGCTCAATAATCTCTGGAATACGATCACGAACTAATTTTTGATATATAGGCATTGTCTTCCCCTTTCAAATTATGACTGTATTTGAAATAAAAAGCCCGGTACGAAGTACCGAGCTTAACCTCAATCTGTATAATACATAAAACCAATGGCTCCCTCACCTGTGTGTGTACTGATGACAGGTGTTGTTGATTGAATCGACACTTTGTGTTCACTTAATTTCTCACGGAGCTTATGAGCAAGTTCCAAGCCGTTTGCGTGCGAAATACTCACGCCTTTGACTATTTTACCTTCAGTGTCTTGTTTGAAGTGATTCATTAATGTTTGAACGACTTGATTTTGTGTTCGCACTTTCGTGACCGGTGTGTAGACACCGTCTTCTAGGGCTGCTATCGGCTTCAACTTGAGTAGCGAGCCGATAAATGCTTTCCCACGACCGATCCGTCCACCCTTTAATAAGTTCTCAAGTGTACTCACAACGACGAAAATCTTCGAGTTCTTACGCACGTGATCTAAACGTTCTAGAATCTCGTCCATACTCTTGCCTTCACTTGCCATCGTTGCAGCTTCAATGACTTGAAACCCTAAAGCATTGGCAATAAACGTAGAGTCTACAACCGTTACGTCTGCGTCTGCTTGTTCTGCAGCAATGCTTGCTGCTTTATACGTCCCACTCATTCCTGCAGTCATATGAATGGATAGAATTTGGCTACCATCCTTGCCTAATTCCTCATACGTTTCAATAAGTTCCCCAAGAGAGGGTTGAGAGGTTTTGGGTAATTCTTCTGCTTCTCTCATCATTTCTAAAAAACGATCTGGATTCAAGTCAACGCCATCTTTGTAACTATTGTTATCTATTAAAATCGTCAAGGGGACGACCGTGACTTGATGATGTTCAAGAACCTCCTCGGGGAGATCTGTCGTCGAGTCGGTCACAATCTTAATCTTGTCCATCCTACGTTCACCTCTTTATGATGTACCTGCTATCCTTAGTGTACCAGTCCGTCGGTGATTTCGGAACTATAAATAGAAAAAAGCCCGAGAAATCTCGGGCTCTTCCAACATTAGGAAGCCTGGACGACAATTTGATCGTTAATCACCGTCACTTGCATTGAATTTGCTTGTTCATTTTCAAGCATGGCGTCGCTAATTCCATCTTCAACGTGCTCTTCAATAATTCTGCGTAGTGGGCGTGCACCAAAGGCAGGGTCATAACCTAATTCTACAATTTTTTCTTTTGCTTTTTGATCAACAGTTAACGTAACCATTCGTTCGTTAGCCACTTCCGTTAAATCGTTCAGCATAAGATCAACAATTGATAATAAATGTTTCTTCGTCAATGCGTTGAATTGGACAATCGCATCAAAGCGGTTAAGAAATTCAGGTCTGAAATAATCTTGTAAGCCTTGTGTGACTTGCTTTTGATCGTCTTCACTAGCTCCAAATCCGACCGTTGCTTTCTTAACTGAGCTGCCGGCATTTGACGTCATAATGATGACGGTATCTTTGAAGCTTACTGTACGACCTTGAGAATCCGTTAAACGACCGTCCTCCATAATTTGCAAGAACATATGCTGAATGTCTGGATGTGCTTTTTCAATTTCATCTAGCAAAATAATACTATACGGCTTTCTTCGTACTTGTTCTGTTAACTGGCCTGCATCTTCATGACCGACATAACCAGGCGGTGAACCAATCAATTTAGACGCAGAGTGCTTCTCCATATACTCACTCATATCAAAGCGAATCATCGCGTCTTTGTCACCGAACAATTCTACAGCGAGCTGCTTCGTCAATTCTGTTTTACCGACACCGGTCGGTCCAACGAATAAGAATGAACCAATCGGTCGATTGCCCCGACGTAATCCCGTACGATTGCGACGAATCGCTTTCGTAACTTTATTGACTGCTTGCGCTTGCCCGATCACTGATTGATCTAATCGCTCTGGCAAGTTGCGCATTTTTTGTTGTTCATCTTCTTGCAAGCGACGGACTGGAATTCCTGTCTTTGCTTCAACGAGTGCTTCGATTGCAGCAACGTGAATGACATTATCTTTATTGTCTTGTTTCGTTGCTTGTTGTTTTTCTCGTAGTTGCAGTTCTTCAGTACGAAGTTGTGCTGCTCGTTCATACTCTTCTTTACTTGCTGCGTCAGCTTTTTCTTGTTGAATGACTTCAAGTCGTTCTTGAATTTCGTCAATCGTACTCTCAGAAATATGCAAGTTCATTTTTGCGCCCGCTTCGTCCATTAAGTCAATCGCTTTATCTGGTAAGAAACGATCCTGAATGTAGCGGTTCGATAATTGCACTGCAGCTTCAATCGCTTCATCACTATATTCAACTTCATGATACTTCTCATAGTACGGTTTTAAACCGAACAAGATCTTTTGAGCATCTTCAGTTGATGGTTCATCGACCATCACTGGTTGGAAGCGTCGTTCTAGAGCTGCGTCCTTTTCGATTTTGCGGTATTCGTTTAATGTTGTTGCACCAATAAGTTGAAGCTCACCACGTGCGAGCGCTGGTTTCATGATGTTGCCTGCATCTGATGATCCTTCTGCAGAGCCTGCACCGACAATTTGATGAATCTCATCGATAAATAAAATGACATCGTCGCGCTGCTTCATCTCTTCGATAAGTTGCTTCATTCTCTCTTCAAACTGACCTCTAACACCCGTTCCAGCTACAAGAGAAGTAACGTCCAACAAGTAAATTTGCTTGTTCTTTAATTTCTTTGGCACTTCTCCTTGGACAATTTTACGTGCAAGTCCTTCAGCAATAGCGGTTTTACCAACACCAGGTTCACCGATTAAGACTGGGTTGTTTTTGTTACGGCGGTTTAATGTCTCAATGACACGTTCAACTTCTGCATCTCGACCGATCACCGGATCAATTGTTCCGTTATTCGCATCCGCGGTTAAGTTCTTCCCTAATTCATCTAGAATTCCACCTGAATTCATTTCATCGGTTGTCATCGTGTGTTGCTGTTTCGAGCTTTGACCATTCATTGCATTGTATGGAGAACTCGCAGCAAAACCTGATGGTTGGTGCATTTGATTTTGAATCTCTTTGTAACACGTCTCACATAAGTGCATCTGGTGTTGATGTCCGTTCATTCGAAAGCGTATTTGAATACGAGCTTGGTTCGTTTGACAATGAGTACAGTTCATCATGGTTTTCCTCCTCGTTCTTTCTTAACTGTTTTTATTATTGTTGTTTTGACTTTGACTATATTTAACCTTTTCTTAACTCCATTATAATTTGACTATCTTTGACTTTCAAGTGTTTTGTTAAATTTTTTGAGGATCGTTTTTCCAGTTTGGGAACACTATGCCATATAGGAGGTGTGACCTTGTTGCTTCATTTGCTTTTTTACGGTCTTTGTTTCGTTTGGATTGCGGAGTTTTTATAAAAAAAGAGCAACAAACTGCCAAGAAGGACAGTAGTTTTTATTTTATCTTGTTTGTCGTCATCGTCATCGTTTCGACCGCAAGCTTTACCGCCAACAGCTTCGATTTTTACTTTATCCAACTACTCGGTGTCGTTTTGTTTGGTTTTGGTATTTTTCTACGCTACTGGTCCATAAAAAGTCTAGGAAATGCGTTCACACGAGGGATCGATGCAAAACAAGATATGATTCTGTCATCCAAAGGACCATATCAATTACTAAGGCATCCTTTATACGTCGGCTTAGGGTTAATCGTGTTAGGCTTCGCTCTGTTTATGCAATCACCCGTTGCAATGATGCTTTCAGTTAGTCTATTTCCAATTGCCTTATGGGCAAGGATTCGAAAAGAAGAATCTGCTTTAGAACTTACGTTAAAAGGAAGATACGATCAGTGGAAGAAAAAACGATGGGTCGTAATTCCATGGATTTATTAAAAATTAGGAGTGATATTGATGACTAGCGTAACGATTGTTGGAGGGGGATTAGGTGGTCTCTCCGCTGCAATTAGCCTCGCTTGTGAAGGCTTTGATGTAACTGTTCTTGAGCAAAACGAACGCATTGGCGGGAAGTGCAATGTACGCCAAGGAGAAGGGTTTTCGTTTGATACGGGTCCTTCAATTTTGACGATGCCTTGGGTTTTAGAACAACTCTTCGAACGTGCAGGCGAGAACTTACACGATTATGTAACGCTCACTCGTGTAGAACCTCAATGGCGAACGTTTTTCGAAGACGGTGAAACGATTGATTTACATGGTGATTTACCGACGATGTTAAAAGAAATTGAGCGTATTTCAAAATCTGATGCGCAAGGGTTTTTGCAATATATGAATTACAGTTCAATGATGTACGAGCTATGTATGAAAAGTTTTTATAAGCGTAGCTTAACCGGGTTAACTGAATTACGAAGTTATCATACATTGCCAGAGCTGTTAAAGCTTGATCCGTTAAAAAGTATGGCATCTGGTACGAAGCGCTACATTGAAGATCCTCACCTTCAACAATTGTTAAACTTTCTCGTTATGTATGTAGGATCCTCACCTTATCAAGCACCTGCCGTGATGTCTCAACTTGCTCACGTCCAATTTGGATTGGTATTTATTACGTTGAGGGTGGATTATACAACATCGTAAAAGCGATGGAACAAGTCTTAACAAAATTAGGGGTTACGATTAAGACGGAAACAAAGGTTACGAAAATCGTAAACGAAAAAGACCTTGTTACTGGTGTTGAGTTAGCAACTGGTCAAACGATCAAAAGTGATTATGTCGTCTCAAACCGTGAGGTTGTTTCTACATATGCTGATCTGCTGCCTGAACATACGAACAAACCGCTCGTTCATAAATATGAACCGACGGTCTCTGGACTCGTCATGCTGCTCGGCATAAATCGAGATTATGAACAGCTCGCACACCACAATTTCTTTTTCTCAAAAGATCCTGAACTTGAGTTCAAACAGATCTATGAAGAAAACGTCCAGCCGATGATCCGACCGTGTACATTGGCATCTCTTCAAAAAGTGACCCAACACAAGCACCAGAAGGAAAAGCGAACTTTTTCATTCTCACACACGTGCCTCCATTAAACGATAATGAAAATTGGCAAGAACAATACGGATCTTACCGCGATGTCGTGCTTTCCAAATTAGAACGAAACGGCTTAACCGGACTTCGGGATTGTATTGAATTCGACTACACATTTACACCGAATGACTCCATGATCTCTACGGTTCGGTCGGTGGTTCCATATACGGGGTAACGGCAAACCGTAAGACGAACGGCGGTTTTAAAATCCCAAGTCAAAGTAGCACTTATCACAACTTGTATTTTGTTGGCGGTTCCACACACCCTGGCGGTGGCGTACCAATGGTCACATTGTCCGGTCAACTTACCGCTGACCTCATCGTTGAATCACTACAAACAAAGAATAAAAGCTCAAAACACATCATCTAACGTTCGGGGTCAGTCCCCCATCGCTTTAAAGCGATGGGGACTGACCCCGAAGTTATTTGAGGATGCGCCCCATGATGATGAGGTCCATATACTGTCCGTCATCTAGTTTAATGGCATGTACTTTGCGACCTTCTTGAACGAACCCTTGTTTAATGTAAAGGTGAATGGCGCCAATGTTCTGGGAAAACACTTCTAAACTTACCTTCTCAACCGTTTCATGTCGTTCCACCCAGTCAAACAGAGCTCGAAGTAGCAAATCACCAATTCCTTGATTTCTCCAATGCTCACGTACACTCATTCCGAGGGTACCGTCATGTTGATTTCGCCTGCGATCTCCTCCATGAAAATCGAGAAAACCGACAACTTTATCATCAAGCTCTGCAACAATTGCCAATTTATTTTTGTGATCATACATATCCGTCAGAAACTTCTCTTCTTCTTTTAACGTTAAAGTAAATTCTTCACGGGTCGTTAGTAAGTAAGGGGCTTCTGCTAACACCTCTTCATTAAATTCAAGAATTGCTTTAGCATCTTTTACGGTCGCTGTTCGAATGACGATATTGTGGCTATTCTTTGCTTGGGTCGTTTGAGTTAGAATTGCACCCATACTTAATCCCCCTCGTATGCTCTTCAATAACGAATTCGACAAACGCCTACACTTTCCTGCTCTGCTTTTGTGTCGAAAAGCAAAACAAAAAAACGCTTGCTAGGATAGCAAGCGTTTCTTAACTCATTATTAACGAGGTTGACGTCGACGATCTTGGCGTCTTCCACCAGACGATTGTGGTCCACGACTTCCTCCACCGCCACCACCGCTAGAGCGACGACGATTACGGTTTCTACCGTCACGATCTTCGTAGAAACGGCGTCCGCCTTTTTTATTCTTATTAGAACTTGGTGCTTTTGAGCGCTTTTTGTTAACGACAGGACGTTCACCAGTTAATGTCTTCATTGGTTCTTTCGTGTCGTTTTGAATTGATGCAAGCGCCGCAGCTACAACGTCTTTTGCATCATACGATTGTAGTAATTTCTCAGCAGTTGCTTCGAAATTCGCTTGCCCGTTGCTCTGAATTACTTTTACAAGCTCATCAGCTAAACGAGATTGACGTACATCGCTTGCTTCTTCTTTCGAAGGAAGATCAATCGTTTTGATTTTCCCTTTTGTTTCACGCTCGATCATACTTAAATGATCCATCTCAATCGGTGCTGCAAATGTGTATGCTTTACCAGATTGACCTGCACGTCCTGTTCGTCCAATTCGGTGAACATAGCTTTCGGATTCTTGAGGAATATCAAAGTTAAAGACGTGACTAACACCTGATACGTCAATTCCACGAGCTGCAACGTCTGTTGCAACGAGGAATTTCACTGATCCTTGCTTAAAGCGACGCAAAACGTTCGTACGCTGCGCTTGCTTTAAGTCACCGTGGATTCCCGCAGCTGCATAGCCTTGATGCTCAAGAGCTTCTGATAATTCATCAACACGACGCTTTGTACGCCCGAAAATGATCGCAAGCTCTGGATCTTCAAGCTCAATAATACGAGTAAGAGCAAGTAATTTGTGCTTTTCTGGTACTTTTACCGCAAATTGCTCGATGTTATCAACCGTTAACGTCTTCGCTTTAACCGAAACCGTTTTAGGATCCTTCATAAAGCGATCAGAGACTTTCTTAAGACGAGTTGGCATTGTCGCTGAGAATAGCAACGTTTGACGCTCATCTGGAACCTCTTCAAGAATCGCTTCAATGTCTTCGACGAATCCCATGCTAAGCATTTCATCCGCCTCATCCAGGACAACTGTCTCAATTGAAGCAGGACGAATTGTACGACGACGTGTATGGTCCATGTAACGTCCAGGCGTCGCTACGACAATTTGTGGGCGTGATTTTAATTCACGAATTTGGCGACTGATGTCAGCTCCACCGTAAACTGCAACGGTTTTAACCTTTTTGTTACGTCCTAAACGTGTCAATTCATCAGCAACTTGTACTGCTAATTCGCGAGTTGGTGCTAAAACGAGCGCTTGGACGTTCGGGTTATCCATGTCAATCTTCTCTAACATTGGAAGACCGAATGCCGTTGTTTTTCCTGTACCTGTTTGTGCTTGACCAATAACATCATGACCTTCACGTGCTACTGGTAATACTTGTTCTTGGATTGGGGTCGCTTCTTCGAAACCCATTTTTTCAATGCTCTCGAGTAACTCGAGAGGTAAATCTAACTCATTAAACTTCATTCAAAAAATGCTCCTTTACATCTCTTTTCTCTATTTCTTCTAAGGAATGTATGATGCAAAAGCGCTCGAAGACTTCCAATCCCAAAAACGGAACGAACCTAATCACGATAATTCCACTAAACCTAAGTCTAGCTCACTTTTGCACAATAGAAAGGAGTATATTCCATATGGAATATACCCCTCTATTCCTGAGTATTCAGCTCTTCTTAAAGACCTACTACGTTAGCAGCTTGTGGTCCGCGGTCGCCTTCAACGATTTCAAATTCAACGTCTTGACCTTCTTCAAGAGTCTTGAAACCTTCTGCTTGGATCGCAGAGAAGTGTACGAATACGTCGTCTCCGTCTTCACGCTCGATAAAACCGAAACCTTTTTCAGCGTTAAACCATTTTACTTTACCAGTCATGCTTGTGGCCTCCTTTGAATAGGCGGTTCAAAAAGGTACGTTCCTTCTTGAACAAAAAAATTAGTGTAAAATAATTGAAAAGATGGTGAACCTTTTTGCGTCCTAAACTGTATAGCAGAGGCCGAAAAAAATAATACACCGTACATTCAATCACTTTCGACAAACTGAGTATAGCACGGTAAAATCTTAATAGCAAGAGGGTGTATAAAAAGATTTTGTGCCAAAAACTAGATAACGACTGGATTTATCGTTTCAATAACATCGTTCTCGCTGTCCATAATCGCTTCTGCACCTATTGGAATTGTCGTCTTATATTGCCCATGTCCTGAGGCGATATTCGCAAGCGTCGGTTTTCCAATTGATGAGAAGAATTCTTCTAATAACTGTTCATAATTCACGCCGTATGATGTTTGACAGTTCGTACATCGTCCGATTAACACACCAGCGCAATCGTCGAACTTCCCAGCTTCCTCTAAGTGAAGCAATTGTCGATATACACGATGGACTGGTTCATTCACTTCTTCAATAAAGAATAACTTTCCAGCTGTATCAATTTCATAGGGTGTAGCAAGCGTACCAATGATCGACGTAAGATTCCCTCCAACAATTTCCCCTTCAGCAACACCAGGAACAATCGAATACCGAAGCATACGTCTAGGGTTTTCAATTGTGTAGGGCACTTGAGTGTTTGAAATTGCTCGGAACAATTGATTGAAATTAAACGCCGGTGTCGACAATTTAAAATCAATTAACATAAGGGAGTGAAGCGTTTCTAAGTCGGCAAACTGATAAAGCGCGTTAAGCAGTACGCTAATGTCGCTATAGCCCGTTACGATTTTAGGGTTCTGACGAATCAAATCCCAATCTAAGTACCGCAAGATCCCCGCTACCCCGACGCCACCTCGAACTGGCAAAATCCACTTTACTTGCTCATTAACAATCATACGCATGAAGTCATTCGCACGTTCTTCATCACTGCCAGATAAAAAACCAGTATAACGAAAAACACTTTCTCCAACAAGAACATTAAAGCCAAGACTTTCTAAATAGAGAATACGTTCATTTATAATATTCGGATCGAGTGGACTTCCTAAGCTGACAATACCAACCGTATCATTCGCTTGTAAACGTGCAGGTCTTACAACCATCTTCACCTACGTTCCGTTTGGCTTGGGTACACTATATGAAATAGACGTCAGACCTATGCAAATTCTTTTCCATAAAGAGAGAAAGACGCTACACTAAATTAAGAGAAAGGATGAGACGATGATTGAGATAAACAAAGACGAACTTCAAGAAAACTTATCACAGTACTTTAATCATGAAATCTACGTACATTTTGAAATGACGAACGGCGCTTATGCTGCATATCGTATGGTAAAGCAGCTTCTGGCTTTGTTCGAAATGCAAAAGCAAAGTTAATTGAAGGGAAAGTAACTGGAGATTCTCCATTTCGCGTCGGCTTAAAAACGAGCGATGGATGGCTTTATGCGGATGGCTTGACGCACAGTGATTATACTTTTACTGAAGCACTTTTAATGTATGGATTTGACGATGATGGCAAAATGCAAATCGCTTTACAACTTAGCACAACACCATTTGAGTAAGGACGTGAAAAAACGATGACAGAACACGTAATGCTAATTTTTCCGCACCCTGATGATGAAACTTTTTCAGCTGCCGGAACGGTTCAACACTATAAACGTACAAAAGACGCGTATGTTAGCGCAGTCTCTTTAACACTCGGTGAAATGGGCAGGAACTTCGGAATGCCCCCGATTGCCAATCGTGAGACGTTGCCACACATCCGAAAAAAAGAACTGGAAGATGCCTTAAGTATCATGGGCGTTGATCAATTTATTCACCTTGGCTATCGTGACAAAACGTTAGAATTTGAACTAACGAGTACAGTGGCTAACCACTTGCTTAACGTCATTGAAGAACATCAACCAACAACGATAATTACGTTCTATCCCGGCCTTAGTATTCACCCCGACCATGATGCAACCGGCGAAGCTGTCGTCGAAGCAATCAAAATGATGGATCATTCTAAAAGACCAACACTTCTAACAAAAGCCATTACGGCGGATGCTGAGCAACATATCGGTGAACCTGACGTAGTCTTCGACATCTCTCCATATCTAGAGATGAAGAAAGAAGCCATTCGCGCGCACCGATCGCAAGCGCTCGAAGTTGACGCTATTACGAAACAAAAACTCAAAGAAGGTGCAACTGACCCTGAAGCATGGATTCGTTACGAAACATTTTGGACTTACAAGCAGAGCGAGGAAGTATAATTCGCTCTGTTTTTTATCGCAATGTTGACTGAATGCTATGATAGACGTCTGACCAAATTTGCTCGTCTTCTCGATACATCGTCGTCATTGACTTGATTGCTTTTTTGAATTCTTCATCATAGTTTGGAGCTGTTTTCTCTGGTAATTTGCTCATAAGATCACTGACGCGCTCTTGTACTTCTGGTGCTCTTGGTCCCCACTTGGCAACTTCATGTCCTTCATCATCGATAAAGATAAAGATCGGAATCGAGCGAGCTGTACCGTTCGTTAAGTATTGATCCATTAACTCCAAGTCTCATCACGCAATAACACACGTACTTCGATGTTGTGATGCTCTGCAATATGCATAAGAATCGGCACGTTTACCATCGCATCTCCGCACCAATCTTCAGTTAAGATAATTGCTCTAAGATTACGCTCAAGCTGACCTTTACCCTTTGGCAGCTGAAACTGCTCGTAAATATAATGTAGATGTTCTTTATTTTTCTCCATTTCACTTACGTATTGCTCGATTGACATTCCCTTTTCAAACCATTGCTCTAATGTCATTTGTCTTCTTCACTTCCTTCTTATGAAAATAAAACTGGTAGTTCATCAAGAACCTCATATCCATCTATTGTTGGTCTCGTTTTCAAACCAATGATTGTTACATTTTCGTGTGCTTCAGTCAACGCTTTAGCAAATTGGGAATCAATGTGTTCAGCAGGTCGAATACACGAAAGATCGTCTCGTTGAGCAATGAATAATACAATACTTTTATAGTTTGTTGACTTGGCAATTCGATGCAACTCTTGAACATGCTTTGTGCCCCGCTTTGTCACTGCGTCGGGAAAGTAACCCGTTCCGTCAATACCATACGTAACACTTTTGACTTCTAACAAAGCTTGTTCTTTTCCGTTTTCTAAAAGAAAATCCCATCTTGAGTCGCCATACGTATATTCTTGACGAACAATCGACCACGGCTCAAGTGATGGGATCCTATGATTTTCGATAGCAAGCTTTGCAAGGGCATTCGCGTTTGTCGTCTCAAGCGCGACAAAGCCACGTTGATCTTCTCGCTCCGCTAAAACGGCCGACCAGTTCGTTTTGCGGTTTGGATTGTCATGAAAACGCAAAAAAAGCTCTCTACCTGGTTCTAAAATTCCTTGAAGCCTACCGGGATCAGGAAGATGTACACGTACGTGTTCCCCATTTGAACGTCTCGCCATAATTATAAATCGGTTTGGACGTTCTACAAATATCGCTCGCTCCAATTTACCTTTCATAGGCTGTAACACAATAACACCCTCCAGAACTCTCCATCACGATTGCTAACTTTCACATCGATTTTTAACTAAACGTTAAGAAACAGTACAAAAGAATTATTCCCCGGGAATGGTATTTCATCAAAACGAATCCACGAACTGCTTTGGTGCAAGTGTAACACTACTTCATTAGTGATAGAACGGAAACGTCTTATGGCAACATTTCAAACAACTTTTCATACGCTTCTTTTGTACGCATTTGCTGCATAGCAAGATCACAAGCAACAATTGCACCAGCAATAGGTTGGTACTTCGGGCGAGTAACTTTTACTAAATCAAGGCTTTTTTCGAAGAATGGTTTCCATAAATGCAGCTCTTGATAAACACTACCTGCAAGGACAACAACACACGTCTCGTCTTGTTGGAACAACTGTGATTTCACCTGTTTAATTGCATCAACTTGTTTCACACGAGCGTATGAAATGATCTCACTAGCTTCAAGGTCGCCTGCACTTGCTAATTGTGATAACACTGGGCTAAATGAAGCAATTCGCTCCCGTTCTTTACCATTCTCATAAATGATAGGAATCAATGCTTGCATATTTTTCACATCGTAATGCTGAAGCACTGCTTGATCGAGACGAGTACGCGTACGATTTTGATCGTCATTGTGCATGCTTCGAAGAATTGCTTGACGCCCAAGTTCAAACCCACTGCCTGCATCTTCAAACAAATAACCCCATCCACCCACTCGCGCATACTCGCCACGAGCATTGAGCCCGTAAACGACAGCACCTGTTCCAGCAATGGATACGACCCCTCGTTCGCCGAATGTTCCGCTATACAATGCTGATAATACATCGCTATCGACGATGATTTTGGCATTTGCCCTTACGTATGGTTGTAATGATCGTTTCACGCGCAGCTGTTCAGTCGCCCTTCCACCACCAGACATTCCGGCAAATACGACGGAAACACTTGAAAATGCTCGTTCCGCCTGTGTTTCTAGGTTGTTCATCGCTTGCTTTAATAACGCTTGGATTTTGTTTGTATCAACGCTCGCAAGATTTGTTCCCCCGACTTTCGTGTAAGCAACAACCCTTTGCTCGTGCACGAGCACCGCAATCGTATTTGTCCCGCCACCATCAATTGCAATCACAGTCTTCATCACCGAGATCTCCCCTTCAATCAAACTGTTGGGCTGTGTGAAGTTCATAATACACCCCACGTTGATCAATCAGTTCTTCATGACTTCCATGCTCAACAATTGTACCGTCATCAAAGATGAACAATTGGTCAGCATTTTTGACAGTGTTGAGTCGATGGGCAATAACAAAGCTCGTTCTTCCTTCCATCAACGTATCCAATGCCCGTTGCAAATGCATTTCTGTTACTGAATCAATACTGCTTGTGGCTTCATCAAGCAACAATAACTTAGGGTTACGTAATATTGCTCTCGCGATGGACAGCAATTGTTTTTGGCCTTGGCTAATTCCTTTTCCATCTTCAAGCATCGTGTCATATCCTTGAGACAACTCACGGATAAACGGATGGGCATTGGCTAATTTGCATGCCTCAATGACCTCATCCCTTGTTGCTTCTGGTACACTGTAGCGAACATTTTCCAATACCGTCTCATGAAATAAAAATGGATCTTGTAAAACGACTGCCATATTCTCTCGTAAACTGTCTCTCGTTAGTGTCGAAATGGAAATGCCATCAAGAAGGATCTCCTTCATCAAGTTCATAAAATCGGGTCAACAAATTCATCATCGTCGTTTTCCCTGCTCCCGTCTTACCGACAAGAGCCACCGTTTGCCCTGCATTTACATGGTACGTAACATCTTGAATAGTCGGCGTTGTATCATAAGAAAACGATACATTTTGAAATTGAACATTTCCTTGGACTTCCCAATCGATGACTTTTGCATCCTTTTCGTCTGTTTGTTCCTTCTCTTCTTCAAGCACACTAAATACCCGCTCAGCTCCTGCAATCGCTGACAATACAAGGTTAAATTGGTTTGCAAGATCGTTTAATGGACGTGTAAACTGCCTTGAATATTCTACAAAAATAACAATTACACCAACAGTGACGAGGCCATTAACAGCTAACACACCACCTGCTAAGGCGATAATCGCAAAACTAAAGCTGTTTAACGCATTCATAAACTTAGGAATCAACCTGAATACACTTGCGCCCAAAATCCAGTTTCCCTAAGTGTTGCATTTTTCTCTTGAAACCGCTCAATCATTTGATCTTCTTGTGAGAACATTTTCGTAATTGAATGAGCGGAAATCGCCTCTTCACTATAACCATTCAGCTCGCCAAGATGAGACTGTTGTTCTTTAAATAACACTCGCGTTCGTTTCGTAATCCATCGAATACCAAAGAACATCATCGGAACGACTAGCATGGCAACGAGCGTTAAAATTGGACTTAAGTAAAGCATGACAATGACTATTCCAATAAGTGTAATCACACTCGTAAACACTTGAATTACCGATGAGTTCAACGTATTGCTAACGTTCTCGATGTCATTGTTCACTCGACTCATGAGATCGCCTTGTTCAGAGCGATCAAAAAATCGAATCGGCAACTGCAATAGATGGTCAAATAGTTGAGAGCGCAACCGATAAACGGTTCGTTGTGAAATGCCAATCATGACAAATTGTTGAAGCCATACGGTGAGTGAATGAAACAGATAGACGATTAGTAACAACCCAAGCATCCATACGAATCCATTAACTTCCCCGGTCGCGATGAAACGATCAATGCTCATTCCTACGATAAATGGTCCCGCTAACGCAAGTAGTGCACTCATTGCAACGAGTAAAAACACGATAACGAGCTTAAGTCGTTCTTTGCGCATTGTTTTCCAAAGTTGCCATAACGTCTGATTGATGTTTTTTGGCTTCTTTCCTTTCGGTTGATCCGCAGCAGAATGTTTTTTTAGCATGTCTTCTAAATGAGAAACATCATGCTGAAATGGTGCTTTTAATTGCGTTTTCATAGACGATCACCATCTTGTTGCGACTTCGTAATCTCTCGGTACAACGTACTCGATTTTAACAATTCTTTGTGAGTACCTGTGGCGATTAATTCACCATCGTCTAACAACATAATTCGATCCATTTTCTTCGTCGTTGCGACCTTTTGTGTTACGAGTAATGTCGTACACCGTAAATCTTCAAGTGCACGCAAGAAAGCATGCTCCGTTTTCATATCCAATGCACTCGTACTATCATCTAACAGCAAAATCGCTGGATCCGAAAGCAACGCCCGAGCAATTGTGAGTCGTTGTTTCTGTCCTCCTGATAAGTTGATCCCCTTTTGACCAATTCTAGTTTTTATTCCCTTTGGCAGCTTTTCAATCGTTTCAGATAGCTGAGCCCGCTCTAAAGCATCTATGATCTCAGATTCAGTCGCATTTTGTTTGCCAAAGGCAACAACTTCTTTTAACTGCCCAGAAAATAAATGCACATGTTGTGCAACGTAACCGACTTGAGCTCGGATTGAAGAAGTTGCATAGGTTGAACCTGGCTGATCGTCGTACAGTATACTTCCTTCATTCGGTTCATAAAGCCTTGAGACGAGCTGCATTAACGTCGTTTTACCTGAACCTGTTGCACCGAGTATAGCGACCTTTTCACCAGGCTTAATCGTAAACGATAAATTTTTTAAAACACGGGGCTGATTAGGATCGTAGGTGAAACTCACATTCCTAAATTCAAGCTTTCCACTTAGTTTCGTAGTTTGTCCTTGATGGACATTGCCCTCTAAATCATCAACTGGAGATTCCATCACTTCAAACAGACGTGCACTCGACGCTTTTGTTCTCGATAAGTTCATAATAATCATCGAGAAAATTCCTAAAGCCATCGCTGTACGAGTACTATAGTTAATGATGGCGACAATTTCACCTGTCGTTGCTTGACCTGTCTGAATATACGCTTGACCAAACCAAAGAATTGCCAAGATGCTCACATTCATTAATAAAAGAATGATTGGCATCGTCACCTCAACGTAGCGAAAGGCAGAAATTGTCTGATCACGTAACTTGCTTGCTCCTTGAATAAAGCGCTTTTGTTCTGAGCGTTCTTTCACATAGGCTCTAATTAAACGGATGGCTTGAATGTTTTCATGGACGATTGTATTTAATTCATCTAAGTGATGCTGGACTTTACGGAAACGTGAACTGGCAGCGATAAATAGCCAAAGTAGTAAAACGAAGAGTAGTGGAACGGTAATAAGTAAGATGATCGCAATGCGCCAATTCACAACAAGAGCCATGATGACACCACCGACAACTAAAGCCGGCGCTCTGGCCATAATGCGCATTGACATAAGTAGCGTATTCTGAATTTGAATGACGTCATTCGTTAACCTTGTCGTTAATTTCGCATTGTTGAAACGAGTGACATTATGTAGAGAAAATCGTTGAATCTTCGTAAAGAGATCTTGTCGCAGTTGCCAACCGACTTGTTGACTAACATGTGCGGCTAAAAAGGAATTCAGTACTCCTGCAACAAGTGACACGAACGATAAAGCGACCATGAACAACCCTAATCGCAAGACAACGCTAAGTTCTCCAACGACGATCTTCATCAATCATTCGGGCAATAAGCAACGGCTGAGCAAGCTCAACCGTCAATTCTATAGCCATCATGAATAGCGCTAAAGCGATAATTAATGTATAGGGCTTTAAATACGTAATTAATTTTCTCATGATGTCCCCCGGCAAATCCATTGGCACGACGTTACAGTCGATCATCAATTATGCACTACGACGAAGCGCTAACGTGTCTTTTGGAACAAGTATAGCACGCTGAAAAAAACTGTCAATTCTGTAATCTGATGACGATGTGCGCCCTAATGATCATTACATCTTAGAAAGCGCATCGATCACTTTTTGATAGTAAGCTTTTGGATGCGGAACGAAACGAGGGTCAATCTCGTTGTCACATAAGAGATGTTTACATTCTTTTAAGGAAAACCATGAAACCGACTCAACTTCCTTAGTATCTAACTTAAGTTGATTAAACAACTGGTCATCAACTAATTTGCTATACGTGTAACAATACTCTCGATCGAACTTTCCGATCCCCATCGAAGCTTCAACAGGAATCACACCTAGAAAATCTAGTTCTTCTATTGCGAACGACAAACCTAATTCTTCTTCAACTTCTCGTACCCCATCATTTGGCGTTTCCCCTGCTTCGAGATGGCCAGCTGCGCTAATATCAAACAAATCCGGATAGTCTTCTTTTGTATTCGAACGTTTTTGAAAAAGAACGTATGTCTCATCGTGTTCTTTCTTAATCAACCAACAGTGAAACGTATGATGCCAGAGCCCGTTTTGATGAACTTTCGTTCGTTCTTCAACTCCGATATGCTTGTAATTCTTATCAAATACATCAAGATATTCCATCACGTTCTCCCCTTAATCATCGTTGTGATTTAGTGTACTACATGCAGACAAAAAGGGAATAAAAAAAGCCCTTTCTTATGAAAGAGCATTGTTTAACGCAAAAGGGACAACAGGCTTCATCGCTTCAAATGGATTCCGACAACTGCGACAATATAAAATTGACCGACAAGCAGTCGGACCAAATACGTTATCCATCGAAACATATGAGGAATCACAGTAAGGACAATCGACGTGCCATTCTTCGCCTTCCACATAATCCGTTGGAGGAGGCGCAATCCCATTTTTCTTCAAGTTTTCTTTTCCTTCATCTGTTAATTGTTCGGTTGACCACATCGTTTCGAATGAAAATGATACGTCACACGATGCGATCCAAGGTAATGTGCATAACGCTTCTTTGACGTTCTTCTCAATAATCGTGAGCGCAGGGCACCCGACAAATGTTGGCACGAGAATGACGCGTACATCTTCACCGCAAACGGCAACTTCATGGACCATGCCCAAATCTCGAATTCGTACTCCTGCAAGCTCCGGATCATCAACCGTACCTAAAACCTTCATCACTTCTTCTTCACGAGTAGAACTCACAATGATTGCACCACCTTACAATATCATGATCTCAAAACGGCTTCTTCTATTATGTTATATAATTAAGAAGGACGCTGTCAACAAAAAGTCATAACATTCTAAAGCTTGCGCCATCGATAACTTCCACATCATCTCTTAGTTTGAGATGATTCATTAACGTAAACAAGGCACTGTCTTTTTGTTTTGCTTCAATCATGCAGTCAATTTGCTTTACAGTTCCTTTAATCGTATGTAAAAACTCGAAAAATAGGTCAGGTTGCACAAAATCATGATGTGCTCGGAATTGTTCCTCACTTTTTGGACTTGATATGTGCATTTTCACTGGTAAAGGCGACATCTCCCACGTCGAAAGAACACGCTCCCAATGATCTTCCCAACGCTCATCATGATGATTAGCAAGATGGTGATGGTAATCAAATACGAGTGGAATTTGTAGTTTTTCACAGAGATATAGCGTATCAGTTAACGTAAACGATTTATCATCATTTTCTAGCATAATCATCTGCTGTAACGAAGACGGCACATCGCCCCAATTATCTATAAACCGTTCTAATGCACGATCTTTTTCTTTGTATAGACCACCCACATGCATCACACATCGATGAGTAGGGTCAATGTTCATCTATTAGTAACTTGTAATGCATTCCGAGCGTTTTAAGGGAAGCTTTAAAGATCTCCTTCTTTTGAGAATTCAAAAGCACGAAATGATCAGGATGAAAGTCCACGCGCATTTGATGTTCATGAATGTATTTACCAACCTCTCTAAGTTTGTCACGAAGAGGACGCATGTATTTCCAATCAAGCAATTCTTCATGATTCGCAAGTGGAATAAGCCTAGACGTTAATCGGTAAAATGAAATATCAGAAGCTCTATTGTGCTTTAAAATGCGCAACGTATTGTCTAAATTCGATAACGCAATTCGCTCTAATTTTCGAATTGCTGCATCACGGTGATCAATTGATTGAAACTGCTTAAACGTCATCGTTTGAGAAGGTGACGCGTTCGTGAGTTCTTGACTCATCGCTACATACCCTAGGCGTACGAGTGTCATGACATGAACCTCCTTGTCTATGAATAGCTTGCCCGAAGAAATAACTGCCATTCAATTGAACATAAAACGATCCAAACTCTAACGAGTCTGGATCGTTTTATTAGCGTAGATCGTTGATGTCATCGTGCTCGGCAAAACAATAATTGGCCACCAAAATGGCGTACCACTCCATCCGTGTTCTTCCTTTCCATTTTGACGCAAGAAAATAATCGCTGGTGTTGTTTTCGCTAACTGACGAGCAACCCTTAATTCACTGCTCTTTGTGCTCGCTGTGTCCGGTGATGTCTCGTATACTCCTGTTTTTGTGAGTCGTCGGATGTTTCGATTCGTTTTTACAACAATGTGAGCAAAGTCTTTCTTTGCCGCATACGCCATCATCGCCTTTACATCATCAACGTGAAAAGAATAGCCTTCATCCATGACGAGCGTTTCACTGATCAAATCAAAAATGTTAGAGACGGCAGAAAGCGAAAGCTTTCCAATCTGCCTATCCTCAAAAGGAAGCAACAACCGATCGATTCGTTTTACGTGCGGAATAATCTTCGTACGATAATCCGTTTGAAAGCCTGTCGGCAAAATCCGCTTATGAGGTGTCAACGTTTGTAATTCAGAAAGCAATAACTTGTTCGGGCTGCAAGGAATCAGTCTTCGTTCTCAGCTTTTTCTATAAAGACGACTTGCTGGTCTTCCCCTTCTTTAGAAAGTGACCTGCGTAACTCAGAATCAAATTCATGCATCCGCTTCATCACGTTGTAGATTTTTTGCGTCGTATAAAACCTTGTTACAACAACGTCGTCGATTGCTCTTGCACCGTACATTCTTGAATGCTGCATCACCGTATCTTGTTGAAAATTCCTCGGATTTCGACCGTAATAAAACCCAATGACGTTGTGAACAGTGATTCCACGATCAAGAATTTGACCACCTATGAATATATTAAGTGGTGCATGCAACCGCAATTCACCTTGCTGATTGAGCAAATTCTCCACATCTTGTTCTGAGTTCACGACCTCCGTTACGAGATGCTCATCATTTAAAGCTTTTTTCACACACTCGTACACGTGCTCAAAGGTAGCTTAAAACGTGTCGTCGATTGAATCACATGTTCATATGACTCTTGCACGATTTTCTGAAATGCCAACTCATCACCGTGCATCAGCTGTCGAAATTGTTCTTCCATCTTTATGACAACGTCCGCCTGCCACTCATGCGCTTTTTTCCCACGGTCTGTGTGAATTAGAAACGAATACTTCTTCCAACGCTCATTGGCGTGGCGCTGTTGTTCCCACCGAACTGCAGCTGCGGTGATGAAATTAATAAACGCATGACGCAGTCCTTTCACATTACCCGCCGTTAACAGCGTCGTTTCCTTCACGCGCCTACGGTCTTGTTTTTTTAGGACTTCTATTTCTTGTTCATTGACTGGCCAGAATAACGTGTTTGATAATTCGCTATCAAAATACGTTTTACTGCCAACATACTGATCATGAATCGGCACAATCTCAGTAAACGCTGGACGAATAGGGAGGTAACTCTTTTGTTCATGAACCGTACGGTCCTCAGGCTGCAAGTACAACGAGTACGGCGTGGCAGTTACTTGTAAATAAGAAGAATACGATAAACCCTTTCGAAGTTGATCAAGTTTCGATGAGATGACTCGTAATTCCGTAATGTTAGAAGCTTGATTATGATGATATGAAACACTTGCATAATCTGCTTCATCATCAATAAATAAAATACGTTTATCTTTGAGTTCTGGATGCGTCTCAAAAAACAGCTCATGTAATCGGTCTAAATTCTTCGTTTCCTTTTTTACGACGAGCATGAGTTTTTGATTGCGCTCATATTTTCGAATGCGATTTGGTAGCTTCATAATGTCGTACACTCTCGCTTGGTCGTTTTCAATCGGATTATGAAATTCGCTCATTAACCGTTGACACGTCTGTTTTAGCAAAGCATTTGATGACTTTGTTAATACAATTGCTAGATCGTAATCCCGATCAAATGCTACACCAATTACACCGATAAATGCTCTCGTTTTCCCAGATTGAATGTTTCCAAGTAGCATACCTGGTCGATTTGAAGATGTCGCTTCTGAAGCTAACTTATGATACGTACGAAAGATGACTTGTTCAAGTTCGTTATTGTAATGTTGATTCGCTCGTAATTGCGAGTAAAAGTTCATTGTCAAATCCCCTGTTCACTTAACATATACAGACGAACATCATAACACGCATCACAAAACAGGGATAGATGAGTGAACTCATCTACCCTGCTCAAATTCACGTCCCACAGTACGTTGTATACGGCTGATGACCTTCTGGCGTTTTTGTGTACAGATTGTGATCACTTGAATAAGAGTACGGATTCTTTAGCGCCTCAACAAATTGAATGAGGTGTGATGAATCCCCCTGATTTGCATGACGTAACACATCTTCTACAATATGGTTTCTCGGAATAATCGCTGGGTTGACTCGTTTCATTTGTGACATGACTTCTTCTTTAGTCGCTTCTTGACGTGAGAGACGCGCTTCATAATTCTCAAGCCAATCATCAAAATGCTTCGTCCCATATAAGCCTGTTTCAGCCCACTCTCGTAATGTTAACGCACGGAACGTATTCGTAAAGTCCGTCTTACGTTGTTCCATTTGCGACAGCAGTTCTCCAATAAGCTCACCGTCTCCACTTTCCTCACTCATTAGCCCAAGCTTCGAACGCATACCTTGAAGCATTTCAATCTGATACAAGTCTTTGAAACGGCCAATGGCTTCTTGTGCGATCTCAACACCTTCTTGCTGTGAATCACTTAAAAGGGGAACTAACGCCTCTGCAAGACGAGCCAAATTCCAATTTGCCATGTATGGTTGATTGCTGTAAGCATAACGTGCGTCTTTGTCTATTGAACTAAACACCGTTCTTGGGTCGTACGTATCCATGAATGCACATGGGCCATAATCAATCGTTTCTCCACTAATTGTCATATTGTCTGTGTTCATGACACCGTGAATAAAGCCGACGAGTTGCCACTGGCTAACGAGCTTCGCTTGACGCTTAATCACTTCGTCAAGAAAATAGGCATAACGGTTGTCCTCATTTTGAAATTGCGGGGTATGACGTTGAATCGCATAGTCTGCAAGATCTTTTAGCATTGAATCGTCTTTTAGCGCTCGGGCATACTCAAACGTACCGACACGTAAATGACTACTCGCAACGCGGGTTAAAATGGCACCTTGTAACGCGGTCTCTCGATGGACGAGCTCACCTGTTGTAACAACAGCCAAACTTCTTGTCGTTGGGATTCCTAGGCCGTGCATCGCTTCGCTGATCACATATTCTCGAAGCATCGGTTTTAAAGCGGCACGTCCATCGCCACTTCTAGAATATGGCGTACGTCCGGAACCTTTTAACTGAATGTCAACGCGCTCACCATTCGGTTTTTGTTGTTCACCGATCAGCAGCGCACGACCATCTCCGAGCATGGTGAAATTGCCAAATTGGTGACCTGCGTATGCTTGGGCAATCTTTGCTGATGACTCCGGTAGCTCGCTTCCTGAAAAAACATCGACCTTTTCTTGTTCATGAAGGTCATCGAGACCGATCTCTTTCGCTAATTCATCATTCCACATAAACATCTTAGGGGACTGGACTGGTGTTTCCTCTACCTTAGAATAGAACGTTTCTGGTAACTGCAAATAACTATGGTCGAACTTCCACATCGCTTAGATCCCTCTTTCGTTACGAATCGTTTCCCGTATCGTATCACAAATCAAGGGATTGCGTTTATCGGTTGAATCCAAAGGGAATCGATGAGTAAACGAGTAGAAAAGAGGGAAGATTTTGAACAAGAAAATCATGGCTTTTGTTCCGACTTTACCTTTCCTTCTAACGATGGCTTGCGACAGTTCAGAAATGAACGACACAACAACAGATCCTGTTGAAACTACAGAAGCAAGTGATGAAGACCCCGAGCCAGTAAAAGAAGAGACAGTCGACGCGGCCCCTGAGGAAGATAATGAAGATACATCGACAACGGACGATGTGGCTGAGGAAGAAACTGTAGAACATGACGAATTGTTTTTTACAGAAAATATCATGCTTAATTATAATGAGCTTATCGATGAAGAACACGGTGTAATTCCAGTCGTAGCGATTACTGTATCTGCATCAGATCTTGAACACCGTCTGTCTCATTCATTCCAATCGAGTGACACTACTCAAGATCACATTACAGAACACTTGACGAACGTTGAAATCGATGATAACAACGTCATTCACTTTACATTCCCCGAAGACTTTCCTGATGGTAGTATTAGCATGGCTTCGACTGAAAGCTTAGTTTTTACGAATATGCTACACGTCATAAGTGATGGGTTTGGTGCTAAGCAGATGAACTTCTACGCTGGAGACGAACTTGGCGTTATGATAAATCCCCTTGATGAACTATCCGAAGTACCTGTTGTACTGGACGATGGGGTTGGTTATTATCGACCTAGCATTTCACTTGATAGTGACTATGAGAACCCTCTAATCCCCACAAGATCAACAGACCACACAATCCTAAGTGATGATTTCGAAGAAGTGCTTCATGAACTGCAAGCGTTTGAGGGTGGCGCTTACTACGAATCACCAATTCCAGACGTTATTGAATTGCATGACGCTTGGATTGAAGACGACGGTAAAGCACAACTTCATTATTCAATTACCGATGAGAGTGAGTGGGATGAGGAACAACAACAAGCATTTGAATATGCCGTATTTCTAACCGCACTCGACTTTAATGCGACCAATGCAAGGCTTGTTGATGAAGGCAATCAAGAAATTCTCGATTTTCCGTTGCTTGAAGATCGTGATCCCCATGCAAATCAACCTGAACATTAATGAAAAATAGCCATTCCAATTGTGGAATGGCTATTTCTGTGCAAGGGTTAGGATCTGTATGATATCTTTATCATATAATTGTTCTAGGTCACCGATCGGACCATATAAAGTGGCGTTTTTCGCCATTTCTTCAAATCCTCCTGCAGGAAGATTAGCAGCTTGTAAGCTTGTCGGCATTCCAATCGTCGTAAGAAACGCCTCTACTTGCTTAATTCCTTCGTAGGCATCTACTGTAGCATCTGAAGTTGCTGTAACCGAGAACACGTTATGAGCAAATGTTGCAAACCGCTCCGGGTTTCTTTTGTACACATATTTCATCCATGCAGGCATCACGACCGCAAGCCCCGTACCGTGAGGAAGATCCGCGTATTTGCCGCTGAGTTCATGTTCAATGGCATGGCTTGACCAATCCCCTTCAATCCCACCTAAGCTTAACCAATCATTGTGAGCCACCGTAGCAAGTAGCATCATTTCCGTACGCGTCCTCTCGCCGTCTTTACCTTCAACTAATTCTTTTGCTACAGAAACAATAGATCGCAACGTCGCTTCTTGCCATTCTCGCACAAAGGGTAAGGGCTCAAGCTGTGAAAAATACCGTTCAAACACATGTGAAAAAATATCTGTGCAGGCGATCGCAAGTTGTTTCTTACTCAAACTGTTCGTAAAATCAGGGTTTAAAAGTGCAAACTGTGGGCGAATGTAGTCATTGCTCTCCATATCTCGCTTTAACGCTAATGTATCGTGAGTGAGAACACAATCCGCACTCGCTTCAGAACCCGATGCAGGTAACGTGACGAAGGCGCCGATCGGAAGCGCCTTCGTCACAGACGCTTGGTCACTAAAGAAGTCCCATACGTCACCTTCATACTCCACGCCCACTGCAATTGCCTTAGCTGAATCTATGACACTTCCGCCGCCGACAGCAAGAATGAAATCTACGTTTTCCTCCCGACAAAGCTCAATGCCATCGAGAACAAGCGAGCGGATCGGATTTGGTTTCACACCGCCAAGTGCAACATAGGAAATTCCCTCACGTTGTAACCACTGGGTGATTTGATCATACAATCCATTTTGTTTAATGCGATCGCTTCCGTAATGAAGCAGAACTCGCGTACCACCAACTTGACGAATTTCTTTTCCTACTCGTTCAACTGAGTCGGTCCCAACGATTAGTTTCGTAGAGCTTTGATGAGAAAATGAAAGCATCGTACCTACCCCTTATTTTTTCTTCCGTGACCTTCCTGATAGTAAAAGACCGAGCCACAAAGCAAAACCAGCGATCAAGAAAACCATAAGTGAAGAAATAGCAATGAACATTTCTCCAGTTGCAGCACCTGCAGAGAAACCAACAAATACCGCGAACAACATCGTACCAATTGCTAAAGCATAGAGCGCTGCACGACCTTGATGCATGGCATATCTTTTCGTAGTCTCAATCGTTAGTATGCTGTAAACGAGAAGCGCGCCACCTGAAACTGTAAAGATGTTCGGTCCAACGACAGAGACAGACTCAAGATCCATAAACACGAGCATTAACGACGTTAGTGTACCGAATAAAATGAGGACTGCAGAAGCGACAATGCCTACTTTTGAAATTCGCGCAGACTTTGATGAATACATGTTGTGTTTCGCTTCTTCTTGTGAAGATCGTTGCAAATCTTCAATTAGACCGCTTAAATCTCCAAGTGATGCTTTCGCTTCCTTAAACGCTTGATCTTCTTCTAGACCACGTGACTTGTAGTCACTTATCTTCTCCTTCATGTTGGAAAACAATTCTTCTTTCATTTCAAAGGCTTCTTGACTACTTCCAACATTTTTAAATAGATGATTGATGTACGTCTCAATCTTTCTATCCAACGCATCAGTCATGTAAAATCTCTCCTTTAATAAGTTGATTGATGACTTCTTTTGCAAAATCCCAATCTTGTCGATTTTGTTCATATCGCTCTTCTCCTTCTGGTGTTATACGATAATACTTCCTTCGTCCACCTTGCGTTTCATCACCCCAATAAGACGTGATCAACTCTTCTTTCTCAAGTCGACGAAAGGCCGTGTAAAGCGTAGCTTCTTTGAGCTCGTATTGATCGTCACTCAATTGAATGATCTTCTTATAAATGTCATAGCCATAGCTATCTCCTTGACGAAGTATATTTAGAATAATTGTGACCGTATGTCCTCGGATCAAATCAGTAGAAATTCCAGACATAACCTCACCTCCTAAAATACATTATATGCAATATTACTATTTGTGTCAAAGTAATATTGCACAAAAAATCACACGAAAGGTATAAGCTTCGTGTGACCCGTAAAAATGTGTTTATACCGCTGCAAATGGTTCGTACTTACTTCCGTGCGCTGTGGCAACCGCTTCGTATGTGATTTGGCCTCGGTACGTATTTAAACCTTTACGTAAATTCACATTGTGAAGTAATGCTTTTTCTAAATCATTAGCGATTTGAGCAGCATAAGGAATTGTCACATTACTTAATCCAATCGTAGACGTTCTCGGAACAGCCCCTGGCATATTCCCAACAGCGTAATGAACGACATCGTGCTTCGTATACGTTGGATCATCGTGTGTAGATACACGGTCAACCGTTTCAAAAATTCCACCTTGATCTATTGCCACATCAACAATGACAGAATGAGCTTTCATTAACTGAACTGTTGATTCACGGACGAGACGAGGTGCTTTTGCACCTGGAATTAATACGGCTCCGATGACAAGGTCTGAATCAATAACGTTTTCGTGAATGCTAACGGGGTTACTCATCACTGTCGTAACTTGGTTACCAAACAACTCATCTAATTCGCGCAAACGAACAGGGTTCGTATCTAGAATTGTCACATTTGCTCCAAGACCGATTGCGATCTTGCTGCATTAGTCCCAACAACGCCACCACCAATGACGGTTACTTTACCACGAGGCACACCAGGAATTCCGCTTAATAAAATTCCCTTCCCGCCTTTAGGCTTCTCGAGAAACTGAGCACCAATTTGAGATGCCATCCGTCCAGCGACTTCACTCATCGGTGTAAGAAGCGGAAGCGTTCTTTTCTCACTTTCAACCGTTTCAAATGCAATTGCTGTCACTTTCTTTGAAACGAGTGCTGATGTAAGCTCAGGCTCTGCTGCTAAATGTAGATAGGCAAACAAAATCAGCCCTTCATAAAAATAATCATACTCACTTGCTACTGGTTCTTTAACTTTCATCACCATTTCCATCTTCCAAACATCAGCTGCAGTTGGTTCAATAACAGCACCAGCTACGTGATACTCTTGGTCCGAAAAACCAGAAGCAACTCCTGCTTCTGTCTCAATATGTACGTCGTGTCCTGCTGACTTCAATTGACTCACACCCGCTGGTGTAATGGCTACACGGTTTTCGTTGTTCTTTACTTCTTTTGGGATTCCAATACGCATAAACTTAATCCTCCTTATGGATGAACGACTTCAAAATCAGATGCCTTATACAAACTCTGGCGTCGCTGACTCCAACTACCGTTGACTCTCTCTCGGCGAAGCACTTCTTTATCCGTTGTTGCAACGAGTACATCTCCAGTTGAAACGTTCGATTCAATTAGCACACCGGTAGTTGAAAGTTGCGGTGCAAGTGGCGAGTAGATGCCTGTTACTCCGTGATACGTTTTGCTATGACTCACATTTGGCACTCTGCCAACGATTGACGATGTGACTACGAAAATTTGGTTTTCGATTGCACGTGCTTTGGCAATTCGCTCCACTTCAAGTGCCGATGCTTGGGTTGAGCCTGCAAAAGGTACGACTACCCAGTGTGCACCACGTCCGACTGCCATTCTAACAATTTCTGGGAACTGTAAATCATACCCTAACATGAGCGACACTTTGCCAAAGTCTGTTTCAAAGATGTTTAGTTCATCTCCAGGTGCTATACCATACTTCCGTTCCTCCTCGACAGTTATATGCAGTTTGTCTTGAACATCAACCGTCCCATTACGGTGAAAAAGGTGCGCTCGATTTTTAAGCGTCCCTTCGTCTTTTACAAAGGTTGAACCTGCAAAAATGTTCATGTTATAACGAACTGCAAGGGTATGAAACAATGAACGGTAGTTCTCATAACCTTCAGCAATCGCCCGTGCTTGTTTGCTAGGAATGGTTTCTTCTCGATACGATAACCATTGCAACGTTAACAATTCGGGAAACACGATCGCTTGCGCATGGTGCTCCAATGCGATTTGCACGTCATTCTCCACTTGAATTGCAAAATCTTCAAAGGATGAAATTGGAGAAAGTTCATATTGGCTTGCTGCAAATGTTACAGGCAATGAACGTTGATACAACGCCTCATCAGACCGTACATAATGAGGGTTTTTCCATTCCATGAGTGACGCGTACTCTAACGATTCCTGGTCATGTTTCAAGTAGCTCGCTAAAACTTTTCGCAATTTGAACCCGTGCGATAATTGAAACGTTAATACTGGATCGTAAATATTCTTCTTAATTACTTCTTCAGCATACTCTTTTGCGCTAAATTGATCCGCATACTTATAATAGTTCGGCAATCGTCCGCCAAATAAGATGCTTTCAAGATTAAATAACTGGCAAATGCGTTGTCTTGCTTCGTATAGGCGACGGCCAATTTTCATATGGCGATAATCTGGATGTACGACGACTTCAATGCCGTACAAATGTCGACCATTTGGATTGTGGTTGCGAATATATCCGTCATCGGCGATGTCTTCAAAACGGTGGTCTTCTCCATAATCATCAAAATCAATAATTAAACTTGAACAAGAACCGATAATCTTACCGTCATACTCGACACAGACTTGACCTTCTGGGAATGTTCGTAACTGGCTTTCAAAGTGTTTTCTTTTAAAAGCAATTTCAGGAATACCAAACCCAATCGCATTTACAGTAATGATTTGATCGATATCAGCAAACGTTGTCTGCCTAACGATGATTTTGGGTTCACGACTCATAAAGCAACCTCCATCACGAGTTAGTTGGTTTTTATGGACACAAATTTCTCGATGAGATAGTCGTCAAGCCCATATTTGCCGCCTTCTTTGCCTGTTCCACTTTCTTTTATTCCACCAAATGGTGCTTGAACGGTAATCGGGGTCGGGTCGTTAATGCCAACAATGCCGTATTCAAGTTCATTCATCACTTCATATGCACGACTAAGATCATTCGTAAAGCAGTACCCTGCTAATCCGTAACGGCTGTTATTTGCCCGTTCAATGACTTCTTCCGTCGTTTCAAATGAGAAGATCGGTGCGACAGGTCCGAACGTTTCTTCAGTAGCAATCCGCATTGTGTCGGTTGCACCTTGAATGACTGTCGGTTCAAAGAAATTCCCGTCACTTTCGATAATGCTCCCTCCACTTAAAACCTTGCCGCCTTTAGAACAAGCATCTTGAACATGTTCATTCACTTTCTGAACCGCACCATCGTTAATTAGAGGACCAACATCCACACCTTCTTTCGTCCCATCACCAACCGTTAACTCTGATACTTTACGCGCTAAAAGATCTCCAAACTCTGAAGCAACCGATTGCTGAACGTAAACACGATTTGTGCTAATACACGTCTGACCTGCATTTCTAAACTTAGACATGAGCACACCGTTTGCCGCTGCTTCAAGATCGGCATCTTCAAAGATGATAAAAGGGGCATGACCTCCAAGCTCCATACTCATACGTTTCATTGTCGCCGCAGAATCACGCATGAGCATCTTACCGACAGCCGTTGATCCCGTAAACGTCAGCTTACTCACATCTGTGCTGCTCGTCATTTCTTTACCAATCGCTTCTGCATCTCCAATGACTAAATTCACAACTCCCGCAGGCACTCCTGCTTCATGGAAACATTCAAATACGTTAATCGCAGAAAGTGGTGTAGCCGGTGCAGGCTTCAATACGACCGTACACCCCGCAGCCAATGCTGGGGCAATTTTTCTCGTTATCATTGAAAAAGGAAAGTTCCATGGCGTAATTGCCGCTGCGACTCCGACAGGTTGACGAAGAACCATAAGATGCTTGTCTTCATGAGATGCTGGTACAACATCGCCATACACACGCTTCGCCTCTTCTGCATACCACTCTAAGTAGTTAATACCACTCGTGACTTCCCCTTTTGCATCAGCAAGTGGCTTACCATTTTCTTTTGTAATCGTATTAGCCAATTCGTCTGCACGAGTGCGCATAATCTCAACTGCTTTTGCCATATAGGCACCTCTCGTTGCACCCGGTAGCTTACGCCACGTCTTAAAACTTTCATTGGCAGCTTGAATCGCTTCTTTCGTTTCGTTTGCGCCAACGACAGAGACAGAGCCAATCACCTCTCCTGTTGCTGGATTATACACATTCTCTTGATCAGTCGTTTCCAACCATTCTCCATTAATGTACGCCATAATGCCCCTCCTGAGTAATCGATACAAATTCATTTTCGCTAGGTTTGCCGACACAAAGATCCATCGTACGCTTTGATAAGTTCATCACAACAGAAAAGACCGTTTCCATCTGACGATGTGTTGGTGCCGCTTCGTTTTTGAAATGATTGATTGCATTCGGTGCGTTGTACGTATCACCTAGCCATGATTTAAATGTGTCTTCATCAATACGCTCATTATTTACGAGCGCGCCGAGCATAAGCTGTTCTGCACGTTTTTTGCGAAGCATTGAATCTTCGAAACGTAACTCATTCATATCGGATAAGTCTTGCAATACTTTCTGCGAAAGTACGTGGTTCGTATGAACAAGTCTTCCATCTTCTCCACTCACGTAATCCATGCCAAAAGGTGATACTTCAACGTTGACGCTCATTCCAGCGTCCTCACCATTGTCATAACCAATAAGAAAACTTGCTGCTGCCGCGATTTGTTTTTGCTTAATCTTCGCAATGGCTTCACTCATGCTATAAGAATTAAGCACAGCCCGTAATCCGAGATGAATCGGCAACTGATCGGACTTTTTGTCTGTAATGAGAGCGTTAAAACAAATCCCAACCCCCGCTTCATTAAAGCCAATTTTGCCGATCATGCCACCTTCAGTTACCATTGTAATTTTTGGCGCATTAACCGCTTCGATATCAAGGAGCAACAAGCTTTTCTCTTGTTCCCCTTTCCAGTCCCAATTTTGGGCAATGATTGTGTCATTGGTTAGTGGAGGATACACTGACATCGCTGTACAGCCATCTGAAAAACTCGGTCCACTACCCGCTAGAGCAATTTCACTTCGCGCATTTAACGCTAAAATGTCTTCAAAATCAACACCAGCACCTAATGCAATACCTTCAATTTCTTCTAACATCGATGGATCGTGCTTTTCAATCGCTTTTACGTGAACGAGCGCCCGCTCACGTGCTTCTTGCCACGTGATGTTTTGATATTCATGGAAAAGGCGCTCGTATAAATCCAAACTTTGAAAAACTTGTTCTTTTCCAAGCTCACCGTGTTTCTTGCCGATTTCTCTTGCAGACCCTGCTAACGTTAAACGTTTAATCATCATTTCACTTCCTTTTCATGGATTAAAAGGAGGCTGTTAATGCCTCATCGATGATCGAAATCATTTCCGCAATCTCTTCTTTAGTAATCGTTAACGGCGGTGCAATCGCAATTACATCTCGATTCGGACCTAATGCTCGTAAAATAAGTTGGCGTTCAAAGCATTCATCAACGACTTTGACTGCAGGTGCAACATCTTCAGCGAAGCGTTCTCCCGTTTCAGCATTCTTTACGACTTCAAATGCCGCTAACATACCGATCGAACGACTATTGGCAACGTGAGCATGTTTGTCTTCTAGTTTCTTTAATTGTGCAAGTAACTCTTTCTCCATCTGAGCAGTATGTTCTACGATTTTCTCATTTTCTAAGATTTCAATATTCTTTAATGCAACCGCACAAGCCGTCGGATGTCCACTGTACGTAAACCCGTGAGCCAATACACCGTCATATTCGTTAATAACCGTATGAATTGCATCGTTAACCATGACCCCACCTAATTGCGCATAGCCACTCGAAATTCCTTTTGCAATGCTCATCATGTCGGGTGTAACACCCCAATGCTCTACACTAAACATCTTTCCTGTACGTCCAAACCCACAAATGACTTCATCTGCAATGAACAAGATTTCATGCTCATTACACAGTGTTCGTACTGCTTCCAAATATCCTGCAGGTGGAATATACACACCGCCAGAACCTTGAACGGGCTCCAATATAACAGCAGCAATGGTATCAGCACCTTCACGCTCAATCGTCGCGCGAATCGATGACTCATAATCCGGGTCATTTTTGTCACCGTTTTCACAAGCGGTAATATGAGCTTTCGCATGGAGAACATCTGCAATCCCTGACTCTGAGAAGTTATGGAACAACGGGATTGCCGTTGCCGTTTGTGCACCAATTGTTACACCGTGGTACGCATTCTCCAATGCAATTATCTTGCGCTTTTTGGGCTTGTTCTTTTGTGCCCAATAAAAACGAGCCAGTTTAAATGCTGTATCATTTGACTCTGAACCCCCTGAGGTGTAGAACACTGCGTTCAAATCGCCTGGTGAGATGCTTGCCAGTTTTTCTGCTAATTTAATCGCTGGTTCATTTGAGTAACCTTTAAAGGAAGAAGCATAAGCCATTTGAGTCATTTGTTCATACGCCGCTGTCGCAAGTTCTTTACGACCATGGCCGATATTTACATTCCAAAGCATGGATAACCCATCAAAATATCGCTTTCCGTCTTTACTGTTGGCGTAAACACCTTCGCCACTCGTGAAAATAAGCGGCGTTCCTTCTTCTTGTTGCAGCTTCGGTGAAGATGTCGGATGAATATAATGCTTTTTATCATGCTCAATTAATGTATGAACATCGTTTGCTACAGTTTTAACCATGAAAAAACGCCTCCTAAGTATGCAATCTATACCTAGTTTAAAATGCAATTCTTATGCCAACATAAAACCTTACTCATTCACGCATAAATCCACTTCATCAATTATGCATAATTGCATAATTGATGATTCGATGCATACATGTACAACGAAACACCTGCACAACTTACTCTCTTGCAGGTGTTTCGCTTTGTAGCTTTGCCCATTTTCGACTAACAGCCGATTGACTAATCCTAATGCTCTCGCTGCTTTTGTCGTTGTCTTAAATTGTTCCATCGCAAGACGCAACAATTGGTTCTCAATGAGTTGCTTTGCGTCATTTAAAGGCATAACAGAAGCCAAAACCGGTGATGTTGCTGACGGTTTCATTACTTTTTCGACACGTAAAAACTGGCTAGCTGCTTCTGCTGAAATTAAATCATCGTCTGCAGTCACAAACAATCGCTCGACGACATTTTGAAGTTCGCGAATATTCCAGGCCATGCGTACGTCTCAAGTAAGCTAAGTGCATCGGGCGAGAACGAATGGCGCATCTGATAACGCTCATTTAGCTTTCGTATAAAGTGGTACGCTAACAGTGGAATATCATCAGATCGCTCACGTAATGATGGCACATGGATGGGCACGACATTAATGCGGTAGAACAAATCTTCACGAAAGCTTCCATCTTGAACCATCGCTTCCAAATCCCGATGCGTAGCCGCAATAATCTGCACATCAACAGGAATTGGCGTTTGTGAACCGATGGGCACGACTTCCCCTTCTTGTAAGACACGAAGCAACTTCACTTGTAATGACATTGGAATATCACCAATCTCATCAAGAAAAAGCACACCGCGATCTGCCTGCTGAAAATAGCCCGGCTTTCCCTTAGAATCAGCACCAGTGAATGATCCTTTCGTGTAACCGAACAGCTCACTTTCGAGGAGCGTCTCAGGAATAGAGCCACAATTTAACGCTAAAAACGGTTCGCTATTTCTTGCACTTTTCTCATGAATGGATTTCGCAATCAGTTCTTTCCCAACACCCGTTTCCCCGTGAATGAGCACTGTCGACGAGAACATCGATAATTTTTCGATGTTCTTCATGATTCTCTCCATTTTCTCACTTGCGTAGATGAGCGTATGCTTTGGGGTTTGTTGATTCTTTAGACTTTCTAGTTCTTCCTTATAACGATTTGAGATAGCCTTCGTTTGCCTTAACTCTGATTTCAACTGAATATTCTCTGTTATGTCCCTTGAGGCAATAATAATTCGTTCAAGTTCTCCTCTTGCATTAAATACGGGGTTTCCAATCGCAAGCACTTTGTCACCCGAAGGAATCTCTTGAACGACAGACACTTTCTTTTGTTGTTTTAAGACGAGCTTTGTCACCGATGGAGGTAACCCTTGTAAATCAATTTCTAATAAATTCTTACCAACTAGTGCATCGATCCCATCAGGCCATAATCCTTCAATATATTTGTCGCTATGGCGTAGCAATGTGCCGTCTTTATCGACAATTAATACCTCATCATACATCGTGGACAAAACCGCATTTAAATCCCGGTTCAAATCTTTCACAAATTCTATTTCCATTGCCATCTGTTCAACATTGGCAGATCTTGAACGATGATTATTGCCCCTTCTACTTCTCCAGTTCCATTCTTAATCGGGCTATAGTCGACGAGGATGCCCATTTCATCTGTAATGAGGATTTGATTCAGAAGCGTTTCGCCGTATGTAAACACACGATGTACGTGATTTTGTTGAAACACTTCACCAGCTGATTTACCGACAACTTGATTATGTGTCGATCGAATCATCTGTAGAGCCTTATCATTACTATTCATAATGCGCTCGTTTTTATCAACGATGAACATTCCCATTGGAATTGAAGACAACAGAATTTTTAGTAGATTCGCGTTATGATGTTCTCGTTGAAACAGCTCAATTAACACATCTTCTCGTTCAATGAATCCAATTGGTGACTCTGATTCATCATGAACAATCACAATCGGCTCACCCATTAAATGAAATATCAACGGAAGTGTAAACGATTGATCCGGTTGAATCACCCCGACATTGTGCATGGATGTAGAGACTAACTCTAAGTCTTTGCGCGACTGAATACCGTCACTATCTTTCAACTCGACATAGGCTTGCAGTTGATTATCCTTTTCCAAGAAAAGGAACGGCTCTTTGCACTCTTGTAAGTATTCTGTTATTTCATCGGAATGTTCAGGAATGGTGTAAATTGGTCGCAATTGTTCCATTAACATAACAAAACTCTCCCTTTCTATCAGTATACTAAAAAAGTAGAGAGATTGTTAGAATTGTTGATAAATTATCTAACTAGCTTGCTTACTTTCTGTTGTCGGTTCATCCTCTTCATACTCAATTGTAAAGCCTATATAACCATAAATAATCGCTATAATTGGACTTAACAACGCCAAAAATGCGTACGGCGCATAACTAAACGCGCTTACACCAAGCGTTGCAAACATAAAGGCTCCACACGTGTTCCAAGGAATTAATGGTGATGTCATCGTTCCTGCATCTTCAACCGTTCGTGATAAGTTCTTTAATTTTAAGCGACGTTTTCTGTACTCACCTTCATACATTCGCGCCGGTAAAATAATACTCAAATATTGATCACACCCAACGACATTCGATGCAAAAGCAGTTGCTACTGTCGTTGCAATTAAACTTCCTGTAGATTTCGCAAGACGCATCAGACTTTCAACAATCGCCTTGAAAAACCCTGCAGACTCCAATATCCCTCCAAAGCTCATCGCGATAATGATTAACGAAACGGTCCACATCATCGCTTCAACGCCACCGTTCGTTAATAAGTTGTCGACAGCCTCATCACCCGTTTCGACGACATAGCCTTCAACAAGCATGCCGATTGTATCTTCAAACGCTACCCCTTGAACAAAAATAGCACAGATTAGCCCAAGTACTGAACCAATGACGAGCGCTGGAATTGCAGGGGTTTTCATGATCATGAGAATAATAACGATCAGAGGAACGAGAAGTAACCACGGTGTGATCGTAAACAATTCTGTTAAATTTTGTTGCAGATGCGCAATTTGAGACGTATCCGATCCAGATTGATGTAAGAAAAAGCCCATGATCGTATAAATGATCAACGAAATAATCAGTGCGGGAATCGTCGTATAAAGGAGATGACGAATGTGCTCAAACAAATTCACCCCGAGCACCCCTGGCGCTAAGTTTGTCGTCTCAGAGAGCGGTGATATTTTATCTCCAAAGTAAACACCTGAAATAATTGCTCCCGCAACCATCGCTGGATTCATTCCGAGCCCTTCACCAACACCCATTAAAGCAATACCAATCGTACCCGCAGCTGTCCAAGCATTACCTCCAGCTAACGAAACGACACAACAGATAATACAAGCAGCAACAAGAAAATAGCCAGGAGATAAAATGCTCAATCCGTAATAAATCATCGTTGGTACAATTCCCCCAGCAATCCAATACGCGATAATCGTTCCAATAATAATTAAAATGATAATCGCTTGCATGGCAAGTCCAATCGCTTTCAACATCCCCGATTCTAATGTTTTCCACGTGTGACCTAGAGCCATCGCAATAATGACAGCAACTACTGCACTAATAAACAGTGGAAAATGTGGATCTGCACCGTATCCCCCAATCGCAACGACTAATGCCACAATCATAAAGGCAATTGGCAAAAGCGCTACAAGCAATGTCGGTTGCTTTGCTTCTTTCATTCCCTTCTCTCCTTTTGCGTGTATCTATTTAAAAGAATTGAACTTGCAAAAAGCTTGCCAACTTACTAATGCAGTCTAACCACAAAAAAGCACGGTTCTAGTTATGCAAATATGCATAACTAGAACCGCGCGAATAATTTCATCAATCATGTACTACTACTCAATTTGTTAGCATTTGTCGCCAAAAGTGCACTAATTATCTGGAGAACTTTTTCATATGCAATCTAACATGGTTAACAGATATGCCTCTATTAATAGGCGATTCCTACTCTTGCTCCTATGTACTGATCACAGTCAACTTGCTTCCATGTGAATTCTGCCGTGTCAGGTACAGATATTTTCGCTCCTTCTTCTGGCAAGAAGTCACGTTCTACTCGATACTGTCCAGTGTACTCCCCATCTGGTAAATAGGTTGGACAAACGATCGTCCAATCGAGACCCGACGTCTTCAACCATTCGTAAGCTCGGTGATGATCTTCTGCTGCTCGAGTTAATTTGCGCTTTGATTCACTGGATTGATAACGAAGCAATTCAGGTGATGATCTGCTTTGCAAAATACCAGCAGTACCTACCGTAATGATTCGCCTTACTCCCTCTTCTTTCATGGCGTCTATAATGAGTGGCATGCTCTGTGACAATGTCGTTGAACCATCTGTATTGAGTGCACTAATGACAAAGTCCATACCTTTCATAGCACGAGTAATATCAGCTTTATTTAAGACATTTCCATTTATAATCGTTAAATTTTCATGCGTACTTTGAACATTCTCTGGTGTTCGCACCAAGAGTGTCACGTAGTGATTTTCTTTTAGAGCATGATTTACGACATGACTTCCTACTCTTCCTGTGGCGCCTAGTAATAAACAGTTCATGCATTACTCCTCTACTATATCTTTATGTGTTGGGATTAATCTGTAATCTGTCTTCTTAGTTTAGAACGAACGTCTTACGTGAATCAACTACGAAGTATCATACAGTGGTTATTGCAGCTGCTTTAAATCAGTAACCAATTCAGGCAACCCGTTTTGAAACAGATGATCATTTCCTGAAAGCATTCTCATGTGCAAGCTTTGAATTCTTTCTGCATAATACGTCATATGAGTTTCTGGTACTTGTTCATCACTTTTGCTTTGATAGAAATAGATATGAGGAATGTTTGGCAGCCTTGATTCGAAGTCCTCTGCTAACACAAAGTCCTTTCGTCTCCATTGATCCACACCCCAAAATGGCGATGCGATCAAACACAAAGTAGAAATGGAGACATGACACGTTTCTTCCGAAAGGTATTTCAACAACACTGATCCTCCTAACGAATGTCCAATTAAGATTACATCATCATTTAGCGATGCAAAGGATTCGTCTAGAACAGATTTCCATTGAGCATACGTTGGATCCTCTGGAAACGGCATTGGCGGGGCCACCCATTGATAATCATTGCTTAGTTGTTGAACGAGTGATGCTTTAAAAGCGTCACTTCCTTCGTGAGCATTTTGGGGACCTGCACTATGAACGAATAACACTTGTTTAGACACTTTGATTCCCCTCTGTTCAGTGTTAGAGATTCAAAAAAACGATAAGAATAATCACACAAACTGCAAGACCAACGCCATCTTTGATCACTTCTCCGCGAGGTTTGTTATGGCGATATAAAAGGATCGATAAAAGAAGAATAATGGAAGCAACGACTGAAGCTGTCAACGTTGTTCCATACAAAATTGCTACTAAATCGGTGAAATAACCTATAATGAATACGATTGTATATAACACAATAAATACAAATGATTTCTGCCATCGATAAACTCTGCCATCAAAGGCAATTTCTCTCAGAGAATGCTTCATCGCACTACCTCCTTCGTTTAATTAAGTAGCGTTTAGTTCGCCCTATTATTCCTCCTTATGAACGTTTACTTCGTTAGACAAAATTCATCACCCATTTAAATTACGACATCATTCAGTCTCGTTTTAGACAACCGCTGTCGAATCCTATCTAATATTCCTTAAACTACCAGAATATATTTTATTCGAGAGATTTTTGTTGTATTATGCTAGTTAAATATATAGAAAGTGCGATTATTCATGGAGTTACACAGGAAAGGAGCATTTAAACTTGACTGAAGAATATGAAATCATAAAAGACTTAGGTTCTTGGCTACATTGTTTATCTCTAAATGATCTTGAAAAAGCCGCTCAGATCCGAGATCAGCTTACTGAAAATCTACCATTCCTACATTTAGATCCACAAACAAAATCCTATTACAACTTGCTTTATTCTAAACACCAAATGATGCTCTCAAAAAGCGAAAAACAAAACAACCATCCAAATGAACCTTTTCAAGAGCAGCCTTCTTCAGAAAAGGATTCAGAACAAACACTGATGTACCTTTATCATTATATGGAAGGTACGCTACTTAATCACTCCAAAAACTATTATAAAGCGTTAAAGCATTACACCGCCGCTGAAAAACAGCTTGGTGTGTTATGCGATATTGATCAAGCCAACTTTTATCTTCGACAAGCGAACACGTTCAATCATCTAGGAGAAAGCATAACAGCCTTAAACTATGCCATAAAAGCCTACGACACATATAAGAAAAGTCATGCATCTACGAAAAAAACCATTCGTGCGCTAGTGCTGATCGGGAACATTTATTCAAAAACTGGCTATTATGAAAAAGCAAAATCCACATTCGAAGATGCACTTACCATTCAAGGACTTAAAGACCGCCAGCGTGCAGTTTTATATCAAAGCATCGCTAAAAATGACTACCTTTTTCATTACAACAATGATGCAGAACAGAGGTTTAAGATGGCGTTGAACGTTGATGAAGAATTACGACTAGAATTCCAAGCGGACACCCTCTATCGGCTTGCAAATTCGTGCTTTCGACAAGGTAAACAAAAAGAAGGGGATCAATTATTACATAAAATTGAAGAGGCGCTTACAAAAGATCACAAACGGTTTGAAGAGTTTCGTGCAAAAAGTATGATATCTAGAGGTGTGTTCTTATATAAACCTTTTCATGATGGGATGATTCAGGAAGGCTTTCAACAATTAAAGAAATTCGGAATCCAAATCGAGCTCATTGAGTTGGCTCACGAGGTATCAGACTATTACTATGTCAATAGCAATTACGAGAAAGCCTATGATTATTTGTCACTGGCAAAGCGGCAGAACAAAAACATTGTAGAATAACAATTATAAAGTGCCTTCATCGTCTTTTTCATCGGCTTCAAGGATGACTTCTTCACTGGATGGTTCTACGTGACTTGCAATGACAACTGACAACATACTAACTACCATAAGTAGCGCAATTTTCATCGTTGCACCTCACATCTTCTCAATTAGTTAGAATTACGATACCAGTTTCTACTAGATAAATACAATGATTTTGCTTACTTTTGAATGCAAAAACAACAAAAAAAGACTTGGAAATACATCCAAGTCATTCGTTTTCTATTCATGATCAAAAGCAGGGATTGCTGTTTCGTCGTAATTTTCTTCTAGAAAGTCACGAACGATGTCACTAGTCATCACCTCTGCGAGTGTTTGAATTGCCTCTTCGTCTACGTTATCTTCACGAGCGACAAGTGTAATTGCGAATTCATTTTCTGTTCCTTCAGTGAGAAGCGCGTCATTTGCAGGAGTTAATCCTAACGGCTCAGCATAAGCCGGAGTTATGACAACCGCATCTGCATCGTCATACATTCTGGCGAGCATAAGTAAATCGACTTCTTCAAAGTTGTAATCATTCGGGTTCTCACTAATATGAGACTGTGTATAATAACGCTCATCGGTTTCTTCTAGCTCAATAACATCATGCTGCGCGAGCAGCTGTAGCGAACGATCAATATTAGAGATGTCATTTGCAATTGCAATCGTTGCACCTTCTGGAAGTTCGTCCATTGATTCATAATCAGCAGCATATACACCGTAGTTAGCGAAATAAATCGGCTCCACAGGTACTAGAGATGCATCGTTATTAATGTTGTACTCTTCCATAAACGGAACGTGTTGGAAAAAGTTCGCATCTACTTCTTCATGATGTAAGGCATCATTCGGTTGAATATTGTCACCAAGTACAACAACGTTTAGATCAATGCCCTCTTCAGCCAGTTCTGGTTCAACTAATTCGAGAATTTCAGTCATCGGAGGAATTAAGGAAGCAACGTCTAGAGTAACTTCTTCACTTTCCTCAGTTGCTTCTTCTGTACTTTCCGTCGTTTCTTCGGTTGAATCTGTTTCTTGTTGATCTTCAGTTGTGCCGCATGCAGCTAATAATAGAGCAGGTATTGCAACTAGTGTCGTAAGTTTTTTCATGGTGAATCAATCTCTCCTAACGTTTGTCGATCTTTCTTGCAATGGTCATTCCGATAAATTGAATCATCTGAACGAGTATAACCATAATAACAATGACATATAGCATTAAATCCGTTTGAAACTGTTGATAACCATAACGTATGGCAAAGTCACCAACGCCTCCGCCTCCAACGACCCCCATAATGGTTGAATAGCTAATAAAGCTAATCGTCGACATCGTAAGTCCAACGACTAATCCCGACCTTGATTCTACAAGTAGAAATTTAAAGACGACTTCTTTCACCGAAGCTCCCATGGAAACCGCTGCGTCGATCACACCTTTAGGAATTTCTAACAAGGATTGTTCCACGAGCCTAGAATAATGAGCAAATGCAATGATTGATAAAGGGACCGTTGCAGCCGCAGTACCGATCGCTGTCCCCATAATAAGACGAGTAAAAGGAATTAAGAAGACGACTAGAAGCAAAAACGGGAACGAGCGAATAATGTTAACGAGCAGGTTCAGCGAAGAAAAAACAAAACGATTTTCTAACAAGTTACCTTTTCGACACAAATACAGCAGTGTACCAACAGGCAGCCCTACTAGAATAGCAGCAAGAATTGAAACGCCTACCATAATAAACGTTTCTCCGATTGCCTGCCAAATTTCCGCTTGATAACGCAAAAGAATGTCAGGCATCATTTTTTAACTCCTTTATAAACCTTTCAGGACTTCGATCACTTCTAGGTATTCCCGACGATTCAATCTGTACCGTTTCATAAATCGTTCCTTGATCCATGACAGTCACTCGTTGACAAATGCTTTTGATGACGTTCATTTCATGGCTTACGATAATCACTGTCACACCGAGACGTTCATGTATATCACGGATAACGGTTAGAATCTCTGAAGTCGTATGAGGATCAAGTGACGACGTTGGTTCGTCGCAAAGAAGAACTTCAGGCTCATTTGCTAATGCGCGTGCAATAGCAACACGTTGCTTTTGTCCTCCGCTTAACTGAGCAGGATACTTATCCATTTGATCTTCTAATCCAACAAAGCGTAAACATTCCCGCACACGATCTATTCGCTGATGCTTAGGCACTTGTGCAAGCTGCAAGGAAACGGCTACATTTTGTTCGACAGTTTTATTTAAGACAAGGTTAAAATGTTGAAAGATCATGCCTATTCGTTTGCGAGCTTCTCGCAGTTCGCGTTTTGAACGTGTCGTTAACTCACGCTCACCAACATAAACCGATCCCGAATCTGGAATTTCAAGTAAATTCATTACCCTTAGCATCGTTGACTTTCCAGCCCCACTTGCCCCGATCAAACCATGAATTTCACCCTGATGTACGGTTAAGGAAACGTTTTGAATAGCCGTATGGTTACCGAACTTTTTCGTTACGTTTTGCAATTCAATCACAAATAAACCCCATTCCATCATACAAAGGCTAAAGTAACAACTTTTTTATTATAGTACATGTTAGGTTGATGTCATAATCTACATCAACAACTTTCCAAAAATAACGAAATGCAGAGAATTTGATCATTGAACTATTCAGAATTACTTGTATACTTAAAGGACTGATTGGTAGTAACGCGTTACATTTCTAAAGGAAGTAGACACCTAAGAGAATAAGGAGATTGATAATGATGACAAAAAGAAACGCACTTGTCCTTGGACTTAGTAGTGCACTGCTACTCACCGCTTGTTCAAGTGATCCAGAAGAGAGCGAGACGAGTTCAAATGCTAATGAAACGAGTAGTGAAGTTGAAGCAGGTGGCAATTTCATATTGGCGATGCCCTCAGATCCTGTAACGTTAAATCCACACGCAGCGACGGATATCCCTTCAACCATCGTTTTTACGAACATTTATGAGAACCTTGTGATGAATGATGAGAACATGGAATTACAACCTGCGTTATCTGAATCTTATGATCAGATCGACGATTTGACATGGGAATTCAACTTACGTGAAGACGTTTCATTCCATGACGGCGAGCCATTTAACGCCGATGCCGTTGTCACAAATTTCGAGCGATTTCTAGATCCTGACACCGCATCACCACGCGCGTCTTTATTTGAACTCGTTGAAGACATTGAGGCGGTTGATGAGTACACCGTCCATTTCAAAACATCGGCGCCATTTGCACCTCTTCCCGCTCACCTTGCTCACGGATCAGCTGGAATTGTGAGCCCAAAAGCAATTGAGCAAGATGAAGCAGGTGAATCAGATCTAACGATGAATCCTGTTGGGACAGGACCTTTCGAATTCGATTCTTGGGAACAAGGAAATGAACTCGTATTATCCGCAAATGAATCCTATTACGGAGAAGTTCCTGCAATTGACCAAGCAACATTCAAAGTTGTACCTGAACAGTCAACTCGTATTGCCATGATGGAGCAAGGAGAAGCTCATTATATGCAACAAATCGAACCTGCAAATGTCGGTCAGTTCGATCATATGGATGACGTTTCTGTAATCACTCAAGAACAATTAGGCTACGAATACATCGGCTTCAATACCGAGGTGGAACCGTTTGACGATCCACTTGTTCGCCAAGCGTTAACAATGACCGTAAATCGGGAAACGTTACTTGAAGGTTTGTACGATGGGTATGGACTTGTCGCTGAATCGCCACTTACTGAGAATACGTTTGGGTATTCAAGCAACATTGAACCGTTAGAATACAACCCTGAAAAAGCAAAAGAATTACTAGCAGAAGCAGGCTATGAAGATGGATTTGAAGCAACAATCTTAACGAACGATGCGAATCCATTACGTGTACAAGTCGCCGAACTTGTACAAGATTACTTTCAAGAAGTTGGCGTAACGTTGTCCATTGAATTAATGGAATGGGGAGCTTACCTCGATGCGGTTGGCGAAGGGAATTCAGACATGTTCGTTCTTGGCTGGTCTTCAGCTACAGGGGATGCGGATTATGCATTGCACCCGAACTATCACTCTGACAACCTAGGTTCAGCTGGGAACCAGACATTCTACCAAAACGAAGAGGTTGACGAGTGGCTCATTCAAGCACGTGAAGAAACAGATGAAGATGCAAGACTCGCACTCTATGAACAAATTGAACAACAAATCGTAGATGATGCACCTGCAATCTTTACCGTTCACAACGACTATATCGTCGGCTTGTCTGACCACGTGGATGGCTTTATCCACTTGCCAAACGGAGTATTGCAATTAAAGAATGTAAGTCTTAGTGAAAGTGACAGTGGTTATTAAAAAATCCAATTTAGGGTGAACTTTTAGTCACCTAGATTGGATTTTTGGTTATTTATTACCTGAACTTATAATTACATCCCCGCAAGTAATGCAAGGATTCAATACACTTACCATTAATTAAAGCAAATATCACTTTTTTTCTCAATAGCTTCTAAATGTTCGTTACCAATCCCATCAATTCTTATCAAATCCTCAAATTCGTTAAACAGTTTTTGTTCTCTCAAATCTAGTATTTGCTCTGCTCGTTCTTCGCCGATTTGATAAATAGTCATAAGCTTATCTTTCTGGTCTTTATTTATGTAAATACTAGCAGCAGTACAATTATCGGTTTGCTCTTCTTTCGAGAATGTTATAGAAGTATTATTCTCTGAACCAAAGGTGCAACCAAATAATAAAACTATCATGATAAAAATCGGTGAAGACTTTAACAACCTATTATTAATTAATAACAAAGCACTACACACCACCCTATGATTTATTATTTAGAATATAAAATTTACTAAACTATACTATATAACATATTACCTAATAAATCCATAAAGCAATGACTCGAGAATTAGACCTCAAGTCATTTTTAGTTGATATTTAATTTTAGCTACCATTATATTGATAATTCCACTACCGGCGCTTGTCGTTTTACGATGACTTCTCCGTTTCGAATTGAATAAAGGACAATTGCTTCTTTGCGTACAGCTTCGTATTCGTCTTCTGCATCAATGATGAGTAAATTCGCTGCATGCCCTTCTTCGATTCCGTATTGCTTAAGGTTCAACGCCTTTGCTCCGTTCAAAGTAATGAGTTCAAGTGATCGAACAATCTCGTTGTACCCAGTCAAATGTGCCGCGTGAATGCCGGTATCGAGCACACTCATTAAATTGCCATTACCAAGTGGATACCACGGATCTTGGATCGAATCGAGTCCGAAGGCTACGTTCATATCTGCCTCTAATAATTCTTTCACGCGCGTTAGACCTCGCCGTTTCGGATACGTGTCAAACCGACCTTGCAAGTGTAAATTCGCTTTTGGTAGAGAAACGAAGTGAATGCCAGAGCGCTTTAATTTTTGAAATAACTTGTAGGCATACGCATCGTTATAAGAGCCCATGGCAGTCGTATGACTGGCAACGACACGCTCTCCCATCTGTCTGCGATCTGCCTCTCTTGCGATGACTTCGACAAAACGAGATTGTTCATCGTCAACTTCATCGCAGTGAAAATCAATCAGCTTGTCATATTTCTCAGCAAAATCAAACGCTTTCTTAATGGACGCAACGCCTTCTTCGTACGTCGGTTCATAATGTGGAATTCCACCTACAACGTCCGCACCGAGCTTTACTGCTTCTTCAACGAGCGCATCGCCACCACGGTAACCGTACATTCCTTCTTGAGGAAAAGCGACAAGTTGTACATCCACCCATGGCTTCATTTCCTCTCGTATCTCAAGTAATGCATGTAACCCGGTTAAAGATGGGTCTGTCACATCAACGTGCGTCCTGACGTGCTGGACACCATGTTCAATTTGCATGAGCAACGCTTGTTTCGCCCGCAATTTTATATCTTCTTTCGTTTCATGAACGACTTGTTTACGTTCGGACCAGAGCTGAATCGCTTCAAACAACGTTCCTGATTCATTCCATCTCGGTGTGCCAGCGGCGAGTGCATAATCAAGGTGTATGTGAGGCTCCACGTATGGTGGAATGACCAGCTTTCCTTGAGCATTAATCTCCCCATCATTTAACTCGCTAGAAGCAAGAGAAATCTTCTCAAAGATTCCGTTCGTCATCACAAGGTCAACTTGCCCACTCTGACCATACAATTTAGCATTTCTAATGATCATGACTTTGTTCTCCTTTCGCTGGAAATAATAGATCACGATTTGGTTGGGTCATAACAGGAAAAGACAATTCTCCTGCTTGCCATCGAAGCGCAATCTCATCAATGGTCGTAAACCAGACACCAGGCTTTAATTTCATATGCGCAATTAATCGGTCAAGCAATTGAGCGCGAGAGGCTCGTCCCATTAATTGAGGATGCATCGTCAAATGAAACATTCGCCCTTCTTCATAAAGTGCATCAAACTCTGCCTTCCACAATCGATACACTTTGTCAGGCTCCTCGATGTGAAACGAACTTCCCCAATCTCCCGAGAATGCAAACTGCTCCCAATCATCTAAGACCCATGTTCCAGGAACTTCGAGCAATTTCCCACCTTCTACCTCGACCTCATAAGGGATGTCGTTTGCTTGCAAGCTTGCATCATACAAAAAACCATACTGCTTAAGAAGGGAAAGAGAACGGTCATGCATTTCCCAAAGTGGGGCACGATAACCAATCGGCTTTTTTCCCATCGTTTTCTCGAGAATTTCAATTCCTTTTATGAGTTCTCCTTCTTCTTGTTCCTTCGTCAACTGATCATTTGGCTTATGCAAATAACCGTGATGTCCAATAGCATGGCCTCCGTCGATGATCCGCTCTACGACTGTAGAATCCATTTCTGCGATTGCCCCCGGCACAAAAAAGGTTGCAAGAATATCATGTTTACGAAGTATTAACAGTAAACGATCAATCCAATTCCACGGCCATATGTGCCCATGGACAACAATGATGGACGATCTTGATTACGTGGCTCTGCTAAGTGTGCAGTCTCTCCATCCACATCAAACGTCAAAACAGCAGCTAATGTTTGGCCATCTGGCCAACGAACCGATTCAATCACCATGACCACCTCCGATCGATTTACGTCTACTGTATATCATATTTTAAAATAAGTAAAATAATTATTTACTAATAATAAAATATAAATGTGATACACTCTCATTGAATGACTAGAAAGGGGTTGAAGCAATGGTTACCATTCGACCTGAACTTGCAAGCTATGTACCGATTGCGAACATGATCGCAGAGAACTTCGGTGATCAAGGAGAAGTTGTCATCCACGACTTTGCCGATGTAAGCGCATCTCTCGTTTATATAAAAGGAAACGTCACCAATCGAAAAGTTGGTGCACCGATGACCGATCGCATGTTTCAAGATTGGCGAAAGTACGGGAATGAAATCGAAGATAACTACGGATTTACAACCCGGACGAAAGATGGCCTTTGGCTAAAAGCTTCGCTCTCTTACATCCGCAATTCAAAAGGACATGTCATCGGTTGTCTCGGCATTAACCTTGATATCACAGCACTCATTTCAACCTCAAAGTTTCTTAATACACTTGTCTCCTCAAGCGACGATCAAGCTCCAGTAGAACAAGAGTTTTACGGCAAAGATATTCAAGAAATGTTCCATGCCCTTCTTGAAGAAGCAAAGCAAACGATCGGCATTCCGATTACTTCAATGAAGCGTGATGACAAAATTGCGTTTGTTAAACATCTTGACCGCAAAGGTGCCTTTCTTATTCAAGGTTCTGCAGAGCAAATTGCTGATTACCTCGGTGTTACGAAACAAACGATCTATAACTATTTGGATGAAATTCGCAAGTAAGATGCCACGCCTATGTGGCATTTTTTTTACTTTCACAAAGCTTTTTTGACAGATCAGTCACTAGAATGTGACTATAATTGGAACAATAACGATGAATAAGAGCTAAGGATTGTGAAAGTCTTCACATAAGAGATACACTAGAGCTAGAAAGAAACGTTTAGGAGGACTTCTGTTGAACGAACACTTGCGTCCTAGTCGTACACACCTTACTACGATGACACTACTTACTGTCATTACAGGGGTTGCGATCGTAGTTCAAGCCTTTATGATTGTTTCAATTATTGATCGATTATTTCTTCAATCGCTTTCCTTTCAAGAAGTTATACCCCAATTTGTCACGTTACTGATTGCGTTGTTCGCACGCATTTTTAGTCGATTTCTGATTGATCGAATGGCGAACACCATAGCCACAAACGTTAAAATCACACTGCGTGAACGACTATTGCATCACTTTTCAAATCGCACTCTTACCTCATCTAAGAAAACAAAAACAGGTGAGACGACGAGTTATTTTCTAGATACGGTCGATGAAACGGCTGCGTATTTTAATCAATACATTCCACAAATGATTCAATCAACCATTATCCCAATCATGCTTTTATTAGTGATTTTTTATGAACATTGGGCATCAGGTGTCATTATTCTCATTACAGCGCCGTTTATTTTCGTCTATATGATTATTATTGGTATGCGTACCGGTGATCAGTCGAAACAACAAGTTGAGAAAATGGCTAACTTTTCAAGTGTGTTTCTCGACACACTTCAAGGATTGTCCACGATTAAGTTCTTTGGACGAACGAAGCAGCAACATCAACGAATTAAAGATAAGAGTCTTGAATTCCGTGACGCTACGATGAATGTCTTAAAAGTCGCGTTCACGAACTCCCTTGCACTTGAATTCATTTCAATGTTAAGCATCGGATTATCGCTTTAGAAGTTGCCATCCGTATGATCATCGTTCAAGACACAACCTTTTATTCAGGGTTCTTAATGTTGATTTTGGCACCTGAACTGTTTAATAAGCTAAAAGACCTCGGCTCCGCATTTCATTCAGGAAAAGTGAGTAAAGGAGCTCTGAAAAAAACTGAAGCATTGCTCGAGGAATTCGATGAAGAGCAACTGTTCGGTTCGAACGAACTTGATCAGACAGAACCACCGACACTTTTAATGGATGATGTACAGTTTTCTTATCCTGAAGGCTTTCAATTGTCCCACATCAACTTTGTTGCCAAACCGTATGAAAAGATCGCTTTGATCGGTGCTACAGGGTCAGGAAAGACGACCCTTCTGCACATCTTAGCTGGGCTAGTGCCCCACACAAATGGAAGTTATCTGTTAGGAACCATTCATTTACGTGAGATTGAAGCGTCTTCTTGGTACGACCAAATGACGTTGATTTCTCAAGATGGTTATTTGTTTGCAGGGACAATTGCGGAGAACATTTCACTTGGTTCCAAAAAGAAACCAACAAATGAAGCTGTTTTAAATGCGGCAACAGAAGCTGGAATTATTGAGTGGATCGAGCAATTGCCAGATGGCATCCACACCCTTGTTGGTGAAGGAGGACGAGGCCTGTCTGGCGGGGAACGTCAACGAGTGTTTATGGCTCGAGCATTTTACAAAAAACCGAACGTCGTGTTTTTCGATGAACCTACTACGGGTCTTGATCTTCGAACGGAAACGATGCTTCAAGCATCACTCAAAAAACTGAGCGAACAGTCGACCGTAATTATTGTCGCTCACCGACTTTACACGATTCGAGAAGCAGACCGCATCTATTTGTTAGAAAACGGAACCATTCGTGCAAGCGGCACCCATGAAACGCTTTGGAAAGAAGATGATTTATACCGTATCATGATCACAACGCAGCAAGGAGGCACTCAAGCATGAAAGCACTCACACCTTTTATCAAACTCATTATCGCTGAAAAAAGGGACCTCTTTCTTTCAATCCTTGCTGGTTTTATCGCAGGAATAACGGCCGTTGGTTTGTTTTCTGCTAGCGGGTATTTAATTTCTCACGCTGCACTAACTCCTCCAATTGCAACGTTAATGGTCATCGTTGCGATCGTAAAGTTACTCGGAATCACATCCGCTGTCAGTCGTTTCGGTGAACGCTATTATTCTCACCGAGCGACGTTTACGATGCTTAGCAACATTCGCTTACGTGTATACGAAAAACTAGAACCCGTCTCAAATCGAATTCTTAACCGCTATACGAGTGGAGATATTCTCTCCAGGATTGTCGGAGATGTTGACGCTCTTCAAAACGTTTTACTCCGTGTCGTCTATCCACCGATCGTCATGCTTTCAGTATTTCTTGCAACCATTGCATTTACGACCTTGTTCTCAATCGGCACTGCTGTACTAATCATACTCGGTTTAGCACTCTCACTACTCGTCATCCCTGCACTATTCTTTCTCAGCCAACGACGAGTCAACGACGAGATTCGAGAAACACGTGGAGAGCTTTCTTCTACGTTTGCGGAATACGTTTACGGTTTTCGAGAACTAACCATTCACCAAGCCCGTGAAGAGCGGGAGCAAAAGGTGCGTAACACGATTAAGCAATACGAACAGCAAAAACAAAAATCACAATCAGTTCAAATGTGGAGCGATGCAACAATCGGCTTGCTCTCCTTTCTCGTTTCAGTTGCCGTCTTGTTTTATGCGGGGTATCAAGTTGCAGAAGGTAATTTAGCAGGCATTCTACTGGCGTTACTGCTCATGATTACGCTCACCGTCTTTGAACAGATTACACCGATGGCAACCTTACCGTATCATTTACAAGAAAGTACTCATGCAGCAAAGCGAATTGAGTCCCTTGAAGAGGAAAACCAGCCTGAGGTTTCCTCTAATGACATTCAATTAAGTAAAGCTCTAGACATCGAGTTCCAAGATGTTATGCTTCAATTTGAGGACCAACTTCGCCCTGCAATCCAACGTGTGAACGCCCAAATTCCATCAGGAAGCAAAACTGCGATTATCGGCGCAAGTGGCTCGGGTAAAACAACTATCGCGAATGTACTCTTAAAAGCACTACCTTATGATCAAGGCACTGTCAAAGTCGATGGGCACGAGCTATCTACGATCTCAGAAGACACACTTTGGAAGAACACAAATGTCTCTTTGCAATCAAATCATTTCTTTGTCGGTACCGTTCGAGATAATCTATTCGTTACAGAAGAGATGACAGACGACATTACTCTTAAAAATGCGTTACACGCAGCGGAATTGCCCCACCTTGAACTCGATAGTCGCGTTGAGGAAAAAGGACAAAACCTCTCTGGTGGTGAAAAACAGCGACTCGCAATCGCTCGTCTGCTCCTTCGAGAAGCCCCGCTCTGGGTGCTCGACGAACCAACAACATCACTTGATGCACTTACTGAAGAACGTATGCTGCGCCTTCTTCTTGAGCGCGCAAAAGATGCCACTGTTGTGCTCATTAGCCACCGCTTAACTGGTCTTGATCAGATGGATCAGATTATCGTCGTAGATCATGGTCAAATTATTGAAAGTGGGACATACGATGAACTCATGCAAAAGGACGGCTACTTCAAAAAAATGAAGGCTCTAGAAGAGCAATTGTTCATGAATGAATAAAGCGATAAGGCTACTTGAAGTAGCCTTATCGCTTTTACTTTTAACTTCACTCAATAAAAATAAACAATCTCCCAAATATGACCGTCTAAGTCCTTAAAGTGACCTGAATAACCCCACTCATAACTCTTCGGCTGACGAGGCAAAATTGTGCCTCCGAATTCCAAAACCCTTGTTAAGGTTGCATCGATTTCTTCTTTACGATCAGCAATACTACTCAAAATTACTTCAGAAGGCCTTTTGGAATTAGCGCTTCTTTGATCAATTTCCTCAAGTTCAGTTCGAAGATTTAATACGAGAGTGATCCCATCTTCTAATTCAAACACGACTTGATCTGAACCTTGAACGAGCCCATCTGTTGAGAACCCTAATCCATTTTGATAAAAGGCTGTGGATTTTTTCAAATCATCAACAGCAAGTGTGATGATCGTAATTCTTGGTTTCATAACAGCTTTGACCTCCTTATTTTATACCAAAGTTACTAAGTTAAGTACCTACTTCGATAACTAGGCTTACACAGAAGGCGAAGCAGAGATTATCCTCGTCGAACCCGGTACGTGTACGGTTTCTTAGTCAGAAAATGCATCCGCAATGAACGGGTCTACAATTGCTCTACAGATCTAACAAGATGGCGTTCTCGTACCAGGTACGTACACTGAAGGGACAGAAGTTACTCTGTTAGCCGCTTCTAGAAGTCTGACGGTTACCACAACACGATCTGTCCTCACATTAGTACCTCCAGATTTCACGATTGGTACCGAAAATGTTGAAGTGACGGTCGTTAAGACTGCTTAGGGAATATGTAAACCTACTAGCCCGCGGCCTCCATGCGGGCATTAATAATGGTGTTAACTTCAAATTGAGGACAGGCAGTTCATTTCCAAACTGAACATTAGTCGTCAACCGTTACTCTTTCACGCTGCGAAGCAGGTCCTTTCTCTTCATACCATCTAATCATTCTCCATACCCCGTCAAATTCTTTCTTCCAGACCTCTAGCGACACTGCCTTTACTTGAATATCTTGCTCTATAAATAGAATTTCATAAGAGACCGCCGCTTGCTCATTCGCTTGAGGCATAATCATTAATTCAGAGTACTCAAATTGAATCTCTTTCCCCTTATAGAAGCTCGCAGCATTGCTATTTCCTTTGGTAATCGCTTCGTAATTCATCTGTTCTACTTCGCCAGACCCAGGAATAAAAAGATATCCCATAAAATCCTTTGAATAATACGTATTTAATTCTTCAAACTTTCCTCTTGTCATTTGCTCATGCAATTCACGCATTTTTTGCACTTGGGCTGTGATTTCCTGCGTAACTTGATTCATCATAACCTCCTATTCAAATGTTTCTAGCAGTGATATAACTATTCAATTAAATCTTTTCACTTTCCTGCTACATGTAATGGATTGACTCTCCCTATAGGGGAGGCCTTACACTACAAGTAATCAATCAAAGGAGGCTATAACATGAACGTTGAGATTAGAGAAGTAAGAAAAGAAGATATTGAATCGATCAAAACGATTACCATCGAAGCTTTTGCTAAAGGGTTTATTGAGGATGAACAGTTATTGGATGCTGCTGTTACGATGATGTTTGTAAGTCCAATCTTAAATAAAAGCAGCTTCGGAAGAGTTGCGACGTTAGACGGAGAAGTTGTTGGTGTGATTTTCGGTTCAAGAGTTGGCGAGGCACCGACATATCGCATGTTGCAAGAAGATTATACGAAGGAAATGCTACACTTACTCAACCAAGAAGACGACGACCGAGATTTGTTCGTTCAATTAACGAACTCAACGAATGAGGCCTACAAGAAATTAATTCAAGGCAAAGAACATGAATTCCAAGGTTGTTTAGAATTCTTTGCTGTATCTGAACAAGCTCGAGGAAAAAAAGTTGGAAAGAAATTGCTGAATGAGCTCTTTTCATATTTTACCGAAACGAACACAAACAAGATCTATGTCTATACCGACACGATGAGTAACTACGGTTTTATGATCATAATGGCTTTGTTTGTCTAGACGAAGAAGTCACCGCGTTTGATCTCCCTGATGGTGCATTTAAGAACACAAATTTCATTTATGAATATACGTTTTAGGCACACCAAGTTCAGCCCACCTTATGTCATGGGGTGGCTGAATGTTTACTTGGAATTGAGCATGATAATTATCTTGATTAAATACGTCCGTCACTAAGTACAACATGTATAGATCATGGTACTCCCGACCGTTCGTCTTTAAATAGTCTACCAACAAATGTAGCGCTTCTTCCTCAGATTCCTTCGTACAATTTACCGTTACGTACTGTCCGCTTGGCAACACTGAAACCGTCGCAGTTTCTTTTAGCAATTGATAGTCTTCTACGGTAATCATTCGAAATACGTCACGAACGTTCAGCTCGTCGTGCAAAAATGTATAAATTAACCCGTACTCGAATGTATGATTCGTAAATTCAGCTAACTGCTCGTCTAACTGATCAAATGATAAAACCTCATTTAGTTCTCCAGCTTGTGTAGGTGAACGTAAAAGGTGCCGCTCTTCAAATGCTTGTATGTGAATACCCTCTTTTTTACGTTCAACTTCTGAAGAATGAATGGTGCTCTGCAATAAACTTATTCGTTTCTGAAGTTGCTCTAGACTTACCATCTCTTCTTCAATTTCTTTACTCTTCTTTTCCAAGAAAAGCTTTAGTTCATTCGTATCTGCTTTTTCAAATAAAGCTTTAATCTCTTTGATTGTGACATTGCTTTGTTGGCAAAGTTTTATAATGTCTATGTAAATGAATTGACCTATCGTATAATATCGATAACCATTGTCAGGATTGATATAAGCTGGATTAAGCAAACCAATCGTATGATAATAACGAAGCGCCTTAATCGTTACATTTTTTAATTTTGATACCTCACCAATGGAAAAATACCTACGTTGATCCATAACTTCCTCCATTCGAACCTAAAAACACTCTTACTATATCCAAATATAGTACAAGCCATTACGATCATCCAAGAAAGTAAGCATCTGAATCGTTCCTTATTTACATCAAGTTATTTTATAACGCCTGCAAATAACCCTGTCATGACTTCAATGTGATCTTGATTGATACAACGAAATGAAGCCGTTATCGATCTTCGTCCACTGTCTTTCTTTGTATATTTATCAATGGTCACAACACATGAAATTGTGTCTCCAGTGACTACTGGCTTAAGAAAATTGAAATTCATCGTATGCGCAAGAACGTCATTCTCTCCCCCAATCTTCGTTGGAAGCGTTGCGGTTAATAACCCTTGAACAATTACGTTCCCGTTCTCATCAGGATTTACATGATGAACACCTTCATCAAGAGAAAGCTTCGTGAACGTATCAACATCTTCTTTCGTAAATGTACGACTAAAACTAAGTGTGCTGCCAACTTCTAAGGTCATACTCTCATCTCCTTTTTAATCGCTTCTTTATAGAGATGTTCTTTTAGGTGAGGCTATTGAAATATGTAAAAATAGAGTCATATAAAGCTTGTAGAACTGTTAAAACACTAACCCAACGATCGTACTCAAAGTTGCCATAGAAGCGAATTGACGTTTAGAAATTTCTTTTCTTTGGTGTGCAATGAGTAATGCACTTTAATGATTGAACTTACTGTGATTGCACTAATTATTCCAGAAAAAAGTACCGCTAAGAAGATTTGCATCACTGAATTCCTTTCAGTCATTCCAAGTTGACGATCACGCATCGTTTTGTCAACTGTTCTGACAAGTCTATTTGCATTTTCCACATGTCGAATACTCAAGTTCCTTCACAAACATTACCCGATCTTCACCAGGTCCATCGTAATCTGACTTAACGTGTACGTGATCGATTTCTTTATCGCCTTGTTCAATGTAGAATCCCATCGTTGTATGGTACGCGACTGATGTTTTATTTACAGGCGACGTAATACAGCGCACAATTGACCGCTCTTCTTTTAGAACGTAAGTAAAGAACGTGTGGTAAAGCTCCCTAGCAACCCCTCGTTTGCGATGATTTGGATTCACACCGACGAAATGGATGTACGCTTCATCCTTATGAGTCTGAGAAAGGAAACCTATTAGAAAGCCTATGACCTCCCCTTCAACTTCAGCAATAAAGCTCGAATCATTAAAATGCTCAAAAAATAATCTTGGCAACATGTCCGACATTTGCCTGCCACCCCACCACTCATTTAATCGCGGCGAGACGAGTTCATAATCTGAACGTATGACATTACGAATGATCATTGGTACCCTCCAACATAATCTAGTAATGATTCGAAAAATCATTACTGTAAGCTACTTTTCTTGAACGGGCTTGGCATTCACTTTTACAACACACTAGGCTCCACCAACCTGATTCGCTTCTCGTCACAGTTGATCTCAGTACGAATTCCCATAGGCAAGATGAACATCGGATCTGTGTGACCAAAATCAACATTTGTGATGACCGGCAACGTATGGTTTTGAAATTCATCCCGAACGACGCTAATAATCGCATCATCTAATTGTTGTTTTTCTTGATCAGAATAATCTCTAGCTCTTCCGATTAAGAGAGCTTGGATTCGTTCGAGCATCCCTTGCATGCCATAGCTACGAATGGTCCGTCTAATGTGCTCGACTGTCGTTGTGCCTTCAGCATTTTCTAGGAATAAAATCTTATCATTAAAAAACTCAACATCACAAAAGAACCTTGTCCCTTTTAACATTTCCAATACTTCAATACAGCCTCCGTACAACTTCCCGCTGTTAATCCCTTCACCTTGTAACCAACGCCAGCCCTCTGTATTCAGTTTATTTGCATTGATTTCACCTGTGTTGTTGGGATCTGCCCAATCAGGATATCCCTCAGACCATTGTGTATACGGTTGAAACTCATACGTGTCACTCGGGTGAAACAACAAATCTTGAATATGGCGTTTATAATTCTCTTCTAAACGATGAAGCTGCGAAATACCAGCCATAACCGTAGGACCGTAATACGTCACCATTCCTAATTGATTCAAATAGGTTAAAAACGTCGTGTTATCCGATGCCCCATGATAATCTTAGGATTTTTCATTATTAAATCCGTGTCTAAATAGGGGAGAATTCTTATTGAATCATCACCACCTATTGAAGAGAAAATTGCTTTTATCTCCGGATCAGCAAATGCTCGATTGATATCTTCTGCTCTCTGTTTTGGGTTTTGATGTAGTTGTTCAGCAGCTGCACGGGCAGTATCCATTTCCTTAACTTTTAAATTGAGTTCCTGTTCTAAAATATGTATTCCTTGATCAAAGATATGTGGGAATACGCTTGGCACCCCTGCTGATGGGGACAATACGGCAACCGTGTCACTCTTATTTAAACGTTGTGGCGTTACCATTTCCATTCTTCTAACCCCCATATTAAATGTTAGGTCTATTTTATCACAATATTTTTACACTACATGTGATATTCAAACACGTCTTCGCATGCAGAAGTTTTTTACCCAATTCATTTAATTAACTAGAACTCTTTGGTACGATTATAGGAACAGCACACATGAATAGGGGTAATTAGGTGACACACTCAGAAATTGCTGTAGCAACAATCGCCATTCAGATCGTTACACTACTTGCGATCGTTGTACTTACCATTTTTATTGTTTACGTTCTTATGAAAACACTTAAGAAAACGAAAAAATAAACCTTACAAAATGGAGAAAAGGAGTGTCCAAGCTATGAAGAAGAAAATTCTCATGTTTTTATCTTTCGGCTATGGATTCTCTACTGCTGTTTTCTTCTAAAATTCATGATATTGGTGAAGTCTATCTTTTTTTAAGAAAACGAGCAGAAAAACTCTAGAAGTGAGGGTATACAATGCAAAACATCAGTAGGAAAAATCCAGATTCAATGGCTAAGCCCGTAGGGAATTACAGTCATGTGACACGAGTTCTAAAAGGTGCCGATTTAGTCGTCACATCAGGTCAAATCGGAACAGATTCAGATGGCAATGTCCCACCTGAATTAAACGATCAAGTCACGAATACATTTTCAAACATACAGAAAATCCTTACATCAGAGAAATTAAGTGAAAAAAATATAATTAAAGTTAACATTTGGGCGACCGAACAAATCGATTGGAACTTCTTAGACGCTCAATGGGATGAACTGTTTCCGTCCGCCTATCCAGCTATGACTGTGGCTTACATCTCAGCTTTGGGATTACCCGAGTTAAAAATTGAAATTGAACTCTGGTGTGCTGAATTTTGATAGTAGCAACGATTCAATGCATGCAGCTTTTTATCAAATGAACGTTTCTTTGTTACGAAGACATGCAAATTACAAAGTATCATTCATGGCATAGCTTATAAAGAGCTATGCCTTTTTGCATGAGGCTAGAGATCAGGGGATTGTGCAAGAGCCCGGGACCATGGTGCAAGAACTCAGGACCGCGGTGCAAGACAACAGGACCGTGGTGCAAGAGCCCGGGACCATGGTGCAAGACAACAGGACCGCGGTGCAAGACAACAGGACCGTGGAGCAAGAGCTCAGGACCGTGGTGCAAGAGCCCGGGACCGTGGTGCAAGACAACAGGACCTCGACAAAGTTTTAGTCTCATGACCAACAAAACGCCCTTCAAAGTGAACTTTGAAGGGCGTTTCCAAATTATAATGTCTCTTGTTTTTCAGCTTGGAACGTATCAAGGAGTGAACGTACTTCATCTGTTGAACTTGAGTTCATCAGTTGATTTCTTAACTCACTTGCTCCGCGGAAATCACGTACATAGATTTTGAAGAAGCGGTGAAGCGGTTTAAACGCACGGGATTCAATCTCGTGGTATTTATCGTGAAGGTCGAGTTGCAAGCGGAGAAGATCGAGTAACTCTTCACTGCTATGCTCTCTAGGCTCTTTTTCGAATGCAAATGGGTTGGTAAAGATGCCTCGTCCAATCATGACACCGTCGACTCCGTACTTCTCAACGAGTTCTAAGCCGACTTGGCGGTTAGGAATATCACCATTGATCGTCAACAGTGTGTCAGGTGCAATCTCATCTCGGAGTTTTTTGATCTCTGGAATGAGCTCCCAGTGCGCGTCGACTTTGCTCATTTCCTTCTTCGTACGTAAATGAATAGACAAGTTTGCAATGTCTTGCTTTAGTACATGTGCTAACCACTCACGCCATTCATCCACATACGTATAGCCAAGTCTCGTCTTTACGCTTACAGGCAGTCCCCCAGCTTTGGCTGCTTGAATGAGTTCAGCAACGACGTCTGGACGGCGAATTAATCCGCTTCCTTTTCCATTCCCTGCCACATTTTGAACCGGGCAGCCCATATTAAGGTCGATTCCTTTAAATCCTTCTTTTGCCATGCCGATACTCATTTCCTCGAAGAATTCAGGTTTGTCACCCCAAATATGAGCAACCATCGGCTGTTCGTCTTCAGTAAACGTCAAGCGACCGCGAACACTTTGCTTTCCATCTGGATGGCAATAACTTTCAGAATTCGTAAACTCCGTAAAAAACACATCTGGTCTTGCGGCTTCACTTACGACGTGACGAAACACAACGTCCGTAACGTCTTCCATCGGAGCTAATATAAAGAATGGACGTGGTAAATCACGCCAGAAATTTTCTGTCATCGTACTTCCCTACCTTTTCGTCTCTCGGTCTTTCTTATCACACATATTCACGACACGATTTATAGCAACTACTCCATAATAATATAGGAAGCAGCACTATGACAATTGAATAAATTTCCCTCATGATCATAATCAAAAAAGAAAGGTCTCGCCTTAAGTACTTCAAGGCAAGCCCTTCCTTATAAAATAAACATTCAAAATCCCAATTGATCTTCATTAGATAACTCCATCAAAAATGGATACAATGACATGAAAAGCAAAGACACGGATAAGAAGATCATGATGGTTGCTAAGAAGCCTAAATTTGTTAACAGATTTAATAATGGAACGAGCAACGGTAAAAATGCTAAAAACGATGTTTTTCTTTTCGCATTTTTTGATAAATACTGTACCTGATCACAATAAGGGCAACTCATCCCATAAATTGAGAATGATTTTTGATGGATAATCTCCACCCCCATTCTTGCTTACAGTTTGAGCACGTAGGCATGACATGACCTCCTTAACACGTTAATGTCACAACAAACAAATCATTCTATGGATTCACGCTTTTAAGAAGCTGTTTTACATTACCCCTAACTCTATCCGGCAATGGCTGTCTACACGCTTCGATCAACAATTGCTTACTAGAAATGCCATGTGCCTGCAAATAACGAAATAAAAGCAATTCTTTCTCTTCTTTATTAGGCATCAAACTGTATAAGATGTACCAATCTTCTAACGTACAGAGCGGAATGCTTACACCGTTAATTTGCGTACACGTAACAATTGAATTTGGGGTTAGTGAGAGTATGTATACGCCACTTTCGTGTTCCAAAGCGAATCCACTCATAAGATCGACTTCGACATCATTCATCGTATATTTATAGAAATAACTGGTCCGAAAAGGTGAATACTTTTGAACTTCCTTTTCATTCCCAATCGTATCAATGATTGTCTTCGTACGACCTACATCTTTCTCAGACACTAGCACATCGATGTCATTTACTTTCTTCACGATCCCGTATTGCGAAAGGAGTAATGATCCTCCAATCGCCCAAGTAATATTGTTTTCATTAAGCTGCTTAGCTAAGCGAGCTAATTGCTCAAGCAATTGTGTATTGTGACTTTGATGTAACGTCATCCCCTTTACTCCCTATCAACCAATAAAAAAACAGACTCAAAGAGTCTGTTTTAATCGGTTATTAGCCTTCTTTTGAAACGTTTGCAGCTTGAGGTCCACGGTCACCTTGAGTGATTTCAAAGCTAACTTTTTGACCTTCATCTAAAGTTTTGAATCCGTCAGTTTGGATTGCAGAGAAGTGTACGAATACGTCTTCGTTACCTTCACGCTCAATAAATCCAAAACCTTTGTCTGCGTTAAACCATTTTACTGTACCTTGTTCCATGATTGTTGCCTCCTAGTGCTTTGCACATGCATTACACGATTTATTACTATTCTTGCTCAAAGTGAAACTCTAGATGAAAGTTGCTTGCTTTCTGTTTTCTTCGTAACAAAACTAGTTAATAATGATCATACCATATAAATAAGAACGTTCCAAGTTTTTTATGAAATTTTGGATTGTTAAGCGAATTAGATGATTCTTAAGCATCATCCATTTCCATTTTATTGAAGAACGACCAATTGATCTAACAAAGGTTCAAGCTGTCTTTTTCTATAACATAGCTGTGATTCGTATTCTTGATAACAAGATCAAATGCCCCATGATAAGCATGCATAAATAATTCATATTGAATTCTTCGTTGGTTATGAGATTGTTTTAAATACTCGATGTTCATGCCTCTTTCGGACACATCTCGAATGCCCCTTCTCATAAACTCAGTTTCTCCATCTGTATAAAGGTAAATCTTCAAATCAAATAAACCTGGATCTACAAATGCAGTACTCATCCCTTCCACAATACTAACTTTGTTATCAGATGATACTAACGCACTTTCCATATAATGCGTTTGGATCGTTTTAAAATCTAATCCCTCTTGAATCATCGTAAGATCTCTTTCTAAGGAGACGACATGGTGGGCTGCTGGATGGCACGCTGTCATTTTAGACGCATGTCGTTTTTGATCAAATTCATACTCGATTGTCGCGTACTTTCTAAGTTCAGAGCCAATGATGTAAGGGTCCGTATTCATATAATTGACATGTTGCTCATCAATCAACTCTCGAAGATGATTTGCAAATGTCGTTTTCCCAGAAGCACCATGACCCGAAATTCCGATTACGATTTTTTTATCAAGATGATTAATATAGTTGGCAACTTGATTTGCTATGTTATCCATAACTTCTCCTTCAATAAGTAATGTCACTACAAACGACTCTATATTCACTCTAAAGATTCAAGATGACTTGCTTTTGGAGCTGCAAAATCGGGTAAACATATTAAAAAAGATCGGAGGTCCCCATGGCTAAAAAAGCTCTATTCATCGGATTAGGCCTATTTTTCATTATGATATTTACTGAACTGATTAGCCGTAACGCCATAAATCTCACGACCCTGCTCGGTATGTTAACTGTGTGTACGATTATCTCATTATTAACCTATGCTTCACTTAAGTATAAACAAACCAAAGATAAATAGCAGTGACTTAAGAGAAGACATTAAAGAAGGACTTCATTGTTATATAGACCTGTGAAGAAACACCTTCTTTTATTAAGAACTCTCATGCCTTACGCTTCGTGCCTTTGGTTTCTATGTTTTCGAGTTCCCCGCGCGCTAAGTACTATATATTTAATGAGGATCCCTATAGGATAAAATACAATTACTACAGGAACAATCACTACTAACAATATAAGTGATAAAAATAGACCGCTCGCCACAATAGAAAAGTTCCCTGAATCCAACAACGTTGTTCCGAACACTAGATCAGAAATTGCTCTTATTAACGGATTCAAAAATGACACAACAATTGAGAATAAAATCGCCAATCCGATAGCCGCTAAATAATAAGAAAACTCCTTCATAAAAACTCTCATGCCTTGTAACGACTCCCCTAAGTTAAAAATACTGTTAGCAATTACACCATATTCACCGTAGTGTTTCAATAACGTTCGTTTTTAAGAACCATTAATAAGGGTAATTGTTCTGAAGAAGACCAACGCATTATAGGAGTGTTTCGAGATGACCAATAATTCAGATTATCATTCAAAGAAGAACGAACCAAAAGAAAAGATCGGTGAATCCGTTGATAAAGCGATCGTTGGAAGACCCGAAACATTCGCTCAAGGAAGCTGCCTTTCAAGAGTCTTCACCCTCGCATTCATCATTGTGCTATGTATCATATTGTTTTACTTTTTCTTCTAGGCTCCTTTTGCAGGTTAATTTTTTAATTAGGAGGGTTTCGTATTAGATATGTCATGAAAACTTTATCAAGCGTAGCTGTTTTTACCTTACTTACTGGATGCAACAATGCTTCTGAAGAAATCGAAGAATTAGGTGAGAAATACGGACTTACACTTGTGGTCATGGAAGACACACTGCTTGGCAGTGATGACATGGTAGAGCTTGACTATGACGAGACTGAGGAACTTTTGCAGCACATCCGTCAATCAATTGATGAAGGACCGCAGCAAGGTGACGGTGATGTTGCGATTGAACCAGAACTTAAAGAGCCCATTAGCGAAGCCGGTGACTCTAATACCCACACATCTTATTTGGATGAGCATTTGCCTGATCTCGAACGAGCTGTACAGTTCAATTACACTCTTCAACAAGGAGCAGAATCTATTACTCCCACGACTATTGAGCTCTCCGAACTACATTCATCTGCAAGCGGGTTACCTGGAGTTAATTGGGTTCATGTAAATACTAGTGCGTCCTTTGATGATAACACCGAAGAAGTTTCATTCTACACGTCTGGAAACTGGGAAGTTCATTTTCTCTATGAGGGAAATGAGGTGTGGATGGAAGTACCAGACGATTGGATTGTCCCCTTGCAATCAGAGGAGCTTTTGGAAGAAGGACGTCGTTCACTTTAAGTGAACGACGTCCATTTAATAATCTCTACTCAGCTTTTCTCTTCTTAAATAAAATCGTTGCGACAATAAACGAAATGATGAGCAATCCCCCGAACCAAGCAATGGATAACCACAGGTTCGTGCCAATCGGTGTACCGAGAAGAAGTCCGCGTAATGTCTCAATTAACGGGGTCATCGGTTGATTTTCTGCAAAGGTGTGCAGCCATGAAGGCATCGTTTCAGTAGGTACAAATGCGCTACTCACATAGGGCAGAAACAACATCGGAAATGTGATCGCGTTGGCTGTTTCTACATTTTTTACAAGCAATCCAAATACGACAAATAACCAATTAAGAGAAAGCATAAATAAGGTTAAGATACCAATAACTCCTAACCACTCTACTACCCCTGCCTCTGGCTGAAAACCAATCAGTAGTGCGACTAGAATAACGACAGTCGTAGCAATCGCATTCCGAACGAAACCACCAATCACATGGCCGACCATTAACGAAGATGGATGAAGTGGCATGCTGCGTAGGCGTTCAAATAACCCACCAATCATGTCTTGCGTAACACTTACAGCGATAATCGAACTTCCAAAGCCTGCACACGTAATAATGACACCTGGAACAACATAATTGACATAGTCCGTTCCAGTTTGAATCGCTCCTCCAAACACTGCAACGAACATAATCATAATAGCGACTGGTAATCCAATAGCCATCATTAGGGATTCCTTTTCTCGAACGATATGCTTTATGCTACGTCTCGTCATCGTCCATCCGTCCATCGCAGCCCAATATAATCTTAAATTAGTCATTTGACGAAGCTCCTTTAGCTGATTTGCCTGTAATCTCAAGAAATACGTCGTCCAATGTCGGTTTACGGAAATGCATGGCAACGGGTTCTATTTGATTTTCATGCAACGTATTCAAAAGGCGACGTAAAATTTCCGTTGAACCTTCTGTCTCAACAGAAATGAGCTTCTCACTTTCGTTTATTTGCCCTTTGATGACTTTACTTGCTTCATCGAAAGAAGCTTGGTCTTGGAACGTTAACTCCAGCTTTTCCTTTCCAATGATGCTTTTTAATTGTTCCGAGGTTCCCGTTTCAATGATTTTCCCGTTATTCATAACCGCAATTTTATCCGCAAGTTGATCTGCTTCTTCCAAATACTGCGTTGTTAAGAAGATCGTCACGCCACGATCAGCCAGTTTACGAATTAATTCCCACATGTTTTTGCGGCTACGAGGATCCAGACCGGTAGTTGGCTCATCTAAGAAGATTACTTCAGGATTCGCAAACAAGCTGATTGCAATATCAAGTCGACGGCGCATTCCTCCTGAATACGTACTGACTCGTTTTTTAGCAGCACCACTCAAGTCAAATTGTTCGAGTAGCTCTACTGTGCGTGCTTTAACCGTACGGTGATCCAAGTGATTTAATTGGCCGATCATTTGCAAATTCTCTTCACCAGTGAGCAACTCATCAACTGCTGCGTATTGACCAGTCAAACTTATTAATTTCTTTACAGACACGGATTCACTGTCGGTATCATATCCCCCGATTTTTGCAGATCCACTATCAGCTTTGATTAACGTCGCTAAAATACGAACCATCGTCGTTTTCCCAGCGCCATTTTCGCCTAATAAAGCAAAGATTGAACCTCGTTCCACATGAAAACTCAGTCCGTCTAGCACGAGGTGCTCACCATATCTTTTCTTAATGTACTGTACTGAGATGACCGGATCAGTCATGAAAGATCTCTCCTTTTATGTCGATTGACTTATTCAGTCAATTTAACAACAAAATTTTTTGACTGACTCATTCAGTCAATTTAATAATACGTATGCTCTATTTTTATGTCAATCTTTTTTATAACAATTATCTTTCCGAGATCATCCTAATTAAAATGCCAACTTTTTGCTCTGTATTATCCTTCCAAAACGCTGGATCATCTGCCATTATGCCGGACAATACTGTCAAATAAATACCCAACAACTCTTCCGGATCACCTTTAATAATCTCTCCAGAATTCTGTCCTTCGACAAAAAGAGGATACAAAGATTCGATGTAGAATTGTCCTGCTTTTTCTACGAATTGCTCTAAATGTTCAGGTAGGTCATTCGTAGAACTTAAATTCTGGATAATCCGAAACACGCCATTGCTAATTTCTGTATCACTCTCTGTAAATGCAAATAGAGTGAACTGCTTAATTTGTTCAAGCGGACTAACCTCATGATCATTCAGTTCTTGAAAAAGCTTTGCAGATTTATGCTCTTCAACTGCCCAATCTAGACTTGCATACAATATCTCATCTTTAGAAGTAAAGTAATGATAGACGAGCCGTGGCTCACTTTCGCTTCTTTTGCAATCATACTGATTTTTGTCAGTTTAATCCCGTTTTCAGCAAATACTTTAATCGCAGCACGCATAATTTGTGCTTTGCGTTCATGTTTCTTCTGATCGAGTTGTTCTTTATTTTGTGGTGCCATAGATCCCCAGTCCTTCTGTACTTATATGTAGTCTCGTTCATTTAGTTACCTTGTTTTAAAGGTATGATTAACTCGTAGTTTTGTCAATTGACTTCAATCTTAATCGAAGATGAATACCAACAATATAGCCCCTCTATTCGTAGCGAATAAACCCGTTACAACTACCAAACACTACAAAAATACTTAAAACGACCTTGCCATTCATAATCTCCTCACTGCTATTCCCCAAATTATTGACCATTCTTTTCACCAAACGTTTATCAATAAATGGTAATTCGGTAGATCACACTTTACAAGATGACCTTCTGTATGTATAGTTGATTACACAACTAATCAACCACTCAACACAGAAGTGAGAAAGGAGCGTTTAGTGAAGTCTGTTCTAGATGAGTCAAAACCAATTTTCCAGCAAATCTTCGATATGATTGCTGATGATATCGTTGATGGCGAATTGCTTGAAGGAGAGCAAATTCCATCAACAACAGAGATCTCTAAGTTTTATCAAGTGAACCGGGCAACCGTACAAAAAGGACTATCCATGCTTGTTGAGGCCGGTTATGCCTATAAACAACGAGGTGTTGGGATGTTTGTCGCAGACGGAGCAAAGGCACAGCTACTCACTAAGCGTAAAGAAGAATTTTATCTTCAATACGTTAAGCCCACACTGAGCGAAGCGAAACGACTTCAAATGTCAAAAGAAGAATTTATTCAATTGATCGAGGAGGATTATGATGATTAAAATTGATAATTTGTCGTTTTCATATGGGAATGCATTAACCTTGCAAAACGTTTCATTCCACGAAAGCGAACCGATGATCATCGGATTATGGGGGCGTAGCGGCTCTGGGAAAACAACGCTAATGAAGTTGCTTTCCGGTATGGAACAACCAAATCAAGGAACAATCAGTGTAGATGGGGTCAGCCATATAACAATCCAGATGCAATGAATCATGTTACGTTCATGCAAGAAGACCATCCATTTTCAGATTTATGGGATGTTGATGACGCACTACGTTTCGGTTCTTATTTCAATGCAAATTGGGACCAATCATTTGCCGAACATTTAGTAGATGTGTTTGAGTTACCGAGGAGAAAGAAGATCAGAAACTTCTCCAAAGGTATGAAAAGCATGATTAAAATTACGTTAGGACTTGCGAGTAAAGCACCCGTTACGATTATGGATGAACCAGCAAATGGTCTGGATGCTAGTATGCGCAAAACCTTTTATGATGTGTTATTGGATACGTATGAAGATTCTCCACGTCTGATTATGTTATCAACCCATCACATTGATGAAGTTGAACCACTCTGTGAAAAATCGCCTTGATCAATCAACACACCATCACTCGCTATGAAGAAACAGAGAAACTAAAGCGACAAGGAGTCCTCCTAACAGGACCAGTGGAAGCTGTTAAATCGATGATCGGAACGAGCAACGTTCTTGAGGAACGCAAGATCGGCAAGCAACTTCATGTCATGATTGATGATGATTATGACGACAGCTTAATCACGCGCACGGAAGCAACAGGCATCAAGATCGAAAAAGCACCACTTCAAGACTACCTCGTGAACCTAACAAAAAAGGGGACGACGAAAGTATGAATACACTTAAAGGACCTTTCCGCCTCATTTTTAAAGAAATGAAACCGACATTCCTTATAAACGCGGGTATAACAATTGCTTTAATGGGATTGTTTGTTTTTTTGAGTTTCTATGCTGATGGAAATGAGAATATAGGGGTCCTATTCGGCCCATTCTATGCCATTTTTCTCTTCTTTCCTTTCTTTTTGATGAAAGGATACAAATGTATTCTTTCATTAGGAGGCACAAGAAAACAATTTATGATTTCAACTTATCTTTCTGTAACGATTTATACTATACTGGGCGTCCTTACCTTAAATGGATTTTACTATTTAAGTCCTTACGTATTAAATCAAGGGTATATCTTTCACATGGGAGACCTTGTGAATGAATCAAATCCCTTCTTATATCTATGGGTTGATGCATTATGGCTGTTCATTCTCTTCGGTATTGGAGTGCTCGCACAAACAGTTTACTTTAACCTCGGTACAGTACGAACGTTAAGTGTAGGTGCTGTTCTGTTAATTGCTTCGCTCGCAACGTTCTTTTTTGCAGACCTCGGTCCCCTCTTCGAATTTTTCATTACTGAACAACTCGCATTCGTTCACATTTTAGCTGGCATTTCTGTACTGTTTGTACTGCTTTCTTATTTGTTTATGAAAAACGGGCCACTAGAGAAAGGCGATCGCTATTTATTCAGCAGAGGCTGGAAAGAACCTAAACCAGAATAACACGATGGATAAAAGGCTACTTTAGGTCATCATTAGACCTGAAGTAGTCTTTGCTTTATTCTATGATACTGATTTGCATTAAGATTAATTTAAATTGAACCAACGATTAAGAAGTCCATCGGAGTCGATTTGAGAGTATATAAAATCTGCGCCAACAATTGAAAGTACAGCAAAAACAATCGCCCAAACGATGATACTTCCACCGATCCATAATGTGGTGGACTTTTTAGAGGCTCCTAATGAACGAGCAATTAAAGCCGTTGCATGACTACTTCCAACCGTCACAGGATGAATAACTGCAAGACCAGGTAATCCGTATCGTTTCCAAAGTTTAACTGCTTTTTTCTTTTTATCGCTCTTTTCATTCTTTTTGTTTTTCGGTCGATTTTCTAACCATCTTATATATTGCTCAGACAGGGTAATTGCGATTAAAAAGGTCATTAAATTCCCAATGATACTAATCATGGTAACACTCCATGGATTAAGGCCTGCCAATATCCCTATAGGAATAATTAACGTCGATTCTAAAAAGGGTGTAGCTGCAATAATGAAAACAATGATATACAAAACGATTGCTGACATAAAATTCTCCTTTCACAATAAAATAAACTGACCGTTCGGTTTATTAACCTCGATAAAAATAGCCTCACAATTATGAGGCGTAGGGTTTAGTTTTTAATCCCATTCAAAAAGATTTCGATCGCATTCTGATAAAGCAAATAGAACTTCTCCTCATCGTAACCAAGGAACTGTGTAATACTCATACCTGTGAGTGTACTATAAAGAATATGCGAGATATCTTCAGCCTTTTTATTACTCACAAACTCTTGATTGCGTAAACCTTCATTTATAATTTCATAAAAAACATCATACTCCGGCTGAACAAGATGGATCAGCTTTTCTTTCACCATTTCTTCGATATTTTCCGAACCCATATATTCAGGTACAATTTTTGAAATCGGATTTTGCATATCCGAAGCATAAAATCGAGCGAGAAGGTATAGTTTCTCGGTTGCTGTAGCAAGTTGATTGGCTTCTTTCTCCCACTCCATTCTCCATGATTCAGACGCCTTCTCAACGGTATACAAAAAGAGCTCTTCCTTACTCTTAAAATGATAATAGATGCTGCCTTTGCTTATCTGAGAATACTCACGAATATCTTCCATCGAAGTTGCCGCGTACCCTTTACGTTCAAAAATCACCTTTGCTTTTTCCACAATACGTTTCTTTGTCTGTTCGCCTTGTCCTACTGGTCGAGCCATAATGAATATTCCCCTTCAATGTTAGTGATCGGCATAGTAAACTGACCGATCAGTTTACTAAATACTAATACATTATTTTAGAAAAAGCAACGATACCTAATTAAGCTCCCGATGTCGTTGACTTGTTTTAAAACAAGGGATGACCTTTACAGACGACTTCTTCTCGAGGTTATTCGAAAGCATCATCATGATTATTGGAGTTATTGTCATGCTACTTCCACTACTCTTAGGTATAGAGAGCATGAACCTTTCAAATCGTCCCTTTCTAGATCACCGATAAAACACATAACCATATTCTTGTTTGTTACAATTATCTCAATGATTCGTTCGAAAGGAGAAGATAAAATCGAAGTATTAAGTACTGGCATTGACTGGGGAGCCGTCATTACTTCAGTGATTGCTTTCATAATTCTTATCCTAATTATCGTCCTCATCATTCGATTATATCAATATTTTGTTAAGCAAAAGTAAGCGATTTACTCCGTAATTTTCTTTGCACTCATACTTGATCCTTTGCTGTTATCAGCCATAGACTTTGGAGGTGTTCCTATTCTTAGATCTCCTCTAAGATTTCTTGAAGATGACCGTAAAGCATTCGTCTTTAGCGTATTATCTTTACTCATCCCTTACATTGGAATCGTTTTTGGCATTATAGCCATTACGTATTCTAACGGAAAGAAGACTTCAGCTGCGATCGGTGGGAAAATATTAGGGATTCTTGGTGTGATGATGAATACGTTCTTACTTCTAATCATTACCCTCTATGCGAGTACTTTTTTTATTAATGTCGAGTAACAATACTAATTGAACAAAGAAGCAAGTCATTTAATAATGAATAACTTGCTTCTTTGCCTTACGTAGTTAACTTTTCTAAAGTTGCTTACGAACTGTTAGTATTCTCAAGGACAACTTCTGGATAATGATTCTCAACCAGCAGATACAACTCATTTAGAAGCAACTCTAATTCTAAGATACTTTTTTTAAGTGGGCCAAAATTAATCCTTTCTAGTCGCTCTTCTAAGTTGTTTGGTTTGAGCCTGAATTGACTGATTACCTGACTGTTCCATTTAAAGACCGGGTGTTGGATGTATTCTTGATTGATGGCATAGAACATATAGTTATAATTCAGTTGAACTGAACTAATGACTTGCTTCAATATGAACCAATCATCTTTTCATCAACGCTTCACGATCATTCCATCGATTCGTTAGTTTCATATACTTATGTATCATCGCGATCGTTAGTTCTCTAGGGTATGGGGTCACTTGTGCCACAAGTTCATCGTACAATTCATTCCCTAAGACTGGAATGCCACTTTTAATACTCGAGACTATTAATTGCTTATCTATTGAAGTGTCATATTCCTTTGTAACTTCGTTCACAATTTCTTGTACGCGTTTGGTTAAGAAGTTGCTAATTTCATACTTCACATGTTAATTCACATAACTTTCTGACCATTCATCCTCTTCAAAAGGGTGAAACTCAATTATTTCTCCTTGTAACTCTTTTATTGGCTCCTTTCGATCCTCGTCTGTTGGGGCTTCGTTCCAAAGCACATAGATCTCAATATCCGATAAGTGGTCCGCCCACCCTCGTGATACTGAACCTGCAATCATGACTAAATCAACGTTTGGATTGTTACGATAGTACGCGCTGATTGCCTTACCTTTTTCAAGTAATTCCATGACATCACCCCTATTACATTATGCCGTTAAATCAATCAAATAATAAGCGCAACCAGGCTCTTAAGCCTTACTTGCGCTCAGTTGCTGAATGTGTTTAATTTACGGTCGCCTTTTCTTTTATTAAACGTCTAATTAATTTTATCTGACCTCTATGACTGATTTCATCTTCAATAACATGAAACCATAAATAATAGTTATTGTACGGTGTTCCATCTGGAAAATGCCTCTCTTCATAGAGCCATTGGTCATCTTGCTCTTTAAGGAAATCATAAGTCACTTGCCTTACCTTACTCAGCTTTTCTAAATAGTACGGTAAATCATTAGAATGAATCTCTGTTCTTCTTTGCTCACCCATTTGCAAGGCTGTTGTCCATTCTTTCTCTTCCTGCTCATTGAACATGCGATCTACAAACGACATGACTTGGTGTAAATATTCAATCGATGCCATATGTGAAAGTAACATACCAATTGAGTTACTATTATGATCATGAAGAAAATCCAATTCAATCGTTGTTAACTCAGAAAGTTCAAATTCTGTCATCGTTCTTGTTAATTCGAGCATGTACATGAGTTCTCCTATTGCTTGATCGTAACCTTCTTTTGAGTGAAATTTAGGGTTAAACATCGGATCATCCTTTTCACAAAGTATACTACCATTCATTGTTTACGTAATGAGAATAGTAGGATGAATCCGATTAGCCAACTGCTTACCCGTAATGTTCCATATGTTGACGATAAAGCTTCCAGCCTGTCGTTTCTTTTTTGAATACCTCCACTGTCAACACAGTCGTTTGCTTCTGACCTTCAAGATAGAAATCAATCGTTGCTGTCAGAATCAATTCATCGTGCTTACGTAGATTATATGTAAGGTCGTTATACTCGAATGTAGGATTTTTTCCTTGGTATCCTATAAATGTTTGTACATTGTCATCACGATACTCTTGCCCTCTATACACACGATAATCAACGTCATTGTAATATCCAAAATACCCAATAAAGTCATCTGAAACCCAACCATTAATTCTCTCCACATCTCCAAGATTCAAATCAGTACGGTAGTTCGTGATCGCGTCCCATACTTCCATTTTCACGCCTCCCTTTTATATGATGTTAAACATAATAAAAATCGCGCCAATAAAGTTGCCGACTGAATGGATTAACCAACTCGGTAAAATTGATCCTCCAGACTTCATTTCGTTCATCCAACCTAAAAGATAAGCACAAACGCCTGTTACGGTAATAATCATCATTGCTACTAAGAAGTTAGTGATAAAAATAAACATGATGCCGTGCACGACTCCAAAAATGAATGCTTGCACGAAGTTGCCTAAACGAAAACCTAGCTTGTTTATAAGCCTCTTCGCAACAAATCCACGAAAAAAGATCTCTTCGGATAAACCAGTTTGGATAAATGCATAAAACAACGCCGGGATGATTGCTACGATACCGTATCCTGCGAATTGTGCGATTGCAATGTCACTGGAGTCACTCAGTCCACTGACTGCCATCAACCCGATAATAGCTAGCATAAGGAAAATCATTCCGATGAAGTACGCACTATATTTTAAAACAGACGTATTCATCTTTATTCGATGTAAGCCAATGTAGCCAAAGAACTTTACGTCTTTTCTTGCGGTTAACAGCCAAAAAATAAATGGAATAGAAGTAAAGAGCAACACTTGCAAGATAGAGCTTAAGATTAATTTCACTGCAGTACTTTAAACAGATTTTCATTACGATTGGATTGTTACTTAAAGAAACCACGAATAAACGCTCCAACATAAACGGCAATTTCAGCTAACACTGAGAACCAATCCTTCTTTGTAGCCTTTGCTTTTTTGTTTGTTTCGTTACTCATCTGTTTATACCTCCATAAATAAAAGGCTTTTTCGAACACCATTAACAGAACATTTTTTATTTTACATTAACACATGTAGATAAGTAACTAAAAACTAAAGAACCCACGGAAGAACCCTACAGCTCGCTCCTTCATTAAAAAAACAGCTGTGAACAAACACAGCTGTTTTCTAGTACATTTATAACCATTCATTTGTGGTATTCGCTAATTCTTGCAATTGATTCATAAATGATGCTGCATGATAGCCATCACAAACCGCGTGATGCACTTGTAATGAAACTGGCAAATACGTTGCTGTACCTTTAGAATAATATTTTCCCGCCGTAATAATTGGCAATAAGAAATTGCCACCATTACCGACATTCAAATTAAATCCACTAAAAGAGTTCCATGGAATCATTGATATCGGAAATGTATTGGCTGGGATCGGGGTCTTGGGAAATAGACCACCAATGTGATTGTACTCGGCTACATCACGATCATAGTCTTCTTGGAAAGTTAAAACGTTGCCTGTTGAATCTGTCCAAAGGTTAGAAAACGATTGTTTTTGGTCATCAAAAACGGTATAGAGGGGAATTAATTTCTCCCAATAGCCGAGCTTGCCTTCCTCATTGAAACTTATTCGAAATGATTCATTTGCATTAATGACTTCTGTCACCATGTAAATAAATGTTGGGTAGAATTTGTATCCTTTTCTTTTAATTGCTGCTTTAAATGAACTAATCTCTATATCTGTTGTCATGCTAAATGTCGTTTGTTGATTTAAATAGTGATTAAAGTATTCTTTGCGTTCCCAATTCTCAAGAGTAATCGGATTAAATGTCATTTTTATTTGCCTCCTAAATTAGTGCTTAACAATGATTTAGGAGGCCGTTTCATCTGTTTTCTTCAAAATGGTTCACCTTTATATGAGTCGTACTCTTAATTGTATAGTAAGTTTCTTGTGAAAATCAACGCGTGCTATGCCTTTACATCTGAATCATTTGTCGAATTGTTATGACATTGTTTCAGTGAACTCGGGTATTGGATAACAAGAGGTGATCGTATGAATCGTTTTCTAACCGTTCTTCTTTTTATTCTAATCCCAACAATTGCAATGCCGCTACTGTATATGATTTGGTCCATGCTCTTTGGTGACGCACGATCTGTTACTTCAATTTTAGTATATGTGCTGACAGGTGCTATTTTTGGTCTCATTTTTGTCGGTTTACGGTTGTTAATCGTCGGCAAGTTATGGGGTGAATAGCAGCAATGCTTACTATTCTATGGATCACACCAAAGAGATTGAATATACTAGCAAACTAGCTTTAATTGCTATTGATAGCAAAATGAGTATCGCTGATTGAAGTTTTGATATGTGCCACATTGCACCAAAGTCTCCCCAAGGATTCCTTGTTCTGATCGTCATAACAATGCTCATCCCTAAATAAACAATGTAGATAACAAGTGCTGTTAGAAGTAAGGAGATGCTTAACGGAGGATAACCTATAACAACATTGAAGATAGGTACACAGATCAATATAAATACCAATTCCGCAATAAATCCCGCATTAATAAACCGAAATGAATAATGACCGTCTCGATCGTATTCGAAATAAGCCTCTTTATATGCTTCATACTGGAGAGGTGAAATCCAATTCCCATGTTTCTTAATCGCTACATGAGGTAGAAGCGTTTTCATCTTAATACGTATTTTCTCTTTTGGAATTCCTATATACCTACCAAGAAGGTAATGCCCGGTTTCATGAACAAAAGTAAGTACGATACAAAACACGCTATTGAAGATCAAATAAAAGACAAATGAGCCAATCTTTATCCACCCCCATAGTTCATAACGCTCTACTCATTGGACAACTGGGTAACTTTCAACATGTCATTTCTAACTCGTTAGGAAGTTATTTATTGAAACGTACAACGAAAAGAGTGCTACTAGGAAGCAGAAGATCGCAAAAAAACTACGATCTTTTTTAAATTCATCGACCCCCATGATGATAAACATAATCCCTAAAAGCCCTATTGTATACTTGCTAAAATCATAGTTTTCAGTAATGATACTAATTACCGATAACACGACAACTACGATGGCTATCACAAGTCTTAAAATCAGTAACAATGGTGTACCTCCAATCCTTATTTATGAAGATTTCCTAATTACTCTTTGTAAAAATCAATTACGGAATTTGCTAACGATACCACTTTACTTTTCAACTCCTTTGGAGCAATAACCTTCATTTTATTGCCAAATCCCACGATGAATTCGACAGCTTCTTGTTCTGCATTAAATCTTAACGTTGCCTCGATCCACTGATCTGGATTTGAACTTTTTTTTTTTATCACTTGAACAAACTTACTCGTAAAATATAGCCGTTTCATCACGGATGGATGAATTTCAACTTGGACGTCGTAGGCTGGTAAACGTTGAATGAATTCTTCCTTTGACTGTTCCCAGTACGCAGCCAATATGAAATTAGCTGGTCTTATAAAGGTTTCGTTATGAACGATGGCATTGTGTATGCGGGACACTCTGTAATTACGAAATTCCGTATCTCTTATTGCAACGAGATACCAAGTATTCCCCTTTGCTACGAGCCCTAACGGTTCAACCACTCGTTCATTTTGTTCCCCACCTGCTTGTTCATAGAGAATGGTTAACTTCTTACTTTCCCAAACCGCTTGTTGGACGGTCTTTAATGCATCAAGGTTCTCTTTGGACGCTCGCCACGTACTTGAATCAATATGAATTCTTTCCCAGATCGCTTCTGCCTCATCTCGATATGTACCTGGGATTGCCGCTAGTAACTTCTGGCGAGTGTCTAAGGCTCCACGATTTAACCCTAAGTCTTCAAGTACGTTTCCTGATGGGAAAAGAAATAACGATTTCATGTTATCTGTGTTGAGTCCACTCAATTGACTGCGAAAGTTATCTACTAATCGCCAACCTCCATCTTTTCCCCGTTCCGAGACAATGGGAATCCCTGCTGTGCTCAGCGCATCCATATCTCTTAGGATCGTGCGATCTGATACCTCTAGTTCATCAGCCAATTCCTTGGCTGTCATTTTCCCTCTGTTTTGCAACAAGATCATAATGGTCAACAATCGATCTGCTCTCATACAATTAATCCCCTTAGGTGAAAATATAAATAGATCTTTTAATATGACAAAAGGTGTCATGTTTTAATTGTATACTTACCTTACAGCAAAAAGAAAGGTGATGGTTATGAATCGAAAAGTCGTCGTATTTATTGCATCAAGTTTAGATGGATACATTGCTACAGAAGATGAATCACTAGAATGGTTATTTAACGTAGAAGGCGAGGGTGATAACGGAACTTCCGAGTTCTATGAAACCGTTGATACCGTTGTCATGGGTAAAAGAACGTACGATTGGGTAATGAACGAACAAGCTGGAGAATTCCCTTATAAAGACAAAGAGTGCTACGTATTCACACGTTCCACTGTTGAAAATACCGAGCATGTAACGTTTGTTAATGACGATGTATCACATTTTATTCAGAAGTTAAACCACGAGAAAGGCAATAACATTTGGCTTGTAGGTGGAGGAGAATTACTCTCTCACTTTATACGAGAAAAGTTAATTGACGAATTAATTGTCACAATTGCTCCGAGAATCATCGGTAATGGAATTCCATTGTTTAAAGCTGGTGACGATACGTTAGATCTTTCATTAAAAGGGACGCAGACGTTTAATCAATTCGTGGAATTACATTATACAGTGAATACGTAGACGTTAAGAAGCAGCTCGTTTTATTAGAGCTGTTTTATTAATTCACGCTTGATTTTTCTCTTGCTTCTCTATATGAATTTGTCGCAACAGTAGAAATAGAGGCAAGGCCAAAGAAACTCCAACCGTGAATGAAGCAATAATCGGAACCCAAAGATGCTTCATGCCCTTTCGCTTTCCTTCGTAAATAATAAAACCGATGACGACGATAATTGAGATGATGACATCCCACCAAGCAAATGCTCCCATTCTTGATTGGCTCATTTCAGCAAAAAACTGCGACATACTAAAACCATAACTATAAAGCCAAGGTAACAACTGAGAATAGGGGAGTATTGTTCCAAGTACTGCTAATACTCCATAAAAATACTTCATTTGATCACCTCTCTCCTAAATCATTCACAATAATAAATCGCTAAAAGTGTGCTACAGTCCCCTTGCATTGTCCCGAAATTCTTTATCATCTGGTAAAGAAAGACATGAAGACGGTATTGTTTTATGTTCGCTTTAGAGAGATTCTGTTCAAGATGCTTTTCTACTTCTACTATCTCTTCTTGGTCATAGACCGGTACAGCAATAACAGGATCTGTGTCACCAACATGTACTCTGTACATGATGCTCTTCCCACAAAGAATCCATAACAGTTTTCATGCTCAGTGGTCCCTTATGTAGTAACGTTAATAATGAAAATATAAAAACAACACAAAAAATCCAGGTGATTGCTCATTTACTTTTTCTCATTTATATCACGCCCATGCAAAGGTCACCTAAGCCCAACAAAATTCACACATTATTCATTTAATTATTGATACAACCTTTGTTTCATCATGACTTTATATAAACAAAGATTCAACATTGTTGCTAATCCTATTAACATACCTGTTGCAACAATAAAAGGAAATGCCCGTTCAATAATTCCTACGATATTCAATAACTGCAATGCCACAAGTGTAAAACCTACGATTGTTAAAAGTATTGATAAACAAATCAGCCATGGATTTCTTCGCGTTTTCAACGTTCCTCACCCCTAATTCAACTTGTGTCATCATATCATTTACGATGCGCTTAAAATGACAACTTAATTCTCTTGTAAACCAAGCAACGTTACGTTCCCAATCCATCATTCATTCTTATACTCAAAGTAATGTTCTATTTTTTTCTCTATTGCTTTCGAATTCAACTCACCAGACATAGCGTCTATAACGATGTTATCTTCGTCAATAAAATACGTCGTAGGGACTCCAGTTAAGTAAGGATAGCTAGTTTCAAACGCCTCATTACTTTGTAAAAATGATAGGTTGTAGTGCTGCTCTTGTAAAAACTCTGCTACCCCATGATCATTAAACTCTAAACTTTCCACATTAACGGCGAGAACTTTTACTTGTTCGTCATCATAGTAATCGTCTAAGTCATCTAATAACGGAAAGTTATCTTTGCACCTGTCACACCACGAAGCCCATAAATTAACGATGATAAAGCTTTCATCATAATCGTGAAGTGATACGGTTTGCTCATGATTTATCGTATTAATTCGAAAGTCTGGTGCTGCATAGCCGACTTGTGCGCTCTTTGGAGCGGAATATTGAATAATCAATACGATCACTACTACGGTTAATAAACTTACAACAACAGTGGTTATCGCTTTTTTCATAGAGAGTACTCCTTTCGTTCATTGGTTATAGAAGTGCATCCACCAGCTTTGTCATTCTAATTGTAGCGCTATTTAGTTACTAAATTAATCATTTTTGGTATTTGTATGAAGTTAACATGAGCTCGATCTAACATTTAAGGACGGGAATGGTATACTGTCAGGGAAATGATTTCTGTAAAAGGAGTTGATGGGATGTGACCTTCAGTTATGAGTTAATTTGTTACAGTTGCAAACGAACATTCCATGTTTATGAAGGATCTACTCTTTATAAGCTCGTCAAAGAGCGAAAAGGCACTTCATTTACATGTGAAGATTGTCATCATAAAGCACGCCTTGAGGCCATTAAACGGTTTATGAACTGATTAGATTATAGAAAGACAAGGAACACACTAATATAAACTGGTTCTGGCTAACTTCTTCATGCCTAAACTAGCTTTAACATTGTCAGGTTCGTAAATACCTTTGTGTAAACGCGCATTTCATCAACCTACCCTCATTACACAAGAAGACACAAGCAGGTTGTGACTCCTAACTTGTGTCCAATTACTAAAGGTTGGATTACGCTACTTATTGACGTTATTTCTAAATAAGTACATTGTAAGTGGTGCAAAGATGATGAAAAGAATGGCTGCAACTACCATTACTAAGGTAAGATCTTGTAAGGTTGCTGTTCCGTGCATTAATCCTCGAACAGCCGTAGTCAGTAAAGAGATCGGATTTATCGCTACGAACTTGTAACCAACCGGGCAACGTCTCCGGATCTACGAATACATTACTTATGAAAGTAAGCGGGAATATTACCATCATGCTTGCCATCATAATAGACTTCTCTGACCGCATTAGAATACCTAATGTCGTCCAAATCCATGAAAAACAAAACGAGAATACTAAAATGGTTACTACAGCAAGTGAAACACCTACTACACCGCCATCTGGACGGAAGCCTAAAATAAAACCTAAACTAATCATGATTGTCATCGCGATTGAATAGCGAATAACATCAACAAGTAGTGAACCTACTAATGTCGAAGGAAGCCATATTGGCAATGTTTTGAAACGGTCAAAGATTCCTTTTCTGATGTCATTATTTAATTCTGTTCCAGTGTACATCGTAATTTGAATAACGGTCATAACAAGAATACCTGGTAAAAGATACTGCAAATACTCTGTTGCTGAGCCTGATAGTGCACCTCCAAACAAATACGTAAACATCATGAGGAATATAATTGGAAATACAGTCACATCAAACATTTGTTCAGGAACATGTTTGATCTTTATAAGAGCTCTTGATGAAAAAGCTAGTGTAGCTTGCAACATACTAGGGTTCTCAGGGCGCTTAACCCCTGAAATCACACGTTGCAAACGGGTATGATCCATTTCATGACTCATCCTTCCACTCCTCCTATAGAATCGCTCGTCAAGTTCAAGAACGCTTCATCAAGAGTCGGTCTTCCTAATGAAAAGTCTGTAATCTCGATTTGTCTGTTTGCCAACTCACCTAGTGCAGAAGCCACCAGTGAAGGGTTATTCACTTGAGCACTCAATGTCATACCTTCTATCTGAACTTCTATTGTAAGCTTTTGTTCTAATATTTTCTTCGCTTCATTTAAATCTTTTTCACTCACAATCGTGATGTGAAGACGACTTAATCCAACTGAATCTTTTAACTCATTACTCGTTCCTTCTGCAATTAATTTCCCACGATTAATGACGGCAATGCGGTCAGCTAGTTGATCCGCTTCCTCTAAATATTGAGTAGTCAGTATAACCGTTGTTCCACCTTTAACAAAGGCCCTTATAACCTCCCAAACCTCGTTACGACTTTCCGGGTCTAAGCCTGTTGTTGGTTCATCAAGGAACAATATTTCTGGCGCGACAATAATGCTTGCCGCAATATCGATTCTGCGCCTCATTCCTCCAGAGTAGTTCTTAACCAATCTTTTCGCTGCATCTTCAAGTCGAAATGCTTCCAATAATTCACGGGCTCGTTCTTTAGCCTGTTTCTTTGGATATCCTAATAATCTAGCAAGCATCACAAGATTTTCTAACCCTGTTAAGTCTTCGTCAACGGAAGCATATTGTCCAGTTAAACTAATTCGTTTGCGTACTTCGCTAGCGTGTTTTTCAGTGTCATATCCGAGAATCTTCACATGGCCACCGTCTGGTTTTAGTAATGTTGAGAGAATCCGGACCGTAGTCGTTTTCCCTGCGCCATTTGGACCTAATAAACCGTAAACGATTCCTTTTGGAATCGATAAATGAAGACGATCCAAAACCCGCTCTTTCCCAAAGGACTTTACAAGGTCTTTCACTTCAATCGCTAATTCATCCATTTGTATTGCCATCCTTCTCAGGAAGAAAATAGTGTTTATTTTCTTCTGCCCATTGCTCAAATGTTCTTCCTTCTTTTCCTAGGATCTCTCTAACTGTTGGTAATACATGTAAACCAACTTCAGGTGTCTCAACGCTCATCTGAACAAAAAACTCAATGCTTTCTTCATCGAACCCTTTTTGCCTCCAATGATTTCTTGCTTCTTTTTCAGTCATTTCTTTGACAGGAATCTGCTTTCCAATTTGTTCTCCAATGATTTTTAGACAATCGATTTGAGAGATGAGTTCAGGTCCAGTGAGCGTGTAAAATTGATGATTATGTTTATCATTTATGAGCGTTTCAACCATCACTTCTGAAATGTCTTTTTCATGAATCATGGATGTTTTTTTGTCACCATAAAATGTTTCTACTGTGTCCCCTTTTATGATGATTTCCCTCCAATCATCCAGAATATTAGACATGAACCCTACAGCTTGCACAAATGTCCAATCCATTGAACTTTTTTTTAACGGCGTCCTCAACTGAGCTTCACCATAGAGTGTAAATAAAGTCACTTTATTCACACCTGATGCTTCAGCCATGCGAACAACTTCAGCACCTGTATTCAGGTCGTTTTCAAGTTGGTCACTTGACGTTAGCAGGTACATTGCATCTACACCTTCTAATGCTGACAGTAAACTCTCTGCATCCATAAGGTCTCCCTTAACTGCCTCCACACCTTCAGGGAAATGAGCGAAGTGGGGGTTTCTCGTTAAAGCTTTTACACGATACCCTTTCTCTGCTAAAACGTTTACCATATGTGATCCGATCGTTCCTGTAGCTCCAGTAACTAAAATTGTCATCGCTTATTTTCTCCTTTAAAATACAAAGTGTTCATTCTTCTCAATTCCTCTAAAAAGGCCATTCTTATTTCTTTAGGAGCAATGATTTCTACGTTTGAGCCATAACTAAGAATTACTGAAATCGCATAGTTATGGTCATAGAGAGGGGCATAAACATTGATGTGTTCATCATCAGTCCTAATGTCTTCAAATTGCTCGACCACCCTCCGCTTGACTTCTTCATCATTAGTAAAGCGTAAGTGTAGATATTCATTTCTCTTAGAATTATCAGGCTGAACCTTCGACCTAACTTCAAAATGCCGATCTAACAAAGTAATCTCATTTATTCTTGAAAGAAGAAAGATTCTTTCAGCATTTTTCTTTAAGCAATAAGCTTCTCCGTACCATTTGGAACCTTCAAGCAAGAGGTTTCGGGGTTCAACTTCTCGACATGACTGTTTTGCTTTTGCGTCGGTATAGTTCATTGAGATCACTCGGTTTTGATTGATTGCATGTAACCACAGTTCTATAGTCGAACGCTCTTTTTTTGAATGACTCATCGACATTAAAATTTTGTTGTCTTCTTTTTTTACCATAGGCTGGATCACAGCGATTTTGTCAGAGATGCTCTGAAATTGCGAAGTACCAACTTCAGTTAAGAGATGATAAACAGCTGATAAATCTTCTAAAGAAAATGATTGTTTGTTTATCGAGAAACTCTCCATAATTTGAAACCCACCATCCATACCAGGATGAGAAGCAATTGGAATTCCAGCTTGAGAAACTAAGTCAATGTCTCGATAAATCGTTCGAACCGATACTTCAAATTTTTTTGATAGCTCAGTAGCAGTAATCAGTTTATTTGTAGACATTAGATGAATGATGATCCCTAATAAACGCTCCAACCTCATATCATTACCCCCGTTACTTTGTATAGTATGACAACAACCCTGACATCTTATATGTCAGGGTTGCCAAATTTATAATAATCTATTTTTATTAATAAGTACTAACCCACTAAGAAAGGCGCAATCTACAAGATTGCGCCCCATAAGCATGAGTAACCTTTTTGTGTTGATTACATAAACAAATTGATTTCACTCTGAGATTTAGAAGACTTAATTAAAGAAATTCACTTACTTAGGAGGTTCTGATTCTACAACTTCTCCATTATTGTAAACATCATAATATCCAACGGTTCCACTTCCACCGTGATCAATCAGCTCTTGGCTTTTCGCTTGCACTTTATAGTAGCTTCTATTTTCTGAAATCACGTCTTTGTATCCGACGATACCAAATCGAAGATCATCATTATCTAAAGCCTCTTCAGCAAACGTAATGGCTTTTTCTTCCGTAAAGATCTTCTCTCCGTACTCTTCTTGCAAGACAACCCAAGTATCCACATCAACAATTCCGCTCTGAGCAATACCCTGATCTGCTTGTAAATTCTTCACTTGTTGTTCAGTATGTGCACCAAAAATTCCATCAATGTCCGTTTCAAATCCGAAATGCGTCAACATCACTTGTAGAAACTCTTTTTCAAAAGACGTTCCAGGTCCCTTTTGGAGTATCGGCTGTTCTTCAGGTGTCCATTCGAAGATTGGACTGTATCCTGGTGTAATTAAAGCATCAGATCCCTTTGACTGTTCAGTTTCTTGTTCGTGATCGGGTGATGCCTCTACAGATTGTACACCCAGTGGCATCGCTACAAGTGCAAACATCGGTAATAGGATTAACAGCTTCTTCATACGAATCTCCTCCTAAAAATTGAGTATCTTACTTCGTTCAGGTACGGATCATCCAATGATTTTCACTATTCATCACATCTTTTTTTATTGTCAATGCACCTCCTGGAAAACATTTCTGCAGCTGCGTTACTTATAGGTCGGGAATTAAACCTTACAGTTACAAATAACTTGTTATTTCTTTTGTATTCAATGACTTATCACTACAAAAAAAGACGCATACAGGTTGTGACCCCTGACATGCACCTTAATTCTCGATTACTACATCGCTTCTTTGATTTGCCCTTTTTTCTTGCATCTTTACATTATTAGAATTACTGATTCTTCACGTGTACTGAATTCCGAACTAGTTCCGTTCTTCATATTCTTCTTTTCGATCTTCATGAAGTCGAAACGGGCGATCGGTAATTTGGTCCCCAATTAACAACGGACCATCAATTGCTTCCCCATTCACGAGAATTTGAGTGGATTCGTACCCAAATTCCATCATCATCAGCCCAACTTGCTCATGAAACACATCATTTATTGGCAAATGAAAGTCAATATCATACAATTCTTCAGAAAATGAAACTTCGGCAACTCCGTCATTTTCGGCGACATAATCAACGTCCACACCATGTGAAACAAGCACATCTCCGACCATATGGTCTTTGTCGCTAGCCCACGTATGAATCGCTGCCCAATACAACTCATCTTCGACAGCAGCATAAATGGTCGTCTGTTCTTTATATCTTTGGGCATCGCTTTCTTCAGTGTCCTCTATATAGTAAAGGTACACGGTTTCACTAACGATCTCCTCTTCATCAGAAGACGCTTCCTCATTGTCGATATCACTTTCTTCCGTAAAGTCTTCTCCTTCCAGATCCAATGGCTCATCGTCGACATTGTTCTCTTCGTCATCTTCAGGTAACTCTTGTTCTTCATCCATATTATTATCCGTTCCGCCAACTTGAGAATCCTCAGCCCCATCATCGCAGGAATGTAAAAACAAGGATCCAATTAAAAAAGCATTTACAATAGCATACTTCTTCATCTTAACCTCCTAGCGAAGACTAATCTAACAGTTTCCATCAAAGAAAATACTATACCTTGCAATCGTCTCTCGTAATGGAGTCTTTAACACAGTCACTTATTTCGCTCTTTATCTTCCAATTTCTTCAAAACTTGCTCTAACATCTTTTTCGTCTCAGAATTGTCGGTCCCCTTTTGCGCTGCTGATTCTACAACAAAGTAAAGAATAAACAGAAAAATAACCGTTGCACCTAATAAAACACCTAAGCTACTATTCATAAATTAGTTCCTCCATCACCGTATCATCGCCACACTACCGATTGTTGAGTACCCATCATTGACCGTTTGAATTCATGAAAAAAGAGGAATGGAATGTGAAACAGTATTGGTGATAAAAGGGTGATTATTATTTTCCTTGATCGTATCTTTCCAATTATTGCTATGGGATCTCTTTTGTTCGCTTTATGGTTAAGAGCACTTCCAGCTTTCATGATCGCACTTGCTCTTATAACATTGGCTGTAGCACGTAACATGGTAAAGATGCTTTACAGAGGCGAACGCGTCAAAGCCATCTTAGCATTAGCGATCTATATCGTATCGGTAGTTGTTTTATTCCCGATTTTCCTTTAGTTATATAAAATGAATTGATTGTTCGCCTAACACTATCATGATTTCTGTCTCCCAAATTAATGACGTATTTAAAGTGGGTTCTTGTGCAATCACATACTTTTACCCTAAGTTCCTTGGGACTAATCTAATATTTTACCCAATGCTGCGTTTACATCTCTGTTTTCAATCGATATTCTAATGAAACCAACGTGTTGTTTAACTGGTTACACCCATTCGATAACATGATATTCCTCATTGGTTTGTTTTTTATAGTCGTAATCCCTAAATACGTCTTAGCATGAAAATCCATTTGCAATCGATACAAACCTAATTTATGTAACAAAGCACCATAACCGACCCCTTTATAGTTTGGATGAATTCCGATCCAAAACATACGACCCTCTTGATTTGTGTTAGGTTCAATATGCGGTAAGACAATCCTCACAGGAATTCCGTCAACAATATACACGGTAAACATCTTATGAAATTGACATGGAAGTTCAACTCTCATACTCTGCAGAAAGTTCTTTGATTCATCGTCATCAACGCCCATAATTTTTGATAATAGCTTTATCGAACGATCTTCAAAAGGAAGCCACACCTCATAGTCAACTTTACTTACGGTCATTTCATTTGACATTTGGTATGTGTACATAACTCTTTCTCCGACTATGCTCATTTTCTCTCGAGTTTTGTTAAGCTGGTTAAGAAGTTGATTCGTGCATTCAAGGGTTACACGTTTATAGCCATAAATACGAGCGATAGAGAATAGTTCAATGATCAAATAATCTACTTTGAAAGTTTCTTTAGGTGCATCCTGAAAAGCTTCTAACATGACTTGTTCATCGCTTATCAAAACATGAATATCATGGTCTCTTAACTCTTGGATCAAAGCATTCATTTACTCCCCACCTTTGAAACAAATCTTAAGCCCAATAACAAACTTGCAACTTATTACCGTCTAAATCATAGAAGTCAAAGAACTTGTTTACATCGTCACTTTGTAACTCGCTAACTGTCACACCATTTTCTTTTAGTACGTTGTACGTATTCTCAATATCTTTAGAGAAAAAAATGGGATACACTTTATTATGCGATTCGCTCACTTCTCCTTCTTCAATCGTTAAAGGCATTTCACTATGACCAATTGATAAGATTCGATAGTGATCTCCTATAAAAGACTCCTCAAAACCTAAGAGGCTTTGATACCAACCACTTGCCTTCTCAACATCACTAACACGTAAACAAATGGTGTCAATTCGATCAAGTAAACTCATTTATTATTCACCCTCCAATCTTATCTTCTTCATCCTTTATTACACAAAAAGACACAAGCAGGTTGCTATTCCTGACTTGTGCCCTAAAAGATGTTAGCTCTTATCACGGTTTGAATGAACCTTTCGGTCATTCACAAACGCTTTTATAAAGAATTTTTCATTGGAATTCGGTTCTCTACGATATTCTTTCTTAAAAGAATCAAGAGCTTCCTCCATTGAAGTCGAGTCTACGACACGGCTTGTAGCGGTCAGTTCGTTCCAATATACATTCATTTCATCTCGGTCGCATATGGATTCGTGTCCGAGTAGTGAGTACGTTGCTTCATACTTTGTAATGCTCTCAATCATAGGTAATAAATGAGATTGTTTATAATGGAACAAAGAGTTCGTTGTCGTGCCATAAGCGCAATCGCCCAGATAAATGACTTTATTGTCGGGGACGTATACAATTGTTGAATCATCGGTATGTGTCCCCTTAATCGTTTCAAGCAGACAAACTTTGTTTCCTAGATCAATTGTAAGTTGATTCTGAAAAATAATGTCAGGTGAGACTAATTTAAACGACTCCCGCTCAGGTATTTCATCCTTAATCACTTCAACACACTGCTCCGTAATCAAACTAGAATCTCTGTACCTTTGTAGAGAGTCATCATCAAATGAATACCTTTGCCACTGTTTGATCGTTTCATTTGTAAGGCTATTTACGATTATGCTAGTATCTTCAAACTCATTCACCCCTAAAAAGTGATCCCAATGACCGTGCGTAATCACGACATATTTCACCGGAGGAACATTCAATGCTTTAACTTCTCTTAAAAAGTCTCGTGCATGCTGAGCAGAATTTCCAGCATCAATAACTAGACTATACTTATCACCACAGACCAACCCTAACGCTGGTCTTTCTTTTGCGTCATCATTCGCTAAATAATAATTGCTTTGATTTATTTGAGTTAGCATCATAGATCTCCTCTATAATTTGATTAAATAATTAGAATTATAGAAAACCTACATGCTGATGAAATTGTTGTAGGTTCTCGTTTAGTATCGTTTTACCATTGGACGGTTACCTCCTATCTTTTTGTAAAGTATATCACACCTAGGACCGAACCACCTTGTGCAGTTTCAAATTAGCTTCACCGATACATTCAAACAAGAAGATCACATACATCGATCATGAAAATAAATAAAAAGCAGTTGAGAACTTCTTGTTCTCAACTGCTTGGTACGTTATTCACTAATAAACATCTGAGTCCAATAATTGCCGTTTTCTTCATATCCAACACCGATATGAGTAAGCTCTGGGTCAAGGATGTTTTGACGGTGTCCGTCTGAGTTCATCCAACCATCCATCACTTGTTCGGAAGTCTGTTGTCCCATAGCAATATTTTCAGCTGCACGCATGTACTCAATTCCAAATTCACTCATCATCAAATGGCGAACCATAAACCGGGCTCACGTGCTGAAGTAGTTGTTCTCATTCATATCCTCAGATTTCACTTGAGCAACTTCCGATAAATCTTCATCCAATTCCAAAGGATCGAGACCTCTCTCTTCTCTTTCCTCATTAACAAGATCAGCAACCTCTTCTTGTTCAGCAGCATCGGCATCATTTATTCCAAATACACCGATCAGCGCCAAAGACGTAAACGAAAGTAAAAATTGTTTCATGCTTTAACACCTCCGTCTACGAATCTATCACATATCATGGTTACTAAAAATGAACCTTAGACTCAAGTTTAGAGGAGGTGAAAATCACGAAAATAGACGTGTAATCCATAACTCAAGTCCAGGTTGTATACGTTCAGGATCCTCTAATCTATCATTTTAACCCTGACGATTAGGATGTATGGATGATAAGACTGGTCCATCTGCAAATTAAAACTTGTACATACTGAAACAACTCACACTTAAGCATGATTTTATTACGAATAACTTCTAATTTATAAGTCATCATTTACACCAAAATAATGCCATTCGTACCATAGTCAATCTGTAGATCATCACTACAGGCTTCACTTGAAGAACATTCAATGCTTTATTATCATGCATGCTGACTAGAATTTTCAGCGTCATAACTTTAATCACTTGCATAAAAAACACAAAAAGGTGCTTTCACCTATTTTGTGTCCGTACTTTCTAACTTAGCAGGAAACCCTTCACTAAACTTCGTTAACGAATGACCTCATTATAAATTTGTCCTTCGCCATTCTCCCCAATGCTAATAATTTTCAAACGTTCTTCATCTAGAATATAGATTGATTTATATTCTGCATTCCCATCATTTTCGTAAAGGAGTACCCGACTGTTACCTTTATCATTTTCCACATTGACCTCTTCAAAATCCGAGCCAATTTGATCCTCGATCACAGTTAACTCAGGCCATTCATTTCTATTTTCTTCAAAGAAATTTGTTGCACCCTCATCATTGTTTCCACAAGCGACTAACAATCCAAGAAATACAATTAAAGTCGTCGATATTGTTGTGATTCTTCTCATAAACAGCCCTTCCTTACATTCTTGTACTGTCACAAACACCCTCAACTTCACAGTGAGGTTCACCATACACAGTAAAAAGATACCACAATTTATTAATTAACATTCAAAAGCACAATCGCATGTAAACTCAACTTGACATATTGTAAGGTTGAGTTTACATTGTAACTAAGGTGATCATATGAAAATAAACAATCGAGTCAAAGAAATGAGGCTAGACATAGCCTCACACAAGAGAAGCTAGCTAAATCGGTAAATGTCACTAGGCAAACTATTGTTGCCCTGGAGAAAGGCAGTTACACCCCATCTCTTTTACTCGCCATGCAAATTGCGAACGTTTTTGAATCTCAAGTAGAAGAAATCTTTACGATTGAGGAGGAAGAACAATGAAATTGTTTTGGGGAGTTTTCAGCTCCGTGGGAATTATCATTTTGTTCGGTTGGTCGTTAATTGAATTTTATCAATTCACTCAATTGATCGCTTCACAAGGGTTAAACCCACCTTGGTCTGCATCTTTAAACTTATTACCATTCTTGCTTTTTAGTTTATTTTCACTCATTACATTCATGATTTATAAAAAGAAAAATAAATCCTTACTTTTTCCAGCAGAAATTGAAGAAAACGACGAGCGTGAACAATTTATTACTTCTAAAGCAACACGATTCGCTTATATCAGCATCTTCTATAGTTTTCCTTTCATTACAATCCTTATGCTTTTGTACCCATTTATTTCGGAGTCTTTTCCGTACTATCCAATCGTAATCATGTTGATCTTTCCAATTTCTCAAATTCTTGTTTATGCTGTTGCTTGGCAGCGTGCGTATACGTCATAATTCTTTAAAAAAGTTTCAAGACATGTTTTTCTTAAATCGAACCCTCACCTTTCATACAGGTGGGGTTTATTTGTGTATATCACTGGCATTGAACTCAAATACGTCGTACCCACATTGGTGCAATAAACTTTGTTCACACTGACCTAACCTACACCCTATGATTTACATTCTCTTTCACAAAAAATAATGGAATTGCTTTTCCCAACTAAAAATGTATAATTGATAATGATTATCAATATTAATTACTGGGGTGTACATATGAGAAAACAACATACTTGTATTGCGGTCGGAATTTTAACTTTAAGTCTAGTTGCTTGTGATGCAACATCAGAAGCAGACAATACGACGGAAACATCCGAAGATTCAATCGTTGTGCAAGATATCTATGGTGAACAGGTACTAGATGAAGTACCCGAACGAGTCGTCGCTTTAGAATGGTTATATGCAGAAAATTTACTTGCACTTGGCATTGATCCAGTAGGAGTAGCCGATATCGAAGGGTTTGAGACTTGGTAGATATTGATGCGGAGTTATCAGATGAAGTCGTTGACGTTGGGTTGCGTACAGAGCCTAATTTAGAAGTCATTGCTGGTCTTGAGCCCGATTTAATTATTATGCTTGATAACCGTACCGAGAGTGTATTGCAAGAGTTACAAACCATTGCACCGACGCTAACGTACAATCCCTATCCCGAGGAAGAAGAAGGCATAGATCAATATGAAGAAATGGAAGATACGTTTATGGAGATTGCCAAGGCAGTAGATCAGGTTAATGCAGCAGAAGAAGTACTAGAAGATTTAGAAACGATTTATACAGAAGCGAACAACACGATAGACCAATTATCTTTGGATACGACAGAATTTACTCTTGCCATGGGTTATACCGATAATCAGGCACCTGTATTTCGTCTGTCGAACCCTAATGCCCTTGCTGTCAAAATTCTAGAAAATATTGGTCTTACAAACGCCTATGATTCTGGCAGTTTTGAATCAGCTGGATTTGCGACTGTTGGTGTAGAAGAATTAACAAAAATTGAAGAATCTAACTTTATGCATATCGTACAAGATAGTGACAATATCTTTGAAGACCATTTAAGCGACAACGCCGTATGGAATGATTTAACCTTTGTACAAGAAAACAATGTGTTTGCTTTAGGCGGAGACACGTGGCCTTACGGTGGTCCCTTAGCTGCCAAAACACTCGTTGAACGTACCGTTGCTGTATTAGAAGAGAACTAATATGTTTCAGTTTCAACAACTTAGATTATTGCTACTCGGTATCTTTTTACTCTTTCTTGTGTCGCTTGTACATTTAACTCAAGGCCAGGCTGACTACACTTGGACGGACGTTCTACTCACATCATGGACAGATGAAAGATTGCAAGCGATTTTGTTTGGTATTCGGCTTCCACGCCTAGCAATTGGAATCTTAGCAGGAGGAGCACTTGCAATGGCAGGTCTCCTTTTACAGACACTAACTCGCAATCCACTGGCGTCCGCAGGTACGCTAGGCATTAACGCAGGTGCTTTTCTTTTTGTGTCTGCTGGCGCTATTTTCTTTCCAACAGTAGCAGCGAATTTTCCATTTCTCTTTGCATTTATTGGATCTTGCACTGCGGCCATCCTTGTCTTTTTGCTCGTCGGACGGGGAATGGAGCCTGTTAAGGTTGCACTTACTGGCATGATTATTACATTACTCTTCAGTGCAATTACTAGCGGACTCCAACTAATGTATGAACAAGAAACAAACGGGCTGTTCTTATGGGGAGCAGGTACTTTAATTCAAAACAATTGGGCAGGAGTACAGTTTGCTTTACCATTTATTCTAACCACGGGCATGTTGCTTCTTTACATTGGCAAAAGCTTTGATCTTCTATTACTAGGGGATGAGGGCGCTACCGGGCTTGGACTTGCTACCGAACGAGTAAAAATAATCGGGTGGATCTTAGCCATTACACTTGCTGCGGCAACAGTCAGTGTCGTCGGACCGATTGGATTCATCGGTTTAATGGCTCCTCATATTGTGCGACTTCTTGGTATTAAAGGGCATCGTGAACAGTTTGTCCATACATTTGTTTGGGGAGCCTTCTTACTCATCGCAGCAGATGCTTTAGCACGCTTCATACAATCTGGTGGGGAAATTCCAGTAGGTGCGATGACCGCAATCGTAGGCGGACCTTGGCTTATGTACTTGGCGTATCGAATGGGAAGAAGGTATACATCGAGCAAGATTACATTAAATGGAAGAGAATCTTCACTTCCTTTACCTGTGCTTTATGGAGCTTTGATTTTCATGACCCTTGGGGTAGCACTATTGTCACTGATGTATGGTGGCGGAAACTTTGATTCTGTACAAGACTTAATTTCTGGTTCTCTTTTTCAAGAGTTCGCCTTACGGTATCGGTGGCCTCGGGTACTTACGGCGTTTCTGATCGGAGCACTTCTTGCACTTTGTGGTGTACTCCTTCAAAGTGTTCTACGAAATCCCCTAGGAGACCCTTCCATCCTAGGCATCACATCTGGTGGGGGTGCGGGAGCACTTACCATCATCGTTCTCTTTCCGACTTTATCGTTTGCTTTTGTGCCTATCGGTGCTGTAATTGGATCGACGCTAGCAATTGTTACGATTCTACTGGCAACAAACGTTCTGATTGGGAACCCATCTCACTCGCTTTAATGGGAGTAGCCGTTTCCGCTGTTGGGTCTGGGATTATTCAAATTCTAACGGTAAAAGCAACGATTGGTGTAGCTCCAGCTTTATTGTGGCTTGCAGGAAGCACCTACGGTATGAATTGGCAAAACGTATACTTCTTAGTTTTTATTCTCATTCTTTTAGTACCAATTTCGTATTGGTTATCAAAAGAACTAGATCTTTTAGGTCTTCACCAACAGGTGTCCACTGGATTAGGTCTAAATGTCAAATTAATGCGTATAGGAACAATAATCCTTGCTGTCATCATCGGAAGTGCTACCGTAGCTGTCGTAGGCGCTATTGGCTTTATTGGATTACTTGCCCCTCATGCAGCAAGAGGGTTAGTCGGCACAAAAATCACCGTGTTATACCAGCTTCAATAGCCATTGGAGGGATGTTGCTCGTAACAGCTGATTTTTTAAGCCGGTTCTTACTATTCCCTAAAGAGATTCCTTCTGGATTATTGGTTGCCTTAATCGGTGCTCCATACATTTTATATATTATAAAGAGGTTGTAAAAAAGAGGATGATACAAAAGTATTTTAAAAACAAAAAAATAAAAACTAACCATTCTACAATTAGAATGGTTAGTTTTTATTCGGATTTTACTAATTTAAGACTTTTTATTATTCGCTTTTAGTATTGGGCATTTCAGTTAAGACTCGACCTAATTTTTTGTTAAACGTGATCGTTCAATGCACAGTAAGGGTTTCTTAAATAGGTAAAACGTTAGGCATAGACAATTATAGGCAGCATAGCTTTACAAGATATTGCCTAATTGTATACACACCTCTTCTACATTTTAATAAAGAAAGTAATCTATCCATTGTTGGACTGCTCTTCATGACATGGTACCAATAGACTCACTGAGGTATCCTATACCCTAATAATCTTAAAACCATTGCTTTATACGCTCAGCAAGTGTTGGCTTCAAATGAACAGTGACGTTGATATTCTTTGAAAGTCCCGAGCATAGTTCTTTAACAGAAACCATTCCCTCTCCCTCTTTTACGCCTTCCAACAAACACTCTCGTCCGTTCGTTTGTTGAATGGTTGCAATGTCTTTATTGGAACTCTCCCATTGTATTTGCCCATACTGACTTTCTACTTCATCTGGTTTGAGCTCTGTAAGCAGCTGTGTCGTTTCCCCTTCTTGTAATGTCACGCGTTCAACATTTGTAACCAATCGGTCATAGCCAAGACTCTTATCTCTCCACGTATTCTTAAGATAAGTAATCATTAAGTCTTGGACTATAATCGCACCATCTTCTGCATACCATTCAATTCCATCATTCGTCGGTTCAGTGTAAATCAGCGACGTGAAGACTTTCAAGCCTTTTTGAACAAATACTTCAATGGAAGATTCATCTACTAACACACACAACTCAATGCTTCCTTTACTTGCGTCATAGTTCGTTTCATAACGTTGTCCGAATGGAAACGCCACCCCATTTCGATCAATAATCGTTTTCATTCCAGCATTCGTACGATCAACAAATACCTTGTCATACTCAACATCTACACCTACTAAGGTTTCGACACCATCTCCATGTCGAAGTCGTAGACCAAACTCACGAAGATCCTCCCATAAAATTGTAGCTTCTAACATATAATTAGTACCGTTAAAATCAAGAGCAAGTGGTTTCTGTTCAACTACAAACTCTTTAAATAACCTACGTTTTGATTTAATGATATCAAGCTCTGAAATTGGTTGCTGGACTAAACGTAATTGGTTTTGATCATTTGTTTTTAGACTCAATCTCTAGGAAACGACATTGCCCCCATCCACGGGGATGTTGGCGATTGATAAGGGTAGCGCCAATTCGCCATCCAACCAAGCCAAATTGTACGAGAAGAAAGGTGGGAAAACGTTTGCGCTGCATAAAAATCTTGTCCGAAATCTGTGATCAGTACCTCGCTCGAATCATTGTGATTATGAAAAATTCGACCATCAAATTCCCCGATAAAATACTGTGCAGTCGACCCTTTCGTTTCATCGTTATCGCCAACACTCACATGCAGCACCCACTTCTGCTCTTCTTGACGTCCATCAATAGGCAAAGAAAATAGGTCTGGACATTCCCACACCGCGGCATGCAATCCTTCTTTCATTCCAAATTGACTAGTGTACGTCCAGTCTACAAAGTTCTTTGATCGATAAAAGGTCACCGTCTGATCTGTGGAAACGACCATTACCCAATGATTCGTCGGTTCATGCCATATTACTTTAGGATCACGAAAATCTTTTATGCCAGGGTTTTCGATAATTGGATTTTTCTTATATCGTTGCCATGTTACTCCTTCATCTGTGCTATATGCTAAAGACTGTGCTTCTCCCCCAGCAGTACTCGTGTAAAAAGCGAGTAACCCTTCTCCACCATTAAACAACCCCGAGCAATCACTTCTGTCTACGATGATACTACCGGATAACGCTTGACCTAATTCATCGTGTTCCAATGCAATCGGAAGGTGGTTCCAATGCAACAAGTCTTTACTAACTGCATGCGCCCAATTGCCATCTTTTTGGTGAAAAAGATGATAGTGATTCTTATAATAGACAAGACCATTAGGATCTGCTAAATTCCCCTCAGGCGTTGAAAAATGATACTGAGGACGGTATCGCTCGGTATAGTAGGAGGTCTTCTTTTCATTATTCATATAAACGGCTCCTTGTGAACTTCTACTCCAGTAACTATGATCGCACTCATCATTAATTTAGGTATCATTTCGTGGAGTTATCAAATAACTAATTTAGCACTTCTTTGTAGCCAACGCCAACCTCTTTGTTTAACCATAGCCAGTGCTATTTTAATTCCTTTCAACATATACTTCGATTCTCTCAACACCATCTTGTGTCGGCGGTAACGAATCTTCTCTAAACGCATCCGGGTCGTAATAGACAGAGATCTTATTCCCTACTTCGACACCTTCATTTACATCATTTGGAACGATAAAAATAATTGTGTCTTCATCTCCACCATTCAACCCTTCAACCGTTACACGCTCGTAGCCAGTGTCCCCGTCTATTATTTCTGTAATTGTTCCTGAGTAACTTGTGAGCTCGCTGTTACTACAGCCTACCAATAAAATAAGTAGTAGAATAAGGGTCTGTGACTTACGCATACGAAACCTCCTAATTAAACGAATTTTTGTTGTTTAGTGCTGCTTCTCAAACCATACCTTATATCTTTGAAGCACGTGAAAGAACATGTCATTGTCCAACACGCCTTCTGTTCCATAAAATAAGTGAAGTTCTTCAACAATTGCTTCATTCGGGAAATATAGAGATAGAATGGCTAAATTCTCGCTTGTTCTTGTCGACCCGCTTTCATCTTGTACATTTACCGTTAAATATGCTCCTCAGATTAATTTCTTTAGGATACTACGTTTTTTAACGATTGATAACTCTTTACCGCTTTTTAATTCCTGTATCTATTCATTGATTGTAGGAACTAGGTCCTTATTAAGTGCTCGACTAATCATGCGATTAGGTTTCATTGTCGGGAATTTTAGTGATAGATCTTTACCGTGTATACAATAGCACATGTGCCTTAACCAAAATCCCCACTCATAATACTTGTCTGGATCTACGACATCGATTAATTCTATAATATCGTAATCAACTTTCTTTATTACAAAGTTACCTTCAAGAAGTTTACTAGTTTTATGCTCAATCCTATTTTTCTCTTGAGATACTTCCGTAAACATCAATGCTATGCAATTGATGTTCAAATACACTTCTCAGCAATTGCACTAGGTCTGAAGGATCGGTTTAAATTCGTCTTATCGTTTATTTTTATTTGTTTGATTCATAATAAATCCCAGATTATCAGTACCTAACCTCGTTGACACTTTCACAGACTCCCCCTTACGTATTGGCACCCGTTAACAATCTTCAGCAATTGTCACAAAGGAAAGCGTAATCCACTTACGAAATTGCGCCCTTGCTGTAATGATACTTCATTACCGTCTGACCTTAATTTGGATTGCTTCATCTATTAACCTTTTATTAATCTCTTCTTTAGCTTGGCCTTCCCTGCCTGAGTTGACAATTGGAATCAATGTCAACTCTTCGATCTGTTCCGATAATCGTCCATATTGCCAGAATGAATTCTCACTCAACGTCTGACCAGCTTCAGGTGCAATGAGATTCCCATCTTGATCAGCCATTTCAAAGATCACATCATACTCCCAATCAAATGGGTCAGCTTCTTCATTATTGTACATTGAATAGTGAAGTGTCGCAGATCCCGGACTAATCGTAAAAGCATCCACGACAACAACTTGTCCATTATCGAGTTGGAACGCTTCATTGATCTCAATGACCTTCGTATCTTCAGATCGTTCTGCACCCGATGTTTTAAATGCGAATGACCATTCTCCTTCAATCATGTGATCTGTCGTCTGATGAAGAAAATGAGAGTAGTTTATTTCAATTGGCCTTTCATATAATAAGGTAGAGAAATCATTGTCAATATGAACCGAGCTAAACATAGTCACTGTATGTTCATCCACGTTTCTCTGCTTACCCGATGCACCCTTTGAAACATTTTCACCGTTTATTTTAAGTTCTGGCATCGGAAGCATATAGTTGTTTAAATCTACTTTTGTAGAATGGAATGTTGTACTTACAAGTAGACGATGGTTGTCATACATCACCTCATTAAGGGTCACTTTAATGTCTTTGTCTTCTACTTGAGTAACTACGACTGTTACATAATCATCGAGTACGTGTTGCTCCTTTTCTTCATTCAATAAAAAACCGCTGATTGACGACCCAATCCACGGCACATTAGCGAGAACTCGCGGTTCGATCGTTCCAATTAATACAATCGCAGCCATTAGAGACGTCACGAATAACATCACGACATGCTTAGGTTTACGTGTCGGTCTTTTCAAATCAATATGTTTTCTAATTCGCTCTTTCTCAGAAAGATTTAATGCTTCTTCATTTTGCAAGTTAGAAAAGTTGGCTCGATTTAATTTCCTATACAACTTATCCATGGTTCACCTCTTTTCTAATTTCTGAAGAGCTTTCGCAGTTGTTTTCTGCCTCGTGACAAGCGATTGTATATAACGGTTGACGAAAGTCCCAACTTCTTTTCTAAAGCTCTTGTCTGTTCACCTTCTAAATAATAACTACGAAAAAGATTTCGATCCTTTTCAGGTAAATGGTTAAGTAACTCTTCAACTTCTTCTTGCAACGTTATTTCCAGCTTTTTCAATTCATCATAGTGTATTAATTTTTCATCACCATTTGTACTTGACTCTTTAGCAAGTAATCTTAATTTCTTACGCTTATAGTCAATCGCTTTGTGAGATGCGACTGCAGCAATCCAATTTTTCAGGCTGTTTTTCTTCGTATCAAATGTATGGATTTTATCCCAAACGACCCAGAACACATCATTTATACACTCTTCTCGTTCTAGGGGGTATCTGTAGAGGTATTTGTATACGATATGTTTTACGAGGCCGCCGTAAGTATCAATCACATATTGCAGTGCCTTTTCATTCTTTTTCTTTAGCTGTTTCACTACGTTTTTTTCACTGATCTCCACTTGCTCCCTCCTTATACCTTCTAATACGTTTTACCGTATCCATTTCTATCAACTTTTTGTCAGAAGCTGACAGAATCTAAAAAAGTAGCCCTGAATAGCTACTTAAATCATCTTAAAAAGCGAAAGACGTCGTTAGTAATGACCACCTATGCACTCTCGAGCATATTCATTTTCCAAATTCAGCCTTACGACCTGATGTTTAACCATACAAACCACTCCAAGATTCATATGCTATTAATAAAGGAGTGAAAATATGAGAAAGCGATTCACAATTAATAATAATTTAATAAATGGTCCAGGGAACATATCACCCATTCCTCCATTGCCACCAACATCCCCTACTTTCCCGACTCAGCCCACACCACCAATCCCACCGCTTGAAGAGATTTTATTTATCGGTCGAATTGGTGGGATTACTGTATATAACGTTTCAAGAGGCAAATAATCGCCGAAATTGAGAATGTAGCACACCAAATGATATTTTTATCAATGCCGAAATGAATGTACTTTATGTAACATCTTCATTAGGTTTAAGCGTTTTAAATTTAACAGATTATCAATTAATTGCTCAAACACCAGTACCAGCGGGTAGTTTTATTAATGAAATTGGGTATAATCCAACCAACAACATCGTCTATGTAGGTGCAGATTTTAGGGCCTTTGGATTTGATCCCGATAACAACTATCAACTAAGTACGACGATTGATGTCACTAGAAGCGGTTCTAGCGGCGGAAGATTCACATTAAATCCTCTTACGAACAGAGGGTATTTACCCATTGGTATTGCCAATAATGTGTACATCCTTGACCTACTCACTAACACTTGGATAGATACTGTGAACACTTCTCCAAATACTACTGGACCAGCAGTTGTAAATCCAACAACAAATCTAATCTATACTTCAAATGATTCAACTCCAAGTCTAGTTAATATCCTCAACGTTATTGATGGAAATACCAACACTGTCACAACAACGATCCCACTCGCCGAACCTGGGAACTTATCATCATATTTAGCCGTAGATGAAAGTAATAATCGAATTTATGTTACAAATCGGAACACGAATAACGCTTCAAACGTTGTCGCATATGTCGTAGATGGAATTACAAACACGTTGCAAAGTACGATTACTCTAAACCGAAATGTAAATACTAGCACAATTGCTGTTAATCCAAGTGTTCGTCGTGCGTATATTTCTGATGCGGATAATGACATTATTTATGTCATTGACACCACTACAAATACTGTCATTCAAGAGCTTCCGTTCCAAAGCTTGACCCTTGCATCCTATACACCTTAAGTCATCGAAATCACACTTTTATTGACATTCAAAAGGATAGAAAGGAGGGTATTCATTCCTTTCTATCCTTTTTCAACACAATATGAAGTGATGACTTTATAATGTCACAAGTGAAACGCTTCACGTTTATCTTGCCATCCACATACTCCTTATTAGCCTCTGGGTTGCAAAGGGTATTCCCATTGATGTGTACATTCCACTAACATATAATGTCCTTGTAGTTCATCTTCTTCTATGCGGCTACATTGCTGAGTAGGGATTGCACCTTCACCTGCATTGTCGAAAACTTCAATCCAACTTTGACCCGAAGCTTCGTCATATCTAGTTTCGAGTTGATTCCCATGAATCGTTATTGTTTGACCACTTACTTCATTTTCCAGAGCTTTTATAAATGTCATTAGATCGCCCTCTTCAGCTGTTGGAGAAGATGAGGTTGTCATTGACGGGAAGGATTCTAGCTCAATCTCTACCATACCTTCCCACGTATTAAGACGAACGGTTTCAGCTGTTACCCATTCTGCTGAATGCAAACCGAGAACATCTTCAGCATCAATACCTGATGGGAAGTCCCTACTCATAATACTCAGAGATTGGTCCTCAAGAGATCTTCCTAAAATCCCGAATTTCGTCTTATAAAAGCTATAAAAATAGGTCGTCTCCCCAAGTGTAAAATCTCTATATTCGACAACGAGCGATTGTTGATCATGCGGAGACTCTATATGCGCATAGCTACTTTCTGTGATCCAAACGATAAAACTATGTACGAGCAATACTGGCAAACTAAGAAACAAACCTACAATGACCCATGCATTTCGAACAGATAACGAGCGAAAACCGACCACTGCTAAAACAACCATATTGAAAACAATTGGAATAATGTACCCCGATGATTTTATGAAAAGAACATGAAATTCTGAAAAGTGGATGACAACAAGCAACACGTTCATTATCCCTAATACAACGAGGACCCCTTTTGTTTTTGTCATATTAATCCCATCGTCCCCCTTTTCAAAGAAGTAGTCATTCTTTAATAATCAACATATTTGAATCGTCAAATTCCCAAAATGATCCGTAAGCAACCTCCCAATAATAACCATCAGGATCTATGAAATATCCTCCATATCCGCCCCATGATAATTTTTGTGGCTCCTTAACGACGTTAGCACCGACTTCTCTTACGTTATGAATAATCTCATCAACTTCATTTTCAGATTTTGCATTATATGCAAGAGTGATCCCGGTGAATCCTCCTCTTGATAATTCAGGAGGGTTTTCTTCATTGATATCCTTTGCTAATTCTTCAATCGGAAATAACTCTAGCTTCGAACCTTCATTGTTGAAAAATACAATAACAGGATTTTCTTCACCTCCAGTGACTGATGCTTCAAAACCGATGTTTCGATAAAACTTAAGTGATTCCTTAATATTTTTCACACCTAAAGTAATGAGATTAATTCGATTCATACATACCTCAACTCCTTATAAGTATTTTTCACAATCTAATTCTTCCCCATTCGTCAAAATTGGTTGTATTCGTTCAAGACCTCGCTCGAATCATTCACTTACATTCTTCATCATTTGGCTCAAGAGTTAGAGCATCCAAATATGACCATTCTCTACCTAATCTTTAAATCTAAGATGAACTGCTCGCCTATTTTGCCAATTTTTCTTTTGCCTGTATCCTTAAAGCCAACACGTTTGTAAAGGTTCTGGGCAGAAATGTTTTTATGATTAACCGCCAATACAACTTCATCGATCGTCTCAAAGGTCGATGTTATGAATGTTTCTAATTCCAGCATTGCTTTTTTCGCATAGCCTTTTCCTTGTTGTTTATAATCGACCGATAACGCGGTTAATAACATTGCTTTTGGGTTCGTTGTATATTCACTTACTCGGTTCGTCGTATGTAATAAGAAGAACCCTACTGGTGCATGATTTGCAAGAATAACAATTCGATATTGTCCTTCCGATACATTCATTAGTTCTTCTGGTAAGGCAGTAAATTGCGCTTGCGCCTCTGGGAGTTCGAACTTTTCTAACAATTCCAGATGCTCATTTTTGAAAAACGTTAATTGAATATCTTCGCTATGGTTCATGAATGATCTCTCCTTTTCAGTTTATATTTTACCATGAGAACATATGTTTTTATATGATTTTCTAGAACAGTCCATAAAAAACCAGAGCGGCAACTGCCGCTCTGGTTTTGAAAGTTATTTCGTTTTATCTTTACTCGCTACGATAAAGGCAACGATGATCGCTCCGATAAGTACTAAAAACGGAGCTACTAAGATTAAGAAATCATCCAACATAAGCTCACTCCCTTTTTCCTTTTACGTACTTCGGATCGAATAAGAACAAGCGTAACAACAAGTACAAGGACGGCAATAGTAACATCATGCCAAGAATAAAGACAACTATAAGACTAATCGCCATCGCTTCATTCGTAAAGCCGTCGTAGATAGTTAAATACGGATAAAGCAAGTACGGATAGTGCGAGATGCCATATCCGAAAAAGGCAAAGGCAAACTGCCCAATCATGAGCCATACCGCAAGGCCATATTTTCTCCTGTTCCAGATTAACCAAAGTGTGATCGCCCATAACACGAATGAAATGGCGAACATCCACCAAAGGTTTAGAATGCTATCAAAGTGAGCGGAGTTATGGTTTTGCAATTCAAAAATAATCCCGCCAGCTGCAACGATCAGCGGAACTGCCCAAATGAGTACGTACTTTCTCATCATGCCTGTCGCTTCTTGATCTTCCGTCTTACTCGCATACCACGTGAGGAACACAGATGAAATGTAGAGCACGGCAACGATACTCAAGACAACAATTGCCCACGTTAACGGACTTGTAAACAATAATTCATAACTTAGAACGGGTTGACCGTCATCCAGGTAGACGAATCCACCTTCTGAGATCGTGAGCACGACCGATAAAGATGCCGGAATTAAGATCCCGGTTGCGCCGTACATAAATGCATAACCCCGGTGACCTTGAGAGCCGTAGGACTCAAACGCATAGTACGAACCACGAAGTGCGAGCAATATGATCGAAATACTCGCAGGTACTAATAAAACGCTACCGAAGAAAAACGCACTGTCTGGAAAGAAGCCAATAATCCCAACGAAGAAAAATACGAAGAAGACGTTGGTCACTTCCCAAACAGGTGACAAGTAACGCTGAATGACTTTACTTAAAATGTGTTGCTTCCCAGTCATGATACTGTGGGCGTTAAACACACCTGCTCCAAAATCAATCGATCCAACAATGATATAAAAGAAGAGAAAGAGCCACAACACCGTGATACCGATGATTTCTAAACTCATTGCTCATCCCCTCCTGCATAAGACTCTAATTCTTTCTCCACAGGTTTGTCTTTGAACATCTTGCGAAGAACGACAATCGTACCGACACCAAGAATCAGGTACAACAACACGAAGAAAAAGAAGACTAAATCTACGTGACTGGCAGTAGTTGCTCCTTCGTCAACCGTCATAATTCCTCTTAAAATCCACGGTTGACGACCCACTTCAGACATCCACCAGCCTGCTTGAATTCCAAGGAATGATAGGGGTGCACCCATGACGATTAGCCAGCGGTACCATTTTTTATCGACAAATGTCCAATTTCTCCAACGAGCGACGAGGAAGACGAATGAGAGTGTAAGCATAAACATTCCGATCGTAATCATCGTGTCAAAGAAATAGTGAATAATGAGTGGCGGATGATGTTCTTCTGGGAATTGATCCAGACCAATCACTTCTGCATTCGGATCGCTATGTGCGAGAATGCTTAGCGCAAATGGGATTTCAATGCCGTACTTCACTTCATTATTCTCATCTAGAATTCCCCAAAGAATCAATGGTGCTTGTTCTTCGGTTTCAAAGTGCCATTCGGCAGCTGCCAACTTTTCAGGTTGATGCTCTGCAAGGTATTTCCCTGAGAAATCGCCAATAATTGCAGAAGCGATTGCAAATACGAAACCGACTTTCATCATGACGTTTAGTGACTTTTTGTAATAGGCCTTGTGACTTCCCTTCATTAAACGGAACGCAGCAATTGCTGCAAGTGTAAAGGCGATCGTCATATAAGCTGTTGCCAAGACGTGCGTCACCTTCGTTGGCATCGCAACGGTAAACATAGCAAGCAATGGGTTGACGTTGGCAAGTTCACCATTAATCATTTCAAACCCACCCGGTGCGTTCATGAACGAGTTGACGACAGTAATGAAAAATGCGGACAATGCACCACCAATCGCAACTGGTACGAGTAATAAAAGGTGTTTTTTCTGATTATCAAAGCGGTCCCACGTATATAAGTAAATACCGAGAAAGATCGCTTCAAAGAAAAACGCAAACACTTCCATGAAGAGTGGAAGGGCAATAATATGACCGGCAAGTTGCATAAAGTTCGGCCAGAGTAACGCTAATTGAAGACCGATCGCAGTACCAGTTACTACACCAACTGCTACAGTAACGACAAACCCTTTAGCAAGTCTTCTTGCCATTAAAATGTAGTGAATGTCGTCTTTTTTGATCCCCAACCAGTGAAACAACATAATCATCAGTGGCAAACCGACACCTACGGTTGCGTAAAATATGTGAAACGAAAGCGTAAGCAACGTTAACAATCGACTCATCAATACGGGATCATCAATAAACATGTGCTACCCCCTTTTTGAACAACACAATAAAGTATGTTCACTACTTCACAAACTTTCGATTTCATTATAACAACGATTAAAACCCATTGTAATACGTGCATGTTAACATTTTATGAAGAACGCCCACCTGTCACGTCACGGTCACAATTCAGACAATGCAATGTCAAAATCAAGCAAGATATTCTCTTATCGCAACCATACAATGGGTTAATTAGAGGTCTTACCCCTCCCCATTAGTGCACTGAAAATTAATTCTTTGACTTTTCGTTCCCGAAAATCATTTTCTTTACACTTGTACGTTACAAAAAGACACAGTACTTGGAACTGTGTCTTAGACTAATTAGAAACTTAAAAGTATTAGGTATGTACTCAGAAATGGTAAGCGGCTTATGTGGCTTTGCTTGCCGCGGGCGTTGCCTCAGCTATCGTGCTACGCACGATGATCTTCAGCTAACGCTAATCCCGCAGGCGTCTCCGCCACGACAGCCGCTTGTCTGTCGCATTTTTTCACAAATACTTATTGGAATTGATTATTAGAGCTTAATGTTTTAAAAGTAATATTCAACTCTATAATTTATATTCTCTTAAGTTAATTTATAAATTAGTTCTGTTCGGTTTTTCACATCACACTTTTGATACATATTTTGTAGATGTTTTTTTACCGTATTCACACTGATCCAAAGCTGATCTGAGATTTCTTCATTTGTCCTTCCTTGCACAACCAGCTGAAAAATCTCCTTCTCTCTCATTGATAACGTCACTGTTTCTACATTACTTACAAGCAGACGCTTTAAGTAAACTGATAATGTTTGTAAAATCTCTTGATCTTTCTTTGAAAATGGTCGGTCTCCATTAAACCTCGAAAAACCGATTCCTCCTAAAATTCTTTGTCTACCAGTGAAGTAAAGTACCATTTGATCTTTCATCTGATAAGACGAATAAAACGGATAATAATCGCTCTTTCTTAATGTGTCAAAACTTGCAACATCTTTAATTGTAAATACCGTTTGTTGACACATCTCAATCAACCATAGTTTTTTGGGTGCATTAAATCTTTTGACATATAAAATGATTGATAAGCTTGATTAAATGGTTTTGCAGTATTATAGAATTTTAAATCATACATGTTTTGTTCTTGGTCAGTACGCCAACACATTGAATTGTGAAGACCAAATCTCTCAGATAGCCCTTTCTGAATCAATTGTTCGAGGTGTTCACTTCGCCAATCAAGAGTAGTCATAAATTGAATCATACTCGTATAATCACGATTCGTTAACATGATACAATCCCTCACTTGAATAGAGTGAATGTTTACTCTTTTTATTCTATTATACCGTTTTCTTATACCCATACAATTACAAGATTATTCTTTCGGGTAATTGTGACCATCATGTAAACCGGCAATAATACAACTACACAACGTTTATTAGGAGGTTTCATTAATGAAGAAATCAACAGGTTTCATTTATGATGAGAGTTACTTTTGGCATGAAAATGGTTCTGGTGCGTTAAACATGCCGTCTGGTGGTTGGGTACAGAGCCATACTTATGGAGAAGACCCGGAAACAAAGCGACGCTTCAAGAATTTAATGGATCGTTGCCAACTCACACCAAAACTTACATCGATCCCCCTAAACCAGCTACACGTGCAGATCTAGAACGCTTTCATCACCCTCATTACATTGATAGAGTAAAAGAATTAAGTGATCATAACGGTGGCGATGCAGGAGAACACGCAATTGTTGGACGAGGCTCTTATGAAATTGCCCTACTCTCAGCAGGTGGAGCAATAACGGCAGTTGATGCAGTTATGAATAACCATGTTACCAATGTATATGCTTTAACAAGACCACCTGGTCATCACGCAGAAACTGATCAAGGTATGGGTTTTTGTCTTTTTAATAACGTAGCCATCGCTACAGATTATGCAAAAGAAAAATACAACTTAAAACGAATTCTCGTTCTAGACTGGGACGTCCACCACGGAAATGGAACTGAGCAAGCATTTTATTCTGATAATGAAGTTCTATTTATTTCCTTACATCAAGACCGCCTCTATCCCGCGGATCGTGGTTACATCGAACACACAGGAGAAGGCAAGGGCAAAGGATACACTGTAAATATCCCGCTTCCTGCTGGTACAGGAAACGCTGGTTATATGCATGCCTTCGAAAGAATTGTAGAACCAATTGTTAATGAGTTTGAGCCAGATCTGATCATCGTTTCAGCAGGACAAGACCCTAATTTCTTCGATCCACTTGCTAGGATGATGGTAACAACTAAAGGGTTTTATCAATTCTCTGAATTTATGAATAAGCTTGCAGAGAAACATTGCGGTGGTAAGCTCATCCTCTGTCACGAAGGTGGATACAGCGCTGCCTATGTTCCATTTTGCTCACTTGCGATTGTCGAAGCGATGAGTGGAATTTCAACTGGAGTTAATGACCCATTCACTAGTAGCCTTGGAGCACCTGTGAACACACTATTTCCTCATGAAGAAGAAGCTGTTAAGCGCGTTGTACAAGAGCATTCTCACTTCTGGTCAATGGAACAGAAAGCGAGTCAAAAATAATAAGGTATATGAAAGAATGGATCTCATTGTGGCTCATTCTTTCGCTCTTTTTCCTTCCAATTAAACTCATAATATCTACATTTATACCCTCATTCTATTGTCTATTTCCATGTTAGATATAGATTATAAGCTTCCTGTCATCAGACATATACATTTAAGCTTATTGCATGTTGAAAAACGATACATCAAATCCCATCTATCTTATCATCCAAATATTAGAAAAAATCGATTGACATAGTTAAACAATAAGAATAGTATGATAAAAAAGAAAACCATACGTGCTGACCGGACAACCGAAGGCCAAATGAAGAAAGGATTTAAGCCTTTGCTTTTTTACTCGCTTAATTCATAGTATTTTCATTTGAATTATATCTTTTATAAGGAAGGATGATGTTTGTGAAGTATTATTCTTACTTTCTTGGAGGAGTAACGGTTGTTTCGATGCTTTCTGCATGTAACGTAGGTGGATTTGATGAAGATCAAAGTGGCGAAGCGATTCAAGACAATCCAACGGCCGACGGAGATGTGATTGAATTGCTAAATGTCTCTTATGATCCTACTCGTGAGTTTTATGATGACTACAATGCAGCATTCGGTACGTATTGGCAAGAAGAAACCGGCGACACGGTCACTGTGAATCAGTCCCACGGTGGTTCAGGTAGTCAAGCACGTTCAGTATTGGATGGACTACAAGCGGATGTTGTGACATTAGCGCTCGCTTACGATATCGATGTTTTGCAAGAGCGCGAATTACTGGATTCTGAGTGGCAAAGTGACTTTCCAGACAATGCCTCGCCTTATACGTCAACGATTAACTTCTTAGTCCGTGAAGGCAATCCAAAAGACATTCAAGATTGGGATGATCTCGTTCGAGAAGATGTAGAAGTAGTAACGCCAAACCCTAAAACATCTGGTGGTGCACGGTGGAATTACTTAGCCGCTTGGGGGTATGCCGAAGATACATATGGTGAAGAAGAAGCGGAGGATTTCGTCACGAACATCTATGAGAACGTCACTGTATTGGATTCTGGTGCTCGTGGTTCTACGACTTCGTTTATTGAGCGTGGCATCGGAGACGTTCTACTTGCTTGGGAAAACGAAGCATTACTTACTGTAAATGAATTGAATGCTGAAGATTTTGAGATTATCACACCCTCGATATCAATACTAACTGAGCCACCTGTCGCAATTGTCGACTCAAACGTACAACAGAAAGGTACAGAAGAAGTCGCTCACGCCTACTTGGATTATTTGTATTCTGATGAAGGTCAAACGATTGCAGCTGAACATTATTATCGACCACGAAATGAAGACATTTTAGCCGAATATCAAGACTACTTCCCAGACGTCGAGTTATTTACGATTGAAGAGCGATTCGGAAGCTGGGATGAAGCACAAGAAAGACATTTTTCGGATGGTGGCGTGTTTGATCAGATTTACGCACCATAGTCAGGAGGAACTACGATGAAACGCACACTTCCAGGCTTCCCGCTTTCTTTCGGCTTTATGATGTTTTACATGAGCTTTATTGTCTTCATTCCCTTAATTGCATTGGTTTGGTACACGATGGGAATCGGTTGGGAAGCTTTTTGGAACGCCATTTCTGATCCAAGGGTATTTGCAGCACTTCGACTAAGCTTTTCTGCATCTTTGATTGCGGCGTTGATTAACGGCGTTTTCGGTCTACTCATTGCCTGGGTACTCGTTCGATATGATTTCTTTGGAAAGCGAATTATGGACGGAATGATTGACCTTCCATTCGCTTTACCAACAGCCGTTGCTGGCATCGCACTTACGAGCCTTTATGCCGAGAATGGATGGATCGGTTCGTTACTCGCTCCACTCGGAATTCAAGTCGCATTCACACCCATTGGAGTGACGATTGCCCTTACGTTTATCGGCTTACCTTTCGTTGTTCGCATGGTTGAACCCGTGTTGCGCTCGCTAGATCAAGAAACAGAAGAGGCGGCAGGATTACTAGGCGCTTCTCCTTTTACTATTTTTAAGACTGTATTATTTCCACTATTAACACCCGCTATCTTAGCGGGAATGACACTTGCATTTGCTCGTGCACTTGGCGAATACGGGTCTGTCGTCTTTATCGCCGGAAACATCCCGATGCAAACAGAAATTGTTCCTTTACTGATTATGAATAAGCTTGAACAATTTGATTACGCAGGTGCTACTGCGATCGCAACCGTTATGCTCGCTCTATCATTTATATTATTGCTCGGTGCAAACATACTGCAATGGTGGCTTTCTAGAAACTTAGGGCAAAAGGCGGTGGATTCTTCCCGATGAATACGAAAACCTACAAGCCCCTCTTGATTTTCAGTGCATTTCTCTTTCTTACGTTATTTTTGTTATTGCCTTTACTTATTATTTTCATCGGTGCATTTAGTCAAGGATTTGAAGTGTTTTGGTATTCCATCACGGAGCCTGCGGCAAGGCACGCCATTTTTCTAACATTGCTCGTTGTCGTCGTAACCGTCCCACTTCACACGTTATTCGGATTAGCTGCCGCTTGGGCACTCACGAAATATCGCTTTCGTGGTCGACAACTGTTAATTACATTAATTGAGATTCCTTTTGCCGTCTCCCCAGTTATTGCGGGGCTTGTGTTTATTATTCTTTACGGAGTGAATGGCTTTTTTGGTGAATGGTTACTTGCAAATAACTTGCAAATCATCTTTGCGGTACCTGGAATTATTCTTGCGACGATGTTTGTCACGTTACCGTTCATTGCTAGAGAATTAATCCCTTTAATGGAAGCTCAAGGTAGCGATGCTGAAGAAGCATCCCTTACACTTGGTGCTGGCGGTTTTCGAACATTTTACCATGTGACCCTGCCTGCAATTAAATGGGGCTTCTTTACGGAGTAATTCTTTGTAGCGCCCGTGCCATTGGAGAATTCGGGCTGTCTCAGTCGTATCTGGACGAATTCGCGGGGCGACAAACACGATGCCGCTTCACGTGGAAATCCTTTACAACGAGTATCAATTTGCTGCCGCTTTTTCCGTTGCACTACTCATGTCGTTGTTCGCAATCTTTACCATTGTCATTAAACAAGTCGTCGAACGAAAACAACAACTGGGGTGAATACGATGTCGATTACGATTACAGGCATTACAAAAGAATTTGGTAAAACCGAAGTGCTAAAAAACATTAATCTCACTGTGAAAGAAGGCGAACTGTTAGCGTTGCTTGGACCTTCAGGTTCTGGGAAAACGACTTTGCTTCGCATGATTGCAGGCCTTGAACACGCATCTAAAGGAGACATCTTCTTTGATGGCAATAACGTGACCAACGTGAATGCCAAAGACCGAAATGTAGGTTTTGTGTTTCAGCATTATGCTCTATTCTCACACATGAAAGTGAAAGATAACATCGCCTACGGTTTACGTGTAAAAAAGAAAAAAGATCGACCAACAAAGCCACAAATTGAATCAAAAGTAAATGAATTACTTGAACTTGTAAAGCTTGATGGATTAGGTGAACGGTACCCTAGTCAACTATCAGGCGGCCAAAAACAACGTGTAGCCCTTGCTCGCTCACTGGCCATAGAGCCTTCGGTATTATTACTTGATGAGCCTTTCGGTGCACTCGATGCCCAAGTTCGAAAAGAGTTGCGTCGCTGGCTTCGAACACTCCATAAACAAACTGGCGTCACAACCGTTTTCGTGACACACGATCAAGAAGAAGCGCTCGATGTTGCCGATCAAGTCATCGTCTTAAATGGCGGAGAGATCATTCAAGAAGGAACTCCTTCTCATATTTATGATTCACCAAACAGTCCATTTATGTACCGCTTTTTAGGAAACGCAAATGAATTAAAGGGAACTGCAACTAAGGAAGGAATTTCTATAGGAGGAGTAACACTCACCAGTGAAGAACCACATGCAGATGGCGACAATGTGGTGAGCTATGTTCGACCTCATGAAATCTCACTCGCGCATACTTCTGGAAATGATCATCATTTAGAAGTCGAAATTACAAAAACTCACCCTGTTGGTCCAATTGTATTTATTGAAGCGAAGCGACTAGATGGTGATCGTGAACAAATTGAAATTGAGCTTACGAAAGGTGCTTATGACAACTTGTCCATCAAGATCGGCGACATGATGTACGCTCGTGTAGAGCGTTTTGGAACATTTCAAGCGAATGAATATATGATTTAACTCGTACAGGAGGTTCAACTGTGATACAAAACTATAGCTACTTTACACACCTCGAATGTCCAAAATGCAAAGAAGAGTATGACGGGTCCACCGCTACACACTTATGTGTGTGTGGGTCTCCTCTCCTAGCACGCTATGATTTGCTTCGTTTAAAAGAGCATTGGTCGATTGAACAGCTTAAAACCCGCGAACCCACACTTTGGCGTTACCACGAAGTGCTCCCTGTGCTGAGTCCAGCAAATCGTGTATCGCTAGGAGAAGGGATGACGCCCCTCGTTCATATGAAGACGCTCGGTAAAACGTACGAGTTACCGAACCTTTGTATGAAAGACGAAGGCTTACTCCCTACAGGTTCATTTAAGGCTAGAGGCGCTGCTGTTGGTGTTTCAAAAGCAAAGGAACTTGGGTTCAGACGCTTGCGATGCCGACGAATGGGAATGCCGGAGCCGCTTGGGCGCTCTATTCATCTAGAGCCGGCATTCAATCACACATTGTGATGCCACTACAAACCCCTGAAATCACAAAACGTGAAGTCATTTCAGCTGGAGGGACACTTTCTTTGATCGACGGACTCATTCACGATGCTGGACATGCCGTATCAGAAGCTTCTAAGGAATACGGTTGGTACAACGTAAGCACGTTAAAAGAGCCATACCGAATCGAAGGTAAGAAAACGATGGGCTATGAGATCTTTGAACAATATGGCTTTCACCTCCCTAATGTGATTCTTTATCCAACAGGTGGAGGTGTCGGTTTAATTGGCATTTATAAAGCGTTTCTGGAACTTAAAACACTCGGTTGGATTGCAAACGATGCCACTCTACCACGTCTCGTCGCTGTTCAATCAGAGACGTGTGCACCGATCGTCAAAGCGTACGAACAAAGAAAAAGCCATGCTGACGTTTGGGAGAACGCAGAAACGATTGCATTTGGTATTAATGTTCCGAAAGCCATTGGAGATTTCCTCGTGCTTGAAGCCATCTACGAAACGAATGGATGTGCCCTTGCTGTCTCTGACGAAGAGTTGTTAGCCGAGCAAAAACAAGTCGCAGAGCGTGAAGGAAATTGGATCTGTCCCGAAGGCGGAGCAACGTTTGCCGCAGCGAAAAAGCTTCGACAATCGGGATGGATCCAAGAAGATGAACACGTTCTGTGTTTGAATACTGGAATGGGGATTAAATACCCTGACACGGTCACGTATCACGATGAAGATTACCTTAAGCACTCACTTACGATAAAGCATGACTAACATAGGAGGGAGACTTGATGTCAGCCAGTCGTTCACAAATTGAAGAAGTTAAAGAAACCGTAGAACAGATGTTAGCCACGCTTCAATATGGTTCTGTTACGATCATCGTCCAAGATGGCCATGTCGTACAAATTGACAAAAACGAAAAGCACCGAATAAAATGACACTGCCTTTCTGGCTGTCATTTTATTCGGTGCCCCACTTTGTCCACATGGTCACTACTCCTCACCACGTCGTTTGGCGAGCAGTTTGAACTTTTCTTTACGATTTGGGTCGTTCAAAAAAGTTTGAGCTGAGATTCTCTTTAGCAATTCTGCACGCATCGTTTGCGACATCGTTTGTTGCTTCAATGCCGTACGAGCTTCTTCCAAAAAAGCTAATTCTTCTTCTACCGTCCCCGGCAAGATGTCACAAATCTCACGCTCTAGGCGTTTTGCGTAATAAGGACTTGACCCATGCGTTGAAAGAGCAACCGTCAAATTCCCTCGTTGAATCGACGCTGGAAAATGAAAATCACTTTGCGCCACCTGATCCGCTCGATAAATAAGCTGACGCGGTGCTCGATTTCGCATTAACGCATCATGTAGTTTTGGCACATTTGTACATAAGACGAGTATACTCGCAAGAAAACACTCCGAATCTCTCACCCGGCGTTTTTCCCAGCGCACCTTGTGCACAAGGCTTTCAGGTAATTCAGGCGAGATGACCAGAATGTCTGAATGGCCATCCAGCAATTGGTTGATTCTTCTCGTTCCAACCTTTCCCGCGCCAATGACAACGACTTGTGCATCTTTTGGATGCATCATAATGGAATAGCTCGCTGTCATACGTGCCCACCCGAGGCTAAAGCCCGAGAAACGATCACCGGCGCTAACTCATGATCCGCACCTAAAAACGCACACAACTTGTAGGTTGTCTCACCGTTTCGGCGTTGTAGCTTCTGTTCCAACTCGTTCATCAGAACGCCTGTAAATAGTAAGTACGGCAACACAACCGTATGCCCGGAACGTAAACGCTCAACTTTCTCTAACCCTTCTTCAACAGTCGGCGTTGTTGCTGCTAAAAAGCAAGTCTCAACATACCGACAGTCCACGCGCTCATAGATGAGACGAGCAATCTTGGCTACGTCACTCGGTTGATACCCATCACTAGATCCTCTTCCAACGAGCAAGACGTCCACATCTGCTCGCTTTGCCTTATCTGCTAACCTAGACATTCCCGCTGCTTCTAAACGTTTGACTGCCAGTTCAACAACTTCCTCACACACCCCGATGGTTTCTCTATAATGTATACGTATCGCCGGATACACTTTGATCGCTTCTTCCACTTGCTCAGGAATATCAACTCTCGCATGACCCGCTGTTAAAAGCAAAACCGGTACAACCGTAATCTCAGTTGCACCGTTTTGCACGCAGTGATCAATCGCCTCTGCAATTGTCGGGGAGGACAATTCAATAAACCCATACGTCTGGAACGCATCGTGATCAGGGTAGCGTGTCATGACATTATGAATAAACCGCTCGAACTGATTGACCCCTGCTTTCACCCGACTGCCATGACCGACGTACAAGATCGCATTCATGTTCTTCCTCCTTCATCATAAAATACGGCTTTACTGCTTGCTCAACTTCATGATCCAGACATATGGCATCTATTTGATCTGCCACCCATTCAATGCCTCCCTGCCTTAACGCATCCACGAAGAACGAAACCGATTCGACAGTCGGAAAATGGATTGTTTGTCGCTCACCACTCTCGAACTGCTTTACTAGACAATCATGACTAATTGGATGATACGTATGAGTTGTCGTTACGAGCTGTTCAGTGCCTGGTTGACTGGAAAGCGAAATTTCTGCTTCTCTCGTATCATTCTGGATCGATGAAAGACCAAACTGTTCGAGTTGTTTAGCTGCACGCTCTGTTCGAACGATCAACTCAGCACGTAGCTGTCTAATATCCTCATTACATTCACGTAGCCAAGCCATCCAATGACGAACCGCTTGAGCATCTTCAAAACAAATACTCGTCACTTTGTGCCAATTGTGCTTTGGGGATGGCTTAGCGATTGACGCCACGTGAGGATATACGAGTACATTTGCTCCTGTTTCTAGTAACTCTTGTTGTATTCCTTCATTATAATGTTCATCGTATGCAACGATATAAGATTGTCCAAAGCCATTCTTTCTCTCCCACCAACTCTTCGATTCGTATACGTGATTCACTCGACCGACTAATGTAATCGCTGGATTAGAAATACTAGCTTCTTTCGCAGTAAGTGCTAGCGTTGCTAGACTTGCCTGAACCGTTCGTTGCCTTCCTGTTGTCCCCCATTCGATGATGAGTGCAGGTTCATCATGAGACCTACCGTGCGCGAGCAGTTGATCCGTAATTTGCTGTAAGTTGTTTACCCCCATATAAAAGGCGATTGTCTCAATTCCAGCTAACGATTGCCAATCTAATTCGTCTTCCGATTCTTTCTTACGGTGACCCGCTGCGATTGCAAAGCTTGCTCCATAGTCACGGTGAGTAACGGGAACACCCGCATACAGAGGAGCCGCAATTCCCGCTGTAATACCAGGAACAACATCATAGGCAATCCCTGCTTTATCTAACGCTTGCGTTTCTTCGCCAACTCGCCCGAACACACCTGGATCGCCACCTTTTAAGCGCACGACTGTTTGGTTATTTTTCGCATAACGAATGATTTCTTCTTGAATTAACTCTTGCCGTAACGTATGGTGCTTTGGAAACTTGCCAACGTAGATAAATTCAGCAGTCGGTCGAGCGTAAAGTAAAAGCTTGGGATTGACGAGTCGATCGTATAGCACCGCATCGGCGTGCTCAAGTGCTCTAATACCCTTTGCTGTAATTAAGCCTTCATCTCCTGGACCTGCACCGATAAAATACACCTGACCATTACTCATCGGCTTGCCTCACAATGTAGTTGTGTTGATCTAAGTACTGAACAATCTTCAAAACGCCTTCTTCGACACTTAAAACGTCCGTATTGATTGTAATTTCTGGCTGTATAGGTGGTTCATATGGCGAGCTAATTCCTGTGAAATTCGGGATCATTCCCTCTCGCGCCTTTTTATATAACCCTTTCACATCTCGCTCTTCACATGCATGCAATGGGCATTCGACATAAATTTCAATAAATTCATCTTCCTTAAAGCGTTCACGAACGAGGTGACGATCCTCTCGGAACGGTGAGATAAATGCCGTAGATACGATGACTCCTGCATCCACAAACAACTTCGATACCTCTCCAATGCGGCGGATGTTCTCAACTCGATCTTCATCACTAAACCCGAGATCAGCATTTAAGCCATGCCGAACGTTATCTCCGTCTAACACATATCCCGCCAAGTTACGTCGAAAGAGTTCTAGATTAATCCCATTTGCAAGCGTAGATTTACCAGAACCAGACAGGCCGGTAAACCACAACACACAGCTCTTCGCTCCGCTTCGCTGTTGACGCTCTTCCTTCGTAACACTCGTCTCATGCCATACGATGTTTTGGTCGCTCATGACTTCACCTCTTTGTTCGTTTCTCCTTTTATAAGTACTTCAATCACTTCTTTTCGACTGAATTCCTTAGGAGGTAGGACTTGGTTACTGAGCATTTCGCGCACTTTTGTACCCGATAGAATGACATGTTCTGAGCGATCATGAGGGCACGTTTTATGTGAAGCCATGTTATCGCATGCTTTGCAGTAAAAACTATGCTCGAATAACAATGGAGTAATTCCTAATTCTCCTTCTTCAAATTCTTTGAAAATCTCTTGCGCATCATACGTCCCGTAATAATCACCCACTCCTGCATGATCGCGACCGACAATAAAATGCGTACACCCATAATTTCTACGAACGAGCGCATGAAAAATGGCTTCTCTAGGACCCGCATAACGCATAGCAGCTGGGAAAACAGACAAGTGAACACGATTTTGTGGATAATATCGTTCAAGCAACACTTTGTAACTTTCCATTCTTACGTTTGCTGGAATGTCTCCTTCTTTCGTTTCCCCAACAAGCGGATTTAAAAATAAGCCATCAATCGTCTCTAATGCGGCTTTTTGAATATATTCATGCGCACGATGTACCGGATTCCTCGTTTGAAATCCAACGACTGTTTTCCATCCATTCTCATGAAAAGCCTGTCGCGTTTCCTGAGGAGTCAAATAATCTTCTGCAAATTCTTCGCGTTCGATTTTCTTCGTGAGAACGATTTCTCCCCCAACGTAAACATTCGGTCGAACATATAATTTCGCAACACCAGGATGTGCGTGATCATTCGTTCGATAGACTTGTTCTGCTTCTACCGTTTTATCAGGTTCATAGACTGATTCAACAGTGAGCACTCCATACGTTACATCGTTATAGACGAGTCGCACCTCTTCTCCTACATTGACGGAGGAAGCGTTTGAAGCAGGAAGCGTAATTGGAACACTCCACGGTTCACCGGATGCAAGCCGCATCGATTGAACAACGGTTTCATAATCATCCTTATTAAGGAATCCTGTTAACGGACTAAAGCCACCAATTCCAAGCAATTCTAAATCTGAAAGTGCAAAAGCGTCCAAATCGATTGTTTTTGTAATGTGCTGCACTTCTTTATTCGGTTGATATCGATTTACTAACTTCACGTCTGACGTCCTCCTTCTGTATGCAAACCACACTCTGTCTTGCCAGTACCTGCCACCGTCCTGCTCGCTCATCTTCACCGGGTAACACGGGTCGAGTACAGTGTGTACACCCAATACTTGGGTAATGCTGATCATGAAGCTCGTTGTAAGGAAGTTGATGCAAACGGATGTACATCCAAATTTCTTCTTCTGTCCAATGAATGAGCGGACAGACTTTGATTTTCTGAAACTTGTGATCTGCATTCACATATTCCGTATTCGCACGCGTTGGCGATTGCTCACGTCTTAGACCAGATAACCAAGCGTCGTAAGGTTGTAAATGGTGTTCAAGCACGTCTAATTTCCTCATTTGGCAACACAAGTCTGGATTCGTCTCCCACAGCCGGTCTCCATGGACATTCGCCTGTTCTACTGGTGTTAACGCCGGCTTCGCTTGTGTGATCTCAAACGATGGGTAACGCTTTTCCACTCGTTCAATCAGTTGTTTCGTCTCTTTGAAATGAAAGTCCGTATCTAAAAACAAGATCCTTGCATCTTTTTGCACTTTGGAAAGTAAATCAAGGAGCACCATCGCTTCTGCACCAAAGCTACACGCATAGATGAGCCGGTTCCCAAATGAATGATCGGCCCATTTCAGCACATCTAGACTATCTTTGTTATGAAGCTTTCGATTCAACGTTTCATAGTCTTCATGTTGAGCGGTATGATAGCGAACACTCATGAACTTCCACTTCCTCACAATATTCTTAGTAAATGGATATGTTTTACAGTGATTCTACATTCCTATGCAATCTTTGTCAAAATAAAATGTAAATTCAAACGAAAAGAATTTCTTAATTCTTCTCATAAAAAGCCTTAAAACGATAAAAACCCCTACTACGATCACATCTTAATCTACTTCCTTACTCAATGGTATGCTTGCGAAGTCCTCTTCACTCTCTTAATATTCCATAAAACCAACTTGACAACTTTGTTTAGTTAGCATAACATTGTGCTAAATTTATAATTGTAAGAACATTCCATTTCATCTTCCGGAATTCAACCACGACTAAGGGGGAACTTCATTGCATCTTAAGACAACTTCTAGTCCTTTTACTGAAGAACAAGTACAGCTGTTAAATCAATTGCTACCAACACTGTCAGCAGAACAGAAAATTTGGTTGAGTGGATACATAAGCGCACAATCTTTTGCAAGCGAAGTAGTACCCACATCTTCTACCGAACCTGCCTTGAGCGATCACAGCCCCATCAATGCGACCGTCCTCTATGGATCACAAACGGGGAATTCTCAAAGCGTTGCTGAAACACTCGCTCTGCGACTCCAAGAAATCGGAATTGATGCGGATCTACACTCAATGAGAGATTACAAAACGAAAGAACTTAAGTCTGTGGAGCGACTTTTCCTCATCATTAGTACCCACGGTGAAGGTGAACCTCCAGACAATGCGATTGGATTTTATGAACATGCATTTAGCCGCAAAATGCCGAAGCTAGACGGCGTACAATTCTCCGTTCTATCACTTGGCGATGAGTCGTATGAATTCTTTTGTCAAACGGGAAAAGAACTGGATGACTTATTCGAAAAACTCGGCGGAGAACGCATCGTCCAAAGAGCAGACTGTGATGTGGATTTTGAAGAAGTGGCGAACGAATGGGTAAACGAAGTGGTCACGAAAATGTCTGATAATCAACAATCAGCTAAAGCCCCATCAACGTCACTGACACCATTAACCGAGAACCCTCCAAGTCAGTACTCAAGAAGCAACCCATACCATGCTGAAGTGCTTGAGAATATTAATTTAAATGGACGAGGATCGAACAAAGAAACTCGGCACATTGAGCTGTCACTTGAAGACTCTGGTTTTACCTTTTCTCCCGGTGATAGCATCGGTATTTTCCCTGAAAATGACGAGTTGATCGTTCATCAATTACTTGAGCTTACGAATTGGGATGGCAATCTTGAAGTGACGATCAATAAAAACAATGACACCGTTTCGCTAAGAGAAGCACTACTTAAACAGTATGAAATTACTGTATTAACGAAGCCTCTTCTTACTAAAACAAAGCAGTGGATGAATGAAGAAGACGTAGATGATTTAATTCGAGAAGGAAATCAAGATCAATTGCGTGATTATCTAGAAGGTCGTGATCTTATTGATTACATCAAAGATTTCGGACCCATTCAAACGTCTGCAGAAGAATTTGTTGCCACACTTAGAAAAATCCCGCCGCGCCTTTATTCAATTGCAAGTAGTCATTTGGCGAATGAAGATGAAGTTCATTTGACGGTCTCTGCCGTTCGTTATGATCTAAATGAGCGAGCGCGAAGTGGCGTTTGTTCCGTTCAATGTGCGGAGCGTACAGAAGTTGGCGGTGCCCTTCCAATTTTCGTGCAAAAGAATGATAATTTCCGTCTTCCTATCGATCCTGATGCTCCCATTATTATGGTCGGACCTGGGACTGGCGTGGCACCATACCGAAGCTTTCTTGAAGAACGCGAAGAACTTGATGCTTCAGGGAAATCGTGGTTATTTTTTGGTGATCAACATTTTGTGACTGATTTTCTATATCAAGTTGACTGGCAACGTTGGCTTTCAAACGGGACGCTTACGAAAATGGACGTTGCGTTCTCACGGGATACCGATGAAAAAATATATGTTCAACACCGTATGAAAGAACAATCGAAGGAATTGTATAACTGGATTGATGCAGGCGCAACGATTTATGTGTGCGGAGATGAAAAACAAATGGCACAAGACGTCCACGCTACCTTAACAGAGATTATCGCTGAGGAAGGCAATTATACGACAGAGGAAGCAGACAGCTTTTTAAAGAAGTTGCAACAAGAACAACGATATCAACGAGATGTCTACTAAACGAGGTGAAAAATAATGGCGAACGAGAACAATGTACACATTCAAAACGGTCCTCCTAGTGATGTCGAAGAAATTAAAGAAAAGAGCAACTATTTGCGAGGAACACTCGAGGAAACACTCGCCAATCCTATTACCGCTGGCATACCTGACGAAGACAATCGTTTAATGAAGTTTCACGGAAGTTACTTGCAAGACGACCGAGATCTTAGAAACGAACGGCGAAAACAAAAGCTCGAACCAGCTCACCAATTTATGGTGCGCGTTCGTGCCCCTGGTGGGGTTGCCACACCTACACAATGGCTCGCCATGGATGAGTTAGCCACTCAATACGGGAATGGGACGCTAAAGCTGACGACACGTCAAGCGTTTCAAATCCACGGCATCATCAAGTGGAACATGAAAGAAACGATTCATGCTATTAATGAATCGTTAATGGACACGTTAGCCGCCTGCGGTGATGTAAACCGCAATGTGATGTTGAACCCAAATCCAGACCTCTCTTCTGTTCACCAAGAAGTCTATGAATGGGCGAGCAAACTGAGTGAATACCTCTCCCCAAGAACGAGGGCTTATCATGAGATCTGGCTTGGAGAGGAAAAAGTAGCGAGTAGCAAAGAAGATGAGCAAGAACCGATGTATGGAAAACTGTACTTACCTCGAAAATTTAAAATGGGGATCGCAATCCCTCCTTCTAACGATGTGGATGTGTTCTCACAAGATATCGGGCTCATCGCGATTATCGAGAACGATCAACTGATCGGGTTTAACGTGAGTGTTGGCGGAGGAATGGGGATGACTCACGGAGATGAGAACACGTACCCTCAACTGTCTCGAATGATCGGTTTTTGTACTCCTGAACAAGTAACGGATCTCTCAGAAAAACTCATCACAATTCAACGAGATTACGGCAATCGCAACGAACGAAAATACGCACGATTCAAATATACAATTGATGCTCGAGGAGTCGATTGGTTAAAAGCTGAATTACACGAACGCCTCGGGTATGAACTCGCTGAATCCAAACCGTTTAATTTCACTCATAACGGCGATCGTTACGGCTGGGTTAAAGGCGCGAACAACCGTTGGAACTATACGTTGTTCATTCAAAATGGCCGGATTAAAGATGATGACGATTACCGTTTAATGACTGCTTTAAGAGAAATTGCCCACATTCACACTGGGGAGTTCCGCTTATCTGCCAACCAGAATCTAGTGATTAGTAACATCACCGCGCCGAAGAAAAAAGCGATTCGTGACATCTTCGAGAATTACAACATTGTCGCAGAAGATCAGTTATCTGCTTTACGGAAAAGTTCCATGGCTTGCGTCTCCTTCCCTACTTGTGGACTCGCAATGGCAGAATCAGAACGCTACCTTCCTAGTCTCATTGATAAACTAGAAGAGACGGTGAACGAAGCGGGGCTCAGGAATAAAGAGATTGTTATCCGCATGTCCGGATGTCCAAACGGTTGCTCTCGAGCAGCTCTAGCTGAAATTGGCTTTATTGGTAAAGCACCGGGCAAATACAACTTATACCTTGGCGGAGGCTTTAAAGGCGAACGCCTAAGTAAAATGTACAAAGAGAATATTGGCGAAGAAGAGATTCTCTCCATTCTCCGCCCCCTTCTCATCGACTATGGCAAACACCGAGAAAGCGAGGAACATTTCGGTGATTACGTCATTCGTGCCGGGTATATCCAAGAGACGAGTGACGGAACGAACTTTCATCAATAATTAAACAAAACCGCCAAACGAGCATATACTCGTTTGGCGGTTATTCGTTTAACGCTTCCTTCACAATCTCTAACATCTCTTGTGATTCCACTTTATAAAGCGGATAGATATGATCGTTGTCTCGTTGATCTTGAAACGATCCACCACTCTCACTTAACCAGACATAATAGTTCAACTTACCAAACTCAAACTCATAATCAGGGTCAACCACATCACTGATTGACGGTTGCCGAGAACTCTGTCCCTTACCAATGATTGATTGAATCGTTTCAATATCTTCTTGATCATCGATGGCGACTGTTGAGTCCGGTACTCTCTCATTAAACGTTTCCACCTCAGTGATGATAATTGTCTCGAGGTCTTTCTCTAACAAACTCATGTCCCCTCGTTCATCTCCAACCTCTTCTCTTCCCTCACAAGCACTCAAAATGAGGAATAGCACAACGACATAAACGAAAGAGCGCATCATTAACATCTCCTAACACAATCGAATTTTCACTAAGCATCTGCAACGTGGTGTGTAAACCCTTTACATTTATCATAGAGCCTATAAAATTCAACCTGCCACGAACTAATGGCAGATTGGCGTTATAATAGATAGTTTTTTCTGCAAACTTAGTTTTCGTCTTTGCATTAGAACATTAATTCCTGCTAAATCATTGTATAATTACAACATTATTAACGTTTTGTTTTACAACACCGGACACGGACTGAGTTTTGCAAGATTTGATTTCCACTAACAACTGGCACTTCTCGATACCTAGCAAACAACACAAGATCTCCCGTAGTTCCGATTGGAATAACGTCTACTTGATTTCCATTGGCATCGAACCATCCGATAAACTCTAAGCCTGGTGGTGATTGAGGAGCTTGCAGAACAATTGGAAGGTCTGAAGGTTGATACGTGCTTGGGTTCGGATTGTCTCCGAAAACGTCAACATAGGTTATTGTGAATGTAGGGGTTGGGTTAAAAACGAGTACGATTTGATTATTCAGCAACTCTACTGTCCAATCTTCAAATCCAGACACTGGTTTAATAACTGTTTGCCGATCTGTTTCTGTTAGTATTGGATAGCTTTCTGTTGGGACACCTACAACAATTGGACTTCGCTCTGGATCAGGAAATACATAAGGCGTGACTTCTAACTGAAAAACAGTTCCATTTAATAACGGTCCCGTTACTCGTATAACATTGTCAATGCTCTCAATAAAGAAGTTATTTGGCTCACGCACGATACCTTGGACGTTTAATGTGCCTGCATTGTAAATTCCTGCACCGTCTGGAGCATCGTTTTGTTCAAACTGGCTAAATACAAGAAAATTTAGTGTGCCATTATTCCTTATAGCTCCTCCTTGCAGTAAAGCTTCGTTCTCCAAGAATTGAGTGTTTTGCAGAGTAAGTGTTCCATTATTAAATATCGCACCAGCTACGTTGCTAACGTTACGAATAAAGGAAAGCGCACTTCCGTTTACAGTAGTGTCATTGACAAATAATGCTCCCCCATCGTCGTTTGCGACATTCTCAGTAAACGTGCAATTCGAAAGGTCAACTGGAGATTGATTATTAATAAACATCGCTGCACCTTGAGACGCACGTTGACTCAAAAACGTACAGTTTGAAACATTACCTGCAGTAAAGCCATTAAAGAAAACACCACCGCCACCAAAAATCGCCTCATTCTCAATGAAAGTGCTTTCTGCCATCCCCATTCTAGCCGTATTGTTTACAAATATACCTGCCCCAAATTGAGCAAAGTTATTTCTAAAGTTGCTAATGATCGAGCCCGTCGATTCAGCATTTAAATAAATGGCTCCACCATTTAACCTTGAAGTATTTGCAACAAACTCTCCTCCTGCCACAATGAGTTCTGATCTTGGATTGATAAAAATGGCACCACCGTCACCAGATTCATTGAAATTGAAACGACAATCCCTAAACTCTAACGTCGTATCCAAATTAGCAAACACTACACCGCCTGCAACGGTCGCTCTATTGTTATTAAAGACAGTATTTATACACTCTATTTGAGATGATGAATTTATAAATATAGCTCCACCGTTTTGACCAGCGACATTATTTATTAGGTTTGAATTTGCAATCGTAAACGTTGAAGCTCCTCCAGCATAAAGTGCTCCTCCATTAGCCGTTGAAGTACAATTTGCTACTTGTACGTTTGTTAAATTCGTTGTGTTAGCTTCCATGTCAATAGCTGATCCTTGAAGAAAGGAGGTTGCATTTTGCAAACTCGCATTTATGATATTAACAAACCCAAAGCTTCGAATCATCGGACTCGCTGTTACATTGCTGCCATCAATGGTTATGTCTTGTAGATTCAATGTGCCACTTGCTGTGACATTAAACATTATTCCTGTAAAACCTACTGATCGGAATAACTCCACCGAAGGGTCGACTCCTCGAATCGTTACATTGTAATCAATCACTAATCCATTAATAATTTCTATGTCATTTGCAATAATAATATCCGGTTCACGCATCGCCAATGCTAGCAGTAGCTCAGCAAACGTTGTGACAAGCATGACATTTCCCCCCTGTTCACTTATCTAATCATTTCATAGTATAGTCACCTTTCTTTCTTTTGCTTGTGTGCATGTACAAATTTCTAGTAATTAAGAAATCTACCCACGCTGTATTTATAATGCTAGGTAATAATAAGCAATATGATTAGTAAGGGGGATCACTTCTAGATTTACAAACACATCAACAAACTAATTACACGCTACATAATGTACATTAAGACCTTTCTAAATACTTAAGCCAACCGCGAGCAATTGCACAAAACCTATCATTCATAGGTTTCTAGTATTTCATTCCTATTAGATTGATCGGCAACATTACTTACATCAATTTAATAAGTTAGTATTGATTAAAGCGTGTACTTTCATTTTAAGTCAACATCCAACCGCAACAATTTTAGAGCGAGCTGAAGCTCAAATGCTTCACGGACATTTCTAGGATTCAACTTCGTTTTCTCATGAATGTTTTCAAGCCGGTATTTGAGCGTGTTGCGGTGAATTTTCAATCGTCTTGCGGTCTGTTCGCTACTTCCATTCTCAGCAAAAAACGCTTCAAGCGTCGCTATTTCTTTTTCTTTCAACGATGCAAATAGGCGATACGTAAAATGGTGAGCCCGTTCTTCGGTGACGTCTGCCAATAAGACGTCCATTTCATAATCTTCATAGGCAAGCATGCCAGGTACGTTCCTTAGATTTGCAAACACGATACAACAGTCATCAAAGAGACCTTTCGTCTCATCTAATCGATGAAAGGTTGGACTATACATCATTCGTAGTTCAGGATAATGCCGATGTAAATCTGTGTACAATTTTTTCGCACTCGTGACGAGCTTTTTAGATGAGATCGAAGACGTTAACACAGCAAATCGATTAATCTCTGTGCACGTTACAAAGCTTTTTGTCGTATCGATAAACTGCTCAACATGTGTTAGAAAGTCTTTTCTATTTAGACCTGCGACATTCGGTTCAATCATGATCAGTAAATAAGGGGATTGAAGCTCGTATCCTAGAATCTCTAATTTGCTCGTAATATCCGCTAATGAACCTTTATAAAGTAGAATTTCTTCTAGAATCGTTTGCTTAGAATTTTGTAACCACCCTTTATGCGAAATCAAAAAATTCTGCTTGATTAACAGTTCAGTCGTTAACTTTGCCATTTCTGAGAGTTCCTTGATTTGTTCTGGTTCCCCAGTAATCCCAACTACCCCTACTAATTCGTCTTGAAAGTAAATCGGCATATTGATGCCCGGTCGTACATCCTGGTAATGCACTACATCTTCGTTCGTTACGATGAGAGGAGTGCCTGTTTCCAGCACAGATTGTGCACCTTCATGAACGGTATAAAGACGGCGATCGTCTGTACTTGCAATGATGACACCGTTCACATCCATAATATTCATATGATAATGCAATTTAGATGCTGTTTCTTTAATAATGGAATTGGCAATATCGACAGTAAGCATGTCCTTCCCACCTCTTTTGTTCCTATTATACAATTTTGTTAATAATTTTGTGAGTATTTTGTGCATTCGTGCTGATTTATTTCTGGACACCCTCTTGTATAATGACTGAAAACGCTCTCAAAAAAAAACAAAGATGGGGGTTGCAAACATGCAAATCAAGAAGACGATTGAAAAAGTACCAGGGGGCTTAATGGTTATTCCACTCCTTCTCGGAGCAACGCTAAACACCGTTGACCAATTGCAAATTCCGTGGATTGTTGATTTTCTCCAAATGCTCGGTGCAGAACAACAAGAAAATGGGAATTATGAGTTTTTGAGACTTGGTGGGTTTTCTGAGTGGTTATTTAAAGATGGTGCAATGGTGTTAATTGCATTGTTCCTCTTTTGTTGTGGTAGCCAAATGAACTTAAAAATTGGCGGAAAAGCGTTAAAAATCGGTACATTACTCCTCGTCGCGAAATACGGCTCTGGGGTAGCTGTAGGTTTTGCATTCGCATCAATCTTTGGTGTGATGGACGGATTACTCGGATTATCACTTATGACCATTGTTGCAGCCATGACAAATGGTAATGGTGGAATGTACGCTGCACTAACGTCTCAATATGGACGCCGTTCGGATGTTGGTGGCGTAGCCGTCCTTTCGTTAAATGACGGACCGTTCTTAACGATGGTTGCACTAGGTGTGATCGGTACTAGCTTTCCATTTATTGCATTTGTAGCCGTGCTTTTACCGATTCTTATTGGTATGATATTAGGTAACTTGGATGAAGATATCCGAGAATTTCTAAAACCAGGTGAGATTTTACCAGTACCATTCTTCGCCTTCGCACTCGGTGCAGGCATGAACTTAGCTTTATTCTTTAATCCAGAAGTTGTTGGAGCAGGTATTTTACTTGGTGTACTTACAACTGTAGTGACTGGTTTCGCAGGTATGCTCATATTTAAATTGTTCAAAGAACGAAGTTATATTGCCCCATGGGCAGAAGCATCGACCGCAGGGAACGCCACAGCAACACCAATGGCAATTGCAGCGGCTGCTAGTTCTTCTGGTGCTGCAATGAGTGCTTCACAAGTGCAGGCCTATCAAGACTTAGTACCACTCGCAACGGCGCAAATTTCACTTGCCGTTATCGTAACTGCCCTGCTCTGTCCAGTTGCCGTTATCATCGTTGACCGTTGGCAACGAAAGCAAGGAATTGATGGTCGACTTGAAGATGATGAAATGGATGAACTAGACGCAGACAATAATAACAAGGAGGCATCCTAATGAAACAAACCTTGCTCTACGGAAAAGAAAATCTAACGATCGATGTACCTGACCACGCCCAAATTATTGAACCAAAACATATACCCGCCGTTGACGATCAAATGGGAGCTGTGCTGAAAAGCATGGCTTCTCCTATTGGAACAAAATCACTCAAAGAGACGGTCAACAAAGATGATACGGTAGCAATTGTAATCAGTGACATTACACGCCCAACACCGAATCATATTCTTGTTCCGGCAATCTTGAAAATGCTTGATCACGTTCCTCATGAACAATTTGTTATTATTAACGGAACGGGCACACACCGTGATCAAACGCGCGAAGAATTTGTCGGTATGCTTGGAGAATGGATCGTTGATAACATTCGAATTGTGAACAACCAATGCCACAACAACGATGAACTCGTTAAAGTCGGTGAAAGCAAATACGGCTGTGACGTCTATTTAAATAAGGATTATGTTGAAGCAGATTTTCGAATTGTAACAGGTTTTATTGAACCTCACTTCTTTGCAGGGTTCTCTGGAGGACCGAAAGGAATTATGCCCGGCATTGCCGGTATTGAAACGATTATGACGTTCCACAACGCGCGTATGATTGGAAACCCGAAAGCAACGTGGGGCAACATGGTCGATAACCCTGTTCAAGACATGACACGAGAAATTAATGCTATGTGTAAACCAGAATTTATGCTCAATGTCACACTGAACGGTGATAAAGACATTACAGCCGTATTCTCAGGCGAATTGTATGAAGCCCATGATGCTGGATGCGCCTACGCCAAAGAACATGCCATGGTAAAGTGTGACGATCGCTTCGATGTGGTCATCACATCCAATTCAGGCTACCCTCTTGATCAGAATTTATATCAAGCCGTCAAAGGGATGAGTGCTGCTCATAAGATTGTAAAAGAAGGCGGTACGATTATCGTCGCTTCTGAATGTTCCGATGGGCTACCAGGTCACGGCAACTATGCCGATATTTTGAAAATGGCAAGTACACCTGCCGAACTCCTTCAAATGATCGAAGATCCTGAATTTAAAATGTTCGATCAGTGGCAAGTCCAAAAGCAAGCCGTCATCCAAGTCTGGGCAGACGTTCATGTGTATTCCAAGTTAAGCGATGAACAAGTGAACACGGCCATGCTAACACCGAGCCACTCGATTACAGATACGTTAGACAAACTTAACCATACGACCGATCGTGAATTAAGCGTAGCCGTCCTCCCTTTAGGACCACTGACGATCCCTTATGTAGAAGAAGATTAAAGGAGAGATACGATGCACAGTGACGAAAAGCTCTTGCAGTTAGAAGAGATTTTGCAAGAGATGGGCACCGTAGTTGTTGCATTTTCAGGAGGGGTCGACAGTTCGTTTTTGCTTGCTGTTGCCCTTAAAACACTCGGCCCAGAACACGTACTGGCAGTTACCGCCAATTCCGAAACACTTCCAGAGCGCGAACTCCAAGATGCTATTGTAATTGCAGATGAACTCGGTGCTCCTCATCATATTATTGAAACGTCTGAACTTGCCGTTGAGGGATTTGAAGACAATTTATCGAACCGCTGTTATCTTTGCCGTGACAACTTGTTCCATAACTTAAAGCCAATTCTCGAAGATCAAGGCTTTGAGAATATTGTCTTCGGCTTAATTGCTGATGATATGGGTGAACATCGTCCAGGAGTGATTGCGGCACGTGAGCACGGTGTTCGAGGACCTTTGCAAGAAGCAAATCTATTCAAAGAAGAAATTCGAAGCTTTGCACGAGAGATGGGAATTTCTGCTTGGAACAAACCATCGTATGCGTGCCTCGCTTCTCGTATTGCTTTTGAAGAGAAAATTACGATTGAAAAGTTAGAAAAAGTTGACGCTGCTGAACACTTTATTCAACACTTAGGCGTTCAACAAATTCGAGTTCGCTCCCACGACAACATCGCACGTATTGAAGTTGATCCTAATGATATGGCGATCATTTTAGAAAATCACAAAGCGATCCACGAAAAACTCAAAGACATAGGTTTTCTCTACATTACGTTAGACCTTAAAGGTTACAAAAGCGGAAGCATGAACGCAATGATTAAAGGAGTCCCATCATGAGCAATGAACATCACGTCGACTTTGACCGGGAAAGCCGCACTGGTTTTCCCGAGATCATTTACGGAGAAGGCAAAACCTCCGCACAAATCATCAATATTATTCACGAGCTTCTTCCACGACATCACAAAGCATTAATCACTCGTATCGATGAAACAAAAGCCACAGAAGTCTTACATCACTTCCCAGAAGGTCGCTATAACGTTGCTGCTAGAACGCTCGTCTACGGGCAGTGCGATCCAATTGAACTTGGGCATGTGCTCATCGTTAGCGCAGGTACATCTGACGTCCCTGTTCGAGAAGAAGCTGTAGAAACAGGCCAATGGCTAGGTTGTCCCGTTGAGACGATGACCGATGTTGGGGTTGCGGGCATCGACCGCCTATTATCCCAAAAAGAAACGTTACAAAAAGCAAGTGTCGTCATCGTCATTGCCGGCATGGAAGGCGCCTTAAGTTCTGTTGTGGCTGGGCTCGTCAAGCGACCCGTACTAGCTGTTCCTACTTCAGTTGGTTATGGAGCGAATCTTGAAGGAATCACACCGCTACTTGCAATGGTAAGTAGTTGTGCTTCTGGAATGAGTGTTGTGAACATCAACAACGGTTTTGGAGCGATGTATCAAGCCGCACAAATCTTGAAGCTTGCAGCTGATTTAAGCGAAGAAAGGTAGTTACAGATGAACACGTTATATATTGATTGCATTTCTGGCATCGCCGGTGACATGATGCTCTCTGCCCTTGTTGACGCTGGCGCTAATGAAGAAACGATTATTTCCCAACTTGACACATTACCTATTGATCATTTTCATATGTCCTTTGACAATGTTGTCAAAATGGGAATCGCTTCAAAGTACTTACAATTAGATGTTCATGATCATGAACATAGTCATTCCCACGACCACAATCATTCGCATAATCACGGTCATGATCACGTACACCGAACGGCAAAAGATATTTTCCATTTAATCGAACAGAGCGAGCTATCAGAACGAGTGCAAGAAAGAAGCATTGCTGTCTTTACTGCAATTGCTCATGCTGAAGGAACCATTCATGGCATGAACCTGATGACGTTCACTTTCACGAAGTCGGAGCGATGGATTCGATTATTGATATTATCGGGATCTGTATTGCGCTTGAAGATCTTAACATTGATCAGATCATCTCGTCACCTGTTCCAACAGGATCAGGGAAGTTGCATATGGCACACGGATTGTACCCAATCCCCGCCCCAGCGACAACCGAATTGTTAAAAGGCATCCCACTCGCACCACTTGAAGCGAAAGGCGAACTCACAACACCCACCGGTGCGGGAATCTTAAAGGCACTGGCATCCACCTTTGGCCAAGTTCCTGAAGGGATCATTTCAGCAATTGGATACGGCGCAGGAAAAAAAGATTTCCCTAAACATCCCAATGTCATGCGCGTGCTCATCATGAATGATGTCCCAAAGCACCGTGAGCGCCTCGTGATCTCACAATGTCAAGTTGATGATATGACTGGCGAAGCGCTCGGCTTTGCGTTAGAAAGATTGTTTGAGCATGAGATATTTGATGCTTACTACACACCCGTGTACATGAAGAAAAATCGTCCTGGCGTTTTAATTACCGTCATTTCAAAACCCGGGCAAGCACAAGTAGTCGAACAAACGCTACTTAAAGAAACGAGTACGCTTGGAGTCAGACAAACTACAGCAACACGTAACCCGATGAAGCGTTCGATGGAAACGCTCGACACTCCACTCGGTGCGATTAACGTAAAACACGCAAGCACAGCGGACGGAATTGTAAAAAGGTCGTATGAATACGAAGACCTTAAACGAGTAGCGAATGAACATCACTTGTCGTTACAACAAGTGATTGAAGCGACATATGATTGGGAACGCGAGAATTCAAAAAAGTAGTAGACTTCAGCTCTCAAATCTATTGATTGAGAGCTGAAGTCTACTTTCTATTCAAGAAACCGTGCCACTACAGGTTGTCGCCCTAACTCTCTAGACCAAATGGAAAGTTGACCGCTATGATGAATCTCGTGGACAACCATATGATGTAGAATATCATCGACGGTCTGAACAGAGTTGTCCCAAGGAACACTAACTTCATTGACGAGATCTCGATTGGTTAGCGAATGTAATCCTTGGTTGATCTCTTGATGAAAACGATTGGATAACGCTTGAATTTGATCTAAAGATTGATGATCCGCATACTTCACCACTATGTCCTCTTCACCCCTGATCACACGCAACCAACTATATTCCACTTCAACGATATGAAACAATGTATATAATATATTGCCGACGCCCCTAACTCGATCTATTGTTAACTCTTCATGGGGTACTTCACGGCACCAATCAAACCACGATTCTCGAATTTTCCAGTTGTACTCAAACAGCTTTAGCATCATGATCCCCCCCTTTTGTAATCCAACTATACCTCTGTACGATCAACACGACCCCAAAATAACTCTGTTTCATATAAGAACGGAACTTTACCATCTTGCTCATATCGGTTAAAAAGGCACTGTAACTCAGCCATCATCGGCTCATAGTTCTCATGTTCTGGCATCGGTGTGTACGATGATGACTTGACTCTTCCACATAACCCTTCAAAATCAAACGTTTGCTGCATCTGAAAACGTGCTTTATGCATCGTGTTATCAGTAAAAAATACCCGCAAGTCTTCATCAGCAATGTTTTTATGATTAACTTTGAAGTAATCAATACCATAATGGTGCCATAGCCCCTCTAACTCTTCCATAAAAGGCGTTCCTGTTACTTGACGCTTATTCCAAATGAGAGCGACAGTCCCATCAGGTTTTAGTATTCGGTTAAACTCTTCTTTTACAGCTACTCGATCGAACCAATGAAAAGACTGTGCACACGTAATTGCGTCAACGGATTGATCTTCTAAACCGGTCGCTTCAGCAGAACCTGCAGTCGTGTTAAATGCTTGGTCGTCTCCGATTACTTTTTTTGATGCGTTACGCATGACCGGGTCAGGCTCTACCGCAATAACATGCGTCCCCCGTTCAACGAGCAACTTAGAAAATATGCCAGTTCCCGCTCCAATGTCGGCTACTGTTGAATGATCTGAAACAATCTGATGTTCATATAAATAATCAATTGCTTCACGTGGATAGGTTGGACGATACTTCACATAATCTTCTACTCGCTTTGAAAACTTGTGTTCCATGTTTAATCCCGCCTCTCTTGTTCAGTAATCGAAGTATTATTATGGTAGGATACTTATATAACTTTTTTTATTTTCTGTCTATTCAAGAGTTAGAGATCAGTTGAATCGTTGCTCAAATGCCTACGAATCTCTTTTAGAAATTGCTCATCTTGTTGAGGCGAGATCCGAACACTACCAAACCATCCATTAGAATAAAAGATTTCAAATCCATCTCCTGCCAAATGAAGCTTGTATCCACCTGAAGTATACCCCAACCCTCGAAAGCGCTCAATGCGAGTGATCTTTTCATATGGAATCGTATTTTTAATAGGTCCTGCTTGTACGTTTAATTGCTGCTCCGTAATTACATACTTCACCGTCATCAACATCCAAAAGCAAAGTGCTACAACCACAATTAGAAAGATAAACGGCAACCATACCCATAGGGTTGAAACACTAAAGAAAAGTGTACTACCTGCTAAGCTGACGACACTCATCATGACAACGATGATGAACACGACCATACGTTTGTCAACTCTTGAACGAAATGTCATACGCCCTGTTTCACCCACTTTCGTGATAACTAAATCTCAAGGAGGTCACGATGCACATTATCATCGCCACTTCGGTTATGTTTGTATTAGGCTTGTTATTTATCGGTGTAAGTTTACCTCTCTATTACAAGAAGGTTAAACCGAATTCCTTTTATGGGATAGTCCCTAACATTTATGGGTGCGATTCAGATTGGTATGTTAAAAACAAACGAGGCGCTAGGAAAGTGATTGTCATTTCAAAGGTGATCTGTGTAACCAGCTTTATTCCATTAGTAATTCCAGAATTCTCGGCAACTATAGCAACGATTTGGATCGTGGGATCTTGTACTGCAATTGATATCATTGCTACATACGTCCATCACTGAATGGCGATCCAAGCGTTCGCTTTAAATCAATTCGATCAACGGTGAGAACCCGCCTTCTGACATGAAGAATACAAAGCCTGTAAACAAAATTAACACAAAACAAACCGACGCCGTTAGTATGTTTTGCGATATCTTGAATGCGTTTTCTCCTTTTTTGAATGCCCATAGTGACATCACTAAGCCGCTTACCGATAGTGCTAAACATAAAATGAACGCGACCCAAGGTAAAACTTCGGCAAGATATGCTAAACCTGTGGAAAAAAACATCACCAGATAAAGAAATGCAAATAATGTAGCGAGATTCGATACACGATTTACCTTTGAACTCATGCCGCTTTTCTCCCCTTCCCCCGTTAAATATCTTTACTCCATTCAAGAACGTATTCACCCTCATTCGTGTGCTCGTCAATCGCTTCCTTCTTCACGAGAAAACCGTTCTTCTCGTAAAATCGAATCGCTGATTTGTTCTTCTTGTATACGTTTAGAGTCACGACATCGTTCTGTTGCTTGGCGAAGTTCAGTAGCTCTTTTCCATACCCTTTCTTTTGTTTCGTAACATCAACGAAGAGTGCTGCAATGACGTGATTGACCATTGATAAAAATCCGACGATATGTGATTGATCCCTAATAACATACGTCGTTGATTGCGGTAAATACGATTCTTTCATTGCTTGCTTTTGCGACTTCCAATATGACTCGTCAATAAAGTCATGTGCCTGTATTGAACCTTCGTACCAAATGTTTATGAGTGTATCTACTTCTTCTAGTTTCGCAACGTTAATCTCCATTTGAATGATCCTCACTATTTGATATTTGATTTGTCTACATCAACAACCTGAACACCGATCGCTAACGCACCGTAAGCTTTCTCTTCTTCAGGCGTATACAATTTATACGTTGCATTCATCATCTCGTCCATCGTCCATCCGCAACAGTCCATTTGCTCAAATGCAACGTCTTCGTATAAAGCGAGAAATGATTCGTACGAATTAAGAGTCGTCACCTTGCACAAAACAGTTCTTGCCATGTCGTCTTCAAGAAAAAATCGAATGCAATCACCAACTTGAACTGTACTTACTTGCTGATCATTTAATCTTACTTCGACTGTTTTGGTCTGATACACAATGGATTGAAAAGGTACGTCATATAAGCTTAAGTTATGGTTCATTTAGGTTTCCCCCTTTTTCGCTTCTGTAAAATGATACCAAGGATTAAACGAACCACGTGCAATGTACTTAAATTCAAATTGCGGTTAATGAACGTTTAAACCCCATTCAGTAAGTGTCTACAGTCTATAAGAATAATC
>NZ_BAXA01000012.1 GCF_000698125.1 Geomicrobium sp. JCM 19038 | reverse complement strand
ACTCTCTCTTGTTCCGCGCACACTCTCTCTTGTTCCGCGCACGCACTCTCTTGCTACGCGCCCCACGACTCTTGTTCCGCGCACGCACTCTCTTGTTCCACGCTACTCGACTCTTGTTCCTCGCACGCACTCTCTTGTTCCACGCTACTCGACTCTTATTCCGCGCTTCATCACTCTTCACCCGCACACCCCAGACTTAATCCATACAAAAAAACTGGTTGAGAGGTTCGCCTCTCAACCAGTTACATTAGCCAATAACACTCTGTAAGATTGCTTTTTGAACGTGCAAGCGATTTTCTGCTTGGTCGAAGACGATTGAATGCTCTCCTTCTAATACGTCTTCTGTTACTTCTTCGCCGCGGTGTGCAGGCAAACAGTGCATAAATTTCGCTTCAGGTTTTGCCGCCCCCATAAGCGATTCATTTACTTGATACGTTTTGAAGATTTCAATGCGACTTTGTTGTTCTTCTTCCGCACCCATACTCGTCCATACGTCCGTGTAGATCACGTCTGCATCTTGAACTGCTTCGTGAGGGTCTACGATGTGTTCAATGATGCTGCCTGTTTCTTTTGCGACAGCTTTTGCTTTCTCCCACACTGCTCCGTCTCCAGTATGACCAACTGGTGCTGCCATCGTAAAATGAATGCCTAACTTGGCGCAAATGATCATTAATGAAATCGCAACATTATTTCCGTCTCCAATATATACAACCTTCAGACCGCGCAAATCGGTGAATTGCTCTTTCAATGTCATCGCATCAGCAAGCGCTTGGCAAGGATGATCTTCATCTGTTAAAGCATTAATGACTGGAACTTCGCTCATTTCAGCGAGTTTCTTGACCATTTCATGATCATTCGCGCGAATCATGATCGCATCCACATACCTAGACATGACTCTCGCTGTGTCTTGAACCGGTTCTCCTCGACCGATTTGCATATCTTTACCGCTTAAAAATAATGAATGGCCACCGAGTTGTGTCATGCCGACTTCAAAAGAGACTCTCGTACGCGTCGATGCATTTTGAAAAATCATTCCGAGTGATTTCCCTTTTAGCGTTTCATGGGGAATCCCTTCTTGTAATTGCTCTTTTAAAACGAGTGACTGTTGGAGTAATCGTTCGATCTCAATACTCGTAAAATCAAGCCAAGTTAATACATCTTTACCGACATACCACCTGTTGTCAGTTGCTGTTGCATCGTCTCACGTCCTTTGTAAGTCTTTCTTTTGCCATTCATCAAGCGATTAAAGAATGTTGTTCTTTAAAATCAATTCCTTGAACGAGTGCATGTAATGTTTCGCTATGCGTCGTTAATTGGATTCGATTGCGCTTTGCTTTTTCGCGCTGGTCTTTATAATGTTTTGATCCAAGGTCTGGAATACTCACGTATAAACGTGCATCTTCTTTCGTTATCCACTCATTGAATTGTTCACTAGATCCTTGAACGATTGTGAACCCACTTTGCTCTAGCTTTTCTAGATCGGTACGAATAAGCGATTGTTGCGCTTCTCCAGCATCCACAAAGATCGAACCGCTTTTTTCTGTGTAGATTTTCGGTATTTGATCGTCTTTCCATGCAAAGGCTTGTTGGAATGCCTCTTCGACGGTTGACCCGAAGCTGAGCGTTTCACCTGTTGATTTCATTTCAGCACTTAAGAGCATATCAACATCTGGTAATTTTTCGGTTGAGAAAACCGGAGCTTTTACTGAGTAAAATGAAAGCTCTTCTAGAAGGCCAACAGAGGAACACACGCTTCAAATGGTTTTCCGAGCAACAATTGAACAGCACAATCAACCAGATCTATATTCGTAATCTTTGCAAAGATCGGGACTGTACGAGAAGCTCTCGGATTGATTTCAATTACGTACAACGTGTTATTTTCATATACAAATTGAATGTTGAATAAGCCGACAATTGATACATGCTTTGCGATCTTCGTCGTATATGAAACGATGGTTTCTTTCAATGAATCAGGAATGGAGTACGGGGGTGTCACGGCCATCGAGTCACCGGAGTGTACACCTGCTTTTTCAACGTGTTCAAAGATTCCTGGTATAAAACACTGCTCACCGTCTGTAACAACGTCTACTTCAAGCTCTTTCCCTGCAACATAACGATCTATTAAAATCGGGTATGCGACTTCATTTAGTGAGTCGTTCAAATACGCTTTTAATTCCGCCTCGCTCGTAAAAATCGCCATGCCTTCTCCACCAATTACGTACGATGGACGCAACAACACTGGATATCCAATCTCACTTGCTTTCATCTCAGTATCCGCTGCATTCATCCGGTTGTACCTGGAATGTGAGGGATGTCTAACGTTTGCATTAACTCATAGAATCTTCCTCTGTCTTCCAACTGATCGATTACATCAAATGTTGCCCCGTATAACGGAATTCCAGCTTTTTCGAGCGCTTCGGTTAACTTAACGCCTGTTTGTCCTCCAAGCTGCAATAGCACACCTTGAACATTTTCACGTTTTGCCACGTGAATGACGTCCTCTGCAGTGAGTGGTTCAAAATAGAGTTTGTCAGCAGTTTCATAGTCTGTACTCACCGTTTCTGGGTTGTTGTTAATCATAATCGTTTCATAACCCATGCGCTTTAACGAGTGGGCGGCACTCACAGAACAGTAATCAAATTCAATGCCTTGCCCGATGCGTATTGGACCTGAACCGACAATTAGCACAGAAGGTTTCTCTGTTAAGTGATGATCACCTTTTGTACCCCAAGTAGAGTAATAATAAGGCGTCTCTGCCATGAACTCTCCCGCACACGTATCCACTTGTTGATAGCTCGGGTACAGGTCATAGCGCTCTCGCAATTGTGTAATATCTTGTTCGGTTGTATTCATCGCTTTTGCAAGCGCATCATCCGTGAATCCACTTTTCTTTAATTCATATAATGTATCACGGTCTACGCCTTCAAACTCTAGGCTCTCCGCTAACTGCTCTAACTCAATTAAACGCTTGAAGTGTTGCAAATAGAAATGATCAATGCCTGTTTGATCGTGCAATGTATCAATGGTCACGTTTCTTCGGAGCAGTTCAAGTAACGTAAAGAAACGCTGATCATCCGCTTTTTCAATTCGTTGAATTAGTTCATCGGTTGCAATCGCTTCAATGCTTGCTACTTTTAAGCCATCAACTGGAATTTCTAATGAACGGACAGCCTTTTGAAGACCAGCTTGTAAGTTTCGTTCAATCGCCATGACTTCGCCAGTTGCTTTCATCTGCGTTCCAAGCTCTCGATTCCCATCTTTGAACTTATCAAACGGCCAACGAGGGAACTTCACGATCACGTAATCAAGTGCAGGTTCAAAGCTAGCATACGTATGTGCAGTAACTGGGTTTTTCAACTCATGAAGGTGATAACCGACACCAAGCTTCGCTGCAATTCTTGCAATTGGGTACCCTGTTGCTTTTGAAGCAAGCGCTGAAGAGCGACTTACGCGAGGATTCACTTCAATGAGATAATATTGGTTACTTGACGGATCAAGCGCAAACTGAATGTTACATCCACCGACGATGCCAAGTGCTCGAATGACTTTGATTGAAGCAGAACGAAGCATTTGATAGTCATGGTCACTTAACGTTTGCGACGGCGCAACGACGATGCTATCTCCTGTATGAACACCTACAGGGTCGATGTTTTCCATGTTGCAAATCGTAATGCACGTATCGTTATCATCGCGCATCACTTCGTACTCAATTTCTTTAAACCCTGCAATGCTCTGTTCAATTAAACATTGAGTAATCGGACTTGCCGCTAGTCCTCCAGCAACAATCTCCTTTAGTTGCTCTTTTGAGTATGCATGACCGCCTCCTGCTCCTCCTAACGTATAGGCAGGGCGAACGATAATCGGAAACCCGACAACATTTGCAAATTGTACGGCTTCATCTACAGTCGATACAATTTCACTTTCAGGGACGGGTTCGTTAATGTCATGCATTAACGCTCGAAACAATTCGCGGTCTTCTCCTTGTTGAATTGATTGCATGGATGTTCCTAACAACTGAACGTTGTATTGTTCAAAAATACCTTCATTGTAAGCTGCAAGAGCCAAGTTGAGGCCCGTTTGACCGCCAACACTTGCGAGAAGTCCATCAGGGCGCTCTTTTTTTATAATTTTGGTTAATACTTCTACAGTTAATGGCTCGAAATAGACACGATCTGCACATTGTTCGTCAGTCATGACAGTGGCAGGGTTGTTGTTTAAAAGAACAACTTCACACCCTTCTTCTTTCAAAGCCAAACATGCCTGAGTACCTGCGTAGTCGAACTCTGCTGCTTGCCCGATTACAATGGGGCCTGATCCTAATACGAGGATTTTTCTAAGATGTTGTTGTTTAGGCATGGATGGTCACTTCTTTCTTTTTCTCAATGGATGCAAAAAACTGATGGAAAAGTGGGTGGCTGTCTTTCGGTCCAGGGCTTGCTTCTGGATGATATTGAACGGTAAAAAGCGGAAGCTCTTCATGCTTTAACCCTTCAATTGACCCATCGTTAATGTTGACGTGTGTCACTTGCATTTCACTGTGACCAATCGTCTCATCATCAACGACAAAACCGTGATTTTGAGCCGTCATATCAACTTTTTGTGTAGCAATTTCTAAGACAGGTTGATTCGCTCCTCGATGACCGAACTTTAACTTCTTCGTATCCGCTCCGAATGCTAGTGCTAAAAGTTGATGACCGAGACAAATAGCAAACGTCGGATAAGCACTCGCTACTTTTCGATAAATGTGCAATTCATGCTCAAGTTGTTTCGGGTTACCTGGACCATTTGAGAACAATACACCATCGACATCCAAATGTTGAATCGTTTCATACGGTGTACAAAAAGGAACGACGCTTACTTTGGCACCTAATTGAGTAAGCTCTTGAATCATCGCTCTTTTATGACCGAAATCGTACAATGCGATATGTGTATCTCCCGCTCCATACGTCTCGATTTGTTTTGTTGATACTTCCTTTACGAACGGGTATTCATCGACAGGTTGGTAATTCGACCAATCAACACCATCTAAATCTGTCGTAATAACAGCGCCCATCGCGCCTTGCTCTCTTAAACATTTCACGAGCGCTCTCGTATCGACATCAACAATGATTGGAACATTCATGTTATTCGCTTCATTCATGACACTTTTCTTTGATAAATAGTGGTATCCTTCTTCCGAACATTCGCCAATGACTAGCGCATTCGCTTGCCACTCTTCGCTTTGAGATGTGTAATCTTGAATGCCGTAATTCCCGATGAGCGGGTACGTGAAAATGACAATTTGACCCCGGTAAGATGGATCGGTCGCCACTTCTTGATAGCCAGTCATCCCCGTGAAGAAAACTGCTTCACCGTATGTACCTGACTCGTTACCACCGATGATCTTACCTGTGAACACTTCACCATTCTCTAAAACAATATACCTTTCATCGTCTTCATCTCCTTTATGCTGACAACTCTTGAATCGTCTTTATAACCGTTTGTATTCCTTCTTCAAGCATTGTTGAATCGATGGTGAGAGGTGGCAACAACCGTACTACGTACTCACCCGCTTGCAATGCAAGAATGTTTTTCTTTTGTAGTTCTAAAACGACATCACTGGATTTTATGTCAAGTTCAATCCCAATCATAAGTCCTTTACCGCGGATCTCTTTCACTGCATCGTTCTGTCCAAGCCCTTTTTTTAGGAGCGATAACGTGAGATCACCTTTTTCTTTTACGGATTCAAAGAGATGATCATTCATCTCATTTAAAGTCGCATTCACCGCTGACATTGCCAATGGGTTCCCACCGAATGTACTGCCATGGCTTCCGTAACTAAATGAATCTGCAAGTTCTTTCTTACCGATCATTGCACCGACTGGAAATCCGTTCGCAACACCTTTTGCAGTCGTCACAATATCAGGCGACAATGGAATTTGTTGATACGCAAATGCAGCACCTACACGCCCGTTTCCTGTTTGTATTTCATCGATGATTAGAAGAGCTCCTACATCTTTTGCCATCCGCTCGATCGCTCGTAAGTATTCAGTGGTCCCTTCATGAACACCACCTTCACCTTGCACAATTTCAATCATAATTGCCGCTGTATCTTCAGTAATCTTCGCTTTCATGGCTTCTACATCGTTAAAAGGTACGTAAGAAAAACCAGGCAAATTTGGTCCGAAACCAAGCCGAACTTTCTCCTGGCCTGTCGCTGCCATGCCACCATACGTTCGACCATGAAACGATTGTTCACACGTTATAATTTCGTGTTTCCCTGTTGCTTTTCGAGCAAGTTTGATCGCTGCTTCATTTGCTTCAGCACCACTATTTGCGAAAAACACATAATCTAAGCCTGATAAGGAAGCTAGTTTGTCTGCTGCTTGTTGTTGGAGCTCATAATGAAAAAGATTCGAACCATGCATCCCTTTTTGTAACTGTTCTTGAATCGCATTAGTAACACCTTGATGGTTGTGGCCAAGATTTACGGTTCCAATTCCACTCATTAAATCGAGGTACGGCTGACCATTTGCGATAATCGTACTGTCAAAAGCTTTCTCAAAGGTTAAATCCCATCTTTTATACGTATTAAAAAGGTGATTTTGCATCCCAATACTCTCCTATTTATGAACCGTGAAGTTGAACTTGTTTCGTAATCGATGTTCCTAATCCTCGACTATATGCTCCGACGATTCGTACTGTCTGAATGCGCCCTGATAACGAATGTAGTGCTGCTTTTACTTTTGGAATCATCCACCGTAAATCGTTCCGTCTTCCATGAGCGTATTAACCTCATCATCGGTAAGATGGTCAATTAATTGATCGTCTTTCATAATTCCAGGTACGTCCGTAACGAAGACGATTTCTTCAGCCTTCAATGCAGAAGCATAATGAGAAGCCGCCGTATCTGCATTCATGTTCAGCCGCATTCCATCTGGACCTGCGACGATTGGTGATATGACCGGAACATATCCAGCTTCTGCTAACTGTTCAATCAGCGAAGAGTCCACATGTTCAGCAACTCCTACGAGACCGAATTTTGTTTCGTCTAGTAGCTTCGCTTGAATGAGGGGGCCGTCGTATCCAGAGAGCCCTACACTTTTCATGCCAGCTTTTTGAACACCACGACAAATCGCTGGGTTCACTTTACCGTTAAACACTAAGTCAGCAACTGCCATCACTTCAGGCGTCGTTTTGCGAAGTCCATCGACAAACGTTGACGTGACGTCCATCGTTTCTAGCATGTCATTCACATCGCTTCCACCGCCGTGTACGATGACAAGCTTCTTGCCTCGGTCTTGCAACTCTTTAATTGCTAGAAAAAATGGAGCTGACAATTTATTTACGACAGAGCCACCACATTTGATGACAACATAATCACTACTCATGTTCGATACCCCGCATTAATGCGAACGTAGTCGTACGTTAAATCGCATCCCCAAGCTTTACCGACACCTTCACCTACATGTAAATGAACATGAATCGTGATTTCTTCACCTTTTAAGTAGGCGAGCACTTCTTCTTCACTAAACATGACAGGTTCACTGTTTAACAATGTGTCGAATGATCCAATAGCAATATCAATCGTTTCTGGATTAATCGTTACGCCAGCATAACCGATGGCACATATAATTCGTCCCCAATTGGCATCTGTTCCATAAATTGCTGTTTTTACGAGATCGCTACCGACGATTTGTTTTGCAATTTTACCCGCATCCGCATCTGTTGGAGCACCACTAACTTGAACTTCAATTAGCTTCGTTGCTCCCTCTCCATCTCGGGCAATTTGTTTGGATAATGATTCACTAACCGCATGCATTGCACTAACAAATTGCAGCCACTCTGGGTGTGCTTCACTTAACTCCGCATGGTCAACTTCTGCACTTGCAAGCGCAAGCACCATGTCATTCGTTGACGTATCGCCATCAACAGTGATGCGATTGTACGTCTGATCTGTCACGTTCGACAATACATGTTGTAACGCCTCATGGCTGATGTTCGCGTCAGTAGTCATAAACCCTAGCATTGTCGCCATATTCGGGTGGATCATTCCTGAGCCTTTAGCGACACCCGCTACTGTAACGACTTCCCCGTCAATCATCGTTTGTACGCACGCCGACTTCGTGAACGTGTCGGTCGTAAGAATTGCTTGTGCAAATTGCTCAGCACCTTGATCCGTTGGGACTGGTTCAAGTTTTTCGATGCCTGGAATGATTTTTTCCATCTTCATTCGCTCACCGATTAAGCCCGTTGAAGCGACTGCGATATCTTCTGGTTGAATGACGAATGTTTTTGCGACTTTTTCCTGCACTTCATACGCATCAATTAACCCTTGTTTTCCTGTGCATGCATTTGCATGACCACTATTTACAACGACAGCTTGGATCTTCCCATTCGTTTGAATCGCTTCTTTTGTAACAGCGATCGGCGCTGCTTGAATTTGATTCAATGTATAGACTGCTGCTGCTGCAACAGGTTGATCACAATAAATGACACCCAGGTCGTTACGCTTTCTTTTCACTTTCGTATGAATGCCGTCACTTTTAAATCCTTTTGGCGTCATAATCGTTCCGTTCACTGCTTCAATGGCTTGCATTGCAACTGTTTGTGCGTTTGCCACGTCCTTCACTCCTTATCCTTAAGGATATACAGGCATTGCCCACAACCCTTCAGTTTCTTCGAAACCTTGCATTAAGTTCATGTTTTGGATCGCTTGCCCTGCTGCACCTTTCACGAGGTTGTCAATCACTGATATAACGGTAATTCTTCCAGTTCTTTCGTCTAGATGATATGAAATGTTCGTGAAATTACTACCGTATACTTCTTTTGTAGCTGGATATCTTGATGAATTCACGCGAACAAATGGTGTTTTCTCATAGGCATCTCGATAGATCTGTTCAACTTTTGTTTTCGTTAATGAGTCGTTAACTTTTGCATACATCGTCGCCATAATCCCTCTAGACATCGGGACTAAGTGTGGAGTAAACGTAATTGGTTCTTTAAAACCGACCCACCGCTCGAGTTGTTGTTCAATTTCAGGTGTATGTTTATGTTGATTTACTTTATAAACTTTGAATGAGTCATTCATTTCCGCAAAGTGAGTCATTTCACTCGGGTTTTTGCCAGCCCCAGTCGTACCTGATTTGGCATCAATAATTAATGTCGAAGTGTCAATTACATTGTTATGCGCAAGTGGCGCAAGCCCTAAAAGCACCGCTGTAGGATAGCAACCTGGGTTTGCAATCAATTTCGCCTTCGCGATATCTTCGCGATTCCATTCACTAAGACCGTATACTGCTTTTTCTACGAGGGAAGATTTCGCCGCTGGTCGCCCGTACCAATCTTCATAGATTGAACCGTCGAGCAAACGGAAATCTCCTGACAAATCAATCACTTTCGCTTGACCATCTATTAAGTATTCCATCAGTCTGCCGCAACCCCTGGAGGTGCCGATACAAAAATCACATCGTATTCATCAGCTAATTGATGTGCATCTACACTTTTCAAAACCCCTTGATAAATGTCTTGGACATGGGGGTAAATATCATCATAATTCGTGCCTGCTTGTGATGAGGAAAACACGGAAAGTTCAGATACGTGCCGGTGCTGTCTGAGTAAACGTATCAACTCTATGCCTCCATAACCTGTAGCTCCGACGATCGCAACCTTCATAATTCCTCACTCCTATTTATATTTATGCATCTATTGATTTGATTATAAACGTGAGTAAACATAAATTCAAGTGTATTTTTATAATAATTAACGAAAAAAAACACACAGCATAATCACTGTGTGTTTACGATTCATTTTCGGTTGTTAGTCCCTTTAAGTCTTCAACGATCGGGCTTACGTCGTTTTCAAGTCCATCATAAAAACGGATAACTTGATTGTCAGGATCTAAGATAAAAAAGTAAGTCGTATGCATAATATCATCTTCCGCTGGCTGAACAATCGTATTAAACGATTCTGTGGCAATCTCCTGAATGACCTCTAAGTCATAACCCGTAAGAAAATGCCAACTCTCAAAATCAGCAGCGTACGCTTCACCGTAACTGACTAACCGTTCTGGTGTATCAAATTCAGGGTCGACAGAAAACGTATACAAAGAAGCATCAATTCCTTCGTTTTCTAATCCAGACTGTACCTGAGCCATGTTCGGTGTCAACATCATACAAACGGATGGACATCGAGTAAATGCCATATTTACTACCGAATACTCGCCATCCATATCTTGCTCTGTAATCGTCTCTTCGTGTTGATTTGTTGCCTCAAACGGTATCATAAACAAATCTAAATCTGAGGTATCCGTTCCGTTATTCGCTGATGCGCCTGATTCATACAACCAACCGCAACCAGTTAAGAAGATTGCTCCTATCATAAATAGCAGCATTGGTTTCTTAAAGATGACAATCCCTCCTAGCGGTTTGTCTTGATGTGAGAAGGAATATCACTAATCGTCAGTTCACCTTCTTGGTGGCTTTCTTTTTGTAGCCATTGTTTAAATACAAACCCAATCGTAGTACCGTAAACGAGCTCTTGACCGACTTTCATTGCTACACCACCGAGTTGTTGATCACTGTATGCATCTAATCCACCTAAAAATCCGAACCCACCAAACATCGATGCAGGTACAGCTGCACCTCCTGGAATACAAAATGCCATCACTTGTGACCAATAGTTAAGGTCTGTGTACGTATCATATAACGCAGTACCTGAGAAGATAATAAGCGCACACGCTGGTGTAATCAAAATACCATTACCAAATATATAAATAATTCTTCTAAAGTCATGTAAGTATTGTTTACTAGGCAACGGAGCAAGCATATGCCACCACATCATAAACGACGCAACTAACATGATGATTTCATAAATGCTATGAACCCAGGTCTAAGCATCAAAAAGTCAAATACGACAGGAATATGATAAATAGAAAATAACGCATTAAAAAAGATTAAGCCGATAATCGGATGGAACATAAGATCCCTGATGGGCTTGACTTTCTTTCCAAGCCATTCATAAACATTGGAGAGCAACCATTTAGGCAATGCCAAAATGAATAATGGAACGGCGAAGAAATAAGCAAAAACCATCTGAATCATATGGATGGAAACAAGCATGTGCCCGATACTATATAATGGGCTTCCCCATCCTAAATACAAACTGAGAAGACCACCTAAAAACATAATGTCTTGCTTAGGTGTTTGCTTCGCTTCTGTCGTAAATCGTGATCGAAAACGACGTGTAATTAAAAAATATGCCACTGCAACGAGTGTTAATATTACAATCAATTCTGGCGTCCAAAGTGCCCGAAATGATAATACTTCAAACAATTCTTCCATATTGACCCTCCAAATGATCAACCGAGCTATACTCATCTTACCACATGTGATCTCTTCAGTTTTGAACAAGTTGTTACATTTTTGTGCAGGAGAAGGACATTCCGAATCTCCTCAAGCTATGCTATCATAGATAAGTATTCCCTTGTGGAAAAGGGTCATTCATTAATAAAGATAAGGGGTGCGAAATGAAGATCTACGCACTAACTGAACAACATGATCAGCAAATAGTACAAAAAGCGACAGAGCTACTCATGGGTCAAATGGAATCAATTGGCGGAGAACACGCTTATGATAACATCTTAACGACGTTGCATGAAGTCAAAGATCCTGGTTCGAACGCAGAGCTCTTCATTGCAGAAGATCAAGGAATCATGGTTGGCGCTGCATTTCTTAATACGATGTATAGCATAAGAAAAGGCGGACGCTATGTTTGGCTTAATGACTTATACGTTCGTGAAGACCAAAGAAACAAAGGCATCGCCAAAAAAATGCTTCTTGCCATTATCCATTGGGCAGAACAACATGATTACAAAGGGATTGAGCTTGAAACTGGAATTAATAACATCGCTACGAAACGACTTTACAATTCATTAGGTTTTTATGATGTCGTCTCGAAGCGGTATGGTTTCCAATTTTAAAAACACGTCAAGAAAGTTCTTGACGTGTGAACGTGAACGTTTGTGGCTGCTGTAACGTCTTCTTATCATTAATTGTATGAACAGCAAGCCGAACGCTTCCTTTATACGTATGCCCTTCTTCGAAATACGAGGAGGGCATCTTTTCTTGAAACACCACTTCTTCATTTGCTTGTAACATGACATGTTCAACGACTTGCAAATACATCCACTCTGATTCAGAGCGATATACCCGCTTTTGATTGTCATCGTATACCGCAATTGAAATGCGCTGACTCGTGTTAAACAGTAGTTCAGCGACTTCCCCACTCTCGTTTGTCACACTAACCAAATTGTAACGCCTTTCTTCTCATTAACGGCATTCACTTTCAACGCTAACATCATGACCACCTCAACTAATCATCTTTTCTAAATGAACCGACAATCTCTGTAGTTGGTACAATATTCGTAAACGCTTTAGGGTCCGTTTCTTCTGTAATCTGTCGTAACTTGAATAGTTCATAGCGTGTAATAACGATCATGAGCACTTCTTTTTCTTCTGAGTCAAATCCACCTTTAGCCGGCATTCGTGTTATACCTCTTGTAACATTCTCATGGATCTTCTCTCGAAGTTCATCTGCTTTCTTCGTAATGATAAACGCTGTACATTTGACGTGACGTGTATGAATCATGTCCATAATTCTTGACGTAGCGTAAATCGACACGAGTGTAAATAGCGCTTGTTCCCAATTAAATACAAAGCCTGCGGTAATGACGATCAGCGCATTTAACATAAAGAAATACACGCCAATTGGACGGTCACTCATTCGTGCTAAGACGAGCGCTATAATGTCTAGCCCTCCAGCTGAAGTACCATAACGAAGCGGTAGTGACGTACCAATAGCGGCAATGATTCCACCAAAAACAGCGTTCAGCATAATGTCTTCCGTTAACGCTTGTACAGGAATCACTTCTAAAAAAAATGACGTCAACGCGACGTGCAAGAAACTATAAAATGTAAACAATCGGCCGACTTTTAACCAACCCAAAATGGCAACAGGAATGTTTAAGAGAAATAAAACAATCCCTGTTGAAATTGGAAATAGGGCGCTTATAAACTGTGAAACCCCTGTTAAGCCGCTAGCAAACACATCTGCTGGGATTAAGAAAAAGTTCAAACCAAATGCTACAGCGATCGCGCCAAATATAATGATTGCAATGCGTTTCATTTCAGTACTAATTGTCGTATGGTTTGTTATCACTGATTGACACCTCGAACATTATGTAATCTTGGGTGTAAAAATCATGTAAACAGCAGTATAACCGATATTAGCAAAAAGAAGCAAGGAAACGGTTCATTTCCTTGCTTCTAATGCGGCTTCTGTTCAGAAGATGTTTCGTATTCAGGATCATTTTCGTGTGCTTTATTATAATAATCGACTGAGAACGTTGACCCTTCAGCGACCATTTCATTATCGTTAATGTCTAGTGGATCTGGGTTGCCAATTCGTTGCTCTAATGGAATGTCAGATCCTTTGTCAGAGGCAGATCCAACGAGCTTATGATACCTTGATTTGGCACCATCCATGAGTTGTCGTCCTTTATCAGGATTCTTTACCAGATAAGTTGCTCCTGCTGCGACAGTTGCTACAATTGCTGATGTCCATACGTACTTTGATTTACCCATTATGTCTCATCCTCCTACAAAGATTAAACTTTTGTTTCTTATTATAACGTTTCCCCTTCTTTAAAAGATTAAACTACAAAATCAGAAAAAGCTCCGAATCTGGAGCTCCTAAACAAAGATTAACGCTTTATATAACGGAATACTTGGAAGACAACTAACAAAACAACAATTCCTAGTAAACCATGAATCCATACACCACCAACTTCAAACCCAAATCCGAGAAGCCATAACAAAATAATCATTGCTACCCATGTCCAGATCACCCTGACGCCCCTCACCTTCGTACCACATGTGTATGAACAAAAAGGGACGTTCATGAATTAAAGCGTTTCGTAGATTTTTTTTAGCTTATTCGCTACAACCGAATAACTATGAAACTGCTCCACATAGTTTCGGGATTGTTGCCCGATTTGAGCCCACTCCGATTGACGTCGCAACAAATCTATAAGCACATCGTAGATCGTGTCGATCGTTGCTTGAACGATTGGTAACTGATTTGGGTAAGACTTTCGGTATTGTTCGTGAATGAAGCAAATCACAGGTTTTCCAGAAGCCATCGCTTCCATCGTTAAATTCGCATACGTACCGATCTTCAGTTGATCAATCACAATCGTTGCTTCAGCTAATTCTCTTACTACTTCTTCACGTGTCTTATGCTCAAGTCGTTGATAATTAAGTTCATATCCCTCGTCTCGTAAGCGTCGAATCGTAGCTTCGATTTCAGCGGTACCTTTAATTTCATGATGGCTCGGTGCATGAACAATCATAGGTACGTCGTTTTCATTAGGGAAGGAATGACTAATCTTGTGATGATTCAACGCATGAGGAACAACCTCTACTCGTTCATAGTAATCTGCAACATACTGTACGAGTTCAAGATCGTTTACGATCGCAACTTTTACATATTTGGACAATGTTTGAAGACGCTTTTTCATTCGTTGCTCTGACCATTCTTTTTTCACAACCACATCAGGGTTATTCAGACGAGCAATCGAGAGCCTTCTCACTTCGGAACCACGATGGTGAACCACAACTTTTTTTCCTTTTTCGTTTAATTCTTTTACATCTAGAAACATCGGATGGAACGTCTCACCGAAATGAAAATGAAAGACATCATACGTTGTCTTTGCATACTCAAAAAATTGCTTTAACTTCTCTTCTTTTTTGACTTTCGATAGACGATCTAAATTTAATTTGTAATCAGCTAGGTCGTTGTACGTATTCGTAGAATAGAAGCTGCACGATTCCGCATGGACGCCAATTACTCGCAACGCTTCAGATAATGATGCGATACCTGCTCCATACGGTAAGTGTAAGACCTTCAAAGCGCCCTCCTATTACAGCAATTTATAAATGTCGATCATCTGTTTTGCAATACGCTCAACATGATGATATTGCTCAACGTAAGCACGACTTTCTTTACCAATTTTATTCCAATCATTGTTCTTAGTCAGAAAGTTTCGCAACACTGAAGTCAATGTATCAGGATTAGCGTTGATAATCGGCAATTTCCCGGGAAATTTAGAGACTAAGTCTTCTCGGATGTAACAAATGACCGGCTTACCTAAAGCCATTGATTCCATCGTTAAATTTGCATAGCTCCCAATTCGTAGTTGATCAATAACGACCGTTGCTTTTTGGTAAGCTTTCATTGCTTCTTCGTGGGAAAGGTTCTCAATCTTTCTAAACTCAAAGTCTAATCCTTCTTGTTTTAATTGCTCTACCGCTTCTAAAACGAATGGTGTGCCTTTAATTTCGTGGTGCGAAGGTGCATGAACGACAACCGGTTTATCCGTTTCTTTCGGATAAACCGGTGTATACGTTGACACGTCGATAGCGCGCAAAACGACGTGCACATGTTTGTAATAAGGCTCAACGTAAGGGAGCATTTCATAATCCGGTACGATTGCGTGGTCAATCGACGCAGACAATCGGCGAACATACTTATGAACCGTTTCTTCAGGCCATTTCGATTTTATTGAAGCGAAACGGTTATTCTTCTGAGCCAAAGATAAGAGACGTACTTCTGAACCACGGTGGTGAGCAATCATTTTCTTACCTTTGCTTTTTAGAATTGCAATGTCTGATTTTGAATTGAACGTCTTACCAAAATGAAAATGAAACACGTCAAACTCATTCATCGCTTCTTGAAAGATTTGCTCAATCTTGGCTTTCTTTTCTTCTGGTGGAAACTGGTCGACATTTAGATTCCGGTCTGCACGATAACCGTAAAGATCTTTCGAACTAAAACTAGCCGATGTTGCATCTACACCGAGAGCACGCATCTGTTTTGCAAGCATGCTAATATCTGAACCACTAGGCATATGCAAAACCTTCATGAAAACCGTCCTCCTATAGCTTGTTGTAAATGGTAATCAGCTTATTGGCAACACTGTCAAAGCTATGGTAATGCTCAGCATAACTACGCCCAGCTCTTCCAATTGCTTGATATTGGTCACTATTTTTAAGGAAAGAACGAAGCACGGTTTCAAAGTTTTTCGGATCAGCTGACACGATTGGCATATCTTTAGGATACTTCTTAACAAGATCGTCTCGAATGTAACAAATGACAGGTTTTCCGAGCGCCATCGCTTCCATACTTAAATGACCGTACGCCCCTAACTGCAATTGATCGACAATTACCGTAGCTTTTTTGTAAATGTCTAATGCTTCTTCATGTGACTTTCCTTCTACAAGCTCGTAATCAAACGCAACCCCTTCATCTTTTAGCTTTTCTAGCACTGGAAGCACATATTGTGTTCCTTTCGTATCTCGCCGTGAAGGTGCGTGTACGACAAGTGGACGCTCATGATTCTTCGGATAGGCCGGCGTATATTTACTTAGATCCATCGTGTGAGGAACAACATGAATGGATTTGTAATAAGGCTCAACGTAATAATAAAGCTCATAATCATTAACAATTGCTTGATCAAAATAGTGCGATAGAAACTCTAAATTGCTTTTGACCTTTTCTTCAGGCCAAGACTTTTTCACGCGTACATATGGGTTGTTATAGCTTTGTGCTTTCTTTAACATCCGCACTTCAGAACCTCTGTGGTGCACAATCATTTTTTTATTCGCTTTTTTGATTGTGTCTAGATCACGACGGTCTGGAAAGAAACTCTCACCAAAATGGAAATGGAACACATCGAATTCTTTGAGTGCTTTTTGCAAGTAAGCTTCACGCTTTTCCTCTTCTTCTTCAGGTTTATATTGATCAAAATGGATCCGCTCATCAGCCATGTACGCATAATGATGCGTTCTAAGACTCCAAGACTGTGCGTCAATTCCTTTTGTACGCAAAGCCTTTGCCATCGTACTCATGCCTATGCCATAAGGAAGGTGCAAGACTCTCATAAAAACCTCCTCGAACGAAGATTCATTACTTATTGTCTTTCATCCATTTAATCGTTTCATCAACACCATCTTCAAAACCCCAAGAAAAGTCCATGCCTAAGTTTTTGATTTTGCTGTTGTCGATCTCAAAATAACGAATGTCACCAGGCTTCCAACCAGAATATTCAACCGTAAGATCTGTTCTTTTGAATCGCTCTAAGACGAGGTCTGCTAATTGTTGAATCGTAATCTTCAAGCCTGAAGCACAATTGTAGACTTCTCCATTCGTCTCTTTTTTCGTAGCAAGAAGAATATTCGCTTTTACGACATCTTTAACGAATGTAAACGAACGTAGCTGTTTTCCATCCCCGAAAATGACTGGCGGTTGGTCAGCCAATACCCTTCGTATGAATATTGAGACAACTCCTCCGTCATCATTATCCTCTTGCCTTGGTCCATATACGTGAAAATACCGCAAGACTGAAATGTCCATATCGTATAAATTTTTGAATACAGAACAGTATTTCTCCGCTGCGAGTTTGCTTGTTCCATAAAACGAAACAGGATTGGTCGGATGCGCTTCATCTTCTGGAAAATAAACGGGCTCACCATAGACGGAGCCCGTTGACGCATGAACGACCTTTTTTACCGCATGAATGCGTGATGCTTCTAATACGTTAAAGGTTCCTTCGGCATTTATTTTTAAATCAAGACGAGGGTTTTTCATACAGACGGTATTTTTGGATACCGCCTGGTGAAAACAACGTCCACATCTTTAAAGAACCGAGACATATGATCAAAATCCGTCACATCTGACTTTACGACTGTTAATAACGGATGCGTATCAAATGTAGACAGGTTCTTCTTTTTTCCTGCACTAAAATTGTCCAAGCAAATCACTTCAACGTCTAAATTCAACAACTCTTCTACGAGGTGACTTCCAACAAACCCTCCTCCTCCAGTAACAAGTGCACGTTTATACGGAAACGCTTGAATTGACAATCAGAAACACTCCCTGCTTTGAGTTTTTCTAAACAATTGAAATGAATCATTACCGATTCATAATCAAGCACACTACATGCACTATATGAGGAGGAATTAAAGATTATTCTTCATTTAAGCTATATAGAGATTAGATAAAGGCGATTAAATCATCAACGGTAACGTTCGCATCTTCTGCAAACACTTCATAATAATTACCTTCATCTTCAAACGTTAATACGAACGTCTCACCAGGCAACTCATAAACGTCAACCGTCGTAAATAGTTCTAGTTGATCGATCAGCTCATTGTTTTCAACGACCGTATCATTTTGCGTTTCGCCAATCGTCATGACGACATAGGGCGATTGATCTTTAAAGTATTCAAGCATTACTTCTTCTTCGCTTAACACATAGATTTCCCATAGCTCATAATCGTCAGTAAGCAGTCTCACATCAGATGAAAATAGTTGTTGTGCTTCTTCAGGTGTTAGCACATTTTGTTCGTGATCTAAATGCAACACTTCTGCACTCGTTGGAACTTCAAAATCAAATACCCCATCAAAGTCAGGGTTCGTCTCGAACTTAATAATCTCTGTGCGCAATGGTCCGCGTTCCCACATTAGAATCATCCACGTTGATTGATCGACGACAAGTTTGACTTGTTCATCTGCTCCTTCTAATAATAGGTGATAGGCATCACGACCATTCCACTCGTCCTCATCAACGAGCTTAAAATCTAAGTCATACAGATCGTCAAGCTGATAAAAATCATTCAAATAATGAACTTCATCGACAATTTCCCCGTGATTGTTCGATATGAGCGCAATGTTTTCATCTTCTAGATACGTTAAGCTCTGCTCAGGATTCTCGATCGTAACCGTCTGTCCTAAAGATTCTACAATGTTTATGCGGTAATAATCTTGATTTCGCCATTCAAACAAATTAATTGCTTCTTCACCTTCGTAAATAATTTTTGATTCAATATAAAATTGATCCGGTTGTTGGTGAGTTTCTGCTGCATTTGCAACAATTTCTTGAGGCGAAAATTGCGTCTGACAACCGAACAACATGCACACACTTCCAAGCAATAAACTACTCATCAACGTTTTTTTCATCGTAATCCTTCCTTTTTACAAACGTACTCATTAAGATTGTTCCTTTGTTAGGTACTGGAATAAATTGAATGTCTCCACCGTGATTTTCGGTAATCATCTTTGCAACACTCAACCCTAACCCTGAATGTTGTCCTGCTTTTTTCGTTCGACTTTCTTCACTTTGATAAAAAGCCTCGAAGATCTTCTTGCTTTCTTGTTCAGAAATTGTTGCTCCGTCATTTTGAACGATTAACACCCCGTGCGTGGAGAAATTCACGTCAATCGGTTTGTACAACCACGATGGCAATTGTTGATCATAAATACCGATGTATAGTTTGCCTGTAGAGGGGGTGTAACGAATTGCATTCGATACTAAATTATCGACTAGACGCATCATATGGTTCACTTGTACATCAAAACTATCAAAGGTTTTCACTTCTTTTTGAAGATTAATTCCATGTTGACTCGCAAGCTCATCATAACCGTCTACGAGCATTTCAAAAAATTCTTGCCCGTTAACAGTTACTTTCTGTTCAACAGACTGCTGGTTTTTTAGTAGTGTAAATGTATGTATGTCTTCAATTAATCGTTGCATCTGTATCGACTTATTTCGAATAATTGTTAAGTAGTGATCGGTTTCCGACTTCGTAAGCGCTCTTTGTTGCATCGATTCTGTATACGCCATCACAGAAGTAAGCGGTGTTTTTAAATCGTGTGACAGCGCTGCCGTCATCATTTCCTTTTCCTTTTGCTCTCGAAGGATCTCTTCACGCGCGTGTATGACCTCTTGTTTCATATAATTAAAATGCTTAATTAAGTCACCGATCTCATCGTTTTTGGGATGTGCTAACGTCGTCATCTTCTTAGGGTGTAAGACAAATTGGTTCATGTCATTTTTTAAATACTTGATCGGTTTGTTAATTCTACGATTGATTTGAATCCATACGAGTAATCCCGTTAAGAAAAACACAGCTGTACTTAATACAAGTATTGATGTAGAACGTGATTGAACGTATTCAACGCGGTCGTCTCTTTGCATACTTACTTCATAAAACCCGACAATCTCTTCATTCACAAATACCGGCTCTTTAATTGTGAAATAACGGTACGTCATATTCCCTTCAAATAAACCATCATATAGATCTCTTAATTCTGCTTGCCTCGTCCCGATCGTATCTGACGTTGTTTCATAGACAACATAACCATCATTTCGATAAAGCGTAATTTGTGCGACGTGTTCTATAGTTTCTTGAAGGGATTCATGAATGGTCGGATGGAAAGTGTAGAGATCAGGGTTTTGAAGAGGTTCTTTAATTTCTCGATACGTGGAAATAAAGTCTAAATACTCGTCCAAGCTTTGTTGTTCATTCCAATTCGTTAAAAGCGAATACAATGAATAGACGGCAAGCGAAGGGATGACCATAACAAAAATCAAAGACAAGAAAAGCCAAGTTCTAATTTTCATACTTGACTTCTCCGATGAAGCGATAACCGCTTCCCCATACGGTTTCGATGTATTTAGGGTTCTTTTTGTCTTCGTTTAACTTGTCTCTTAATCCTTTCATATGTACAGTTACCGTCTGTTCGTCATCACAGTCTTCATGCCACACAAGCCGGTAAATTTCTTTTTTGGCAAACATTTTGTTAGGATTTTTCACGAACAACAATAATATTTCAAATTCTTTTGGCGTTAACGACACTTCTTCATTTTGGAAGAAAAGTTGATTCGCTTGATGGTCCACGACATAATCAGTACCAAATAGCATGCGTTTCTGTTTATACTTTTCTCTATATCGCGAATGTTTGCGAATTTGCGCTTGTACTCGCGCAGTTAACTCATGCAATGAAAAAGGCTTAGTCATGTAATCATCTGCCCCAATATTAAGCCCGCGAACTTTATCATCATTACTCATCTTGGCGCTTAAAATGAGCAACGGGACTTGGCTCTTTAATCGGATTCGTTGGCACAACTCAAATCCACTTAATTCAGGAAGCATTATATCAACGATCACTAAGTCAAATAGCCCGCGTTCAAAATCTTGAAACCCTTCAATACCTGTTGTTGCAACCGTTACATGGAAGCCTTTTGATTGCAAATGATCGCGAATAATGCTAGCAATTTCATAGTCATCTTCAACTACGAGAATGGTTGGTTTCATAAGACGATCGCTCCATTTTTCTTAACTAGTTCCATTATACGACATTTTTTGTCACACATCATTACTAATTTACAAAAAAAGCCTCGTACATTTTCGTACGAGACCCTTCTCCTTTAACACTATTTTGAATACAGTTCTGATGTTTGGTCAATTCGTTTTTCTTCTCCAGTGTTCTTCTCACCTTCAAAGCTTAACATCCCACCATCAAAGTTGATGACACGATCGAAACCATTTTCTTTTGCATATTGTGCGACCCGTTGACTACGACCACCACTTCTACAAATGAAGACGTGTGTTTTTTCACTGTCCATATCAGCTAATCGCTCAGGTACTTCTCCCATAGGCATGAGTGGTACACCTGGAATGTGACCTTCTTCGTATTCATCAGGTTCTCTTACATCGATAAAAACGAGGTGTTCATCATGTAAATTCTTCTGTAATTCTTCATAATCCCATTGTGTAATGCCTTCTTTTTCTGATTTCATTCTAATCAATCTCCTTTATTTTCACTATGTGTTTCTTTGTAGCGTAACCGAATGAGTCGATACGTATGACTAACGATCACTTTGGCAACAGCATACGTTGGCACCGCGAGTAACATCCCGATAATACCTGCAAAGTTCGCAGCTACTAACAAAATAAAGATAACAGTAATTGGATGGATTTGAAGCTTCCTTCCCATCACTTGTGGTGAGATAAAGATGCTTTCAAATTGTTGAATGATGACGACAGCAACAATGACTGCAATTGCGGTCAACCAACCGTCAAACAAGGCGACAATAACACCTGGTGCTGTACCAATCCACGGACCAATAAATGGAATCAAGTTTGTGAACATCGCAATCAAAGCAAGGACTAAGGAATATTCGATTCCGATAATTAAATACGCAATATAAACGAGCACACCTACACAAAAACTAACGATAATTTGCCCTTGAATAAAGTTCGCTAACGCACCGTCCATGTCACTAAGAATTCGCTTACCTTCATTACGTTGTTTTGAAGGAAGTAGACGTAGAATTTGTTGTGGCGCCTTTTCTCCTTCTTTTAACATATAAAATAGAATAAAAGGTACAATCGCAATGACAATGACTGCGCTAGTAATCGCACCGATAAAGCTTGCGATATTTGAACCGATATCCGCAAAAGCATCGCTCAAATAGTTACCGACATTTTGAATAATCTCTTCCAAACTAAATGTTTCATTTTCTTGGAAGCGTTGCATGATATCACTCTGCATAAAATCATTAAACCAATTTTGAGCTTGGTTAATGAAACGAGGTGCCACATCAACGAGACTGTAAAACTGCCGTTGAATCTCAGGACCTACTAAAATTACAAGAAGTGTCAACAACCCGATAAATACTAGGTATATGACAGTAATGGCAAGTACTTTCGGCATCTTGTTTGCTAGTAGTTTAACAACGGGCCTGAATAAGTAAAAAAGTACACCAGCTAACGCAAGCGGTGCGAACACCGTTTGAATGAGAATAACGACTGGAGTGAATATAAAATCAACGAGTGTTCCTAAAAAAATAATCAGCAAAATTAAAGCCACTGCATAGCCAAAGCGGAAATACTTACCGTCAGGCACTTTCATCACTCCAATTTATCCAATATGTTTCCTGTCCTAATCATTTATTATACTCAATAATTTCCTCATAAACAAACATTTACCTTCACCGCGTCAAAGTAATACAAACTTTGACAATAGTCTTAACTTTTGGTTAAATAGACGAAAATACATTATTATGATGTGGGAGGTTTTTTGATGAACAAGTATAAAACAGCTTTACTTTCGGGGACGTTTCTCTCTGTTGCCATCCTCGCCGCTTGCGACAGCGACATTGATGTTGATGAACTTGACGAAGATGATCTTAACGTCGGGGATACAGATGCCGGTGACGATGATGGTGATGGTGGTGATGATGCCGCTTCAAGCGGGGACGGAACACAACTACAAATTGGTACCGGTTCTACTGGAGGAACGTATTACGCATTAGGTCAGGAAATGGCAAACGTCATTTCAGACAATGCAGACGGCGTCACTGTGAATGCGGTTTCGACAGGTGCTTCTAATGAGAATATCGCCCGTGTACATAACGGTGATCTTGACTTAGGGATGACCGTCCATATCCCTGCACTTGATGCCTTAGAAGGTGCTGGTGACTTTGAAGGACAAGGCGAATTCGATCAATTTGGTTACATGGGTTACATCTATCCAGAAACGAATCAGATCGCCGTACGAGCAGATAGTGGCATTGAATCGATTGAAGATTTAGAAGGTATGCGAGTAAACCTCGGTCCGCCAAATTCAGCTTCACAATCGGCTTCTTTAATGATACTCGAAGCATACGGTATGACCGAGGACGATATCGAAGTGTATGAAGAAGGATTTGGTGATGGAGCAGGCATGCTTCAAGACGGTAACATTGATGCTACATTTGGTCTCTTAGGCTTACCTGCTGATAATATTACAGAGTTAGATAGCCAAATTGACATTGAACTACTGTCAATTGATGAAGAAGCACTCGACACAATTGAAGCGAATAGCATGTATGAGCGAATTGTCATTCCAGCTGATACGTATGAGTTTTTAGAGGAAGATGTCAATGCAATTGCTGCTTACGCAGTCCTCATCGGTTCTAATGAAACGATCGATGAAGACTTAGGTTATGAAATTACGAAAGCCCTTTACGAAAATGCAGGTAGCATCACTCACAATCAAGGGGAGCATATGGAAGACACCGACAACTTATTACTCGGTAATGAAGGTCTTCCGATGCATCCAGGAGCCGAGCGTTACTTTGAAGAAGCAGGCTTGTTAAATTAAAAAAATGTAGGGCCGGGCGCTTAGAGCCCGGCTCTCGTTATTGAAGAAAGGTGGTGACCTGCGATGGCTGATGCCAACGCTCATCTCAATGACGCACCAGAACGAGAATTGACCGAAAAGGAAAAAGAGGAACTACTCAAAAAATACGACAAAGAATCGAACACGAGAACCGATCTTGGTAAGTGGATTTGGATTGCGTTCATTATCGGAATCTCTCTCACCTCATTTCACTTGTACACCGGTCTTCGCGGGGGCTATGGATCATTAATGCAAGGAGCTGTTCACGTTGGTAGTGGTCTTGCATTAATTTACATATTATATCCCATTAGTAAAAAAGCAGATAAAAAAGTCGGTGTGCCATTTTACGATGCAATTTTAGCACTTCTTTCACTGTACTGTTGTTTTTATATCGTTTGGAATTACGAGTATTTGACAAGTGCAGTCATTTTTGGTTTTTCACTTCATGATCAACTCGTAGCACTAGGCGCGATCGCTCTTTTACTTGAAGCAACAAGACGAGCTGTCGGTATGCCAATCGTCGTTATTGCCATTCTTGCACTCCTTTACGGTGTGTATGGTTCTTGGTCATGGCTCGGGACATTTGCTCATCCTGGTTTTACGTGGACCGGAATGGCTACGCAATTGTTTTTTACGACTGAGGCAATTTTCGGTACACCGATTCAAGTGTCCTCGACGTTTATTTACTTGTTTTTATTCTTTGGTGTCATTTTAGTCCGAACAAACATTGGCCAGTTCTTCAACGACATTGCTTTTCGACTTACTGGTCGCTACACAGGGGGAACCGCTAAAGCAGCTGTTGCAGCAAGTGGTTTACAAGGAATGGTAACAGGAAGTTCAGTAGCCAATACGGTCGGTTCAGGTTCCTTTACGATCCCAATGATGAAACGCTCTGGGTTTAAACCTGAGTTTGCAGGTGCGGCAGAAGCTTCTGCATCAACGGGTGGACAAATTATGCCTCCGATTATGGGGGCAGCTGCCTTTATTATGGCGGGGTATGTAGGTATTCCATATAGTGAACTTATTATTTATGCCATCATTCCGGCTTTGCTTTACTTTATGGGTGTATTTTTTGGAATTCACTTTGAAGCAAAACGACAAGGAATTGTCGGTGTGCCAGTGTCTGAACTTCCAAAAATACGTTCATTTATTACGAGAATTGATATGATTTTGCCACTCGTAACGATTATCGGCTTAATGCTTATAGGCTTTACCCCAACTTTCGCTGCATTATGGGGCATTCTAGCAGCTTTTGTCATCAGTTTATTTCGAAAAGATACACGCCCGACGCTGCTCGGTGTCCTTGATATGATGGAGAAAGGTGCAAGAACTGCCGTTCCAGTCATTGCTGCTTGTGCTTCTGCCGGGATTATTGTCGGAATTGTTGTATTTACTGGACTTGGTGGCGTATTAGCACGAGGTATTATCGTACTTGCTGATGGCCAGTTCTTCCTTGTTCTGTTCTTTACGATGATTGCTTGTATTATACTCGGTATGGGTCTGCCGACAACTGCAAATTACGTTGTTACCGCAACCGTTGCAGCACCAGCGATTTTAATGTTTGATGTTCCACCAATCGCTGCACATATGTTTGTATTTTATTTCGGTCTAGCAGCAGACATTACGCCTCCGGTCTGCTTGGCAGCGTATGCAGGTGCAGGTATTGCCCGAGCCAATCCGATGAAAACAGGGATCATCGCTTTCAAATTGGCCATTGCCGCCTTTATCATTCCATATGTGTTTGTAGCAAACCCTGTGTTGCTCTTGCAAGATGCTACGTTTATGACACTTATGCCACCGCTAATTACAGCCATTATCGGAATGATTGCAATTAGCGCTGCGATCATGAACTACTTTGTCGCAAAACCTAAAATCTATGAACGTCTCGGTCTAATAGTTGGTGGAATTATGGCTGTTTATCCAAATAGTATTCCAATTTCATTGGCTGGAATTGGTATTCTTACCTTGATCGCCCTCGTTCAACACATTCGCAATAAACGTAACCAAACACCACGTACGCCTGAACGTACAGTTGAAGCTTAATCAAACGTTAAAGAGCCCGTCCTTAAGAGGACGGGCTCTTTAACAATGTAATGGAGAGTCTACGTAGACTAGCAACCGAGCGACACACACCCAGTATGTAGGATGGAGGAAACTCCATCCTATAAACTAATCATAATTCCTTTGTCTTGTTTCTTCTAGGACTTGTTCAAGATGCGCAATTTGGTCGTTAAGACCAACCTCTAATTGTCGCTCCTTGTCTGTGACTTTCTGCTGCAATTGCCGTAGAAAGTCTAAGTCTCTTAGAAACATTGACCTCTCCAGTTTTGACATAGATATCCTCCTAAGATCACTAGACACCTATATCCTCTGTATTACCTTAAAATTCTTTTTAAAAACGTGTTATTTATGGAAGACGTCAAATGCATCCCAAAGTTCTTCTAAACTTTCTAATCGCTTTTCAACCTTTTCATGTTGTGATCGTGTTACAGCTGTAATCAATGCACTAACGATGCTTTGAGGCGCTGAAAACGAATCAATAAAAGAATTAATTTCAGTTGCAGCAAGCAACTTCCGATCACCGTAAGGAACGAGTGGAGATAACATATGGTCTGTAATAACGAGTGTTTTCGCATTTTTTTGTTTCACAGATTTCAATACTTCTACCGTTCGTTTCGTATACCTAGAGAAGCCAAAGGCAATAACCAGATCATCTTCTTCTATATCAATCAAATGTTCTGATACCCCATCTGCACTCCGAAGCATCTCAGTATTCTGTAATACGAGATCCAAATAAAATTCAAGAAATAACCCTACGCTCATCGCACTTCGGTAAGCGATAATGTAAATTCGCTTTGCGTTAACAATATCATCGATGGCACCTTGAAACTGTTCAACATCAATTTGTTGGAGCGTTGTACTTAAATTGTTCATATCATCAGCGAGCACTTCTCGAATTGTATCCTTTGGAGAATCGCCTCGCTCAGTCGTTGACGCAAACACTTCTGCAGAGGTCCATTTCCGTTGCAATGCAGCTTGCATGTGGCGTTGCAAATCTGGATAGCCTTTATAATCTAAAAAGAAAGCGAAGCGCACGACGGTCGCCTCGCCTACTTCTGCATTTTTGGCTAGTTTTGATGCGGTAAGAAACGGTGCGGTCTCTTGATGATCGATCAAATAGTTGGCGATCTTTAATTGAGATTTACTCATCTCATGCTGTCTCGCGATCATTTGTTCATATACATCAGACAATTCAAGATCCCCCTTCAGACCGCGAAACCCTACCTGTTAATCGTTTGAAGGAAAAAGGGTTGGAACTACCTTTTCATAAGCCATGATCGTTTTCTCAATTGCTTCATCATCATGTGCAACTGACATACTATAGCGATTACCAGGCTTAACATAAATTCCTTCTTGGAATAGGGCACGATCCATTTCTGTACGAAGCTTCTTATCTACGTGTTCGAAGCATCGATAGTTACTGAGACTTTCCTTATTTGTAAATAATACACTAAACAATGAACCTATGCCAACCGCTTTCATAGGAAGACTGTGTTTCTTAAATATCGATTCAAGTTCCGATTTGAACTGTTCTGTGCGAATTAATAAGTCACTCATCTCTTCTTCTAAAACATCTAGCGTCGCTAAACCTGCCGCTAGAACGAGCGGATGGCCGTTATACGTTCCACTATGAAACAACGCGAGTTGCTTACGGTCGGTCTGGTCTTGGTCGGCAAAGAAATCAAATCCAGTGAGCGGAGACGTACGCCCCATAATTTCTTGTTTCCCACCAACAACACCGAAAGGAAACCCTCCACCGACGACTTTCCCCATCGTCGTTAAGTCTGGTTCAACATTGTAGAGGTTCTGAACACCACCCATACCGGTTCTAAATCCGGTTTTCACTTCATCAAAGATCAAGACGATGTTTAACTTCTTCGTCAATGTGTGGAGCTTCTGTAGAAAATCGTTCGTAGGTGCAATGATCCCCGCTTCAAGCGGTTCAACAATAAGTGCTCCAATTTCATCTGCATGTTCAGTTAAGATTTTCTCACAGTGCTCATACTGATTAAACGGAAGGACGAACGTATTTTGCATCGCTAACTCATCCATACCGTAAGAATCTGCAACACGATTTGGCTCATGTGCAGTGCCTGCATCCTGTTCATTCGGGCTTACACTAATGAGTAGAGAATCGATCGCTCCGTGGTAATGACCCTCAAACTTCGCAATCTTATATTTACCTGTATGCGCCATCGCTAAACGTAGGGCAAGTAAATTCGCTTCTGTTCCTGAATTCGTATATCGTACGCTTTCCATTGAAGGGAAATAACGTAACAATCGTTCTGCAAATGCGGCTTCCTTTTCGTGAGGCGTTCCGAACAGCCACGTACCATCTTGTTCAATTTGTTGCTGAATTGCGGATTTCACTTCTTCATGACCGTGACCTAGCATTAAGGCCCCGTATCCCATTAAATAGTCGATGTATTCATGACCATCAACGTCAAACATTCGACTGCCGTGCGCTCGCTTAATTGCAATCGGATATGGCTCAAAATGCTTTATATTCGCAGTCATTCCTCCAGGCATGACTTGTTTTGCACGCTCCATATGTCGTTTTGACATCATTGTTTGCGCTTCATAAGAAAGGCGATTGTTCGCTATCCCCATTGTTCTCCTCCAGTAATAAAATATTAATTTCACAAAAATGATAAAATGAATGATTTACTTCATTTTAAGCGAAAACTCCTTTTTTGTGAACCCATTATTTCAAATTATTCATTTTGTGAAATTTTTATTTCAAAAAATATGAAGGAGATCTTTCATTTGAAACTATTTTGAATCTTTTTATTCTTTTTTGACCTTGTACACTCCTCTTGTTATACTAAGCTCATTCTATCAATGATCAATACTAAAGGAGGATGTTTATGGCACAGCCAAAATATATTACTAATATTGATAAAATTCCAGAAATTCCAGAGAGAGAAAAAGAAAAACTCCGTAAGATCACTGATAAATTTGTTTTTAGAGTAAATGATTATTATTTAGGTCTGATTGATTGGGAAGACCCAAATGATCCTATTAAAAACCTCGTAATCCCAAATGAACAAGAGCTTTCTGAATACGGTCGTTGGGATGCTTCTGATGAAGATACGAACTATGTTGTTTCTGGATGCCAGCATAAATATGAAACGACTGCCCTTTTAATATGTTCTGAAGTTTGTGGTGCTTATTGTCGTTATTGTTTTAGAAAGCGCTTATTTAGAAACGACGTAAAAGAAGCAATGAGCGATGTTGATCCTGGTATTGAGTACATTCGTAATCACCCAGAGATTAACAACGTCCTGTTAACAGGCGGAGACCCGATGATTTTGGCTACAAAGAAGCTGCGATACATTATTGAAGAATTGCGCAGCATTCCGCACGTAAAAATTATCCGAATTGGCTCAAAATTACCTGTATTTAACCCGATGCGTATTTATGAAGATCAAGAGTTGCTTGATCTCTTCAGGGAGTACTCAACACCTGACAACCGGATTTATGTGATGGCTCACGTTAATCATCCGCGTGAAATTACCGCTGAAGCGAAAAAAGCATTTGAAGCACTTCACGATGCTGGTGTTATCGTTGTAAACCAGACACCTGTATTAAAGGGAATTAATGATAACCCTGAAGATTTAGGTGAACTACTCAATCGTTTATCATGGGCCGGTGTCACCCCTTATTACTTCTTTATTAACCGTCCAGTTGCTGGTAATAATGATTTTGTGCTCACTCTAAAAGAGGCTTATGAAGCCGTTGAGAAAGCAAAAGCAATTACAAGTGGTCTTGGCAAACGGATTCGTCTGTCGATGAGTCATACGTCTGGGAAAATTGAAATTCTTGCCATTGAAGATGGAAAGGCGTATTTAAAATACCACCAGTCACGAGATGGGAATTATGGGAAGTTTATGGTTTTAGATTGTCCAGATGATGCTGCTTGGTTTGATGATTTACCAGGAAGCGAAGCTCATTGGGAGATGCCTAAGAAGAAAGTCGAAGACGTTGCAAGCGTCAACCAAATGTCTGACATGCCAGAGAAAAAAAAGCGTAAAGCTAAAACCTCTTAATAACCATCAACGCCACATCCTGACACTTCAAACGAAGTGCTTAGGATGTGGCGTTTACATGTTCTATACGTTTTACACCATCTGATTACGTAACTCACCAATTGCAGGAATCGTAATGACCACTTCGTCTCCGGCTTTTAGAAACTTCGGTGGCTTCATTCCTTTCCCAACACCTGACGGAGTACCCGTTGCGATAATATCACCGGGCTCGAGCGTCATTCCTTTTGACAATACGTGAATTAATTCGCGAACATCAAAGATCATATCCGTAAGCGGCGCTTGTTGGCGCACCTCATCATTCACAGTCGTCGTAATCGTCTCTTTAAGCAATTCTTCTTCACTTAAACGTGTAACGATTGATGGACCTATAGGACAGAATCCGTCCAAGCTCTTACCAACAAAAAACTGTTTATGTCTCGCTTGCAAATCGCGAGCTGTAATATCATTTAATAACGTAAATCCAAAAATGTAATCCCAAACGTCTTCTCGCTCGATCTTCGTACCTTTTTTACCAATAACGATGGCAAGTTCACCTTCATAGTCAACTTGCTCTGTCACGTCACTGTGAAGCGAGACGTCGTCTTGATGTGCACAGATCGTCGTGTGAGCTTTCGTAAAGATTAAAGGATGATCTGGGATGTCTTTAGCAGAACCCATTTCAATTGCATGCGCTGCATAGTTTTTGCCTACACACATGACATTTTTTGGAGGGTGCTTTATTGGTGTGAGCGTTTGAAATTCTCCGTCTTTTACAAATACATCGTTGTTAATAGCTTCGTTATGTATCGCTTGCTCATATACCGAATCAACTGTAGTGAGGAAAGGCTCACCAAGTGAAATCGCTGATATCATATCTGCAGGGCATTCCGTTCCTGGGCTGTATAGTTGAAATGCTTTCTCTAACAGTAATACTTTGTCGCTTGACACTTGCTTTGCAGCTAACGTTTCAATTCCTTCGTGTGAAATCACTAATAAGTGCATAAAACCCTCTCCTATTCATAGTGCTCAGCGTAATCGCTCACTCGCTGCAACATCGCTTGATGCTCTTTCTCACTTGCTTGGACAACATATCCTAAGTGTAACGGCTTAAGGAGATCGAATCCACAAAAATCGCTAATTGAGTGTTTCACAACCCCTTCGAAATGATCTTTTTCAGCCTTGTTCCACTCTGTTTCTGGTGAGCCCGTCGTGTAGATTAATCCCAACGGCTTATTGTTCATTTTAGGAACTGGCGTTTCATTCTCTAACTCAAACGCAAATCCGTAAGACAACACGCGGTCCAAATATCCTTTACCGATTGCCGGAAAACTTCCCCACCAAATCGGAAATATCAATGTGATCGTTTTTGCTGCTCGTAGCATTTGATGCTCGCGTGTACATCATCCGCATACACCCCCTTAAGGGTGTCTTCGTATTCAGTTTCTGAAAGAACGACATCTGTAAACGATTCATACAGATGTTTAACGTAAACCTCTTTATTCCCTTTCTGTTTAAGCGCTTGTTCAAACGTCTGTAACACTTGTCCATTAAAGCTATCTTTCGATGGGTGCATGTAAATAATATAGTGCATCTTGCAACTTCCTTTCTATATTTTTGTTTCGATTACAAAAATATCGGTTATAGATAGATTAACAATGCAAATAAATTAAAGAGGTGTCCTTATGCATAAGTTCTCAACAGCACTTGCTGTGTGGGCCATCTTTATCTTCATTTCAGGTGTGATGTTCCCAATTGAATTAACAAACGGTGCGAGCGATGTAACTCAAGTGTTACACAGTTATACGATTTATGGTTTCTTTTCCTTAATTCCGATCGTTTTTTATGGTGGATTCTTATCTTTTATGGCAGATTGGATCGCCAAACATTATACTCGCTTCCGCGAAACAATGTCGTTAAGCATTCATATTGCTGGAGGTATGATCGTTTATTTCGCAACTGCAAATATTGATTTGACCATTCTCGCAGTTGTCGCCACATTGCTGTTCTTCCTTGTCGATCGCGCATTATCCTTCTAGGTGAAAAATCAGGGGGAGTGCAACTTGCAAACAGTTTATCGCTATTCATCGGTTGCAGCGGTGTCCTTACGATGATCATGGCAAGCACGATTTAACATCGTTTCCTAAAGTGGAATATTGCCATGACAGTCATCATTCCTTGTTTTTGATCGTAACATATCCAAACTCTCAATGAGTACACTTCTCGTTTCAGAGGGACTAATCACATCATCTACAACCCCTAACTCAGCAGCAATGTACGGATGCATCACTTCTTTCTTATATTGCTCGATTAATTGCTCTCGCTTTAATTCTGGCTGATCGTCTTGCTGAATGTCTTTGCCATACAACACATCGACGGCACCTTCCGCTCCCATGACGGCAATTTCAGCTGTAGGCCACGCAAACACCAAATCAGCTCCGATTGATTTACTATTCATCGCAACGTACGCACCTCCATACGCTTTCCGTAAAATAACCGTCACTTTCGGGACACAACTTTCTGCATACGCGTATAACAGTTTCGCACCGTGACGAATAATGCCACTTTCTTGTTGTAATACGCCTGGAATAAAGCCAGAAACGTCTTCAAGTGTCACAATGGGAATGTGAAAGCAATCGCAAAACCGGATAAAGCGTGCAGCTTTGTCCGACGCATCCACGTCTAATGCGCCTGCTTTGTACTTCGGATTGTTTCCAACAACACCTACTGTGTTTCCATCAAGCTTCGCAAATCCAATTGTAATGTTCGCTGCAAAAGCCGCTTGCACTTCGATATAAGAGCCGGTATCAAACAGAGCAGAAATAACGTGAAGCATATTGTAGGCTTTTTTTGGATCATCTGGTACGACGCTTTCCATTTGGCTTTGTTTTTGCTCAGTAACCCAATTGGATGCAATCGGTTTTGAACCTTTGTTGTTTTGCGGTAAATACGATAGTAATTTGCGCACTTGCCGCAAACAATCGGTTTCATTTTCAGAAACAAAATGAACGTCTCCGCTTTTCGTTGCATGTAGCTGACTGCCACCTAACTCTTCATGACTCATATGCTTCCCTGTTACTGCTTTTACGACCTTAGAGCCTGTCAGAAACATATGTGACGTTTGCTTTACCATAAACACAAAATCAGTCAACGCTGGAGAATAGACCGCACCCCCAGCACACGGCCCCATAATCACAGAGATTTGTGGAATCTTCCCCGAGTATTTCGCATTGCGATAAAAAAGTTCCCCGTATCCTTCTAAAGCCTTTACCCCCTCTTGAATCTTTGCTCCTGCCGAATCACAAAGTCCGACAATCGGTACACCTAAGTTGTATGCATAATCCATTAATTTTGTAATTTTAAGGCTGTGCATCTCCCCTAGCGAACCGCCTTGAATCGTAAAGTCTTGCGCGTAAACACAAACCGTTCGACCGAAAACTTTGCCATAACCGGTAATGACATTTTCACATTGGTACTCAGTACCAGAAGTGCGAACGAAACGCTGGAGTTCTCGGAATGTACCATCGTCTAACAGTTGTTCAATCCGCTCTCTTGCCGATTGTTTGCCTTGTTGTCGTTGTTTGTTTTGTTTATTTTTACCGCCTCCAAGAGAGACGCCTTCTCTACGTTTATATAAATCATCTAAATAGCGGCTCATAAATCCTCCTAAGTGTAAAAAAAAGAAACGATGATGATCATCGTTTCTTAGGTTTTGCTACTATAGAGGTTTTTAAACTATCACACGGAAAAGTGGTTGACCGTAGTCGACGAGTTCACCATTTTCAACGAGGATTTCTACGATTTCACCTTTTGTTTCAGCTTCTAGTTCATTCATTAGTTTCATTGCTTCAACGATACAAACAATCGATTCTGAATGAACTTGATCGCCAACTTGTACGTATGGATCAGCATCTGGTGATGATGCACGATAGAACGTACCGACCATCGGTGATGTAATTTCAACAGAATCGTCAGCTGCTTTTGGTTTCTCTGCTTGAGTTTGTTCTTGTTTTTGTTCAGGTGTTGCAACAGGTTGTGATACTGCTGGTGCGCTAGGTGCCGCTACTGCAGGTGTTGTTTCAACAACCGTTTTCGTTTCTTTCTTGATCGTAATCGAAGTATCTTTCTCGCCTTGTACTTCCAATTGTGTAATCTCCGATGCATTGACTGCTTCAATGAGTTCTTTTATTTCTTTAATGCTATACATGTTCGCTCTCCTTTACATTACACCGTATATTTTCTAGAAAACTTGTATCAAATTCTCCCGATTTAAACACATCATGATCCATTAGATTTAAATGGAATGGGATAGTCGTATCGACCCCTTCAATGACAAACTCTGATAACGCACGTTTCATTCGTGCAATCGCCTCGTCTCTCGTACTTGCATGGACGATGAGTTTGGCAACCATTGAATCATAGAATGGTGTAATTGTGTAGCCTGTATACGCAGCACTATCAACACGCACTCCCGGCCCACCTGGAGGTACACACATTGAAATCTTCCCAGGGGAAGGCCTGAACCCTTTACGAGCATTCTCGGCATTAATACGGCACTCAATTGCGTGTCCACGTACAACGACTTCTTCTTGCTTCACAGACAAAGGCTGTTTGTTTGCAACGAGCACTTGCTCTTTTATGAGATCAACTCCGGTAATTTCTTCTGTAACCGGATGTTCTACTTGAATCCGCGTATTCATTTCCATGAAATAAAAGTTTTTATGTTTGTCGAGTAAAAACTCAACCGTTCCTGCGCCACAATACTCTACCGCTTTTGCAGCAGCAATTGCAGCTTGACCCATTTCTTCGCGAATTGATTCATTCAATGCTGGTGAAGGCGCTTCTTCAATCAGCTTCTGGTGACGACGCTGAATCGAACAATCTCGCTCACCGAAATGTACAACATCCCCATATCTGTCACCGACAATTTGAATTTCAATATGACGAGGCTCTTCAATAAACTTCTCTAAATAAATACCCGCATTACCGAAGTTTGATTCAGCTTCTCGTCTTGCAGTTTGAATCGAGCGGACGAGCTCATCACGATTTTGCGCGACGCGCATTCCTTTTCCGCCGCCCCCTGCAGTTGCTTTAATGATGACTGGGTAACCAATGTCTTTGGCAATCTCAATCGCTTCATCTTCACGCTCAATGAGCCATCACTTCCAGGAACAATTGGCACCCCTGCTGCCTTCATCGTGTCTCTTGCTTGCGATTTATCACCCATTCGGTTAATCGCAGTCGGTGAAGGACCGATAAATATGAGACCGTGATCTTCACAAATCTCTGCAAATTCAGCGTTCTCTGCTAAGAAACCATATCCTGGATGAATGGCGTCACAGCCTGTTTTTAGAGCCGTAGCTATAATATTCGTTTTCTTTAAGTAACTTTCAGTCGCAGTACTCGGTCCGATGCAATACGCTTCATCCGCCATTACAACGTGTAATGATTCGCGATCAGGCTCTGAATATACTGCTACCGTTTCAATGTCTAGTTCGCGACATGCCCGAATAATACGAACCGCGATTTCCCCACGATTCGCAATTAGTACCTTATTAATCATTTCATGGAGCTCCCTTCTTGATATCAGGCAAACCGCCTGCTTCCAAACTTTGGAAGGGTGAGTCAAGCAAGACAACTTCACCATCTTTTTAAAGTGTAAAAAAACCCACCCATCCGTCAATGACTGTAATGAGAAACGATTGACTATCACGCAAATATTTCATAGAATGTAATAGGTAATTGAAAATCATTATCAATTAATGTTCAGTGGAGGTACTTATGCTTCGTCGTTTCTTTTCTTATTATAAACCTTATAAGAAGCTCTTTACGATTACGTTTATTAGCGCCATCTTTGTCGCACTTTTAGAGCTTGCGTTTCCAATCATCGTCAACCAAGTCGTCGACCGCCTTCTCCCTCAAGGAGAAATTTCCATTATCATCCTCGCCTGCATCGCACTTTTTGTCATTTATATTTTTAACTCTGGTGCTCATTATATCGTTACATACTGGGGACATATACTTGGAATCAATATCGAAACCGATATGAGACGCGAATTATTCGCTCACGTCCAAAATTTATCTTACAGCTATCATGATAATAATAAAACTGGACATTTATTATCAAACTTAACAAATGACTTATTTGAAATCGGTGAAGTTGCTCACCACGGACCAGAAGATGTGTTCACGGCCATCATGACGTTATTCGGTTCCTTTGGTGTTATGCTGTACATTAACTGGCAATTAGCCGTCATTACGTTCATTGTCGTTCCATTGTTAACTTGGATTGTTGTGTATTGCAACCGAAAAATGTCTGGAGCAATGCGTCTCATGTTTCAACGAATGGCGAATTTCAACGCTCGTGTTGAAGATACGCTCGGAGGCATCCGTCTCGTGCAAGCTTTTGCAAATGAAAAGCATGAGCAAAAACTGTTCAAAGAAGACAACGAGAACTTCCGAGAAGCTAAAATTCGCTCCTACAAGATCATGGGCGTTAACAACTCCTTAAGCTACATGATGATGCGAATTATGACGCTGTTTGTTCTACTCACTGGTGCGTATTTTATGCTTCAAGACCAATTGTCGATCGGTGATTTCATGGCGTTTATTCTTCTTACGAACATTTTCTTCCGTCCGATTGAGAAAATCAATGCCATTATTGAAAGCTACCCGAAAGGCTACGCTGGTTTTAAACGTTACCTTGCAATTATGGACACAGAGCCAGAGATTCAAGACCGCCTGAAGCAGAAGACGTTCAAGGACTAAAAGGAAACATCCAATACAAAGACGTGACATTCGGATACGATGCAGAGCGTCCAGTGCTAAAAAATATTCACCTAGACATTGAGCAAGGTGAAACGATTGCCTTCGTTGGTCCATCTGGTGCAGGGAAAACGACACTTTGTAGTCTTCTACCACGTTTTTATGATGTGTTGGACGGTGATATTACAATTGACGGACACTCAATTAAAGATATTACACTCACATCGCTTCGGGAACAAATCGGCGTCGTACAACAAGACGTATTTATGTTCTCTGGCACACTAAGAGATAACATCCGTTACGGAAACCTTGATGCAAGTGATGAAGAAGTCATGGAAGCTGCTCGTCTAGCAGAGCTAGAAGATTTCATTCAAGATCAACCAGACGGACTGGATACGGTCGTAGGAGAACGAGGCGTCAAACTGTCCGGTGGACAAAAACAACGTCTGTCGATCGCAAGAATGTTCTTAAAGAACCCACCGATTCTCATTTTAGATGAAGCCACTTCTGCACTTGATACGGAAACAGAAGCTGCCATCCAACGTGCATTAGAGAAGTTATCCGTCGGTCGCACAACACTCGTCATCGCTCACCGCCTGACGACGATTAAACATGCTGATCGCATTGTTGTCATTACAAAAGAAGGAATTGCTGAAGAAGGTAACCACGAAGAGCTACTTGCTCAAGGTGGTCATTACAGCAGACTCTACAACGCTCAACAAACATTAATTTAATTTCAGGTTTGCCTTCAAAGGATAAAAGGAATATGTAACAAGAATCCTTTGGAGGTGAACGTATGAATACACTTGAACAACAATTGCAAAAATTAGACGGTTGGGAACGTCATCAAGAACAAATTTCCAAAACGTTTGGCTTTGATGCCTACTTAACGGGTATACTATTCGTAGAACGACTTGCAGCTTTTGCTGAAGCTGTCCAACACCACCCTCAGATCACCATTGACCATACGAACGTTACGATTGTGTGGACGACGGTTGATGAAGGTAAATTAACGGATAAAGACATCCACGGCGCTCATGCGGCGGACAATCTTTATCAAGCAAACGGACAGTAAGGAGGCTGCTATGCGGAAGTTACCGAGTAAAGAGCGTGATGATGAGAAGCGTAGTGAAGACATCACTAAATTAGAACAGTTAATCGACCGATTAGAAGACATGACGACAAGCGCTAGACTCAAAGATATCGCATACCACTTTACAGATAAAAAAGAAGTCATTAAAGTTAACATTATCGCAGGGGTTGCAAGGGGCGTTGGTCTTACGCTCGGTACGGCCGTCGTCCTTGCATTATTTGCTTACATAGCTACCCTATTTATTGACATGCCTTTGATTGGGGAATGGATTGTTAGTTTACAAAATCAAGTTGAACGCTTACAAGACTAATGCAATAGAAAGGAGCAAACACACATGGACTTTTTAGGAATTGCCGCACTCATCGCTGCAATCGCTTTTGCTGTACTTGTCATTTTTCTCGGGAAAGTATTGAACAATCTCAGTGATGTACTTTCTAAAACCGGAGATACGATCGGTAAGTTACCTGACCAACTTGATGAACTCAGTAAAGAAACTGGAACAATTTTGCACAACACAAACGAAACCATTCTTGACCTTAATGAAAAGATTAAAACGCTCAACCCTATCTTTGGAATGGTTGAAGACGCCGGAACGGCATCACGCAAAGTTTCATCAAGTCTCGTTGACTTTACAGAAAGCATGCGCAAACAAACGAACGCAGCTGCAAAAATGACTGATAACAAAGACCTTCGCGGTCTATATGGTCTCGCAGCATTTGTTTATTTCTTAAATCAGAAGAAAAAAGAATACAATGCAGCAACGCAAAACCCGTAATGGAATTTTTCCATTACGGGTTTTTTTGTTCACGAGTTGACTCTCCTGTTAAGGGAGGGTCTACACTTCAATAGCAAATCACATTGGAGGGATTCTATGACATACGCACTTGAAGCAAAGGGACTCGTGAAATCTTACGGCAACAAGCAAGTTTTACAAGGTCTTCACATGAACGTAAAGGCTGGAGAAATCTTCGGTCTAATCGGCGCCAATGGTGCCGGCAAATCAACAACCATTGATTGTGTGCTCGGCACGAAAAAACTTGATCAAGGTACGGTGAACATTCTCGGGGCCTCACCTAATCCAAAGCAAAAATCTCACTTTGAGCAAATCGGTGTTCAATTTCAAGAAAGTGCGTTTCAAAACGGCCTAACTGTTAAAGAAATTTGTGAAATCACACACTCTCTTTACAAAAATCCAATTGATTGGAGAGTGAAACTAGCGGACTATCAACTTGAACACCACGTACGCTCGTCCATTTCTACCCTCTCAGGTGGTGAACGCCAAAAACTGTGCATCCTCCTCGCTACAATGGGTCAACCAAAACTACTCGTATTAGATGAATTAACGACCGGATTAGACCCCGTTGCTAGAAGACAGATTTGGAACAATTTACGTCAATTAAACGATGAGGGTGTCACCATTCTATTAACCTCTCATGATATGCATGAGATTGAAACACTTTGTGACCGAATTTTGCTACTCAAAGATGGCGACGTCTTTATGGAAGGAACTGTTCAGGAAGTGTTATCAAAAAGTGGAACAAAATCGATGGATGACGCTTATTTACAACTAATCGGTGAGGGAATACGATGAGAACATTTTGGTTACTCTACGTCGCAGAGTTTAAACTATCATTTCGGGAAATGTCGTCCTTTATCTTCGGGTTGTTCCTGCCTGTCGGTATTATGGTGATTATGGGCTATCTCTCCACTACGAATGAAGAACTTGTGACAACATTTGCTGCCGTCGCAACGCTCGGGCTCGTATCTACAGGTGTCATGAGCTTACCCCTTTCCCTTTCTTCTTATCGTGAAAAGAAAGTGTTAAAACGATACAAAGTTACACCGATTAGCCCAGTACAGTTACTCGTTGCCCATGTTTTTTATTGTTTTAGCTTAAGTATCTTGTCTATGTTTGCCGTTTTTCTCGTTGCAACATTTGGCTTTAACATGATCTTCCCTGGCTCAATCGGACTTTTCCTTATTTCCTATCTGTTTGTGATGATCAGCATTCATTCGATTGGTATGCTAATCGCAAGTACTTCTCCACGCGAGAAGACAACGGCTGCAATGAGCAGTTTATTGTTCTTTTCCATGTTCCTCTTATCCGGGGCGACCATTCCATTTGATTTATTACCGAGCGTTTTACAATCGATTGCGCAACTTCTTCCATTAACTCATGGTATCGAGTTATTGCAAGGTCAAGCCTTAGGGACACCGTTTACCTCCTATTCTTCGTTGCTGCTTTTATTAGTAATTACGACGATCGCTACAACTCTCTCCTTGCGATTTTTCAGGTGGGAATAAGAAAGGAGTTCAGTCGATGTACAGCATCGGTCAATTTTCCAAAATGAATCGAGTTACTGTTAAACGCCTACGATATTATGATCAAGTCGGCATTGTAACGCCTGCTTACACCGATCCCAATACAGGTTATCGCTACTATAGTTCTAACCAAATTGAAACACTGCATCGAGTACTGGCCATGCGCCAGCTCGACTTTTCAATTGCAGAAATTCAAGAAGTGATATCAAAACAACAAAATTGGCAAACCATGATTGGCAAGAAAAAAGAAGAACTAGAAAAAAAGTCTGTTCTATTAAATCGCCAACTACAACAAGCGAACTATTACTTGCTCGACCATTCCCCACCACAAATCATCGTAAAAAGTTTACCAGAAGTTACGGTAGCGTCCATGAGGCTGACGTTGCCCCATTACGATGATTTATTCGTGGCTTATCCAGCATGGGAGATAAAATGCGTGCAACCAATTCAGTAGTCGATCCCATTCAATACTGCTTCACACGTTTTTACGACGGTGAATTCAAAGAGACGAACATCAACCTTGAAATTTGTGAAGCAGTAACCGAAAAGAAAGACAATCATGATGGGCTTATTTTCAAAGATATTGCCAAAGTACCCTTTGCTGCCTGCCTCTTGCACCGCGGACCGTACGAGACGATTGGCGAATCCCACGCAAAACTTTACCAGTGGCTTGAAGAAAGTGATTATTCACTTGCTGGTCCACCTAGAGAAGCTGTCATTGACGGCATCTGGAATGAACTTGAGCCTACACGGTGGTTAACCGAAGTCCAATTCCCCCTTAGTCACGAAGATTAAAAACCGGATAGTTTTGGGTAAAACATGATGAGCGCGGTGTTAGACTCGAGAGGCGTGGCGCTAGACATGAGGAGCGTGGTGCTAGACTAAAGAAAAAAAGCTCGGATCAAAGTTACTCTACTTTGATCCGAGCTTAGTCATATTCCGCATGCTTTTAGTCAGTACATGTACGTTTATTTAAGCGTAAATCCTTGGTCTTTCAAAAACGTCGTTACTTGTTGACGGCGAGGTTTGTTCAAATACTCAGCCATATTCTCTCCCCAGCCGGCTGTACGCTTCCCTTTTGTACGACGCTCATAGTATGCGCTCGTCTCTTGTTCGTACGGCTCAAGCCCTTCAGTAATTCGCTCTCCATCATAGCGATCTTCATGCAGTACGACTTCTTTAGGAAAACGTGGTTTTTGACCAGGGTCTTGATCTGGATACCCAAGACAAATCCCCATCACTGGGAATGTATGCTTTGGCAAATCTAAAATGTTCGCAACTTCGTGCAAATCGTTTCGGATTCCTCCGATCATTACGCCACCGAGACCGTAAGAGCGGGCAGTAAGCAATGCATTTTGGGCAGCTAATGCAACATCTACGGCACCAACGATGACGTTTTCTGTTTCTTCCATTTCAAACGAAGCGTCCCATTTCTCGTTATTTACTTTATGTTTGTGCCAATCCGCTACGAACACGAGGAATAGGGGTGCTTCTTCTACCCATTTTTGCCCCCCGGTAATTTCTTTAAGTGCTTTGCGCTTTTCTACATCTGTTACACGAATTACCGTATAAGCTTGAACGTGATGGGAACTCGGTGCCCAACGTGCAGATTCAATCAAATCTTGAACGATTTCCTCTGAAACTTCTTTTTGCTTATATTTACGAATCGATTGGTGTGTTTGGATTAGATCTCTTGTTTCCTTCATCATCATTACCTCCCAGGCTTCACAAGCTGTCCTTTTGGTTGATCATTAACAATGTTGCCATCTTCCATCACCGTATGACCGTGAACGATCGTGCGTACAGGCCAGCCGGTAATACTCCGACCATCATAGGCAGAGATTTTACTTTTGCTGTGAAGGTTTGCTTTTTGGATCGTACCTTCTTTCTTTAAATCAACGATCGTAATATCTGCATCCGTCCCTGGCATTAACGTTCCTTTTTGATTGTCAATCCCATATAACTTCGCTGGATTTTCAGATAACAGTTGCACGACTTGATTAATCGTCAAACGTCCGGTATGAACTTCATTTAATAGTAGAGGTGCAAGCGTTTCGACTCCGCACATTCCAGCTGGTATTTCACTTAAAGATCCAGAATATTTCTCTTCCGCGGTATGAGGTGCATGGTCTGAACAAACGATTGTAATCGTTCCGTCTTGAATACCTTTCCAAATCTCATCTTGGTCTTTTTGTTCTTTTACGAGCGGGAAGATCTTCATGTCACGACCGACCGTTTCATAATCTTCATTCGTTAAAAATAAATAATGTGGACACGTCTCAACCGTGACCTTCTGACCGTTTGCTTTTGCTGCACGAATGGACTCTACGCTTTCTTTTGCACTCACGTGCAACACATGAAAATGGACACCAGCTTCTTTTGCGAGCGACAATCCCGTATTGACGGTTAACGTCTCAGCCAGTGCAGGTCTTGAGCGGAGAAGGGCATCGTATGACTCGTCTGTTGGATCTTTTTCTTCACTTAATTGCCGGATTAACTCATGGTTTTCAGCGTGAACAGCAAATACTTGGTCTGTTTTTGCCACTTCTCGCATCATTGCGAACACTTCACCGTCATCGTAAGGTTCAATAATTTGCTCATCTTTGGCATCGACATTATAAAGGAGCTGGAATGTCTCTTGATGAATGCCGTACCCCCAGAAGTATTTGAACCCAATAACACCACGCTCAGAAAGTTCTGCAAAAGCATGACGATTTAATGGCCCTAAACAAATGCCCCATAGCCCGTAATTTACGACCGCTTTTTCATTTAAGTTCTCAACTTGTGCATCAAACGTGTCTTGGTCTTTCACTGGTGGTGTCGTATTTGGCATTTCAAAAATCGTCGTAATCCCTCCAGCTGCTGCAGCTTGAGTTGACGTATAAAAATCTTCTTTATGTGTTGGACCAGGATCCCTAGAGTGAACATGCGTATCAATGAGACCAGGCAAGACGTATTGACCTTTTGCGTCAATCACTTCCACTGCCTCACGATTATCTTCAGGCTCAGTTACGGCACTAATTTTACCATCTGTTATGTAGATATTTCCAAGAAAAGACGCTTGTCCATTCACAATTGTTCCATTTACAATCTTCGTATCATACATCACGTTTCCCCGTCCTCCATAATAAAAGCCGCGACCTTTTCATAAAGGTAGCGGCTTCTCGTTAGTTTACGTCCTTATAAACACGACTTCCGACCGCTTTTCTTTGCTTCTGATACTTTCCATCATATGGAGCAGATGCATGTTGGTCCATACGAGCAAAAACGAGTTGAGCAATTCTTCTCCCCGATTTCAAACGGATGGGCAAGCGATTGGCATTGTATAGTTCCAATGTAATCTCACCTTCAAAGCCTGGATCGACCCACCCTGCATTTTGAATAAATAAGCCCATGCGACCAATTGAACTTCGCCCTTCAACAAAAGCTGTTAGATCGTTTGGAAGCTTAATGTATTCTTTCGTCGTCGCAAGTAAAAATGAGTTCGGTGGAACAATCACTTCATCTGCTTCAAACTCTACATACTGCGCAGGTGCGTCTAATGCAATAGACTCGATGGCGTTTTCATCGATCTTCAAATAGTGAGTACCGAGTCGAATATCGACCGATGCCGGCTGGATTTGAGTCTCATCAACCGGATCGATTCGTAGTTCATCTTCGGCCATCATCTTCTTAATAGTTGTGTCAGATAATATCAACGCGTCTTACCTCCTGAAATTACTATCCCAATTATACCTGATCTGCTCGTGAAAAAAAACAAAAATCAGTAGCTAATCGTTAGCTACTGATTGGAGGTTTCACAGCTTCGAAATTACATTCTAGTTCATACCCATGTTCAGAGATCGTATTACCCGATTGATACTTCACAACCCAGTCATTGTATTGACTCGTTAATGTATGAAAAGCATCCTCGTCTTTGTCATCGAGAGCCTTGTCAATGAGCCGTTCAAATCGAGCCTTCGTAAACTCGTATACAGAGTACTCCAACATCATGCGTGCGTAGAGTGATTGTAGCACTTGTCTCGGTGCTCGATATCCTTGACGGATCATTTTCAATTTCTCAAAGAGTTCGTTCTCGTAAGTTGAACCTGCCATTGATGCTCCCTCCCTATTCTCTTCATCATTTTTTAAACGTAGTATGAGACGTTCATCCTTGTCAGTCATTACCCTTATTCCGACAATTTCAAACATTGATCAAGAAAGGTGTGCTGTTATTTTATTTGACTTTTGTTGCTTTCATTCCTGCTTTTTTTGATCAATTTTTTTATTTCCTTTGATTCCCGGTTGTAAATACGAACGTGCATTCGTATACTGAACATACGAGTTGGAAAAGGAGACGATCCTATGCCACTACAAAATGACGACCTCACGCTCATCCATTATGCGATTATCTTACCGCTCGTTAAACGGTCTTTCGAAGAAAATCTGCAGCAAGTGCCCGAAATGTTCCGAGTACATGAACCTTACATCGAATTGATTGATGAAGCTCTTTCCCTTTTACACCTTGACTTACGCCAGCTAAAAAAAGAACAGCATTCTCGTAACTTACGCATTTACCGAATTGATTCTGATGAAACGTTCTCAAGTTACGGATACGTTTGCGGTCGATATGAAGGTCAAAACCGATACGTAAACGCAAACTTGAAGCGACAGACGAGTGAATGCATGAGCTTGTATCTTCATGGCAAACGAGTCGAAGATTTAATGACGAGCCACTGAATACACCGATAACTAGCGTACATGAGCAAGAACAAGAGCAACGAAACGAGTTGTAGTACGAAAATATAATACGGCCAAGGACCGAACCAATCGAACGGAGTAGGGCTTGGCGGCTTCGTCATTAAATACATGTAATTCGCATTAGGAATGATAAGGTTTATAACAAAAACGACTACGGCATACGCATTTAAATATCCCCAAACGATTACCACCGACCGAAGCGTAAGCTCGGTTCGATGAACGACGAGTACGTAATATGCTGCTACGATAACAAGACCGTGCGTCCAAAAGAAATGGAAAAAACGAAAGTGCGGAAATCCAAAATTCCCAATGTCCGGTGTAATCATCGTTAACAGCGCACTGCTCACTCCGGCAAAGAACGTCACTTCAAACCAGCGTCTATGAAGGGTAAGCAACATAATAACAGCCGTAATCCACGTAATACTACTCAAATGCAAGGGCAATGCAAAATGAGCTCCCCACTCACCATTTACGACATACCATGTCTGATACATCACTTCTAAAATGATCAATGTTGCAACCATGCCTAGACGCAAGGAACGATCGACGCCTTTGTTCGTTCGAATTGAACGACGCGCCTTTGTAATGCAACTACAGATGATCAAAAGACCAATCAGTATTGCAACATGCGCTGGTCCAAACCACACGAAATCAGGGTTTGCCCAGAATATTGAAACCAAGACACCAAATCGCCTACCTTTAACTCAGCGAAACTTTATCAGTTTGCTTTTGTTCCACTTCCTTAAACAACTCCGTCATCGTTTTCATTCCGAAACGAATGTCATCATCGGTCGCATGGGTATAATTCAATCGCAACGTGTTGTATTGAGGTGTCCCTGCATAAAACGGTGCACCTGGAACGTACGCAATCCCCCTTGAAACCGCTTCTTGAAGCAATTCCTCTGTGTTAATTTGCGGATCTACTTCCAACCATAAGAACATCCCACCTTCTGGCTCAACAAACGACATCGTTTCAAGTCCAGATGAACGTAGTGAATCAACCATAACGTCTTTGCGATGACCATACAACTTACTAATCGTTTTGATATGCTCATCTAAGTCGAAATTCATACAAAGCTCATACAACGCTTGGTGAGCAAGTGAATTTGAATGAAGATCGTTCGCCTGCTTCGCTTGAGACATCATACGAATGATCTGATAAGGGCCGACAATCCACCCTGTTCGAAGTGCAGGCACGGCCGTCTTAGAGAACGTACTCGTATAGACGACATGTGTTCCATCATCAAGTGCCGCCATTGGCGTATAGCACCTGGTGTGTACTGAATATCGCCATACGGATCATCTTCAAAAATGACGAAATTCTGTCTGTGAGCAAGTCGAACGAGCGCTTCTCTTCGCTCAAAACTCCATACACGGCCAGTCGGATTTGAAAACGTAGGAACGACGTACACAACTTTAGGTCGGTATGCTTTCACTTTTTCTTGCAAATCCTCAAAATCCATTCCGAACTCATCACAACGAATTGGTACGATCTTTGCCTCATAGGATTGAAACACTTGCAACGCAGCTAAATACGTTGGTTCTTCTGTAAAGATGACATCGCCCGGTCCAATCATCACACGAGAAAACAAATCAATCGCTTGTTGTGAGCCTGTCGTGAGTAACACGTGATTTGGTGTAAATTCGCTTATTTGTTTCTTTTTCATCCGTTCAATAATGACCTCTCGTAGTGGATAATACCCTTCTGTTTCTCCGTATTGCATCGCTTTCTTTCCTTTTGATAATGCACGACGAAACGAATCTTCAATCGCCTCTACAGGAAACAACTCATCATCTGGAAGGCCCCCAGCAAATGAAAGAACGTTCCCTTGGTTGACTACTTTCAAAATATCTCGCACCGCAGATGACTGCAAATGACGCACACGTTTTGCAAAGGCATATTTCATGTTCAAACCCGTCTCCTTAGTTGTCTTTTTTCATAGTAGATTGTAAAAGTCCTTTTATTTTAGCTCATTTGACAAAAAAGTCAATGAATTCAAGCAACAATCTCTCCTGCTTTTACGCATACAAGAAGGCCTGGCATCTCACCAGGCCTTCTTTTTATAGAAATTGCAATAGCGTCGTTGCAATCGAAAAGTAAATTGTAATTGAAACGATATCGTTAAATGTCGTAATAAATGGACCAGATGCGATTGCAGGGTCTAATTTGAACTTGTTAATTACAAGCGGAACGATTGATCCAACTACCGCTGCCATCGCTAAGGATACGAGTAATGACACGCCAACAATCCCAGCTAAATAAAGACTATCATCAAAAAAGATCGGAATGATTAATAAAAGTACGATTGCACAACTTAGTCCGATCAATAGACCCGTACCAAATTCACGAACGAGCGCACGCATCAACCCTTTTTTCTCGAAGTTGCCAAGTGCTAGACCACGTACAACAATCGCAAGAGATTGTGTTCCGACGTTACCCGCTGAACCCATGAGCATCGGAATAAACGCAGACAGTAAGACGACTTGCTCGAGCGTTTCTTCAAACGAACCAATGATTCCTGCTGTAATCATTCCAAACAACATGAGAAGAATAATCCAAGGCGAACGCTTTTTAGCTGCCTGAAAAGCAGTAATGTTGACATCCGTCGCACCACGAGTAGCTGAGAACTCGGCCAAATCTTCGGTCGCTTCTTCTTCTAATACATCCATGACATCATCAACGGTTACAATCCCTAACAGTTCCTCACTCGTTGACACGACTGGTACCGCGAGAAAGTCGTACTTCTTAATGAGTTGCGCTACATCTTCTTGATCTTCGTTAACATGCACAGAGACGACGCGGCGACTCATCACTTCACCAATTTTGGCATCAAGTTGCGCAACCATTAAGTCACGAAGGGAAACAACCCCAGTTAATTTCTCTTCTTCATCCACAACATATAAATAATAGATCATTTCCGCATCAGGCGCTTCATTACGGAGTCGATCTAATACCGAATGTACAGTTTCTAACTCATGCAAGTTGACAATTTCCTTTGTCATAATTGCACCAGCGGTTTCTTCTTCGTACGTTAATAATTCTTGTACGTCTTTTGCATCTTCATCGTCCATCGATGTCAAAATGCCTTGACGTTGGTCTTCTTGAAGCTCCCCTAAAAAGTCAGCGACATCATCGGCGTTCATATGATTAAAAACGTCGCCCATCTCTTGGTCTTCCCAGTCATTCACGACGTCTTTTTGTTCTTCAAGTTCAAGCTCTTCGAAGATGTCGGCAAGTTCTGATGGCGTCATCAATTTGTAGAACTTTTCTTTTTGTGCTTGATCCATTTGTTGAAACACTTCAACTTGGTCAACCGGGTGTAGATCTAAGAACTTCAAGCGAAATACCGTCGTTTGTTCTGCTTCAAGTAATTCAAGTAAATAGCGGCTGTAGGCAGCGCGAGTTTCTTCATTTAATTTAACCATCGCTAAACCTCCTAATCAGCCGTACCTTCACGTATAAGGTGAGGGACAGCGATCTTCTTAGTTGTTATCCAATACCTATCTTCATCATCAACACTCTTCATCCTGGGACGCAACGTTCCCTCACCTCCTTTATAAGTTACCAAAACTCGATTCTACTCATACAAAAAAGCCATCTTCTACGAGAAGACGGCTCACCAAAGTTAAGCGTGCACACACGTGCAGCTTTTTCTTATATACGTCTCCGTCGTAGAGCTTTAGCACTGTACGGCATAGGACCATTGCCAGCTACATTAAAAATTACCTTAGCTCGATAATTCCTGTTCACCCATTGGCGTCTTTGGACATTTTTGGGCAGCAGCATATCTCCGTACAGGAGCCTCACCTAACGAGGTTGTTTATGAAATTCATACCGTTTCCGACTATACCTTTGTCTAAGAAAACTGTCAACCATAAATGTAATAAATCTCCTCAACATGAATTGCTTACCCGTTCTCCGCTCATAATAAACCTGATAAGGAGGCGAGCGATGAAACGAAAACGCACGTTAAGCAATGATTTCGAACAAAATGTCGAGACGTTAAGCAAAGAACTACGTGTTGATAAAAACTTCGACCTCGTTCAACACAACTTTCAAATTGGCGACATCAAACTCTGTATGTTTCTCGTTGACGGCTTCGGAAATGATTTAGCAATCATACACACGTTAGAAAACTTATCACGAATCGATAACATCAAGGATAATGTGATGGCGCACCTTGAGCATCGGTTTATTCCCCAATCTGAAATTGAACGTTCAAATGACCTTGATGAAATTCTAACGAATATCCTCGCAGGTCAAAGCGCTTTACTCGTTGAAGGTTACGACGAAGCACTCATGATTGACGCAAGGGAATATCCCATTCGTTCTCCAGAGGAGCCAGATCTTGAGCGTGTTGTCCGAGGGCCACGTGACGGATTTGTGGAAACCCTTGTTTTCAACAGCGCCCTCATTCGAAGACGGTTACGAGACCCTTCGTTAATTATGGAGCATGTGCAAGTTGGAACTCGCTCAAAAACTGACATTGTGATCGGCTATATTAGTTCCGTTGCAGATCCAGAAATTGCCAAGCGCCTAAAAAAGAAATTAAAATCCGTCAATATTGATGGACTCACAATGGGTGAAAAAACCCTTGAAGAATTTCTGTTCAAAGAATCAGTTTCTCCGTATCCACGCGTTCGCTACACAGAGCGACCTGATACGGCAGCCACTCACATGTTAGAAGGCCATGTCATTATCATTACGGATGGCTCTCCAAGCGTCATGATCTTCCCGACAACCTATTGGCATCATATGCAACATGCTGAAGAATACCGCCAAGAACCGATCGTCGGTGCGTTTTTACGCTGGATACGAATTATTGCAGTATTTTTTTCGATCTTTTTATTGCCAGGTTGGTTTCTGCTTGAAGAATATGCAGCTCTTGGACCGACAACGTGGGATTTCATCGGGGTAAGTGATGATTATACGATTCCGATTTTTGTCCAAGTCTTAATTGCTGAATTTGGCTTAGAAGTATTACGTATGGCAGCCATTCATACGCCAAATGCGTTAGCAACAGCACTCGGTCTCGTTGCTGCAATTCTCATTAGTGAAATTGCCATTGAAGTTGGGGTTTTCACGGGAGAAGTTGTTCTCTATACAGCCGTCGTAGCAATGGCAGCTATGCAACGCCAAGTTATGAGATGGGGTTATGTAACCGCATCATTCGTCTCGTCTTAGTACTGAGTGTCGGGTTCTTTGGGCCAATTGGGTTTATGGTTACTTGTATGTTCTTCTTAATCACACTTGTCAAAACGAAAACGCTAAACACGCCTTACATGTGGCCTTTTCTCCCATTTAATGCACGTGCTGCTGCTGACTTCTTATTCCGAATTCCACAGCCATACAAAAACAATCGACCATCCATTGTGAACCCGATGGATAAAAAACGACAATCCTAAACAAAACGAGCTGATCATACAGCTCGTTTTGTTCGTTCATCTATTGTTTCGTTCGATCATATTGCAAATAAGCAACCGTTGTCGCTAAATAATCTTCGAATCCATACTTACCGTCGGCACCGCCAACACCTGACTTTCTCCACCCAGCATGATAACCATGAATGGCTTCATCATGCTCACGATTCACATAAACTTCTCCAAAGTTTAGTTCATTAATCGCTCGCATCATTTCATTGTAGTCATTCGTAAATATTGAAGAAGATAACCCGTACTCCGAGTCATTCGCCCAATCAATCACTTGATCTAGCGTTTCATAGGACGTAATCGGAAGAACAGGACCGAAGATCTCTTCTGTCATAATCTTCATCTCATGCTTCGCATTTGTAATTACCGTCGGTTCAAAGAAGAATCCTTTGCGGTCTGTGACTGCTTGTCCACCGACGACAATCGTTGCGCCTTCTTCTTTCGCTTCTTGAACCGCAGAAACAACATCATCCAATTGATCTTGACTAATGAGTGGTCCCATTTCAACGGACGAATCTTTTAACGGATCACCATACTTCACAGCTTTCATCCGCTCAGCCATTTTCTCATTAAACGTGTCAATCACACTCTCTTGAACGTAGACGCGCTCAGCGTTCGTACATACTTGACCCGTATTCACGATTCTAGATTGCACAATATGCTCAACCGCTTCATCGATGTCCGCATTTTGCGTTACGATGACAGGAGCTTTACCACCTAATTCAAGGTTCACTTTCTTTACGTTGGTAGCTGCGGCTTCCATCACTTTAGAACCTGCTGGAAAGCTCCCGGTCATCGTAACTAGACTCACCTTCTCATGAGCTGCAATTGCATTACCGACCTCTGAACCTGAGCCTGGCACGAGTTGAAACAACCCTGGCGCTAAACCTAATTCATGTACGAGTTCTGCAAATTTGTAAGCAGTTAGTGGCGTTTCTGTACTCGGTTTGATAACAACTGAACAGCCTGCTACAAGAGGCGGAATAACCTTTCTTAGCATTACAAACACCGGGAAGTTCCAAGGAACAATGCCACCTACAACACCGATCGGCTTCTTCAAAACGAGAAGCATCTCGTTTTCTCGTTCACTAGGTAGCGTGTCACCTTCCATACGTAATCCAAAGCCTGCCATATAGTGACAATACTGTATGGACTTGTCGATCTCACCTCGTGCATAAGCCATCGTTTTCCCTTGTTCTTGCACGAGCAAACGAATCCATTCTTCTTTATCTCGTTCAATCGCCTCGCCGATTTTCCTTGCAACTTCCGCACGCGTAGCGCCTGACTCTTTTGCCCATTTCTTTTGCGCGGTAAAGGCACCATCGACCGCTCGATCAACATCCTCTTTCGTTCCTTTCGGCACTTCACCAATGACTTCTTCTGTTGCCGGGTTTAAAACCGTGATTATTTCATTTGATGTACTTTCTACCCAATCGCCATTTATATATAGTTTATTCATGATTTGCCACTTCCTTTCATGCCGTTCTTTTTCCCGATAGAAGAAACTTTTACACATCAAATGTGGAAATGCTATAGTTAACCTAGCACGTTAGAAATGAGGATGCATGTAACCATGAATGAACTACAAAAGCTACATAGCACAAAACGCTTTACGATTGTCCTCTTGTTGATTACATCGCTTTTCGCTTTACTCACAGCGATTGTTGGCATCTATGAGTACACATCACTTCAATCTCTTCCTTCAGAAAATAGTGCGGAATCGATCCCTCACGATTTGAGAGAAACACTCGGACAAATGACTTTATTTGTCATTTTTCCTCGACTCGTATTATTTCTCATAACAGCGGTCGTTTTTTTACGTTGGACATACTTAGTATTTAGTGCAGCGAAGAAGAACCTTGAAGACGGTGAAGTGAACAACGCCGGTTGGATCGTTACTTTTTTCATTATCCCGTTCATGAACTTCTTCTTGCCACTGCTTGCGTTTCTCGATGTTTCAAAGAAAATGGCAATTAAGCAACTCGGAGAAAAAGATAAGAAACAGAATTCTCTCATTATCTTTTGGTGGGTATTTTTCCTCTTCTCTATGTTGATGACGATGTCAAGTGGGTTCTTCACCGTCGAGAATGCAACGATTAGCATGATTCAAAATGATGCACTCACAACAAGCTTGTCTGAGTTCACCTTGTTTATTGCAGGAATCTTAGCCATCTTTGTTGTTCGCAACTTAACGAACCAACAATCTAATCGTACGTAGGGGGAATTTACAATGAAACACGTGATCATTACTGGCGCATCAAAAGGACTCGGTTTTGCACTTGCAAAACAATACGTTGAAGAAGGTGCTGTCGTCCATACGCTCTCTCGCTCTGAAGTCTCACTTGAAGACGTGAATGCTCACCAAGTTGACATCAGTCAGTTAGATCAATTAGAACACGTTATGACGACGATTTTTGATCAACTCCAAGGCAACGTTACAGAGCTTTTACTCATTAACAATGCAGGGGTCGTTGAACCTGTCGGTCGCGTCGGTTCTCTACAAAATGAAGAGATCGCGAGCCATTTCACCGTGAATTTAACAGCACCTGTTATTTTGGCGAACCTGTTCGTGAAACTTAGTGAATCCTATTTAGTACCAAAAACTGTCCTCAATATCAGCTCTGGTGCTGGAAGAAGTCCTATGGACGGCTGGAATGTTTATTGTAGCGGGAAGTCTGGTCTGGATATGTTCACGAAAACAGCTGCGGTTGAACAAGAAGAAGCCACAAACCCGATTCGTTTCTATTCCTTAGCACCGGGAATTATTGATACGAATATGCAATCAACGATTCGCAATGCAGATCAAAGTCGTTTTAAACATGTTGATAAATTTAAGGCATATAAAGAAGATGGTAATCTTGTAAAACCTGAAGTTGTGAGTGACCGCATCATCCATGGTGTTCTAAAAGACACCCATGAAAATGGTGCATTGCTAAGCATCCGTGATTACCTATAAAAATAAAAAGATTGAGCTAGGCACGTAATGCCTGCTCAATCTTTTTTATTTTTACGTTCTCGTCGTATAAGGAAATATAACGTAATCGCAGCAAGAATCATTGCCCCGACCATCGATGAGATATTTGCAACAATATAAGGAATCGTACCATCTTCTTCATTATTTCCTTGCGCTGTAAATTCGGTCAGTTCGTTTGCATAAGCGTCAAACGAAGGAAGTAGTAGAAACAATATAGCTGCACTACTTACTAAAATAAATACTTGTTTCAACGTATGGCACCCCTGTTCGTGGAATCTCTTCTCATTTTAAACGCAAATCATTGCTTCCAGATGCTGAAATTATGAATGTGTGATGACAAAGTGCAACTTTGCTCCCTCGATTTCTTCATTGCAATAAGAATGACTACGATCACCATCAAAACGAATGCTATCATACGTTTCCAGTTGATACGTTCGATCTTCTACTTTAATTGTAATCCGCCCAGCTAGTACCGTTACGCATTCAACGACGCCTTCGCGGTGAGGTTCTGATTGATACACGCTATTTGCTTTGATATAGCCTTGGTAAACTTCGGTGTTTTTCGTTTGGAACAAAAGCTCTGCTGTAAAATCTTCGTGCACACTTGATAGCGTAAACGATCCACCTCGTTTCACAACTTCTCCTTCTTCTTGTTCTTGCAATAAGCTAGCAATCGGTAACTGTAAGGCATTTGCAATCTTCCAAACGACTGCAAGCGTTGGATTACCTTCGCCTTTTTCTATTTTTAATAGCGTTAATTTACTAATGCCTATTTCTTTTGCCATCATTTCCATACTTACTTTACGTGAGGTTCTAACTTTTCGAATCGATTCGCCGAGTTTTCTTGATAAATGTTCTGCTCGCTGATCGTCCATTGTCTACTCCAACCTAAGATTTATAGTTTTATGTTCGATTTTCAGTATACCATAATGCTTAAGTTATATTATAATTAATCAAAAGTATATTATAATATATAAGGAGGGTATTTTTTGACGTCTTACTTTCGATATGGCATCATCATCGCTTTACCTTTAGCACTCGCCATTGCAACCTATGGGGTGTCTTACGGTGTACTTGCGATTGGAGCTGGGATGAGTTACTTTGAAACAATTCTCATGTCGATCCTCGTATTTTCAGGCTCCGTACAGCTCGTTGCTGTTGCTATGATAGCTTCTGGCGCACCGTTTATGAACCTAGTGATTGCAACATCGCTTTTGAATTTACGGAATCTTCTATATGGCGCAGCTTTCTGATGGATTTCACCAACTCAAACGTTCGACTCGCTTTCTTTATGCATTTGGGATTAATGATGAGTCGTTCGTACTTAGCACAAGTAAATTTAAAGAGATTGGTCCTGCTCCACGCTTTTTCCTCGGAGCAGCAATTACGTTTTATGTGAGCTGGCTTTTATCATCGATCGTTGGTGCAAGTCTAGGAAATGTCATTGATCCCGTCGCTTATGGATTAGATTTAGCTTTCCCTGTAACATTTGCCGCATTGCTCGTGCAATCGATAACCAATTATCCGGCTTTTGCAACAATGGTGCTTGCGGCTTTACTCACCATTAGTCTCGAAGCACTATTTCCAACGAATCAATTCACAATTATAATTGTAGGAATTGTCGCACCTTTTCTTGGACTATTCCTTTCTAGGAAAGGACGATAACTTGACGATGAATGATACGATTCTACTCATAATTACACTCGCAATCATTACTTACTTGTCGCGGCTCATCGGACTGGAAGTTATGACTAAGATTCATGTTACCCCTGCTATTAAAACGTATTTACAATTCGTCCCAATCAGCATCATCACAGCTCTTGTTGTTATACAGATTATGACTCCTGAAGGAGGCTTAACATATGTCTCCATTCCAATTACAGTCGCAGCAATCTCAAGTGGAGTTACGATGTTCTTCTCTAAATCCTTACCTTTCGCCTTAATCATTGGGATGGTCTGTGGAATTGTTACTCGAATGCTCGTATAACCCTAGTGCACATAGCTGTGCACTAGTTGTCTTCTGCTTTTCCTTGCTTTTTCAGGTGATACCCTAATACACCGTTGTAAATCGCATGTGCAATAATCGGTGCGAGTAATGAAGACGTCCAATAAAACAGAAATGCAAGCCACAGACCCATAATAAAGATTGTCAGATGCATCAACGGTTTCCCTCGATATTGAGGAACATGTACAGCCATGAATAACAGTGCGTTTAACGTTAACACGAGCCACACTGGCCACACGTCAATCACTAATCCAACGAGCACACCTCGAAACAAGAACTCTTCAGCAAATCCCGCTCCTAAACTGATCGTCAAAAGTCCCCCTGGCATTCGGACGATCTGTTCGAGCAATTCGGTCATCTCGTTTTTCGGTAACTCGGTACCTGTTAGCACCATCACCCCTGTTACAAGTAACGCCATCAAAAGCCCACTGACTAATCCGATCACTAACGCTAGTATAATTCCGAAGTCTGATGTGTCGAACAAGTCAAGTACAAACGGTAACACTTCTCCAAAACGAAAAACAATAATAAGAATAAAACCAACCAGAACCATGAGACCGAAGCCTTGCCAGACTGCGAATAATAACTTCCTATCAATCGACTCATTCATTGTGATCCCTCTTTTTGTAGGTTCCTTATACACGCGTATAAATTAATAAAAGCTGCCCCTTCACTAAGAGGCAGCTGGGTCAATCATTCCCATGAAATTCTCGACATGCTCTTGACTCATTCCGCCTTCACGCTTAAGAATCACTTCCCCATGCTCATCAATGAGAAATGTTGCAGGCAATACCCCTACACCATAAGCGTTAAGTACGTCACGATTACTATCCTTTAGTATTGGAAAGTTTAAGCTATGTCGATTGGCAAAACGGTCGATTTGAAGTTCACTCTCACCAACGTTTACCGCTAAAATTTCAACGTCTTTGTCTTTATAATTTTGCCATTCTGCTTCCATGTAAGGCATTTCGTCTTCACATGGCGGGCAATATGTTCCCCAGAAATTTAAGAAAACACCCTGACCTTCATAATCAGCCAGTTCAACCACTTCTCCTTCCATATTAACGAGAGAGAAGTTTGGAGCGTCGTCTCCTTCATTTACAATGCTTGCTTCGGCCATAAAGAAGTTCGTAACAAACACATAGCCGACTGCAGCGACAATGGAAAACAAAATGGCCGCGCGCATAAACAACCTGCGACGTTTTCGCTTTATACGGTCTTGTTTCTCCATAATCCACCTCAATCTTTCAAAGTCTTATTCATCGTTTAGCATCTCATATTTCATGGATTGTAATCAAGCCTTCACACTTACTGTAACAATTTCGCCTACAATTTGGTAACCACTCTGCACACTTATTCGTGTGCTGAAGAGCTATCCGCCTTCTTAAATGTTTAGTATACTACAAAGAAAAGGGTGAAAATCATTATGTCAGAAGCATTACTCGTCATCGATTATACGATGGACTTTGTTGCTGATCACGGCAAGTTGACGTGTGGGAAACCGGGACAACAAATTGAACCTGCAATGCGCTCACTAATTGAGCAATTCTCCACTAAGAAACAACTCGTCATTTACGCTGTCGATTTGCATGAAGAAAATGATCCGTATCATCCCGAAACGAAACTGTTTCCTCCTCATAATATTAAAGGAACAGACGGACGACAACTATACGGCTCGCTTCAACAACAATATGAACAGATCAAAACACATTCACCTGTCCTCTATCTGGACAAGACGAGGTATAGTGCTTTTGCTGGAACCGACCTAGACATGCAACTACGTGCAAGAAACATAACAACCGTTCACCTTACGGGCGTATGCACCGATATTTGTGTTCTTCACACTGCCGTTGATGCGTACAATTTAGGTTATCAAATCGTCGTACATGAAAAAGCTGTACAAAGCTTTAGTAGCGAAGGACATACTTTTGCACTGAATCACTTTAAAAACAGCCTAGGTGCTACTATCTTGTAAAGACCACGCCAGTGACGTGGTCTTTACTCTTCATCAAGCTCCTCACCTTCTTTAATGACAATCATTTCACTATATAATAAACGTTCACGAAGTTCATGAGCTTCCATTACAGAGATTGCCCCTACTTCTCGCTCGCGTGTAATGAATGATCGTCCATATTCAATGCCTTCGAGGTGAATGGCTTTTAACTGATTCCTCACTTCCTCATCGACATACTTTACTTGTTCGAACAATCTCAAACGATCTTGTTGCTCTTCTTTAACGAGCAACATCTCCCTTCGATTGGACGCACGCTCATGTTCAGATAACATGTCCATAATTTGCGGTTGGATTTCTTTTTCTAGCGACCTCAACTCATGCACCACGTTCATCACATGCTTTTCTTTTTCATTGAAGCCTGACTGGATTTTTGTTTGTAAAATGCTCAATTTGATGTTGTGCCAATAACGCCGTATCACATTCATTCGTATATAAGCATCGACCTTTTGCCTATAGGCGAGATAAATCCTTGATAAGCGCTTTGAGATCTTGCCTTTGTTCACATAGCTCTTCACGAGAACCCGTTCTTGAACGTGAACAAAATCCCGTAATTCATCTAACGCTTTTTTTGAATAATTAAATGCAAGTCCTTGTTCTACATAAATTAATTGACGCTTGAGCTTCGCGATGACGGTTTGTGTGAGCAGCCAACGATCCGATTCTGCTTTTTTCTCCATTTGTTCAATCATGTACTGAATCATATCCGCATGCACGGCAGTCATTGAACGTTGCTTCGTTTCAGGCCTCACCTCCGACTTCCCAAGAATCGGCAAGAAAATCGTTGCTGCAATCATGGAAATGAGCACAACACCCGCCGCGATAAATAAAAACGTATCCCGTAGCGGGAATGTACTGCCATCATTCATCGTGTCAGGAATAAGCAATGCTGTTGCAAGCGTAATGGTCCCATGAATCCCACAAACAGCCGCAAATAACGAATAGTAGCCTCGGCGGTATTGAACACCCCCACTTGCAGCTTCTTGATTCAACTCTTCCATAAACCATAACGAGACTTCTTTTTTTCCTTGAAATATAGGATATAGCACGTACACCCACAAAAAGCGGATCATAAATAACGCCATAGCGATGACGAATGTGAGCATCAAAATAAAGAAGAACGGATACTCGTGGGCTTGCCATAACCCTGTCCACACTTCTGGTAGCAAAAACCCTAAAAGAACGAAGACGAATCCGTTTAATAGATAGCCGACGATCGACCATGTATTGTTCGCAACGACTTGCATTTGTAAAGAGGTCTGCTGTAATTTATCTCGTTCAATTCCGTAGACAATACTCGCTGTAACGACTGCAAGTATTCCAGAAACATGAAAAGCCTCTGCGATTAAGTAGATCACAAATGGTGTAATAATTTGAATCGACACGAGCGAATAGACATCTTCAAAACCAAACGACCGTAATAAAAGTCTGATCTGAACGATCAAAAGTGCCCCGATAAAACCGACCAGTGCACCGCCCAATGCAACGACTAGAAAGTTCGACGACCCTTCCCAAATTGAAAACACACCAGTCATTGCCGCAGCTAGTGCAATTTTAAACGAAACGATCCCTGCTGCATCGTTAATTAACGACTCCCCTTCTAAAATCGTCATTAACCCTTTTGGTAACGACATTCCTTTCGTAATCGACTTTACGGCTACTGCATCTGTTGGAGATAACACAGCTGCTAACGCAAAGGCGACTGCCATCGGCATTTCAGGAATTAACAAATGAATTGTAAACCCTAAACCGACAACCGTTATAAAAACTAAACCAAAAGCCATTAAAAGAATTGGCCATCGATACGTCCAAAAAGCTGTTCTAGAAGCGTGATAACCATCAAAGAAAAGAATAGGCGCAATCACAGCCAAAAGAAACAGCTCCGGTTCAAAATCAAATTGTAAGCTCGGCATCAAAACCCCAAACACCCCACCTAACAACACTTGAAACAGTGCAGCTGGTATGCGGCTAAACTTTCGATGCAACACCGTCCCGATTACGACGAGCAATAATAAAAAAATAATCGTTGTGAAAACTTGCACGTTCATCCCTCCACTACGACTACATTGTTGCCATTTCCATAGTTTGACATGCATTCTTCTATAATATTATTGCGTCAGCATTGATTCGTATGAATTAAGGTCCATCGTTTTATACTAGTCACATGCGACAAATGTCCATCATACGATGAGGCATACATGCTGAAATACCGACTTGACGGGCGTTAGACTTTTACAATTGACAGAACCTTTAAGAAAGTGTAAGATTGCGCTATAAGTTTTGCCCTAGGGAAACTTTCATAGCTTACGTAAACTTGTTTGTCCTAATCAAAAATATATAAATGATTTATCATAATAAGGGAGAGAAATTACATGAAAAAGTTCGGAATTCTTTTCGCATCCATCGCAAGTCTAGGTATAATAAGTGCATGTTCAAGTGACGAACCAGGGTCGTCAACTGACGTTGATCAAGACGAAACGGTCTCTGTCGTCTCTACGATTGGTCAGCTTAACGATATTGTAGAAAATGTCGGTGGCGAACACGTTTCTGCTGAAGGATTAATGGGTCCTGGTGTAGATCCACATAGCTATAATGCCTCTCAAGGTGACATTTCACGTCTTGATGATGCGGATCTTGTCTTTTTTAATGCACTAAATTTAGAAGCGAACATGGAAGATATTTTAAGGCAGATGGGCAACGATAAGCCTGTATATGCAGTTGGCGAACACGTTCCAGAAGAGTTAATAAAGCAAGATGAAGAAGAAACAAACATGCCTGATCCACACATTTGGTTTGATATTGATTTATGGGTATACGCTGTTGACGCTGTAAAAGAAGGATTAATAGAAGTAGATCCAGAAAATGAAGCGGACTATACAGCCAATGCAGAAGCTTATGTAGCTGAATTAAGAGAGCTTCAAGAATGGGCATATGAAGAAGTTGATACGATCCCTGAAGATCAAAGAGTACTCGTCACTGCACATGACGCGTTCCAATATTTCGGCGCAGCTTTTGACTTTGACGTTCTAGGACTTCAAGGTATTTCAACGGATGCAGAGTATGGCCTAAGTGATGTTCAGCGAGTGATCTCAGAAATGATCGATCGAGACATTCATGCTGTCTTTGGAGAAACGAGTGTTTCTGACAGTTCAATTGAGGCTGTTATTCAAGGCGCTAATGAACAAGGTCATGAAGTTGAACATGGTGGAGAACTTTACTCAGATGCAATGGGTGAATCTGGAAGTGACGAGGCTACGTACATCGGAATGTACCGTTCTAACATATCTCAGATCGTCGACGCACTACAATAACGAAGTCGTTTAACACTTGGAATGAAGGAGTTCGACAACATGAATCCTGTTTCAACAAACAACATTACTGTCGCTTATCATCGAAAACCAGTCATTCAGAATGTTAGCTTCGAAGCTCCAGAAGGTAAGCTAATTGGAATTGTCGGCCCTAACGGTGCCGGGAAATCTACACTTATTAAATCAATTCTTGGGCTTGTTCCTAAAGCTTCAGGAAATATTTCGATCTATGGAAAACCATATAAAAACAACGACAAATCGTTGGTTACGTACTCAGCGCGGTTCGGTTGATTGGGATTTTCCAACGAATGCACTTGATGTCGTTTTAATGGGGAAATACGGTCAAATTGGCTTATTTCGTAGGCCCAATAAAAAAGACAAACAAGAAGCACTTGAATGCCTTGCCCAAGTTGGGATGGAAGCTTTTGCAAACCGTCAAATTAGTCAACTGTCTGGCGGTCAACAGCAACGGGTATTCCTTGCACGTGCTCTTGCGCAAAATGCTTCCGTTTATTTTATGGATGAACCGTTTGTCGGTGTAGATGCTGCAACGGAGAAAGCCATCATTCAATTGTTAACAGACTTAAAATCAAAAGGAAAAACCGTTCTTGTCGTCCACCATGATTTGCAAACCGTTAAAGATTACTTTGATTGGGTTATGTTGTTAAATATCCGTAAAATCGCATTCGGTCCAACTGAAGAAGTATTTACACAAGAACATCTTCAGAAAACGTACGGTGGACGATTAGCGTTTTTAGATCAAGAATCAAACGGGGTGAATCCCCTTGCTTGATCTATTAGCCAATCCAAATACACAGTGGGTGCTTGTTGGCACAATGTTGCTCGGAATTACAAGTGGAGTCCTTGGAAGCTTTGCATTACTAAGAAGGCAAAGTCTCCTCGGCGATGCGATGAGTCATGCAGCGCTTCCAGGGATTTGCATTGCCTTCATTATTGTCGGTTCTAAAGAAATGTTACCGCTCATTATCGGCGCAGGTATAACCGCTTATATCGGAACATACCTCATCCAAGCGTTCGTTAAGCATTCTCGTATTAAAACCGATACAGCAATTGGTCTTGTACTGTCCGTATTTTTCGGTATCGGAATTGTTTTACTCACTTACATCAATCGAAACGCTACTGGTAATCAAAGTGGTTTAAACGAATTTATCTTCGGGCAAGCCGCCGCAATGGTTCGAAGTGACGTCAATTTATTTGTCATTGCTGCAATTGCATTATTAACGATTACCTTCTTATTATTTAAAGAGCTTAAGATTATCACTTTTGACCGTGAATTTGCCCAAGGACTGGGGCTTCCTACCGTGTTCATTAACGGATTGCTTATGACGATGATTGTTGCTTCTGTTGTGATTGGCTTACAGGCAGTCGGTGTCGTTTTAATGGCGGCTATGCTCATTGCACCTGCAATTACTGCAAAGTATTGGACCGACAGACTTGACGTCATGGTGATCTTATCCGGGGTTGTAGGAGGGCTTTCTGGCTTACTCGGAACGCTCATTAGTGCACCGATTTCTGGGATGCCAACCGGACCACTCATTATCGTTTCGTCATGTTCTTTGTTCTTCTTATCTCTCATCTTCGCTCCCAAAAAGGGATTGTTGACGAAAGCCATTCGCTTGATGCGATTACGTAAATCAACGAGCCAGAATCAAGTCATGCAAGGGATGTATGAATTCATAGAAGAAACCGGTCGCAACAACCTTACGTTAGACGATTTAACCCGTGTACAACCGCTCAGCGGTTTACGCCTGCAACAAACGATCAAACGACTACAAAAAAGAAACTGGCTACAATCCTCAACACAAACGTATCAATTCACAGATAAAGGCATAAAAGAAGCACATCAAATCACGTTAAATCAGCGAATGTTACAAATGTACTCCATGCATGAAATGCAGTTCGCCCATTTACCGATGGAGAAAAACAACTGGGACTTTCTATCACTCCCAAATTCTGAACAACAACCTCTTTTCAAATTGCTATCAAAGCACGAATTGTTCCCGAGCGTGTTGCAAGAAAGGACTGAAGATCAATGACTTATACGATGTGGATCATACTAACTGCTTCATTAGTTAGTGTTGCATGTAGCATTGTTGGTGTTCTTCTCGTGTTACGTAAAATGGCAATGATCTCTGACGCGATCAGTCATACTGTCTTGCTCGGGCTCGTGTCTGCTTTTTTAATTACGCAAAGTTTAGATGGGTTAGCAATGTTCATCGGAGCAGCAATTGCCGGTATATTAACCGCAGTCTTTATCCAATTGCTTAACTCTGCGGGCGTTCAGGCGGATGCTGCAATTGGAATTGTGTTTACCTTCTTATTTGCCATCGGTGTCATTCTCGTCTCCATGTTTGCACGGGACGTTCACCTCGATGTGGAACACTCCATCATGGGTGAGCTTGCCTTTATTCCATGGACGACAGTTGATTGGCTCGGAATCGAAGGTGTACCTCAAGCCGTCTGGATGATTAGCATTGTTCTCGTCATTAATATTATTTTACTGTTTGTCTTTTACAAGGAATTTAAGTTAAGTTCATTTGACCCTCATCTTGCCGCAGCACTCGGCATCCCGGTCGTCTTTTTGCATTATTTACTCATGGGGATGACGTCGATCACAGCTGTTGCTTCATTCGATGCGGTCGGAGCCATTCTCGTTGTTGCTATGATTATCGCCCCGCCTGCTACCGCCTATTTGTTAACCGAACAGTTAGGGAAAATGTTCATCTATAGCGCAATAATTGCTGTGTTATCTGCAATATCAGGCTATTATTTCGCTGCCATACTAGACACAAATATTGCTGGTATGATGGCTACCATGACTGGACTTTTCTTCTTACTCGCGTTCTTATTTTCACCAACACACGGAGTAGTCATTAAGAAAATCCGTAATCGGTTTACGACGTATTCCAATGATGAAGCTTAGGAATGGTTCCTAAGCTTCTTTCTTTTGTTTCCATTTGTTACACTGAAGGGAAGAACTTAGGAAAGTAGGATGTTAATGAAACTTGTTACTTTAACCTTTACCGTTCTTTTTGTGCTTTTACTCGTCAGCTGTGAAACGCCTGCAAAAGAAGACCATGACGACTTACATACAAAAACAATTCGTTCAGACGATTTGTCATCTCCTTCACACCCCTACTCCCATCTTAACGCTGAACCTCAAGAATGGGGCGAACACGTTACTGGGGTGAAAAATCGTATGCACACCGACGAATTGAAAGTCGCGCTTACCTTTGATTTATGTGGTGGACCTTTTGGAAATCAGTTGGATGAAGATATTGTTGACTATCTACGTAATGAGCAAATTCCCGCAACCTTGTTCGTGAATGAACGCTGGATTTTAGACAATGAGGCAGCATTTTTAGACTTAGCGAATGATGATTTGTTCGAAATCGAAAATCACGGTAGCGAGCACGTCCCACTCTCTGTCACAGGTCAAGAAGCTTACGGCATTCAAGGAACGACAAATGCGCATGAAGTAACCGAAGAAGTATTGAGCAACCAACGGACTATTACAAAACGTACTGGTTCTTCTCCTTCATTCTTCCGTTCAGGAACTGCTTACTATGATGAAGTGAGCGTGGAAATTGTCCAAGCGTTAGGCATAGAGGTCGTGAATTTTGATGTTGTTGGGGATGCGGGAGCAACGTATTCGGCGGATCAAGTCCAACATGCGATTGAAAATGTTTCACCAGGTTCAATTGTATTACTTCATTTAAATCAACCTGAAAGTGATGTTTCAGAAGGTGTTAAACGGGCAATACCAACCCTACAAGCTAACGGCTATACATTTGTACACTTAAATGCTTTTTCGCTTGAATAACTAAAAGGAGTTCATTATGAAACGAATAAATAAACTCGCACTTTTTGGATCGCTACTCGCGACAAGTATGGTTGGATATAAACTTATTCAAAACTACGAGGCACTTACCCTCTTTCATCCTAAAAAGCGTATCCACCGCTTTCAACATATGAATGAAGTCATGCCTAGTCGAGCACTAACACCTCCTACCAAGCCGTTCTATTTCGACCGTGATGAGATTACGAAACCAATTACTTACACGTATAAAAGCAAAACAAAAGATCTTGGTTCGTTTTTAGCACAGACGACTACGACAGGTTTCATTGTAATTCAAGATGATAAGATTCGTTATGAGACGTATCGTCTCGGGAGCACATCTTCTTCAACCTTCACGTCTTGGTCCGTCGCAAAATCAATGATTTCTTCCCTTATAGGTATTCTGTTAGAAGAAGGCCTCATAAAAAGCATTAAAGATCCAATTACAGATTATGTGCCACAACTAAGACATAGTGGTTATGACAATGTTCCAATTGAACATATTTTATTTATGGGTTCTGGTGTTCGATTTAATGAAGATTATAGTAGCCCAACCTCTGATATTAAACGGGTATTCCAGCAAACCCTTGCACTAAATCAAAGCATTGATCACTACATGTCAAAATTAACGTCTGAACGAACGTCAGGAAAACTATACAAGTATGTAAGCATGGATACGCAAGCACTGGGGATGCTGATTAAATGCGTCACTGGTATGCAACCGTCAATGTACTTTGAAGAAAAGATATGGAAAAAGATCGGGACGACGGGGGATGCATTTTGGAATGGAGATCGACAAGGAAACGATTATACGTTCTGTGGCTTTAATGGTACGTTAAAGGATTATGCAAAGTTTGGACGATTGTTTTACATGAAGGCAACTGAAGGTGAATCAATTGTTCCGAGCGCTTGGGTCAAAGAATCTACAACGATTGACGCCACTCGTTCACTTCGAAAACAAAAGAACCTTGGCTATCAATATCAATGGTGGGTTCCGTACAAAGAAAACGAAGACTATTTAGCACTCGGTGTATGGGGACAGTTTCTTTATATTCATCCAAAGTCAAAAACAATTATCGTCAAAACGAGTGTTGATCCAGATTTTGAAAAACACGAAATGGAGACGATCGGGTTGTTTCGAGAGATTGCAACAAACTCACTTGATTAATAAAACTCCCCTAGAAGGGTGCCGCACCCCAAAAGTTAGAGTAAAAACTCACTTTTGGGGTGTTTTGACGTATAAAACTAAAACTGGCTGGTCAAAGTCCGATTCAATATCGAACATCAACCAGCCAATCAGTTGTTTAACAAACTCTAACTTTTTGGGGTCACTACCGCATGTGGGGAGTTTTATTGTCTCTATAATATTTTACTAAGAAACGCTTGTGTTCGTTCATGCTTCGTATTAGTAAACACATCTTCTGGTGTACCTTCTTCTAATACAAGTCCTTCATCCATAAAGAAAACACGATCGCCCACTTCTTTTGCAAATCCCATCTCATGGGTAACGACGACCATCGTCATCCCTTCATTTGCAAGATCTTTCATAACTGCTAGTACGTCACCAACAAGTTCAGGGTCTAGTGCAGACGTAGGTTCATCAAACAACATGATTTTCGGGTTCATAGCAAGTGCTCTTGCAATTGCAACCCGTTGTTTCTGACCACCTGAAAGGCTTGACGGATATGCATTCGCTTTTTCTCTTAACCCTACTTTATCAAGCAATTGCATCGCTTTCTCGTTTAATTCTGCCTTTTGCCCTTTTCCGAGCTTCTTCGGGGCAAGCGTAATGTTCTCTAAAACAGACTTATGAGGAAACAGGTTAAAGTGCTGGAAAACCATCCCTACATCTTGACGATATCGATTAATATTCACACTTTTGTCCGCAATGTTGGTCCCGTCAATAATGACCTCACCTGAAGTAATGTCTTCTAATCGATTGAGGCACCGTAAAAATGTACTCTTTCCCGAACCTGACGGACCAATAACACAAACAACTTCCTGAGCCCCAATTTCCGTCGTAATTCCTTTTAACACTTGATTATCGCCGAAGCTCTTATGTAGCTCATTGACTTTAATCATGATTTATCAATCCTCCCTTCAAGATACCGTAGCAAGAGTGATGCTGGAATGGTAATAATTAGATAGAAAATACAGACCATGAACATCGTCTCAAACGCTGAAAACGTAATGGTCATATATTGTCGACCTGAGTACATAAGCTCTGCTACCGCAATGGAAGATAATAACGATGTATCTTTTAAACTGATAACAAATTGATTCCCAAACGGCGGGATCATCACTTTCAACGCTTGTGGCCAAATGATGTAGCGCATCGTCTGTCTTGAATTTAGCCCAAGTGAACGACCTGCTTCCATCTGACCTTTATCAATCGAGTTCACTCCACCACGTACAATCTCAGCAATGTATGCACCTGAGTTAATCCCGATAATTGCTACACCGGTAATGTACGGATCGAATGTATGTCCAATAAGTGCTGGGATCCCGAGGTGAATGAAGAAGATTTGCGCAAGTAGCGGTGTACCGCGGACAACCTCTACATACGTGACTGCGATAAACCTTACAATTCTAAAGCGACTGATGCTCATTAAACCAAATAGTGTACCAATAACACAACCAATGGCAACACCAAAAATGGTAATGTACAACGTAATCCATAAACCGTCAATTAGAAAGGGGATTACGTCTATAAATGCTTGTGGATTAATAACCATGACAATCTCCTCTCAGGCACTATGTAATAAAACTGCTCACGCCATAGAAAACCGCGTGAGCAGTGCCTAAACTTTTTAGTTATTATGTTCCAAAAGGACGTTCGCCGAAGTACTCTTCGTATAAATCATCATACGCGCCATTCTCTTGTAGAACTTCTAGTGCATGGTTCAATGGCTCGAGTAAATCGTGACCTTGTGGTAGTCCAATGCCATAGTCATCAGCAAGAAGTGTATCTCCAATCATAACGAGTTGGTCTTGAGCTTGCTCAATCGTGTAAGCCACGTTTGGCTCGTCATATAGTACAGCATCGTTATGACCTTGAATGACGTTCATATACGCATCAGCAATCTCTGGATACGTTTGAACCGTTGCGTTTTCAAGATTCTCATCTAAAAATTCATGAGAAGTAGTTCCTTGCACTGTTGAAATCGTTACTCCATCAACATCTAAGTCTTCAAATGAGCTCCACTCATCTGTATTAGACTCATGGACCGCGAAAATAATCCCTGCATCTAAGTAGTATGGGTCTGAGAAGTCGATTGTTTCTTTGCGTTCCTCAGTAATGGACATCGCATTGATCGCTGCGTCATATGAACCTGACTGAATACCTGCAAGTGCTCCAGAGAATTCCATCGCTTGGAAATTAGGCGTAAATCCAATTTCCTCAGCGAGTGCCGTCATAAGTTCAATGTCAAAGCCACTCATTTCATCTGACTCTAAATCCATGAAAGCAAATGGAACGAATGCGTTATCAGTAGCAATGGTATACGTTTCTCCAGCTACATCTGCATAAACATCGTCCCCATCTCCAGCTGCAGCTTCTGCTTCGTCATCATCTGCATCTGTGTCATCCGCCTCAGCGCCAGCTTCATCATCTTCGTCCTCAACATCTGCCGCTGGCTCTTCTGCAGGCTCTTCATCTGTACCTGCTTCGTCATCTCCACATGCTGCGAGTGCTAGCATTGAAGCTCCTAGCACACCTGTTAACAATAGATTCTTCTTCATCTTTTCTCCCCCTTAACAGAATATACCGAATATAGTAATACTAAAATCCACTTTAGTGTACCATAAAGTGAGAAAAAATAAAGAAATCTTTACTTGATTCTGAATTTTAGAGTAATGCTTGTTAGATCTTTTCACATTCATTTTTGCAAATACTGATCGTAAAAACCTTATTCTCTCAGGCTTTATATGAATTTACTTTTTCTTTCTATCACATATTATGATAATCTCGTTTTAAAAATGTTATATTCTAACCGACTAACCGAGACGATTTTCGTCTGCAACGACAAAAAAGATCGCCTAGGGACTTACCCCTAAGCGATCAACAATTATGATAGTAATTTTTCTACACTCTTTAATTCAATACACGTACAAAGAACGTCAAGCGCCTTCTCGAGTTCGTCTAACGTCGGGAACGTCGGGGCAATGCGAATGTTCTTATCTTCCGGGTCTTTTCCATAAGGGAATGTTGCACCCGCACCTGTTAACGTTACACCTGCTTCTTTTGCCATCTGAACGATGTCTGTCGCAGTTCCTGCTGGCGTATCAAGACTAATAAAGTAACCGCCTTTAGGTTCCGACCAAGAAGCAATGCCTTTGTTTCCTAGTTGTTCACGGAACGTGTTATACACAAGGTCAAACTTTGGCTTAATAATCGCTGCATGCTTTTCCATATGCGCTTCTAAAGAAATAACATCTGTAAAGAAACGTACGTGTCTAAGTTGATTGATCTTATCATAACCAATCGTTTGTACGCTCATATGCTTTTTGGCATCTGCAATGTTCTCTTCACTAGCCGCAAATGCTGCAACGCCAGATCCTGGGAACGTTACTTTAGATGTTGAAGCAAAGACGTAAGGACGATCGCTGTTTCCGAATGCTTTAGCCGTTTCTAATACGTTCTTTACTTCGATCTTTTCATCACTTAAATGATGCACCGTATACGCATCATCCCAAAAAATACGGAAATCGTCTGCCTTCGTCTCCATGTTCGTTAAACGCTCGACAACTTCATCAGAATAAATCGCACCGCTTGGATTGCTATACTTAGGCACACACCAAATACCTTTAATTAATTCGTCCTCACGTACGAGTGCTTCCACTTCATCCATGTTCGGTCCGTCTTCTAGCATCTCGACGACAATCAGTTCAATGCCAAAGTGTTCACAAATGGCAAAGTGACGATCATACCCAGGGCTAGGTGCGAGAAATTTAATCTTCGCTTCGTCTTTCCAAGGACGAGCACCACCAGAAACGCCATGGAACATCGCACGAGAAATCGTATCATGCATTAACGTTAAGCTAGAATTTCCACCAATAATGACTTCCTTTGTATCAACGGCTAACATTTGTGCAAAAAACTGTTTTGCTTCTGGAATTCCGTCCAATCCACCGTAATTGCGAAGATCAATTCCATTTTCTGCATGTAAAGTAGAATGTTGATCAAATAAATCAAGCATTTCCATTGATAGATCCAATTGCTCTGGAGCTGGCTTACCCCTTGACATATTTAAGTTTAAATTCTCGCCCTGATAGTCTTCATATTGTTTCGTCAGCTCTTCAAGACGTGACTGTAACTCTTCTTTGGACAAAGCTTGTAACTGTGTCAAAAGTATTATCTCCTTTGTATATAAGTATAGTTCTATTGTAAAACAATCCCACAATAAAGTCAGGTCAATCGTTGATTTTCCTACTAAAATTTCACATCCCATTCTTGAAAGAACGTTTTTAAAAATTGTTCAAGCTGTTCGTGACGTTCATCTGCTAATTGTTTACCCGTTTTTGTGTTCATTAGTCCTCGAAGTTTTAAAAGTTTCTCATAAAAATGATGAATCGCTGATGATTTTCCGTGACGGTACTCTTCTTTTGTCATCTTATCTCGCACATCAATGGTTGGGTCATACAACGGATCTCCTTTTGCGCCAGCATACACAAATGTTCTAGCAATACCGATGGCACCAAGGCATCGAGACGATCAGCGTCTTGGACGACTTTTGCTTCTAATGACTCAACAGGTAATCCATTTCCACCTTTAAACGATATTGTTGTAATAATCGAAAGGATCTTTTGTTGATCTTCAAAAGGAATCTCTTGTGATTTGAGCCAATCCTCCACTTGTTTTAATCCTGATTCTTCATCAGACGCGACTTTATCGTCAGCTAAATCATGAAGAAGCGCTGCCATCTTAACGATAAACAAATTTGCCCCTTCACGTTCAGCAATATAGTGAGCAAGTTTGGTTACTCGTTCTATGTGATACCAGTCATGACCAGTACGTTCATTTAATAATAGCGATCGAACGTACTGTTTTGTTACTTCTATTTGATCTTTCATATACGCCTACTTTCTACGATTGTTCGTGATCGAATTCGGGTAAATAATCCATATGAAAGGATGGTTGTTATTGGGCACTCAAATCGTTTGGTTTCGTAGAGATTTAAGAATACATGATAACAAAGCGTTATATTATGCTTTAGAACACCTCAAAGAAGATGACAAGCTCCTTTTACTCTACCATATTCACCCAGATCTTACTGATGCGTTTACGAAGAGACACGACTACTATTATGAAGCTTTATATGATCACGTTCAGAAGATTGAGCAACAAGGTGGATCGCTTCATTTTATTACAGGTTCAGTCGAAGATGCTTTTCAATCATTATTTTCGATCGTTGATGATTGTACAGCGATTCATTTAAACGTTGATGATACTCCTTTTGCTAGAGAAAGGGATCGGTTTGTGCAACAACTCGCTGACAAGCAGAACATTCGCTACCACGATTATACAGATGCCCATCTACAGGGCGCTCAAGAAATTGTAAAAAAAGATCACAGTCATTACCAAGTGTTTACGCCTTATTATAAACAATGGATCAATCGTACAAAAGAACGACCGTATCACATTGATCTGAGTCAACTACGTGATGTTATTCAAAAACGAACCGATGACTTTACCGAAGGTCAAAAGCAGTTCGGAACATTAATGCAAAAGAAAACAGGCATTTGGAAACAAATGGCTGGCAGCGATCGAGCATTCGAGCAACTTCAAGCTTTCATCACGAACGGTATACTAACGAGTTATAACAGTGATCGAGACCGACCAGACTTTGATGGGACTAGTCGGCTTTCGGCATATTTACGTACAGGAGCAATTTCTCCTCGGACCGTTTATGCAGCTGTACAAGAATACATTGATGAATCTGGCGACGATGAAGGGGCGAACACATTCATTCAAGAGCTCGCTTGGCGAGATTTTTACAATATGATTTATTACCATTATCCAACGAGCAAAGACGAAGAAATTATTTCAAAGTATCAACAACTACAATGGTCGTACGATGAGGAACGCTATCATCATTGGCAGAATGGTACAACTGGATTTCCAATTGTCGATGCTGCAATGCGACAACTCAATGAAATAGGCTGGATGCACAATCGACTTCGTATGATTGTCGCTTCATTTCTGACGAAAGACCTCCAACTGGATTGGCGACTCGGTGAGCGTTATTTTCAAGATCATTTAATTGACTATGATCCTGCCTCAAACATTGGCGGATGGCAATGGGCAGCTTCTACAGGCACTGACCCTGTACCATACTTTCGGATCTTCAATCCGACAAGACAATCAGAAAGGTTCGACCCAGACGGTACGTTTATTACTTCGTACTTACCTGAATTAAAAGAAGTTCCTCTAGCATTTATTCACGAACCTAGTAAAATGTCTGAATCTGAACAAGAAGACGCACATTGTATCATCGGAAGTGACTATCCAAAACCAATCGTCTCTCACCAAGAAATGCGCCAAAAAACACTCGAACGGTTTAAAGAAATACAATAAAAAAAACCGCAAGAAGATAGTATAAGCTCTCTTCTTGCGGTTTTGTTTTCGTTATAGCCAGCTTGGTACAAAGTTCCCGAAGTATGCCGAAATCGTAGAGAATAATCCAGTAAACAGTGCAATTCCAAGAAGAATCATAATGACACCACTCGTTTTTTGAATGAGCGGTAAGTAACGGTTAATAACACTTAATTTATTCAACGACTGAGAGAATAGCAGTGCAACGAGTAGAAACGGAATTCCTAGTCCAATAGAATAGATTAACAAAAGACCAACGCCACTAAACATCGTTTCTTCACGACTCGCCATATAAAGAATTGAACCGAGAATCAATCCAATACAAGGCGTCCAACCTGCAGCAAATACAAGACCGTAACCGACAGAACCAGAGAAACTTGATACCTTCTTCGGCTTACGCTTAATCACTTTTCTCTCTGTAAGTAAAGATCGTAACGAAATAAGACCTGACATTTGTAATCCAAAAAGAATGATAACAATACCACCTATGCGTTCAATCAACGTTCCATACATCGCAAACCAAGTTCCGATCGCAGTAGCTGAAACTCCAAGTAAAACGAAAATAATCGTAAAACCTGAAATGAACCCTAGACTACGCGATAGAATGATGCCTCTGTTCGCATTGATCGCACCACCTTGTACATTACTACCTGTCAATTGAGCAAGGTATGCTGGTACAAGTGGGAAGACACATGGAGAGAAAAAAGTTACCATCCCGGCTAAAAAGGCTGCACCGAGCGATACTTCATCCATCCTTTTTCCCCCTTTTTCAAATAGCTTTCTTCTATTATTGTATATCAGAACATGCTTTTTTACGCATGTCTTTTTAGATTGTAACAAATTTTTCAAGAAACGACGTATGACTCCATATATCAAAAACGAAAAAACTGCCCAATCATTTCGATGTTGGGCAGTTTTACCATTAATGATGAGAATCAACAAGTGGTTCCATTTCGTCGTTCGTGTGGTACTCAATCGCTTCTTTTTCTTTTCCTGATAACGTGTCTTCATACTGAAGTTCATACAAACTGAACACAATGACTGCGACAATTCCTACAGGCAGTATTGCTTTAAATACTTTCATCGTTTGATTCGTTCCTCTCTCCATTGCAATTCACTATCGTCTTGGATCTTGTATTCGGCTTACGTTCCCATTGTCATAATCGGCAATTAGAACTTGAAGACCACCAAAGAAAACAGACGTATAATATCGATCAACATCATGGCCTCTTTCTAATAGAGCTTCTTCACTCTCTTCTGGCCAAGCTGGTTCAATGATCATTTGTTGCTCATTTGTTTCTGGGTGCGTTCCGTGCGTCACCCTCGGTGCTTGCATGGCATCTTCGAAGTTCCCCAACTGCGAACCATACACGAGCACTTGACTCATTATTTGTGGAATACGATTTCCACCTGGGCTACCAACACCAATCACTTCTTGGTTCTCTTGATTAACGAGTAGTGTTGGAGCAATAAAACTACGTGAACGTTTGTGACCTTGATAAAGGTTCGGTGACGTTTCACTTTGTGCAAAGTTGTTCATATGGTTGTTAAGAAAATATCCTTGATTCACCATGACACCTTCACCGAAGAAGTTACTGAGCGTATTCGTTGCAGATACGACCATGCCGTCTGCGTCTGCAATTGAAAATGCAGTCGTATTGCCTTGATCATCTGTACTCGCTACAGCTCCTTCATGAATCGATGTGTTCGCAAGGGAATCGACATTCGAAAGCAGTTCTTCGCTATAGTCGATACTCGTTAGTTGTTCTGCATCTACTGGAGTAAACGTAGGATCACCAATGTTTCGTGAACGATCGCGATAGGCTTCTTTCGTAATCTCAACAAACGTATGCGCGAACTCTGCAGAACCAGGTTCTGCCTCAGTAAGTCCAGCGAGTTCTGCCATTTGTAACTGCTGGATCATTGTGATCCCAGACATCGGAGCAGGCGCTGAGTAGACCGTGTAGTCCGTAAATTGACCAGATACTGCTTCAGTCTCAAGCACCTCGTAAGCTTGTAAGTCGGCAAGCGTTATACTGTTACGATCTCCAGCAAGTTCATTAGCATTTCCCCAGTATAAAAGTCTTCAAACCCATTTTCTAAAAGACGTCGCATCGTGTCAGCGAGTCTCGGTTGTACGAGCTCCATTCCGGCTTTAATGCGCACGCCACTCGGGTAGAACTCTTGTGCTGAACTCTCATCGATTCGTACGTTCGCACGGTATAATCGATCTTCTAACATCTCGTCAACGGTAAATCCGTTCTCCGCTAATTCAATAGCAGGTGTAACGAGATCTTCAATTGGCAACGTTCCGTGCGCCTCATGAACGTGTTGCATTCCTTTAACGAACCCAGGTACACCCGCGTTATTCTCATTCCCCTCAGCAGGTGACATCTCACGGTAATCGTATACAGAAGGTGCAGAAGCTAAGTCTTCTAACACGAGCATTGCTCCACCTCCACCAATGCCAGAACCGTAAGGTTCTACAACACCGAGTGTAAATGAAATGGCAATGGCTGCATCAACCGCGTTACCGCCTTGAGAGAGAATTTGCTCTCCTACCTCTTCTGCGATTGGGTGTGAAGCTGTAACCCCGTAGTCGCCAAGTTCAGTTTGCTCTCCTGTAGGGGCTGACGACGATCCGTTGTCCTCCCCTTCTGTTACAGGTCCTTCTTCATGTTGTGCTTCTTCAGTGACGTTACTGAATACGACTGCAATCGCAAGCAACAAGACGGCTGCAATCGACATGATTATCGTCATTTTTTTGGACATTTAATTTCCTCCCACACTGCGAACGACGAAACACCTCGTATTTCGCTCGTGTTAGTTTACCACATGACGATGATCTACTTCGAATATTAGCCTTCCATCTCGAATCTCGTATGCTTGATCATCTGTCGTATCCTTTGTTAATTGTTGGAAAATCCGTTGCTTGAAGTACTCTTCTCTTGGACCTGTAATTGCTCGAGGTTGTGCTTCATGAACGCGAAACGGAACTAATTCTATTTCTGCTCGTCCATCCTCATACAAATGGTATTGAGCAAGAGCAGTATCTCGTGTACGAGTCCACCCTTGATCAAATATAAAGTTCCCTAATGAGTAGAAAATAATGCCGTCGTTATATGTCTCAACGGATTGCAACACGTGAGGATGGTGCCCAATTACAATGTCTGCTCCAGCGTCAACGTAAGCTTTCATTAACTGCTCTTGTCTCTCAGTTGGGGTACTCGTATATTCCACACCTGCATGCACGTGAGCGATGACGAGATCAGCCGCATCTTCACCACTTTTGGCTGCTTTAATGTACTCTAGTGATTCTGAAGGTGTCGCCGACAGCACTCCTTCTTGACCGCCACCATAATACACATCGTTAAAACCAATGGTTGCGACCGTAATGTTGTTGATCTGCTGGTAATCAATCGCAGGATTTTGGACTTGTCCAACTGCATTTACAGATGATCGGTCTAACACTTCTAACGTATCGTATAAACCTTGTTGACCATAATCAAGAATATGATTGTTTGCGATGTTCACCGTTGAGAAACCAGCGTTTTCTAAGATCTGTACCGTTTCTGCAGGTGCCTCAAGGTGGATTTCCTTGTCTGCAGGTACATAATCATGACCGTCAATTAATAACGGATTCTCAAGATTCCCCGTGACATAATCTGCTTCATCGAAATAAGGCTGTGCGTAATGCAACAAAAAGTCCCCTCCACGATGGTCAATGACGTTCGACACGTATCTTCCTAACATCATGTCTCCCACCATCGAAGCTGTGAAGATTGATTCTTCTTCTTGGCTTCCTGTCTCAGCTAATGATTCTCGTTCTGGTAAAGGCCACCAATTGGCTGCTAGTAATATAGCGAGCGTGACAACAACACCGATAATGCTATGAGGCAATGCTCTTTTTTTGTGCTTTTTCGTAAATGCGAGCATCTTCTCTTTAAATGTAAATTTCTCGTTTTCCATCGAGTAATCCCTCGTCTCATTTAAATCCCATTTCTTAAGCCCTTAATTTATAAGAAATAAAGTAAGGACACGATTAGAAACGTTATACCGCTAAGAACGAGTGTACTTAACGTTGTCGGTAATACCCCTTGACGTTGAAATGCGTTTGCAATCAGTCTGGGACAATAACGCCGAGCCCTCTAAATTCTACGGTCTCAAATGGGAAGACGGGATAGAAATAGTCAAAGATCATCTTAACGAGGATCCCGACTGTCATCATCGCTGCAAATTTACGTCGACCGTAGAGAATCGTAACTCGACCGACGACTTGAGTTACGATTAAGTACGTAATAAAACTTAAAAAGAAAATCATTACTAAAAATATCACTTGATCAAAGACGAGTGCTAAATAACCCGGAACAATTAAACCCGCTGGCATAATTCCCGTTCGTTCTGTATAAATCAAACTGAGCACTACGCCGATCACGAGTGCGATATATAACTCTGTACCAAACAACTGACAGCAACTCCTTACGTCATGCTTCCTTTTTTATCGTTTCTAATCGTTCTATTAATGGTACTGCACCGTGATAATTTCCAATGCCATAGACAACTTGTCCGTCAACGACTTGCTCTAAGTAATCAAACACATCGTTTGCTTCGTATCCTTCGAAATTCACAAGTTCATTTACTCGTAGACGGCCGTCATCATAAGCACTTTGAATCGGTCCAATGCCCTCTCCAATAACGATCAATTTATCCATCTCAATCTCTGGTAATAAATCTTTTGCGAACTGTTCGGTTCGTTCAGGTCGATCTGAACGACAATTCATAACGATAATTGGCTGTTCAGAAGGGTACCCAAGTTCTACGACATTTTCCCAAATCTTTAAAGTAGAGGCCGGTTCGTTTGCAGAGAAACCATTAACAAAGAATGAAGCTTTCCCTTTCGTCTTTGTATCAAATGGAAATACTCTCGTCACACCTGGAGCTGCCTTTGCTTTAAGCATTCCTCGTCCTGCTGTGTTCTCATCAATGTCTAACGCTTTTGCTACCGCGAGAGCAAGAGCGACGTTTTCAGGAAAAATCATGTACTCAAATTTCGTTAAGTATGATTTAGGAACCGCATCAGTGTTGGCAACAAATACTTCGGTATTTCGCTTACGTGCCTCAATCTTGAAATACTCCACATACGGAGATGGTGAAATAATTAGCTTCCCGTTGTAAGGAATCGTCTCTTTGTATGCATCGACCATATGATCAAGAGTCGGACCCATTACTTCCATATGATCTTCTACGACGTTAACGATCACTGTAATGTTTGCTTGCATCCAATTCTCTTGAAGAACGCGCTGATAATCTGGTGCAACGGCCATACATTCGCTAACAAATGCTTCCGCCCCACGATCAGCCGCTTCTTTCATTGCGCCTTTTTGTTCACGAATGTTGGCGCCTTCCGGTCGCCGTTTGATTGGTCGTTCTTCGTCGGTATCCCAATAGAACATCCGGGCTGCCGTCCCTGTCATCTTACCGACCGTTTTAATACCATCCTCCATTAAAACCCCAGCAATTAACCTCGTTACCGTAGACTTCCCCCGGCTGCCGTTCACGTTAATGCGCAGAGGAACTTTGTTCACTTCTACTTGATGTTTTCGTTTCTCATAAATACCTAAACCTAATAGCCCTACTAATATTATGGTTGCAAAAAGGGTAATCACAGCCTGCCCAACTTTCTTACGACAAGTACTCGTTTCAATACACGTACTGCCCATGAGTATACGTTTATTATACTGAAATATTTCTAGCATACGGTTTCAATGCTGTTACAATTTCGTTGATTATTACTAAAATAAAACCATTTAATTAAAAATCCTGTAAAAAATGTCAGCGGTTGAACGTAGTTTTTACTTTTAGCGTAAAGTTATTCACTACTCTTTCAACTTTAATCTTCGTAAGCGATAATCAGAACCTCTCCCGTAAACGCGTCAATTTCAATCTCAGCTTCTAAGTCATTTCGTTCAAGTTCAACGACCCAGATGATCCGACCATCTTCCTCTTCTAACTCAATGCTATCAAGTTCTCCATCAAAATGACCTTTTGCAATCGTTAATGCGTCTTCACTCGTAATGATGACATCTTGTGAACGTTTTTCTTCATCGTTGTCACGATCAGCGTCTCCAACTTTAGAGAGCCCGTGAATCGTTCCAACATGTTCATCGACAAATAATTGATACTCCGTTCCTTGGAACCTCACAGAATACTCATGCATTGACGATGAACTATCCATCTGCGATTGTCCTTCATAAACAACTTCTCCTGGATACTCATCAATCACTTTAGATGTCATCTCATCAATCGATAATACTTCTGAGTCATTCGGAAATAACGCAATCACGATCATCACGATGAGTAAAACTACAATAAGGGCAATCATTTTCTTACTCATCGCTTCCACAATCCTCTCCAGCTTGTAAGCCAATTGTGAACGTCGTAGATGTTCCTTGTTTACTTTCGACAAAAATGGTCGCTTGTTGTGCTCCTATCAACTTCTTGGCAATAGACAACCCGAGCCCAACACCAGTGGCTTGACGATTTCGACCTGCATCGATCTGGTAAAAGCGATCAAATATGTAGGCGACCTCTTGCTCATCAATTCCAACACCATAATCACGAACTCGAACGTATACCGTGTCTTTTTTGCGATCTACGACAAACTCAACTTCTCCTTCACTATACTTTAGAGCATTGTCCACTAAGATATACAAAACTTGCTTTACTTTCTCACGATCTGCATACACCGTTTGAGACGACCGCTGATTAATCTGTTTAATCGAACGGTTTGTTGCGACTTGAAAACGATCACGAACTTCTTCTAGAAGTTGATCAACGAAAAACGTCGTCTTCTCAACGTGCAATTGCTCATCATCTTTAGCAAGGATCAATAACTGCTCTGTTAAGTGTTGCATCTGTTTTGTCTCATCAGAAATTGCAAGTAATGACTCTTTAAATAGTGGAGAACTACGATCAATGTCTCTTCTAAGTAGTAATTTGGCGTAGCCATCAATGACGGTTAACGGCGTTCGCAACTCATGGGAGGCATCTGATACAAACTGCTCTTGTTGCTTAAATTGCCGATGCAATCGCTCCATCATTTTATTAAATGCCACCGTCAATTGTCCAAGTTCATCTTTCGTTACGTTTTGTTCGTTTAACTTCTGAAAGTTCCCTTCTGCTTCAACGTGCACCATCGTTTCACTTAACCGTTGTACGGGTTTGACGATCACTGCTGCAAGCAAAAAACCTCCAACAACGGCAGGCAAGATAGCAATGATGGATGCTACGATTAAAATATATCGCAACAACGCCATATTTTCTTCTAATCCATACAATCGTTCAACGACTTGAAGCGTAACAATTTCACCGTCTTCCCAAATTAATGGCTTTGAGGCAATGACATATCGCTCTTGATCATCTGTTGTCAATGTTTGGGCTGTTTGAGAATCTGTAAACGAAGTCGAAATAGAAGAAAATGACTCGTCCGTCGTAAAGGTGTGAAAACTTTCTTCGTCTTGATTAATAAGTCGAATCATTCCTTCTGACGGAATGTATGACTGAATAACGTTTACGAGGATAAGTTCATCGTATGGAACGGTACTCACCGCTTGACTCATCGCATCTGTCTGATTGAGTACCCGTTCTGCCTCACTTTGAAAGCTTTGGTTTTCGTAAAACAAATAGACGGACACATTCGTTAAGCTTACAAACACAACGACAACGACGGAAGCAAGAAGTTGAATTTTCGTTCGTAACTTCACGGTTTAACGACTTTCATCACATAACCGACGCCACGAACCGTATGAATTAACGATACGCTTGCGTTGTGATCAATTTTTTTCCGAAGATAACGAATGTACACATCTGTTACATTTGTATCTCCAATATAGTCATAGCCCCAAACGTGTTGCAGCAACTGATCCCTCGTAAGTACATGACCTTGGTTTTCCAGTAAATAGACGAGTAAACGAAATTCCTTCGCTGTTAACTCAATCAGCTGATCGTTACGATATACCTCATGTCGTTCTGGATAGACGACAACATCGGCTAACGTAAGCATACTCTCACTTTCAGTGTCTTCTTGTTTTGACTTTCGAAGTTGTACTCGAATCCGTGCAAGCAATTCCTCATTTTCAAATGGCTTTGTTATATAATCATTGGCACCCGAATCTAACCCACTTACTTTATCTGTTACATCTGCTTTTGCAGTTAGCATAATGACTGGAGTCGTACGGTCGTTTTTTCTAAAGCGCCGTAAAATCTCTAAACCGCTTAGTTTTGGTAACATTACATCAAGTAAAAGCAAGTCAAAGCGGTTCTGTTCAACCGCTTGAACTGCCTCCATTCCGTCATGACAAACCGTCGTTTCATAGCCTTCATATTCAAGCTCAAGAACGAGCAATCGACTGATCTTCAAATCGTCTTCAGCGATTAAGATTTTCACTTTCATCCTCCTTAACACCGGGGTTTAGCCACATTTTCAAAATGACAAACCATACCGACGCATACAGAACAGCCGCAATAATATCGCTTGGGAAATGGACAGCGAGTACGACACGGCTTAATGCAATTACGATCGCTAAAATCATTAACCCTACACTGATGATAAGTTTAAAACGACTCAATTTGTAACTTTGATAAACGAGAAAGGAAAGAAATAGTGCAAGCATCATTGCCCGAAACGAGTGTCCGCTTGGAAAGCTGTACGATAAGAGGTTAAACACCTCACCGATGTAGTCAATGCTCTTTTCAATTCCGTAAGGCCGGTCTCGTGCAATAATTTGCTTAAGCACGGTATTAATGAGTACACCACCGACAAAAAAGACAACCATAAATATAAACCATTGCCACTGTTTTCTCCAATAAAACGCAACAGAGAAAGTTGCAATGATAAGCAAAAATGCCGTCGAACCACCAAGAACCGTAATCAATTCCGCAAATGTATACAATGCACTCTTCTGAACGATGCACGGGTTCTAGCGCCTCATAAATGAGCTCGTCCACACGTAAAGCGAGTGGTCGAAACAAAAATGAGATGATGACGGTTAAGGTAATATAAAGCAATGTTTTTGTGAGTCGGTTCATTTTCAAAACGTTATTCCTACTTTCTACTTTGCCAATCTACGAGGTAACAATGATTCTGTTTCATGTGTCCCGACTAATCCTAAAATCGTATAGAGCACGCGCTGTGGTCCCAAATAACTGTTCGTCGGTCGGTACCATTCATTTAAGGTGTGCGCTGCGCCTGCTTCACCACCTGCTCCAAGTGTTAGGGCAGGAACACCTATATGAATCGGATGATTTGCATCTGTACTAGCAGGCCCTGCAAGCTTTGGCGTTAAATCAAGAGATTTTGTTGCCATTTCAGCCACGTGAACGATTGGAGCATCCGTCGACTGCGTTCCCACAGGTCGATCTCCAATTTTCGTTACGGTATATGTAAGCTTTCCTAGTGGAGCACGCATTGATTCTTCATTGATTGCAGTTGCTAATGCTTGATGCAAATAATCGTCAATGGCTTGCAATTGAAGGTTGCCATTTGACCGTAAATCAATTGTCATTCTCGCGAATTCTGCAATGGCAGTTGGAGATGTACCTCCTTGGATACTCCCAATATTAAACGTCGTTTTAGGTACGTCGGTTACATCATATTCGGTTAATTTTGCTGCCGCTTTTGCAGCTACATGTATAGCACTCGGCGTTCCGAATGCCCCAAAGCTATGTCCACCAGGCCCTGAAATGGTTACTTCATACCGATAACTACCCGTACCAAGGTAAATAATCTCTGTTGGGGATACAGCATCAATTGAAATAAATCCATCAACTTCAGTATGTTGATCAAAAAATGCTTTCACACCTCGTAAATCACCTACACCTTCTTCGCCAACAGTCGCCCCAAATATAATTTTCCCTTTTATTGAAAGCTTGTTCGTTGTGAACGCCCGTACAATCGATAACATCGCCGCTAACCCTCTAGCGTCATCTGTAATGCCTGCTCCGTAGTATGTACCTTCCTTATACGTTACTGTTGTATCAACATCTTCTGCAAAAACACTGTCTGCATGCGCGCTTACGAACAATGTTGGTCCGTCTTCAGTACCTCATACGTTCCAAACACGTTGCCTTCCTCATCCTTTTGAACTTCTACTAAACCGAGTTGTTCAAGTTGCTCATAAATATAGTCAGTTCGCTTTTCTTCTTTGAATGGAGGTGCTGGAATTTCTGCAAGTACAATTTGCTCCTCTAGCGTTCTTGTATCATCATTTGCCAAAAAAGTGATTGCTTCTTCAACCGCTTTCATTTGTTTTAGCTGTTCATAAACTTGTTTGTACGTATCCATCGTAACCCTCCTCATAGTCTCCCAACAATTATACGTTAATACGAAAAAACCTGAAAGGAACATCCCTAGTCCTTTCAGGTTTAACTCGTCTTTTTCTGCCCGACAGCTTTATATTCTTCTACTTTTTGATCAAGTTGCGTGAGCAAATCGTTTGCTTCGTTTTCATTAATCGTTAAATAATGATGATTTCCATTCGGTTGTTCATTTAATTCATCCGCTTTAGCGACAATTTGTTGTAACGGATTTAGTGTAAGTGTACCTTCTGGTAAATACGAATCTGTATGAAGTAAAATCGCAAGGGCAATTTCTTTCGCTTTCGAGCGATCCTCTCCGAGACGAATGAGTAACTTATGCGCTCGCTCAGCGCCCTTTATCGCATGAATATCATTTTCTTTATAACGATCAAAGTCCCACTTTCCATCCTCACGATACCACGTGTAGTGGCCAATATCATGCATGAATGCAGCCTTTGTTGCCAAATCAGAATCTACGTCCATTTCAACAGCGAGATTATAAGCCGTATTTGCTGTGTCAATCGCGTGTCTTAATCCTGAACGTGTTATAAATTTCCTTGCAACTGGGTGAGTATAAATATCCAATAACGTTACGTTACGCATGGAATCTCCTCCTAGTTTTTTCATTCAAACATAACACGTGGCACGTATTAATTTCAAGTAAAAAAAAGCCCCGAAGGGCTTTTGAATTAGTCGTTAAATACTTTTACTTCTTTCATCTTGTCTCCTGGCTTAATTGCTAACACTTCGTCCATTCCGCTCGTCACTTGTCCGAAGACCGTATGAACACCGTCAAGGTGCGGTTGCGCTTCATGTACGAGGAAAAATTGTGATGAACCAGTGTCTTTTCCAGCGTGCGCCATTGAGAGGGCACCTGCAACATGCTTATGCGGGTTACCTTCTGTTTCACACTTAATGTTCTTGCCACTACCACCAGCACCTGTTCCTGTAGGATCTCCGCCTTGTGCGACAAATCCAGGAATAACACGGTGGAACGTTACGCCATTGTAAAACTCAGTGTTCGCTAAGTTTTCAAAGTTAGCAACCGTGTTTGGTGCTGCGTCTGGGTAAAACTCCATTTCAATTTTGTTGCCATTCTCCATTTCAATGTATCCTTTTTTCGCCATTGTTTGTGCCTCCATTAATTATGATTCTTCCATGAGTTCTGCTAGGTAAGACCAACGTTCCATGAGTTGGTCAACTTCGTCTTCAATTGCTTTCACTTCTTGCATCAAATCTTGCAACTGACCGGAGTCGCTACCTGCATGTGCCATGGTCTCTTCTAATTCTGCCTTTTTTTGCTCTAGAATGTCAATGCGCTCTTCAATTGTGTTCCAATCTTGTTGATCTTTGTATGACAGCTTCTTACGTGATTTCACCTGCTTTGGTTGAGGCTCATTCTTCACTTTTACTTTCGCAGGCTTTTCCTCTTTCGTTTGCCAATAGGTTTCAAAGTAACCGACAAAACGTAGAATTGGCTCCCCTTGTTGGAAAATCAACAAACGATCCGCAATACGGTCAAGGAAATAACGATCATGGGAAACCGTAACGACCGAGCCAGGGAAATCAACGAGATATTCTTCTAATAATCGAAGGGTTGGAATATCCAAATTGTTCGTTGGCTCATCCAAAAACAGCACGTTTGGCTCTTCCATTAAGATTCTAAGCAAGTAGAGTCGACGACGTTCCCCGCCAGAAAGGCGCTGAACGTATGACCACTGTACACTTCTAGGAAATAGAAAACGCTCAAGCATTTGTTCAGCAGTAATCGTTGTGCCATCTTTCGTTTTGATGACCGATGCCCCTTCGCGGATATACTCAAGCACACGTAAATCACCATCGATTTCCGTTTCACCTTGAGTAAAATAACCGATTCGTACCGTTTCTCCGTGCTCAACCGCGCCTTCATCCGGTTGAATGCGTTTAGCTAATAAATTTAGAAAGGTTGTCTTGCCAGTACCGTTCTCACCAGTAATCCCAATCCTTTCTCCACGATCGACCCGCTCGTCAACGTGTTGAAATAACCACTCTTCATTTGCGAAACGCTTTGACACAGAAAAGGCTTCGATTACTTTCTTTCCTAGTCTTGCTTGATCTGAAACGAACGATAACGTGTCCGTTGATTGCTCTTGTTTTTGTTCTTTCAAGTCGTGAACGCGATCGATTCGTGCTTTCTGCTTCGTCGTTCTCGCTTTCGCACCACGATGTAACCATTCTAATTCTCGTCTTAAGATGTTTTGACGACGATCTTCGGCTTTAAGCGCTTCTTCTTCCCGTCTCGCTTTTTCTGCTAAATACGTTTCATAGTTACCATCATATTGATAAAGGTTACCTCGGTCTAACTCAAAAATCGTGTTCGTCACGCGATTTAAGAAATAGCGATCGTGCGTCACCATCATTAGTGCACCACTATATTGACTAATAAATGATTCCAACCACGCAATTGATGTGGAGTCAAGATGGTTCGTTGGCTCATCAAGTATCAAGAGATCGGCACGATCAATAAGCGCGCGCGCGAGCGCCACTCTTTTCTTTTGTCCTCCGGATAGCTTACGAATTTCTTGGTTTGTCTCTTTAATCCCGAGCTTAGAAAGGATTGTTTTCGCTTTCGTATCCGCTTCCCATGCGTTCAATCGATCCATCTCTGCTTGCATTTGAAACAATCGATTTTCATTTGTTGATGAAGAAGGGTCGTTCTCAAATTGCTTTAACGCCCGGTCATAATCGTGCAATACGGTCATCACTTCAGAAGGCCCTTGAAAGACCGTCTCTAAAACCGTCAATTGTTCATCAAATTGCGGTTCTTGCTCTACGTATTGAATCCGAAAGTTTTTCGCATGCGTAAACGAACCATGCTCTAAATCTTCTTGTTTAGTAATCGTTTTTAATAAAGTAGATTTGCCTGTACCATTCGCACCAATAATGCCAATTCTACTCGTATTTTCTATCGTAAAAGAAACTTTGTTCAGTAAGCTTTTCTCACCAAACGTCTTCGTCAGTTCATCTGCTATTAATACGCTCATTTCCGACTCCCTTTCACTCTTCATTCTACCACAAAAATAGAATTTGATTGAATGGTGATACTACGTGAGGAAACTCGATTATGAGGAGGTTAAACTTTTGAAAACTTACCCAACAGGTGGATTTAAACCACAAACCCAACCGAAACAACCCGGAATCGAAAGCACGATGGACCCGCTGCCGTTCCACACACAACCGATCACGCATAAAGAAAGGAGACTACATGGAAAAGTTGCGCTCATAACTGGCGGGGATAGCGGCATTGGTCGGAGCGTTGCGATTGCATTTGCGAATGAAGGTGCGGATGTTGCAATTATTTATTACGATGAACATGACGATGCAAAAGAAACACAGTTGCTTGTCGAAAAAACTGGGAAACGTTGTTATTTGCATCATGGTGACTTAAAACAATCCACAGAATGTCAAAAAGCTGTGCAATCAACGATTGAAGCGTTAGGGCACATCAACATTCTCGTTAACAACTGCGCGGTACAATACCCGAAACAATCCCTATTAGAAATTACCGATGAACAGCTTCAATTAACATTTGAAACGAATGTATTTTCTTATGTTTACATGACGAAAGCAGTATTGCCTCACCTAAATCAAGGAGATTCGATCATTTGTACGTCTTCAATCACGGGTCACGTTGGCAATGAAACGTTGATTGACTATTCGAGTACAAAAGGTGCAATCACTGCATTTGCGAGAAGTATGGCAAAGTCACTCGTTACAGACGGTATTCGTGTCAACACGGTGGCCCCTGGACCAATTTGGACACCTCTCATTCCTTCTTCTTTTGACGCACAAAAGGTTTCACAATTCGGCGCGAATACACCGATGAAGCGAGCAGGACAACCTGAAGAACTGGCAGGAGCATACGTGTACTTGGCATCAGATGACGCGTCTTACGTGACTGGTCAAACGATTCATGTAAACGGCGGTGACTTTATGTCCTCTTAAAAAAAACGACCGGAGATCCGGTCGTTTTACATTATTCTGCTTCGTATCCTGCTTCGATGTTCTCGATCATGCCTCTAACAGACTCAAGTCCACCACCGCTTAGGTACCAGAAGTCACCGTCAAGTTCAACGATGTTATCGTTTTGGTGAGCTGGTGTACGTTCAACAAGCTCATTGTTAATCACTTCTGTTGCACTTGCTTCAGCATCACTTCCAACCGTTGCACCACGGTCTAAAATAAAGATGTAGTCCGGTTCAACATCAGCAATGTACTCAAATGATACGTTCTCACCGTGGCTTTCAGCGCTAATTTCAGTGTCAGCAGCTGGAATTCCTAATACATCATGAATGAAACCAAAGCGTGAACCAATACCGTATGCACTAGCCGCACCTTCATCTGCTGAAAGGATAAGCGCGTTTTGTTCACTTTCTTCAGCACGCTCGTTAATGCCTGCAATCATGTCGTTGATTTCAGAGAGTTGCGTGTCAACTTCATCTTGTGCATCAAAGATCTCACCAAGTACATTCATGTTTGACTCAAATGACTCCATGTAGTTTTCGTTGTCTACAGCAAGGAAAACTGTTGGAGCAATTTCACTTAGTTCATCGTAGTTATCTGAAGCGCGACCTGAGATGAAAATAACATCTGGTTGCATTTCGTTGATTAATTCAAAGTTCGGTTCAAAAAGACTTCCCACGTCTTCAGCCGTACCTTCTAAATCTGATAAGTAACCTGGAACGTTGTTTGCTTGTGGAATTCCTGATACATTTCCGTCAATCGCACGGATTGAATCTGTAATACCATTATCAAACGAAACGACAACTTCAGGATTTACCGGTACTGTTGTTTCACCAAGATCGTGCTCAATTGTTACTTCTCCACCTGCAGCAGCGTCATCGCCTTCAGCGTCTTCTTCAGCATCAGCTTCATCTTCTACTGTCTCTTCAGTGTCCTCCGCGCCTGTGTCTGCGCCTTCGTTTTGTTCTTCGTCAGCTCCACAAGCAGCTAGTGCTGTTAGCATTGCAACCGATACTACAGATACATAAAACTTTTTCATCGTTAATTATCTCCCTTTTTCTACGTACGATATTTCCCCATTTATCGTAAGACCTATTGTGGCATTATGTTTCTAAGAGCGCCCCAGGCCCCACCCCCTACAAGTTGGTCACTTCATTTACGTAAAGTACACACAAATCTTGTTGCAATTTACTTCTTCGATCCCAATGTCCATGTCGTAAATTTTCTTTAACGTTGTTGGATTAATAATTTCATGGCAGTGCCCTTGTGCCGCTAACTCGCCATCTTTCATCGCAATAATGTCATCAGAATAGCAAGACGCAAAGTTAATATCGTGCACAACGATTAGAATCGTTTTCCCTAAATCATCACAAAGTTTACGTAACGTCTTCATAATTGAGACAGAATGTTTCATATCAAGGTTATTCAATGGCTCATCTAAAATGATGTAGTCCGTGTCTTGAGCTAAAACCATGGCAATAAACGCTCGCTGCTTTTGACCACCACTTAGTTGGTCTAAGTATTTGTCTTGCATATCGCGAAGCTCCATATAATCAATGGCGTTCTCAACGTATCCCCAATCAGCTTTCGACAAGCGATTGCGAGAATGCGGAAAGCGTCCGAAACTAACGAGCTCACGTACCGTCAAACGGATATTAATGTTATTCGCTTGCTTTAAGATTGAGACCTTTTTTGCAAGCTCATCACTTTTATAGCTTTTAATAGGTTTTCCTTCGACGAGAACTTCGCCTGAGTCATGACCCATTAAACGACTCATCATGGAAATGAGCGTACTTTTCCCGGCACCGTTTGGTCCGATAAAAGACGTAATTGAACCTTTTCTAACGCCAATGGATACATCTTTTACTACTTTCTTTCCATCAAATGACTTTGAGACGTTTTTCACTTCAAGGGCAATGTCGCCCGTTTCGAATTGTGACTTTTGACGTTCTAGCATGTTAAGAGCCATTAGTTTTTCGTCCCCCTTAGAAGTAAGTAAATAAAGTATGCGCCGCCGATGAAGTTAATAAACACACTTAACGGTGCGGAAAAAGCAAAGACACGCTCTACGAGTAACGTTCCACCTACAAGTGCAACAACACTTACGAGAATTGATCCGATTGCAAGTGTTGAGTGCCTAAATGTTGGCAGCATCTCTCTTGCCACGTTCACAACGAGTAACCCTAAAAACATAATCGGTCCAACGAGTGCCGTTGAAACAGAAACCATGATCGCAATGACAATTAAAAAGCGTCTGATGACTTTGTCATACGGAATTCCTAAGTTCACTGCATGGTCTCGACCGAGTGCGAGTGTATCTAAATATTTCAAGTAAGGAAATACGTACAGTAACGTTAGAAGCAATATAATAATTGATAACCATAATAGATCGACGTTTATGTTACTAAAGCTTGCAAACATCCGATTTTGAATTGACTGGAACTCATTTGGATCAATGAGCACTTGCATAAACGTTGAAAGACTTCCAAATAACGTACCAAATACAATTCCTACAAGTAATAAGAAGTAAATGTTCTGTTGTTCTCCTCTAAAGAGCAACGCGTACAATAGTAATGCGAACAACACCATGAATACAATGGACATTAAAAAGTTCGCTTCTGGAGAGAAAAAGACAAGTCCAAGTGTACCGAAGAAAAACACAAGTGCTGTTTGAATGAGCATATATAAAGAATCTAAACCGATGATACTCGGTGTTAAGATTCGATTATTCGTGATCGTCTGGAAGATTAACGTTGAAAACGCAATGGCTGAACCGACGATGATAATCGCCGCAACACTTCGACCACGTCTCGGTAACGCATAATCCCATCCAGTCGGCGTTAAACCGATAAATAAAAACGTCGCGATTAAGCTAATTGACAATACAATGAGTGAGATAAAAATCCATTTCGTCTTACGTTGCATACGACTTTCTCCTTAACAGCAAGAATAGGAAGAGTGCGCTTCCAATCACTCCGACCATCAAACCGATCGGAATCTCATAAGGATAGATGAGCACACGGCCAAGAATGTCGCATATAAGTAAGAAGATCGCCCCAAACAGTGCCGTATGTGGCAAACTGTTTCGTAGATATCGCCTCTCATAATCGAAACGATGTTCGGAATAATAAGTCCAAGAAATGGTATTGAACCAATTGTAACGACAACTGCTGCTGTAATGACTGCAACAATAAGTAAGCCTATGTTCATAATCTGCTTATAATTTAATCCTAAGCTTTGTGAGAAATCTCTACCCATCCCTGCAACCGTAAACCGGTTCGCAAAGATAAATGCAATGATCACAAGTGGAATTCCGATATAAAGAATCTCAAAGTTCCCGCGTAGCACGAGTGAGAAGCTTCCTTGCATCCAAGAATTTAAACTTTGAATAAGGTCATACTGGTAAGCGAAGAACGTCGTTACAGCATTTACGACACTTCCGAGCATTAACCCAACAAGTGGTACGAAAATGACGTTTTTATAACGAATCCGTTCAAGTATTCTCATGAACAAGAATGTACCGCCAAGTGCAAAGAGAAATGCAACGAACAATCTCTCCATCGTACTCGCACCAGCGAACACAATAATGGCGACGAGAATTCCGAGCCTTGCCCAATCCAGCGTCCCAGCAGTTGTTGGTGAAACGAACTTGTTCTGTGTTAGTTGTTGCATAATCAGTCCAGCAACACTTAAGCTCACACCAACGATAATAATCGCTAGAAGCTTGGTAATCGGCTAATTAATAATGTTTCCCATTGTTCTTCGGTGAAATTGTGTATGTTCCAAATCGACAAGTCTTGCACACCGACAAACAAGGAAATGATCGATAGTAAAATGAGTGCAGGTATTAAGTACTTAATCTTCATCAAGGTGTCTGATCAAAATGGCTACAGCACTTTAATCGCCCCTCCTCGCTCTTCACTAAGGTTGGGTGCTGATGCAAATGAGATTCATTATCAACAGTGCCACTTCTGATTATACTATGTTTTGAAATGAGGTCAATGAGTAATTGAGAAAAACTTTCAATTAACATTAAAAAAGAACGTGAGATGAATAACATCTCACGTTCTTTAGGCTCATTTAAAGGAATTCTCTCGACTCTTTACGCGCATAAGGTCATTCATTATCACTACAACTGATCACAAACGAGTAACTTCTTTACTTCCATCTGTCTTATGACCTGCAGCATGTCACACTACCGTCCATGCACACAAATTCCGTTGGGCTATTAAGCCACCATCTAGTTGAAAGATATTAATTGGTGTAACTCCTCAGGATTCATTGATTGGATCAACGTTTCACCAGGTTGAATCAAATCATCAATCAATGATTTCTTATCTTGTTGAAGTGCCGCGATTTTCTCTTCAATGGTTCCAGTAGTGACGAGTCGTACGATATCTACTTGCTTTGTCTGACCAAAGCGATGAACACGATCCGCAGCTTGTTCTTCAACCGCTGGATTCCACCATAAATCGTATAAAATCACTGTATCGCCACCCGTTAAGTTTAATCCCGTCCCACCGGCTTTTAAGGAAATGAGAAACAACGAGTGCTCTCCTTCATTAAATTTTTGCGTCAACGATAAACGATCCGCAACAGGTGTACTGCCATCTAAATAATGATAACCAAAATTGCGCTCGTCAAACTGCTTTCTAATGATTGCAAGCATTGACGTAAACTGCGAAAAGATGACCATACGTTTGCCTGAAGCGATTCCTTGTTCTACATAGTCGAGTAAAAAGTCAAGCTTCCCTGACCTGCCACCTTCTTCTTGCATGACAAGGCCCGGGTGACAGCAAATTTGCCTGAGCTTCGTTAACCCAGCAAGAATGTGAAAACGTTCCTCTTGGAAAGCATTTTCTTTCACTGCCCTCGATAAGTGTGACGAAATTTGCTCAACTTGAGTGACGTACAGTTGCTTTTGAAGCTCACTCAGTTCGGTGTATTGAATAATCTCTTGTTTTTCCGGTAGCTCTTTTAATACTTCTGTCTTTAATCTTCGTAGTAAAAACGGCTTGATTCTTCGATGAACAGCACGGTTATCTAAATCTGAGAACTTCCGCTTCGAACCGAATAACTCTGGCATCACGATCGAGAAGATCGAATAGAGTTCTTCCTTTTTGTTCTCTACTGGCGTTCCACTTAACGCAAACGCTTGTCGTTTTCGCAACGACCGTACGACTTTCGTCGTTTTCGCTTGTTCATTTTTTAAGTGTTGTGCTTCATCAAGTACTAAATGATCAAAAACGACTGGAGCATACAATTCTTCATCACGTTGCATTAAAGGATACGATGTAATGAACAACTGCGCATCTTGTGTGAGTTTTTTCTTTCGCTCTTCTTTGTTTCCATCAATAATGACAACGTCAAGTTGGGGGGCAAAACGCTCAATCTCTCTTTGCCAATTGTAAACGAGCGAAGCAGGAGAAATAATTAATGATTTCCCTTCTTGTCGCCCTTCATACTGCTTTGCTAAATAAGCGATTGTCTGGATTGTCTTCCCTAACCCCATATCATCTGCGAGTATGCCACCAAATCCATACTTGGATAAAGCCGTCATCCATTGAAAACCGTTTTTTTGATAGTCGCGCATAATCTTCTCTAAATTAGTAGGGACCGTCACGTTCAAATCTTTCGGTGATTCGATATCTTGAATGCAACGGCTCACTTTATCTGAGATCGTAACAGCTGCTTCTTCATTTAATTGAAATGCCTGATATAGTGGCGCCTGAACGGATGTGGACTCCACATGTTCACGACCGAGTTGATCGAGAACATCACTCATGTTTTTCAATTCATCACGCGTTAAGTTGACATATTGTCCGTTGTTCAATTGTACAAAAGAACGCTTTTCACGCATCGCTTTGAGGAGGCTGATGCTTTCCTCCTCACCTAAGCCTGAGAACTGGAAGTTAATATCTAACCAATCATGTTGTTGATTGTAATTCACTTCAACTGTCGGCATCTCAGCTGGCGTGTAAATACGCTCCTGCACATTTTCACTCACATTGATGTCCATCGATTTAGCAAGCTCATTTAAATCAAATAGCAGAAAATGCGCCATCTCATCTTCTCCACGAATCGTTAATCCTCGCTCATTGTACGTGAAAGGAACTTGTTCAATTGCTGCCATCACTTGATTTTCTTGTTTTATATCGCGAATTTGATAATAATCATCGTTTGTGACTTGCTCTTCATGTGGATTAAAGGTGTGCTCTCCGTAGCTGAAATGCAGCTTGGCATTCAGTTGCTCGTTCACTTCATCCACATACAATGTCGCTTTCAAGTCGTGTTGCTGAATTTTTTGTTCGACTTCAGGCTCAATAACAACTTTTGCAACTTTCTTTAGCTGTAACAACACGTACGAATAAAACTGCTCAAACAAACGGTGTGGAATGTGCAGTTTCCCATCTTCTCTTTGCATCCTTTGAAAGAACTTCACAAAGACGAGATTTTGTTCCTCAGACAAGATATACAACGTATCTTCTGTAAGAATGGCTCGATAATCGCTTCCGAAATAGTAACTCGTCTCCATATTTGTCCAATGAAGCAACATTCCCCCAGAGTCCGTCTTCATGACAGAAATTTGTAGAGGAGTATTCCGTTCGTCAGGGAAATGAATGTGTTTAATTGGCATCGTATTTTGGTGAATGACGAGTGAAAGTTGCGTTGTATTGATATTCGATAATAACGAGGAAAAAGCAGGACCAGGAACGAACAAGCGTCTTTCACCACGAAAGCTCACATCATCTTCTCTCATTCGGACAATCGTTAATAAAAGGTCCATTTTTTCTTGATCTTCGTCTGAGAGCTTATGTTCATCAGGATTATATGAAAAGTTTTTCGTAAAGAAATACGTTCGCTGTTCTTCCAGAGCTTCTAACCATTTGAGTAAATCAAAAACAACGTACGTACGATCGATGCCGACCTTTAATTCAATTTCGACAAAACCAGATCCGACAAACATTTTTGCAGGATGCACGTGCACGACGTACTCGATCAACAACTCTTCCTTTTCAGCGGTTGCTTCTACTTCAAACAAATCAGCGAAAGAATCAATCAAACGATTAACGTCTCGTTCTCCTTTTTGTTCTTTTGGAGGTGCTTCTTTCACTGGCGCTTGCCTGTTTTCATATTCATACAAACAAGCAATCAAATGTTTGCACAAGCCTGGGTATGCTTCATATGCAGGACATGTGCATGAATACGTTTTTGGTAAGTCATTTTCAATCGTAAAGTGAACATCATAAATCTCATGCCCGAGTACGACCGCTTTCCACTCGCCTTTTCGATCACTTAATAATTTGCGTACATTTCCTTGGCGATGATACGTTTTCGCACGTTGAATCGTCTCGGGCCTTGCAAATGTATGAACAAATTGTTCAATGCTCTGAATCATCGTGAACTTCCTTTCCAACAATAACGAACAAAAACACACGCTTATGACAAATTCATAAGCCTGTGCTCTTCAAACAGTTACTGAGATTTATATGTCTCTACGAGATCATGTAATACATGATCATCTTCTTTTTTTCTATCATCCTTAACAAGACTCGCAATGGAACGTTTCTGAATGATAAAGCGTAAATCCGCCATGAGTAAAACCGTATCAATTCCTGGATTCGCTGGGTCATTCTTTACTTTCATACGGTAGTTATCAAACTTCGTATGGTTGAGAAATTTCAACAAGCAGTAGTAACAGCCACGTCTCGTCCCTAGCTTCAAATAATGACGCTCGATTGGTTTGCCGCAGATGTTGCATTCTATATCAGGTTTACGTACGGTGTTTAACCTTAACGACTCTAACAACCAGACGGACTCTTTTGCAATCGTACTCATAGAAATAAGAACCCCTCCCTTACAGAGCACTTCAATGAAATGCAGTGGGTTTGTACATATTTAGAATGTCTACTTTCGAACCTGTTTATACTTAAACTTATAATAACTGAAATCCTTTCATAAGTCATCGATACTAAAGTAGGATTCAGGTAAGAACAACGAAAAAAGTACAAGTAGACGTTGTCTACTTGTACTTTTCGTTGATTTATTGAGCTTTAACGTGTAATGAAACATCGATATTGCCTCTAGTCGCTTTCGAATACGGGCAAAATTCATGAGCCTTTTCTACGAGTTCTTCGGCTTTCGATTGATCCACACCTTTAATGGACACGTGCAAAGCAACACCTAGTTGAAATCCACCATCATGTGGGTCTTTCAGTAAGCTCACTTCAGCTTTCGTTTCAGATTCGATTTCTTCTTTGCTTTTACTAGCCATTAAATTTAAAGCACCATCAAAGCAAGACGCATAACCTGATGCGAACAATTGCTCAGGATTTGATGCATCACTTGGTATATCGTCACCTTTAGGCATCGACAATTGAACTTCAATCACACCATTGTCTGATTTAACTTGTCCTTCACGTCCGCCTACTGCTGTTGCGCTCGTTGTGAATACTTTATCTGCCATCGTTAATTCGCCTCCGGTTAATGTGTTGTTAAACGCTGTTCTACTATATATGTTTACGTTTAAGCACATCCTTAAACCTCATATTACAAATTTGTTTAGTTTCTGCTTTTCGATTTATAATCATAGTATACTATTTAGATACATATGTTTTTACATGTATGGATTACGGGTATAGAAGATAGAATCTTTACCTCGAACATAAGAAAGGTGATGGAAGTTGAAACGAACAGGGGAAAAAATACTCAGTTGGATCGGTAACGTCATTAATATTTTAATGGTCGTTGTCGTAGGTTTCTTGGCTATTGGGCTCTCCGCAATCGGTGGCGACTTTGAGCAACAAATGATGACGGAGCTTGAGAACGATCCAGCATTCACTGGTGAGGAAGCACAAATGGCAGCTGACATGTTTGGCATGATGGGTAGTACGTTTGTCGGCCTGACGTGGTTCGCTCTTATTGTTATGATCATCGGAACTGTCCTTGGTATTATTGGCGCTATTAAGATTACTAAAAACGCTAAAACTGCCGGTATTCTTTTACTCGTTGCAGGTGGTGGAATGTTACTACTCACAGTCGGTACAACATTAATTCAATCAGTTTTATTAATCATTGCGGGAATCATGTGTTTGGCACGCAAGCCACAAGTTACTGTCAATGACGAACCAAATCCAGATCCACAACCTTAAAGCATAAAGAAAATCCCTTGACCAAGCGGTCAAGGGATTTATTTTTCTTCGAATACATAGCTTTTTGAATGGTAGCGAACACCAAGCACAATCCCAATCGCGAGCATTGAGCTAAGTAATGAACTACCACCATAACTCATAAACGGTAACGTAAACCCAGTAACTGGCAAAATACCAACGTTCATCCCGATGTTTTGAAACACTTGAAACGTAAATAACGCAATGACTCCTGAGCATAAATACGTTCCAAAACTATGATGAGTACGAATCGCTGTCATCATAATCTGGTAGAAAAGAATAAAAAACATCGTAATGACGAGTGCAGACCCTAAAAAGCCTGTTTCTCGTCCGACAATCGAGAAAATAAAGTCCGTATGTGCCTCAGGTACGTAAACGTTATGTTCATTGTCTCCCGTTAGCCCACCTGAACCGATGGCCGTCATTGCTTGAGCAACTTGATAGCTTGATCTGGGTTCTCTAGTGGCCTTAACCAACCGTGAAAACGATTCACTTGATACGGTGCAATATGGTTAAAGAAATACGTCTGCACGAAATCCGGAAAGCGGAAATAAGCAATAACGAACGACGCACCAATCGCAGCTGGAATTCCGTATAGTAGGCCGAGGAGTTATAACTCATTCCTGATACGAGCGTCAAGCCGACAGTAATGGCGAGCATCATCATGACCATTCCCATATCCGGTTGCTGTTGCAACAGCAAAATTGGTGGAAGAATAACGAGTCCCATTTTAGCTAATAGCCACAGATCTGACTTTAATTCCTTCGGTGTCCATTCATTGTTATGTTTGTAGACGATCGCACTTAACGTTACGATGATGAAGACTTTCATAAATTCTGAGGGTTGCAAGTTAATAACTCGTAAGTTAAACCAACGCGTAGCCCCTTGTCGCTCAGGTGCTAGCCACTCTGGCGAGAGTGCGAGAACAATTAACAGAAATAAACCAAATCCATAAAAAACCCAGTGCAAATTCAAATAATATTCAAAGTCAAAATGCATTACAACAATCGCTATCGCAAAAGCAACTAAAAAAAAGATTGCTTGCATTACGACTGTCGTTGTATTACCTGAAGCCAAATAAATGTACAAGCAACTTAATACTGCAAAAATAAACAGAACGAACATCATATTGATGTCGTATTGCTTTTCGTAACTTTGATATGGTTTCATATCTTCATCCCCTGAAAACAACTTTCATTTCTACATCATACACGATTTAAAAGCGTCCGTATACGACCGATTTTCCCTATAATCACATTGAAAACCGAATGCGTCACACGCATTCGGTTTAAACGATTATTTTGCTCGGTCAATATCAAGCATATCAGATATGGTTACGAACTCATAGCCTTCTGATTGTAGTTCAGGAATCAATATGTCTAACGCCTGTGCTGATGTAATCGTCTGATCCCAGTTGCCACCGTCATGCATGAGCACGATGCTGCCAGGCGAAATCTCTTCTCTTAAGATCTCCACAATCTCTTCCGCGGGTATTTGTCTCCAATCATTTGAATCGGCATCCCAACCGATGGCAACATTGTTCAATGCGACGAGGCGTTCCATCAACTCGATGTTCAAACCTCCATATGGGGCACGGAATAAACGCGGGCGATAACCAACAATTTCATCAATAACTTCCTCGGTCTGAGTTACTTCCCAATTAAGTTGACCGATTAAATCATCGGACTCTTCATCATCCGTTAAATTCGGGTGCCAAAACGTATGCGATCCAATGTCGTGCCCTTGTTCATCGATCGTCGTTAGCAGTTCTGGATAAGCTTCTGCCCTTGATCCTAGCACGAAAAACGTTGCAGGGACGTCGTACTTTTCAAGCACTTCTAATACTTGCGTTGTATGTCTAGGATCAGGACCATCATCGAACGTAAGGGCGATTTGCTGTGAACTCGGGTCGCCCATGTAGTAAAATGAATCAGGAAACGATTGTTTTAATTGAGTGAACGTTAACGGATCTGGATCTCTTTCATCTTCTTCGCTTCCTCCTTGTAATGGGGGAACATCGTCTGTTTCCGCTAACGCAACGGAAGGGGCAAATACTAAACATATCGCTAATAACCAATGGATCGTCCGCACATCTCTTCTTCCTTTCACAAGATACTTTTTTATAGTCTTGTGATTTCATACCAATAATATGTACGATTTGGTAAAAAAGAAAAAAAGGAGGACTTTTAATGGAAACGAGAGACCGATTAGTTTTTTTAGTCGTATACATACTAGCAGCAATTACAATTACGCTTTATTACGTTCCTTTAGCGTCGATTCCAACCGTACTCATTTCCTTGCATCTTATCGTACTTTCACTCGTCGTCTACGTCTTATGGTTTCAAAAGATCTCAAACTTTTGGTTTTATAACAGTTGGGCAGCAAATGGACTTGTAATCATTCTTACACTCATTATCGTTGATGAGTATTATCTCATTATTTTTGTCCTCTTCATCATCTGGTTAACAACGTTTGGCATCGATATTCTTTTCCGAAAACCACTCTATGAACGAAATAACGAATGATAATCAAAAATCGTATACCATTGTTCATGGATGTACATGACGCCACAGCTATATTGACGATTCTCTTCTTGTTCATTAGCTTCAAGCGCTTGATGATACAACTGATCTTCAATCGTAAACACATTACTCGTTTGATCGACGATAAAGCCTAACGGATCGTTTTGATCTTCAATTAAAACGATCCGAGTATCTTTCGTATACGCATTCGTTTCCTCTGACTGATTCCCTCTCACATCTACGATTGTTGTCATCAATCCTCGGACATTGATGACTCCAATCACACCTTCTGGTGCATTTGGCACTCTCGTTATGTCTTGAATATTTTCAACTGAGTGGATGGCTAACACATCGACGACATATTGTTCTCCACCCATTATAAATTGCAGCAACTTCACCTTATCGACCTCTTTCTTCAAGCAATTGCGTAGCATCAATAATAAAAGCAATCGTACCGTTACCTAAGATTGTCGCTCCACTAATGCCTCGTACAGTGGATAATCGTTTTCCGAGTGGCTTAATGACAACATCTTGTTGACCGATAAATTGGTCAACGGCGATTGCAGCTGCTTTTTTATCATGCTTAACAATCAGGTAAGACGTAAATGTATCTTCGAAATGGCCTTCTTCAGCAGCCGTCGATCGTACAGGAACTTGGAACGCTTCTTTTAGCTCAATGACGGGTATGATTTGTCCGCGATATTGCAACATTACTTGTCCTTGCATTACGATCTTATCTTCATGTGGTGCTATAGCGGTCTCAATGAGCTGAGAAGTCGGAATTCCATAGATCTCCTCTTCACACTGTATGAATAGTACGTCCATAATCGATAACGTTAATGGCAATTGAATAGAAAACGTAGAACCTTTGCCTTCTTCACTTTGAATGATAATTTTACCGCCTAGTTGTTCAAAGGTCTGTTTCACAACGTCTAAACCTACACCACGTCCTGAGACATCTGTTACTTCTTCAGCAGTACTAAATCCAGGTGCAAACAACAATTGAAATAAATCAAAATCAGAACGAGAAGCTGCATCACTTTCACTAATTAAGTTGTTTTCAATCGCTTTTTTCATGACACGTTCTCGATTAATTCCAGCACCGTCATCACTAATATCAATATAGACGTGATTTCCTCGATGATACGCCTCAAGCGTGACGCGGCCTTTCTCAGGTTTATCGACTAGCTTTCTCACGTCCGGTGTCTCAATGCCGTGATCAATCGCATTTCTTAATAAATGAACGAGCGGATCACCAATCTCATCAATAATCGAACGGTCTAGTTCAGTATCTTGGCCGGAAATGTCAATGACGACGTCTTTCCCTAATTCCTTTGATAACTTTCGAATCATGCTTGGAAAACGGTTAAACACGCGCTCCACGGTCATCATTCGCATCGATAAAATCACTTCTTGTAATTGTGAAGACGTACGTTTGATCCGATCTAGCTACTCGTTAAATCTGGATGGTCGATTGTATGTGCCACTTGTTCGAGTTGTCCACGCTCAATTACAAACTCCTCAAACAAATTCATTAATAGCTCCATACGATCCGTATTAATTCGAACAGTCTTTGTGAGTTCTACCTTTTCTTCTTGCTTCTTTTCTTTTTGACTGCTACGCGCTTCTTTTTGTTGTGTCTTCGCTAGTTGTACAGGTTGAATAAAAACGCGCTCAATTTCAGAAATTCGCTCCACTTCGTTTTGCAACGTTCCAGCTGCAGTATCCGTCACATAGACGAGCGTAATTGACTGATCGAATTGATCGTTTTCAATGTCTTCAGCACTCGGGATTGATTTTACCATTTCGCCGTATTCATCAAGCTTTTGGACAACCATGAAAGCACGAACAGCTTTAAGCACTGCGCTCGCTTCAAACGTTACCGTAATTTCATAGACGTTCAGCCCCGTCGTGACTGCCTGTTCAATAACCGTTCTCTCAAATGGAAAATAATCAATTTCCATAGAAGCCACAGCCGCGGATTCCATTGAAGATGTTGGATGCTTTGACATTTGTTCTAACTGCAAGACGATTGTTGAGACGTCGCGATCATTTTCTTCTCCTCGTTCAATATCGCGAACCATTTCTTCTAAAGCATCTGCTGCTTGAAATAACACATCAATCATTGCTGGCTGCAACGATAGTTCTTCTTTGCGTAGACCGTCAAGAACGTTCTCCATCGTGTGGGTGAGCTCAGTAATCGTTTTATATTCCATCGTCGCTGCCATACCTTTTAACGTATGGGCAGAGCGGAAGATCTCTTCAATATGTAGCAGAACCTCTTCTTCTTGCTCAAGTGCCAATAAATGCTGTTGCACATTTTGTAAATGTTCAAAGCTTTCTTCTATAAATAAATGTAAATACTCATGTTGAGCCATCCCGTTCACCTCATTGCGGTAATTACTACTTAGTTCTTATATCGGTTTACCTAACGATAGTTGATAGATAAACGTTATTCGCATTCTTTTCTCACGAAAAGAGCCCCAGCTGAACAACGGTGTTCAGCTGGGGCTCTTTCTTACATAAAGTATCGGCGATAAATCTGATCTCTATGTTGTTGGAACTGCTCTTCAATTTTCTGTTCTCTGTAAGCACGTTTCGTTTCGTCTTCTGAGTAGAAGCGTCGCTTAATTGTTACAGTAATGAGTAATAAATGAAAGCGCATCGTCAACTCCGCCTCCTCTCAACGTTCGTTTTCTACGGCGATCTGTCCTCATTTGTTTTGCCCATTGTCAGTTTGATAAAGCTCTTTGTCATCGGGTGGTTCCTCCTTTCAAGTCATATGTTGTTGTATATGAAAACGTTCAAATGAACGTTTCACACGAAAGTGAGTGTACGCTTCGACATACATTTTTAGAAGCAAAATGAACACAAAAAGACCCCACAACATTTCTGCGTGAGGTCACAGCATACGTAATCAATGGTAATAAACGTACTAAGCGATTAGCACATACTACAATTGAACGGATTCCACACACATACAACTTGCTTATTCAATTGTTGATTGTTCTTCACTAGCGTTGTCATGTGTGCTCACCCTTTCGTTATTTTCTGAATTTATTATATTTCAGAACGCACTAATTGTAAAGTCTTTTTGCTTTACACCATATTTTTACACAATTGTCGGACGATTCAAATCAAAGTGTACACCTTTTTTCACGTACATCACTTGTTCGGCAATGTTCGTGCAATGGTCTCCAATGCGTTCCAATGATCGCGCAATGTAAGCGAGTTGGATCACTGCACGTTCATCATGACCATTTAAGATAAACTCACGAATCGCTCTGCCGTACAAATCATCTACTACGATGTCGCTCTGCTCGATTCGCATAACTCTTTCAAGATCGAGGTCATGAAAAGCTTCCATCGCTTCTTCTGCCATCGCAATACAATATTCACCCATCTCAAGCAAGATGCCTTTTTCATAGTCACTAAAATGAAATGGTGCGCGATGTAAATTAGACTTGGCGATTTCCACAGATAAATCACCAAGTCGTTCATAGTCAGCGGTCACTTTCATCATTGCTGTTAACGTACGTAAGTCAGTGGCAACCGGTTGTTGCGTGACGAGTACTTCTACAATGGCATCATTTATTGAAAGTTCATATTGATTAATTGTCGCATCTCGTTCAATCACTTGCTTGGATCGCTCCACGTCTTCATCATCAATCGCAATTAACGTTGACTTTAAAGACTGAAGCGATTCCATTCCCATCTGATGCAACTCACGGTGCAAATGTGCAACTTTCTCAGCTAACATTGATCTTTGCATATCATTCTCTCCTTTTACCCGAAACGGCCTGTAATGTAATCTTCCGTTTGCTGGGACTTTGGATTTTGAAATAACGCGTCTGTACGATTAAATTCAATTAGCTCACCCATAAGGAAAAAAGCGGTGGAATCCGATATTCTAGCTGCTTGTTCCATTTGATGTGTGACGAGTACGACCGTGTATTTCTCTTTTAATTTGAGAATGAGTTCTTCTACTGCAATTGTAGAAAGAGGATCTAGTGCAGATGTCGGTTCATCCATAAGCAAAATATCAGGTGATGTCGCAAGTGCCCGAGCGATGCATAGCCTCTGTTGTTGTCCCCCTGAGAGTCCAAGTGCAGATTCGTGTAAACGATCCTTTACTTCATCAAACAAATACGCATCTCGTAACGTTTGCTCAACGATTACAGGGATGTCTTTTTTCTTCACACCATGAATCTTTGGTCCAAAAGCGACATTTTCATAAATCGACTTCGGGAATGGCTTCGGCTTTTGGAACACCATACCGACCTTTTGACGCAACTCTAGTGGATCGACATTTTCTTGAATCATATTCTTCCCGTTCCATTCAATCGTACCGCTCCACGTAGCGTTTGATGTTGTGCGTACCATACCGTTTAAAGCTTTCAAAAATGTAGACTTCCCGCAACCAGAAGGACCAATTAACGCAGTCACTTCGTTCTTCTCAATCGTTAAATCAATCCCGTGAATGACTTGATGATCTCCATATGAAATACGTAAATCTTCAATTCGATAAGCGAAGTCTTGTAACGTTCCTGTTGTCATTGCGATTCCCCCTGGATTTTAGCCAAAACGACCAGAAATATAGTCTTCACTACGCTTTTCTTTCGGGCTTTGGAAAAATGTCTTCGTATCAGTAAACTCGACAATTTCTCCTTGATAAAAGAATGCCGTATCGTCAGCGACTCGTGCCGCTTGTTGCAAGTTGTGTGTCACGAGCACAATCGTGTACTTTTCTTTTAGCTTTAAGAGAAGTTCTTCAATCTTTGCCGTTGCAATGGGGTCCAATGCTGACGCTGGTTCATCCAGCAGAAGAACGGATGGTTGAATCGCTAGTGTACGAGCAATACAAAGACGTTGTTGCTGACCGCCAGACAAACTTAGAGCAGATTCATGTAGACGGTCTTTCACTTCATCCCATAAACCGACTTGCTTTAAATACGTTTCTGCGTATTCTTCTCGTTTCGCTTTTGACTTAAGGCCATGTTCTTTTAACGGAAGCGTTAAATTTTTTAAGATTGAATTTGGAAAAGGGTTCGGACGCTGAAACACCATTCCAATTTCTTTACGCAGGGCAACCGGATCAATATTGGCATCTAATAAATTTACGTCATCATAAAGAATGTTTCCTTCAGCCTTAAAACCTTTAATGCCGTCATTCATTCGGTTGATTGAACGAAGAAACGTTGATTTCCCACAACCAGAAGGGCCGATTAATGCGGTAATGCTATGACGCTTAATCGGCATGGATACATTCTTAACCGCTTGTTTCGGACCGTAGAAAATCGAAAGGTCCGTAACGTCTAGACATAGATCCACCTCTTGTTGCTCTTTTGTCCACTGCTGTTCAACTAACTCACGTTCCAATACCGCTTGCATGACTTTTCCTCCTTTAAAGGCTTATTTTGCCGTTAACTTCTTATGAAGCCAGCTTCCAAATACCCGAGCACTAATGTTAAAGATGAGAATGACGGTTACTAAAACTGCCGCACCACCATCAGCAACATCTCTTAAGTCGGGTATAATTCCTTCTGAGTTTACTTTCCAAATGTGAACCGATAACGTTTCAGCTGGTCGCATAATGTTAAGTGGCGAATCTGAAGCAAATGGGTTCAAGTTTCCAAAATCTAGCTTCGGTGTCGTCATCCCCGCACTGTATAAAAGTGCTGCAGCTTCCCCGAATACGAGACCACATGAAAGGATGATACCTGTTAAAATTGACGGAAATGCACTCGGTAAAAGTACCCTTGTGATCGTGCGCCAGTGAGTATAGCCTAGCGCTAACCCACCTTCTTTTAATTCAAGGGGAACGGCTCGCAAAGCATTCTCACACGTACGAATCATAATTGGTAAGTTGAAGATGGTTAATGTCAACGCACCTGCCAGGATGCTATACCCCATTCCCGTTGCATTAACGAAAATGAGTAAACCAAACATTCCGAGTACGATCGACGGTAACGATGCTAACGTTTCAATACAGATACGAATAAATGCCGTAATGCGATTGTCTTTTGCATATTCGGCCATATAAATTCCACCTGCTAAACCGAGTGGAATTGTGAAAATCATCGTCCAAAGCAAGATATAGAAGGAATTGAACAGTTGATCTTGAATTCCCCCGCCTGCTCTAAATGAACTTGACTTTGACGTTAAGAAGTCCCAGTTTACTTGTTGAATTCCAAGTGATAATACGTAACCGAGTAACGCGGTTAAAATAATGACGATGATGGCAGCAAACATTGTCAGTACAACGGTCGCAGTTTTGTCTGCTAGCTTTCTACGCTGCATTACACTTTCCTCCTTGAAGCCAGATACCGAACAGTTAAGACGAGGATATAAGACATCACCATGAGCAATAATCCAAGCGTCCAAAGCACATTGTTCTCTGCACTTCCAAACGTTGTATGGCCCATGTTCAGCGTGATAATCGTCGTCATCGTTGCTGCTGGATCTAATAGTGAGTCAGGTATAATTCGTGTGTTTCCGATTACCATCTGAATCGCCAGTGCTTCACCGATGGCACGAGCCATTCCTAGAATGACCGCGGTGAGTAATCCTGGGATCGCCGCTGGTAGTAGGACACGACGAATTGTTTGCCATCTCGTAGCTCCAAGAGCGTAAGAGGAATCTCTAAGACCGTCTGGTAAGCTTTTAAGGCTATCTGCAGATAACGTTGTAACCGTCGGAAGAATCATGACCGATACAACAACAACCCCTGCGACTAAACTATATCCTGAGCCGCCAAACGTATCACGAATCCACGGAACGAGTACGGTCAAGCCAATATAGCCATACACGACCGATGGAATTCCTACGAGTATTTCTATTACCGGTTGTAAAATACGCTTACCCCAACGTGGAGCAATTTCTGTCATAAATATTGCCGTACCAATTCCAAGAGGTGCAACGATAATGGCAGACAATAAGGTTACCGCAAGGGAACCGAAGATGAATGCTAATGCTCCATAACTCGGGTCAGCGCCTGAAGGATTCCAGTTTGCTGATGTGAAAAATTCTAAAGGATTAATGCCACTTACAAAGAACGATTGCAACCCGCGCTGAGTTAGAAAGAATGTAACTGCGAGGGTTGCAACAATCGTAATCGTTGCTGCTGTATAAACGATGATTTTACCTTTACGTTCTGATTGACGCTTTTGCCCTTTTCGCTGGGTGAGTAATCGCTCACTTGCTCGCCCCTGATCCATACGATATACCACCTGTTCTAATCAGAATTTCTACCTTAACCCCATTGCTTAATCTTTACTCTACAGGCGTTTCGTTGCCTTCAGCATCCCGTTCTACTTGCATTTCAGTTACAGAAATGTAACCTTGCTCAGGGATTAATGTGCTTTGAATCTCTTCTGAAAGAAGGTAATCTAAAAATTCCTTAACGAGACCGTCTGGCTCACCATTTGTATAAGAGTGTTGGTATGCCCAAATTGGGAACTCTCCAGCTTGAACATTTTCTGCACTTGGCTCTACTCCATCGATACTTAACGCTGCGACACTATCATCAATGTGAGAGAAGGCAAGATAACCAATTGCACCTTCAGTATCTGCAACGATTTGACGAACTGTGTTTGAAGAGTCTTCCGTGATTCCTTCAGCAGGTTCAGCACCTTCTAATGCATAATCAACGAACGTCGCTCTCGTACCTGATGAATCTGGACGGTTTACGAGTGTGATATCAACGTCTTCTCCACCAACTTCAGACCAGTTTGTTACTTCACCAGTCCATACATCAATCAGTTCATCTTGCGTTAAATCGTCAACACCCACTCCTGGGTTCGCAACAGCTCCCATACCAACGACTGCTACTCGGTGATCAACAAGGTCTTCATGTGGGATGTTGTCTTCTTCTTCAGCAAATAAATCCGAATTTCCAATATCAACTTGTCCTTGAGAAACTTGACTTAGCCCTGCTCCAGAGCCACCCGCTTGCACTTGGATATCAGCTTCTGTATTTACTTCTTCCATGTAAATCTCTGCAGCTGCTCCAATAAGTGGTTGCATTGCGCTTGATCCTGCAAGAGTTACCGTACCGCTAGTAGCTGCACTTGCTTCTGTATCTGTCTCTGCATCAGTGTCACTACCTCCGCTTGCTGCTTCATCAACCGTTTCATTACTTTCTTCGTCACCGTTACATGCGACAAGTGCAAATGTTAGCATAAGTCCTGAGAATGCAAATAGAGCTTTCTTTTTCATCGTTTCTCTTCCCCCTACAAGGCTTATTGATCTTTACAGCCTTACTATAGCGATTGGATGTTGAGGAGAAATGGATGATATGTAAAAAAACATTAAAGCTTTGTAAAGGTTATTCCGGGGTTTCAGTCGATTTATCGTTCTTTCCTCTATGTAGCAACACTTCAATTGTTAATCAATAAGAAAATTCTAGATCAAAGCAAGGTCAAGAATTTAGAAATATAGTAAACCGTCATATAAAACTTCTCTATTAAACAAAAAAAAGAACCCCATTAAGGAGTTCTTTTTAAGTGCTTATGCTTCTTTAGGATAAACACTTACTTGCTTTTTCTTTTTACCAAGACGCTCGAATCTAACAACGCCGTCGATTTTAGCGAAGAGAGTATCGTCTCCGCCTTTACCAACGTTCGTTCCTGGGTAGATCTTTGTTCCGCGTTGACGGACAAGGATTGAGCCGCCTGATACGTGTTGGCCATCGCCACGCTTTGTACCAAGGCGTTTTGAAATGGAATCACGACCGTTCTTCGTGCTCCCTACCCCTTTTTCTGAGCGAAAAATTGTAGGTTCATGTTTAGCATTTGTCTGCACCTCCCACGATTTCCGTAACATTTATAAAGTCCCCGTACGCAGCTTCGATATCTTTAAGCGCTATGACCATGCCTTCAAGAAGAAGTTGTCCATCTTCAAACGTTCGTCCTGACCAAGTCGATGGAATAGCTGCATAAATGTAGCCACCCTCATCTCCTGCAGTCTTAACGTCCAATGGGGTGTCACATAGCGTTGCAATGGAATTAACGGCTCCAATTGCTACAGCAGAGACACCGGCACAAACGATATCTTCACCGTATTCGGCTGCGTTCGCATGACCACTTAATTCAAACGAGACTACTGTACGATCTTTATGATTTCGATGAATCGTTAATTCAATCATCGTTCTACTTAGACAGTGATGCTGTCAATCTTAACTTTCGTATAAGGTTGACGGTGTCCTTGCTTACGACGATATCCTTTACGACGCTTAAACTTGTAGATCATAACCTTCTTGTTTTTACCTTGCTTCTCAACAGTTCCAGTTACTTTCGCGCCTTCAACGTAAGGAGCTCCTACTTTCGTGTCGTCTCCACCTACAAAAATAACACGGTCAAACGATACTGTTTCACCAGCGTCTTCAATAAGCTTCTCGATGAAGATCGTTTGACCTTCTTCTACCTTGATTTGCTTTCCGCCTGTTTCAATAATTGCGTACATGTACTGCACCTCCCGATTTCTAAGACTCGCCATCCAAGGTGTTCAACAAATGTGAACTTCGTACCCCTTCTGCGCGGTTGTAGTTTGGGGGTTCCAAACAACATAAAAATGTTACCATACCGATGCGCTACTGTCAATCGTCATAAGGGTAATAATCCCTTCTCCAATCGACATTTCGCTACGATAATCATTATACCAATAGCGCAACAGATCGTGCTCTTCAATTTGTATCCCTTTTTCTTTGATCATGTAAATTGTTTGCTTTTCTTTATAGAGCCGTTTTAACGCTTCTTGAATCGGCATGCTTTGAGAAACGTAACGAACGATTTGACCTTTTGGTGAACGCTGTTTTCGTACTCGTTCCAATAGAAAACGTTGGTAACCAAACGGTTGTTGCTTCCACTCTAACACGTTTGCTAGTAGCAAGAAGCTAAGTACGAACCACAACTGTAAATGCAGCGGAAAATAAATCACTGTTACGCTAGCACATACGACTAAAAAACTTAAAGACAAGTAAAGCGACTGTTTCAATGCGAGTCGATACGGTGAGAATTTCGCAAGCGCTAATTGCATCATGCGTCCACCATCCAGAGGTAAAATCGGCAATAAATTGAACAACAAAATCGTAAGGTTGTGCAAAATAAAAAGCGAATGATCCGCATAGGACCAAAACGGTAAATAAGAGTAGGCAAAGTAAGAAAGCAGCATTAGATGTAAATGCTGCACTGGTCCAGAAAGCGTGACGATGAACTCTTCACGGAAAGGCCGATTGCCATATTCTTCAGTTTCTAATACGCCCCCAAACGGTAGCAATTCCACTTTAACAATCCGCCATCCAAAATACTTTGCTGCAAGTGCATGACCAAGTTCATGACAGAAAATAATGCTAAAAAGCATGATTAACTCACGAAAATAACCCGTAGCCACCCCAAGACCAATGACGACCCAAAACAGTGGGTGTATGCGAATCCGTTTGAAAACATCAATCAAATGTCATCACTTCACTCGGGTCAATAAACTCATCATCACTACGTAACCCGAACATAAACTGGCCACCACCGTTATCGCTGGATACGGTTCCGATGGAGTCTCCAACCGCAACGTGATCATAAACGTGGACATCAATCGTCTGTAAAGACCCGTACATCGCTTCTGTACCGTCTTCATGTTGGATGACAATCGTTTGGCCGAATCCTTCATTCTCACCTGCCCGTATAACGACACCAGGCCTCACCGCTGTTACAGCTGCATTTTCCATCGTTTCAACAACAATGGCTTGCCCATTTTCAGAAAAGCTTTCCGTTACTTGAATTTCACCTGCCGCTGGCATCGCATATCCATCGAATGAAGGCTCTTCGTTTGTTACGTTCGGGTTTGCTGGAAGTAGTGCGAGCGGGTGACCAAATTGTTCTTCATACCATGAAGATACTGCCGCAAATTGAAACTCATCTTGATAGAGTGATAAAGCCGTTTGTTTCGTTTCGTTAAGTGAAGGGTGGTCGGCTTGAACAACAATCGCAGTAATTAAAAACAACCCGAGTGCTGCTACCCATTGAATAAAAAAACGTTGCTTCACCTTCTCTTTTTTCTTCTGTTTCGCTTCAGAAATTTCTTCATTTCTCCACATATAAAATTCAGGCTCGTGCTCATTCATCTCCTCACGACTCGGATAATACGAATAAAGCGGTAACTCTTTTTCATTATTTTTTTTAGGTTCTTGTGCTTTTTGAACCGTTGTTTCTCTTTTTCTTTTCTTTTCTGCCTCTTTTCGAATTCGATCTAATTGATCACCCATGTCTTACCTCCATTCCTAACGCTTGTACATTTAATTAAACGTATGAAGGATGGAAGCTAGATATGTTAACTGATGAGGCAAATCCTTGAATTTTATGACTCTAGTTGAAAACACCCATAAAAAAATCTGCTGAGAATAATTCCCAGCAGACAAAATTTATGAGTTCGCTCGTAAGCCAAACAGTGATTTTATTTTTGCAAAGAAGCCTAACTTTTGTTGTTGTGACAACAAAGGCACAGACTCTCCAAGAATTCTTCTTGCGATATTTCGGTACGCAAGTGAAGCTGAAGTATTTGGAGTGGTTGCTACAGGTTCACCACGGTGAGAAGCTTTCAAAACATTCTCATCCTCAAAAACAACACCTAATAAATCCAATGAGAGTGTATCTACAACATCATCAACATCGAGTAGATCTTCACTTTCATTTGTTTTAGAAGCTTTACGAACCCGGTTGACGATAAGCATTGGCTTATCTAATTCTTGTTCAACAAGGCCAGTTACTCGGTCTGCATCTCGAACAGAAGGAATATCTGGTGTTGTGACAACGATCGCTCGATCTGCACCGGCAATGGCATTGCGAAACCCTTGTTCGATCCCTGCAGGCAATCAATAATTAAATAATCGTAATCTGGCTTTAATTCATCTACGACTTGTTTCATTTGCTCTGGTGTGACCGATGATTTGTCTTTCGTTTGTGCAGCCGGCAACAAATGCAAGCAATTAAACCGCTTATCACGTATTAACGCTTGTCGCACCTCACATTTCCCTTCCAGCACATCCACAAGGTCATAAATAATACGATTCTCAAGCCCCATCACAACATCTAAATTACGTAGTCCAATATCTGTGTCGAGGAGGCACACTTGTTTTCCTTGTAGTGCCAATGCTGTTCCAATATTTGCTGACGTTGTTGTTTTGCCAACGCCGCCTTTCCCGGATGTTATAACAATTGCTTCTCCCACAGCATATCCTCCTAATCCATTTCATTTTTGCGATCACGTCTAAAAGCAGCAAGTCCGCTCATTGCGTGAAAAACAATGTCTTCTTCTTGATGTTCGATACACGCGTACTTCGGTTCGGTTTTCTTCATTTCTATTGAACGCTCTGCACGTGTGGCTTCGGTAAGATACAACCGATCGGCAATCGTAATTTGAGACGGCACCATCACAGATGCCGCTACGATCGCGTTTTCATTGCCATCAATACCCGCTCTTGCAATTCCTTTTAATGCACCTAAAACGTAAACGTCTCCTGCAGCTTCTACAGCTCCACCAGGATTCACATCTCCAAGGATAAGCAAGTCACCTTTCACCCTAAGTACTTGTCCAGAGCGTACGAGTCGAGTAAATGTCGTTAATTCTTGTTGTTCTTGTTGCTTTTTAGCTTCTTTTTTTGTCATCACTTCGCTAATTAGCTCATCAACAACAATCGCTCCGGACTCTTCAATGATTTGTTGGATTTCACGCTGCTGCTCTTGTTCTAAGTATCGCTTACCTAAATGAACACGCACCGATACATCTTTATTAGGATCGAAAGCGGAATGGTTTTCCGTCAATTTCGATTTGAGTTCAGTAATCATCGCATCATAACCGCATTGATCATTCAGGTGTATGATGATTCCGTCCTTCGTTCCTTTTATCGTTACGTTTTGCTTTTGAACGCTTGTTTTCACCGTCTCACCCCGACCTAGTTTCCATTAGACTACAGAGTTCATCCGTAACTAATTCAACATTTATTATACGTTCTCCTGCTGACGATCGCGATCTTCGAGCATTAAGAAGAATTTCCGAAGTGGGAGTATGAGTAATATCCCAAACGCCCCATTTAAAACAACTGAGGGCAGTAAACGGGTTGCAGCAAACTCTTCAAATGTCACTTGAGCAATTCCAGTCCACGTGTACATAAGATAGATTAATGATTCTAACGACGCCACAGCCACAACAACAATGAGCAATACGACAAATGGTCTTGATTGGACTGCACGAAAATTAAACCTGCCATATAGCCAACGAGTGCATACGAAAACGTGTAAATACCAATGACCGTTGAATAAACGACATCTTGAAACAGCCCAAGACCCATTCCATAAAAGATCCCCGAACGTGAGCCACGATAGATCGAGATTAAAATGACCGTAACGAATGCAAATCGTGGCACCCAATGTAAATCTTGTTCCGTAGACGGCGGGAAGAAGACTTGAAACCAAGTTCCTTCAATGATGAAGAAGAATGCCACAAAAGCAGGAAGCAAGTAACGCATTAATCGTCACTCCCTTCGCTTTCATCTTCTTCCTCTTCTTGTTGTAGAAACTCTTCTTGAATCCCTTCAATATTATCAACATTACGTTCAATCACTAGGACGTGATTCAAGTGGAAAAAGTCCGCAGACGGCTCGATGTACGCATTTTGTGTTAACCCGTATTCATCGACTTGAACGTCTACAATCTCACCAATCGGTAAGTCAGCAGGAAAGAGGCCACCAAGCCCAGAAGTACTAACAAACTGTCCTGGCTCTAATTCATTTTCAGAGTCTACTTTTTGTAAAACGAGAAGGTCTTGGTCCACGTCCCAACCTTCAATAAAACCGACAGCCGGGTCGCCTTCTTCCGAGCTCACTTTAGCAGACACCCGATTTGTTCGCTCTCCATCGCTCAATAGTTGAACTTGTGATGTGAACGCACTCGTATACTGAACTCTACCAATCAAACCTTCTTCGGTTATGACCGCCATGTCCGTTTCGACACCGTGTTGCGTCCCTCGGTTAATACCAATTGTTTCTGTCCATCGATCCGGCTGACGATCAATGACAAGTGCTGGAATCGTATCAAATGAACTTAAACTTTCCATGCCTTCATAAAGGCTTGTTAAACTATCGTTCTCTTCGCGTAATCCATCTACTTCAGAACGTAACATCGCATAGTCATTCAATTGACCTTTTAGTCGTTCATTTTCTTCATGAACGTTTAGGATATTAACAAAATCATCATAAATATCCCGAACAAAATAAGCCGGACGTTGAAACACAGATTGTACAACACCAACAGAATCACGCATGATTTGTTCAGGAATGGTCGCCTGCTCACGTTCTCTCATCGTAAGACCAACTAAAATAACGAGAATAATGATGCCGACCATAAGTAAAATTAATCGTTTGTTAGAAAAAAAATGGGGCATGCAAGACACCTTCTACTCTCGCAACTAGAGCAAACTCATGCTCCGTTCACTATAGTAACTGTTTCAATCAATCCTGAATAGACGTAGACATCCGCCGATATGACGAATGTCTCAGTCTTAGAAATGCATTACCAATTGCGTTACTCGTTCTATTTACGGTTAGAACGAGCTGTGATTCCTGCTCTTGATCTGAACAAGTGCAAATTCTCAAGTGCTCGACCTGTTCCAAGCGCTACGCAATCCAATGGTTCTTCTGCCACTAGGACTGGCATGTTTGTCTCTTCACCAAGACGCTTATCTAAGCCTTCTAAAAGCGCCCCGCCTCCTGTGAGTACAATTCCACGGTCCATAATGTCTGCCGCAAGCTCAGGTGGCGTACGTTCTAGTGTTGATTTAACAGTCTCAATAATTGTTGTAATTGTATCTTCTAATGCTTGTGCTACTTCATCTGCATCGATTGAGATCGTTTTTGGAAGTCCAGTAACAAGGTCACGACCGCGAATATCCATTGACTCCATCTCTTCTTGCTTTTCAGCAGAACCGATTTCCATCTTAAGTGCTTCAGCCGTACGCTCTCCAATCATCAGGTTGTATGATTTCTTAATGTATTGGATGATCGACTCATCCATCTCATCACCTGCAACACGGATTGATTGGCTCGTAACAATACCGCCTAAAGAAATAATGGCAACTTCAGTCGTACCTCCACCGATGTCTACAACCATACTACCTGTTGGTTCCCAAACAGGTAAGTCCGCACCAATTGCTGCTGCAAACGGCTCTTCAATTGTATATGCTTCGCGAGCACCTGCTTGTTTTGTCGCATCTTCAACGGCACGCTTTTCAACCGCCGTAATTCCAGATGGCACACATACCATGACATTTGGTTTACGAGTAAAGATTGAACGATTCTTTTGTGCTTGTCGAATGAAATATTTCATCATCGTTGCTGTTGTATCAAAATCAGCAATTACACCGTCTTTCATTGGGCGAATTGCGACAATATTCCCAGGCGTACGACCGATCATATTCTTTGCGTCGTTTCCTACCGCTTCAATTTGTTGATTGTCCGATCTTGTTGCCACAACAGAAGGTTCTCGGACGACAACCCCTTTTCCTTTTACGTATACGAGTGTATTTGCAGTTCCTAAGTCAATGCCTAAATCCTTTGAAAAACCACCAAACATCTATGTATCTCCCTTCATTACCTTCACTATACTTAATCGTTTTTTATTTTCAGTCCGTTACATTTTCACTAAAAAAAGCACTTCAACGCGAAGCAAAGCAATTAAACGATCTAAATTTCCCTTACTTATTATACGCAACTTTACTCTAAAAACATAGTTGAAAAAATTGCTTTCGCAAATTTCCTCAATTCGTCACAAACATTGTCATTATGCAAGGTCATTTACAGGACTTTTGCAACTTTGTTTGCGAATACTTTTTTATCGTAACAAATAACCCGCCCTTTTCGATAGCAAAAAGGGCGGGTTATATTAGATAACTTCCAATTCACGTAAACTTACGTATTTATGATCACCAATGACGATGTGATCAAGGAATTCAATTCCTAACAATTGGCCACATTCAAACAGTCGCCTTGTGACAGCTTTATCCTCTTCACTCGGCTCAGGGTCGCCCGAAGGATGATTGTGTAGGGCAATGACCGATGCAGCAGAGCGGCGAATCGCTTCTTTAAACACTTCTCTAGGGTGAACGATGCTGCTATTAAGTGAGCCAATGAACAACGTCTGTTTGTGAATGACTTGATTTTTCGTATTTAAGTAGATGGCAACGAAATGCTCTTGCTTTAAAAACCGCAAATCTTCCATCACGAGATCTACAGCGTCATTTGGACTACTAATAATCGCACGACTTTTGTCACTCGTCGTATGAATTCGTTTACCAAGTTCTAATACTGCACGGATTTCAATCGCTTTTACCCGACCGATCCCTTTGATCGCTTGTAACTCTTCCAAAGTCGCTTCTTTCAATGGTAACAATCCACCAAATGCCGTTAAGATTCTTTGACTAAGTTCTATTACTGACTCTTGTCGACTACCTGTTCTAAGGAGGATTGCTAACAACTCTACGTTCGAAAGCTTATCAGCACCTTCTAATAATAAGCGCTCACGAGGGCGCTCGTCATTCGGTATGTTCATGATAGGAAGATGCAACACAACACCTCTTTTTTACTCGTCTTGTGCCCACGTTGGTACAATGCCAAACGTTTGTAGTTCCTTGTATACACGTGAAAGCGGGAGTCCTACTACGTTATAATAATCGCCTTCAATTCGATCAATGAACAACGCGGCATATCCATTTATTCCATAGGCCCCAGCTTTATCGTAAGGTTCTTTTGTATTCGTGTAATGGTTTACTTCTACTTCTGTTAATGGTTTGAAATGCACAATCGTCTCCACACTAAATTGCACATGTGTCAAGAAGCTTCCAATGTATACACCTGTCACAACACGGTGTGTACTGCCTGACAATGTGCGTAACATTTGTTTTGCTTCTTCTTTCGTTCTTGGTTTCCCGAGCATTTTGCCACCATCAACTATCGTATCAGCAGTCAGAATCACTTCATCTTCTTTTAACGCATCTCGCTGGGCAACAGCTTTTTCTTTCGCTAACCGAACAGCATTTTTGTTTGAAGAAGATCTATCATCAAAACACTCTTTTACACTACGCGTACGGATCTCAAATTCGTAGCCCATCTCTTCAAGCAATTGAATTCTTCTTGGTGACTTCGAGGCAAGAATTAACTTCATCTTGTACTCCTTTTTCTTTCTATTATCTCAGCTTAAAGACTCGAAAGCCATCCATCGAAATTCACGACCGTTTGCATCCAAGCGTCTTCTTGCTCCGCATTCTCAAGTGCGCCTGATAACGATTCGTAAAGCGCGGTGCCTTCTTCACTGGATTGGAGTACGGATTGTGATTGTTCTGTCATTGAAGAATTAATCTCTGAACTTGTTAATGCTTGTTCAATAATTTGCTTTACTTCTTCTGCTGCTTGTTGTTGTTCTTCTTCCGCATTTGTGCTTTGAAGATCGAGCGACTTTACAAAAACATCAAGTCCGTCAGCTTCAAACGCTGGTAAATATTCTTCTGCTGCTTGTCCAGAAGCTGCGACCGCTACATATAAAAACACATGTTCACTTGATGCTGGGGCATGTAGCACACTTGAATAGCCTTCACTTTCAAGTTGTTGTTGTGAACTTTGTCCCGCTTCAGCTGTTGAAAACGCACCAGCTTGTACGACATCAATTGATAGTTGAACGTCTTGATCACTGACTGATTGCTCCGTTGCTTGTACAGGAGCTGACTCTTCTTCGTTACTTAACATCCATTGCTCTGCAGAATCTGTTGGCGAAGAAGTTGTCACAACTTGCAACAGCGGCAACCCAAACAGAGAACCAATGGCGAGCGCTAATACTATTAACCCTGTCATCTTAATATGTTGAAAAGGAATCGTCATTTTGTTCCTTTTCTTCGGGAAATTGAATTTCCTTTTTTTATGAAACGGTAATCCTGGTGCTTTTTTCATTGACACCGTGTCGTAATGATTCCCTTCTAGTTGCTCCCATTCTCTTCTCTTCTCTTGAACGTTAATCGTCTCGTTGTGCAAGGCACTCTGATTTTCTACTACATCTTCTTCTTTGTTTTGACCGTCCGTTTTATTTACTTCTTTACTGTCTGTTTCTAATGTTACTTCATTGTTTGTTTCTGTTGCTTCTTCATAGCCATCTTGATGTTCCTGCACGTCTTTTTGTTGTTCTTTTTCTACTTCATTTGTTTCTTCTTGACTGTGTTCTTGCTCTTTTGAAGTTCGTTGATCGTCATTATTTTGTGGAAATTTGAATGTCATGCGATTGTTTTCTCGTTCCAAGTGACATTCCCCCATGTCGGTAATAGAATAGGCTTACCGTATCATAGGTGAAAATCAAACGTTGATGATTCCTGTCAGTCACTTTGATTGTTTTGTCGACATGATTAGCGTTAATAACCTAAAAACAATCCTTGAATTGAAACTGTAAATAAAGTTGCTAGTGCAATCCAAGGTGCAAAAGGAAAGGGTGTTTTCCGCTTTTTAATAACGAGCACACCATATATCGAGCCGAACAACGTTGCTAGCATGAACATGAACAGAAAATGGGTACTACCGAGTGCAATCGCAAGCACCGTAAACAACTTCACATCCCCACCACCGATTCCTCCATTAGAAAGAACCATAATTACCCACAAACCAACAAATACGAGGAAGGCTAATATAAATGGATCTCCAAAAAACGGAAAAGGGTCCAAGAAACTTCGATGTAAAAGAAAATAACAAAAGAATAGGAGTAAAATCTGATTAGGTATCATCATTTTGTAAAGATCTGTTACGGTAACAAGAATACATAGTGAGAAGAGAAGTAATAGAAACATAAAGTGAGGAAGTGATTGCTGAAGAACAAACGCAAGGACAAACAAAATCGCGGTCGTACATTCAATGAGGGGATAGCGGATTGAAATGATCGCTTTGCATTGTGTACATTTCCCACGTTGCCATACATAGGAAACTAGCGGAATTAACTCATTCCACCGAAGAGTGTGCAAACAATGGCGACAATGAGATCTTGGGGTGATGATCGACTCGTCATTTGGAACCCTTGTTGCAACAACTGTAAAGAATGAACCAAATACTAGTCCAATTACGAATAAAACGAAGACAACGACCAAAGCTTCTAACCTTTCTTTCTGTAAACAACCTAAGCATACACCACTTATAAATAAAAATTCGCCGTCGAAGAAAAAATCCCTTCTCATTCGACGGCGAATTTCAGAAAAAAGCTCGAACTTCAGAAATTAAAAACAACGAACCGACAACAACGATCACATCTTGATCATCTGCTTCTCGTAACATTTCTTGAACAGCTTTATGGTTATTCATTTCCGCACGGGCATCAAATGGCACTTGTTCAATGATCACTTCGGGATCCATTGCCCTCACATGATTAAAAGACGTAAACGTCACCGATGCAGGCTGTAGCACAATTAGTGGCTCCAGCATTTGTTGAATGTCTTTCTCTATGGTCATAGCTATAATCAAATGGAGCTTACGACCTTGAACGATCGTTTGTAAATACGACGATAAGCGTTCAATCCCTTCCGGATTGTGCGCACCGTCTAGCAATACTCTAGGATTGGAACGGACTAATTCTAAACGACCTGGCCAAAACGCAAGTTCTAATCCTTTACGAACCTCATCTTCATTTACGAGATAATTGAATGATGTGAGCTCTTCTACAATTCGAATTGCAAGAAGTGCATTATCGACTTGATGAGCCCCGCGCATACGAATGGTAAGCTCAGAATACGTCGATTGCTTCGTGATGACACTAAATGTTGATCCTTCTTCATCTAGCTTGGCAATGTGTACATTCAACTCATCATGAACAATAGTGATCGGTGCCTTTTTTTCTTGAGCTATTCTTCGAATAACACGAAGTGCTTCTTCATTTACAACGGTTGTTACGATTGGAACGTTTTGTTTAATAATGCCAGCCTTCTCAAACGCAATATCCTCAATTGTATTGCCTAAAATGTGCATATGATCTTGTCCGACATTTGTGATGGCTGAGACGAGCGGATGAATGATGTTCGTTGAATCAAGTCGCCCCCCAAGTCCAACTTCAAAGATCACCAGATCAAGCTCCTTAACATTCGCAAAATGAACCATCGCAATGAGCGTCAAAATCTCAAATTCCGTTGCCGGACCGTAAGGATGATTTACTCGCTCAAGTGCTTCTCTTACTGAAATCGCAGCAACTGTAAACTCTTCTTCAGAAATTGGGGTTCCGTTTATGCTAATTCGCTCTTCAAATTGCACAACGTAAGGGGACGTAAATGTCCCCACGTTGTATCCAGCTTGTTGCATGATTTGGCGCACATACGTAACAGTCGAACCTTTCCCGTTCGTACCACCAATATGAATGCTATTGAAAACACGTTCGGGATGCCCGAGATGTTCAAGCACTGCCTCAATTCGTTCAAGACCTGGTTTTATTCCGTAATTGCGATGACTCAAGAGCCAATCAAAAGCCTCTGAAAAATTGTTCATAAACACGTTGACTCCTTTAATTACTTGAGTTTCGCAATTTCCTCTAGTCGCTCGTCTACTTTTTCACGTTTCATTTGATAGTCAGTGAGCTTCTCTTTTTCTGCTTCAACAATCGAATCAGGAGCGTTGCTTACGAATTTTTCATTCGATAACTTACCTTCTAAGCGTTTAACTTCACCGTCTAACTTCTTCTTTTCGCCTTTTAATCGATCAAGTTCTGCTTCTACATCGATTAAGCCTGCGAGAGGAATGTAGATCTCAACCCCTGTTAACACATGTGATACAGCCTGGTCTGGTTCACTTAAATGTTCATCGATCACAAGCGTTTCCGGACTACAGAAATGCTCAAGATAATGTTTCCCACGAAGAAGTTGCTCACTCGCTTCTGTTGTCGTAGGCTTCATGTGAAGTGGAATTGGCTTTCTCGGTGCAACATCCATCTCTTGACGAGTGTTACGGATGGTACGGATGACAGCTTGGTACATTTCCATATCTGAAAACGCCTGCTCATCTTGCCACTTCTCTTCACTTGTGGCCACGCTGCAATCGTAATTGACTCACCTTCATGCGGTAAGTGTTGCCAAATCTCTTCTGTGATGAACGGCATAAATGGGTGAAGTAAGCGCAACGTTTGGTCTAGAACGTGTGCAAGAACAGACTTTGTCGTGTTTTGCTCTTGTTCATCTTCACCGTAAAGAGGTAATTTGGCCATCTCGATATACCAATCGCACACATCATCCCAAATAAAGTTGTAAAGAAGTTTACCCGCTTCACCAAATTCATAGCGATCCATTAATCTCGTAACTGACGAAATTGTTTTTTGTAGTTTCGCTAAAATCCAACGATCATGAGCCGCTGTAACAGTGCTCAAATCGATATCTTCTTTTTTGAACCCTTCCATATTCATAAGGGCAAAACGAGACGCATTCCAAATCTTATTCCCGAAGTTCCAATTCGCTGTAACTTTGTCCCATTGGAATTTCAAGTCATTACCTGGTGTCGTTCCCGTTGCAAGTGTGAATCGAAGCGCATCAGCTCCGTACTTCTCCACAACATCCATCGGATCGACACCATTGCCTAATGATTTACTCATCTTACGACCTTCTGAATCACGCACAAGTCCGTGAATTAACACGTCTTTAAATGGACGCTCACCTGTAAATTCAATGCCTTGGAAAATCATTCGAGATACCCAGAAGAAGATGATGTCATACCCTGTAACAAGAACGTTTGTCGTAGAATCGTTTAAAGTCATCCGCATCCGTATTTGGCCAACCCATCGTTGAAAACGGCCACAATGCAGAGCTAAACCACGTGTCTAATACGTCTTCATCTTGCGTCCAGTTTTCAAGGTCTTTTGGCGCTTCCTTCCCTACGTACAATTCTCCTGTTTCATTGTGATACCAAGCAGGAATTTGGTGCCCCCACCACAATTGACGAGAAATACACCAGTCACGAATGTTGTCGAGCCACTGCAAATACGTACGCTCAAAACGTTCAGGAACGAATGTTACTTTGTCTTCTTTTGACTGAAGCGCAATCGCTTCTTTAGCAAGTGGTTTCATATCAACAAACCATTGCGTTGATAAATACGGCTCCACCACTGCACCGCTACGTTCAGAATGTCCAACTGAGTGAACGTGCGTTTCAATGTCAAAAAGCACGCCAAATTCTTGTAAATCAGCAACGATTTTCTTACGACACTCAAAACGATCAAGTCCTTGATAATCGCCAGCATTTTCGTTCATCTTCCCTGCCTCATCCATGACGAGCACTCGCGGAAGTTCATGACGGTTACCAATTTCGAAGTCATTCGGATCATGCGCTGGTGTAATCTTAACAGCACCTGAACCAAATTCCCGATCAACATACTCATCAGCAACAATTGGAATTTCACGTCCGACAATCGGGAGAATTACCGTCTTTCCAATAAGATGTTGATAACGCTCGTCTTTCGGGTGAACCGCAACCGCTGTATCACCAAGCATCGTCTCAGGTCGTGTAGTTGCTACTTCAATATGCCCGTCTTCGTCTTTTAACGGGTAACGCATATGATAAAACGCGCCTTCAACTTCTTTGTATTCTACTTCAATGTCAGACAAAGCAGTTTGTGCAGCTGGGTCCCAGTTAATAATGTATTTCCCGCGATAAATCAAGCCTTTTTCGTAAAGACGAACAAATACTTCTTTGACCGCGTCAGACAAGCCATCATCAAGTGTGAAGCGTTCTTTCGTGTAATCAAGAGACAAACCGAGCGTCGCCCACTGTTCACGAATAAACTCCGCATACTCATCTTTCCATTGCCAAGACACATCAAGAAACTTCTCACGCCCTAATTCTCGCCTAGAGCGCCCTTCTTCTTTTAATTTCGCTTCTACCTTTGCTTGCGTTGCAATCCCTGCATGGTCCATTCCTGGCAACCATAACATGTCGCGACCTTCCATTCGCTTTTGTCTAGCGATAATGTCTTGAAGCGTGACATCCCAAGCATGCCCAAGGTGCAACCGTCCCGTTACGTTTGGCGGTGGAATTACGATTGAGTGAGGCTCACCCTTATGTTCTCCTTCTTTTGATGCTTCAAAGTAGCCGTTGTTAATCCAATACGGATACCATTTCGATTCGGTTTGTTTCGGATCATATTTCGTGTCTAAATTGTTCGCCATTGTGTTTCCTCCTTATTAAATTCAATAAAAAAAACACTTCTCCTTAGGCAAAGGACGAAGTGTTCGCGGTACCACCTTTGTTTATGAACGATAAATCACTCATACACTCATTAAGAACTATAACGTAAGTTAACGTCTTCTCCTACTCTTGTTCAGAGAAGAATGCTCATGGGCGACTTCTGCACGTCTCCTAGTCAAAGAACCTTTCAGCCAAGGGTTCTCTCTCTGGATGAGGATTCCTGCATACTACTCCCAATCTTTGCATGTAATAGAATATCTTCTGTTATTGTACCGACTGCTCTAACATCCGTCAATACTGACCGTAAGAACGAAAAGGGGTGTTTATTTTGCCACGTTATTACGATCCCCCGCCCCACTATCCATACGGGAAAAAGAAGCGTCCCCATTGGGTATACAAATGGCGAGCGGCCGCTTTACAAATCTTGTTACCGATCATCTGCTTTCAACTGTTACGATTGTTGTTTTTTCCTACATTCTTCGATGTATTCATTCTCATTATCTTGATCTGTATGTTCTGGTATTTCCAAAAGTAACGTCGTTCATACACGACAAAAAAAGCAGTCATGAGGCTTAGGTTGAACTTTGCCTCATGGCTGCTTCTTGGTCTTCTTTAAAACGAACCATCTCAGATAAATAGCGAAGTGTATTTAACTTCACTTCCAACATCGCTGTCCACTGGTGTTCTGCATAGCGATTTGGATTCGTTCGATACAACTCAACAAACTCAATGACCGGGGTTGGAGTTAACATTAACGCCTTCAACAAAGACGTATCTGCTTCTCTCCAAACAGGACCATATGCTTCATATGTTCCGAAGATGGCTTGCTGGTCTAACGCATGAAATGGTTGGTTCCTTGCAATGTCTTGGTAAAAGTAAGCCAAGTCATAAGCCATATGATTCGGACCGCTTTCTTCCCAATTTGTCCACCACGCATTTCCATCTGATGCTATAATGCCGTGGTCAAGAGAAGGCTGACCATGACAAAATACAAACCGATAACTGCCTTGGTCTTTTACGTGACGTACCCATTGCTGAAATCCAGTTCTACCTGCTTGAAACATTCGCTCTAAAAAAGGACCAGCATGGAGAAAAGTCATCGTAAACGGGGAGAGAAAGCGTACTTGTTCCATTTGATCTGCCATCTGTTCCATCGTTAAACGTTGTTGATTCCAAAGCAGATCAACTTCTTGTGCGTATTCAGTCATCGCTTCTTCTTCAATGGCCTGCTCATTTTCGGAGAGCTTGTGATTTGCCGCTAAGATCGCGAGCAATCGCAACTCTTTAGATGGAGGAGATGTTAGCAATTGTTCCTCAACCCACGGTTCAAGATAATAGTCGGCACCTTCATGTTCAAAAATCGGAAAATCCCCTCTCGTGCCCGTCATGAGGGGATAATTCCTTGAATACCAGCACGTTCACCGTACCGTAGGTGATGCAAAAACGTATCGCGCTCTGAAACGGTGCGCTGCCAACGTTTCATTGCCATCGGTCCTTCAGGGTGGTCGACTTTAATCACACGTTCACTCACCCAAGACCAATCACTCTTATCGTTGGCAATCGCACGAACCGCTTCAGACCAATTCGGCTCAATCATGTTTCACTTGCACCGGGATGTATATGATTTCTCCTGCTTCTACATGATTTAAATCCATGTTATTCCAACGGAGAAGTTGTTGTACCGACAACCCGTAGCGTTCAGCAATCGTATCAAGCGACTCATTTTCTTGAATAATGCACATTTTCATTTTCGTGAACGTTTCCCGATCACCTTTGTCTAACATCTCTGTTAAATACAGTGCGTTTTCTCGCTTCTTTTCTTTTACTGACTTTTCAGCTTTGGGAGCTTCATAATCTTCTTCTTCAACTTCATCTCTGTTTTCATCGTCTGTCAGATGAACATTTTCATCTTCCAATGCTTCTTCATACGCTTCACTTAACGCATTCGTTGCATCATCCGCTTCTTCCTCTCGTTGATGCAAGCGAACTGGAAACGACGTGTCTGAGTCTACTTCTTGCTCTACTTGATGAACATACGTATCTTCATGTTCCTCTTCAGAAACGATATGATCATCTTCAAGCTCTTCATCAACATCGGCCGCTGTTTCTAATTCCGAGTCATCATCATACGACTCCTCTTCATAAGCTCGATACGTTCCTTCTACCTCAGTCTCTTCTTCAAAATCATATTCTTCTTCCTCTACCTCTTCATCCGCTTCACGAGTTGCTTCAGCTTCGGTATCTGGAATTTTTACTTCGTGACTAAAGGTTGGAAATGGTTCAGGTGGATCGGCAATCGTTTTCTCCGCTTGATGTGTTTCTTGCAAATCTTTCATCCCACTAATCGTCACATCTGCCGCCAGTTGGATACAACTAGGCTCAGGCAAATCATAATCAAAGCTATCCACTTGAACATAAATCTCATCCACACTTTGAATGCGATTAAGCGGAATCGACACTTCAATCGGGAAGAAATGTTTTAACTCCCGTTCGCCATTTTCTGTCGTTCGGACGCTATCAATTCGATGAGGCTTTCCGCCACCATCATAATCTTGAAACACTTCTTCTTGCTCAAACGGAACATATTGCCCAAATAAATGCAAGCCACCTTTAATGCTCACCTGATGCTCATCTTCCTCGATGAGAAGCTCTGGCTCCAGTTCCAGACCCAAAATCGTCTGAATCCTCTCTCCTTGATCAAGCCAGACTGATTCCTCTAGATTAAATGTTAGCGCAGAAGGCTGTTCTTGGGTCACAGACCGTTCCCCCTTTATCATAGAGTTGTTTGAAAAACCTACAACCATAGAAGACTATCCTCGATGCTTACGTGCAGATTTTTTGCGTACGCTATCAACGTATGAATCCAAACAGCAAAATATTCGAGTTACTCTACAATAATGTCTATGCAAAAGACGCTCACTTCATACGATCCCATTCAAGAATAACGAACGAAAGGTCGAATTAAATCAGGAATCCGTTTCTTTTTTAATAATCTATACTAGTGCCATGATTCCACTGCAGGCGGATGCTTGCCGCGGAGGAGCGTTCGAGCCTCCTCAGGCTTCGCCTTGCGGGGTCTCGACTCGCCCTTCCGCAGGCGTCACCGCCTTCCGTTCCAATCTGGGATATTCGTTATAAGGAGGCGATGCCGCATACAAAATCACACGGCATCCTTATAAAACGATGCGAAATTCATTCTTTTCAGTAATCTCACATCCGTTTTTTATTTACTTTTGTTTTCTTAGAAGCAAAACAGAAGTTTTTCAATGGCTTCTTTCATACGAACCAACCATTTTCTAAACTCACTTGCTATAAATCAAATGTGATTTTCATCAATAGATCTACTCTTATTCAACCACACCGTTTACACCCCTCATTCATCAATAAACCCGCCAAGTGATTAGACTCATGGCGGGTTGCGTTTTTTATCCTTTGATACGTTCAAAGACGCGTTTTGCGGCTTCGATCGTTTCTTCAATCATGTCATCTGTGTGTTTTGTGCTAAGGAACATCCCTTCAAATTGTGAAGGTGCGATTGAAATCCCTTCTTGCATCATTTCTCTAAAATATGTGGCGAAAAGATCAAGATCTGCTGTTTTAGCAGATGGGAAGTCTTTTACGTGTTCGTTTGTAAAGAACAACCCGACCATAGAGCCTGCACGATTAAATGTATGTGGGATGTCATACATTTTGGCTGCTTCTGAGATTCCTTCTTCAAGGCGCTTTCCTTGGCGTTCAAATGTCTCATAATCAGCTTCTGTTACTTGTGATAGTGTTTCATATCCTGCAGTCATTGCAAGCGGATTGCCTGATAATGTTCCTGCTTGGTAAATCGGACCACTCGGTGCGATTTGCTCCATCACATCTTTACGTCCACCAAAGGCACCTACTGGTAAGCCACCACCGATGACTTTTCCGAGCGTTGTAAGGTCAGGTGTCACACCGAACTTTCCTTGTGCACAGTTGTAACCGGTACGAAAACCTGACATAACTTCATCAAAGATCAACAGACTACTGTATTCTGTTGTTATGTCACGAACACCTTGTAAAAAGCCGTCTTCCGGAAGAACAACACCCATATTCCCAGCAACTGGCTCCAAAATAACGGCTGCAATATCATCCCCGTATTTTTCAAAAACAAGCTTTAAGCTATCTAGATCGTTATAAGGAACCGTTAATGTGTTTGATGCCGTTCCTTCTGGAACACCTGGACTATCTGGTAAACCGAGTGTAGCCACACCTGAACCCGCTTTAATTAACAATGAATCGCCGTGACCGTGGTAGTTTCCTTCCATCTTGACGATCTTACTACGTCCAGTAAAACCTCTAGCAAGACGCAATGCACTCATCGTTGCTTCTGTACCAGAGTTTACGAAACGTACCATTTCAACAGACGGTACGCGGTCAATGACGAGGTTCGCTAGTTTGATTTCCATTTCGTGGGACGCACCAAAGCTTGTCCCAAGTTCAGTTGTTTCTTTTAAACGTTCTACGACTTGTTCATCTGCATGACCTAAAATGAGCGGTCCCCATGACAATACGTAATCAATGTACGTGTTATCGTCTTGGTCTGTAATGTAAGCACCTGAGCCTTTCTTCATGTATAGACCGTGATCCATTCCTACAGAACTATACGCACGAACAGGGCTGCTTACACCTCCTGGCATGAGTGGCTTTGCTTGTTGAAATAATGATTGTGATTGGTCAAACGTACGCATTAGTGACGTCCCCTTTCTAAGTCTTCATTGATCCAGTTTGCCACATCTTTGGCAAAGTACGTGATGATTAAATCTGCACCTGCACGCTTCATGCTCGTTAACTTCTCTTGAACCGTTTCTTTTTCGTCAACCCATCCATTTGCGGAGGCTGCTTTAATCATCGAATATTCACCAGATACGTTGTAGGCAACCACTGGAAGTAAACTTTCGTTTTTAACGTCTCGCATAATATCTAGGTAAGAGAGCGCTGGTTTAACAATTAAAAAGTCTGCACCTTCTTGAATGTCTGAACGGGCTTCACGAAGCGCCTCCATTCGGTTTGCAGGATCCATTTGATACGTTTTACGATCACCAAATTGAGGGGTACTGTGAGCTGCATCACGGAACGGACCGTAAAATGCTGACGCATACTTTACAGCGTAAGACATAATCGGCGTGTTGCTAAATCCAGCTTCATCTAAGCCGTGTCGAATTGATGCGACAAAGCCGTCCATCATGTTCGAAGGAGCAATCACATCTGCACCTGCTCGCGCCTGAGAAACCGCCGTTTTAACGAGAAGAGAAAGTGATTGATCGTTCTCAATCGTTCCGTCTTGGATCACACCACAATGACCGTGATCTGTGTACTGACATAAACATGTGTCGGCAATAACGACGAGTTGCGGGTGATTGGCCTTCACTTGGCGAATCGCTTGCTGAACAATCCCTTCTTCTGCATAAGCTTGTGTACCTACGTCATCTTTATGCTTTGGCACACCGAACAAAATGATCGACTCAATGCCAAGAGTGATGATCTGGTCAATCTCATCATCTAATAAGTCTAAAGAATAGTGAAACACACCTGGCATTGAGGGGACTTCTTTTTTATAATTCTGACCTTCCACGACAAAAAGGGGATAGATTAAGTCTTCTTTCGAAAGCTTTGTTTCTCGTACTAAGTTACGCATACTGTGACTGCCACGAAGTCTACGGTGGCGGTTAAATGCTTGTTGAGACATTGCGCTTCACCTCGTTATAAGTATTGATTAATGGCTTCTGCTAAATGTTGAAATGTATATTCACTCGGTGCAATGAGTTGTTTAAACTCACAATGCCTTGCTTCTCGTTTTGTAATCGGTCCGATGACAAAAGCTTGGCGCTTACTGTTCGTTTTTTCCCTTGCAAAGCTATGATAAGCCTTCACCGCACTTGGACTCGTAAACACAATGGGGTAGATTGGGTTGTTCAGCATACTAAGCTGATCTCGAGTTAAATTCGTACTCGGTATAGTTTCATAAAACGCGTGTACGTCTACACGTGCTCCTAATCCAGTTAGCCTGGTCTCTAGAAGATCGCGAGATTGTTTGCTGTTTGGAATTAGAATTCGGTCGCCCTTCTTAACACGCGGCTCTAATTCCTCGTACAAGCTTTCTGCAGTAAACCTTTGCTCAGGGTTAATTAAAACTGGGTAGTCATATTGCTTTGCTACATCTGTCGTCTTCTTACCGACTGTTGCAACCTTCACTGAAGACGGGAAATGTGTAGCTTTATAGTGTTCATGAAAATACTTCACGGCATTCGCACTCGTAAAAATAATCCAGTCATAGCGTTCCAATTCAATTGCTGTCACATCGACGTGAACCGCTCGTTGCTGGACGAGGGGAATGTGTACTGCATCAATTCCTTTCTGATACAGTACATGCATTAAAGGATCAGGTCCGACGTCTCCTTGTGACCTCGTGACAATCACCGTCGGCTTCAAGAATCTTCTTGCTCCGCTCTCACTTGAGCTAGAATTTCTTTCCCACCACGTTCAAAGAGGTTAGCCGCGGCGATTTTACCGATTTGATCTGGATCACTACCTGTGACTTCATCTTTTAGTAACGTTTTGCCGTCCGTTGAAGCAATCAATGCCGTTAGTGACACTTGATCGTTATCAAGTAAGGTTGCATGAGCTGCAACTGGAACCGTACAGCTACCTTCAACATTTCGAAGGAATGAACGCTCTGCTGATACCGTTTTTGCCACTTCTTCGTTGTGTAAGTGACGAAGAACTTCTTTTACTTCTTCATCGTCGACCCGGCACTCAAGACCAAGAGCCCCTTGACCTACGGCCGGTATGCTAAGGTTTGGATCAAGAAATTCTGTAACGATTTCTTCGCTCCAACCCATCCGTGATAATCCAGCAGCTGCTAAAATAATGGCATCAAAATTCTCTTCTTTTAATTTTCTAAGTCTCGTCTCAATGTTACCGCGAATCCATTTTACGTGTAAATCTGGTCTCACTGCGAGGATTTGTGATTGACGACGCAAGCTGCTCGTTCCAATAATTGAACCCTCAGGAAGTTCGTTAAGCGTTTTACCACTCGTTGAGATGAGTGCGTCACGAGGATCTTCACGATCACTAATTGCAGCTAGCGTAAAATCTTCTGGCAATACAGAAGGAACATCTTTCATACTATGCACGGCTAAATCGACTTCACCGTCACGTAACGCTTGCTCAATCTCTTTCACAAACAGCGCTTTTCCGCCTACTTTAGAAAGTGTTACGTCTAAGATGCGATCACCTTTTGTTACGATCTTCTTTAGTTCAAATTCATAAGGTAAACCTAGTGATTCCAACTTACTCAGTACCCACTCCGCTTGATTCACTGCTAAATTACTCTTTCTCGTACCGATTACAATCTTTCTCATCGATTAAATCCTCCTAAGTACGGACAGTAGTCCGTGGTTCAACATGAAAGCAACCAGAAAGCAAAGAGCCTTCCGGTTGTCTCAAAAAAGATCTATACAGACATGTCTTTAGCATAACGATACTGCAAGAGCTCTTGCAACACTCTCGTTTCACCGTCAGACATAAACGCATTTCCATTCGCAAAAGAGGAAGATTGATTGCTTTGTAATCGCTCAACCTTTGATTCTGCGACTTCATCGGAAAGACCAAAAATCTCAATAAATAGTGACAATGATTGCTCTCGGTCGTCTTCTCCAGCCATTTCCTTCGCTCTCGTAATCGGCTCCTTCAGAAGCTGATTCACGATGCTCTTCGTATGCTTTGAAAGGACTTTACGTTCACGATCTGTTAAATCGGGCATTTTGCGTTCGATGCTTTCCATTGTTTCTGCTTGAATCATTAAAGCCTTGTCACGTAGAGCTGAGATGACAGGAACAACGCCAAGCTGATCAATCCAGTTCTTGAACGTTTCAATCTCAAGCGTCATCATCGCCTCAATTTGAATGGCAGCTTCTTTACGATCTTCCATATTAGCCGCAACGATGCCTTCTAAATCATCAATATCATAAAGATAAATTGGTTCAAGCTTGCCAAGTTCAGGATCTAAGTCCCTTGGAACAGCAATATCGACCATAAAGAGAGGCTTCTTAGAACGTCGTTCCATAATTGGTGCTACCATCTCTTGTGTGAGGACATATTGATCTGCACTCGTCGAAGAAATGAGAATATCCACTTCTTCAAGGTACGCATTAAGTTCTTCAATCGGCTTTGCTTCTGCTTTCATTGTCGAAGCAAGGGATTCTGCTCGTTCGAATGTCCGGTTCATCACGGTAATGCTCGCCGCACCGTTTGCTTCTAAATGTTTTGCTGTAAGTTCACTCATTTTCCCAGCACCGAGAATTAAAATGTGTTTATTCGTAAAATCCCCAAAGACTTGTTTCGCTAACTCAACCGCGGCATAGCTAATAGAAGCCGGATTATCGTTAATTGACGTCTCACGATGTGCTCGCTTTGCGAATGTAATTGCTTGTTTAAATAGCTGATTAAACACAGTTCCTGTAGCATCATTCTCTTGAGCAATCGAGAAGCTACTTTTCACTTGTCCAAGAATCTGAGTTTCACCTAAAATCATCGATTCTAAACCTGTAGAAACTTTGAGTAAATGCTCAATCGCTTCATCATTTTCACGAATGTCTAATACGGATTGAAATTGTTCGGGCTGTACATCAAACCACTGTGAGATAAATTTCTTTGTGAAATGTCTACCTGTATGAAGTTGGTCGACGACAGCATAAATTTCCGTACGGTTACACGTTGAAATAATCGTGCACTCTAAAATGCTCTTCATATCTCGTAACATGCTTAACGCTTTTGGTAATTCTTCTTCATCAAATGCAAATTGTTCTCGCAAATCGACAGGGGCCCTTTTGTAGTCGATGCTAGCAACGATTATATGCATATCCGTCTCCACCCCACTTTTCCAATCGCTCTGCTTAGTCTACGCTCATTTCCGTACTAAGAATATCTACTATCTATTATAACACGCATCAAAAACGCTCGGTTCACTCAAAATGTGAACAAGCTCTGACACAACACCTGATATTTTATCTTTTCCATTACAACATACAACGCACTGAACTGCAAATAACGTGCTCGGTTGTTACATTTTTTATTAGTGTACCGAATCTGAAAGAAAACATGTACAAAAGAAAAACGCAAACATTATCATCTGATAACCTTTGCGTTTTTCTTTTTGTTATTACACGTTAAGGAGTTTGCGGATTTGTTTCCACGCCTCGTCTTTTCCGTCACCAGTTTCTGATGAAAACGGAACGTATACATCATCTTCATCAATATCTATAATTTCAATGATATTTTTAATATGTTTCGTACGCTTCGTTTTATTGATTTTATCAATCTTTGTTAGAACGAGCATAATTGGTATTTCAAAATGCTTTAGCCAATCATACATTTTTAAATCGTCTTCAGATGGATCATGTCTTGCATCAATAAGTAAGACGACACCTTTTAATTGCTCTCTTGATGTTATATATTCCTCAATCATTCGTCCCCAAGCTGCTCTTTCTTTCTTCGAGACTTTTGCATAGCCATATCCAGGAATATCTACAAAATAACAGAGGTCATTAATATTAAAGAAGTTTAAGGTTTTCGTTTTACCTGGTTGCTGCGACGTATAAGCAAGCTTTTTGCGTTGCGTAATCGTGTTAATAAACGATGACTTCCCGACATTAGAACGACCGGCAAAAGCAAGTTCTGGCCAATTCTCTTCTGGATACTGATCTGGACCAACTGCACTTATCTTTAATTCTGCTTTACTCACGTTCATCAATTACACCACCTAATGCATGAGCAATCACTTCATCGAAATGAGTGACCGGCACAAATTCTACCGTTTCTCGGATACTTTCAGGAACATCATCTAAGTCTTTTTCATTATCCTTCGGGAAAATGATTTTCGTAAGACCTGCGCGATGAGCACTCATTGATTTTTCCTTTAAACCGCCAATCGGTAATACCCGACCTCGAAGTGTCATCTCACCCGTCATACCGACTTCTTTTAATACAGGACGATTACTTAGCGCAGACAATAGTGCAGTTGCCATCGTAATTCCTGCAGAAGGCCCATCTTTCGGGGTTGCACCTTCAGGAACGTGAATATGAACGTCATACTTTTCGTGAAAACGCTCATCAATGCCAAACTCTTCGGCTTTCGAACGAATATAGCTAAATGCGGCACGAGCGGACTCTTTCATAACATCGCCTAACTTACCTGTGAGCGTTAGACCACCTTTACCATTAGCAAGCGATACTTCAATCGCAAGCGTGTCGCCACCAGCCGTCGTATAGGCAAGTCCAGTTGCAGTACCGACTTGGTCTTCTTCTTCTGCTTTCCCGTAACGATACTTCGGTTTCCCTAGTAGCTCCGTAACAAGACCTTCCGTTACGATGACACGCTTCTTTTCTTTCGCAACGATCATTTTTGCTGCTTTACGGCAAAGTGTTGCAATTTGACGCTCTAAGTTACGGACCCCAGCCTCACGCGTGTAGTAACGAATGACTTTCAAAAGTGCAGCTTCACGAATTTGAATGTCTTGCTTCGTTAAACCGTGAGCTTCGATTTGCTTAGGAAGTAAATGATCCGTTGCAATCGCTTGTTTCTCAAGCTCTGTATACCCAGCGATGTGAATCATTTCCATTCTGTCTCGTAATGGCGCAGGGATTTTTGCGATTTGATTTGCTGTCGTAATAAACATGACATTTGAAAGATCATACGTTTCTTCGAGGTAATGATCACCAAATTGGTTGTTCTGCTCGGGGTCTAACACTTCGAGCATTGCAGAAGATGGGTCTCCTCTAAAATCACTCGCCATTTTATCAATTTCATCGAGTAAGAATACTGGGTTCATGACACCTGCTTTTTTCATTCCTTGAATCATCTTCCCTGGCATCGCACCGACATACGTTCTACGATGGCCACGAATCTCCGCCTCATCACGAACACCACCAAGAGAAATTCTTACGAATTCACGTTCAATGGAGCGCGCAACGGATTTCGCGAGTGACGTCTTACCAACTCCTGGAGGTCCAGATAAACAAAGAATCGGTCCTCGTAAAGAATTCGTAAGTTGTTGAACCGCTAAATGTTCAAGAACACGTTCCTTTACTTTCTCCAAACCAAAATGATCTTCATTTAAAACTTTCTCAGCATGAGCAAGATCAAGACGGTCTTCTGTTTTCTCTGACCAAGGAATGGATGTTAACCAATCAATATAATTGCGAATCACCGAACTCTCAGCAGAACTTGCTGGCACGCGTTCATAGCGAGCGACTTCTTTTAAAGCTTTCTCTTCAACATTTCCTGGCATGTTAAGGGATTCGATTTTTGAGCGAAGCTCTTCAACTTCCCCACCTTTGCCGTCTTTGTCGCCGAGCTCCTTTTGTATGGCTTTCATTTGCTCACGTAAATAGTATTCTTTTTGCGTTTTCTCCATCGACTTTTTTACACGTTGGCCGATTTTCTTTTCAAGACCGAGTACTTCCCGCTCGTTCTCAAGAATCTCAAGCAACTTCTCAAGACGTGCTTCAACACTAAACGCTTCAAGCAATGACTGCTTGCGCTTAATTTGAAGTGGCAAATGCGAAGCGACCAAGTCAGCAAAATATCCTGGGTCATCAATGTCTTGCACGGACTTTAACGTGTCTTTAGATACTTTCGTAGACAGTTTCGTATAGTTTTCAAACTGTTTAAGTACCGTTCTCATTAAAGCTGTTGCCTTCTCATCGTCAACATCTGATGATTGTTCAGGAATTGTGATTGAAACATCATAGTACTCATCGTTTTCATTAAATTGTTCAATTGTCGCTCGCTTTAAGCCTTCGACGAGAATTCTCGTCGTTCCGTTCGGCATCTTTACCATTTGTTTAACATATGCAAGCGTTCCGACTTCATAAAGGTCTTCTTTCGCCGGTTCATCTACAGATAAATCCACTTGGCTTGCAAGAATAATTTCTTGGTCTTCTACCATTACTTGCTCTAAAGCTCGTACTGATTTCGCTCTCCCTACATCTAAATGAAGCACCATGCCTGGAAATACGAGCACTCCACGCAATGGTAAAAGCGGAATCGATCGTCTTTCAGTTTGTCTAGACGTCAACGTCATCCCCCATTTCACATCAACGATCGCATCTATTCAAAAGTTTCTCTAATAGTATATACACAGACGGAGTTGATCTCATGATACCCATTGTAGCTTAACGGCTATCAGGTGTCCACGAAGGCGCACAGTTAATGCGTTTTTACATTGATGATGATTGATTTTCGTCCCAAATGACATTCTCTGTTTTGTTCGGTTGCTCCGTTACTAAAAGAACGGCATCGAATAATTCATCTAACGATGTGAGAGGGATGACGTTAATTCCTTCTAAACGATGTAAAACGGTTTCATCATTGTCCACTGGAATATAGGCTGTCTTCGCGCCTGCTTCTAATGCAGCAGCCACTTTAGAAGGCACTCCTCCTACAGGCTTTAACGTTCCCCAAATGCTTAGCTCACCTGTGATCGCAATATCATTTTTCACTTTATATTGATGAACCGCCGAATAGATTGCAGTTGCAATTGCTGCTCCAGCTGAAGGACCATCAATCGGTGTGCCACCAGGGAAATTCACGTGAATATCATAACTATCAACCGGCACTTTCAACCGACGTAACACCGTCATCACGTTATCCACTGAACTTCTTGCCATACTTTTACGTCGAATTGACCGCATTTGATTTCCGGCATTTTCTTCTTCAGCAATTCCTGTAACGGTTAACATTCCTTTTTCAGGGTCTGTTTCCCTCGCAGTCGCTTCAATTTCTAACAGCATACCTAGGTCCGCTCCGTAAACCGCTAAGCCGTTTACTCGCCCTACCGCAGGCTTATTATGGATCATACGCTCAGGGCGCCTCGTCAATCGGCTTGCATGTACAACCCATTCGATATCATCAACAAAGATCTCTTCACGGTTCTCAGTCGTCGCAAGTCCCGCTGCAATTTGCACAGTGTTTACCGCTTCACGACCGTTTGTGACATACGTTGAGATCGTCTCAAGACTTTTCTCATTTATTGTCATTTTTAAGCGCTCAGACGCTTTTTTCGCCACCGTTGACAATTCTTTTTGTTTTAACGGTCTAAAAAATACTTCTAAGCACCTTGAACGAATGGCAGGCGGAATTTCGTCTGGTGTACGTGTTGTTGCCCCAATTAACCGAAAGTCAGCAGGCAAGCCATTTTGGAAAATATCATGAATGTGTCTAGGAATGTTCATGTTTTCTTCGTTGTAATAAGCACTTTCTAGAAAGACTTTGCGGTCTTCTAACACTTTTAACATCTTATTTAATTGAATTGAATGAAGCTCACCAATTTCATCGATAAACAACATGCCTCCGTGGGCTTTTGTAACTGCACCTGGCTTCGGTTGTGGAATTCCAGCTTGCCCCATCGATCCCGCTCCTTGATAAATCGGATCATGAACCGAACCGATTAATGGATCTGCAATCCCACGCTCATCAAAACGCGCCGTCGTTCCATCAAGCTCTATAAATGGTGCTTCACTCGCAAACGGCGATTGGCTATTTTCTTTCGCTTTATTCATCACCAGCCTAGCTGCAGCCGTCTTACCGACACCCGGCGGCCCATAAATGAGTACGTGTTGCGGGTTTGGACCACAAAGTGCAGCTTCAAGAGAAAGAATACCTTGGTCTTGTCCGATAATGTCATCAAGTCGTTGGGGACGTACTTTCTCAGCTAGTGGTTCATTAAGAGAGATCGACCGAAGCTTTTGCAGTTGCATCATTTCTTTTCTTGATTCTCGGTCTACACTCACTTTTTGTGTACGTTGATTCTTAAGTAAATTCCAGAAGTACAAGCCGATAACTACCCCAAAAAAGACTTGTACAACCATGAAGATTGACGTCCAGTTCATAGTTCTCCTCCTAAATGAGCACAATCACTTTGATTCGTGCACGGCTTCATTTATCGGTAGTATGACTCTGGACGTTTGTCTCTATCCAAATAAAAAAACCTGCAGATTAGAATCTGCAGGTTATCTCTCGTTTAAGCACTTTCTTTCGGTTGAACTTGATCGAGTGTAATGCTTTCTCCGTCCTTTGTCGTAAGGATTGGAGATGCATCGTGCAATACACAGTCTGCTGTAATTTGGCAATGACTGATATTGTCTTGAGACGGTAAGTCGTACATAACGTCTTGCATAATTGCCTCAATAATCGAACGAAGTCCTCTTGCTCCCGTTTTACGCTCAATGGCTTTCTTTGCAATTTCACGAAGCGCCTCTTCCGTAAACTCCAACTCCACGTTGTCAATCTCTAACAAGCGTTGGAATTGTTTAACGAGTGCATTCTTTGGCTTTGTCAAAATTTCAACGAGTGCATTTTCATCAAGCATGCGAAGGCTTGAAATCACCGGTAAACGACCGATGAATTCTGGGATTAACCCGTAACGAAGAAGATCTTCTGGCAATAACTTGCCTAGATAATCATCAGCGGTCATTTCTCCGCTATCACCTTCAGAACCAAATCCGATGACTTTCTTACCGAGACGACGCTTGACCACTTGGTCAATTCCGTCAAATGCACCGCCCACGATAAACAGTACATTGCTCGTGTCAATTTGGATAAATTCTTGGTGTGGATGCTTTCTACCACCTTGTGGTGGAACACTAGCTGTTGTTCCTTCAAGAATCTTGAGGAGTGCTTGCTGAACGCCTTCACCAGATACGTCACGAGTAATTGAAGGATTCTCAGATTTACGCGCAACTTTATCAATCTCATCGATATAGATAATGCCTTTCTCAGCTTTCTCTACATCGTAATCGGCAGCTTGAATTAGTTTAAGTAAGATGTTCTCAACATCCTCACCTACATAGCCTGCTTCAGTAAGACTCGTTGCATCCGCAATTGCGAATGGCACATTAAGAATACGTGCGAGCGTTTGGGCCATAAGCGTTTTACCGCTACCGGTAGGTCCAATTAGACAGATGTTACTCTTTGAAATTTCAACATCGTCTCCGCTCGTACTAACCGTTGAATTCACACGCTTATAATGGTTATAAACAGCTACTGACAACGCTTTCTTCGCGCCTTCTTGCCCGATGACATAATCATCTAAGATTGCATCAATCTCTTGTGGTTTCGGAACAGTTTCAAACTCAACTTCTTCGTCCGTTCCTAGTTCTTCTTCAACGATCTCCGAACATAATTCAATACATTCGTCACATATATAGACACCAGGTCCGGCAACTAGCTTACGGACTTGGTCTTGTGTTTTCCCGCAGAAAGAACACTTCAACTGACCTTTCTCATCGTTGAACTTGATCATGTTATTCACCCCTCTATTGTATAATGTAGACTACACCGAATTGTGACCCCGCGTCAAATCTTTCGATTTCCACCATAATTATACTGCCCATTCTTCAACAGCTTTACGTGGAGATGTGAGAATTCATTCGTGATTTTACAAAAATTCCAAGAAAAAAGCGGGCACAACAGTAGCGCCTCACACGATCAAACTATCGCTTAAAGATCATTATAACTGCTTTTGCGCTTGACTTACGCAATTGTTACAAATATAAACGCCAGGACCTGCGATTAGCTTCTTCACTTCAGATTCTTTCTTCCCGCAAAATGAACAGCCTAGCTCCGGACGCTTCGTTGTTTCCTCAGTCATTTTGACTACCTTCTTTCTCAATTTACAGGAATATTAATAAAAGATCAAACCGTTA
>NZ_BAXA01000013.1 GCF_000698125.1 Geomicrobium sp. JCM 19038 | reverse complement strand
ATGGTAAGTCAATATCAAGAAAGAGAGGGGCAACACAATGAAATCGTTCTATCATCATAGCCAAACGAGTCAAGATGTCTTCATCGTTTTACACGGTAGCGGAGGAAGAGAAACAGACTTACTACATGTTGTTGGTGAAATCGATGATTCCCTTTCTGTGTTAGGAATTCGTGGTGATGTATCGAACAATCATAAAGGCTTTCGGTACTTTAACAGACCGGTAGACGGACGGTTTAATTATGCAGAGATCCAAGAGAATACAGACAAAATCGCTTCCTTTATTAAAGAACAAGTAGGAACGGGTCGATCCATTCATCTCGTTGGATATTCTAATGGAGCAAATCTAGCGATTAATTTATTGCTCTCACATAGGGACTTGTTTTATTCTGCGATTTTACTTCATCCGAGTCATTTATTTTCCCATGTTGAATCGAAGTCACTCGACAATGTTCCTGTATTCATTACATCTGGAGCAAGGGATGTCATCACAACTCCTGGAGACGTTATGGCTGTGAAGAAACAACTAAGTGACAATGGAGCAAAAGTGATGGTGAAACTGACCGATTACGGGCACGAATTAACAGATGAAGAGATAAAACAGGCGACAAGCTGGTGGAACACTGAGGTGAAAGCGTAGTTTTTGTTGCGGTGAATGGGTGTCGTATCCGAGTTGTGGTCGACCTGTGCTATGATTTATACAATCTAGTCGTAATCTTTAATCGATCAGGAGGTAATTATGGCGGATAGAAATCTTAAGATTGCAATGATTTGTGGGAGTCTACGAAAGCAATCGTACAATCGGAAGTTATTGGAAGTGATGATTGAAAAGAAACCGAGCCATTGGCAAATGAAAGAGATCGAGATTGATACGATTCCCTTTTTCAATCAAGATATTGAGGCAGAAGGGGATCCAGAGAGTGTACAACAGTTGAAAGAAGCGATTGATGAAGCGATTGATGAAGCGGATGGTGTAATCGTCGTCTCGCCAGAGTACAATTCGGGCAGTCCAGCTGTTCTGAAAAACGCTTTAGACTGGGCATCACGCCCTGCCAAAGGCACAGTCCTAAAACACAAACCGTTTGCGCTAGCAGGTGCAAGCCCCGGTGGAGCGGGAACGGTGCAATCACAAGGGCAAACACGTCAAACGTTACTCACACTAGACGCCTATATTATGCCAGGTCCAAAAATTATGGTCGGCTCTGTTCATAACAAACTCAGTGAAGATCAGTCTGAAATTGCGGATGAAGCTACAATTAAACGTGTCGAAAAGTTCCTCAGTGCCTTTGAGGAATGGATGTTGCATTTTAAGTAAACGTACATGTGAGGTGAAGGATAACATGATTAGTAAGGAAGAGAAACAACATGTATATCAAGATCAGCACGGAGAAGAAATGGGTAAAATAACGTTTAAGCCAATTGGTACTAAGAAAATCATTATAGACCATACGATTGTAAAGGAAGCACATCGAGGAAAAGGGATCGCTGAAGAGTTGGTGCATTCGGTTGTTGAAAGAATGAGAAGTGAGGAGAAGGTCATTCTCCCTCTATGTCCATTTGCGAAAGCGGAGTTTGAGCGCAATCCATCGTATCAAGATATCCAAGTAGAGAAATAATCTGAGAACTAAGCCATTAGCATTTCGCTATGGCTTAGTTTTTTATACGATGATAACGCTTATAGCCCCTTTTTATCACTAGAAGTAAAAGGTAGACGTATTAGACTAGAGACGTTGATTTTTCAACTTTTAAAAGTAGATCATTCGTATTCTTTAAAAGTTATTCTATTGACATGTTGATCACGACTTGTAAAATGACAGCAAGTTAAATGACAAAGACTAAGCAATTCGATGTTGATAGAATTTGTAGCGATGATGAGGTGGATGGATTGCAACGAAAAATGAAGAGGATCAAGGTCAACTACCACGTTCTCTTTATTCAAGCGTCAATGGCGGTGTTTTTGCTTGGCGGTTGTGCATCAGGTGGAGAGGAGGAGAACGAAATCGAACTTTCTAAGAAACCAAATGCAGAAGATGAAGAAGTAATTGAGCGGTCTGTAGATGAGGCTGAACGTCTAACTTCATATGGTGTGAGTGCTGGTCACCCAGACGCTGTAGAAGCTGGAATGAAGGTGCTTGAAAGTGGTGGAAATGCAGTTGATGCTGCCATCGCCTCGGCGTATGCGATTTCGGTCGTTGAGCTTTGCTTCTGGAATTGGTGGTGGCGGAGTGACGCTCGTGCAAGAGCAAGGAGAAGACGCTGAAGCCTATGATTATCGTGAAATTGTACCAGAAAACGGCATTCCCTCATCCAATAGTGGTGTCCCAGGTTTTGTTGCTGGCATGATGACGATGCATGATGACTATGGAAGATCAGATTGGCAAGAAGTGCTTAATCCAGCCATTGACTTAGCTGAACATGCGACCGTTTCAGAAACGTTCGCTGAGCAACTTCAGTCCGCCCAAGGTCGATTGCCAGTCGAACGATTAGAGCACTTTTATCCTAATGGCACTCCCCTTTCTGCGGGAGACGACATCGAACAATCAGAACTAGCAGATACGTTACGTCTCATTCGAGACAGTGGAGGAGTATCGTTTTACGAGGCAGAGATTGCGGAAGGCCTTGTCTCTGAAATTGAAGGTTTAAACATGAACTCACTTTCAGACTATCGTGTCGGCCGTCATCAACCGGTCACTGGAGAGTTTGCTGGATATGAAGTGATTGGGGCTCCATTACCGCTTCCTGGCGCAAGCGTCATACAGATGTTGCAAATGATTGAAGAACGAGGGACTCTCAGTGAGAGTCGTAATAGCACGGACTTTATTCATGACATTGCGATGTCTTGGAGAATTGCACACTACACGATTGAAACAGAGTATGATGATCCTTCTTTCGTTGATGTTCCAATTGATCACCTTACAGACTCAGAACAAAACAAAGCATTAGCAGAAAAGATCTCTTCTGACCGTTTGTTGTCTGGAGATGATCTGGTTGCTCATGACTCAGACCCGAATACGACACATATTACCGTTATAGATGATGAAGGAACCGTCGTTTCAATGACAAATACATTGACTGACTTTTTTGGCTCAGGAGACTATTCCCAAGGCTTCTTTCTTAACAATCAGATGTCGAGGTTTAGCATAGGTAGTGAGGGGAATAATGAACCGGAACCAGGGAAGCGTTCCATCACGTGGTCTTCTCCGCTTATTTTAGCAGATGAAAAAGGTCCGGTGATGGGGATCGGTAGCCCCGGAGGAGAGCGAATTCCTATTATGCTTACACAAGTGATTACTGATTGGGTTAGTGGAGAAGCTGATCTAGAACAAGCAGTAGAAACGGAACGTTTTCACTTGACTGAAGATGAGCTAGTTATGGAAGGAGAAGTAGACTCTAACCAACGTGAAGCACTTCTTCAAAAAGGCTATCAAGACGTTCGTGAACCTCCGACACCGCTATATTTTGGATCGATTCAAGCATTAGCCATCGACCGACAAACTGGTGAATTAGAAGGAGCAACCGACGATAGACGTGAAGGTGCTTGGCGTAAGGAGACGAGACAGTAAAGATAGGTAGATGTGTTTTTAATTACATTGATCGTTCGTTTGCTTGACTCTTTCCAAGCTTAATGACTGAAGAGGTTTCTATGACAAAGAGTAATGATATAAATCAACATCAAAGAATAGCGATATTAGACCAAATGCGTGGAGTTGCATTACTCGCCATTTTTTTAGCCAATATACCTGGTCTTGCAGAGATCAACAAGGAACATCCATCGGCACTTAATGAAGGATTAAATGATGTTCTATCCATCATTTTGACGGATAGTGCAAGACCATTATTTGCATTTATGTTCGGGATGAGTGTAATGCTCATCTATAACAGATTAAAAGAAAAGGATATGAACCCTTATCCTATTTTGTTAAGAAGGTTTTTATTGTTAGCGATTGTCGGTGCTGTACACGGTTATGCGATTTGGGCAGGGGACATTTTATTGATGTATGCAATGGCAGGGTTTGTTCTGCTGTTATTTACAACGTTGCCTGTGAGAGGCTTGTTGTTTGCTGCGTTAATCCTCTGGTTAGGGTATACAGTTGGAGTTGAAGTCATTAGCTACTTCTTCTCTGGTGAGCTTTCCCTTGAAGAAGGTTTGAAAAGCGTTCTTGTTAGTTCTGAAGAACCGTTTAAAGGAACGGAATATCTCATTATAGAGTTTTCTTCGATGGTTGAGCATTTAGGTTTCTTTCTTTTTGGGATGTTTGCCTTTTATAAGGGCATATTCACTGTCATCTCAAATCGCAGAAAACAAATGTGGGTACTCACTTTCCTCAGTCTAGCGATCGGTTTAGCTGGAAAGACGATGCTTTATTATAATGAATCAATTCAAGTGTTAAATGGATTTTTCCCATTCGTTGTGACGATTGGTATGATCTTGTTCATTGTTTTGTGGGGGACGAGTGAGACGGCAATGTCGAAAGCACTTCTTCCTTTTAATTCAATTGGAAAGATGGCGTTTACGAACTATCTTTTGCAATCGCTCGTGTTCGTTTGCTTATTCCGTGGAAGCGGAAGAACGATCTTTGAAGATGTAGGGATTTGGACAGAACCGAGTTACATGTTTGCGCTTAGTATTGGAATCCTTCTATTCATTAGCCAGATGCTAGTTAGCTACTTGTGGCTCAAGCCGTTTCGCTACGGTCCATTTGAGTGGTTGTGGAGAATGGGTACGTACTGGTCATTTGTTTCGATTAAGAAGAAAAAGTGACGCAGTGGAAAATTAATTGTAGTCCTCTATCATGAGTCTGAGTTCATGAAGAAAGGCACTTCTGCATTACTAGCAGAAGTGCCTTTTGGTCTATTTACTTTGGTTCTCTAAAGCGATGGGGGACTGTCCCCAGTTAGTTTTCGATGATGGAGGCGTTTCTAAAGGAGTGGTGCTCGCTTACGAATTGTTCAAATCCTTCGATGTGGTCACCTACACCTAGAATATAGTACGGGTGAACGTAATCAATTCGTGGAACCTCTTCAGCGAGGATCGCTTGTACTTCTTGGTACATGCTTTCACGTACAGCGTCATCACTTTCTTTACGTGCATCAATTAACAGTTCATCAACTTCATCATTGCTGTACCACATGCGGTTACCCGCTGCACCGATGTTATCAGAGTGGAACTGGCGGTAAATGGCATCATTAGGATCCCCTAAGTTGTTCGACCATCCGAGTAAGAAGAGATCATGGTTACCTTCTGTCGTCTCGGTAATCAGCGTCGTCCATTCTAATTGTTGAATTTCAAGATTAATGCCGATTTCAGCTACCTGATCTTGAACATGTTGGGCGACTTGAACTGCCACCGAATCACTTTCTTCTAACCAGATCGACGTTGTAAATCCATCTTCAAACCCTGCTTCGGCAAGAAGTTCTCTGGCACGTTCAATGTCGTATTCAGGAAAGTCAGAATCAGGGTTATAACCGAAGATATAATCGCTAATTGGACCGTTGCTTTTGAGCCATACTCACCATAGAAGCCGGTGACAAGTGTATCACGGTCAATCGCATGGGCGAATGCTTGGCGTACTCGTTCATCATCAAGTGGCTCAACGTCTAAGTTAAAACCAATATAGTTGGAACGCATGCTTTCAACGGCTACTAGACTAGCGTCATCCATTGCGTCAATTTGTCCGGTGTTAACGGGCTCAATGTCGTCAATAATGTCTACTTCACCCGTATCAAGCATTGCAATACGTGTCGACTGTTCAGGAACGATCAAATAGGTTAACGCATCAAAATCAACAGCATCTCCCCAATAGTCTTCATTCTTCTCAAAGTTAATGCTTTCTCCTTGAGTCCAAGATTCGAAGACAAATGGTCCAGTACCGACAGGATCAAGATCTAAGTTGTGATCTCCGTTTTCAGCGTCTTCTATTGCTTTCGGGCTAATGATGGCTCCGCCAAAGTGAGATAAGTTGTTCGGTAGTGATTGAAACGGTTCCCCAGTTATAAAGTGCACCGTATAATCATCGATGACTTCAACTTCGTCAATTACATTGAATTGGGCGAACATCGGAGAAGCAATATCAGGATCAAGAACCCGGTCGAAATTCGTCTTCACCGCTTCAGCGTTGAACGGCTCACCGTCATGGAATGAAATGCCCTCTTTGAGTTTGAATTCCCACGTCAAATCATCTAATTGTTCATAACTCTCAGCGAGTAAAGGTTGTAAATCCATATTCTCATCAGGCGCAACGAGTGTTTCAAATACATGGAACTTAATTGAACCAGACATTCGCTCACTCGCCCCTTGTGGGTTTAAGTCAGGAATATCTGCTGTAATTGCCATCGTAATCGTCTCGTCTGACGAATCGCTAGTAGTTGAAGAATCGGTCGCATTTGTGCTGTCCCCTGGATCAGATGAGCATGCTGCAAGTGCAATTGCAGAAAAGATAGGTAAAAAAATCATCTGCTTTTTCATGTTGTTTTGTCCCCTTTATGTAATGATTAATGATTCTAGATCTCGTGGATAATAGGTTAGTTGTTCCATTCCGTCTTTGGTAACAACAATCGTATCGGAATGACGAAACCCACCAAGTCCTTCTACGAATAGACCCGGTTCAACGGAAAAAACCATTCCTGCTTCAAGCGTCGTATCGTCTCCTAAGTCGAAGAACGGAGCTTCGTGCGTATGAACAAGTCCAAGTGCATGACCCGTATGGTGAAGTGTTAAATGATGTACGTCTTCTTCTTTGAAATAAGTTTGCACAGCAGCATCCACAGCAGAAGCTTTTGCACCAGGCTTAATATGTTCAAATGCAATGTCTTGGGCGGTCTTTATGTGATGAAAATACTTCTCTTGTTCTTTACTTACTTCTTCGATAAACATCGTTCGCTCTAGTTCACTAATATAGCCGTACACGTGAGCGGCTGCTTGAGAAACGACATTATATCCTGTTTCAAGTCGTAAGTTTTGCGTTTGTGAGTGTGGAAATGCAGAGTGTGGTCCAATCTGTCCTCGGTAAAAGGCATGAGCAGGTGACCCGTTAGGAATATAATCTGGACCGAGTGTCTCAACCATGGCGATGGTTGCTTCAGATGTTGCCTTCGTTTCAATCTCAATTTCTGAACGACCAACCTTTGAATAGTTGACGAGAAGCTCATGCGCATAGTTGGCCCAACGTACAGACGTTTTAATAAGTGCCAGTTCGTTTTCAGACTTTACCATTCTCATCGATTCAATGAGTCCGTAAATCGACGTATACTGATTAACGAGAATATCACTTAGCTTCGGTCCACGATAACCTTTTGGTGAGGAATACCCGTCTCCATCGATTCCAACGTGAATGTTAGCCATGCCAATCGAGGTTAAATAGTCTTTTAAAATATTCATTGGATGCTGGATACCTGGATACTCAGGATAATCGTGAACATGGTCAACATGCGCATAAGCTTCGGCATGTCCCTTCTCCATAAGTGGTACGAAGAGGTGACTCTCTCCTTGAGGATCAAAAATAAGAGCAATCGGTCGTTCTGATGGCCTGAAATGAAATGCTGTTAAATAAAATATATCAATCGATGCGTGTATAATGGCACCATCTATTCCTTCTTTTCTGAATCTTTCTTTGAAGGATTGTTGACGTGCCAAGATCTCTGTATCTGGTATTTTTAAAATCATATAATCTCCTCTGATTAAAAATTTTAGCAATTCAGTGTTTAATCTATCCTAACAAACCTTGTACAAAATAATGATACTCTTTACTATGATGTTGATACGTATTACGTATGGAAAGAAGGATTAAAGATGGAACTTCGTCATTTACGTTACTTTATCGCTGTCGCTGAAGAGCTGCACTTTGGTAATGCTGCACAACGTTTGAACATTTCACAACCGCCATTAAGTGCGCAAATCAAAGAGCTCGAACAGAACTTAAATGTACAATTATTGAAACGAACGAATCGTTCTGTTGCCTTAACGGAAGCTGGTGAGTATTTGTATGAGCTCTCCGTTCAGATGCTTGCTCGTCTTGAGAAGGAGACTGCAATTTTACAAGAAATTGACCGAGGAGAACGAGGGAAAATAGCGATTGGTTTTGGAGGATCGGTTGTTTTTCAAATTTTGCCACGGGTCTTAACGCTAATAAAAAAACAATATCCGAAGCTCGAAATTCACGTGTCACAATTAACGACAAAGCAGCAAATTCAAGCGTTATTAACGGGAGACATTGACTTAGCGTTACTTGTACCGCCTGTAGGTGATGAAGAGTTAAATACGCATCCGTTCTATGAAGAGAAGTTTATCGTCTGCTTACCTAAAAGTCATCCGCTAGCCTCGTCGACTGGACCAATCGCAATGGAAGACGTATCTAATGAGCCGTTAATCATTAGTCCAAGAGAAGCAGGAGAAGGGTATTTTGAAGCGGTGCGTTCTTTATATATCAAATCGAACACTGTCATGAATATCGCACAGTATTCAACAGAACAACAAACGATGGTTTCACTTGTTGCCGCGGAGTTCGGCATCTCGTTTGTACCCGAATCGACATCACATATCCAGCATCATAACGTTGTCTATAAAGAAATTGACGTTACTCACTATAAAGAAACTGTACTAACATGGCATAAACATACGCAAACACCTCTCGTCCACGGAGTTGTTGAGTTGCTAAAAACATTCAAAGTTTAATTGACTTGAGTATGTTTCGTAACTGTCGTTTCGTGGAAAACAAGTATTAAGAGGTGATTTGAATGAAAAATCGCAAACAAAACGACCCTATTCAATTCCAGAAAAATCGTCCGAAGAAAAACGATGTTGAAGATAACGAATTTGAAGACCCTGTTCCAGTAGATGAAGTGTATCGTGAAGAGAAAGATCAAAAGGACAAAAAAGCATCAAAATCATCTTCACGAACCGATCAATAGATTCTATTGTCTTAAATCGTATGCAGTGTAAGAAAGGCACTGAGTGTGCCTTTCTTTTTTATGCAATCAGTTTGTACACGGCAAAAGGTTGTGTTTTAATAAAGTTAGAAAAGTTCATATTTTTCACTAGGGGAGCCAACTGTAGGCTGAGAAAAGCAAAGCTTTGACCCTTAGAACCTGATCTGGTTGATCCCAGCGTAGGGAAGTGAGTCGTTTTTACATAACCAGTTTACGTAAATCCACTTCTTTCTTACGACAAGAAGTGGATTTTTTATTATTTAATAAGGGAGTAATGAAAAATGCAAAAGATTTCAGTAGGGCTTGAATGGTTTATGAACCAGATCACATTCCGTTAATGATCGGAATAGAAAAAGGGTGGTTTGCGAACGAAGGCATTGATGTGACGATGATTGAACCAGAAGATCATTTCGATGCAATTGATGAAATTAAAGCAGGTAAGATGGATATTGCAATTACAGAACCGTTACACCTCGTCGAAGATCGTGCAGCTGGCGAGCCGGTGGTAGGCTTTGCACGATTTCTACATACCAATGGTGGTGTGATGTATAACAAAGCAAAAGGGATTAAACGCCCAGTCGATCTGATTGGAAAGAGAATCCAATACCCAGGCGCACCAGGTTTAGGTGGGCTTGCGATTGTTAAAACGATGGTTGAACACGACGGTGGAGCGTGTGAGTTGGAACAGTTTAAGCCCGTGAATAACGGATTTTATCATACGGATGCATTAGTAGAAGATATGGCCGATGCTGCAACCTTAGTTTTTAGAAATTTTGAAGTGGCAGAAGCGAAGCATCGTGGACTGGATGTTGACTATTTTGCTTTAAAGGACTTTGGAGTTCCTGACTTTTGCCAGCTTATCTTTATTACATCTCCAGAGGTGTTCGAACAACAAAAACATGTGCTCGCATCATTTATGAAAGTAATTAGAAAGTCAATTGATTATCTTTATGAGAACCCTGATGAAGCGAAAGCCATTTATTATGCATTCACACAAGTTGATGAAAGCCATCCACTTAACCAGTCAATTATGAACGCAACCCTTCCGTGCTTTACGTACGACTTTTCGATGACAGAAGTGTATTATGATGAATTGCAAACGTGGTTGAAGAACTCAGGAAAGATTGCTCAAGTGATTGAGCCTACCAACTATTGGACAAATGAGCTGATTCATACTGTACGTTCAGTTACAAACCATTAGTCGTTGGCAAAAATTCAGCACAACCAATAGGTTGTGCTGATCTGCTTTCATTCACTTTGTAATGTTATTGATCTTCGTCTAGATCATCTAGTGAATCTTCAAGTTCTTGTTCTAGGTGCTCATCTTGATCTCGGTCTTCAATTTCAACGTCTTCTGGCAGTACATCTTCAAGTTTGAAGAAAGCTTCATCATAGTCAATGCTCTCTTCAAATTCCAATACGTCTAATCCGATGCGGAACGGGTTGTCTTCATGTTCATTATCCATCCTCACAATTTCGTACGTCTCCTGTTCAATCCAATAATGGCGAACTTCGACGTCATCGCTAAATGTAATGTGATAACTCATGAACCCGTTGACTTCTTCTTCACCGACTAGTTCCACTTCATAGTCTTCAAGAAGTTGCTCAAATTGATTTGCCATTGGATTTACGTCTGCAGGATCATCTTCAATCTCAAATTGTTCAACACGGTAAGCAACGTCATCACCTTCTGTGTAGAACAATGTATACTCACTGTCTCCAGCTGTATATTCAGTCGGTTCTCCGTCGACAATCGTTTCATTTCGAGTGCTAACGGTTCCGTCGTCATGACTGTAGGAGTACTCAACGAATTCCCGCTCTTCAGCTTCACCGTCTTCTTCTTCGGGAATGCCTTCATCAACACTAGCGTCAATCCCCATCGTCATAACTGAGTGCATGGAAAAACTTTGACGCTCTTCTTCTGCAGCAATTGCAGCTTCAATAATTTCTTCTGCTGTTTGGTTACGATCTGAACTGTCTTCTGGCTCATCTGCGTCTGCGACTTCTTCATCGCTCTCAGTAATTGAATCGTCTTGTTGCTCGTTATTAGTTCCTTCGTCTGTCGCACATGCCGCGAGAATCATCGCAACGCTCGTCATTCCAATTAATGAATACATTTTCTTCAAGCTGACCGCTCCCTTTTCTCTTTATCTATTTACTCTGTATATGTACCCTGAAATGGCAATTAACAATCTAGATTTTGGAAATTATCGATCTTAAAGACCTAAATATTTTTTCCTTCGCTTTAATAATGCTTGAGAAATGATTGCGAGAACGGGCAGTTCAATGAGCGGACCAATGATGAGTGCTAGAGCAATAAGGGGCTGCTCTGGAAATGCGGCTAATACAATTGCAAGTGCCACTGGAGAGTTTCTTGCAATGATCGTTAAGTTTAAACTTGCGGTGTCTTCGTAGCGAAAACGAAGAATCCTCCCAGCAAATAAGGAAATAAAAAAATTAATTAGAAAGAACAACAACAGCGGAAGAAGCAGCAACCATAGGACTTCCAGGTTGTTCATTAAATAGGTGCCTTGTGAAGCGAACATCGCCACAATCGCCAAGCAGAGAAAGACGAGTTGAGCAGTGTTAAAGAAAGGTAGGACCTTTGATTGTAAGAAATTGGTTTTGTTACGAAAAATAAAACGCGTAAATGTAGCGAGAATAAATGGAAGAAAGAGAACGTAGAACACACTTTCAAAGATTGTCGGTAGGTGCACCATTTCCATCGTGCCAGCAAAAATTATGAGATAAAGTGGCAACAAGATCACTTGCAATAAGAGGTTAACGGGCAACACTGATGTAGACAAATGCACGTTACCTTTTGCAATGGATGTGAAAATAAGATACCAGTCCGTACATGGGGTGACGAGTAACAAAATAAATCCTAACCAAAGAGCGGGGTGATCTGCTAAAAACAAAGCACCTAACGCCCAAGCAAGAATAGGTGTCCATACGAAATTAAGCAACACACTCGAACCTAAAAACTTGCGGTGTTGAAAAGCACTCAGAAATCCTTTAATCGGAATGGATAGGAACAGTCCATAAAGCATAGCGATTAAAAGAGGCAAGATGAATAGTTCTGCATAGCGTTCGATCATCACGATTTGACCGAGCAGGAGACCAAGACCAATTGCAACGAGGATGAGAAGTGATTGGTATTTTTCAATAACATTCATAACGAAGACCCGCCTTAAAATGACTTCTGCAATGACGATCACAAGGTGTAATGAGTCATTACTATAAGAGAATAGCTGAAATGATGGTTAAAAATATAATTTTACATAAAATTAAATAAAAAACCATGATTTGGTTTTGGTGAATCATGTAGGGGTTCATAGGACACAGAAATTTTCTTTTCCTATGAATTTCGATTCACGAACTATACGAATGGGGAAAAAACAACTGAAGAAAAAGTCATAAATATGCAGAAATAAAAAAACTGTAGCTGTAGTTAGAAGATAAACAGTGTTTTGTATGTATAAAAACCCCTGCAAAATAATGAATATACATGTTAATATTATAAACGGTTGGTAACCATTTTTAGCTCCTCCATACATTTCTGTGTATGGAGGATTTTTTGTTAGGCTAGATGTCTGCTCATTATTGTAAAAAAGAATTTATAACTATTATAAATAAGAGACTGCAAATCTTGGTATAGTATGTTACTATAAATTATGGAAATCGGAGGTGGACCTTTCCATGTAAGTTCGTAGGTTACATATGTTTAGTTTCTTCCTAAGATATACATACAAGGTCAAACTCTAATCATTGCTTCGAGAGTCGAAGGAGTTGCATCCGTAAAAAGCTGATGGAATCAGAATAGACTAGACAAATGGATTCTGGATGCAAGGTGCAATATACATAAATTGGTATGATTGTGAATTTTTGATCGTCTATCGGTCGGGAGTTACAGGGCTGAGCATGTTGTAAGCAGGGCTTAACAACATGATTAACGAGGCGGGTCAATTGTGACCGGTCGCTTTGTTATGAAAACACAAAAGGAGTAAACGTCTATGGCAGATGAGAAAAAACCTTCAGGTCTTACCCGAAGAGAGTTTATTAAGAACGGTAGCTTTGCAGTCGGTGGATTAATTGGTGGTGGTCTGATTGGCGGAATGCTATTCAATACGTCTTCAGAAACATCAACGTCAACGAGCAATGGAGACCATAATCATGGGAATGGCAGTAATGATTACATGGAAGCGCGTTTGTTCTTTAAGCGCCAGGAAGATTTTCGTGTATTAAGTTCAGCAGTAGAGCGGATCTTCCCTGAAGATGAAGTAGGGCCAGGAGCAATTGCACTTTCTGTACCTTACTTTATTGACCGCCAGCTTGCAGGTTCATGGGGATTTAACGCACGTGAGTATATGGACGGTCCATTTGAAGAGGGTGAAGATACTCAAGGGACGCAGTCAGCGTTACTACGTCGCGATGCATTTCTACAAGGTGTTCGTTTGATTCAAAAAGAAGCAAAAGCGAATCATGACGGTGAAAACTATTTCGATCTCACAGAGGAACAACAAGATGCGATCTTAGAGAAGTTCGAGGCAGGAGACGTTGAGATGAACGGAATGTCTTCCTCACAGTTCTTTAGTTTATTAAGAACAGCAACGCTCCGTGGCGTCTACTCAGATCCTGTGTACGGTGGAAACAAAAACATGGACGGCTGGAGAATGAAAAAATATCCAGGTGGCCAAATGGCATACATGAATATTATTGAAGACGAAGAATTCCACGACATGGAACCAATTAGCTTACACGAACATCACAACTAAAAAAGGATTGAATAACATATGGCAACTGAATTACCAAAAAAACAAGCCGTTATCGTCGGTGTCGGTTGGGCAGGCGGAATTATTGCAGCGGAACTTGCAAAAGCAGGCATCGAAGTACTCGGGTTAGAGCGTGGAGCGGATCGAACTCCTGCAGATTTCATCATGCAAAAAGACGAAATGAAATATGCATTGGATCATGATTTAATGCAAGATCTTTCGAAGGAAACGGTTAGTTTCCGTAACGACAATGACATGACTGCACTTCCAATGCGTCAAACAGGTTCATTCGTACTTGGTACGGACCTTGGTGGAGCTGGAATTCACTGGAACGGTCAAGCTCCTCGTTTCTTCCCTTATGACTTTGAAATTCGTTCACAAACGATCGAAAAATATGGCGAAGAAAAAATTGAAGAAGGCATTACCTTACAAGACTGGGGCATTACATATGATGAGCTCGAGCCTTATTATACACAATGGGAAAAAACAGCGGGAATCTCTGGTGAGCAAAATGACATGACGCCTTGGATGTCTGAAGACTATCCAACGCCTCCAATGAAAGAGACGCCAGCCATTCGCTTATTTAAAGATGCGGCATCTGAACTTGGCTTACATCCACATCAACGTCCATCAGCAAACCTTTCAGAGAATTACACGAATCCTGACGGTAAAACGATTTACCAATGTCAGTTTTGCTCATTCTGTGAGCGTTTCGGTTGTGACTACCAAGCAAAGTCTGACCCATTAATTACGGTTATTCCAACAGCTGTAGACACAGGTAATTTTGAGATTAAGACGCACGCTAACGTCCGTGAAGTTGCGCATGAAGATGGTAAAGCAGTAGGCGTTTATTATATTGATGGTAACGATGGACAACAGTATTTCCAACCAGCTGATATGGTTATTCTTACGACATATGTGCTAAACAACACTCGTCTTATGCTTCAATCAGGGATTGGTAGACCATATGATCCAGAAACAGAGGAAGGCGTTGTTGGAAAACATTATTGTTATCAAATTATGTCTGGTGCTCAAGGAATGTTTGAAGACAAGCAATTCAACTTGTACGCTGGCGCTGGAGCACTAGGTGGTGGTGTTGAAGATTACAATGCCGACAATTTTGACCATAGTGATTTAGACTTTATCCATGGCGGTGTACTTTCATTAAACCAGACAGGAATTCGTCCAATTGAAACGAATCCAGTACCACCAGATACAAAGTCTTGGGGTAGTGAGTTCAAGAAAGCGTCAACACACTATTTCTACCGCACACTTTCAATCGGTTGCCAAGGTGCAAGTATGCCATATCGATACAACTATCTTGATCTTGATCCAACGTATACGGATGAGAATGGTGACCCATTACTTCGTATGACGTATAACTTTACGGATCAAGACCGCAAGTTAGCTGCGCACCAAGCTGAGCGTTCTGAAGAGATTATGAAGCAAATGGGTGCAGATATCGTTAGACAAACAAATCAAGCGACTGGTGATTACAACATTGTTCCATATCAAACGACACATAATACAGGCGGAACGATCATGGGTGCTTCAAGCGAAACATCGGTTGTAAACAACTACTCTCAAGTATGGGATTGTGAAAATCTCTTCGTCGTTGGTGCTTCTACGTTTTCACATAATAGTGGTAACAACCCAACACCAACAGTTGGCGCATTAGCGTATCGAGCGGCTGAAGGAATGCTTGAGTACTTTGACAATCCAGGAATCCTCGTTGACGACGAAGATTAATTGATTTTAAAGGAGGAATAATGAAATGAGTCCACTTAACATTGGAATTCCTAGTCTTATTCTAATTTTGTTATTAGCATTGCTTATCTTTGGACCCAAAAAATTGCCAGAGATTGGCGGCGCATTTGGGAAAACCATTTCTGAATTCAAAAAGTCAACAAGCAAGCTCATGGATGATGACGTTGATCCTAAAGAGACACAAAAGATTGCTGCAGATGAGCAAACTGATTCTAAAGCTTAAGCGTTGGTTAAATTAGTTTAATAATTGAACGTTACAGGAAGATTGTGCGGGTAGAGTAGAAACGTAAGTGTTCGCTTTGCTCCGTGCAGTCTTTTTTTTATTTTATTAGCTGTTTTTAAAGAATGGTTGCTTGCGAGTAAAGATACGAGCTTTGATGTGGTATCATGTGTTGGTAGTTAATCTACAGTTAGTTGTAGTTATGTAGAATCTTAATGATTTCTTTAGTGAATCTATAAGGAATTTAATTGAATTCATAAAGGATGGAGTAATGCAACTCTATAAAAAAGACAAATCATAGAAATGATTAAAATACCCCACACTAAAGGAAGACTCCGATCTCTTTTCGAACGGATTCTACCACCGTTTAGACGGGAAATTCCTCTTTCTATGCAATACATAAGACGTTTTCGTGAGCGATTGTCATACTAAGAAGCTTAAAGGAGACCGATGTGGATGGCACTTACACTCAAAGGCTCAGGCAAAATAATCGGCAATAAAGAGTTGCTTCCTCCAATTGATTTGACTGTCCAGGATCATGACGTTGCAGCAATTCAAGCTGATATTGAACATATGGACGCTTTTTTGTCCCTTTTCGAACAGGATAAAAGTTACCTTGCGAATGAAATTATGTATGACGGGAACGCGGTTGCTGGACAGAAGGAGTTGTTTATCTATTCTCCAGATATGGGAGAATATCCTCGTCTAACACCAGAGAAAATGGTGCGCTTTTGGGGGCAATTGTATAACGTTGACTTTGATACATCAAAAATCTTAACGTTAACAGAACTCACTCACGTAAGAACGAAGAAAATAAAGCTACTCACGTATTATGAACAAAAAAGGCTACAGTTTGCTCGAAGCCTCATTCAAAAAACGAGTATCTATATATTTAAAGAGCCAACATACCAGTTGGATTTGCAATCCAAAAAGGTATTTAACCATGTCTTGGAAGAAATTAAGAAGATGCATGGTGTTGTCATTTTACTAACCTCATCATTAGAAGAAGGCATTCGCTTAGGATCAAAAGTCTACAGATTAAATGACCGGGGAATGCAAGAAGTCGAACTTGATGAGGAAATCATCGAGCAAGAAGAAGTGAAAGACGAGATCCCGAACGATGAAGAACTGTTTCAACAACGATTTGAGAAGATTTCAGCGAAGACTGAAGATAAGTTTATTCTTTTTGATCCTTTAGAGATTGATTACATTGAAACCAGGGAACGTCAAACTGTTTTACACGTTAATAATGAAGAGTTCTATTCAACCGTTACAATGAAAGATCTAGAGACTAAGCTTTTACCGTATGGGTTTTATCGTTGCCACCGGTCGTACTTAGTGAATTTACAACGAGTCAGGGAAGTCATCGTGTGGAGTAAGAACAGTTATAGTCTCACGCTCGACAACCGAAATGAACAAGTCGTACCTTTATCGAAATCGAAGTACGGAGAGTTAAAGGCGTTACTAAATTGGTAAAAAGATGAGGGAAGCGCATGGATGTTAGACGAATTCGGATATTAATTCAGCGAGAATTTCAAGATATTATTTGGAATGGTCAAGTCATGATTGTGCTGTTTAGTGCACTTCTCATGGTTGGCACCGTGTATATATTGAATCAATTCGGCTTTAATGTAGACGAGTACGAGATCGTATTCTTTAACGCAATTCCTTCTGTCTTAGGGTTTGTTTCAGCATTTGTCGTCATGTACATTCAAGGGAACATTCTTGTTGAGGAGCGAGAACATCGGACGCTAAAAGTGTTGCAATTATACAAAGTAAGTCGAGCGGAGCTCTTTTTGGCGAAGTCAGCAATCACACTCTTCATTGCGATGGGGCTATTACTTGTTGCGATGATTGTTTTTCGTTATGAGTTCTTACATGTCGTTGGTGGGTTATTGTTTTCTTTGCCGATGTTGTTCATGTTTCTCTTTTTAGGAACGCTTCTTGCAGAGTATTCCAAGAATACAATTGAAGTGAGTTTGTACGGGTGGCCGATTATTATCGTTTATTTCATGCTAGAAGGAATCGTAAACTCGAACTTGAATGTTAATTTGATTAAAGTGTTCCCGAATTTTCACGTTACGCAAGGTTTTGACTATATCTTACGTGGAGAATGGGCAACAGCTAGTCTATATATAATCATACCGATATTATGGGCCGTTCTGTTCTATTTGTTACTCAAAAAGAAATGGAATGCCTCTGATCAACAGAATATGTAGAGGAAATGGTTGCTCATATGCCTCCGTTTAACCCAAATCTCCCTCCTTTCATGCACAATGTACTGCTCATTCTCATTAAATCGTGGATACTAAAGGCAGACATCGACGAAGGGAGTTTTTTTAATGGTACTTGAACAAATTCAAGAAACGTACTTCTCACTGTTACCATTTCTTGAAGGAAACGTACTTTTACAACTGATCTTTATTTTTGTTTTATCTCTCATTCCATTTTTTGAATCATACGGGGCGATTCCATTTGGTCTAATGTTAGGCTTCCCGACGATTCCAGTTATGGTTGTGGCAATCATCGGGAACTGGGTATCGGTCATGGCTTTCATTTGGGGGATCGATAAACTTCGCTCAAAAATAAAAAGTAAAAAGAAGAAAAAAGAGAAAGAACCGAGTAAACGAGCGATTCGTGCGAAACACTATTTTGAGAAATACGGAGTTCCGGGTGTGGCATTAGCGGCATTCTAATAGCGTTTCATCTTGCAGCGGGAATTGCACTTGCCGCAGGAGCAAACAGAGCATACGTCAGTCTTTGGATGACCATTGGTATTGTACTTTGGGCAGTCGTGATCGGCGTACTATTTATCTCAGGCATCACGGTGTTTTCGTAAGTTAACGTATGTAGCCTTTTGGATTTTTTGCTCCACTCTTTCGTAAAATCACTCATTCACGGAGGGATACACAATGTCTAAAGAGAAGCGGTTTACAGAAAAGGATGTGCAACATTATCAGTACGGTTTAACGATGGTCATTGTCGACAACGTCACGGGTGTTCATTATTTGCAAACGTGGCAGCCGCAAGGTGTTGGGCTAACTCCTTTGCTTGATGAAAATGGAGAAGTGTTTATCGAGAAACCGTAACTACAATCTAAAGTTGAATACACGGAATGCCTTAGCGTAAATCCTCCTTAGGATTTACGCTTTTTCGTCATAGATGAATTAAACGCGTGTTACAATGATCACAAGTCGTTGTACGAAACGAGTGAATGCGATGCCTTATGCAAACATGAAGGATGTTCAGCTTTACTATGAGGTATATGGAGAAGGTGAGCCGATTGTTTTCACGCACGGTGCGTCTTGGGATCATCAACAATGGAGACCGCAAGTTGAGCACTTCTCACAAGGCTACAAGGTCATTGTCTGGGATGTGCGAGGGCATGGGAAGTCGTCTTTGCCTGCAGGTGAAGTACATTCCAATGAATTAGTCAGAGACCTTGTTTATCTTCTAGAATATTTAGAGATTGAGCAAGCTCATCTCTGTGGTTTATCAATGGGTGGACATATTTCTTTGCAAGTGGCTATTCAATATCCTGAGCGTGTAAAGTCTTTAATTCTCATTGGAACGCCTTATACGAATACATACAATTGGTTTGAAAAGCTATTCGTTCCAATTAATCGCTTTTCTAGCAGACTGATTCCGATGCGTTTGTTAGCGAAAATCCAAGCGCGTACGTTATCCACGTTTAACAAAGACAATAAAGCCTACATTCTTGATGTTGTGCCAGCGATGAAATTAAACGATTGGGTACGCTTGTGGTCTGCTGTCTCAAGAATGGAAAGTGGCGATCGGTTAGCCGAAGTGAAGTGTCCAACGCTTATTGTACAAGGAGATCATGATCAAATGATCAAAAGGCAACAAGCCGATTTGGCTCGTCAACTAGCGAACGCTAGTCTCATTACGATTAAGAATGCACATCATGCCACGAATTTAGATAATGCCACCGACGTGAATGAAGCAATTGGATTGCACGTTAAAGAATATAATTAGATTATAAAATCCGAGGATGATTCAATGTTTTTCCAGAAAAGTAACACACCAAGGTCTGTATTACAAAAAGCGCTATTTAGTGTGTTTGTCTTTTGGGGACGTCATTGTTTGGACTCTCCATGTACTACAATTGGGTTGAAGGAACGATCTTAAATATACCGATGATCCTTTTAGCTACTGGTTTGGTCGGATACTTTGTAACGATTGCACTGTTTAATTGGGTTGGTGGACGATCGTAACAGGGGGTAGAAATGAAACGGGGATTAATTCATCATATTGAGATTTATGTGTCCGACTTCGAGAGGTCTACTGATTTTTGGGGATGGTTGTTAGAAAGCTTAGGGTATTGTGTACATCAACAGTGGGAGTTAGGTATGAGTTGGAAGCTTGGTGACACGTACCTCGTTTTTGTGCAAACGGAAGATCGTTATTTAGATGTTGCGTATCATCGTAAACGCACGGGACTTAATCACCTTGCCTTTTATGCAGACTCTCGAGAGCATGTCGATCAGCTTACACAACAGTTAAAAGGTCAAGGAGTAACGGTGTTATATGAAGATGATCATCCATATGCAGGTGGAGACAGTCATTATGCGGTCTATTTCGAAGATCCAGACCGAATGAAAGTTGAAGTAGTGGCGCCTGAGTAAGTCATTAAATGTATGATGAAAAGTATTCACTTATATAGTTTTAACTTTCAATTAAATAAGAATGAATTTGAGGTGAATTCATGAAGGTTTCATGGTTTTTTTGGTGGTTGATTACTGGTTTTTGGATCGTTGCCTTTGTCATTGGAAGTTATTTTTTGGCACAAAGAGAAGTCGATGGTGCAGGAGCTGTGCAGACGCCGGAAATTATCTTGCTCAATATTCTCGTCTTCGCATCAATCTTTATTTTACCGTTGCTTATTCAAATCGGTTGGCTGATTGTTATGATTGTGTTGAAGAAAAAGAAGAAGGATGCAGACGTTCAAACGTAAAGATCTTCTTCTTTTCTGTTAGATCGTATTCGGATGTTACAACTCCATTAAAGTCTAAAATTTCAAATTGCAATATGGTAAAATGACCTAGTTAAGTGAATGCGAGAACTCCAATTTAATTGATGGTGGGTTGAACATATGAAGGTGAATCGAAAAGATCTTAGGAAAATGCTGTATGTTCTCATTGGTATTGTTATATTCCTCAATTACTTCAACTATTGGACATCCGTTGAAATGCTTAGCTTTATCATCGCAGTAGTAGGGTTTTATTTTGCTCAACCATTATTCCAAATGAATAGTGGACTTGGGCGTTACCGACAAGTTATATCATGACTTACGTGGAGGCGTGTTATGGTTTCTAGAGTAGGCGTTGCAACGGTTAGTTGGCTTGCTGCCATCGGATTGATTTTAGTGATTGCATCAGAACAACTTGGTCCAAATGGTGTATCGTATACCAATCCTTTGCATCTTATTCAAACGCTTGGCTTTATTAGCGTAGTTTTTGTTATTCCTGTGATCTTGGCGTTTTTTCATCACCTTGCGATCCGGATCATTTCGGGTGTCTATCAATTATTTTTAGTATTCGTCTACTTATTCGTCGTACTTTCAATGGTCATCGCAACGGATGGAATTCTTCTGATGATGGTCTCGATTGTTTGTACGCTTATTTGTTTAGCGAGCGCAATTGTCACGTTTGCTGTTCAAAAGGGCCGTTCAAAGCGTATTGAATCGATGGCACTATCCGCATAGGAAAATAAAGAAGTTCCTTTTCTGAGTTTTAAGAAAAGGAACTTCTTTATTTTAAAAAGATTCTTGCAAATCATTTTAACTACCTATACCTTTTTCTTAGAGAGGGGATGGGAATCTTGAACTATACCGTAGAAGAAATTCCAGCATCGAGATTTGCTTATGATCGACATATTGGGGAGTACGGTTCTTTGCAGCAAGTGGAGCTGATGGAGTCATTTAAAGTGTGGGTGAAAAAAATGAATTTACGGACAGCTGTGTACGGAATTCCACAAGACAACCCGAGTAGTACAGCGAAAGAAAAGTGCCGATACGATGTAGGGATAATGATTAGTGGACAAGAACAGATCATAAAGTCAGCCCAACTCGGAATCTTTAATGGAGGACGTTTTGCGGTTTTTTTAATTGAGCATACAGAAGAACCACTTAAACAATTTTGGGGTCGCCTACCTAAGATTGCTCAATCAGAGCAGTTCACACTCCGAACTGCACCAATAGTGGAGCGTTATAAATGGGAGTACGTTGAGCGACACGTATGTGAACTGTTGTTGCCAATCGAATAGAAAAATATAAAAAAACAAGAAGAGGTACGGATGGAATGAAAACAGGAACAATTGCAGTCATAGGGGGATATGCCAAGTAGGAAGAGTCATTTGTAAGCGACTGATGATGCAACATTCGAATAAAGTGATTGCAGCCGGCAGAAGTTTTAAAAAAGCAAAAGCCTTCTCAGAGGAGGTAGACAACAAGGTAGTCCCTCAGTTGATCGATGTAATGAGTAATGATCAATACCCAGACTGGTTAAAAGAGGTTGATATCTGTGTCATGTGCATCGAGCAGAAACACCCGAATTTTATCAAGTTTTGTTTTCAGCATCATATTCATTACATTGATATCTCTCCATCGTACGAATCGCTATCACAAGTAATGGTATTCGATGAGCTAGCAAAAAAATCCCAGTCTAGCGCAGTCATAGGAGTAGGGCTATCCCCAGGTCTATCGAATCTGTTAGCTAGCCAATTGTCTAATGAAATGCATCAAGTAGAACAGATTGATACGTATTTAATGTTAGGCATTGGTGAAGTTCATGGTCACGATGGTGTGAATTGGTTATTATATCACATACAAAAAAATTATACTTTGATGGAGAATGGTTTGGAAAAACAAGTAAAGCCACTTAGTATGGTAAGAGATCAACATTTCATCATAGTATTGGCAAACGAACGGCATATCGATTTAACCTTGCCGACCAATACATCTTGCAACATACAGCCGACGTAACGAAGACATCTTCACGTTTTTTCTATGACTCAAAGTTGGCGACGATTGGGGTTGTCGTAGCCAAGAAGCTTGGACTATCCTATTTGTTACGTGTGGCAGTAATAAAACGAGCGTACCGCATGTTTCTTTCGTTATCACTGAAACTGTTTGAGAAGTTACGCATTGGTACGGATTTGTATACCGTTAAAGTAGAGGTGAGCGGTGAGAAACAAGGAAAAGGCGTTCAATATGAAGCGAGTCTTACAGGAAATAATAACACGAAGATAACAGGAGAAGTGGCTGCTGTTGTTGTAGATTACCTACAGAGTGGTAAGAAACAAGCGGGGGTGTATTATTTGGAACAAATGATGGAGCTAGATGAAATCTTATTTTTACTCGACGAGCGAGCCAACGTTACATATATGAACCATTCATAATAGAAAGAAAGGTGTGAGAGTATGACTTTACCGATCTGTACGTATTGCCAAGCCTCTTTCACGTGGAAACAATGCATTGGACGGGTTGATCGAAATCAGTGTACAGAGTGTTTAGGTGTGAACACATTAAGTAAGAAGTCTAAGATGTTCATCGTGTTGCCGTATGTTGTTGCGTTTTTCATAATGATTTATATTGGTTTTTTTACGAGCCTACCTGGTTATTTTAATGGGATATTTATCGTTGCATTTGTCTTTGTTAACCACGTGTTGTTCCAGCCGTTCTTGTTGCACTATACAAAAGAACAAGATCATAGCTTTTAGTTAAGGGAGGCATTGGATGAATTTTGAAGATTTACAGAAAAGGCGAATACGCCGTGCATTTATTATCGGACACATTTTATCTGTGCTAACCGTTGTTTTCGGTTTTTTATTGTATCAATTCTACGAACATGCTACTCTCTTCGTTTCGTTGATTTCGTGGTTTATCACGATATTCGTGATGGCGGTGTTAACATACGCCGGCGCATTTTGGCTCAAGCATTTAACGGTCGAAGGGGTCATGAGTGTTTCACCAGAAGAGCTTGAAGGGTCTATGAAACCGCTACTTGAAAGCTCAAGAGTCATGGCGATGCGCGAGACACACTGGCGATATGGTATTCATTTCTTTACGGTTAAGGGTAAGCGAATGGCTTATGCGGAAGAAGTGAATGCAGCGAATATGGTTTTAATTGCTATTCTTAGAATCATCAATTTAAGAATTTGGATGAACATGACGTTTGAATTCCATCTCTCCGAAGACGACAAGTACACGATTGAAAAGAAGTTCGGTTTACGTCCTTTTTACTTAAACGATTCACAAGGAAATGTGATTGCCAAATTTACATACAAGTGGCATGAGTTGATCTTCTTGAAGATTCATTTGAAGGGTCCAGATGGTACATATTTAGCACTTTTAAACGGTGGGTTCCACGGTGATACGATTACTTTACGAGATGTAGAAGGCGAAGATTGGATGAAAATCCGCGTCGGTGGTGTACCGCAAGAATCGTTAGCGTTATTCCCAAACGGGGGACACATCATCGACATTGCCCACGGTTTACCAGAAGATCGACGACTACTCGCATTTGCTTCTTTGGTGGCGATCCATTCGTTTTATAACCTACAAGAATAATAAGGGAGTAAGGCACAGCGTGGGTAGTTCTTGCTGTGTCTCTTTTTCATGCAATCAAATAAAGTTGGGAAAAAGAGGAAAGATAAGAGAGCGGTTGTGAAGTGGATATTTTTATCTTACAGTTAGTAGGTTAATGAATGGTAGGGTTGAGGTGACTTGTGTGGAAGGAACGATTTTAATTGTTGATGATGACCGAGAGATTTCTGAACTCGTTTCGTATCAGTTGCATCAAGAAGGTTATTCAGTTCTCATAGCAGGTGATGGGAAAGAGGCATTGCATCTCGTATCGAATCATATCGTTGATCTTATTATTTTAGATGTGATGATGCCAGAAGTGGATGGGTTTCAAGTTGCAAAAACGATTCGTGAAAAGAAAATGATCGTGCCGATTATTTTCTTGAGTGCGAAAACAAGTGATTTTGATAAAGTCCAAGGTCTCGTTATTGGGGCGGATGATTACATGACAAAGCCGTTTAAGCAGATAGAACTGATCGCTCGAGTAAACGCTCATTTAAGAAGATATAAAACGTTTCATCAGCAATCGGCTACTGAAGATCATTCTCTTAACTTCGGTGATTTAGAAATCCTTGTTGATGAACATCGTGTTATTGTCGCGGGTGAAGACATTGTTCTTACCCCGAAAGAGTTCGCGATTCTCGTCTTATTGGCAACGCATCCGAAAAAAGTATTTAGTGCCGAGCACATTTTAAATCGGGTTTGGGGAATTGACGAGGCGTATGGGACGAACACGGTGATGGTACATATTCGAACGTTACGAAAGAAAATTAAGGAACCTGAACGTCGTCATAAACTAATTAAGACGGTATGGGGCGTGGGGTACACATTCAATGGCTAGATATAAAAGTGGATTTCGCTTAAAGATGGTGTATACATTCGGTCTAAGTCTTTTGTTATCTGGGCTAAGTACATATGTGATTTATCGCTTTTTACAAAACTATTATTATGATCATGCGGATTATGGTGGTGTGCTTTTTCGGGTTCGGTTGTTTATGAATATGGTGGGGGATTTGTATTTCTTCTTGCTTTTATTTATCCCGATGGCTATTTTGTTTTTCTTTATCTTAACGAAGAAATACTCGGTTTATTTCTCAAAAATCTCGAGTGGTATTCATGATCTAGCGATTGGAGACTTTACGAAAGAAGTGAACATTCAATCGAACGATGAGTTCGAATCAGTAGCTACCGATATTAATACGGCGAAGAAGCAATTAAAAATGGCGATTGAAAAGGGAGAGTTTCAAGAGTCGAGTAAAGATTACTTGGTCGGGAACTTAGCGCATGATTTGCGAACACCATTGACGTCTTTAATGGGGTATTTAGAAATCGTCATGCAAGATGAATCACTCACAGAACAACAAAAGCAACATTTCCTCAAAATTGTCCATACAAAGTCTCAACGATTAGAGCGGTTAATCGATGAGTTGTTTGAAATGACAAAGTTGAATTACGGAAAAGCACCGTTACGTAAAGAAACGATCGATCTTACTGAATTACTTCAACAGTTAACGGAAGAGATGTACCTATTTTCAAGCGGAACAGGTTGAAGTAAGGACTCATCTCCCTACATCACTAATGATTACAGGTGATGGTAGTTTACTAGCAAGATTATTTGAGAACTTGTTATCAAATGCAGGGAAGTACGGCACAGAAGGTTGTACATCGATGTTGAAGGAATAGCGGTCGACGAAGAAGCCATTGAGATACGCGTGATCAATTATGGCAATCAAATCATCCCTGAAGATTTACCTCACGTTTTTGATATGTTTTATACCGGTGATAAAGCAAGAAATCATGAGGTGAGCCAACGTAGTGGCTTAGGTCTTTTTATTGCTCAGAACATTGCAGAGCAACATGAAGGAACGATTGACGTAGAAAGTGATGCGATAAAAACGACCTTTCGTGTCCAATTACCAGTTCGTAATCAAGACATTTAAGAAATCTTTAAGGTTCTACCCACGTTTTAGTTAAGAACACTTTTTTATGATCATAGTAGATCGTAATTGAGGGAGTTTTTGAACATGAGAACGTGGGTTTTATATGGCTTTTTTTTAGTTATTACATTTATTGTAAGCATGATTTTATTTCAAGCAATAACAGACCATGCAGACGTGAACGTCCGTACAGCGTCCCATGAGTTTGATGGACGTGAAATTACGATTGATCCAGACGAGTGAATCAAGGAAGTCTCGTCTTAGTTAATCAAGAATATCCGATGACTGATGCTTTCACAATCGAAGGTGACCTCGTAACGTTGTTTGAACAACAACAAGTAACGACTTTTTATTCGTTGTTGAATGAAAAGATTCAATTGCCACTTCCGATTGCAGAGGCGTTTAACCAGATGGTGAAAGATGCAAACGAAGATGGTGTTCAGCAGTTTCTGTTAACGAGTGGCTACCGGGACAACGAGGCACAAGCAAGGCTTTATGATGAGAGAGGATCTGATTATGCACTGCCCCCAGGGTTTAGTGAACACAACACGGGGTTAGCGCTCGATATTAGTAATATGGAGGGACCGATTGAATCTTCTACGGAAGGGAGATGGGTGGAGGAACATAGTTGGAAGTATGGATTTGTCATCCGTTATCCTAAAGGAAAAGAAGAGATCACAGGCATTCAATATGAGCCTTGGCATTTGCGCTATGTCGGAGTCCCTCACAGTGTGATTATGCAAGAGAACGATCTCGTACTTGAAGAATATATTGAATTTCTCGAAGAAGAAAAGTCGTTAGTCGTAGAACTCGACTCGAACGAAGCTTATGCCATTAACTATTACCCAAAAGAACACCTCGATCGTGTTGTCATTCCAAACGAGCAACCTTACGAGATATCAGGCACGAACAAAGATGGCGTTGTGGTGGTGGTTGAGCTTTAAAGCTTCTATAAGAGTGATAGTTAAGAGCTCTAAAGATTACGCAAGTGTAGAAACAGCATTCCAAAAGTAAATGCAGGAATGCTGTTTCTAACCACTTGTTTACCAAGCAGAAATAACTCCAGTTAGGATTGCAAAGATGGCCATTACAATGGTTGTAAGAAAGGCCCATTTAAACATAAATCTTTGGTGGTCTGCTAGCTCTACTTTTGCCAATCCGATTAGTAAAAATGTAGAAGCGGTTAGTGGACTTAAAGGAAAGCCGACAGTCATTTGGCCGAGTACTGATGCTTGTGCAATTTCAATAGCGGGTACGCCATACATTTCAGCAGATTGAGCTAAAATGGGCATTACCCCAAAGTAGTAAGCATCTGGATTGAAGACTAGACTAAGCGGAACGCTGATTAAGGCAACTAAAGCAGGCATCGAACCACCAATGCCTTCTGGAACTGTGCTAACTAAAGCTAGTGCCATGGCGTCAATCATTCCTGTGCCGGTAAGAATACCAGTAAATATACCAGCTGCAAAAATAATTGCTAGCACTGGAATAGCTCCCCTGGCTTGTAGCTGAATTTGATCCATCTGTTGATCCGGTTTTGGATAATTCAGCATCAAAGCAATTACAAAAGCAACGATAAATACAATCGGTAAGGGAAGCCACTGCATGACGAGCGTAGTGAGTGTGAGTATAGTAAGAAGAACATTTGGAATGAATAATTTTGGGCGTCGCATTCCGCGTTCCTCTTCGCTCATTTCTGTTTGTAGGTCGTACTCATAGTCTTGAATACCTAATCGTTTTTGTTCCTTTTTCCCAACCCAGTAAGCGACAAATAATAACCATAAAAATCCCACCCCCATCGAAGGCAATAAAGGAATAAATACTTCGCCTGGGTCAATCCCTATAGCAGTTCCTGCCCTAGCTGTTGGACCTCCCCAAGGCATAATATTCATAAATCCTGCTCCAAGACCGACCATACCTGCAAGAACAATTCTACTCATCCCTAATCGATCATACAGAGGCAACAGTGCAGGGATAACGATGAGGAAAGTAGAAGCCCCAGAACCGTCTAATTGGGCAATCATTGCAAAAAGTAACGTTCCAATGACAACTTTTAATGGATCGCCTTTCACGACTTTTAAGATCCGAGAAAGTATCGGATCAAACATTCCAGCATTGCTTAAAACTCCAAAATAAAGAATTGCAAATCCAAGCATCACACCAGTTGGAGCGACCAATTGTAATCCTTCCAACATAAATTCTCCCAGCTCGAGTCCAAACCCACCGATGATTCCGAAGATTATCGGTATAAGTACTAAAGCAACGATGACGGATAAACGTTTGGACAGAATAGCGTATAAGAAAATCGCAATCGTTAAAAAGCCTAAAATAGCTAGCACAGTTTTTCCCCCTAACTTGATTAAAGCGCTTTCATTTTATGGTTAGTTCTTGAGTTCAAAATCTAACATTCTCCAAGACAACGATTTCCCATGAGCATCAAAAGTTAGTGCTGACGAGACGCCACCTGGTCGGGTACCATACAAGACAAAATGGACGCACGATAAATTTGGAAGAGTATAGCGCTCAACATCTTGAACATGTAAATCTGCGAAAAAAGTTGAAACGGCTTGCGTAGTTAATTGTTCTACTAAAATAGGATAATCTTGATCATCATAAGCAAAAATGCTAATTGTTGTATGTTCACCTTTATCCCCAGCTCTGGCATGAGCAAGTTTATAAAGTGGTATCATGTTCATCGTCCTCTCTTAGATTAGTAATTAATGACCTAGGAATTGTTGCTGAATAAGCAGATAAGACCGGTCTAATAGACTTTCTAACTCCTCCTGGTCCTCCTGGACCGTTTAACCAAAGTGCCTCCACCTCATAACCGACGAGACCTACAGTGTCATAATTGGGACTCTTTACAGCTACACGCAGTAGAACTTCAGATGGGTGAGTCGTTTGATAAGCACCAAGTAATTCCGTATGGATTGCATTTGTTTCTAAGCCATGAGCTAATAACCGTTCAACAACAATGGATTTTGCAAGTTTCGCCCGTTCAAAGGCAGCATAACCAACATAATTAATCATTGCTTCTCCAATAAATCCTTGGTCAATGCCAATGGTTAGCTTAAAATCATCGGGGCGTTTTCTTCCTGTCGCACCGTCCACTTTTATGATGTCTTTTGCAACTTCTGTAAAGGTGACTTGGCTAAAGTCAGCACATACGTCGGGAGTAAGATAGGTAGCTGGATCCATAACTTCATAGAGCAGTTGCTCTTTGCATGTGCGAATGGATACTTCTCCTCCAGAATTAGGTGTTTTGCTAATCGTTGCTTCGCCATTACTAGAGATTTCCGCAATTGGCATCCCTACTGTAGCAAGTTGGTTGACTTGTTTCGTCACCCCGTCGGCAAAGTACCCACCGGTAACTTGAGCACCACACTCTAGTAAATGACCGATTACCGTACCTTTACCGAGAAGGTCCCAATCATCTAGTTTCCAATTAAACTCATGAATCATAGGTGCTAGAAAAAGGGACGGGTCCGCGACTCTTCCTGTGATGACAACATCTGGTCGATTATGAAGAGCTGGAAGCATCTCTTCAGCACCTAAATACGCATCAGCAGAAATAAACTCATTGCGACTCATAGAGAGTGGTTCATTCGTTTCCCAAAGAGTAGGATTGTAGTTCTGGACGACATTTCTTAGCAATGGTTGTGTAACGATAGAAATTGAGATTTGTAGATTTAATGTTTCTGCGATTTCTTCAGTGATTTTTGCTGCTTGATTAGGATTAGCGGCACCTAGGTTTGTAATAATGGTAATGTTCTTTTCCTTGCAAATAGGTAATAAAGTTTTCATTCGTTCTTCTAGGAACTGACCATATCCCTTTTGTGGATCACTTAATCGCTCTAAGTGTGCTTGAATTGTTGTTCGTTCTGCGAGCCCTTCTAGAATTAAGTAATCAATATCTCCGTGTAGAGCTAAGTTGACAGCGTTGTCAATTCTGTCTCCTGCAAACCCAGCACCAGTTCCAATGCGAATCGATTTCATTATGTTCACCTCTCAATGAATGTCAATGTATTAACTTGCAATTACTATGCCAATGTAAAAGAACAGAAACAATATACGTTTATCCGTATATTTCTAAGTTATTAGATTCAAGTTCTAAGAAATTAGAGGAGTGGTGTGAAGTGATAATTGTTGATACACTATTCTAAAATCGAGGAGGTCTAATGTTGTTAGAAGATCACATAATTGAATCAATTCAAGATGGCGTTCTTGTTATTAATGAAAAAGGAATTGTCGTTAAAATAAATACTGAATATACCCTGATAACTGGGGTTGAGCAAAAAGAGATTCTAGGTCGACCACTTAGCACTGTCAGACCTAATGCACAGCTTGTGCAAACACTAATTGACGGAAAAAAACGTACAGGTGTGTATCGGAAATTACAAGGGAGAGAGTATGTCGTAGATATGGCACCAATCTTTGAAGACGGGAAAGTTATTGGAGCCGTGTCTGTATGTAAAGGAAAGGAAGAAGTTGTTGGATTATTAGATCAACTTAATGTTCAAAAACAACGCATACAGCAACTTGAGGAAGTGCTTCACTCTAACTACCGTAGCAATTATACGTTTGAGAATATCATAGGTAATCAAGGAGGATTAAAAGGGACAGTTGAAGTTGCTAAAAAAGCTTCAAATGTAACATTTCCAGTACTATTAACTGGTGAAAGTGGTTCAGGAAAAGAAATGTTTGCACAAGCAATACATCAAGCGAGTGAGCGCAGAAGTCGTGCGTTTATACCAGTGAATTGTGCAGCTTTTCCTAAAGAATTAATGGAAAGTGAACTATTTGGTTACGAAACAGGGGCATTTACTCATGCGAACAAAATGGGGAAATCAGGGTTATTTCAGGCGGCACATGAAGGAACCTTGTTTCTTGATGAAGTTGGAGAAATGCCTTTAGAGCTACAAGTGAAATTACTTCGAGCGTTACAGGAAGGGAAGATTCGCAAAGTAGGAGGAGTAAAAGAAACCGAAGTTGATGTGAGAATTATTGCTGCGACTAATCAAAACTTATATGAGCGTGTTCAAAAAGGTCTGTTTCGTGAAGATCTGTATTATCGACTATGTGTAATTCACTTAAAGGTTCCTTCATTAAGGGATCGTAAGGAAGATTTGCCTGAACTAGTTGAGCATATCTCCAAAAATTATACAATTAATGATCTTAAAGTGGTTGTATCCAGAGAAGCGATGACCGCACTCTCTTCTAATGCTTGGCCTGGGAATGTTCGAGAATTGAAGAATGCTCTATATTATGCATTAAGTATGATGACAACTCACGAGCTCGAAGTAAACCACCTCCCTGAAACTGTTCGTACACAAAAGCAAACTGTTAATCCCTCTTCTCAAATTCACACCGACTCATCTTTAGCTGACTATGTTCAGATTGCAGAACAAAAGTATATTGAGCAAGTGTTGGAACAATTTGAAGACTCGTATTCTGGTAAGCAACGAGCAGCTCAAAAATTAGAAATCTCTGTTGCGACGTTGTACAATAAATTAAAGAGAAATAATAAAGGATGATTACATGAATCAAGAAGCAAAAATGAATACTATGGTTGTCTACTCTTACGGGTTGTTATTACTCGTTGGAGCAGGACTGTATTTTTTAATTCACAACAATTATTATGACACTCTCTATATGGTTGAGGGTATAGGGTTTGCTTTGGCAGTTCTTATTATCATTTGTCCAAGTGTCTTTATCTATAACAAGTTCTCGATTGGTAAACCGATTGTTTTGACTTTGCTTGTTCTCATTGCTGTAGGGTCCGCAGTTGCTACTTTCATAACATTGTAGAAGTATAGGAATAAGCTTCGATTGAGCTGATCAATCGAAGCTTATTTTTGTTTGTTGGACGAATGGTTGCTCTAACACAATATCAATAAAGGCCGTGATTGCGGGGGAGAGCCATTTATCTTTTCTGTAGATTAACTGGGAATACAATGTAGGTTCCATATGAAAGGGAATCCTTTTTAATGTGCCAGTTTCAAGCTCCGTTTCAACCGTCATTTCTGGTAAACAAGTTATGCCTAAGCCACTGATTGCACAACGTTTAAGTGCTTCAACACTCCACAACTCCATAGATTGAAGAGGTGTGATGTTCTGTTCTTTTAACGATTGCTCAAAAATACTTCGGTAACTACAGGTGTTTTCATTTAACAGGATACTTTCTTGAAGCGATTGATTAGGATGAAGTACATCATCTGAAATTCGGCGGTTACCGACAACGGCGATATTTTCTCGTGTCAAGGTGTGTGAAATAAGGTCGGCTTCTTCAACGATAGGCAGTAAAACGAAAGCAAGATCGGTATCGCCGTCTAGAACGGCAGATTTATTCATGCTACATGTTGCATTGCTTAGCGTTAGTTTCACATCTGGATGTTGTTCCTTAAAGGCACTAAGAATGGGTTCGAGGCGATATAAGGTAATGGATTCTGTAGCTGTAATTTTTAATTCGCCTTTAATGGTGGTTTTGTCACTTCCGATACTTTCAAGGCGTTTGTAGTGTTCAAGCACATTTTTAATATGCGGGAGTGCTTCTTTTCCGGCATCGGTCAAATGGATTTTACGACCCAATCGATCAAAGAGTGGGGCGTTTAAATGTTCTTCGATGGTTTGAATGTGTGCCGTAACACTCGATTGTGTGTATCCTAACAGTTCTGCTGCTCGAGTAAAACTCCCGGTTTCTATGACTTTTAGAAAGGTAACTAAATGCTTAATATCCATGTACTCACCTCTTTATGTTTCATAGTATCAGAAAAAATGATGATAGCGATCATAAACTTTAATTTAACGAATGGTTAAGAGGCGAGTATGATTGAAACAGGAGGGGTGCATGATGAAAACTTCGATTCTGTCGCTCAAAAAGGGTGAACGGATTTGTATCCTATGAGAAACCTTCATTACGGATGGGTGATACTAGCCATCACGTTCTTTTCAATTATTGCAGCGGGTGTCACGATTGCTTCATCGGGTGTGTTGATGACACCGTTCCAACGTGACTTCGGTTGGGATCGTTCCGCCATTGCCTTGGCGTTTGGGGTTAGCTTATTTTTATATGGCATTGCAGGTCCTTTTATTGCAGCGTTATTGGAAAGTGTCGGTTTAAGGCGAATGATGATCGGTTCTATGCTGACGTTGTTAACAGGTAGTATACTTACGCTCGTTATGACAGAGCTTGGCACTTAATTATCATTTGGGGTGTGATTATTGGGTTAGGGGCGAGTCTATTCTTAACCGTAATCAGTCCCTTTGTCGCAAATTATTGGTTTGAAAAGCGAAGAGGGCTTGTTGTTGGGATCTTAACGGCGAGCACTGCTACCGGTCAATTAATCTTATTGCCATTACTCGCTGTACTCATTAGCAATTATTCATGGCGGATAGCGATGGGCTTGATGATAGGGATTTGTAGCGTCATGTTGTTGCTCATCCTTTTATTTATGAAAAACAAGCCAGAAGATGTTGGACTCCGCCTTATGGAGCAGACAACCGTGTAGGTGAAGAGATGGGTGCGGGTAAGAAACCAGTCATCTCAGATGCGTTTCGAGGGTTAAGGCTAGCAGTTAAATCGAGAGTATTTTGGCTATTATCGTTAAGTTTCTTCATCTGTGGGTTTTCTACGAATGGATTAATTGGTACGCACTTTATTTCCTATTGTCTTAGTTTTGGGATTCCTTTAGTGACGGCGACGTCGATCCTCTCGTTTATGGGTGTATTTAATTTAATCGGTACGACATTATCAGGGTGGTTATCTGATCGTTTTGATAACCGTTGGCTATTGTTCTGGTATTACAGCTTGCGAGGAGTGTCATTAGCCATTCTTCCTTTCGCATTGATGGAAGGAAACGTTGTACTTATTGCTCTTTTTACAATCTTTTATGGGCTAGATTGGATTGCGACCGTTCCGCCGACCATTAATTTAACGAGAGAACGATTTGGGGTGAAGCAGACTGGAATTGTCTATGGGTGGATTTTTGCTTTTCATCAAGCGGGTGCAGCTTCTGCGGCTTACGGTGGAGGATTAATTTATAGCGTATTTAATTCGTATACGTATGCGTTTTTCCTTTCAGGTGTTTTTTGTTTGTTAGCAAGTCTATTCGTATTAATGATCCGTAAACAGAAAGATTTGCATCATGAAGAGTGTGTTGCATAAGGCACAACACGTTTTTGCGAAAAAAGGAAAATAAGCGAATTTCGTTGAAAATAAAAAGAAGGATGGCAGGAGGGGTAATAAGTGAATGATTTTGAATTTTCGCATCGATTGAAGGTTCGTTATTCAGAAGTGGATGGTCAAAAAGTCGTCTACAACTCTCATTACTTAACGTATCTTGATATTGCTGTGTCTGACTATTTTGCAGAACGATTAACAGAGGAAGAAGCAGCTCAATTTGATTACATGTTAGTGAAGTCTACGTTAAACTATCATCAATCTGCGAGGTACAATGATTGTCTTGAGATCTGGTGTCGTATGGAGAAAATCGGAACGAAAAGTATGACTGTGAGCTTTGTAATTACGAAAGATCGTGAAGTTGAGCCACTGTTAACTGCTGAAATCGTGTATGTGTACGTTGATCCTGTGACAATTGTCTCAGGAACGGTTCCTGACTTTATCCGTACGAGCTTTCAACCTGTGCAACAGTGAAGTAAGGTAATCAGTTAATGGTAGTACCTGTTCGATTATTATTCAGAATGATTGATTCAAAGGGTTGCATAGAGTGAGTACATCGGTTAAAAGTCTAGAAGTTAACACAAATCAGACACAGCAGTACATCCTGCTGTGTCTGATTTGTGTTGCCAAGCCATTTCCAAAAAGCAGTGATTACGGTTTAGTTTCATAATAACGTAGCAATAGAGGTTTCTGACGAATGAGAGTAGCCAATATGATAAACTTATTATCATCTTTACTTGAATGTTTGTCTTTACTAAAATGCCAGGGAGGTTACATTGTGTACAAAACCTTTATGGATCAAATGCATGACGGGGTTATTATTATAGATTGTTATTCTCGAGTCATTTATGCAAATGAGTCTTATTACGAGATATTAGGAATTAAACAGAAGAATATCATTGATCTGAAACTAGAAGACATCCAAAAAGATACAAAAATCGTAGAGGTTCTGCACTCTGAGAAAAAACTGATTAATGTAGCGTTTAATTTTAAGCAGACAAATGTAAGAATTATAGCAAATCTAATGCCGGTCTATAATGATGAGGGTGAAAAAATTGGTGCAATGTCCGTGTTTAGAGATGCTACTGCAACGAGGGCAATTGAAGATGAACTGTATCAACTGAAAGATTACGCACATTATTTAAGTGGTCAACTGCAACAAATCTCGAGTTCTCTGTTGCAGAAAATGGATTCAAAAGAGCCTTTACAGCGTGAAGTGAATCTTAAATTGATGAGGGCGGCTCAATCAGATGCATCGGTCTTAATTACTGGTGAAAGCGGTAGTGGGAAAGAAGTGGCTGCAGATCTCTTGCATGAGTTGAGCCCGAGAAATCAACACCCGTTGATTAAAGTGAACTGTGCAAGTATACCTGAGGCGCTTATTGAAAGTGAGTTTTTTGGTTACGTAGAAGGAGCTTTCACGGGTGCTGTGCGTCAAGGTCGTAAAGGGAAATTCGAATTAGCAAATCGCGGAACACTATTCCTTGATGAAGTAGGCGATATGCCACTCTCATTGCAAGCGAAGTTATTACGTGTTCTACAAGATCAAAAGATTCAGAGAATAGGTGATGACAAATCAATTCCAGTAAATGTGAGAATTATAGCTGCTACGAATGTCGATTTAATAGAACGGGTCAAAAGTAAGCAATTTCGTGAAGACTTATTTTATCGATTGCACGTGATCCCCATACATCTACCTCCACTTCGAAAGCGGAAAGTAGATTTACTAGATTTAACGAACGATCTAATCAATGATTATAGTGAGCGAACTCATAAACAGTTAACGCTCTCTGCAGAGGTTAAACAACTATTTATCAATTATAATTGGCCTGGCAATATACGAGAACTACACAATGTTTTGGAATATGCATTTGTTATGGCGAACGATGGAGAAAGAATATCAAAGTCCCATCTTCCAAGCTATATGCTTGAGTCGTCGTTACATACAAACGGTCAAACGGCGTTATCAAATATTGAATTGTATTTAAAAATGGATGAAATTGAAAAAGCCGCAATTGTTGAAGCGTTACAACTCAGTAATAACAATCGAACGAAAGCAATGACATTGCTAAACATGAGTAGAAAGAGCTTTTATCATAAGCTAAAACACTATAACTTAACAGAATGTACACGGTAGAAGTTGTATAGATTGCATACAAAAACTTGCAATGTGTTTCTAATCGAAACACAAAAATATAAAGAAACCCTTTGAAAGCGTTCTCAATTTTGGAACGCTTTTTGCAATTACATAGGAATGGAAGATAAAGCTGAAGGAGTGTTAAGCATGAAGCACACGTTTACTAAGTTTCATGAAAAATCGATGGAGGATCGTAAAGCAGCAGTTTTTGCATTTAGTCAGTTGAATGAAGAAGCCAAGTCTCTCTACTGCAATTCCGAATACGACCAGTTATCTGATCAACTAGTAGAAAATGCAATAGGGGTTATGGAAATACCGCTTGGAGTGGCTGTGAACTTTGTTATTAACGATATAGAGCGGGTAATTCCTATGGCAACTGAGGAATCTTCAGTCATTGCTGCAGCAAGTCATGGTGCTAAATTGGCTCGTTCATTAGGAGGATTCCATGCACAAGTTGATGGGAGCTATATGTTCTCTCAAATACATATCGTTCATGTACAGGATCCTTACGCAGCTAAAGTGAAAATCTTGCATCATCGGGATGAGCTAATCGGACTAGCGAATCAGGAAGATCCAATACTACAACAACTAGGCGGAGGGGCCTATGACATTACGGTACGTGCCCAAGAAGATCCATCTTCACTCGTTGTTCATTTGCATGTCGATACATTAGATGCGATGGGGGCTAATGCTGCAAATACGATGGCAGAAAAAATCGCTCCAAGAATTGAAGAAATAACGAGTGGCGAAGCTCGATTAAAGATTATTTCTAACCTTGCAGATCGTAGAATTGTGCGTGTGTATTGTGAAGTTCAACACGAGCAATTGGGAGGTGCAGACGTTGTTGATCGCATTGTGCAAGCGTGTGACATCGCAAAACGTGATCCTTACCGTGCAGCAACTCACAACAAAGGAATTATGAATGGAATCATTCCAATTGTTTTAGCGACTGGAAATGACACGCGGGCTGTTGAAGCAGGGCTCATGCATATGCTAGTAAAAGTCAGCACTACTCACCATTAACGAGATGGGAAAAGAATGCAAGTGGCAATTTAGTCGGAAGTATTGAAGTGCCAATCGCTGTCGGAACGATTGGCGGAGCAACTGCAATTCATCCTAAAGCGAAATCAAATTTAGAAATCATGCAAATTCATTCTGCAAAAGAACTATCAGAAGTCATTGCTAGTGTTGGATTAGCACAGAATTTAACGGCGTTAAAGGCATTAGCGACTGAAGCATACAAAAAGGCCATATGAAATTACATGCGAAGAACATTGCTCTCATGGCAGGAGCGAAAGGGGATGAAATTCCAAAGATTGCTTCTCTTTTATTAAAAGATGAGAAATACAGAGTGGACGTTGCTAAACACCACTTGAAATCAATAAGAGGAGAGAAGGCACATGAGTAATCAACGCAAAAACCTAGTAGAAATATGGGAAGATCATGTCCACATCAAGGATCTTGTTATTGCGGTCCTCCTGTGTAGTGTTCCTGCGCTAGGTGGTTACATGCTTGCTCCTAATGAACCACCATTGCCCTTAGCGATCGGTCTAGGCAGTGCATTTGTTGGCTTTGTTATTGCTTGCATCGTCATTAAGCCGAAACGCCATCTTGAAGAAATTGATGAAGAATAGAGGTCATTTTGTATGGATCCAATTATAATCATGCAAATGGTAGCTGCTGGTCTTTTTGGTGCCGTTCTCTATACAATTATAGGCGTGGCTCCAGGTACAGATGAAACGGCGGTGTTAGCGCCTGTAACGTTAGCTTTAATCTTAGCGGGTGTGTCCCCATATGCAATCTTAGCTTTTTTTATATCGGCCATAACGGCAAAGAAACTTACCGATTCTATACCGGTAGCGGTTGCGGGTATTCCAGGAGGAGTTATGGCAGCTCCAATGGTAGAACCAGCAATGGTTTTAAAGCAACATGGCTTATCAAATTTAAGTATTAAAAAAATGGCATCGGGATCGGTCATAGGAACGATCGTATCCATTCCGGTTAGTATCGGACTAGCCATGTTTATTATGCCTTTTGCCGATACTATTGTAAGTTATGAAGGACTTATATTTTTTAGTGGAGCAGTCTTTTTGGCATTATTAACAAAGAATAAGCTGCTGTCACTTATTGTTATCGTTCCATTTGCCCTTCTAATCCAAGGGCTGAGAGAATTATACTGGGCTACAGGAATTGTGGCTCAAGATACAACGGTGTTTATTTCGTTCTTTTTGGGAATAACAATTGGACCGATCATTTTTAGCATCTTTGAATTATTAAATCAGAACACAAGAAATTCAATGCCGAGATATGGTTATAAAGAAATTGAATTCAAAAAGGTCGTAACAACTGAAAGATTCCCTAATCCATTGAAAATTTTAACAAGGAAAGAATCGATTTCTGCTTCTTTTGGTTCCGTATTAGGGTCTTTGACGTTTTTTCTTTCTCCTGTTGGGATGACGGTGTTTTATGGGGAATTGCTCTCAAGGAGAATAAAAGATCCAGTAAAGCGAGCGTCTCGGGCGATTTCTACAATGGATAGTTTAACGAGTGCGACGTATATGTCGGGGATATTAATTCCTTTAATTGCAATCGGACTGCCGTTATCACCAGTCGCAATCGGCCCTGGAAATGCCCTCTTTAATGCACCACCTGTTTTTGATATAGACAATAATATACACCATCAATTAACTATGAGTGAAATTATCGTTGCAACCTGTATTGGAGCAGCAATTGCAATGATTTTTACTTATTATATAGCGATGAAATTTGCAAACCAAATCTGTACGTTCGTATTCAAGCTTGTTCCTCATGAAGCCCTCATTGGACTATTTATGGGACTTGTCCTCATGCTTGCATTTATGGATGCAGGCTGGGTTAATCTTTTTGGAGTGCTGTTAATTGGACTCGTAGCTGGTCTATTACACCGAAATGGGGTCAATTATGGCGTTATGTTTATGATCCTGTATTCTGCACCTTGGATTATGGGTGTGTTTGGAAGTTGAAAGTAAGAGTAGGTTGTTTGGAAGAAAAGCAAAGAACGTTATAGAGGTAAACAATGAATCGAACAAAAAAGTAATCCTCATGTGCCATTATGTTGCACATGAGGATTACTTTTCTTTTTTTATTGATTTTCATTCAACGTTAGAATGTGCTGCAAGCTGTTCATCCAGTTGTCTTCTAATAACTGCTTCCCTCGTTGTAAATCTTGATTCTTCATGCTATCAATGATTGCGTAGTGCTGATGTAACGATTGTTCTTTAGATGAAGCCTCATGAAAGTAAGAGGATTCAATGCGCAAGATCTTATCTTTAATCGTACCAAGCATTTTAATTAATTCTTGATTTGAAGAGAGGTTAACGAGTGCGCGATGAAACTGGATGTCATAGTGTAAGCATTGTTTTGCGTCGTTATTCTCGATGGCATGCTTATAGTTGTCGTTTATTTCTTCTAATTTAGCGACCTCCTCGGCACTCGCACGGATGGCATCTGAAAGGGCGAGACTTTCAAGAGCGATGACAATGTGGTACACGTCTTTGGCTTCTTCTATGTTGATTGGAGACACCATCGTGTAGCTGTTTCGTTTGCTCACGATAAATCCTTCGTCTTCTAACTTCAGCATGGCTTCTCGGACTGGTGTCCGACTGATTCCAAGTTCATCGGAAAGTTCCGCATCTTTAAGTTTTCTTTGTGGCTCAAGATCTCCTGATATAATTGCATCTTTAATAATGTGATACGCGTGATCACGCATGGAACGACTGTTAATTTTTTTATTGCTAAAGTTCATGAAATCACCTGTTTACTTTAGGATTATTGATATGTAATATATCAATTAAGATTACCAGCTCGCGGGGACAGTCCCCCGGCATGGTAATGTATTAACGCGATGGGGGACTGTCCCCGTTGGAGGTGGGTTTTATGAGAGCGAGCACAATTAATGGATTACTCGTCATTACGATTGTCTGCATTTCCTTATCCGCCATTTTCGTGAAACTGTCGGATGCGCCATCAACGATTATGGTCATGTATCGAATGTTTTTAGGATGTCTCATTTTATTGCCATTTTTGATGAAACATCATCAATCTATCTTTAGGATAACAAGAAAAGAATGGCTTGCGCTATTTTTTGCGGGATTCTTTTTGTCTGCTCACTTTGCCTATGGTTTGAATCGTTGAACCATACGACGGTGGCAAGCTCAACGCTCATCTTAGCTCTCCAACCAGCGATTGCGTTAATCGGGGGACTAATCTTTTTCAAAGAGAAGATAAAATTAAGCACTGTACTAACCCTTAGCATTGCGTTTATAGGGGTCGTCATTGTTGGTGGTGGTAACGTAGGCTTAGGGCAAGGTGCATTGTTAGGAAACGCCCTTTCGTTACTGTCTGTATTCGCGGTCGTCTTCTATTTGCTTATTGGTCAGCGCAATGTAAAAACAATTAATCATTGGGTGTACAGCTTTATCGTGTTCTTTATTGCTGGCGTAACGATGGCTGTTCTTAATGTAATTAGCAGTGTGCCTTTGACGGGCTATTCAACCCACGATTGGCTAATCTTCATTTTACTGGCGATTTTTCCGACTGGAGCACACATTATCTACAACATGTTGCTTAATTATGTAAGTACGACAACGGTTTCCATGAGTACACTCGGAGAACCGATTGGGGCTTCGTTACTTGCGATTGTTGTTCTTGGAGAGATGCTAACGCTCGTGGAATTAAGCGGTGGTATTCTTATTATTGTAGGCATTTATATGTTCTTGCGAAATCAAAGTCGAACAGACGACGTGTTGGAAGAGCAACTAAAAACATTAAATAACGAAACGTAATGAATAAAATAGGAGTATATATGATAGAAGAGAAATTCTACCAGTAAGGTCATTGTCTTGCTCGATTCAAAAAACGTCATAAGAGGGCTCGGTGAAATTGAAGATACTTTACAAGTCTACAAGAATTCTCATAAAAGGAAGTGAACGACGTATGGTCAACGTATATGGACACATTACCGACGATCAAACACGATGTATCCACTATCACACAAGTAAAGACATTGTGGCCATCAAATTTAAATGCTGTGGTAAATACTACCCTTGTTATCAGTGTCATGATGCTTGTGAAAACCACGCTCGCAAAACGTGGGATCGCGAAGAATTTGATCAACGAGCGATGTTGTGTGGTGTGTGCAAAAAAGAACATACGATTTATGAGTATCTAAAAACGGATGCTTGTATCCATTGCCATTCACCGTTCAACGAAAGGTGTGCCAACCACTATCATTTGTATATGAATGTGTCTTCTTAAGTGGGAGAAAAAGGTTCTTCAAATGCTATTAAGGCAAGTGATGAAGCGAGTTAGTGTTACATAATGTACATAAGAGGGGGTGTTGGCATGAAGATCTTTTTACGAATTCTATTATCGCTCGGCATTGTTGTTGCAATTGTAGTTGTAGGAGTTTTTGGATTGCGGTTTTACAATGCGGAGCATTACGGTTGGGGTGATGAGGAAGTGCCTGAATATCATCGTTATGAAGCCTATCCAGATGCATTTGCTGGTGGAGTGGTAGAGCACTTTGAAAGTGGGATGGCGAATGGGTTTCATTTTATTCCGGATGAGCCAATCGCAGCTGAGCCGATTATCGTATTCGGCGGATCTGAAGGGAGTAGTAATTTCGAAGTAGCAGAAAACATTGCATCAAAAGGGTATGAAACGTATGCTTTGTTTTTCTTCGGTGCACCGAATCAGGCGACAACCTTGAACAGAGTCCCATTAGAATTCTTTGGTGATTTTTTAATTCATTCGGATTTGGAAGGTGAGCCGATGACAGTCATCGGTTATTCAAAAGGCGCTGAACTCGGACTTAATTTGACGAATTATTATGAAGAAATAAATCATTTAGTGTTGTACACACCGAGTCACTATACGTACATGGGCTTAGACTTTAGCGAAGCTGCTGGTTCATCATGGACGTATGATGGAGAAGAGTTGCCATACATTAGTTTTAATCAAGCGGATTTTGGACCGACGATGCGAATGATGGTCGATATGCTTGTTGCTAAACCTATTGCATACCGAGAGACGTATGAATCTGCGGTGAAGAACTCGGATAATACTGAAGAAGCTCGGATTGATACGTCGATGTTTAACGGGAAAGCCTTACTCTTTGGTGCGCGTGAAGATGCGATGTGGCAAGGAGACGAAGCGGCTGAGATAATTGCAGCAGAAATCGGAGATAACGCGGAAGCCGTCATCTATGAAGACGCAGGTCACACATTCGGAGGACCGGTGAATCTTGGTGGGATGGCATTGGGCGGTACAGAAGAAGCAAATGAAGAAGCGAAAGTGCATAGCGATCAACAGCTTTTTAGGTTTTTAGAAGAGAATGTTCAACACTAACGCCTGTAAAATAAGGAAGAAATTCCGTTTTACAGGTTTTTTTGCGACAAAATTATTAAGATTTTACGTATAGAAAACAATCAATGTTAGAATTAACAGATAAAATTGGGCGATAGGAGGTAATCGATATAGCAACGACTTCAGAATTGTCTCCGCTTGCACCCGAAGATCGCTGGCATTCCATTGACATCATTCGGGGAATCGCACTACTTGGGATTTTCATCGCGAACATTTCGCTTTTTCAAATTCCTCATTTGTTTATTTCAGACCCTCCATTGAGCGAAGGCAGTGATCAGTGGATTCAGCTATTCATTGACCTTTTTATTCAAAATAAATTCTTTTCATTGTTTGCCATTCTGTTTGGGCTTGGGTCGTATATCTTTCTAAGTCGTGCACAAGAAAAAGGCAACATGTATCGCAAGTTATACATAAGACGGATGCTCATTTTATTTTTCATCGGTTTACTTCATCTAATTTTTATATGGTATGGCGATATTTTGCATAGTTACGCGGTGGCAGGGGTTGTGTTGTTAGTATTTTATCGAAGAAAATTGAAGACAATCATCGTATGGATTTGTTTATTTGCCAGTCTATTGTTTCTGTTAGTGGTAGCAACGCTGTTCGTACCTCAGGAAAAACTTGAAGCTGGGATTGAAGGAACAAGGGATGCAAATGCTGTACAAGTCGAACAAGCCGTTTCGGTTTATCATAACGCAAGCTATATCGACTGGATTGTTTATCGATTTAGTCATGAAGTCATTCCGGTTCTAAAGAGTACTCCATTTTCAATGTTGACGGCATTGTTTATGTTTCTACTTGGTCTTTCTATTGGCAAATCGAAGTTGGTCTCCCATTTTGAAGAGAAGAAAAGCTTTATAAAGCGTTTGTGGCTAATCACATTCATACTGAGTCTAACCATCAGTGGGGTCATGTTTTCACTTTACTTTGATATGTTTGACCTAGGCGCCCGAAGTGATGTCTATATCCAAATGTTTATGATGTTTAGTGCGATTAGTCACTCATTATTCTACTTTTCTTCATTATTATGGTTATTGCAAAGCAGTCGTTGGCAGAAGATCCTAAAGCCATTTCAGTTTGTAGGTAGAATGGCTCTAACCAATTATTTGTTGCAGTCCATCATCGGTGTAGGATTCTTTGCAGGATTCGGGTTGTTTGGCTCTTTGAATCTACGATTAGGATTGGCGGTTGTTGTCGTTGTATTCCTAATTCAAATACTGGTGAGCTATTACTGGCTAAAAGCATTTCATTACGGACCCATGGAGTGGCTATGGCGTACGGCAACGTACGGGAAAAGGCAACCGCTAAAAAAACGATGAGAACATCAACAGCTAGATGAATAGGAGTGTAAGCTACATGAAGAGAGAGATGAGTGTCGTAGAATTAGAATTCGCAAAATCTATGAAATCAGTAGCAAGAAACTTAGAAGTGAAAGAGCATATTCAACATTCTGATTTGTTATTTCCGTTGTTACAACGAGCGGCAAAGCGATTTGTAACTGGGGAAACGAAATCCGATGCGTTGGCGATTGGTGAGGAGCTACTAGATAAAGGTTATCGGATTTCCCTCGAATTTATTGGTGAAAACACGACGACACGTGAAGAGTCCATACGAGCGAAAGACGAATTTTTAGCGCTAATCGTAGCGTGTCGCGAAAACGAATTTGAAGCGAGAGTTTCTTTTGACTTGTCTCATATCGGTTTGCTCGTTGACCTTGAATTCGCAGAAGAGAACTTGAGGGAATTAGCGCAAGCGGCCGAGAAACAAGACATTCATCTTATGATTAGTATGGAAGAATCTTCGAAAACCGATGATATACTAGCTGTATACGAAAACGTTGCGTTCGATTACACGAACGTCGGTGTAACTATTCAAGCCCATTTGCATCGCTCGAAATCAGATCTAGAAACATTACTTCAGTTTAAAGGACCTGTACGGATTGTAAAAGGTGCGTATGAAGAACCTGAAGATCTTCATATTGCCCGTTCTGATGAGCTAAATGAACGTTATGTAGAATTGGTTAGAATGTGTGTGAAAGAAAGAAAGGCTGTATCGATCGCTACGCATGATGAACACATTCTTAGTCACATTCAAGAAAAAGAGTATTTCAGCTATGAATGGATTGAGGCAGAATTTCTATATGGGGTTCGTCCTGAATTAAGCGAAAGCCTAAAAGCAGACGGAGCTTCTGTAAGAATTTACCTTACCTATGGAAGTGAATGGTACCTTTACCTTGTTCACCGTATTGCCGAGTACCCTCCGAACATTTATCAAGCATTTACGGATCTCATTCAAGGGAAATCAGATGCGTTAAAGCAGTATTAATCATTCATTGAAGTGCAAGAGGGAGATAATCATGATCCGTAACTCAGCAAAAGCCATCATCATTGACGACAATTGTGTATTATTAACGAAGAACGAGGATCGTGACGGTTACTTCTATTTGTTTCCAGGAGGCGGTCAAGAGCACGGTGAAACACTCCAACAAACGCTCATTCGCGAATGTAGAGAAGAAGTCGGGAAGAAAGTTGACGTACGAGAGTTACTTCACCTTAGGGAGTACATTGGAAAACATCATGAATTCGCGTCTTTCGATGGGGATGTGCATCAAATTGAGTTTTATTTTGCGTGCTCGATCATTGGCGACGAAGTGAAGCCAAGCAATCCAGACTCACACCAGGTCGGGATGGAGTGGATTCATAAAGACCAACTACCATCGATTCGGTTATATCCAAAAGCACTTGTAGCCCAAGTCTTACAAACAGATGAAGCGGTTATCTATTTGGGTGATGTGAATTAGAAATGAACGTATACTAGATGAGAGGAGTAGTTTAAGTGATGCCTTTCCAACTGTTACTATTTGCAGGGATTTGTTATGTGGGTTTGTCAATTATAGATCAGAACGTCACTCGTCATTCATTCCTCATAGGAAGCAACTATGAAGAGGTGTTGCAAGCGGCTCGTTCGCTATTGCCTGTTCTTCTTGGCTTAGTAGCAACTTGGGTTATGGATCGAATGCGATCGATACGCCAGTTTTTAAGAAGACGATTGGTTTGATCAATAGGGGGAATCATATGATTCAATTATTCGGAAGGTCAATTCAGTTTGAACGGTTTGTTGTACCATTTCTCATTCTTTGTAGTGTCGTCATCATCGGCTTGAATCTTATTTATACGACACTGTTCCATGTTCCGTTTATGAACTGGACGACAGGAATGTCTGTCGCCCTGCTCGTTTTTGCTACATATTTGCATAGGATTAATTAGCATGCTGTTGACTCTCAACAGCTTTTTTTGATTTCGAATTACATCATTCCTGGCATTCCACCCATCTAAGTAAGAGGGGGAGTATCACAACGATTGTTCTCTTCGTTTTTGTTGGAATTCTTCTCTCACAAGCTCGGTATGCTCGCCGATCTCTGGGATTGGTTGCATAACAATATCAAAGTCTTCACTGTTGATCGGTGGAAGCAGCGCGTCAACAAAACCAACGGGGCTGCCAACTTTCGTCCATCGTGAACGTTCTTTTAATTGAGGATGATTTCGAAATGCAGTCATATCGTTAAGGTTGGCATTGGCAATAGAAGCTGAATCGAGCCGTTCGATCACATCTGCTGAAAGAAGGTTTTGCAGCTTCTCTTGAATGATTGCTCCTAAACGTTCTTTGTTGGCGAGGCGGCGCGCATTATCCGCAAAGCGAGCATCGGTCGCTAGCGTCTTGTCCTCAAGGATTTTTTCACAGAACATTGCCCATTCTCGATTGTTCTGTACGCCAATGAAAATCGTCTTATCTGACGTTTCAAAAGGGCCGTATGGATAGATGGATGCGTGCGCTGCACCGGTACGGTTCAACTTCTTATCACCAATCCCTTCATAGTACATTGGAAATCCCATCCATTCCCCGAGTGCCTCAAGCATTGAAATGTCTAAGTGAGTCCCTTTCCCGGTTTGGCCCCTTGCGATAATAGCTGAAAGAATGCCGCTAAAAGCGTACATCCCAGCAGCGATATCAGCGATGGAAATGCCCGTTTTCGAAGGGGTGTCTTCGGTCCCGGTAACAGAAACAGCACCTGTTTCACATTGGATGAGTAAATCATACGCTTTTTTATTCGTGTAAGAACCGGTTTCCCCGTATCCAGAAATGCTGCAAGTAATTAAGTTCGGATACTGTTCACGAAGTGGCTTACTACTAAACCCGAGTCGGTCGATTGCCCCAGGCGCTAAGTTGTGTAGGAAAACATCGGCCTGACTCAAGATCGAATCTAGTAGTTCTTTATTTTCTTTATCCTTTAGATCAAGGACGACGGATTCTTTAGAACGATTAAGCCAAGTGAAAAAACTCGACATACCATTCACGGTATCATCGTAACCTCGAGCAAAGTCACCTTCAGGACGTTCGATTTTTATGACGCGAGCACCTAGGTCCGCTAGTTGGCGGCTTGCAAATGGGGCGGCGACTGCTTGTTCGATTGATACGACAGTAATGCCTTTTAGTGGTTGCATACGCTACGCCTCCTTCATTTAAGTTAGTCATAGTCTATCGATCCCTCTTATGAAGAACAATCGCAATCTTGCATAAGTTAGATTCAGAATTTGCATCGATGCGTTTTTGTTATGCATTCTATGCACAGTTGCGATTGTTTTCTGACATTTAAAACGATTACAATATAAGAAACAAAAGGAGGGTGTCGCATGGTAGTCAAACATGATGAGGTGGATGTTGAGACACTACGAAGCGAAGTTCGTGCGTTGCTTCGTGAGTTTCCAAATAAATATTGGAGAGATTTAGATCTAATCCGCGAGTATCCGTATGAGTTTGTGAACACGTTAACGGAGAAAGGATATTTATCGGTATTAATCCCAGAAGAGTACGGTGGAAAAGGGTATGGCATTACCGAAGCTAACGTTGTTCTTGAGGAAATTCATCGAAGCGGCGGACATGCAGCTGGTTGTCACGCTCAGATGTACACGATGGGTGCGCTTTTAAAGCATGGAAGTGAAGCGCAGAAAAAAGAATACTTACCAGGCATTGCAAAAGGCGACATTCGTTTTCAGTCGTTTTCCATTACAGAACCTCAAGCGGGTTCGAACACATCGGCTATTGAAACGGAAGCTGTGAAGACGAGCGATGGTTACATTGTGAATGGACATAAGAACTGGACGAGTCGCATTGAGCAGTCGGATTTATTAATGCTACTCGCACGAACAACTCCACTTGAACAAGTAGAAAAGAAAACAGATGGCATTAGCTTATTTCTTATCGATCTTAGGGAAATACGAGCAAATCAACCAGATTCCCTTGCGATTGAGCCGGTACGAACGATGTTCAATTACGCGACGAATAAAATCTGGTACAAAGACATGCACATTCCAAAAAAGGCGCTAATCGGAGAAGAAGGAAAAGGTTTTAAGTACGTACTTGATGGGATGAATGCAGAACGAATTTTGCTTGCTTCTGAAGCGATTGGCGATGGGTATTTCTTTATTGATCAAGCGACGAATTATGCAAACGAACGTGAGGTATTCAATCGGAAAATTGGTTCTAACCAAGGCATTCAATTTCCAATTGCAAAGGCATATGCCAATGTTAAGGCAGCAGAAGCCATTCGAGACAGAGCCGCAACGAAGTTTGACCAAAACGAGAAGTGCGGGGAAGAAGCGAACATGGCGAAGTATTTGGCTAGTGAATCGAGTTGGGAAGCCGCAAATGCGTGTATTAACACATTCGGCGGCAACGGTTTTGTTGATGAGTACGATGTAGAGCGGAAGTTCCGTGAAACGAGAATGTATCAAGTCGCCCCGGTGAATAACAACATGATTCTTTCATACCTCGGACAACATGTCTTAAAAATGCCTCGTTCGTATTAACGGAGTGTAGGTGGTGGAAGTCCAACACCATCTGCTTGAAGTGAGTCGCGGCATTGGAAAGAAAGCCTTGTTTTTTGTGGATGAAGTAGATCGGGCGTTCCACTTTGAAGTTCTCAACAGCAACTTTCTGAAGACCGGTCATTGATAAGGAATCGACAATCGACTCAGCCATAAACGCTACACCTAAGTTGGCTTTGACCATTCCGATAATGCTGTTAATCTCGAGTCCTTCGTAGGCGATGTTCATCGACTTGTTTTTGTCCGCGAAAGCTGCGTCGAGTAATTTCTTAAGCTCGGTTCCGGGACTGTATTGAATGAGCGGTTCCTTGGTTAATTCATCAAGAGTAACGGCTTGATCTCTTTTGGCAAACGTATGATTAATGGAAACGACGAGTACGAGATTGTCTTTGAACAGTTGTTGGTATTCTAGCTCGGCGAATGTTTGGAACTGTGTGGCAAAGCCAAAATCGATATCATTCGTTAATAAACTTTTGATAATGGCATTGGCGTTCACTTCTTGTAAGGAAAGAGAAAATTTCGGTTCGTGTTCTTTTACCGTCTTTAGCAATTTAGGAACGTACGCAATTCCCAAACTGTGGACAAATGCAATCGATACGCTCCCAGATTCAGGATCGACCATGTTTGAGATTGACGTTCGTGTGTGATCCCAGCGCTGAAGAATTTGTTTTGCTTCAGTAAGAAATGTCTTGCCGAAACGATTAAGAACAATCTTTCGGTTTCTACGGTCGAACAATGGAACACCTAATTCTGTCTCTAGTGATGTGATCGAACGGCTCAATGCAGGTTGTGAGAGCATTAGCAGATCAGCAGCTTTTGTCATGCTGCCTTGTTCAGCGGTAATAATGAAGTTTTTTAGTTGAGACATATCCATAGCGTTCACTCCAATGATGTATAAACATTCGTTATTTTTATACTACTGCAACGTTTGTGAATAATAAATAGGAAGGGTGTTGAATGTGACAGTTAATGAAATCAAGCAAGGGTGGAATGGAAGGTTCTATGAGGATTTTGAAATCGGAGATGTTTACCCTCACCCGCTAGGCAAAACCGTAACAGAAACAGATAATCAATGGTTCACATTACTCACACAAAATACAAATCCCATCCACTTTGATAGAGTTTACGCAGAGCAAACGGATTTCGACCGAGTGTTAGTCAATTCGGCATTTACGATTGCGCTTGTCACAGGTCAATCAGTGTCAGACGTTTCCCAAAACGTCATGGCAAACTTAGGTTGGGATGAGGTGAAACTTCCTAATCCGGTTTTTGAAGGCGATACGATTCATTCCTATAGTGAAATACTAGAGAAGCGAGAATCAAAGTCTCGAGATAACGTAGGTATCGTTCGAATTAAGACGTATGCTATAATCAAGACGGCAAAATTGTCATTCATTTCCTTCGCACAATGATGGTTTACAAGAAAGATTACGCGCCAAAAGAAAAGCACGAACTTTTGAATAAAGTGTTGAAACAACAATGATTCGACCACTTTCTTGGTTGTTCGTTCCGGCGAGTTCAGAGAAATTAATCACAAAAGGCATTGAGTCAGACGCCGATGCAGTGATTTTTGACTTAGAAGATGCGGTAGCAAAAGAGAGTAAGGCTGATGCTAGAGCGATGCTCATTTACGCGTTGCAACAACAATCACCACAACATCTGTTTATTCGAATTAACGATTTAGAAACGGAGTATTGGCAAGACGATTTACGAGCAGTTGAAGAGCTTATCAGCTATTCGTTAATGGTTCCAAAAGTAACGAGTGCAAAAGACATTCAAACGATTGAGGCGCAAACATCGAGATGCAACGAGATCGTACCAATTATCGAAAGTGCTGAAGGTATGTGGAATGTGATGGAAATTGCAAAGGCCTCTCCAAGCATTCGTCAATTAGCGTTTGGTGCGGAAGACTATTGTCTAGATTTGAGCATTGAGAAAACAGAAGATGGGACTTCATTACTTCATGCCAGATCACAAGTCGTCCTTGCATCGAGAGCCGCAGGACTAGAGTCACCGATCGACTCTGTTTATACGGATTTCAAAGATTCAGATGGCTTCCGAAAAGAAAGCACCGTTCATAAAGCGCTCGGCTTTCGAGGGAAACTATTAATTCACCCGAATCAAATTGAACACCTTCATAGTATTTATTCAGTAACGAGTGAAGAATACACAACAGCTAAAACGATTAAGAAAGCCTTCGAAGACGCTCAACAACAAGGGATAGCATCAATCCAAGTCGATGGAAAAATGGTCGACTATCCTGTCTACGATCAAGCTATGAAAATGATAGATCAATATGAGACTAAAAAAGCGAAACGGCTCTAGAGCCGTTTCGCTTTTTTAGGTCAAGGAGCGCGTAGCAAGAGAGGGCGAGCGCGGAACAAGAGCAGAGAACTATGCGATATAAAGCTAAAGAACCTTGTGAATTAAGTATCCCACTATAGACCTTAAAAAGGATAGTACGATCGTCTGAAGCGGAAAAATTCTATAGTAGGTGATCATTTAAATTCTAAAAAGAGGGAACAAAATAACAACTTGTTTTGCAGAAAATTGTCATTCTAAAACTTTGTTTGAAAACTTTTATTATAAGTTGATAAATTATTTTTTGCATTGCTTTTCTATAATTTATCACATAGAATATAGGGCGTTGTCCCATATAATATTATATAAAAATATTATTTAGTATTTGGTTAAACGTAGCTACATATGAAACTCGGTTAGTGAAGGATTGGATGTTATGTCATTACAGGTTATCGGCTTTGCGCTCGTAGTGCTTAGCATGGTTTTAATGCTTGGTAAGTGGATTCGCGTCAAATCGCCATTGCTGCAAAGACTTTTCTTGCCAAGTTCGTTAATTGGTGGTTTTTTAGCTCTGTTCTTAGGACCAGAGGTATTAGGAAGATTTTTCTCCTCAGAGGGTTCAACTTCTTATGGGTTATTTACGGAAGAAATGATGGACGTTTGGTCTCAACTTCCGGGTTTATTAATTAATGTCGTGTTTGCAACGTTATTCATTGGCTTTGTACTTCCAAAACTATCTGAAATTTGGAGAGTCGGTGGACCACAAATTTCACTTGGTTATGTGATGACGTGGGCACAATATGCAGTGGGTATTTTGCTTGCAATGACAATTCTTGTACCTGTTTTTGGTATGAGTCCTGCAGCAGGTGCTTTGATTGAAATTAGTTTTGTCGGAGGACATGGTACGGCTGCTGGTTTGCAAGAAAGTTTCGTTTCCTTAGGGTTTGAAGAAGGGTATGATTTAGCTTTAGGTCTTGCGACTATTGGTCTTTTGACTGGTGTAATCATCGGAATCATCATGCTTAACATTGCTGCTCGTCGCGGGAAATTGTCAACGCTATCACACCCTGATGAGCTGTCGTTTGAACAACAATCAGGAATTATTGACGTTGAAAACCGTCAATCTTCTGGAAAGCAGACGACTTCAAGCGTATCGATTGAGCCATTGGCTTTTCATTTAGGTCTCGTTGCGATCGCCATTTTTATCGGTTATTGGATTTTGGAAGGGCTTCTATGGGTTGAGCAAGTCACTTGGTACGCAGCATCAGGTATAGAGTTAATTGCCCACGTTCCGTTGTTTCCATTTGCAATGATCGGCGGTATTATTTTGCAAGTGTTCATGTCTCGTTTTGATAAGAAGTCGTTGGTTGACCGCGAGACGGTTTTACGCATTCAAAACACAGCACTCGACTTTTTAATTCTTAGTGCATTAGCGACACTTAGCTTGTCTGTTATTGGGGCAAACATTTGGGAGTTCATTATTCTAGCGGTTGCTGGTATTGTAATTAACGTCGTCTTGTTCCTGTATCTTGCTCCTCGTATGATTCCAAGTCATTGTTTGAGCGTGGTATTGGTGATTATGGACAATCGATGGGGGTTGCGGCAACTGGAATCATGCTTATGAAAATCGTCGATCCGAAACAAGAAACACCAGCAATGAAAGCGTTTGGATATAAACAGGTCTTCTTTGAACCGATGGTCGGTGGAGGTCTCGTAACAGCAGCGGCGATGCCGTTTATTATCCAGTTCGGTTTAATGCCGTCGTTCATTGGTGTAACTGTCTTAATGATTTTATTTTGGATACTAGGTGTATTCTATTTTGGAAAACAAAAATCAGCGTAGGGGTGATTCCCTTGCTGATTTTTTGTTGTGATGTTTTGGTTATCAGTTGCCAAAATTGTCGTGCGGCGACAGATTGATGTGAGTCTTTCAATTTAATAATGGAAGGTCCCATCACATCATCAAAATCCTTAATCGGTCTAAGTGTAATGGAGTCATATGGTATTGATAGGCACTGGACTGGAATAACAGAGGCACCCATTTCTTGGCTTACTAGCTGGATGACCATTTGAATATCTTTGCATCAATAATAACGTTTGGTTCTACTTGCTTATTTTGAAAAGCACTCTTAATATTTTCTGTTAATGATAAGCTTTCAAGTGGTGGTAGTGTTTGCGATGCTGTTTAATATAATCTAATAAAAAATTTGAACAAGACGAAGAGACACGATGTGTGCCGGCATCTCCGTTCTCATTTTCGGTAACTCGTTGCTTCATGTCGTCCATTTCATTAAGGAGTGACATGCATAGTCGCACATCGTTAGGGGCAAGGGGCGATTGGTTTCGGAACATTTATCTCAGTATATTTTATTGGTGAAATCCTCAGCTGGTTGATTAAACTTTATCAAAAACCTCTAAAGGCTTGGTATGTCTAGGATGATTTCTCTCTCAATTTTAATGCACTAGAAACTTTTTCCTTTTCCGAAACGTAGGTAATAACGATGGAGGGGGAATCAGTGATGAGTGAAACTTCTACTGAAAAGCGTGAGGGAGTAGCAAAGATTAGGTCTTGGCGTGTCATTGTTGGCTTTAGCTTACAAGCGTTTGCGTGGTGATGGCCTTCATAATGATCGATCCTTTGTTTGAGGAAGGTGAAATCTTATTCTATCTGTTTATACAACTCACGTTTGTAATTCCGGTATGGTTTTTAGGAACTGGCGTACGAAATGGATTTCATAATCTTAAGCAACGATTGTGGTATCATACTCGGATTTTCTTTTATCTTGCCTTGTTTTTACCTTTCTCTATAGGCGGATTCATGTGGTTATTTGATCTTCAAGAAAATACGTTAAATCGAGGCGATGAGCTTTATATGATGTTGTACGCGAATGACTCATTCATGTGGCTGATCGTTATTCTGTTTATCGTCTTTATTATATCAGTAGCTCCGCTTATGTCTGGTGAAGGTATAAAACAAAAACGTGTGCTTATTCCCTTCTTTACGAGCTTACTGATGTTGCCTCTGTTGATTTTTATATCATGGGATCATGTTCGTGTGATTGATCATGATGGCGTGTCGATCGTATCATTCGCGGAGCGGCAAGAAGCAACTTGGCAAGAAGTGGATCATGTCGTTGTTGAACCTTTTATCCGGAGGAATCCAGGTACGACTAATGTGCCCCCTTCGAGAACAGCATTATTTGCCATCCATGTTGTGGAGCAATCAGGAGACGTGTACACGTTTGATAACTTTGGCTTTAACAATGATAAGATGAGTCAAGCCTTAGAAGTTAGGAGCCACGTTGTAGGCAAGGGAATTCCGTTCTTCGTTCAACAACCAACGGAAGATCAATGGAGCTTTATGATTATTGAATTGGAAAACGAAGATGTTGATGAACGGAAGTTCCAGCAACTATTCACACCTGATCCGCAATAATCAATAAGAAGTTGCACCTCCTCAGATAAATTCTGATTTGACTTATTATTCAATCCATTCTATACTTGTGCCAGAATTAAATAACCTTAACTAGGGGAGCCCAATGAGCTGGGCTGAGAGGGAAGCGCAATGAAGCTTCTTGACTCTTCGGACCTGATCTGGATCATGCCAGCGTAGGGAAGTTATCTATGAGTCATTACTTCTTGTATGGATAAACCAGGTCGATTTATTGCGATCTGGTTTTTTGTATGCTCTTGATCTCGTCCTTTAGGAATTAGTTTGAAGGAGAGGCTTAAATGACAAAAAGTGTGCAACAAGAAAACATTGAAATGTTGACTAGTTTGAAGGTAGTAAGAAGGTGTATATTCAAGGTTCCCGTCCTGACATTCAAGTGCCGATGAGACAAATTTCGTTAAGTCCAACCATTCATGAAGACGGCAGGGAAACGCACAATGAACCGCTTCTCGTCTACGATACGAGTGGACCATATACGGACGAAAACGCTCATATTCAGTTAACAGAAGGGCTGCCAGCTATTCGGGAAAATTGGATCGTAGAAAGAAAGGATACACAAGAGTATGAGGGACGCCGAATAAAGCCTGAAGACAATGGAGCTCGTAGTGAATCATCGACGTATGATCAACAACAAGTAGAATTCCAACATACCGTTCGTAAAGCGCTACCAGGTCAATGTGTGACCCAACTTCATTATGCCAAAAAAGGCATGATCACGCCTGAGATGGAGTTCATTGCCATTCGTGAACAGATGGAACCGGAGTTTGTTCGAGAAGAAGTTGCCAAGGGGCGGGCGATTATTCCGTTGAACATTAATCATGTGGAAAGTGAGCCGATGATTATCGGTCGAAACTTTCACGTCAAAATCAATGCGAACATTGGTAACTCGGCTGTTTCGTCTTCGATTGAACATGAAGTAGAGAAGATGACGTGGGCAACCCGTTTTGGTGCAGATAACATTATGGACCTTTCAACCGGAAAGAACATTCATCGAACGCGGGAGTGGATTATTCGTAACTCCGTTGTTCCAGTTGGGACGGTTCCGATTTATCAGGCACTGGAGAAAGTAAACGGTGTCGCTCAAGATCTGACTTGGGACGTTTATCGGGATACACTCATTGAGCAAGCGGAGCAAGGTGTAGATTATTTTACGATTCATGCGGGTGTTTTATTGCGATATGTTCCGTTAACGGCGAATCGATTAACGGGCATTGTTTCTAGAGGTGGATCGATTATGGCTCAATGGTGCCTTGCTCATCATGAAGAAAGTTTTCTGTATACGCACTTTGATGAGATTTGCGAGATCTTACGCGCCTACGACATTTGCATTTCGCTCGGTGATGGCTTGCGTCCAGGATCGATTGCGGACGCGAATGACGAAGCGCAGTTCGCTGAACTTGAGACATTAGGTGAATTAACGAAGCGAGCGTGGCAATACGATGTACAAGTTATGGTCGAAGGGCCTGGGCACGTGCCGATGCATCTCATTAAAGAAAATATGGATAAGCAGTTAGAAGTGTGTGACGAAGCCCCGTTTTACACGTTAGGGCCGTTAACGACAGACGTTGCTCCAGGCTACGATCACATTACATCTGCGATTGGCGCAGCGATGATTGGGTGGTATGGTACAGCGATGCTTTGCTATGTGACGCCTAAAGAGCATTTAGGCTACCAAATCGTGACGACGTTCGAGAAGGGGTCATTACGTATAAAATCGCCGCACATGCCGCAGACCTTGCTAAAGGTCATCCGGGAGCTAGAAAACGAGATGATGCCTTATCGAGAGCGCGGTTTGAATTCCGCTGGCGCGATCAATTTCACCTTTCGTTAGATCCAGATCGGGCGATGGCTTATCATGATGAAACGTTACCAGCTGAAGGAGCAAAGACAGCTCACTTTTGTTCAATGTGTGGTCCGAAATTTTGTAGTATGCGAATTTCTCATGATATTCGCAAGCTTACCACGTCACAGTCAGAAGAGATTCAGACCGGCTTAAAAGAAAAGGCAAATGAGTTTGTTGATGCGGGTGCGAAGTTGTACCGATAATCAGGAGGGAAATCGATGGATGGTAGAGTGAAGCAAATCGAGCACCTCATTGAAGAGAAGAAAGTCGAAGTAGAACAACTTGAAGCAACGCTTGAACACATTCAACAGCAGTGTTCGCATCATTTTAGTGGAGATGAGTTGATGAGACGCTGTTTAACGTGTAATAAAGTAGAAGTACTTTATTATTAATAGTTGCATACGCGGGAGTTGTTCTTTCATGGACAACTCCCTTCTAGATGTTCGTTGCTCATTGACTTATTTCACTTTTCTGTCTAGACTGAACGTATTAAGCCTACTAAATAGGTAAGAATACATATAGATTAGAGGAGATTGAATGAAAAGACGGGGCATAACAACTTTTGGAACAGCGGTCGTTTTAGGGGCGCTTGTTGCTTGTAGTTCACCTAGTGCAGTTGAGGAAAGTGCAAGTGAAAGCGAGAGCAGTGAGGTAGAGCAAGAGCAAAGCGTTCGAGATGAATTGAACATTGCCCAAACGGCTCAACCGCCTACGCTTGATACTGCGCAGACGGTTTCTGCGGTTGCGCTCGATATTGCAGGAAACATTTATCAACAGCTGTTTCAATTAGATGGGAACTATGAGCCGCAACCGATATTAGCGGAGTCTTATGAGTTAAGTGATGATGGTAAAACGTATACGATTGCGCTTCGTAAAGGTATTCAATTTCACAATGGGGAGGAAATGACAGCAGAAGATGTGGTCGCATCGATGAATCGCTGGTTAACAGTTTCCTCCAGAGCGAAAGAATTGTTAGACGGTGCGACGTTCACTGAAGTAGATCGTTATACTGTGGAATTAACAGTCGAGCAAGCCACGTCAGACGTTCTTATTCTGTTAGCTTCACAAGCACAATTCCCATCGATTATGCCAAAAGAGATTGTTGAATCCGCATCTGCAGATGGCTTCGAAGAATACGTAGGCACAGGACCGTATCAATTCGATGATTGGCAACAAGATCAGTACATCCGTCTCGTTCGAAATGATGATTTTCAGTCTTTAGAAGGGGAGCCAAGTGGTTTTACAGGAGAAATTAATGCGCCAACAGAGGCGTTAACATATCACTTCGTGTCGGATCATTTCACGAGAATATCGGGCTTGCAGACTGGCCTTTATGACATTGCCGACAGTATTCCGTTAGAAAACTACGATTTACTTGAAGAAGATGAAAGCATTGAGATTGAATCGGTTCCTGGGGGGACGTTAACGGCGTTTTTCAATACGAACGAAGGTGTTTTATCAGATGAAGAGCTTCGACATGTCGTACTTGCGGCACTCGATAACGAGGAAATTATGCTTGCAAGTTATCCGCTGCCCGAATTGTTCTCTCTTGATCCTGGGTATTTAAATGAAAATCAGGAGCAGTGGGCGACCGATGCTGGGGCCGACTATTACAACCAAGCGGATCCTGATTTAGCGATGCAACTCCTAAAAGAAACGGATTATGATGGTGAAGAAATTACGATTCTTACAACACCTGACTACAATGAAATGTATAATGGTTCTCTCGTTATTCAAGAGCAATTGCGCAACATCGGTATGAATGTTTCCGTAGATACATTTGATTTTGCGACGTTTTTAGAAACGAAGGATGATCGTAGTCGCTGGGATTTGTTTTTGGCGAGCACGGGTTACCAATTAACGCCACCACAGCTTTTAGCTGTTACACCAGAATGGGCGGGTCTTGATGATGAACAAGTAAGGTCAGGGTTAATGGCTGTTCGCGAAGCAGCATCACAAGAGGAAGCAGCTGAGGAGTGGGCGAACGTGCAGCAGTACTTATATGAAATCGGCTCTTCGACTGTACTCGGGCATTACGATTCATTTGTCGCTGTCCATGAGGATGTTGAAGGCTTTGAATTGTTTGAAGCCCCAGTCGTTTGGAATGCAAGCATTAAAGAGTGACGGACGTTAAAACGCTCATGAGCATTCTCATGAGCGTTTTAAGTATGTTTGGTTGAAGGGAAATTTAGGCTGATCCTGCAGCAGTTGTTGGTGCCCGATCTTGAAGTCGCACCATAAATAATACGCCAGCAACAATAAACAACACCGATTGAATGAGCGTTGCCCAAGTGTCACAATGAGCATGGTAGCGCCAATGATTAACAAGCGCAGTCCTGCTTTACGCGTCGATTTCTTAATGTGCAATGTAGTAATAATTACGAGTATGAGTCCGATGAAATGAACGGCGAATACGAACCAGGCGAATGCTTGTGTGCCGACACCCGGCAATGGGAGTTGTGCTGAAACCGTTGCAAACGATAAGCTGATAAGTAGAACCGCAGTGACAAACAGTTGCAACGTAAGCCCTACGCCAAGCAAAAGAAACTCTGGGAGTCGTTTGATGATGATCACCTCCTAGTAGTAGCATACTACAAAGAAGTTGTAATCATCACAATACTAATGAAAATGTAATTGTACGGGAAGTATGAGTCTTTACAATTAAGAAAATGAAGAATTGATCTTATGGGATGTGTGAGAATGAAAGCAGTTATTTTTGATATGGATGGAACCTTATTTCAAACAGATCGAATTTTAGAAACATCATTAGAAGATACGTTCGAACAGTTACGTCTACAAGGTGAATGGGAAGGTGAAACCCCACTTCAATTGTACCGGGATATAATGGGGGTTCCTCTACCTAAAGTATGGGAAACACTGCTTCCTGACTGCTCTGGAGCAACAAGAATGTATAGTGATCAGTATTTTTTAGAACGACTTATCCGTAATATTGGAGAGGGTTTAGGCGCATTGTATCCAAATGCGTTAGACGTACTTGAAAAACTAAAGGCAAATGATATTCAGATATTCGTTGCAAGTAATGGTTTGAAGAAGTACTTAGAATCAATCGTTTCCCATTTTGCATTGGATCGTTTTGTTGCAGGTACATATAGCATTGAACAAATTGAATCCTTGAGTAAAAGTGACTTAGTAAAAACCATTCTCAAAGAGCATTTCGTAACACAAGCGATCATGATTGGTGATCGGATGTCGGATATTCAAGCGGCTAAAGACAATAATCTTCTTTCGATTGGTTGCCGTTTTGATTTTGCTCAAGAAGGAGAGTTACAGTTTGCGGATGTCGTTATCGAGGACTTGTCCGAGGTGCCACAGATTGTCACTCATCATTTTCAGTATCAACCATTGTCAGCGTATTCGAAAGAAGAAGGTTAATTGATCACTTAGGCGGGTAGAGACGAATAGAAAAGATACGAAGAGGGTGACGATCGATTCGAAGCAAAGCAATTCTATTCTTCCTAAGTACGGCAATGCTACTATCTGCTTGTGGTGCATTCGGGAGCCCAGCACCTACAAACGAACCAACAGTAGATGGTACAATTGTAGATATTCAATTGAGTGATGACGATCAGACGCTTAATCTTCTAGTGTTATCTCAGACTTCAAGTGAAGAAATCATACTTCAACTTCACCCTGAATCAGGAATTATCTTAGATGAAGATGAGGAGATTATTTCAATAGAAGAACTACAAACAGGAGACACACTGCAAGGTTGGATCGGTGTTGATCAGACTGATGATATCGAGGCAGAACAAAAAGATGAAATTTCTGTCACGACTGTGCAGAGAATACGTTAAACGCAAACAAAGGAAGCTCGGTGTTGTACCGAGCTTCCTTTGTTGTGGAATAAAAGGATTTAAGTAGTGCCTAGCGAAAGTGAAAGGTAGCCATATTCTTATGTGGGGTGTTCAATGCAATTATCAACGTATGCAAAGGTTATTGTTAAAAATGGAATTGCTGTGCAGTCTGGTGATCTTATTAAAGTGAACTTCAACCCTGAACATTTGCCGTTGGTTCGTGAAATAACAAAAGAAGCTTATTTGTCAGGTGCATCGTATGTGAAGCTAGATTTGCGTGATCCAGAAGTTGAGCTTGCTCGGGCTCATTACATAGGTAGTCCGTACATACATCATTATCCTGATTCACTCGTACAATCCGAGTGGACGGATCTAGAAGCTGGTTACTCCACGATCTCAATAACAGCACCGTCGTTTGAAAAGCTAGAGTCGAATTTGCTACGAAAAAAAGCTGCCAAGCTCATAGAGGTTAAAGCAAAAGCAATGGCACCGATTCGCAAAGTTGGAATGGAAAATCGAAACAAATGGGTCGTCGTTAACGCGCCGACAGTTGCGTGGGCAAATGCAATTTTTCCAGATCTAGAAAGTGATCAGGCGTTTCATCGTTTAAATGAACTTCTAGGTGACATTCTAAAATTGTACGAAAAAGATCCAGTAGCGTCGTGGTGCCATCAAGATTGTGATGATTGGTGATGAAATCATGGATGTTTATGGCTTGAGTGACAATAAGAAGATTCCTATTATGAAAAACGGTGAATGGTGTTTTACGATATGAAACATAGGAGCGATAACAATGAGCAAAAAGCAACTAGAAGAAGCACTAGAACTGCAAAAGCAAGGAAAGTTTGCGGAATCGAATGTAATCCTTAATGACCTTATAAGTAACACGAATTGCCATGGTGACGTTTACTATCATTATGCATCCAATTGTGATTCGCAAGGGAATGAGCGAGAAGCGGTTGGCTATTATGAAAAAGCGATACAAGAGGGCTTATCAAGCGAAGACTTACAAGGAGCATACTTGGGGCTAGGAAGTACATATCGTACACTTGGGATGTATAAGGAATCTGATAAAACGTTAAGAAAAGGCATTGAGTCGTTTCCTAATGACTATGCGTTAAAGGTATTTCATGCATTAACGTTATACAATCTAGGAAACTATGAATCTACAACGCAACTACTGCTGCAATGCATCACTGAAACGACGAACGATGCAGAGATTTTACGTTATAAAAAGGCACTCGAGTTTTATGCGCCTCAATTAGACCAAGTGTGGTAGGTATTCAAGATGATCGCGAGTAAAATTCACAGTTTTGTGTCATTTTTATATACCGTCATGGGGTATTATGAAACAAAGGGGTGAAATGATGCAGAAAACGTACGAGGTTGGGATCTTGCTATTTGATTATGTTGATGTGTTAGATTTCGCAGGGCCATTTGAAGTGTTTAACTTAACGGTCTTTAAAGAAAGCGATGTGAACAAGTTATTTACGAATCAATTAGATTCTAAGCCTTTCCGCGTTAGTACGGTATCAGAAGACGGTCAAACGGTAACTGCACACAATGGCTTACGTGTAACACCTGATTATTGTTTTAATAATCATCCTGCTTTTGACATTATTATTGTACCAGGTGGTCCCCTTAAAGCGATGCAACTTGTGCAGCAGAATAAAAAGATAATTAATTGGATTAACGTTCATCGTGAACAGCTCGTCGCTTCAGTGTGTACAGGAGCCTTTTTCCTCGGGCAAGCAGGCTTATTGTCAGGTAAGCAAGCGACGACGAACCGGGTAGCCTTATCGATGCTAGAGCATACCTTTGAAGATGTTGAAGTCATTCGTGGAGTAAAGTATGTCGATGCGGGGCAAGTCATAACTTCTGCCGGGATCTCTGCAGGCATTCAAATGTCATTGCATGTCGTCGAAAGGTTGTTTGATGAGGAAACGGCGAAGCGAACCGCACGAACGATCGAAATCGATGAGTGATAAAGACACGTTAACGAAAGGTTTAGAGCCTATGTTAACGTGTCTTTTAACAGGAAGGAATTGTAAAGAGTTTGGGAACAGGTGAAACGAATAGAGTAAGGTGACGTATAATAAGATAAGAAAGTTTACTAGAAAGGTCATGTTGTTTTTTAAATAGGGAGGGCTACTTGAACGGAGGAGAAGGCGTATGCACATAAGAGAAGTTCAACGTGAGGATGCTGAGCGTTTACGTACTCTCATCTCAACGGTTGAATCAGAAGCATCGTTTATGCTCATGGAACCAGGAGAACGAAACCTTACGATTGAACAGCAAGAATCAATGATTCAACACTTTATTGCTAACGGCCATTCGACGATTGTGCTTGCAGAATATGAAACTAAGCTTATCGGATACGTGATTGCTATTGGGGGAGAAGTACATCGAATTAATCATTCCCTCCGACTTGTCATAGGGGTGCTGCAGTCGTACAGAGGGCAAGGTATCGGGCAGAAGTTGTTTGACTACATGGACAGTTGGGCGAAACAACGTGGTGTCGTTCGAATGGAGTTAAGCGTCGTAACAGTGAATGAACGGGCAATACGGCTTTATAAAAAGTGTGGATTTACAATTGAAGGTGAAAAAAGAAAGTCGCTACGCATCGATGATGTGTTTTACAATGAATATGTCATGTCAAAACTCTTACATACGTAAGGTTCTCTTTGGCATTAAGTCTCGGACAATCATGAAGGAGAATTGGATGAACTGGAAAAACATTTGGAAAGGCATTGCAATGGGGATGGTCGAAACGGTACCAGGCGTAAGTAGTAGTACCATTGCGATGTTAGTAGGCATTTATGAAAATATTATTGGGTCAATTAGTGACCTTACGTCAAAGCATTTTAGGCGAGCTGTATTGTACTTAATTCCTGTCGGAATCGGAATTGTCATTGGTTTTCTATTGTCAATTCAACTGGTTCAGTTCTTTTTAGATAACTATCCAGTCCCGACGCACTTCTTATTTATCGGCCTTGTTATTGGAATGCTTCCGTTTATCTGGTTTAGTGGAATGCGCCATTTTGGAAACGCTAAAAATATTCCTTATCAAGGAAAGCATTACGCACTGATGGTGTTGTTCTTTATCCTCCTCGTTATGTTGAACGTGGTGTTTGCACCAGAAAAGACGATTATGACCGATCTAGTGTTTACGGATTATTTGTTCCTGTTCTTTTCTGGGTGGCTTGCAAGTATTGCGCTCGTGTTGCCCGGGATCAGTGGCGCGTTAATTCTCATGATTCTTGGTGCGTATTATACGGCCACAAATGCGATTACTGCCTTGCAAATTGATGTGATCGCCACGGTTGGAATGGGTGTTGTTATTGGTGTGCTCATTACTGGGAAGCTTGTACGGTTTTTGTTGCAGCACTACCGACAAGGCACGTATGCAGGAATTGTTGGGCTTTTAGCGGGATCAATTATCGTGCTTTTCATTGGTATACCAGAGACAATCGGTCAGGTGATTGCGAGTGTGCTGCTTCTAATCATTGGTTTCTTGTTCTCGTATTTAATTAGTCAAAGGCAAAAAATGTAACGATCGTTGGAGAGCGGGCATGCGAGTTGCCCGCTCTTATGTATTATTGGGGCTGAAGAAGCTTGTTAATTAGTAGTCTTCGTTTCTCTCTGCTTGTTTTTGTGCAGCGTACTTTTTAAAAATTTGGTCGTGGTATTCGATCAGTATATAAAACGCAGTCAAAGTTAAGGATAACCCAAGGTTATTAAGCCAACGAATTTCACCAAATAGTGATTGAAATAAAACTAATGACCCGTAAGATGCAAAAAATAAAAAGATGAGGCGTACAGGTCGGTACTTAAACAACGTCAATTTACCCCTCCTAATTTAAGTGATTATTATAACATATCCATCAACGGAGTTGATTTCTATGAACGTAGCATTCTTTGATCGCGATGGTACGATTATTGAAGATTATGAGGACCATGAATGGACAAATGTGTATAAGCCTGTATTTATTGATGGAGCTATTGAGACGTTGCGTCATATACAAAAGCAAGGATATAAGATTATCATCATCACGAATCAGTATTTGATTAATGAAGGATACATTTCATATGAACAATATGATGTAGTGAACAACAGAATGCTTCGTGTTTTGAAAGAGCATAACATTTCGATTCAAGAAGTCTTTTATTGTCCCCATAGAAGGGATGAAGACTGTAGGTGTATAAAGCCTAACGTCGGAATGATTGAACAGGCGATAACGAACTATCCGGATATCCGTTTGAACCATTCATTCATCGTAGGTGATTCAAGGGTGGATGTTGATTTGGCAACAAAGCTTGGGATTCGAGGTTACGGCATTCGCGTAACCAATGAGCAATCGAATGTTACGCTCATCGATGCGATCAGTGATCTTCAATCTATCATCAATAAATACGAGAGAAGCTAGTACTCTGAATAAAATTTCAGAGTTTTTTTATTAACTATTTAAATGATTATCTAATTAGATTATAATCTAATTAGATAGGGGTGGAATAATGCAACTTGATAAAATCGTTAACTTTCATAAAACCGTCGGAGACAAAACGCGAATACGTATCATTAGCTTGTTGCGTTCAGGCCCCCTTCACGGTCAAGCTATTGCTGGGAAGTTAGGCTTAAAAGCACCAACAATCTCACACCATTTGAAGAAGCTTAAGGACATTGATGTTGTCTATCAGCGTCGCGATAAAAATACGATTTATTATTATTTAAATGAAAGTAAGTTAAAGCGTCTCGCACACGCCATTATCGTTGTAGGAGGGAATGCAATGGATGAGCAATACGCCGCCTCTGAAGAAGAGAAGACGAAAATTATTCAGAACTTCACAGATCAAACCGGGCGATTGGAGCGATTGCCTGCACAAAGAAAGAAAGCTTATTCTTTTAGAGCATATGTTGCGTGGATTAGAGCACGGAAAGTCTTATGATGAAAAAGAAATTAATGATTATATTCAAACGTATTATGACGATTACGCAACAGTAAGACGAGAGTTTGTTATGGCACATTTCATGTACCGAGATAAAGGAATTTATGAACTTAATCCAGTTGAAATGTGGCCGGTATAGGCTCATGTTAGAAAAAATTAATCCTAAATTAGCGATGAATCTGCTCGACGACTTATCACCAACACAAACTGTTGGGTTTGTAGAAGGGTTCATTGAAGGAGCTGTTTACTCAGATCGGTTACAACCTAAAGCAGTTCTTATTGCTACTAAAGGCGGTACGTATTCTCTTCAAGGAGAACTCGATGATCGTTTTGCGCGAGCTTCATGTTATTTTACGCGAAGAAACGACATGAACGGTTTACGTTGTTTTCACCGAGTACAGGATGGGATGAATTTTTTGAAACCGTACAAACGGAGAATACGATGAAAATGTCGAGGGTTGTGTATCATCTGAACGAGGAAGTTCAGCTCCAGAGCTCGTTTAAGTTGCCAGTTTATGAGATTAATAAGCATTCAATCGTAAAGAGTCAACAATTTGATGAATGCTATTACGTTGAACAATGGGGAAGTGTAGAAGCTTATTTAAAGTATGGCATTGGCTATTATGCTGAAAATGAGATAGGTGAAATTGTAGCGGAATGCACGTCAATTTTTCGAAGTAAAGGAAAAGCCAATATTGACATTTACACGAGAGAAGATGCTAGGGGCAAAGGGATTGCATCGGAATTAGTACTTGGATATGTAAGAGAATGTAGAAAACGGAAGATCACTCCTGTTTGGGATTGCGATGAGGTGAATGAAGCCTCAATGCAACTTGCGAATAAATTAGGATTCAGTGAAGTAAGTCGTTACCATCTTTATTATAAGAAGAGTCCGTAACATTTGAGGAAGGGTGTGATCTCCATTTCGATCATTGAAGAGATTCGTACGATCATAAACGTTGAAGATTCATTTAAGGAGCAAGTAAAGAAGGTTTTTGTTGCTTACGATTGTTTATCAATCTACGAGCATTGTTTGGAAGTTGCTTATGAAGCGAAAGCGTTAGCAAACACGTACGGTGAGGATGCAAATGGAGCATTTCGTGCGGGGTTGTTACACGATATAGGTGGGATTGTTCCAAACGAAAACAGAGTGAGCGTTGCAACACAATTAGGGATTGAGCTGTATGAAGAAGAATACATTATCCCGATGATTATTCATCAAAAAATTAGTAAAGTCATTGCCAAAGAAATCTTTCATATTGAAAATCCAAAGTTATTAACCGCTATTGAAACGCACACAACGCTGCACAAACAGCCGAGTACACTCGATCATATCGTATTTCTAGCAGATAAACTGAAATGGGATCAAACTGGAGAGCCGCCGTATGTAGATGAGTTGCGCGCAGCAATGCAACAGTCGTTAGAGCAAGGATCATTCTATTTTGTAAATCAGTTGTATCACAGTCCATCACTTAAAATTGTTCATCCTTGGCTTCGAGAAGCGTATGAAAGGCTTAAACATATGAATGTGTAATGCTCTGAAAACCAAATCGAACGATTTGGTTTTTTCTGTGCCCATGTTTTTTCGTCATGATGACAAAAAATAATGTAAAATCAAACGTGTTATCATTTTTGACAAAAGACTGAATGATTTTAATCGCAAGTGAAAAGGTGGCTTGGTATGCAGTGAAGATGCATACGAAGATATTCGGATTAATGGTCGGGCTTATTGCCATTGTTGCGCTTTCCATGGCAGCGTTTTTAGCTTATATAGAATATCACAACATTTATGAGAGTCTTGGAGATCAAGCGTTAAGTTCAGCCGTTCACATCGCAAATTCTCCTGAGGTGGTTGACGCATTTACAGATGACAATCCTTCGGAATTATTGCAACAATATGCCGATCATTATCAAAGAGATATGGAAGCAGAGTTTATCGTGATTGGAAACGATGAAGGAGAGCGATACGCCCATCCCGATGAATGGAAAATTGGTGAAGCATGGTTGGTGGAGATAATGATATGGCATTAATTGCAGGGAGGTCGTATGTATCAGTAGCTGAAGGAACTAGAGGTATGTCCCTGCGTGGAAAAACGCCTATACATAGTTCTGATGGTGAAATTATTGGTGTTGTCTCTGTTGGATTTCTCGTTCAGGATATCCATGCTGAAATGTGGCAGCGTATCGGAGTTATTGTATTGATTACGTCGGTTATCGTTGTTATGGGGGCTTTAGGAAGCATGCTTTTATCGAGAAGTATTCGAAAAGATATGTATGGACTTGAGCCTAAAGAAATTGGGGCGCTCTATCACGAACGTGAGGCAACGTTTGCTGCAATCCGTGAAGGGGTTATAGCCGTTGATTCAAGTGGAGTAATTACTTCACTCAATTCATCTGCACGAAAAATTTTAAACGTTTCAGGTGACATTGTCGGTAAAAACGTCCAAGAGATTATAGTAGAAACGAAAATTCCACGGGTACTTCGTACAAAAAAAGCAGAATACAACGATGAATTGTTTATCAACGGTCAGACGATCATTGTGAATCGCCAACCGATCCTGGATGGTAATGACATTCAAGGTGTTGTGAGTAGCTTTCGAGATAAAACGGAAATGATTGAGATGGCGAACACTTTGTCTGACATTAAAAGCTATTCAGAAGATCTAAGAGCGCAAAATCATGAGTTTACGAATAAGTTGTATACACTTTCTGGGTATATGCATCTTGGGCTCTTTAAAGAAGCGAAATCGTTTATCGCACACGAAACTTCCATGAAAGATAAGCAAAACCATCTCGTCACCAATTATATTAAGGATACGACGATTCAGGCTATTCTTGTTGGTAAATATGGACGTGCTTCAGAGTTGAAGGTAGATTTTTCAATAGATCCAGAGAGTCGGCTAGAAAGGTTACCTGCTCACATCGGTGATTCACAAATTATCTCTATTATTGGTAATGTCATTAACAATGCGTTAGAAGCTTCGTTAAGCGATAACCAACCGGCTGTGACTGTCTCGATTTCAGATTACGGAAAAGATCTCATTGTTGAGGTAACGGATAACGGGCAGGGACTATCCGCTGATTTAGATCATGTCATTGAAAAAGGTTATTCAACAAAAGGAAGTAAAAGAGGGTATGGCCTTGCTATAGTACAAGCATTAGTTGAAGATTATGAAGGCTTCCTGGAATATCATCGCTTCCAAGGGGAAACGACGGTGTTTACAGTTTATTTACCTAAGCAATTAAGAGGGGGGCAAAGCAATGATTCGAGTGCTCATCTGTGAAGATGATTTTCGTGTCGCAAATGTTCATGAATCTCTCGTTGGTCAATTCGCGTCATTTGAGTGTGTTGGCAAAGCGACAAATGTGCAAACGATGATGGATCAAATAAATGAGCAAGACATCGATTTAATCTTATTAGACTTGTATTTGCCAGATGGACTTGGCGTTGAACAAATCATGAACGTAAAAGCTGCAGCGCCCAATGTAGATATCATTGTTATTACAGCTTCGGATGAACGAGATCATGTACAACAGGCCATTCGATATGGAGTGTACGATTATATTATTAAAAGCCATTCATTCGAACGATTGGAACAGTCTCTGGCAAACTACGTTTCGTACTTTAATTTGATGAATCGCTTTGCTCCTTTTGATCAAGAACATATTGATCAATTACTTGGAAGATCATTAAAGCCAGAGAGCAACGCTTTTCATGATTTGCCTAAAGGAATTGATGGGATGACATTACAACACGTTCATCAACTCTTAAAAGCAATGGCAGAAGGAATTACAGCAGAAGAAATGGGCGAAAAGCTAGGAGCTTCGCGAACAACAGCAAGAAGATATTTAGAATACTTAATTCAACTTGAGCGTGCTGTGGCCATGCCTGTTTACGGGGTTGTTGGTAGACCGGAACGCAAATATTTTTCTAGGTAACCGTTGTAGAGTCTACAACGGTTATTGTTATATATAGATAATGAAAACCTGTGAACATAATGAACAAAAGTCTATTTAAATCTACATAATTACAATCAATGGTTTAAACAATCATTTTATTCAGATTATATTGACGCTTAAATTCTATTCCCTTATAGTGACTAGTATTGAAAGCGGTTTACTAGATTGTCGGAATGTAACCAATGTAGGGGGATTTCAAATGCAACCAGATGTTTCGATTTGGCTAACCGTTGTCGGTTTAGCGATTATCTTTCTAATTGTAGGTCTATTAATTTGGGGGAAAATCAGCCCGATTGTAGGAATGACATTAATTCCAATTCTCGGTGCTTTAATTGCTGGCTTTAATTTCGCAGAGATTACAGAGTTTTTAGAAGCGGGTACGAGTCAAGTAATGGGCGTCGTTGTTATGTTTATCTTCGCCATTATATTCTTTGGAATCATGCAAGACAGTGGATTGTTTAATCCTTTTGTACGGTCGATGATTCTAGTAACTAGAGGTAACGTTGTTGTTGTCGCGATTGCAACCGCTATCATTGGTATGGTTGCACAAATTGATGGAGCTGGCGCATCAACATTCTTGATTTCCATTCCGGCGTTATTGCCGCTATATAAAGAACTTCATATGAGTCGCTATTTGTTGCTTCTACTTATTGCACTCAGTGCCGGGCTCGTGAACATGATCCCTTGGGGTGGCCCAGCAGCAAGAGCGGCTTCGGTTATAGGAACGGATCCAGTTTCGTTTTACTTACCATTGATTCCATTACAACTCGCGGGTCTCGTATTAATACTAGGACTTGCAACATTATTAGGGATTAGAGAGAAAAGAAGAATTGAAAAGCGTGTAAAAGCTGGTGAGATTACGTTAAATGAAAATGTTAACGTGAAGGGCATCGCTGATGAGTTTGTAAAACGCCAAAACGAAGAAATGGCTGCTGCAAGTGAACAACCACGCAAGCATCCAGCTATTATTTGGATCAACTTGTTGTTAACGATCGCAGTGTTAGTTACGATGATTTCATCACTTTTACCGCCACAGTATGCATTTATGTTAGGTGTAGCCATTGCTCTTCCAATTAACTATGCAACGGTGAATGATCAAATGGGTAGAGTGAAAGCACACGCACCTAGTGCATTAATGATGGCAGCTGTTATTTTGGCAGCGGGTGTATTTTTAGGAATCTTGGACAATTCAGGTATGCTTGAGAATATCGCTCTTGCAACCATTGGTGTGATGCCGGAGTTTGTCGTTCCTTACATTCATATTATCGTTGGTTTGTTTGGGGTACCAATGGATCTTTTGACAAGTACAGATGCGTATTATTTCGCTTTGCTTCCGATTGTAGATTCGATCGCAAGTACACAAGGGATCGAGTCAGCGTCAACAGCTTACGCAATGCTCACAGGAAATATCATCGGTACATTTGTTAGCCCGTTCTCTCCAGCACTTTGGTTAGGTGTCGGTTTAGCTGGAGCGAACATGGGACAACACATTCGCTACTCATTCTTCTGGATGTGGGGATTCAGCATTATTATGATTATTCTTGGGATTCTTATGGGAATCATTTAAACATAATAAAGGTTTCTTTTGGGATAGTTCACACAATCAAACGTGTGGATCTATTTTTTGTTTGTCGAAAAATCGCTACGCTATGTTAAATTGTTTTTAGTGATGTATGAAACAGGACAGATCGCTAACTTTACAGATGCTGCGTTAATTGCTTTAGCAAGTATCGTCATGCTACATGCTTCGCTCGTTTTTGTATTTCATCGTTATGTCTTCTAAGGAGAAAAAAATGAACAATACCCTTAAAGTATTTCGTGCGATGCATGATCTATCTCAAGCGCAATTAGCAGAGGATATTGGGGTCAGCCGTCAAACGATTATTTCAATAGAGAAGAAGAAATACAAGAAAAGAATCTCTTGATATTTTCTACGCCAATGTGGCGTTTTTTTTTATTTCAAGAGTAGAATAGTAGTGGATAAATTTTACTTTGATCGAGAAAATAAAAGGAATGGTAGGTAGCGGGTTAAATGCAAAAGGAAGTGACAGCATGATGGAGGATGAAGCTGCAATTCAGTTTCATGAAGTGAGCTTTGCAACAAAGGAATTGACGATTCTTGAGTCAATTACGGGCTTCTTTGTACGGGGTGAAATTACTACGTTAGTAGGCCCTTCTGGCGCAGGGAAATCGACGTTGTTTCGATTATGTAATGGTCTCTTATCAGCGAGCTCAGGTGATATATGGATTGATGGGGTTATGATTGGTGACTATGAACCGGTGCAGTTACGACGAGAGGTCGGTATTGTGTTGCAAAGCGCAACGATGATGACAGGCACGGTAAGGGATAATTTGGAACTACCAAGAGCGCTACAAGGTGAATCACTGACTGACGACGAAGCAGAGGAGTATATTGAAGTGGTTGGTTTAGGAAAAGAGTTTCTAACACGGAACAGTCATGATTTGTCTGGTGGACAAAAGCAAAGGGTATCAATTGCGCGGACACTCGTAAACCGCCCTAAAATCTTGTTATTAGATGAGATTACATCCTCATTGGATCGTGTGTCGACACAAGAGATTGAAGAACTCATTGTACATATTAATCAATGCTACAAAACGACTGTTATTTGGATTACGCATCATCTTGACCAAGCATTACAAATCGGTGCTTACACATGGGTGATGATTGATGGCGAGTTGGTAGAGTCAGGACCGAGTAATCTCCTTCGAAACCCCGAAAATGAAGACGTTCGACGTTTTGTGAAGGGGGAAGTCGAATGAGCTTCCTAACACTTATGATTGCCTTAGTTTTTGTTGCGATTCCGCTCGTTCTTTCAAAGACGTTACATCTTGGTCTTGAAAGAGATACGATCGTCGCAACCGTTCGTTCGATTGTTCAATTACTTGCAGTCGGGTATTTGTTGCAGTTTGTTTTTGACTCAGAAAGCATTTTGTATATTGTCTTAATGATTGTTTTAATGATTGGTGCTGCTACGGAGAACGCAAGAAAGAAAGGTTCTAGCATTCCAGGAATTACGTGGAAGCTAGTTGTTACGTTTCTATTCGTACAAGTGTTAACGCAAGGTATTCTCTTAAGCCTTAATATTATTCCAGCGACTGCTCAATACATCATTCCCATTAGTGGTATGGTGATAGGGAATTCTATGGTGCTTGGCATACTCTTTCTTAATCGTTTTACAGCTGAAGTAGGGTCAAGACATGACGAGACGGAATTGATCTTATCGCTTGGAGGGACGCCAAAGCAAGCGGTACATCGTCCTTTAGTAACTTCGATCAAAGCAAGCATCATTCCGACGATTGAAGCTCAGAAGACGATCGGCCTTGTGCAATTGCCTGGCATGATGAGCGGACAAATCATTGCCGGTGCGGATCCAGTTCAGGCTGTGATGTTCCAATTGCTCATCTTATTCTTATTGTTAACGACCGCCGTAATTACAAGTATTATGCTCGGTTACTTTTCTTATCCAACCCTCTTTAATGATCGTATGCAATTCATTAAAGAACAAAGTAACCGTGAAGCTTAACGGTTAGTGCAAAGCAAGATTAATCAGAACGTCAAACTTTAAGTAATGGATCTCTTCATCGACGGTAAGGATATGAAATTGCTTCTGGGTGTTATTAATAAAATGGCAATGACCGATGATTTCGTAAAAGTGCCCGTCATGCCAAAAGATAAACGTTAACAACTGGTGATACTCCATTGCTTCTGACAGAATATACTCGAATTCTTGCCAATGTTGTTCATCAAGAACAGGTTGTTGAACCTTTTTGTTCTCTTCTTGGTGTGTAAGCCATGCTTCGCGGTGTTCAGGCAGAATCATACGCATCGATTCCCATCGCATGTTGCCACCGGGTGTAAGCTTATTCATTGCATATCCTCCAGAACGTTTGTTCCCATCTTAACACGATCTTTATAGGAGCGCTAGTTTTGTCGTAGGTCAATGTTGCAATTTGCGTTAGCGTCATTCCGACTAAACGGAACGATTTCAAGCGGGAGTGGCTCATTTAAGGTTGTTATTCTTAATGTAGAAGGGAGGTCATCACGATGGACGTGTTAAAAAGAATGAATGATGCCATTGACTATATTGAACAAAACTTGGAGAAAAAAGTGAATTACAAAGAGGTCGCAAACATCGCTCAATTTTCGGATCATCATTTTAGGAGAATGTTTTCATTTATTACAGGTGTTTCGATTGCAGAATATATTCGTAGAAGACGTCTGACGTTAGCGGCATTTGATTTAAAACATCATCATGTGCGTGTCATCGATGTAGCAATGAAGTACGGGTATGATTCTCCAGATGCATTTTCAAGGGCGTTTCAATCTTTACACGGTATAACCCCTAGTGAAGTTTATTATTCAGATGCATCATTAAGGGCTTTTCCGCGAATGACCTTCCAATTTATGATTAAGGGAGCGGTTGAAATGGAATATCGGATTGTTGAAAAAGAATCGTTTACAGTCGTCGGAAAAAAAGAGAATGTTGCAATGGGAGAAGGAGGAGAGTTTGAGCCAATGCTCTGGGAACAGCTTGAGACGATTGAAGAGCAGCTCAAACCGTATGATCACTCATCATTCCCTGGCATTTTGCACATCTCTAATGCGAAACAATCAAATGATGTTACGTATATGATTGCAACAGCAACAGATCAGCAAGCGACAAAAGAGTTTGAGACTTTCACAATTCCTGCTAAAACGTGGGCAGTTTTTCATGCCCAAGGACCAATGCCTGAAGCGATGTTAAAGACGTGGGAGCGTGTTTATTCTGAATGGATTCCAATGACTGAGTATGAATTGGACGAAGCTCCTGAAATGATTCGAAGTGTTGAAGAAAAAGTTGAAATTTGGGTTGCCATTAAACAGAATTCAACGGATCATTTTTGAATGAATGATGCATGTTGATTATAATTGAGGTAACGAAAAAGCGGGGAGACACCCCGCTTTTTTTCATATCAATGGAATGTTAACTAGACGAGGTGAAACGATGAGTCAGTTGTTAAGAGATCAATATCCGTTAAAAGGTCGTGTGATTTTGATCACCGGGGTTAGTCGCCGTCAAGGAATAGGATATGCTGTGGCAAAGCAATGCGCGGCATTCGGGGCATCAATTATTGCCCATCATTATCAACCTCATGATGAAGAACAAGAGTGGGGAAGTGACCAGCTGAGTGAGGTTTTTAATGGAATTCAGTCAGAGCTTATCGGTGATGCGCGTTTTCTTGATATTTCTGGTGACTTTCAAAAGGAAGAAACCCCAGATCAGGTAATGAACGTAGCTGTTGATGCATTTGGTCAAGTGGATGGTTTGGTGTGTAATCATGCCATGAGTGGATCTGATGGAGCAATTGGGGAGCTTAATGCAGAAATGCTTGATAACCATTGGGCAGTCAATACGCGTTCCTCCATTCTTCTTGCACAAGCCTTTGCGCATCAATTGGATGAAAATCGTGAAGGATCAATTTTGTTTATGACGTCTGGTCAACGTTTAGGACCGATGCCAGGTGAAATTGCGTATGCATCAACAAAAGGAGGGCTGGCAGATAGTACGTTAACGATTGCTGACCAGCTCGCAGACCAACAAATTCGAGTGAACACGGTTAACCCGGGTCCCGTTGACACAGGCTATATGGATGAGACAACGTGGAAACAGCTAAAGCCGATGTTTCCATTTTGTCGTTACGGGCAACCTGAAGACCCAGCAAGGTTGATCGCTTGGTTACTTACAACAGAAGCCCGCTGGATTACTGGGCAAATCATTAACACAGAAGGTGGGTTTGGCAGGTGGAGACCTAAAGGTTAGAAACTGCCTACTAGAATACATCATTATGCGTATTATTTTCCGGGAAATAATAAGAAGTAAGAGCGTAATGCTAGATTTTGCTCACGTGAACAAATCGTTACGAAGGCTTCTGTTCTATTGATCTTTTCGATTAGATGTGTGAAAGATAGAGTAGGCATCATTGCAGTATACCGGATGGTCGATACATAAAGGTAGGAGTTAAATTAATGTTAAATAAAGTATGGTTTCAATTAGGGATTGGCTTGCTATTGCTCATTCTGATCGTGAAGACTTTATGGAAATCAGTGGTTTATTTGAACCAGTAATTATTATTTTGACGACGATCATGATTCCAGTTCTTTTAGCTGGTTTGTTATTTTATATTACGGAGCCGTTGCAACGTCGTCTCGTTCGGTATATGCCGAAATGGGCAAGTGCTCTAGCGATTTTGGGAATCGTTGCGGTATTTATCGCTATCATGGCAAGTTTAATTCTCGATCCGCTCATTGAAGAAGCCAATAAGTTTATTCAAAATGTACCGATGATTTTCCAACAGTTTGAGGCAATTGTTATACAATTTCTTAACGATGACGGAACGTTTCCTATTGATTTAGAACAAACCTTTGGATCGGTGTTGGATTCGATTGAGGATATCATTATCGTTGGTTCTAGTTATCTCGTATCTTTTCTTAGTGGGGCCGTTTCAGCGGCATTAACCTTGATTCTCGTACCATTTTTCTTTTTCTTTATGTTAAAAGATCACGAGAAATTTGCTCCTGCTCTTTACAACCTGTTTCAAGGGGAACGAAGAGAATGGGTTAAGAAGCTTTTAAGTGAGATTGACTTTGCACTGAAAAGCTATGTTCAAGGCCAAGTCTTAGCAGCTTTTATACTCGCTGTTTTGCTTTTTACCGGTTATTCTCTCATTGGACTTGAATATGCATTATTACTCGCATTGCTCGCGTTTTTACTAAATATGATTCCATTTCTCGGTCCTTGGCTCGCGTTTTTCCCTGCGTTTGTCATTGCGCTCATTCAAGATCCGGTGTTAACCATTTGGGTATCGCTGATCACACTTGCGGTACAGCAAGCTGAGAGTAACCTCATTACGCCGAACATTATGGGTAAGAAGCTAAGTGTTCATCCATTAACTGTGATCACACTCGTACTTGCCGCAGGAAATATCGCTGGGTTTATCGGAATGATTGTAGCAATTCCCACGTATGCCGTTCTTAAAGTGATCGTCATTAACATTTACGAGAAGCGTCAAAACATCCAAAAGCAAATCTTTAAAGACGTAAAATAAGAAGGAGAATGTGTATGGCAAGCTCCCCGCAAGAACGTAGGAAGTGGAACGAACTTGAAGCCTACATTCAGTCACAAATGCAAGCCTACGCAATTCCAGGTGCTTCAATTGCTGTAAGTAAGGACAATCAGCTAGTCTATTCAAAAGGGTTCGGTTATCGTGATATTGAACAGAAACTACCCGTTACGAAAGATACAATCTTTGGTGTAGCTTCGATAACTAAATCGTTTACAGCTCTAGCGATTATGCACATGCACGATCAAAAGCAGTTATCCATTGAGGACCAGTTGTTAAGCACTTGCCCCAATTTTCCTTGCGTCGAGGAAGTACCGATAAAGTTACAATTTCCCATTTGCTATCGCATACGACAGGTGTCCCGCCATTGCGACGTTGTGTTCAACTAGATGGTTTTGATGAACACCTTGATTATTTGCGAAATGGAGATTACGAGCTATTTGCTGAGCCGGGAGACTATTTCAGTTATTGTAACGATACGTTTTTGCTTCTCGGAGCGATTATTGAGAAGGTTAGTGGTCAGTCATACCGCACATACGTAACAGAGAAGCTATTAAAACCATTAGGTCTTACACGCTCAACATACGATGTAGATCACCTTGAACGGTTTGATAATGTGTCGATTCCGTACGTATATAACAAAGAGAAAAATCATCAGGAAGCCGTTGCTTGGCCAAAGCTTGGAAACTATGAAGTTGGTGGAGGCATTCGTTCGACAGCCGTTGATTTAATAACCTATAGTCGTCTATATACAGATCCGTCGTTTCGAAAGGCTCGGTTTCCAATTCGTGAACGTGTGCTTAAGAGTATGTGGCGTCCGTTGATCGAGGTGAATGACTTTTCTTCCTATGGTTATGCCTTACAAGTCGTCTCGAATTATGAAGGCAAAACGCTCGTTGGTCATGGTGGAAGTCAACCAGGTGTCTCTTCGTACTTCGGATTTATTCCTGAAGAAGATACGGTCATTGTCGTACTGCTCAATTGCTCAGATGCACCGGCAGACGACCTTTGGCGAGCGATAGCGAATGTGGCGTTAGATTTGCCGCTTGAACAGTCAATGATTGAAGAAACTGAGTATACGATGATAGATGAAGAAAAGAAGCGGTTGTTAGGCGTTTATTATGTTAGAGAAGGAAACACCGAGGCACACATCACGGAAGAGAGTGATCGGCTCGCTATAACAATGGACGGTCGTAAGCTTAGTTTACGAGCGGAGAACGCGACCACATTAGTAATCGAAGAAACGGGGAAGCCGTTAACGTTTTATCTCTCAGAAGACGGCATCGCTTGGGGCGTAAGAGTTGGGCTTAGAATGTTTTTGAGAAAGTGACTGCAATTGCAGTTACTTTTTTTTATGCGCGCAATCAATTAACCCGGCTAGAGAGCACATTTTTATAAGAAGTAGACATGCACACAATAGTGATCTTCCATAAGGACATAGTTTAATTATAAGGCAAACATTTAAGAAAAAGGGGGGGACATTTGAGATGAATGTTTCTAGTTATCAAGAGCTGTTAATCGCTTTAGCGATGAATGCACCTGTAATTATTGTTACGAACGATATTGTTATAGAGGGACAAATAACGATAAATTATGCTGTGGCTATTCAAGGGATTGAAAGAACGACGCTACTTCAACATTCTACAGCTTATTCAGGATACGTCTTTAATATCACGGCAAACGGTCAGTTATTGTTGCAAGATTTAATTGTTGATGGTGGCAGTACGATTGGCTTAGAAGATGGATCTTCTTTAATTAATTCGACAGGAACATTGAATACTAACAATGTGACATTGCAAAATTCATCTTCAACTTTTCGTGGTGGTGCTTTAATGGTCGGAGGAGCTAGCGCTGTCAATGTTATTAATAACTCCATCATTTCAAATTGTAGCGCTGTAGGGATCGGTGGAGCGATTTATGTGGGGGGGACAAATAAACGAGTAGTAATTACAAACTCCACGATTAGTGGTAGCTTCTCTGGTAGTAATGGGGGAGCGATCTACACAAATCAAACCGCAACGTTAAGTTGTACGGCGGTTACGTTTATAGAAAATGAGGCAACTACAAATGGAGGAGTGCTTTTTGCAAATATAAATACAGCAACAACTATCACAAACTGTCAATGTATGATGAATGTAGCGAGTAACGGGGGAGCGATCTTTGCTAATGCGAGTACAACACCAGAAATCGTTGATACCGTATTCACGGAGAACATTGCTAGAGCTAATGGTGGAGCTGTTTATTTGAACAACGATAGCAACTCTTTACTATCAAGAAACACGTTTGAGCGAAACGAAGCAGTAAATGGGGCTGGACTGTTTGTTAATAATGCTGCAACGATGAATCTCGACAACACGTCATTTACGAATAATGTTTCAGCAACAAATGCTGGGGCTATATTTTTGAATACGAATACAGAGTCGATCATTACGTCGTGTACGACTCGTGCAAATATAGCAGTAAATAATGGAGGAGCTGTGTATTTAAACAATGGCGCTATAGTGCAGCTGCAAAACAGTATGATTGATTTAAATACAGCTGGCAATGAAGCTGGAGGGATTTTTGTTAACTCCCTAGCTAATGTGACAGTCTCAAATTCAGAGGTCAATCGTAATGAAGCGGCAATCGGTGGAGCAGTGTCAATTAACACAAATGGAAGCATGATCATTACAAACAGTAGAATTATTGATAATAACGCTAGTGTACGTGCAGGTGCGATTAATAATTTTGGAGCATTAACGTTAATTAATCGCGTTGATTTTGGAGCAATTGGCTCTAATGAAGCGCCTATTGCTCCTGGAATCTTCAATGCTGGAACAATGAATGTAGAAGATTTAACAACGGATATTAACGGTGTGTATATTGTAGATGTAGAGAACGTGATTCGAATCATTAATCCTTTGTTTGCAGGTTCAGTGTTTCAACTTGATACAACGGAATACGTATTTCCAGATCCTGAACGAAGTCCTATAGTAGTTGCTGTCCCTACACCACAGTATCCAGTGTTAACTCAATCCGATGCGAATGCTTTTTTAAAGCCTGTGACCGGTTTTGAAGATTGGGAGGTTCAACTACTCAACAATCAAGTTGTACTGGTGTTTAATCCTTCGCCACTTCAATATACGATCACGTATATTGGCGTTTTAGGTAATAACAATCCTAATCCAACGAGTTATCGTCCGGAAGATCTGCCAATTGTGTTGCGTAACCCTGGACCAGTCGAAGGATATGAATTTATCGGTTGGTTCGATGAGCTTGGCAATCAAGTGACGATCATCCCACAAGGAACAGTTGGAGACATCGTTCTCTATGCACGGTACAGGGAAACAGGTGGTGCATCTGGTGATGGACAAATGATTACGAACCAAGTTAGGGTGCGTTGTTGTTCATGTGATGCGCCTGCGAAAGAGTAATAAATATTTCTTTATGAATAGTAAATAATGCTCGAGTAAAGCGACTGCGTCTATGGGCAGTTGCTTTACTTTATTTAGGAAGAGAAAGGTGCAAAGACTTGTTGAGCTCTTCTATAAACTTAATAATTTCTTCTGGGAAGACGGTGTCATCTCGCTTAATATAGCCAATGCGTATCATAGATCCGTCCATCAAAGGTCGAGATGTAATATTTGCATTCATATATCCTTTTACAATACATCCTGTTCCAATGTTAAAGCTATCTGTATGAGAGAGCATGTTATTCATCGTTCCACGATCGTTTACATAGATGAGTTGTTTTCGATTATGTAAGTTTAAGGTTTCTTCAGCAAAATGCAGCATCATATCGTTTTGTTGATACGTGAGGTAAGGATAAGGTTCCAAGTCTTCTAAATGAATGATCGATTGGGTTGCTAATGGATGTTCTTTACGCAAGAAAGCATGTTGTTTTACGGTCCCCAGTTGCTGAAATGTCAATGATTTAGACGTAAAGTAGCGTGCGAAAAAGTGTTCATTTAAGTCCGTAATGGAAATTACACCAAGAATACTGCGACTCGCGTAAACGTCGTCAATGACATCGGTTGTTTTTTCCTCGTGCAGCGAAAGTTCATAGTCTTGATGAAACAGGTTCATAAAATGAGTGAACGCTTCAATTGCAAAGCTATAGTGTTGCGAAGAGATCGTATATTTTAATTTAGTCTCTGGTTTTTGGGTGAATTGGTAGATGATTGATTCTGCTTGTGCAACTAACTTTTGTGCGTAAAAGAGAAGTTCCCGTCCTTCTTCTGTGAATAAGACGCCTCTATTCGTTCGCTCAAAAATTGTGATGGATAGTTCTTCTTCGAGGTTACGGATTGCTTTACTAAGGCTAGGTTGAGTGACATAAAGCGCAGTGGCGGCTTTGTTAAATGATTGATATTTTGCGATTGAAATAAGATAACGGCATTGTTGTAACGTCAAAGTGATCACCTATATCTATTTGATATAACTTTATACTATAACAGGCAATGATTTTTTTCAATTTTACGATGATAAATGCAGACGTTACACTTGAAATAGCAAAATGATGAAAAGCGTAAAGGGGTGTTACAGGTGATTAGAAAAGCTTGTAAAGACGATTTACAGAAGATTTTAGCGATATATAACGATGCAATTCTGCATACAACAGCGGTTTATAGCTATCAACCGGAGACAATCATAGAGAGAGAACAGTGGTATAACCAAAAGCTTGAGTCCGGTTATCCAGTTTTTGTTTGTGAACGAGGCGGAGAAATTGCTGGCTTTGCAACGTATGGAGCATTTCGTGATTGGCCAGCGTATCAATACACCATTGAACATTCAATTTACACAGATATAAATCATCGGCAAAAGGGTGTCGCAACAGATTTACTACAAGCAATTATTAAGGATGCAACAAGTGAGAACTATAAAACGATCATTGCAGGGATTGATGCTACAAATGAAGGAAGTATTCGATTGCATCAAAAATTCAATTTTACACATACAGGAACAATGAAAAACGTTGGTTATAAGTTCGAGCGCTGGCTTGATTTGGCATTTTATCAATTCATGATAGATCAACCACAGGTAGAAAAGGCGTGTGAGTGAATCACAATTGAGGCGTTGGTGTGTAAACCCTGATCGATCCATTATGTCAGGTTACGTATACGTTTTAGCTGCTTACGTATTGTGGGGAATGCTCGGAATTTATTGGAATCTGTTGCATCCTGTCAATGAATTTGAAGTGATGGCACATCGTATTCTTTGGGGATTTGTTGTCATCATAATCATTACATGTGTGATTCCGAGTAAGCGAGTGAAACTGATTCATTTCATTAGAGGAATTCATACAAACAGAGGGGAGCTTGTTCGATTATGTGTCGCTTCAGTAGCGATTAGTACGAACTGGTTTGTCTTTATCTACGCAATGATGAATGGTGCTGCAATCGAAGCAAGCCTGGGTCTTTATATCACACCACTCGTCAGTATTTTGATCGGAGTGATTGTGTTTCATGACCGAGTGAATCGATGTTTAGTTACGGCGATCGCTTTGGCATTCACAGGGTGATCTTAGTCACATATGGTCTCGGGACTTTTCCCTTTATCGCATTGATGCTGGCATTAACATCCGGAGTATATGGGCTAGCTAAGAAAAAGGTCAAACTCGATGCGGTCGTAGGGATGGCGGTGGAGACGATGATCGCTACTCCTGTGGCAATAGGCATTCTTTTGTTTTTTTATTCACAACATTCATTGATGTTCGGATCATCGATTCAAGTGTCTATGAAGCTTGTATTGGCGGGTTTACTTACGGTTTTGCCGTTGTTATGGTTTTCAAAAGGTGTACAAACAGTCTCGCTAACAACGGTCGGTTTTTTCCAATACATTACACCGACCATTGTATTTTTAATGGGTGTTTTTGTTTTTCAGAGTGCTGTTGCCGTTGTGGAGTGGATGGCGTTCGGTTTGATTTGGAGTTCGTTACTTCTTTATTCGTTGACGTTAAAGAAACGTAAATCGTCGAATTGATCCATCAAAGTGCTGTACCCTTGGTTGGTTCGTGTAAATGAGTGAGGTCGATGTCTTCAAGTTGTAACAGCTTCTTTTTGACGCCAATTCCACCAGCGTAACCTGTGAGACTACCATTTGAACCTACAACACGATGACATGGGATAATAATAGAAATGGGGTTGTGTCCAACAGCGCCGCCGACTGCTTGGGCGGACATGTTTTTGCCTTGAGTCTCATAAAAACGTTGAGCGATTTCGCCATATGTTATGAGATTTCCGTAAGGAATGGAAAGAAGTTCGTTCCAAACTGTTTTACGAAATTCAGTACCTGCAGGTTTAACTTCGAAATCAAGTGTTGGTTGCTTACCTGAGAAGTAGTCGTTTAACCAAGCTTCAACTTGAGTAAACAGTGGTAAGCCTTGGTTTTCAATCGTATGATCTCCTAATGTCTTGCCGTAATACTTTTGGCCGTCAAACCACAATCCTGTTAGTGCGTGACCGTCACTTGATACAGTGACTTGTCCAAAGGGTGTGTGGATCTGATGTGTATAAGTGTCCAACATGGATCGCTCCTTTACCTTTGCTTTTCTCTGTATTGTTTCGGGGTAAGTCCATAATAGTCACGAAAACGAGTAATAAAATGTGCAGCGTTAGGCATCCCGACCGTCTTAGCAATGCTGTTCACTGGTCTGTCGGTACGTGTTAATAACTTGCACGCCTCGTCTAAGCGTCGTTTTGTAATGTATTCATTCGGGCTTAGGCCGACTCGTTTTTGAAAGGTTCGCTGTAAGTGATACGGGCTTACATGAAAATGCTCTCCTAATTGTTCAAGCGTAATTGAATTCATATAATGAAAATCTAAGTGTTGCGTTACCTTATTGATCAAGGCCGATTCTGGTCGTTCGGATAAGTCGGGTTTACAACGTTTGCAAGGTCTATAACCATCTTTTTCTGCAGTTGTTGTGCATGTGAATATACGAATGTTTTCCCGTTTTGGCGTTCTAGAATGACAAGAGTCGACAAAAAATCTTCGTAGAAGTTACCCCGTAGTAAAAGATCGTATCATATGTCTGATCACTCTCACTAATCGCCTGCCATTGCTCATCGCTTACCCTTTGTTCCAAAACCACACCCCCACTCGTTCAGTTCACTATTATCATAGTACATGTGTTTTGTACGGTCTACTTTCTCGGCTATAAGCGCAAGAATGCAAAACGGGATTTGTCTTATACTATGCGAAAAGTGAACTAGCTTTCCATATCAGAATAGAAGATAATAATGATAAGTAAAAAGGAGGAATGATTGTGTCAAAGAAGCAATTAACTGAAGAACAACAAGTGCAGCTTTTAGAACGTTTGAAAAGTCGTTTTGAAAAAAACATGCATCGTCATCCTGGACGACAATGGTCAGAAGTTGTCACGAACTTAGAAGCACAACCTGAAAAACTCCACGTCTTACATGAGATGGAACGAACCGAAGGAGAGCCTGATTTGGTGACTTTTGAAGAGGAACCAGAAGCACTTCACTTTATCGATTGTTCACAAGAGAGCCCAAAAGGTCGCAGAAGTGTATGTTTTGATCGCGCTGGTCTTGAAGCGCGTAAGAAGCATCAACCAGAGAATACTGCACAAGATTTGGCAGCGGAGTTGGGCGTTACATTGCTAACTGAATCAGAGTACCGAAACCTCCAGAAATATGGACCGTTTGATCAAAAGACGTCGAGTTGGATTGAAACGCCGTCTTCGGTACGTGAACTTGGTGGCGCATTATTCTGCGATTATCGCTATGGTCAGGTGTTTGTCTATCATAACGGTGCTTCTTCTTATTATGGATCGAGAGGGTTCAGAGGAATTGTCACGTTTTAATTGCTGTTATTCGCCAAGTGATTGACGAATAACGAATAAAGTAATATATTACATATTAATAGGGGAGGAGACCGATGGGCATTCATTATGAACGAAATTATAAAAAAAGAGAGATACAATCTTCATTTAGAAGTCATTTCGAGAAAGAGGCTATTGAAAAAGTGACTCAATTTCTTGCTAGTTTTCCTGATCATAAGCCGACACCGCTATGTTCATTGCAACGACTCGCAACAGAACTAGGTGTGGAGTCAATACTCGTAAAAGATGAGTCGAAACGCTTTCGTTTAAATGCGTTTAAGGCGACTGGTGGGTTGTATGCAGTCAGTGCAGAATTAGCTAATGCGCTTGGTGTAAGCTTGAGTGAGCTCACATTTAGCGACCTACGTGTACTCGCAAACGAGCAGAATCCACTGACGTTTATTACAGCTACAGATGGAAATCACGGGCGTGGTGTTGCCTTTGCAGCAAGTCAACTCGGTCAAAACTCAATCGTCTATATGCCTAAAGGCTCCTCGGAAGAGCGGCTAAAAGCGATCCAAACCGAAGGTGCGAATGCAGAGATTACTGACGTTAATTATGACGAGGCAGTAAGAATCGCATCCCATACTGCTGAGAAGTTCAACTATGCTCTCGTGCAGGATACCGCATGGCAAGGGTATGAAGACATTCCATTAAGGGTTATGCAAGGTTATGCAACGATTGCACATGAAATTGTTGAAGAGTTGGCAAGAAATGCTCAGAACCCTCCAACTCACGTGTTTTTGCAAGCGGGTGTTGGATCATTTGCTGCAGCGATTGCAACATTTTTGCATCATGCATATGGTGATCAGTCACCGAAAGTTATACTCGTCGAACCGGATCAAGCACATTGTTATTATGTATCGTTCAAGAATCAAGGCGAGCGTACCATTGTGGATGGAGATATGGAAACAATTATGGCAGGACTTGCGTGTGGTGAGCCGAGTACAATTGCGTTTGAGTTGCTTCAAGAACTTGCCGAAGGCGCCTTTTCGTGTACGGACGATGTGGCGGGGCTCGGGATGAGAATGTACGCTAACCCGCTTAAAGAGGATGAACGAATTACATCAGGAGAATCAGGCGCAGTGACGTTAGGGCTGCTTTATCGACTTCTGCACAACAAGGAGTTGGAATCGTTCAAAGACCAAATTGGTCTTAATGAAACTTCGCGGGTATTGCTCATTAATACGGAGGGTGACACCGACGTTCAAACGTATCGTGAAGTCGTTTGGGAAGGGAAACATTCATAACAAACGAACGTAAGCGTCGTGATTGTAAGGTCGACGCTTACGATTGATGAAGGAAAGGGGAAAGTATTAGATGGAGAACTTGTATGAAGCACTACGTGACTATGAACAAGAGATGGTTGGATTTGTACAACAGCTCGTTCGGATTAAGAGCTTTTCAGGCGATGAGAAAGAAATCGCACATACGATCAAAGCTAAGATGGAATCGTTAGATTTTGATGAAGTATGGATCGATTCGCTTGGAAACGTCGTGGGTCGAGTTGGAAATGGTGAAAACGTTGTGATGTTTGATTCACATATGGATACAGTAGAAGTGCATGAGGAAGACGAATGGGAGTTGCCACCTTTTGCAGGCGAGCTTAGAGAAGGTAGAATTTACGGACGAGGGTCTGTTGACATGAAATCATCGATTGTGGCTTCAATGTATGCTGCAAAATTGGCGAAAGATTTACAGCTGCTGAATGGAAAGACCGTCTACATCACATGCACCGTTGATGAAGAGTTCTGTGATGGTGAGAACTTAAAACAATTGTTTAAAGAATTTCCTCAAACGAAACCGAACTATATGATTATTTGCGAACCTTCAGACAACAAAATTGTCCTAGGTCATCGGGGAAAAGCACAATTACGAGTAAAAACGTTAGGCACGTCTGCCCATGGTTCTGCTCCTGAAAAAGGAGACAATGCGGTTTATAAAATGGCAGAAGTCATTCGCAGAGTAGAAGAGCAAAATCATCAATTGATGCATCGTGAAATTGCGTCAGGGACGCTCGTCTTATCAAACATATCAAGCACGAGTGCATCGTTAAATGCCGTTCCTTCCGAGTGTGAGATTTATCTCGATCGCCGACTAGTGCTCGGAGAAGATGAAGAGACAGTCAAAAAAGAGATGGATCACATCGTGAACGGGTTGGATGCAACGTGGGAAATCGGTTCTTTGCATCGCACGAGTTGGACAGGCGCGAATATTCACTATGAACCTTTACATGAACCGTGGAATATTGCCGATGACCATCCGCTCACAAAGTACTTAGTAAACGCTTATGAAAAAGTATTCTCGAAACCGCCAGCATTTGATTTTTGGGATTTTGGGACAAACGCGGTTACGCCAGTTTCAGAGGGTATTCCGACAATCGGTTTTGGCCCTGGCGAATACAAACTTGCGCATATGAACAATGAAAGTTGTGAAGTGAAAAAAATTCATGAAGCTTGTGCCTTTTACGTGACAACAATTGCGGAAATATAAAACAGGAAAACGCCTAGCTTTTAGGCGTTTTCCTGTTTGTTTAACTCAATGATTTTTTCGCGAATTTGTTTGTACTGTTCTTTAAAGCGGTCAAAATCAGAATATGCATCGTGTGCACGATTTTCATAGATCTGCATGCGCTCTTCTTGGACTTTTAGCAATTTCGCAAGTTCAGTTGCATGGTCGTAAAGAAGGTTCGTCGAAAAGGCATCCGCATCTTTTTCAGTCCAATGATCATTCGCTCGGTCGTGTTCATGATAAAGCTGATAATCTTGTTGCAATTCCCAACCGTAATTGCGTAATTCCGTGCGTTGCACGTGATGTCGCATTTCATGAAGCAGCAATTGGACTGTTACAGCCGTTACAACCTTTGAATTGTGACCGTGTGCTTTTACATTTTCAGCAACCTGATGGGGGTATAAGTAAATCGTGCTAATCAAGCTTTGAGGATCGATGTTACTTACACCACCTACTCTTTGTAGGTCTTCATGAATATGTTCGGGGTAGTTCTTAATTTCTTTTTTTGAACGGACGACTTCAAGTCGTAACGTTCCTTTATGGGTAACGTACCCTTGTTCCTCGCAAAAGTCGACGACTTTCCACGCATCTTTGTATGTAAGCATTTGTTCACTCCGTATGGGATCGTGTAGTAGATGAGACAAGTTTTCATTTTAGTGTTGCACAAAATGAAACGCACTATACAGCCTATAGTAACAAGAGCAGAAGGTCAATGTGGTGTTGAATAAATGATCGTACTTAACCTAATAAGATTCCTAAGCCACATCTTAGCAAAGATAGGTAAAAGTTACATAATCGTTCGCTTACATGTTCGAAGGGGAGAACGACCACACTAGCAGAAGGAATGGAACATAAAGGAGCGGGAATTGTTATGAAAACAGCACATGGTCGAATTCAACCAGTGTTTTATTGGGCTGTAGGGGCGTTGCTCGTCGTCATTTTAGCCGCAGTACTTTTACCGACCCAACTCGAACAAATTACTGCAACGGTCCAGCAATTTATTTCAAGTACATTTGGCTGGTACTACTTGATTGCCGTAACTCTTTTCGCACTCGTATGTTTGTTTATTATCATTAGTCCGTACGGGAAAATTAAGCTCGGAAAAGATGATGACAAACCAGAGTACGGGTACTTAACATGGTTTGCGATGTTGTTTAGTGCAGGGATGGGGATTGGACTTGTGTTCTTCGGTGCAGCAGAACCGATGTCACACTTTGCGATTAATTCACCGACGGTTGAAGAAGGAACGATTGAAGCAGCACGTGAATCGATGCGGTTTGTGTTTTTTCATTATGGCATTCACGCTTGGGGAATCTATGCGATTATCGCTGTATGTTTAGCGTATTTTAACTTCCGTAAAGGAAAGCCGGGGTTAATTAGCGGTACGTTGTCTCCTTTAATGAATACGGATGGTTTAAAGGGGAAGTTCATTGACGGATTTGGGTTAGTCGCGACCGTAACGGGTATTGTGACGAGTCTTGGATTTGGTGCTGTTCAGATGAATGGTGGGATCTCATTTTTATTTGATTTACCGATTAATTTTTGGATTCAAACCATTATTATTGTTATTGTAACGGTCTTGTTCTTAACGTCTGCAATGACGGGGTTAAACAAAGGGATTCGAATCCTTAGTAATTTCAACATGATTCTCGCATTAATTTTGCTTATGTTTATCGCAACGTTTGGTTCAACGATGTTTTCATTGAACTTGTTTACGAATACGCTAGGAACTTACTTGCAAACGTTGCCAGAACTTAGTTTTAGAATTGCTCCAGGTAGCCCAGATGCAAGGGAGTGGATTAATGATTGGACGATCTTCTATTGGGCGTGGTGGATTGCGTGGTCTCCTTATGTGGGTACGTTTATCGCCCGGGTGTCACGGGGGCGTACATTACGAGAATTTACAATTGCAGTCTTAATTGTTCCGTCGATTGTAGGATTTATCTGGTTTTCATTCGTCGGGGGAACGGCAATGTCATTAGAATTGAATGAAGTCATCAATTTGAGTGCATTAACAAATGAAGAAATGATGTTTGGAATGTTAAGTACGATGCCGATTAGTACGATTACGTCGATTGTTACGATTGTACTGATTGCCGTCTTCTTTATTACGTCTGCAGACTCGGCTACGTTCGTACTCGGGATGCATTCGACGAACGGTTCGAACAATCCGCCGAATGGAATTAAGTTCGTTTGGGGGATGGTACTTTCGGTTACAGCAATTGCTCTTCTTTATAGTGGAGGACTACAAGCCGTACAGAATGTGATGATCATCGCGGCTTTTCCCTTCTCAATTATCCTACTCATGATGGTCTTTTCACTCATCAAGTCACTCAGGTCGGAACGCAGCCAGTTTTCTACGAACCAGCCACAACTTGTTATTCGTAAACAATCCAGAGAGGATGAGGATGATTCTTCTACAACTGATAAAGACTAAATTTAAAAAGACGAAACGGCTCAGTTAATGCCGTTTCGTCTTTTTAAATAATTTATTCTTCGTCTTCGAGAATTAAACCATCAACATGTTTACGTGACAAGTCATTTTTGATTTTCCGATACGACTTACTTTTGAAGATAATATCAAAATCATAGTCTTCGGGATACAAATCTTCAGCTTGAATATACAGTGTTAACCGTTTATGATTGTACGTTTTCTTTTCACCTTTAACTTGAATGACATAATTGCCTCGTTCATCCGGTCCTGTATAGACGATGCCAATCTCGTCTGACGCTTGGATTTTTACATTGTCACCTTGATCGAATTGTTTCACGTCGCCAACGGTTTTCTTTTTCTTATAATCGGCGTAGCGGTTGATCGTAATTTGCCGTTTGAGTGCATCTTTATTTAATGACTCAGACGAAAAGCGTTCTTTATAATGGCTACTTTCCTTGTAAGCTCGTTCGTGTGCTTGTTCGACAATTTGTGGGTGCAAACCGAGTTTCAAGGCAATTTCAAACGCCTGGCTTTTACCGCTTTCGCCAAGAAGCAAGCGGTACGTCGGTTTTAAGGTTTCTAAATCGAACTCCATTGAGCCGTTTAGAAAGCCCTCAGACTCCTCTGCGAAAGACTTCATTTCATTATAATGAGTCGTTGCGAATAGCGTCGCACCTTTTTTGTACAACTGCTCAAGGATGGCGATCGCAAGGCCCATTCCTTCAGCTGGATCTGTCCCTGAACCGAGCTCATCGAGGAAGACGAGAGAGTGGTCGTTTGCCTGCTCGAGAATTTGAATAATCGAGACGAGCCTCGAGCTGAACGTACTCAAATTGTCTTCGATGCTCTGTCCATCACCAATGTCGATGAAGACTTGCTGGAAAATCCCCGTTTTGCTACCGCTCTTTGCTGGGATTAATAATCCTGCTTGAGCCATTAACGTGAGCAGTCCTACGGTCTTTAGAGTCACAGTTTTACCACCCGTGTTCGGTCCTGTGATAACGAGTGCCCGTTCTTCTTCGCCGAATTCAATCGAAAGGGGGATGGCGTTGTCTTTTAGTTCAGGATGACGAGCCTCAATGAGGTTCATCGTTTTGTCGTCAGTTAGAATTGGTCTTGTTCCATGAATCGATTGGCAATACTTTGCTTTCGCGAAGAGAACATCATAGTTGTGCATCACGTCTAGTGCAAGCATGAGGGTATGCTCATAATCTAAAAACACAGCAGTCAATTCAAATAATATCCGTTCAACTTCAGCTTCTTCCATCATTTTGTAAAGGTTGAGCTCTTCTTGAATGGAAGAAATCTCAGCAGGTTCAACGAAGACGGTAGAACCAGAAGCGGACGTGTCCATGACAGTTCCTGGTACTTTGCCTTTGTATTCTTTTTTGACTTGCAAAACAAATCGTCCTTGTCGTTCAGACACGACGGTATCTTGCAGATAGGTGGCGTATTTCTTGCCACGGGCAAGGTCTTGCACTCGTGCTTTCATGCGGTCCTCAAGTTCACTAATTTGTCTTCTTAAGTCCGTTAATGACTTCGATGCGTAATCATCAACACGCCCATTTCGAAGTGCAGACGAAAGGGTCTCTTCAAGTTGTGAGACATCTTCGATCGAAAAGGCATATGCACTTACTGTAGGTGCAGCATATTCTTTATCCTTCATAAATCGTTTTAACTTCGTGCAATGATCAAGAAAAGAAAGGACACGTGAGAACTGATCTGCTCGTATAAATAAGCCTTTCTTTCCTTGGGTGATGAGTTGTTCAATGTCATCAACCGTGTGAATTGGGACGCTACTGCTGATTTTCAAAATCTCAATTGCTTCTTCAATCTCAGTGAGTAACTGGGAGATTCTTCGTTCGTTAACCATTGGCTTTAATTGGTGAATCGTTTCTTTCCCGCGCTCGGTTCTTGCGTAGTCCTTAATATCTTGAATGACTTTGTTATAGCCTAAGACGTCTAGTGTTTGGTTGTTCATTGTATATCCTCCTAAGATCTTGTTGAAGATCGCCGGAACGGTTGAACACAGTATATACAAAAATCGCTGTGAACAACCGTTCACAGCGATCAAATAGACAGACGGATTTTCCCGCAGTCTGCTGATGGGTACGCTAGTTTTAGAACGAGTTCTTAATAAGGAAACATACGCACGACAAAGAAGCGCCTAGGAGACGCAATTTAAAACGTATGCTTCGTATCCAATTGCTGGATTAATTAAGAACCGCCAGTAACATAAATATTCCCCTTATCGTTTCTATTCGTTAAATGCACGTGAGTAATGAACGATCCCGTGCACATGTTGTAGTGCGTTTGGTCGTAATTCAAGCGCCATAAAAGATTCATCAGGCACATCAAACGGTGCTTTAATCTGCCATTCACTTGCACGTGTAAACCCAAACTTTGGGTAGTACGCCTCGTGCCCGAGAACGATCACCGATTCATGACCAGTTTCAGTTGCTTTTGATAAGGCATGCTGAATTAACTGCCTACCAATACCCCTACCTTGATAATCAGGTAAGACAGATACAGGTGCGAGTGCTAAGGAGTCAGCATGACCATTGTTGTTTTTAATTATAATCTTAGATAGCACGATGTGTCCTACAATGCGTTCGTCATCAACTGCAACAAACGTTAAATCAGGTTGATACGCATCAGTCTCACGAATCTTCTCTACGAGCTTATGCTCTTGGTGATCCGTATGCTCTGCGTGTCGAAAAGCTAGTTCAATGACACATTCAATGTCTTTATAGTCAGAAGGGCGTTCCTCTCGTATGGAAATTGTCACAATGATTCTCCTTTACGTTGAGTGGAAATAAGATAACATCCGTTCTTAATAAAAAAGCGTATTAAGAACGTTTACACCCCAGTAATGAACATAAGTTATACAAACAAAAACCTCCATTTCAATTACTTAAATTGTATGGACTGAAACGAATGATGTCAACTTGGGAAGGTTTACTAACTAAGAGAAGACGAGTTCAATGTGCCTACGCTTCTTTTTAGTGATTGGAAGTAGCGGTTTGTTTCTGCTCAAACGGTGTATAAATCTGTTTGTTCTCAAGCGTATACATGGTCGCATCCATGTTTTCAAACGGGATTCGCTCATGAGAAGTAAAGAGTACACCTTTTTTAGAGGCGACTAAACGCTCTAAGATTGTAGTTAGTAGTTGCTTCCCTTCATCATCAACACCTGCAAACGGTTCATCAAATACGTACCATTCACGATCAAGATAACACGTAGTAACGAAAAACAGTTTGCGGCGTTCCCCGCCAGACAACATAGATACTTCGCTGTTCCACGCTTCATCAAGGAACGTTTTCAAGCTGATGCTTTCAATATAAGCGAAATAATCATTGTACGTATGTTTTACACGATCAAGAGTTAAAACAAATTGTACGTAGTCCTTTACTTTAAGTTTCATCGAGAAGTATAAGTTTTGGTTCATATAAACCAGATCATCGTTACCGGTAATCGTTCCAGAATAATTGTGAATAATTCCAGATAGGCAATCGAGGAAGGTCGACTTCCCAGATCCATTCTTCCCGTAGATATAGTTCAATCCAAGTTGAAAGCTCACGTTCGTATTCTCGATCATCGATGCAAAGGATAAATTCTGAATGGCAATCATGCGGTTCACCTTCTCATGATAGAATTTATTCGGTAGTTACGTAAGCTATACACTCCTGTAATAATACAAAGCGCCGATCCAATGACATAAACGAAATATTCGAAAGCGCCTTGCATAAATAAAATTTGAGAAAGGTATAGAAGCGGATTTACATAGTTAATCATGTGTTCAAAAGTTAGCGTAAATAATGAGATGAAGAAAATAATCGCAATGACTGTGCTAAGTGTTTGATAGCTACTCTTGTGAAGCATCGTCAAATTCGCTGATAAAAACGCAACAGGCAAAGCAAGAAAGATCAGTAAGGTTGAATACAACATCGCTTCCAAAAAGTTTACGGGAAAAAACATTGCAGCAACGCTGTTCAAAATGACCATGCTAATGAAAGCTGAAGTCATTTGTGTGAGTACGAGCGAAATAAAAAACAGCATCCGTGAAGGTTTATTGAAAAATACGTTTTGAGTAGCCCTGCTTCTCGAAGCCGTACCGCTTGAAGTCCAACTCCAAAGATGTAACAGGCAAAAATAATGATTGCCCAAAAGTAATTTAAAAACATCGTCTCTTGTACGTACTGACCATTGATGAAAAGAAAGATGACAGGGAGTGCCGTTGACCATAGTAACGGCAGCATTTCTTTTAGTAGAATTTTCATGTTTAATATGTAGTAAGCCTGAATGACATTCACCATCGATCACCCCATTAGAAATAGACGCTGTGATGACAACGTCTATTTCTTTTCGTTCTATAAAAATGCCTTATTTCCTCCTGATTTCCCAAAAAAAGTTAACTACTGATTTTATACTCCTTCAAATTGTAAGTTCTTATAATGACCGTTGTAGAATGTAAGAGGTTCGGCATGATCATTAATGAGTAAGTTGTAGACATTCCCGACAAAGAGCGTATGATCACCTTCACGGTGGGTGTTATGAACGGTACATGCTAACGAAACGAGTGATTCTTGAACAATGGGTAGATTTGCAAACGTATTAAACGAGTAAGGCTGTGTCGCTTGCTTTTGGCCGGCAAAAAGCATGGATGTATCTTTTTGTTCTCGAGATAATACATTTACTGAAAATGTTCCTGACGACTCAATCATTTTACGCATCTTGCGTGGTGACCGATCGAAATGAGAATAAGTTTCGGATCGAGTGACACTGACATAAAGGCGTTCGCCGTCATGCCATGAATTTCACCATCATATTCAGCAGCAATGACGGTCACTCCTGTCGCAAATTTGCTCATTGCTGTTCGAAATTGATGATCGTCCATCATAGCAAGTGCTCCTTTCTGGGTGGCTGTGGATTAGATGATAAATGTCGGTTTCTTCTTTTCTAATTTAGGCTCCGTGAGGGATACCGTTTGATCTCCTTGTAACGTAAGGAAGTGAGACGCTTCTTCAAACCAACTATCAGGGGCAACATGTCCCCAAAACGTTGCACGTCTTGGATCGTTAAGGTCCCAGCGAATCGGTTTAAAGTCAGGATCAGACGTTAAATAATCGCCGTTATACAGTTCAATTCGGTGACCGTCTGGGTCGCGCAAGTACAAGAAAAAGGCATTAGATAGTCCGTGCCGCCCAGGACCACGTTCAATGTTCGGACCATAGCCGATCGAAGCAAGTACATCACATGCATCAATGAGACTCATCGGATCTTTCAACCAGTAACCAACGTGATGAAGTCTAGGACCTAATCCGTTCATAAAAGCAACGTCGTGTACACTCGGTTTACGATGTAACCATGCAGCCCAAATGTTCTCGTTTTCAGTTGCGGTGTATTCAGAACAACGGAAGCCGAGCTCACGAAGGTAGAAGTTGTGAGCAGCTTCTACGTCTTCGACCATGCAATTGAAATGATCGATTCGTTGCACCTTTGCTCCTTTATAAAGGTCATATCGCTGCAATAGTCGATTGACCGTGTCCATTTCATGATAGAATTCAACGGTTAGTCCACTAGGATCAGTTACACGAAGGGCGCGACCCATCGCGGTTTGTTCTCCTTTTTGCAGCCAGCGGACGTCTCGGTCGTGCTTTTAAAAGTTTTGCGAGTGTTTCTAAATCATTTTCAGCTTCTACTTTGTAACTAATCGCTTCAACCACAGGCTCAGTGCCTTTTTTTAGACAAAGGCTGTGATGATTATGTTCTTCAAGTCCTCGCAAGTAGAGGTGGTTTTCATCTCGAGCGGTTTCAATGAATCCAAGTGCATCGTAAAACGCAAAGGATTGCTCTAAGTCTGTGACATGCAACACAGCACGGCTCGCACGGATAATGTTTGGATTCGTCATCAGATCACTCCCCGTTAAGAAAAGTTAGGCTTCACAGCGGTCGTTTGCTGCAAAAAGTCTTGAACGTACTGTTTGTAAGGTTCCTTGTCATATTGATCGAAGTAAGCCATGCCCATCTTTATTGGATCTCCAAAGAAATAGTATTCATAATGCATCTGACGACTGCCGAATGCACTCAATGTCATATCCCAAGCGAGGCGGAACAATTGCACACGCTCGTAACCTTGAAGGTTCTTTGATTGGAGTGCGCGATTCACAATCATTCCGATTTCAGGGCTTTGGAAATCGGCTTCACTTGGAATTCCCATTAAACCAGAGGCCCCAAGAATACGTAGGATTTCTACGAGACGAGGGTACACTCTTGGATAGTAGTTTCTCGCAGCGTTTAAAGCCTCAAAGTCGGGAGTCATCGTACCTGAACGATCGAGTGTTGCATTTTGTTCAGAGCGGTACAAGTGAGACTTCATCGTCTCAAGTGTGAGCATAATTTCGGTCCCTTTATCTTTCACGTGTTGGAAGCCATCAATGCCAATCGAGTCCATAATGTTTAGCACGGTTCCGAGAAGGAATTCAGTTTTAATGACATTTTTGGCGACGACTTGATGAGACATATGAACGACTGCATTTGTCTCTTTAAACGTACGGTTGCAAATGGACGAATTGCCACATACAAACACTTTTTCCCAAGGAACAAACACGTTGTCAAAATGAACAATCGCGTCACCTTCTTCAAAGCGACTGCTTAATGGATGGTCGTACGTCGATTTGTTTTGATCGAACGATTCTCGGCTTATAAATGATAACCCTTCGGTATTGTTTGGAACGACGAATGCGAGAGAATACGGATCATCCAACTCGCCTGCTGGTTTGACCGTTGAAGGGAACACGAGAATTTCATCCGTGATCCCACCTTGAGTTGCGAGCAAACGCACACCGTCAACGATGATGCCATCGGATTTCTTTTCGACGAGGTGAAGGGCCATGTTGGCATCCTTTTGTTCGTGTTGCGCTTTCTCACGGTTCACTTGTGGATGAATGAGTGTATGAGTGAGGCTAATGTCGTTTTCTCTTGCGTATTCATAATAAGCGCGAGCATTATCTGCAAACATTGGATCCGCTTCTTTAAACAGTTCATTGTTCATACCCATTGCCATCACTTCGGCATTCAAATAATCTGGGGAGCGCCCATCATGCCTCCAGATGTTCTCGCCCAAGCCTGAATCGCTTCACGACGTCGAATGAGGTCATCGATTGACGTTGGCTGTAAGAATGTCGTGCCTACTTGCGTTCCAGACGTTGGTGATGTGTAAAGAAGTGTTTCTTGTTGGTCATATTGGAGATCGTATAAGTTGGCCATCGATTGGATGACATTCTTAAACGCTGGATGTGTTGTTGGATCTTCGACGCGTGCTCCATCGATAAAAACGTTGTTGCGAGCTTTTTTTAATCGCTCTTTATATTGTGCTCCAGTTTTGGCAGGCATTTGATTCAGCTCCTTGTCGTTGGTTTTCCGAATTGCGGAATGTGGTGGTCGCTCATGGCAACGTGTATGATTTGAACTTCAGTATAAAATTCAAAAGCGTAATGTCCGCCTTCTCTGCCGATTCCACTATGTTTGGACCCACCAAATGGGGTGCGTAAATCCCGAACATTTTGTGAATTCACCCAAAGCATTCCAGCATCAACGGCATGGGCAACTCTGTGTCCCCGTTGTAAATCTTTCGTCCAGACGTAACCGGCTAAGCCGTACCGAACGGCATTTGCTTTTTCAATCACATCGGCTTCATCACGAAAAGTCATGACAGAAAGGACAGGGCCGAAGATTTCATCTTGAACGACACGCATGTCTTGCTCAACATTTAAGAGAAGTGTTGGGGGAACGTAACACCCTTGTCGTAGTTCATCAGGAACCGTCGTCTGGTAGAGTTCTGCTCCTTCTTCTGTGGCGATTTTCAAATACTGTTTCACATTGTTGTAGTGTTCACGGTGAATGAGTGGACCGACTTCGGTTTTAAGATCTAGTGGATCGCCAACTTGAATGTGATCAACGCGTGTTTTAAGTCGCTCTATAAATTCTTCTGCAACAGATTCATGGATATATAGACGTGAATTAGCTGTGCAACGCTCACCATTAAAGGAGAAGATGCCCCACGTGCACGCATCCAGTGCTCGGTCTAGATCCGCATCTTCGAAAACGATGATCGGTGACTTACCGCCAAGCTCCATAGAGAATTGTTTCATCGCTTCCGCACCATTTTTTTGAATCTCTACACCCGTCTTCGTCTCACCAGTAAATGAAATGAGTGGGGCGTCGGGGTGTCTTACGAGTGCCGCACCTGCAGTTTCGCCATAGCCGTGGACGACGTTGAAGACACCTTTTGGAAGGTCCGCTTTATGAATAATTTCAGCGAGACGATTTGCAGTAAGTGGTGACCATTCTGCTGGTTTTAATACGACGGTATTGCCTGTTGCAAGGGCAGGGGCGATCTTCCACGTCTCAAGCATGAATGGCGCGTTCCACGGCGTAATAAGTCCTGCAACACCAACAGGCTTATGAATCGTATAATTTAGAAACTCATCATCGACTTGGTAGACTTCACCGACAAGTCGATGACACCATCTCTGCATAAAATCGGAAGTTCTGTGCCGCGCGTGCGACCATTTTTTTCGTTTGCTTTAACGGTAAGCCAGTGTCATAGGATTCAAGGGGAGCAATTTCTTCAATATGCTCATCGATCAGGTCGGCAATCTTATTTAAATAGACCATTCGTTTTTGAATCGGTAAACGTCCCCATTCACCGTTGAAAGCTTTCTTTGCTGCAGCAACGGCGATGTCGATATCGCGATCATTTCCAGATGCGACTTCGTTAATCGGCTCATTCGTATAAGGGTTGTAATTCGTAAACGTTTGATGACTTGATGAATCGACAAATTCACCGTTTATATACTGTTGAATCGTTGATATGTTCTGGATGATTTTTTTGCCGTCTTCACTTACATCGTTTCGTAGCGTAGACATGAATGGCCTCCTTTACCTACAATTTCTTGTAAACGCTTTCAATATAGCATGAGGATAATCATAGGTTAAATATTATTAAACTTCGTGTTATATATGAAAAAAATATAGTTAACTGTTAACCCATGGTACAGAAGGGTTCTGATATAGGAGAGGGACGAAAATTAATATCGTGGCACTGAATTTGCAGAATGTAGAAATGTAAAATAGACTGAACGTAGTGTTCAGTCTTAGCGTTTAAATCGCGTATGAATGTTGTTTAATTTGTACGTACCTGCACCGCTAAATTCCTGAAGTTCGAAAGAGAGGGCAAGGTAACGGGTGTCCAATAATGGTTGAAAGTGATCGCTTAATTCTTTGAAAATCGCCTCGCAGACTTCTGTTTTCTCCTCATTTGTCCGACCAGCACCTATTTTTAATGTTGCGTGCACGAACGCATCGTCTTCTAGGTCGTCCGCAATGACATAGTCCTCAACCATCGTTGCCCGGCAGCGAATGCCTCCAATTGGAAAGAGATCGGAACGAGTGCGAAGTACGGTGTTCACTTTTAGTAATAACTCACGGATCTGAACTGTGTCTTTTACGTTATCGGTATACTCAATGATAAAATGTGGCATGTGCTCCTTACCTTTCTAGACGATTACTAATGATCGTATTATGTAACTGCCCGAGACCTTCAATTTCAGTAATGACCAGATCGCCTTCATATACTTTCGCAAGTCCTTTAGGCGTTCCAGTGAGGATGATGTCATTTTTGTTTAACGTCATGAAACTGCTCAAGTACTCGATTAAAACAGGAATTGAAAAGATCATATCTTTTGTTGTACCAGTTTGCGTTATAGTTCCGTTAACAGTTGTTTTAAGTGATAGGTTCATTGGATCGGGAATATCGGATGAATCAACGAGATAAGGCCCAATCGGTGTACATGTATCTCGGCTTTTTACACGTAAATTTGGACGATAATAATTTTCTAGATAATCACGAATCGCGTAATCATTGACAATTGTATAGCCATAGACATAATCATACGCTTCTGAGTGAGGGATGTTTTTCCCTTGTTTTCCGATGATTACTGCAAGTTCACATTCATAATGCATATGGTTCGCTTCATCAGGGCGTACGGTTTTCCCGAGATGCCCAACGAACGTGTTCGGTCCTTTTAGGAAAACGAGTGGTTCTTCAGGTGCCCGAAATGCAAGTTCTTTGGCATGATCTGCGTAATTCAGACCAAGCGCAAAAACCGTTCCTGGAACAACAGGAGGAAGCCATTGAACATCTTCATTGGCCACAACTCGACCACTCGGTAATCGTAATTGTCCTTTGTGTTCGACAGCTTCATGTATGGCACCGTCAACGACAACTCTTGCTCGTTTCATTGTACACCCCCCTTCATAGAGACAGTCGTATTCGTTAACTTCCCAATTCCTTCTATTTCAATTGAAACCGTATCGCCTTGTTGAATGAGTGGTCGATTTTCAGGTGTGCCGACGAGCAATACATCTCTAGCATTGAATGAGAGAAAGGCGCTCACATCTGAAATGAGTTGGCGGACGTTACGAACAAGCTGTTTCGTATGACCTGTCTGTTGTAACTCATCGTTTACATAGACGCGAATGACGACTTGATCGGGATTTGGAGCATCGTCACGATCAACAATCCATGGACCGACAGGACAATAACCGTCACGAGCATTGTATTTCACAGCAGGGCGATGGATATTGTCGTGGGGAATACATAAGTCATTTACGATTGTGAATCCGAGAATTTTATCCCAAGCTTCTAACGGAGAAACGTTTGTCGTTTGTTCTTTGAATACAATCCCAAGTGCAGCCCCAGCCTCTAGGTAGTTCGAATCTTCTGGAAACGGTATTGGTGTTTCGTTAGCGATGAATGTATTTTTAGGTTTAATGTACAAAATTGGCGCTTGAGGTGGGGCAAGGTAGGGTTCTTCGTTAAGCTTCGGACCGAGTTTTGCTAATTCTCCTTTATAGTTTAAAGCTGTTCCATAAACAGAGCCATCGATAGGGCAATCAAGAGGCGCAGTTGTTGTAGCAAAAATCCCCGTGTACGAAGACGATTGAAGCCAAAGGTTTTGAACTTGAGCTGTTCCTTGAATACGACCGTATGCGTTAACCAAAGTGACTCGCTCCTTTGTGTTCGACGCTTCTAAACAAACGTAGAGAACTGCTCTACGTTTGTTTAGAAGCACGTAACGTATTTTGTTTGTGTTGCCTTGCGAACTTCTCAATCCGATCATTCGGTTGATTTTGTTCGAGCATTTCAAGTAATTGATCGTGTTCAAGAACCGATTCATTAGCACGTAATGGGAAGGAATGAAACCCTCTTGTACGTACGGTGTCTAACTTGTCCCACGCATCTTTAATTGATTTGACGAGCAGTTCATTGGCACAAGCGTCATAGATTACATAGTGAAAGGCTTTGTTCAACTGTCCAAAGGTTTGTAAATCGTAGGCGTGCAATGCCTCTTTCATTTGTTTGTTCAGAGTATAAAGCTGTGAAAAATCTTCCTTTGTTAATGATTCCACGCTCATAGCGGTCGCGTAGCCTTCAAGTACAGAGAGGAATTCTAATGTTTCTTTGTACGCATCAGCGTTTAACGATTGAACAACAGCCCCTACATTGGCTCGGTATTCGATGAATTGATCAGCTTCAAGGCGACGTATTGCTTCTCTGACAGGGATGTGGCTCGAACCAATTTCTTTGGCGATTTGGTCGATGATAATTCGTTCCTTTGGAGCATACGTTCCATCTAGAATTCTCGTTTTAATCACTTCATATGCTTGGGTGCTCTTTGAGCTCTTTTCTTTTTTCATAGGTTAAATTGTATAGAAGATCATATACGATTTCAATTGTTTGTAATGAAAAAGTGTAAACATCATATATGATTGCTTATACATAATCGCTTTAACGGAACATAGTGCTTTTTGTCGTATGTTAACAGCATCGATTTACTGGTATAGTAAATACTAAGTTTTTTTAGAAAGTTTAAAATTATAGCGGTGCATCAAGAAGATCGTATACAGAAAAGAGGTAGGAGACAATGAGTGAGCAAAATGAAGACAAGTCAAAAGGTAGACTAAAGATCCCGCATATTTATGTAATCTTACTTACGATTTTACTCTTGGCATTTGTTGCAACATTTATCGTACCGTCAGGTCAGTTTGACCGAGAAGTGAATGAAAACGGCACAGAAGTGTTGATTCCGGGCACGTTTACGGAAGTCGATAAAACGTACTTATCTTTCTTTGATTTAATGTTTGCCGTACCGTCAGGATTGATTGCTGCGGGTGAAATTATCTTTGGTGTTTTGATGATTGGTGGAATGTTTGCCGTTTTAGAACGAAGTGGGCTGGTAGACATTGGAGTCAGTAAATTAGGGAGGACATTTCACGATCGACCTGTAATGATTATTGCCGTGTTAATGTTTCCATTAGCCTTTTAACAACATTTACGAGTGCCATTGAGCTATCAATCGTGTTTGCACCAGCCGTCATTCCTCTTATGGTTCGATTAGGCTTTGATCGATTAACCGCACTTGCAGCTGTCTTAGTAAGTACCGTAGCAGGATTTACAGCAGCGATCACGGGGCCAGCGACAGTTGGAGTTGCCCACGAAGTGAGTGAGCTTCCTTTATATTCTGGGTATGAGTACCGTGCGCTCATTTTTCTTGTCATTACGACAATTGGTATTATCTTCGTAAGTCGCTATGCGCGTAAAATTAAGCAAGATAAGACGAAAAGTCTCGTATACGGTGATGGCATTGATGAAACGTTTGTCGGTCGTGATGACATTACTGAAGTGAAAGCGACGAAGCGGCAAATGGCTGCAATCGTTGTGTTATTCGCAGGTATATTGCTCATGATCTTTGGACTCATCCAGTGGGGATGGTACTTCCGTGAACTAGGAGGTTTGTACTTAACGATCGGTATCGTTATTGGCTGATCACCGGTCTTAACGTAAGTAAGATTGCCGAGACGTTTAATGATGGATTTAAGACGATCTTGCTCGGGGCGATGGTGATTGGCTTTGCGAGAGCCGTGTCCGTCATTTTAGAAGACGGCCAGATACTAGATACAATTGTAAATGGAACGAGTCAAGTTGTGAGTGCGATGCCAGGGGCTCTAACGGCAGTATTCATGATGATCGTACAAGGTGGGTTTAATTTCCTCGTTCCGTCAGGTAGTGGACAAGCGGTTATCACGATGCCGATTATGAGTGGACTCTCAGACCTTGTTGGCATTACTCGACAGACCGCAGTATTAGCTTTTCAATTTGGAGATGGCTTCGCCAATATTTTGTACCCAACGTCGGGATACTTTATGGCAACCCTGGCAATCGCTAAGGTCGGCTGGGATAAATGGGTGAAGTTCATTTGGCCACTGCTATTCGTTTGGTATTTGTTAGCGGTCGTGTTTTTAATGATTGCACAATATATGAATTTTGCTTAACGCATTAGCGCGGTGGTGACTCTGTGAGTGACCACCGTTTTGTTTTTGAATTTAGATGTTTTAGCGTCTAGCTGTTCTAGTATAATGACAACATACGGTGTCACGTCAGGGAGGAATAGGTTTGACGACGGTAATTTTGGCAGAGAAACCAGACCAAGCACGGAGTTATGCGGCGGTATTTTCAAAGACAACTAAGAAAAAAGGTTACATCATCATTGAAGATGAACGTTTTTTTAAAGGAGAAGCGATTTTAACGTGGGGAGTCGGACATCTCGTTGAACTTTGTTTGCCAGGCTATTACAAGAAAGAATGGAAGCGTTGGAGTTTAGCAAGCTTACCGATTCGCCCAGAGAGAATTGAGTTTCAAGTGCCACGTAGTAAGCAAGAGCAGTTTCAAATTGTAAAACAATGGTTAAAGAAGGCATCAGAGATAGTCATTGCGACGGACCCAGACCGAGAAGGGGAAAATATTGCGCGGTTAATTATCGACAAAGCAGCTGTTAAGCGCTCGATCCCGATTAAACGGCTGTGGATCAATTCTCAAGAAAATGACGTCGTTCGAGAAGGATTTAAGAACTTGCAACCTGGGGAAAAGTACGTGTCATTGTACGAAGAAGCGAAAGCTCGTCAAATCGGTGATTGGCTCGTCGGCATGAATGCCAGCCTCTGTACTCACTGTTACTGCAGGAACAAGGTGTACATGACACGTTTTCTGTTGGGCGTGTACAAACACCAACGTTGTACTTAATCTACTTACGTCAACGTGAGATTGAGAACTTCAAGCCAGAACCATATTTTGAAATTACAGCGAACGTTACCGCCAAAAACGGAACATTTAAAGCGAAGTATAAAGAGCGTTTAAAGACGAAACAAGAAGTGTTGTCACTGTACGAAAAGCATGGCATTGAGCGTGAGACTGAAGGAAGCATTGCTGTACTAAATAAAAAGGACAAGCAATTACCTTCCCCAGTGTTACACAGCCTTGCGACCCTTCAAGCAACAGCGAACCGTAGATGGAAGTACAGTCCGTCTAAGGTGCTTAACGTGATGCAAAGCCTTTACGAGAAAAAGTTACTATCATACCCAAGGACGGAAAGTAATCATATTACAACTGCTGAATTTTCGTATTTAAAGTCGAAGTTGTCTGCGTACATGAATGCGGTCGGTGTCGAGTTTGAACCGGCTTTTCTTCAACCGCGCAAGCGGTATGTGGACAATCAGAAAGTGCAGGAACACTACGCAATTATTCCTACAAAGACGATTCCTACAGAGAAAAGGCTCGCGTCATTACGAACAGAAGAACAGAACATTTATAAAGAAGTTGTTCTTACGACACTTGCGATGTTCGCGCCGCTTTACAAGTTCGAAGAAACGAACGTTGAAGTCGACTTAAATGGGCTGCGTTTACATGCGAAGGGAAAAGTTGATCGAGAGAAGGGCTGGAAAGCGTTACTTTCACCACGGCAGAAACAAGAAGAACCATCGTTACCAGCCATGGAAGTTGATGAACGAGTCGATACGGTTATGAAAACCGTAGCCGATGAGACAAAGCCACCATCACTGTACACAGAGGGTCAATTAATTCCATTAATGAAGTCTGCGGGCAAGCATGTTGAAGACGAAGAGAATACCGCAATACTCGACGAAGTGACAGGCATTGGTACAGGTGCGACACGAGCAAATATTATTGAGACGCTTAAAAGTCGCACGTACATTACCGTGTCAAAAAACCAAGTCAACGTTACTGAAAAAGGAAAAATCCTTTGCCAAGCAGTAGAAGGGAATTTGTTAAGTAAAGCCGATATGACTGCGGAATGGGAATTGTTTTTGCGTCAAATCGGAAAAGGAGAAAAAGAAGGTACAACGTTCATCGCAAATATCCATCAATTCATCGATCAATTGATTCATCATGCCCCTGCGTCATTAAAAGAAGTCACTTTTAAAAAGGAATTACTCATGCAAGAGGCGAAATCAGAAGGGATCGGTTTATGTCCATTATGTGGCTCACCAGTCATTAATAAAGGTCGAGTGTACGGATGTTCTGGTTATCGTGAAACCAAGTGTAAGTTCGTCTTACCAAAAACGATTGCGAAGAAAACGTTAAGTGAAGCGAGCGCCAAACGATTGCTAACGAAAGGAAGCACAAGTCAGCTGAGGGGATTTAAAAGCAAGGCAGGTAAATCATTCCGAGCAGGATTGACGTTAAAAGAAGGAAAAGTTGAGTTTAATTTCGACGCGAAACCTATGAAGAATACGAAACGTAAACCATAAAATCGGAGGTTCGTGATGAGCGACCAAGTAAGAAGCGATGAAGAGTTACAAGCGGTCACAGTTGGTGATCGGAAGCCTCACAATAACACGATTGAGTTACATGAATACGACCCTACATGGCCCACACAATATCAACTAGAAGAAGAGAAGATTTATCGTGCGCTACAGAGCGCAGTTGTTCAGCTAGAGCATGTCGGTTCAACATCGATTCCAAGAATGAGTGCTAAGCCGATTATTGATATCCTATTGGTCGTTCGCGATTCTGCTGATGAATCATGCTATGTACAGGCGTTAGAAACTGTCGGTTATACACTCGTCATACGTGAACCCGATTGGTATGAACATCGCTTGTTAAAACGAAATGATGATGGTGTTAATCTTCATGTTTTTAGTGAGGGTTGTGAGGAAACCGTACGGATGCTCGCCTTTCGCGATCATTTACGGTCAAATGAAGAAGATTTCCTAAAGTATAAAGAGAAAAAGCAAGAATTATCAAAGCATACATGGCGACATGTTCAACATTATGCAGATGCAAAATCTGCAGTTGTGGAAGAGATTATTCATAAAGCAATTCCCTAAGTTTTGAGGCAATTAAAAGAGGTGGTGAGCGGTGTGCCCCGTTGTGAATCATGCAACAAGCGTTGGCGTCTTAAACAAACGATCGTAAAGACGAGTGCCATTGATGTGGATTTAGGGATGAATTGTCCTTATTGTGATGAACTACAGTTCTTGAGTGCGAAGTCGCTCAAGCGCAACAAAGTGTGGATCTTTTTCCCTCTCATCATGTTAATCGTTTACGGTCTATTGAATTTATGGATGTCTTTGCCGTTTTGGTCATTTATTCTTTATTTGCTTCTGATCGTTGTAATTTTTATCGTTTTTTATCCACGGTCTATTACTGTCACGAATGTTAAGCCGCTTCAATCATAAATGAATTGAACTAGTGTGAAGGCATGGCTCGTGGTGGTGATGCCAATGAACGTAGTAAAGAACTGTGGTTCAAGTTAGCTAATAAATCCCTCCAACGTAATCACGTGATAAAGTGCTACGTAGAAGGGATTTTTGGGTTTGTTTATTGTGCGGTTTGTCCACCGTCAACAGCCAAGTTCACACCGGTAATGTATGCTGCACGGTCTGAACAGAGCCATACTGCAGCTTGAGCTTGGTCCTCGGGCTCTCCAATTCTGCCGAGTGGAATAGCGTTTTTTACGTGTTCTGCTTGTTCGGGAGCTGAATCTTCCCATTGTTTAACGCTAGCGGTCATCGTCATACCTGGACAGATCGAGTTCACTCGGATGCCTTGTTTACCGTACTCTAGTGCGATGGATTTTGTAAGCCCGTTAACTGCCCATTTTGACGCGCTATACCCACCCATATTTTCAACGCCTAGGAGACCAGCAGTGGAAGCTGTGTTAACGATTGAACCTCCTCCAGTCTTTAACATGGCTGGAATTTCGTGTTTCATTGAATAATACGTGCCTTTCGCGGTCACATCCATCGCACGATCCCAGTCCTCTCCTTTTGATTCAACAATTTTTGCTTGAGGTACTCCAATACCTGCGTTATTGTGAGCGAAATCCAGCCTTCCATATGTGTCAACGGTCGTTTGAACGAGTTGAATGACTTCCTCCTCGATTGCAACATTGCACGGGAAAAACATGCTTCGCCACCGTTGTCTTTAATTAACTGTACGGTCTCTTTACCCATGTCTTCGTTAATGTCTGAAACGACGACAGTTGCTCCTTCTTTTGCGAAAAGAAGTGCACTTGCACGGCCGATGCCGTTACCTCCCGCCGTGATGATGCCTACTTTGTTTTCCATTAATCCGGTCATTGATCTTTCTCCCCTTTGTAGATTTTTCACGTTAAGAAGTATACCCAGTAAACTATTATTTAACAAAAGTATATCACTGTATTTACCAGAATAAATAATTAAGGTAAGATAGACATTATCTTTATCAGAAAAAAGCGAAAGTTGAGAAGGGTATGTGACAATCATGGGTGAACAACGTAAAACACGACTGCAAGAGATGTTTGAATATTTGCATCAAAACCCTGAGATGAGCTATGAGGAAGTGAATACGACAGCATTTCTGAAGAAAGTAATTGAAGAAGCGGGCATTAAGGTGAAGACGTTTGACGATCTTACAGGTCTTGTCGTTGATGTTGGCAGTGGCGGTCCGGTTGTCGCACTCAGAGCAGATATTGACGCCGTTTATCAAGAAGTTGATGGTGAGTGGAGACCAAATCATTCATGTGGGCACGATGCTCATATGACAATCGTATTAGGCGTGCTGTTTGAGCTTCATGAACGAAAATCGCTTGATCGCACGTACCGATTTATTTTCCAACCAGCAGAAGAGAAGGGAACAGGTGCATTAGCATTGATTGAGAAAGGTGTCGCCGATAATGTAGACTTCTTGTTCGGTATGCACCTTAGACCAATTCAAGAATTACACGCAGGGGAGTTCGCGCCAGCTATTCAACATGGAGCCGCTCGCTTTATAAATGGCACGATTCGTGGAGAAGACGCACACGGTGCGAGGCCCCATTTGACAGCAAACAGTATTCAAGTCGGTATGGATTTGTTCCATCAGCTAAATTCAATGCAGATTAATCCGATGCACCCGTACTCAGCGAAATTAACGACGTTCTATGCTGGTGGTAAAAGCCCGAACATTATTCCGGGAAGCGCAACGTTCTCGATCGACGTTCGAGCGCAAACGAATGAGACGATGGAAGAAGTGATCGCTCATATCGAACGATTTAGATCTTCACTTGAAACGCTACATAACGTACAGATAGAATTAACAACGAGTGCAAATGTCGCAGCAGCTGTCATTTCTACTCAAGCGGAGCAAGCATTATCAGAAGCAATTGTATCTACCGTTGGACAAGAATCATTAAAGCCTCGTCTCGTGACGACTGGAGGCGATGATTTTCATTTTTACACGATTAAAAATCCAGAATTGAAAGCGACGATGTTAGGGGTTGGCTGCGATTTATCTCCAGGGTTACACCACCCTCATATGACATTCGATCATAAACAAATGGAGCCAGCAATTAAGATTCTAACAGAAGCGATGACGACGGTAGACATTTAGGAGGAACCGTGCATGATTACCATCCGAGAACTTACGACGATGGAAGAATTAGAAGAGATGATGGACGTAGAAGAAGCGGTTTGGCAAATGGAGCCGTTACAAGTCCATCAAACATTTACAGTACTGAAAAATGGTGGCATCATTCTCGGTGCTTATGATGACGACAAAATGATTGGGTTTTTGTATAGCTTTCCAGGTTTTGTAGAAGGGGACGTGTACTTATGTTCTCACATGTTAGGTTTTCTTCCGGACTATCGTAAGCGAGGCATCGGTGTCTTAATGAAGCAAAGACAAGCTGAGCTTGCCAGAGAACGAGGTTATCAAAAAATTACGTGGACATTTGACCCGTTGGAAACTCCAAATGCGTACTTAAACATCCAAAAGCTACGAGCGGTCGGTGCTTATTATAAGGTCAATCATTATGGTGAGATGGCAGATGAATTTAATACAGGCCTTCCGACAGATCGAATGATTATTGAGTGGGATTTAACGAAGTCAACGGCTGTCGAAGAAGTCGTGATTAACGACGTTCGTCTTCTGCTACGTAATAACCATGGTCATCCTACAGAGCACAGCTCTTTTGACAGCGAGTCGGGTGAAGCATATTACATTGCTGTACCGAGTAATTTCCAACAAATCAAAGAAGAGAACTTTGAGCTTGCAAAAGCGTGGCGGTTCGAAACACAACAGCGCTTTGTGGAATTGTTTCAAGCGGGCTACGTTGCAACCGGTGTTAAAAATGATCTTAACAACGAGACGACCTATTACAAACTGACGAAATAGAGGCGATACAATGAACCTTAAACAGGTAACAATTAGACGACTTAACATGGCCTTGAAAGCTCCATTTACGACGAGCTTTGGGACCTTTACGGATCGTGAATTTCTAATTGTAGAAGTACGTGATGGCGATGGAAAGGTCGGCTACGGGGAGTCGGTTGCGTTTGCGAGCCCGTGGTACAACGAAGAAACAGTCGATACGAACGTTCATATGATCGAGAAGTTTCTCGTACCAGCATTACAAGAAAAACCGATCATTCATCCAAAAGAAGTAAGTGAGCGATTTGCGTTTATTAGACGTAATAACATGGCGAAGTCAGCGGTAGAAGGGGCCATTTGGGACTTATATGCAAAGCAACAAAATAAACCGTTAGCAGAAGTTCTCGGAGGCGTTGCGAAACAAATCGACGTTGGGGTGAGTATCGGAATTAAAGATTCAGTAGAGGACTTAATTGAAACGGTCCAATCCCATGTTGATGCAGGTATAAGCGAATAAAAATTAAAATCAAGCCAGGCTGGGACATCGATGTGCTTCGTGAAGTAAGGAAGCAATTTCCTACCATTCAAATGATGGGAGATGCAAACTCCGCATACACGCTTGAAGATCTGGATCATTTGAAACAACTGGATGAATTGAACTTAACGATGGTTGAACAGCCACTTGAACACGATGATATTATTGATCATCGTTTATTGCAAGAAGCTATGGAGACGCCAATTTGCTTAGACGAAAGCATTCACTCTTTAGCGGATGCGAAAAAGGCGATCGCACTCGGAAGCTGCAAAATTATTAACATAAAAATCGGTCGAGTTGGCGGGTTAACTGAAGCAAAGCGAATTCATGACTACTGCAAAGAACAAGATATTCCAGTCTGGTGCGGGGGAATGCTAGAGTCTGGGATCGGGCGTGCTCATAACATTGCATTGACGACATTGCCGCAATTTATTTTACCTGGGGATACAGCTAGTTCAGCAAACTATTGGCATAAGGACATTATTTCACCAGAAGTCGTTGCTGAAAATGGGGTTATTCAAGTTCCGACAGGAGCGGGAATTGGTTATGAAATTAATGACGAAGCACTTGAAGAATTTACGGTGGATCGTTCAACCATTGAGCTAGACTAACAACAAGACGTATATAGACATCATAAGGGGGAGAGCCCGTTGGCTCAGAAAAAAGAGAGAGCATCATTTATGGATGGGGGATTTGGCCGTTATTTTTTACCGGCCATCTTACTTCAAAGTGTATTGATCGGTGGCGGTTACGCAACCGGCCGGGAAATTGTGCAGTACGGTGCAGGATTTGGGGCACTCGGTTGGATTACGGGCATCATGATTTTTATCGGGTTTTCTGTGATGGCCATACTTACATTTGAAATGGCAAGAAAATTCCAAGTCTTTGATTATCGGTCGCTTCTAAAGCAATTGATCGGACCCTTTTGGTTTTTGTTTGATATTGTCTATCTTTTGCTCGCCGTTTTGATTATTTCAATCGTTGCATCGGCAACAGGAGAAATTCTGAATCAGACGATGGGAATTCCGAATTGGATTGGAATTGTCATTATGATGGTGCTCGTCGGTTGGTTGAATTTCTATGGTGATCGCCTCATTGAGAAGTTCAAAACAATTGGAACGATCTCGCTTATGGTTGGTTACGTGTTCTTTAGCATTCTAGTTATTTCCTCGACGTGGGAAAACGCAGTTGAAGTTCTTCGTACAGGGGATACGAGCTTTATCCCCGGTGAAATTAGCATCTGGATGGTATTGTGGACAGGAGTTATTTACGTCGGGTACAATTTAGCCGTTTACCCTGCGGCACTCTTTACAATTAAACGACAGAAATCAGTAAAAGAAACGATTGTTTCTGGGCTCATTGCAGGTTTCTTAATGACAAGTCCGTGGTTTCTCACTTACTTTGCATTACTCGGGTTCTACCCAGATGAAGCGGTACTCGGTTCTTCTGTCCCATGGCTCGTGATGCTTGATGGATATGGGTTATGGGTCATGATACTCTTTGGTTTTATCGTCGGCTGGACATTAATCGAAACGGCGACGGGAATGATTCATGCTTTTATTACGAGAGTAGACCAGCAATTCGAGGAGTTTGGGAAGGCACCACTCTCTGGGAAAAAGCGTGCGATTGTGTCAGTTGGAACGCTCGTGTCTGCCTTTTTGCTAGCGCAAGTTGGAATTATTGATCTCATTGCTTACGGCTATACGTTCATGGCTTACGCAATGATTGCCATCTTCGGCTTGCCGTTACTCACGATCGGCTTTTACCGAATTATAAAGCCACAATGGAAAAAGTCGTATTGGGATAAGCATAAGAAATCGAATGTTGATGCACAAGGATAAAAAAGAGGCTAGTGATGGGAAGTTGATCATTAGCCCTTCTTTATTTTGATCTAGAGTTCGGTCTGATTTTTCAAGAATGAAGAAAAAAACAAATCGTTTAAAAAGGCAGTTGAAGTATAAAGTGTTATACTGTGTGTAACTTATTCTAAGGAGTTCGACTGTAGTATGATCCCAAATCCACATGAATCACTTGTAGATGTTTCCAATCAATTGTTTGAGTTAATTGTCGATGAGCTCGGTGTAAACACAGCTTATGTCGCTAGAAGAGATGACAATGTGATGACGGTGCTTAATTCTCATAACAAGACAGAAGAAATTGTCCCTTCAGATGTAGTCGTGAATTATGAAGACTCAAATTGTAAGCTCGTGCTAGAAAATCCTGAGCACGTTCGCTCAATCTCTAATCTGTTCACTGATGTAGAGACGAAAGATCGAACGGTTACTGAGCAATTTCAAGTGAAAGCCTTTCTTGGTGTTTCTTTATATCGTAAAAATGGTCAACCCTTTGGTACATTATGTGTAATGGATCGCGGTGAAAAAAGTTTCTCGAATGAACAAGTGGAGTTTATGAAAACAGTCGCAGGAGTTCTAAGTTATATGATTGAATTGGATGAAGCTTATGAAGATATGAAACTTCTAAGTGCACCAATCATTCCTGTGTCAGATCAACTAGCCGTATTGGCATTACAAGGAAACATTAATGAAAAGCGCGAATTGATGATTATTGAAGAAACGCTTACTTACGTTGCCCGCCAAAAGTCAATACATTGCCATCGACTTGTCGCAAATGAATCGAACCGATCAATCGTTTATACATTTACTTGAGAGACTTGTAAATGCATTAAAGCTAATGGGTGTCCAAGTAATGTTGTCCGGCGTACCAGTTAGCCTTGCTGAACACTCGTACATTAACAATCGGTTATTTGAATTAGAAGTCGGATACGTTCAGAATCTAGCGGAAGCTTTTTCAAATTTAGGATATGAACTTAAAAAAACGATCCATTAATCGTGCCTATTCAAAGCGAGTTCGTCTATCTGAAGATGGGCTCGCTTTTTTGGTATGTACAGCGCCGGAGTGTAGCAAGAGGAGAGCAGGGTGATGCAAGAACTAGGCATGGTGTAGCAAGAGGAGAGCAGAGTGGTGCAAGAGCTGGGCATGGTGTAGCAAGAGGAGAGCAGAGTGGTGCAAGAGCTGGG
>NZ_BAXA01000014.1 GCF_000698125.1 Geomicrobium sp. JCM 19038 | reverse complement strand
TTTATTATCTTATCACTTTTCAGCGTTTCGTGTCAACAACTTTTTTAAAAAGTTTTTTGTGACCGTTTCGCTTTCGTTAGCGACAAGGAATATCTTACCATCAGGCTTAGCTCTTCGTCAATAACTTTTTTTGAAAAGTTTTTTGTGAGCTCGTTTTGTTGTTGCTTGCCTGACTGGCGGATATTTAATTTATCATTATCCCCCATATTATGCAAGGGTTTTTGAAGTTTTTTTTAGAATTTCTTAGATTTATATCTTCTTACCTCTTCTTTTGTCGCCATACGTTGATACAACTCTTCAATAATCTTCCTCTTTTCCTCAATACTCTTTCCTATACCCCTTCTGCTTTTGCTTGCTCCTCTTTCTTCCTTATCCGATGTAATTCTTCTTTTAACAAATCTCTTAACTCCATTTCTTCTATATCAGTAATTAATAAACCAATCATCTGGCGCCTCCTTTTTAGTTATATCTTGTCCGCTTTCTCATATAGATAACCTAAGGAATGCTTTGTACAAGGAGGGGTTGTTAATGGCTCAGTTTTACGTCGTTAATCGTCGGGGAGGGAAAAAGTATTTATTTATCGCAATGGTAGCGTTTTGTACCGCTTGTATTCTTCTAATGGATCGACCGTTCTTAGCCGTATTCTCAGGTCAAGATGGTTCAGTTGCATTCTCTAGTGCTGACATTGAGGATGAGAAAACGAGTTTGACGTTTAATGTAAGTTGGGGGGAAGCAAATGTTGAGCCGATCTTAGATATACTTGAAGATAAAAATGTAGATGCTACGTTCTTCGTGTCTGGTGTCTGGTCGGAACGTCATTTAGAAACACTTCAGCGAATGATTGATGACGGACATGAAGTTGGAAACTACGGCTACCGCTTCAAACCTTACCCTGACCAAGAGATTGAAGAGATGCGCAGAGATATGTTGCAAGGACACGAAAGCATAAAAGATGCGATTGGCGAAGCACCTGTGTTCTTCCGACCACCTGCAGGTATTTTTAATCAAGATGTTCTCGATGCAGCTGAAAACCTCGGTTACTCTGTCATTCACTGGGCAACTGACGGGAAAGACTGGCAAAATCCTGGCGTCGATGAAATCTTAGCAAACATCCAAGATGAACTCTCGCCCGGTGACGTCATTATGCTTGATGCATCTGACTCAGCGAAACAAACCGTAGAAGCCTTGCCACTCATTATTGAAGAATTGCAAGATGCAAACTACGAGTTCGTTTCACTTGAAATGTTAATTAGCGGGGCAGAGGCTAGTTACGAAGAAATGTAATTTGTAAGCAATAGAGCAGTTCGCATAAGAACTGCTCTTAAAATTGTTGAAAAGGGGTGCTGCGATCGGTCTTATACGAATGTTGCTCGGTGATTGACTGAATAATTTCCAAGTTTCGAGTAACCGATAGCGCTAAATTCGTTGCACTCGTGCCATGCGAATGCTCTAAGTTCGTCAACATGTATAGGTTCGAGTTAACATCTCGCTCTGATTTAAAAACTAAACGATAATCTCTCGTTACTTTATGCAACCCTTCCGCTTCATAGACAAGCTCATCACTCATGCTTTCAAGGAACGTTGGGATATTTGGTTTGTAGCCTGTCGCAAAAACTACAGCCTTTGCATGCACATTCCATTCTTCCTCGGTTTGTCCATGTTTACAATACAAGTTGTAGCCACCTTCGTCCTCTTTTGCTTCTACAATTTCAGTAGAGGACTGAATGGTAACTGGAATATCATTGATTGATGTTCGATGGTATAGTAGCTCATAAATATTGTGCAACGTTTTCCCTTCTACACCATTCCGTAAATTACTTAATGACTCTAGTGTCTTTTGTCGTTGCTCAAATGGTAACTGATGAAAATAATCAACATAGTCTGGTGTGAATTGCTCTTGACCGAGCTTACTTTCTTCTAATTGAAAGAATCCTGGAGAACGTGTATACCAGCTTAACTCGTAGTTGTATTCTTTTTGTGATTCGAGTAAGTCATAAAAAACTTCTGCCGCACTTTGCCCCGAACCTACTACAACAATCGAATCATTCTCTTTAACACGATCTGCATGAAACGTGTATAAACTTGAATGAATCAATGATTGATCTTTATTATCTTCAATACCAGGAGGTAACAGCGGCTCACTGCCTGTCCCGACTATAACGTGTTTACTTGTGACGTAATTTACCGAACCTGTATCCACCGTAACGATTCCACACGTGAAATAATCTTCGTGAGGAATGACCTCAATAACCCTTTTGTTAAAATGTAAATTTCCCAATTGATCTACTACCCAACGACAATACGCTTCGTACTCTTTACGAGGAATGTTCCACTCTTTAAAAAAATAAAATGGAAACATGCGATTTGTTTCATGAACATAATTCAAAAATGTATACACGCTCTTCGGATTTGCCAAAGTAATAAGATCGGCAAGAAAAGAAATTTGTAAGTCCGTTCGATCGATCAACATTCCTGGATGCCATCTAAATTCCGGACTCTCATCAAAAAAAGCGACGTTTAAATCGGTCCCTTCTTCGCATATTGCCGCTAAACTTAGGTTGAACGGTCCAATACCCACACCTAAAACATCATAGTCGATTGTTTTCATTTCAATAACTCCCCTTTTAACGTTCCCTTATCCATACCCGTTTCCCTTAAAAATACGCATAAAAAAACACGAGCGTCTGCTCGTGTCGTACTTATTTCTTTGAACGTTGAATACGGTGTAGCGCAATTAATTGATACGTATTAGCAAATAACAATGGCGCAAGATAAATCCAAAGCCATTCGCTATCGTTGACTTGTTGAACCGTTAACGCAGGTACCCACTCAATTGTCGTAATGACAAACATAAAGAACGTTGCTGGAATAAATGCTGTATAATTCGTTTCTTTCATCTTCCAATAGGCAATCAGTAACGCGTATATAAGCAACAATGTCGGCGTTAATAAATAGGCAGTCCAAGGTTCACCATCTGCATAAGCAATATAACGCAAATAGACAAGATCAAAAAATACAAATGCAATTAAAAGAACTTGAACCAAATTCCAAAGCTTTGCGGTTTTAAATAGCGATAACGCAAAGCGATGCAAGATTAAGTAAGCAAAGTAACCCATTTGTGCAACAATGCTAATGGCAGCTCCAATTCCAAGCATCCATATCGTTCCCCAGAAGAAATTCCAGAACCCTTCACCCTGGAAAGCATCCCATCTTAAAGGTATACCGACAATGGCACCGCCAACTGCACCGACTATCATTGTCGTGAAGAATAAAAACACAACTTTTCTAGTATTCACACGATCATCCCTTAGTACAGATTCACACCCTTTTAATTCTAACAAGCCCATTGACAAAAAGCCAGTTCACCTTAAAAGCGTTGCATATTTTGTCACCATTTGCACAAATTAAGCGAAAAGCGAAAGGGGGATCTGTTGTTGCAGAAGCACTTATCTATACTCATTGTATTTACGATGACACTTCTTCTCACAGGATGTGCAGCTTATCAAGGCGAAGCACAAGCTGATTATGATGAAACGAAACGAATGGTCGCTGATGTCATTAAAACCGAAGAAGGAAAACAAGCATTGCGAGAGGTTCTTACAGAAGAAGAATTCCAAACGTCACTCGTCATGGAACAGTCGTTCGTCCAAGATACGATCACGATACCTTGACATCTGAAGAAGGAAAAGCCTTTTGGGGGCAACTCATTGATGATCCTAAGTTTGGCGTTAAAGTGGCCGACAGCATGCAAACGAAAAATGAGGAAGTGTTAAAACGCCTCATGAAAGATCCTGATTACCAAACGATGATGATGGAAGTCATGCACGACCCAGAAATGGAACAAGCAACGCTTGAACTCATGAAAAGCAAAGAATTTCGAGAACAAATCATGACCGTTATTGAAGAATCCATGCAAAACCCTCGCTTCCAAGCTTCTTTACAAAAAATCGCAAGTGAAAGTGAAAGCGGAGGTAACTCTGATTCAGAAGAAGGCAACAATCGTGAGTCAAGCTCAGAAGATGAAAATTCTAATGAAAGTGAAGAAGAGTAAAGCCCTTAGACTTTACTCTTCTTTGTTTATTGAGATTCCTTCTTATCAATTACTCGACGAGCAATCTCTCCATATATTTCTCCAATTGGGTGATCTGCCGCATAAACTGATGGTGCAAAATCATTCTCGTCAATATCTGGTTGACCGAGTGGCACTTGTCCAATAACGTTTGTCTTTAATTCTTCAGCTAGACGTTCACCACCGCCTTGACCAAATACATATTCTTTCTCTCCTGTAGCTTGGCTCTGGAAATAAGCCATGTTCTCTACAACGCCGAGAATTCGATGGTTACTCTTAATCGCCATTGCGCCAGCACGTGCAGCTACAAAAGCAGCTGTTGCATGTGGTGTCGTTACGATAATTTCATCTGATTCAGGAAGCATCGTGTGAACATCCAAGGCAACGTCACCTGTTCCTGGTGGCAAGTCTAGAATTAAATAATCTAAGTCTCCCCACGTAACTTCTTTAAAGAAGTTCGTAAGCATCTTTCCAAGCATCGGCCCTCTCCAAATAACAGGAGCATTATCCTCTACAAAGAAGCCCATTGAAATTACTTTTACGCCGTAGCGCTCAACAGGATGGATTTTGTCACCTTCAACGGTAGGACGATGTTCAATCCCCATCATATCCGGAACACTGAAACCATAAATATCTGCGTCAACGATTCCGACTTTTTTACCTTCTCGCGCAAGCGATACAGCAAGGTTAACGGATACTGTTGATTTACCAACGCCACCTTTTCCACTTGCAACGGCAATAAATTTAACTTTGTTATCCGGATCTAGAAGACCGGCACTTTTTGCTTCTTGTTCTGGGTCACGATGTTGTTCAATCTCTTCATCAGTCAATTGCTCAAAACGTAAGCCAACACTGTCCGCTCCTAGTTTCTTAACAATGGCAACGATGTCTTGCTGGATCTTCATCTGACCGCCTGTACCTGTTTGGGCTAAGGCAATTTTCAAACTTACGTTCTCGCCCTTAATCTTTACTTCTCGTATTCCGCCCGTTTCGAGAATACTTTTATTCAAATCCGGATCTTGGATTGGTTTAAGTACTTCAATAATTTCCTTTTCGTTTAACAACCCTGACACCTTCCCTTCAAGTGTATACCGACACTATTGTATCATACCTGAAAGGTTGGTTTTAGTTTCCTGCCTCATTCTCTTCTGCTAATTCTGGAACTTTATACCGTAGCATTCCTTGATAAATACTCGCCGCTACTTTGTCCTGATATTCTTCAGTGCCAAGATCAGCCGCTTCTTGGATATTCGATAAAAAACCTACTTCAACAAGAACTCCTGGAATTTCAGCACGGTCCACTAGAAATATATTATGAATCGGCAAAGCGGAACGATTCGTATTCTCTAATTGCCGAACCATTTCACCTTGAACACTTTCTGCCATAAGCTTACTTTCTTCAAACGTACGGTTATAGAATGTTTGTGCTCCTCGCCATTTTGAAGATGGCGTTGCATTTAGATGGAGTGAGACGTAGTAATCCGCATTCGACGAATTTATAATTTCTAATCGACTTTTCAAATCTTCAGTTTTTCGATTTGAAAAACCCCTCGTACTTTCATTGGCAAGATCAGAGTCATCTTCTCTCGTCATATACACGAGCGCCCCAGAAGCTTGTAAGTAATCCCTTAATTTCAAAGAAATATCGAGTGCTACATCTTTTTCTAACGTACCGCTCTTTGCCACTGAACCCCCATCAACACCACCGTGACCTGCGTCTAAGATAATGACATTTCCACTTAAAGGCATTTCAAGCGTTGATGTATCTTCGTTAGAAAAAGGGCATACATACTGTAAGCCATCACACCTGCAAAAAGTATGACTAACATCCAAGCGAACTTCATTCGTTTTTTCATGTCCAAACATCCTTTACGAAGGGATAGTTCAATGTATGCAAAAGGAGACAGGCATATGCCTATCCCCTAAGCCTTAACTCTCCCCCGCTGAAGACCTGTTTGAAAGCCTAGATTCCACCAATACGAAACGTAAAGCGAAGCGCCTTCGAGTACCTTTCTAGAATCGACGGAATCATCTTGAATCCAGTCAGAGATAAACAAGTTTAGCTCTGTAATTCTTGACTCTAGATGATTAGGGTCTGCTTGTTTTTTCTTTGTTTTTGCCTCACTGATTCCAGCTTTTGCAGCATATAAAAATGTTTCAATCGCTACATCCATACACACTTCTTCTAAAAAGGATTGGCGAAAACGGAACTTCTCGTTAATCGGGACGAGAAACTGTTCCGAAGCACGGACGAGATCGTCCATGCTAAGTGTATGAAGCAACGATTTCTCGATCTCCCATTCCCTAGCTCGTTTTTCTTTTTGAAACGATACAACAGCTCCCATCTGCTCCCCCTCACTAATTAGTATGAGAAGATCGCTTTAATTCATAACTGGGAATGCCATTAGGAAATGTTTCACGGGAAACATTTGAGCGGTATAATCCATTCTTTACACCATCGTAATATCATACCGAAACAATATAAATGAGACGGCAAAGCCGTAAATAACAACCATACATGTTCCAACAATCATCGCGATCATGAACTGAGCACCCCTCTTTTTTAAAAAAAACTATTTCACTAAACAAAGACACTAAAAATTAGTGGGACGGCTAGGCTCACTTTACTAAACGCAGTAATGGTTCCATTCGTTGTTGCTCCCGAGCCGCGGAATATGTCGCAAAAGGGCAGCCGATGTCGAGCACACGTGTCACGACATTGCTCAATGTATAGTTTGTCGGGTCTAAATCCTCGGTTAGTTCATGCCAATACAACGGAGTAGAAATCGTTCCTTCTATTTGTAACCTTGGGCTGTACGGAGCTATAAGCGTTTTATCTTTCCCATGCTGCACATAGTCAACGTACAGTCGCTCGTTCCGATTCTTTTTCAATCGCTCCGTCGTATAGTTGTCTGGATAAGCCTCAACCATTATGTTTGCAATCCCTTCGGTAATCAGTGCCGTCTCTTCATACGTTACACTTCCTTCTTTGATTGGAATGAATACTTGCAAGCCTTTATTTCCAGATGTTTTCACAAAAGAGATTAAGTCAAGATCATCTAAAATTCGCTTTAGAAGTTGAGCAGCATGAATCGCTAAATAAAAATGGTTTCGATCCGGTGGGTCTAAGTCAAAGACGATCTCATTGGGCCGTTCGCAACAGACCCGCTGGAACGGAACGTGATACTCAATTGAACCATGATTGGCTAGCCAAAGAAGACCTTCTAGCCGGTTACAAACAATTTCACTAGCCTCAGTCGTTTCTAATAAATCAAGCGGAGCATAATCCGGCATTTGCTTTTGGAAAAACGTTTCCTTTGTGACCCCGTCAGGCGCTCGAATAATCGTCAATGCTTTGTCTTTAAGAAATGGCAACATGTACGGAGCAATGTGACGCATATAAATTAACAAATCTTTTTTCGTAAGGCGAGGCCAAAGTTCCTTTTGCAAATTCTTGATAGGAACGCTCCCAGGAAACTGCGCCAAATCAAGTTCTACTTGTGAAACTGTACAGTCTTTTACTTGAATGCTCGGATCGATTTGCTCAAATTCCGGCTCACGCATCTCACCAGATTCCACACCTAGCGTGCGAATCTTCCCGACTACTGCAGGTGGTAAATGATATTCCCCGTTTTGCTCTTCACCTTTTTGTTGAAAAAGTTCGTGGAGCATTGCAGATGACTCTTTCGATAAACCGTGCTTACATTTGCCTATCGTAATTAATGAAGAACGTTGGTCCTCATAAGCCTGCACTGTAAAGTAACCATTGCTCGGATTATACTGTGTTATTATCCCTTGAATGACACGCCAGTTTTTTATCTTTAACCAATAGTAATGTCGCTTTCCTTTTTGATAAACGCTCGTTTTCTTCTTCGCTACAATTCCTTCGCATTGATAATCAAATACACACTTTTCTATGACAGGAAGTTCCGTAAATGTATCGACAACACGAAACCGATCGTCATTAGGAAGGCGATTTGTAATTGTACTAAGCTGTTCCTTACGCTTTTCAAGTGGGAGATCACGTATCTTTACGCCAGCATACCGAATTAGATCAAACGCCATCAAAGTCGCAGGTCTTAGTTTCGCCTTTTCTTGAATCCGTTCAGTGCTCTTCATCCGTCCACGTACTTGAATGAGGCTAAAGTTTGCTTGATAACGATGATTTAACACGACTAGTTCCCCGTCAATTTCTACAGGTAAGTAGTCTTTCACATGTTGACCATTCGACTTGCACCACTCCACCACTTCCGGAAACCGCTCGTTCAAATCGTGATTGTTTTTACTAAGCAGTGTAACCGTCTCTTGTGTCCAAATCAGACGGCATCGAAATCCGTCGTACTTGATTTCATACAACCATTCATCTCCCGTTGGAACTGTTTCACTTATAATGGGTTTCATGACATCCATCATCGTTCACCACCTTTTGAGTAGGTTGTGTTAATTCCTGCAAATTACTATTCCACTCGTATAAAAAATCTTCCCAAATCCAAACTACTTCTTATAAGGAGCGATGCATCATGCACACGATGTGGAAAGGCACAATTAGCTTTGGACTCGTTAACATCCCTGTAAAAATGCATGCAGCAACTGACAACAAAGATATTCAACTACGTCAGCTACACAAAAAATGCAAGACCCCGATTAAATATAAGAAAGTCTGTCCCAACTGCGAAGAAGAAGTTTCAAATGATGACATCGTAAAAGCCTATGAGTATTCAAAAAACAAATACGTGATTCTCGATGACGAAGAACTTGAGAAATTAAAGAACGATCAAGAAGACAAAGCCGTTGAGATTATTGACTTCGTACAACTAGATGATATCGATCCCATCTACTTTAGTAAAAGCTACTACTTATCCCCTAATGAAGGAGGATCAAAAGCTTATGCGTTACTAAGAGAGGCGCTTAAAGACACTCAAAAAATCGGCATCGCCAAAATGATGATCCGATCAAAAGAGCAACTTGCTGTAATTCGCGTTTATCAAGGCGCTCTCGTTGTCGAAACCATTCACTTCCCTGATGAGGTGCGGTCTACAAAAGACGTCCCTAACATTCCCGAACAAAACGAAGAGATCGGAAAGAAAGAACTCGATACAGCCAAATTACTCATTGAACAACTCACCACAGAGTTTGAACCAGAAAAGTATCAAGACGATTACAGAATCAAATTAGAAGCACTAATTGCAGAAAAGCTTTCCGCTGAAGAAGTAACTGTATCACAAGAAACAAAATCAACACCTGATAACGTCACCGATATTATGGAAGCACTAGAGAAGTCCATTAACCGAGCAAAGAAGAATCAACCGAAACCAAGAACAAAGAAAAAAGCCGCTGCCAAAAAGCCCGCGACTACAAAGACATCAACAGCGAAGAAAAAAGCAACGTCTTAAAGTTGAATACAAAAAAACAGCCAGTAAGGGAAAACCCTTTCTGGCTGTTTCGAATCGATTGCTTAACGCTTCGGTAACTGCGGGTTCGCATATAATCAGGCTTCACAAACGCTTTTGTATATTACTTGATTATTACGGCTAGTTATCCACAGGTTTTTAAACAACCTCACCAACAAATATAAGTATTCAATTACGTTAACTTTAATATCACAAATCATCTTAATGTTAATCAATTATACCACTTAAGAGTGTGAAATAGAAATAAATACGTAATTATTCACTTTCACCACTGTATTTCACGATCACTAAAGAACCAAATTAGCGTTACTTATATTAATGAAGGAACACGATATGCTGTTGGGAAAATCACAGATGTAAATAATGCCGATAAACAAATTACCATTAAGCATAAAGATGATTTTTGGGTAGTGGAGATATACATTATTTGAAGTTCGAAATCATAAGTAATATTAATAAAATATAAAAAAGTTATTTTCCCAAATTTTGATATCAGATTTTGAATGACTAAGCCTTAAGGTATAGGGGAATTAAGGATTGAATGTTCTGAAAAGTATATTCTAACATGAGCTAATTAACCCCAAAAGCGAGTATTTTCCTGTTTTTTTATTTGACATCAGTATATAGGAGAGTTATTATGAATACAATAAATCAAAGGGCCGTCTTCGGCTAGGGAAAACCTTTATTATAGTTAAACTATAATGGAGGTTTTTTTCTTTTCCCTCATCAAGTACAATAGTACTAAAAGGAAATGAGGGGGATTTTTGGTAGTTTTAGATAAACCTTTTATTAACTTGGATAAACAATTAGAAAAATTGGAAAGTCGCGGGCTTATAATACCAGATCGTAATTTCGCGAAGAAGCAACTACTTAAAACTACTTATTATGATTTGATAAATGGCTATAAAGATATGTTCCTTATTCAAGGTGACGACGAAGATGATAAATACATTGAAGGAACTACATTTGAACAAATTTATGAGTTATTTCATGTTGATAGAGAATTAAGAAACTGCACTTTGCATCTTTTATTAGATATTGAAACAAGGTTCTATTCTAGTCTTTCGTATTCTATAGCTGAAATTTATGGGGAACAAGAAAGTTGTTACCTGAACAAGGACAACTTTAAAATGGGTCAAATTCAACGTCATAACAATAGGTACGAAAGAGACAACCTCTTCTCTAAAATAGATAAGAAAACCAAAAAACCAAAAGTACAACCTTTAATATATTACAAAAAAAAGTATGGAAATATTCCTCCTTGGATTTTAGTTAAAGATTTAACTTTCGGGGAGTTAGTAATGTTGTATAAACTGTCAAAGAGCAATGTAAAAACAAATACAATCCGCCATATCATGAACGAAGATGATATTAATGACGAAACCAAAGAATTTTTTCTGGCGAGTATGAAATTATTTAATCAATACAGAAACTGGGCTGCTCATGGGGGAAGAATATACAATTATAGTCCTAGAGTTTCACTACCTTATAACTCTCAGCACTTTGAAGTGCTCAATATTAATCGAGCAAAGTATAATCAAGGACAAGGTCAAAGTGACTTTTCAGCACTTGTAATCGGAGCGCTGTTTTTCTTGTCTGATCCAAGGGATTTATTTGAATTTATAATTAAGATAAATAACAAGTTAAATGATTACCAACAAAAGCAGCCAATACAACATGAAAAAATATTAAAAGAACTAAGATTACCAAGCAATTTTTATCAGGCGATTATGGGTAAGTTTGGATTATAGTAAGTTTAGGAACCAATTTTAGTAAACTTCAACAGGGTATGCATATATCTCTAACAAACGGGGATTTTATAAATGTCCGATCCAATTCCCGCGTATATGCATACATTGACACGTCGCTTTTATGGGGCGTGTCCTCTTTATGTATAATTCATCAAAAACTTGTACATAATTGTAGTACAGCAGCCCTTTGTTTTGTTCTCGCATCAACCTTGACACGTCCCATTGTGGGGCGTGCTTTTTTGTATATTTTATAAGTTATTCCGCATACTACAAAATGTCTCTCCCGAGATACCTAGGTTATGATATTCAGTTGACACGCCTTGACTCCTTGGCGTGTTTCCTTTATTTAAACAAATAAAGCCTCGGACCCCCTGATCCGAGACTTCTTATGTAAGAACCACTAACCAACCAATAGTCCCCCTTCAAAATTACTGTTATCCTTTCTGTATGTCAATAAACTTTCAACTAATTGATATATTCTGATGTAATTCGGGCATCTTATAACTATGGTTAGTCCACGAACCTATATCAATTCTGCGGGCATGTTCTTTTTGAGCGTGCATTAAAATTGATGTATAGTTGCCGTTACTTTTGCGCATTATATAAATGCCTCTCTCTTAGCAGTCTTACGTTATGATAATCTGGTTGTACACGTCTCAATTAAATGAGGCGTGTTTTTTTATGTAACAATGTATATAATTCCAATAATGGGATAAGTTATTACTGTCCACTCCTAATCAAACGTAAATGCATACATCATCCTAGACGCGCCCCTCTATGGGGCGTGCTTTTTGTTTAATTATCACTCTAGCATTTGAGTTAATGCTTGTTTAGTTTTAGTTTTAAATATTCCAAACACGGGAAGCAATACTCTAATACATTCATAATTTTTAGAGGGGGTCACTATGAGCAGGCAGGGAGTTAGAAACTTTATAGTATTCACTGTTGCGGGTGCTTTATTAATGACCATTTTTCAAATCATTTTCCGACTTACACAAAATGCACCAATATCTATAGAATCAATTTTTCCTTATACTTTAATTGGATTAATTCTAGGGTTAATACTTGCTGGATTACGATTTCTTATAAAGGGTGATGTGTGGGAAAAAACTTAAACCCAAGATTATGTATAAAACTGGTTTAATTTAACATAATATTTAATACCTGAAACGGGTATACGAGTTCTTCTCTCATTGAGCGCATTCACCCCGAGTGCGCTTTTTTGCATAAAAAAACCCCGCACGGTTAAGTAACGGGGCAATCGCTCGACCAGTGCGAGCAAATGATGGACTTTAATTATAGCACTTTAGTCTTGTTTAATCATTACTATATAGCTAGAAACTTTTACCTTTTAGTTAAAAGTAAGACGTCTCATCATACCGTGACCAAGAGCATTTAATCCTCGCAAGAAGTTAGGCTCTGTGATTTGATGCGCTGAACGTTCTCGATCTGCACCGCGTACGCTTGCTCTCCAATCAGAAGCGATAGAGAATTCAATCGCAGTATCGTGATTTGCTGAATCACTATAGAATGAGTAGATATGGTTTGTCCACCAGTCTGTAAATGGTTGGTTCCCTTGAACATCGCCTGTGTTCATGTTAGCAAGGAAACCACCTTTGTCCACTGGACGGCCAACACTTGATGCCATATGAGTAGGGTAGTCTGTGGTGTTCTGACGAATAGACATATTAGGATTCAAATTATCTGGAATAACTGTGACCATTTCTCCGCGAAGGTTATACAAATGGCGGTTACCAATGACGATGTAGCCATCTTGCAGATCTTTAGCACCTTGTTGGAAAATGGAGTCAACTTCTTCGTGGAATTGTCGATTGTGAACTGTACCGAATGCCATCATCCCTAAGTGCATTGTCGACCAAGATGTGTAACCTGCAATAAGGTATGGGCGTCTTCCTCCAGTTGTCATGGTCTTTCCAGTATAGCTACCTTGGCTAATATCGTAAACTAGAGCATTGACGATGTATTGACCAATGTTTCGCATACGTACATATGAAGCTCCTCCTGGACCTGTATATGAGTAAGGATCTCCGTTGTTATTCATGTAGGAGTCCATTGCCATTGCATAACCATACCAAGTAGTAGCATTAAAACCTGCGTAACTATGAGGGATTCCTCCTGCAAGGGTATCTACCTTATATTCAGCCATCATATTCTCGAATGAACGTCGGTTAGGCGACAGTCCAGAATCATCTAATAAAGAACGACCTGTTTCTGTATGATACGCTCCAAACCATTCAAACGTTTGTTCATACAAAATATCTGTACGGGTATTGTGCATACCAGCCATTAAATTGTATCCATGACCTTTAATAATTGCACACATTGCAGCCACTGCTCCAACTGCAGCAGTTGAGATATCTTGTTCTGGAAACCTCCCTCGAATAAAGTATTCTCTATAAAGCCCACCACTTTGTTGATCACTATTAGTGTTGGTCTCCAAATAGATTGCATTAATTCCTCGTCTAAGCACTGCTCGAACTCGACTAGCTAGCGCAGTATCACCGTGATTAGTTCGTGCCTCAAATTCAAGTCTTGATAAAAAGATCATCATTTGAGCCATTCTGTAATAACCGCCGTGCATGTAAATAGATCGCATCTCTCCATTAGAACGACGATACTGCTTAACTCCTTCATCAATCGCTGAACCCATATGATCAAAATCAACAAAATACTGCTGGAATACTCGTTTACTTACATCATAAGCGTTAGTCATTTAATCACCTCTAGTTAGAATTAGAAACTGAGTTGAATCCAAATACTCTATGACAGGCTTTTTGCATCTGCTTGTACACCTGTCACAGTCGTTCCTTAGTTAGCGAAATCGTCTGTGGGCCCTACAAACGAGCAACTGAATGGAACGTATGTTCTTATTTTAACAAAAGAAAAAAACCTACATTAAAAATAACGTAGGTCTATTTATTCATAATTTTGATTGTAGCTTTTGTTCTGGTGACTTATCTATCACATTTACTTACCATCTTCCATGCGTTTAATTACTGTAGCTTGTTGCGCTCGTGTGATCGGGTGGTTCGGATTCTTGCCGTTAAATACCTTCCGCTTAGTTAGATCATTCCAAGCCTCTTTGTGTGTTTCTGGCACGGTTTGTGACGGCTGAGCGAGTACTCCTTTTGCTAATACGCCCATTGCATCACTTGCGGTCAGCTCATCATTCTTGTAAGCTTCTTGCTCATTCTTATTGCCGTGTCGATTAAGGATTTCCTCAAATCGTTCTTTACCTGATGCCCACTGAAAATCTCCTGCTTTCACATAGATCACCTCTTCTTTTTGTGGTTCGTGTACAACTGACTTCACTTCTTCTACCTGACCAATCAAGCGCTTAAATCTCGTCCACGGGAAGTTACGTCCCGGACAGCTCGTGCTACCAACATCGCTGTGACGGTATACGTCATTCGCTGTTAAACCATGTTGGTTCATGAGCTTACGGACTTCTTGTACAAAGCGCAAAAATAGTTCTTCATCGATGTGTTCGACGTCATAGTTCCCTTCGACACAAACTCCAAGCGAATCACTGTTTTCATTAGCAGCATGAGCGCCTACATTAAGTCCTCTAAGCTCGTAATATTGGTGATTCTTTTGTAGATAATAATTGTATCCAGCGCCTGACCATCCTTGGTTGCGATGTTGGTTATGGATCTGCAGATAAGAGTATCTTACAGCTGCGGGGTGGTGGATAATGATACGTCTTACCTTATTGATTCGCGTCAAACTACCCCAACTTAAATGTGGCTTGATCAAAGTTACTCCTCCTTATCAGGTGTCACATGCTTTGCAATCTCAAATAAACCGACTGCTGCTAGTCCACTAATGCCGCCTGCCCATAAACGTTCCACCACTTCTAAATCTGTAAACGGAAAAGCAGCCACTCCAAGTAAAAGTCCTATGATCAAAGCTACCAACGGAACTAGACGTTTACTAATTTTTGACTGCTTGACACCTTGTACTACTCCTGCTGTGACAGGGGCTATCAACGTTGCTAATGTTAAAATATCAACCATTTCAATTCCTCCTTAGAAGCATATGCTTCATTTCTGATACATCCTTTTGGACGTCATTAATGGCTTTCAAACCTTCCGCTTGCTTATCAATAACCTCGATATAACGCTTTTCGCTTCATCGTTCCTTGCCTGTAAACGCTTCTCTCTCTCATCGTTTTTACGCATAATCCACCAAACACCAATCCATAGGATGGCTAAAAGTAAAATAAAAAGGACACCGAAAATCCCGATGTCCGATTCAATTCCATATGCGATGACGTCTTCCCACATCACTTGCCCCCTTTTGCTCATAAAAAATACGCCTACACGGCGTTCTTACGTAGCTCTCTCTTTACCAATCGAATAAAATCAGGCATGTCATTGCCAAACGTTACAGATAGCGAGCGACTTTTATCACGCTCGATCACCTCCTCGACATCCTCGATCCTAGCATCAAGGTTACTCCCCATTTACGATTTTGTACTGTTACAATGTCGCCTAGATTCCAGTCTCTCTCATACTGAAACGGGGACTCGGTCAAGATTTGGCAAGTAAATGACTGCTTTCGTGCCTTTTCTGTTAAACGTTCTTCTCCACGTTGGTAAAGCTGTTCTTCAATCTCTTCAACGGGACGCGGGACCATTTCACCCGTTTCTTCGTCTTCAACTTCCTCTTCAACGTCCCGTGCGTCTACAAACTCCTCTACTCGATCCAACCCGTCACCATCACCAACAACGACAATACGACGCTCAGCACCCTCGCCCTGTCCAGCTACATAGCAAACGGTCGCATAATCAAGGATGGAGTCTAAAAACTCTTGCTCGCCTACTGAATCAAATTCAGGTGAAAAGATGACAGGAGGATTTTCCGTCTGCCCTGCTGTAAGGTCCCGACCTTCATAGACCTCCATTACCCACTTACGTTGATCATAGTCGAGGTGACAGAGCCAACCTAGACCAGATAGCGTGGACATGCGCTCTAATTCCTCGTCTAACTTTTTATAAGAGGCTTGCCATTGGACACGTCTACCACGGCCTTGATCGTTAGCAACTACAACCTGCTCTTTCTGACGACTACCTTTATGCCTCTCGTGCTCATCTGGGGCGGTGAGGTTATTACGGATGTAGTGTTTCATGACTGTTTCTGCGTTTGCTGTAATCCGGTCGTAATCAACGCCATTAGGAGCGAGCGTTAACACATCCTTTACCACACCTTCTAGTGTCGTGCCTTTAATCTCCCACAACTCACTCGATGCACCGCTAGCATCCAGTTTGGGATTGCGTTGTAAGATGCGTCCTGCTCGTCTCGTGTCGTTTCCCACCATGATTAAGTTGTTCGTTTGGAAATTGCTTACATCCACATTGTTTTGATTTACTGTTAGTACAAAGTCTCCTACCGTAGACCAGCGACGTTTAAAGATCACAGAGTCGTACAAATCAAATTCATCAAGCAACTCAATATCAGGTGTAAAAACTCGGATTGAGTACATGAGCAATAACTCCTTTTTTGCATAAAAAATACGCTTTACTCAGCGTTACGTTCTGTAGAGGCAATCGTCTCAAATTGCTCTTGAGTTAATATTCCTTTCTTTACAGCTTTTTGTAAATCGTCTGTGGTGCAATGCTCTTCCCCTCTTAGCCACTGCCTCAAAAATAAATTAAAGTATGCGTTCATAACTACCTCCTCAACACTAAATCGAATATAATGTCGTCTTGATCATCTTGTGAACTTTGCAACCTTTCATTCATTAATCTCAACTCTCGATTTTCCTTTACTAACTCTTGCGCAATGGTGCTTGCCTCGAAGAACTATAACCATCAATAGCTAAATAACTTTTCCCTTTATTATTTCGTCTAATAGTACGCACTACTATCCTATTTGCAATTTCATCCCCTGGTTTGAATCCATGTTCATTATACTCATCTACCACTAACAAAAACCCTTCAGGTACAAGAATAGGTTTAATTTCATGTATACTGAAAACAATATCTTCTTCGTTAATCAATAAATACATTAAAACACCTCAAATTTTAAATATATTCAAAGTAGACTCGTTGAAACCATGACCAAACGTTTTGAGCGTTATTTGTGTAGTAGTTTCCAGTATGTTGATGTCTAAAAAGAATAAAGTACGAACCTCTTGCTTCCTGAACATCTAAAGTTAATGTAAAATCCCCACCAGATCCACTACCTCTCATCGTATAATAAGGTATATTTTGGTATGTTGCTCTATTCCTCATTGTATCTATGCCAATTATAGGTCTACCCATAGTTCCGTTGTTAGAGCCTCCATTATTCACTCTTCCATGCACTACAATTCTCTTAATATTATCTAAGTTCACTCTTGAAGTAGTAGCAGCTTGAACATAGTGTCCTTCGTTAACTCCCCATTGACCTCCCCAATGCCAACCAACATAATAATAACCTCCAGCGCTAGCATTCGACCTAAATTCAGTTGCAATTTGTGACATATTTGAATGGTTAGAATTTCCACCTCGTGATACTGAACCAGTAGCTTTCCAAGCAGCATCATTATCAGACTCTAATCCTATAAAACGATCATTTAATACTTCTTCATTAATAAGGTACTCAGCAGTATCACTACTAGCTCCACTAAAACTATTTAAAGCTATATTACTCTCATGATATTGATTCATGGTATTAAAAACATTTATACTTGCGCCCGTTAGCCCCAAAGCTAATCTAGCTTTTTGCCGTTCATCACCATTTTTCAAAATATTAGACAATGCGATATTAGGATTGGATGGTATATAATTTTGAACTAAATTCTTACGAAGATAGGAATTAAGCATTGAATGCTCACGTATTGCATAAGAAGTTGACTCAGAAGTAATTATTTTAATTATTAATGAATCCTCTTCCAAAATGTGTATATTATAATCATCAAGTACTTTAATAATCTCATTTGGAGTCATACTTTCTGGACTAAAGAATAACTTTAACACTCTTTGCTCATCACTAGCTTGTAAAGATGTAAGCAACAATGCGCGGTTGCCAGAAGTGAAAGCGACAAATAGTTCATCTTCGCGCCTTTCAAATAATTTAGGGACGAGTTCATTTTTCCAAGTCACTTTAAAACCTCCTAACTGTTTGACGTTCCTGTAATGTAACCGTTGGAATTTCTATTAACGTATTCTCTTGATGTTAATACTAAATGCTCCCCTGTTGGATCATAAGCATTTCTATCAATATAAGAAATATTGTTATTGTCACTCCGGTTATAGACCTCCTCGTAAATCCTCTTATCGCCAACATAATTTTCGATACGAATGATGTAATTTTCACCATTTCTAATAAATTCTTCTCTTCTCGGCTCTTGCATAATTCTTTTGTTTATAAGATAGCTAAATGGCAAAGCATGTCCACATACTTCGTAATTGTTTTTCTCATACGTAATGTCTTTTTGTTCAATTATATTAACGCCAGCACTCACATAAATTTGTGCAATACTAATTTCATATATTGCTTCTGATCGCATTAAATCAGGGGGCGAGGGTACAGAAGAAGCGTTACCGCGTTTAATATATATATCCATCCCATTAATTTGATCCATTCTGATGATTACGCGATCTATTCTATCAAAGGACTCATTAGAATCTGCAACTGTCTTGTTCGTTGGTTCCTCTAATCGACCGTAGCGCCCTTCAATAAAACAAACGCCCGTATCAATATGAACGACCATTGATAAAGGGTTGTTTTGTGTAATTTGAAACTCCAACCCTTCGCCAGGCATCACACCGTCACCAGCGAGATACTGAAACACTTGTCCCCAATCCCTAGCCGTGTACTCTCTACCGTCATCATAAAAACGACTGTCTAACTGCGTCATACTTCACCCCTTAGATTCCGACATATTGTTTTCTGTATTTCAAAAGTACTCTTGCGTTCTCATGTCCTTCATCTGCTTCATAAGAGACGACATTTCGTCCCGGCACTAAATTCCAAAACACTGACCTCAAATCAATGTATCCCATAGCGTTCTGACCATTTATACGAACATACTTGTTTGTGGTTGAAGTAGAGATTTCAAGTACATCACCCTCGTTCAATTGTTGGTTAATACGAACAAACTGCCCCGTGGTTTTATTGATAACCATTGGGTTAATTGAAGGACCATTAAACTGGATTATGACTGGCGTGGCAACATCACCGTCATTGCGGATAATCGCATCATCCCCCGTCTTGCAAAAGAAAAAGAACTTCATTGGAAAGGATAATCCGCCAACATAGGCAGCCATTTCCTCTGTGAATTCCCTTGTGCTTAGCCAATATGGATTAGGGGCTAAAAGTTCAATTGAGCTATTTTGTTTTACAAATCCTTCTGATCCACCTTTGCTGAATCTCGGCGCACCGTCAGCCAGACAAAAGATTGTGTAGTCTTCTCCGCTTTCAGTAACCACTCTAAGCCTTCCCATTCCAGCTTTTGGATTAAATACTCTAGCATACTGCCTGCGTTTCTCATCCAACTTTCGAGTATCCCCGAAATTAGAAGTGTTAATAACAATTGAACGAGGGTCCATATACGTATCTAAATACGTTGAGCCGTCTTGGAACGGCGCTGCCTGCATCTGTGTCTCTACATCACTACCACCTAACCCCTGTATATCCCTTATTCGATGCTCAGCACGAGAATTACGGGCAAACACAATGCTCTGTCCCCGTGCATTTGTATATGTTACACGCATTATGTCAGCCCTCCTAAATCCTCTGCGAGTCGTTTGTTAGCTTTGCGTTGATCACGGCGTTCGTCTGATGGGTTAGCTGTGCGGGTAAACGTCTGGTCGATCTGTTGGTGGATAATGGTTTGAGGTGATTTACCGCCATTGCTATCACCAGAATTACGTCTGTTAGCCGATACCTCTGCACTCATTGCGTTATTAACCATCCTAGATGTTCCTAGCGCCACTTCTGGTGTGACGGGTTTAATCATGCCTGTTGATAGGTCATCAAGCGCTCGATAAACCATATCAGCGTTTTTCTCGATCCCTACTGCGATACCAGCCGGAATCCAACGACCTACATCGTCCCTCATCACATGAGATGGAGAGTTGATTTTAAGAGCGCTCTGCATGGTTCTCCGTACTTCATTTGCAATGCTTCTAGCCGTTTGCATCACCCGTGATCGACCAGCTTCAAGACCTCTCTGCAAGCCAGACATTGCGTCATTTCCGATCTGTTGGAAATCGCTAGGTAAGCTATTAAAAGCACTTACCATATCCCGTGATAAGGAATTGAGAACGGATAAGACTGAGCTGGAACCCGACTCTACTCGATTAACCATGTTACTCATGGCTTGCTGGGTATTTGCTGTCAACAAGTTAAACGCTCTCTCAGGCTCAGCAGGCAATGTTCGAGCAAACGTAGTCATCGTGGTAAGCATGAGTCGTGTACCATTTTGCATCAACTGGTTATTGCGAGCCATATTGACCTGAGTAATCTGCGTCAGACGCTGTAATGATTGCTCGTACGGCGGTAAAATGCTCGTCGATAATGTTGTGATCGTAGCGACCATGACCGTTGATCCGTTTTGCATCTGGTTAACCATGCTGGTCATATGCTGTTGCGTAACGACTGGCAATCGACTTAACGTCTGCTCTACTTGATTAACGGCCGTGTTATTGGTCTGTACAATCTGATTAAAACTACGGTTTGTGTCTGCAATCACTCGGTTAAACATCTGATTGACGGCATTTGTGACATTATTAGAGCCGTTTGTAATCCCCTGAGTTAATCCGTCTGTGATGCCTGTCCCGATGTCTCTAAACACTCTTGATGGACTGTTGATGCCTAACTTGTTCTTAGCTGCGGCGATCGTAGCCTCTGATTGACCCTCGGTAGCTCTCTCAACATCTTTTGTACCAGATTCAATACCTTGTGCCATTCCTGCAGGAACCATAAGACCAATCTCATCAAAACCCGCACTAGCAATTTGATTCCTCATCGAAATAGCACTGTCATCAACCATACTAGCTGCCATTCTAACAGCTTCTTCATTACCCTCTCCCATTGCTAATGCATAGGCGTCGGTAGCAGTTTTTGCACCATCACCGTAAATGTTAGCTAACTCACTGAGCTTCCCGTCTTGATCATTATTTGAGGAGTCTAAATTTGAAACCAAAACCGATAGCTCGGCGGCTTGGTCTGGACCTAATTGTTCAATCCAACTCATAAAGCCAGTGTGCTGTTCTTTAGCAGCCCACTCCATCAACCTTGCTTGATTCTCTCCCACTCAGCTACAGCAGTCTGGTTGTGTTGCATTGTTTCAATCATGCTTTCCATCGTGTGTTCAGTTTCGAGGTCGATCTTCTGAAAAGCATCTGTTGCAACGTCTTTTAATTTTTCGTATTGATCAGACATTGCATCGACCGCTTCTTTAAGCGCACCTTCAAGATCGTCATAAGAATTTATTTGTCTGAGATTTCCTTCTTCAATTGCTGTAGCAGCATTTTCAGAAGCAGTGGCAATTTGTTCCTCGGTAACCTTGTATTGCTCGCCTAGTTCAGCTTGGGTTTCCTTGAGCGCATTTTCTGTCTCATTCAATTCTTCCGATCTTTCCTTCGATTCACTTCTAGTAAGATTACCGCTTTCTTCAATTTCTTTCCTTTGCTCAATAACTTTAGCTAATTCCTCTTCAACTTCGGCCTGTTGTTGAGTGATTTCTGTAAGACGAGATAACGCTTCTTGTGCAACATCTTGTTCACGCATGAGATCAATACGATGTTTCAATTCTTCTGACGACATGTTTAATGCTTCTGCTTCCTGATCATAAGCTAAATTCAGACCATCTATTGATCCGTTAAGCTGTTCAATATATTGGGATAGCATCTGTTTTTCTGCAGCAGATTTGTTTTCTTTGTTAGTTAAGTCTTCAATCTTATCCGCTAGGTTTTGATTTTCTTCAGCTGCTCCTCTAATTTCCGTCTGGTTTTGTCTATAAGTCTCAGAAGATGAATTTACTGATTCATTGAGCGCTTCTGTACTTTCGGCAAGTTGTTCGTTCCCTTCTGCCAACCTTTCCGATTCCTCACTAGCACTAGTAAGCCAAGAAATTAAACCTATGATTCCACCAACTAACAAACCGATTGCCGCAGTAATCCATCCAATTGGTCCTAACAAGAATCTCCAGCTACCGCTAAAGCATTCGCTGCACCTGTGGCGGCAATTTTAGCTGCTGTTAGCAAAGATATGCTACCTGTAAAAACTGCCATCACCGTAGAAGCTGTTGCTAATATTGCATTTTTAGCAGCTTGTGCAGCTATATATGCGTATATCAATGCTGTGCTTTGTGCCTCAGCTAAACTCCTTTTTCTAATTGCGATAGTAAACAAATCTACAATTAGTGCCCCGGTCTGCATTATAGTGTTAGATTTTTGTATTGCAGCTGCCATTGTAGATATTGTTGCATGTAAAGCAAATGCGGCTGCCATACCTATTAATGCTGGCGTTAAGGCGCTCACAACAGGGATTGCAGCTTGAACTACTGTAGCAAAAGCTACAAAGAAAGGAGTAGTAGCTTGAATGATACTTTGTATGGCTGAGAATGACGTATCAATTCCAGCTTTCATACTATCTATATTCTCTGCAATCGTTTGGCCTGTAATTTCTCGCGACAACTCATTAAATGAATCAATAATATTTGCCAAGTTTCTCGATGCTGCAGTACTAAGGTTAGTTAGTGATGTAGCAATCCCTAAACTATTTTGCCTTGCAAGGTCTGCCATGACTCCTGTACCAGTACCAACTTCTATTAATCGATTGTTAAATTCAGTTAAAGGTATGGTCCCATCTTGAAGGGCAGTATACAAGTTATCTTTTGCGCTAGCTCCTGCAAAACCAAAGCTTTCAGCGATTTTAACCAACCCAACATCCATTGTTTCTGATAACGTTCTCCATGTTGTTAAATCAAGGGTTCCTGTTTGTAATACTTTAAGATATTGTTCTATACCTCTTTGAGCCGCGCCCGCACTAGTTGCTGATCCTAGTAATGCGTTGTTAAGTGCAAGAGCTGTATCAGTTGCTTTGTCCATATCGCCAAATGAAGTGTACATCCTCTGTGCAGTACTAGCTATTTCATCTAACTTTGTGGGCAGCCCATCGATACCATCTGCTAAACGAGTCATAGCTCGTTCAGATTCATCTGCCGATACTCCTAATGCTTGTAATACTTTAGGAAAAGAATCTAGAGTATCAAAACGGGCTATCGCATCATCAAGAGACTTATTTAACTCCCTGATTGCTACAGTTGCAATAGCAACAAGACCGATGGATTCGGCTAGCTGACGCACTGAGATTGATGCTTTCTGAGCAGTCTGATCGGCGTCGTCCATCTCTTTTGACATACCGCCGACTTCTTTGCTTGCATCGGAACTACTTTTTCCAGTGCCGTCAATTGACTCTTGTGCGTTTTTCATTCCGCCCGCTGTGTTCTCTCCGCTTTTTCCCAAACCTTCCATCGATTCGCTAGTCTCTTTCACGGTTTGCGAAGCTTGCGAGCTACTTTCACTTACACTTTCAACAGCCTCTTTTGCTCCGTTCAATCCCTCAGTTGAATTAGTGCCGCTCTCACCTAAACCCTCCACAGCTTCGCTTGCTCCGTTTACTGTAGACGTCGCCTGCACACTGCTATCCGAGACACTTTCAATCGCACCTTCTGCACTTTGTAACCCGGTTCCGGCATTGCTTCCGCTGTCCCCTAGTCCGTCAATAGCATCACCAGCACCCTGTACAGTTGACGTTGCTTCTGTGCTACTATCGGAAACGCTATCGATTGCACTTTCAGTGCCTTGTAGTCCGTTACTAGCATTACTGCCACTTTCACCTAAGCCATCGATTGCGTCGCCTGCACCTGAGACGGCAGACGTTGCCTGAGAACTACTGTCTGTAACTCCATCAATTGCCCCGTCTACGCTTTGCAATCCATTACTTGCATTGGTGCTACTGTCGCTCAATCCGTCAATGGAGTCTGATGCACCTTTAACCGATGATGCCGCCTGACTGCTACTGTCAGAGACTCCGTCAATCGATCCTCCTGTACCATCGAGATTTGAACTGGCATGAGTGCCCGAATCCCCTAAACCATCTAAAGCATCTGACGCACCCTTCACGGTCGAAGACGCTTGGCTTGAACTATCTGATACACCATCGACTGCACCGCTAACACTATCTATACCTTGGCTTGCGTCACTACCGCTATCACCAAGACCGTCAATTGCGCTAGCTGCACCATCTACGCTGTTTGATGCTTGGCTACTGCTATCAGACACGCCATCAACAGCACTTGATGCACTATCCAATCCGTTGCTTGCTCCTGCTCCACTATCTCCTAGCCCATCGATGGCATCTGCCGCACCCTTTGCACTGGAGGAGCTTGCGTACTGCTGTCTGATACACCATCAATGGCGCCCTCAGTACTACTTAGCCCGTCACTGGCATTTGATCCACTATCACCCAAACCATCGATTGCATCGCTAGCTCCCTTAACCGTCGAAGAGGCCTGTGAACTGCTATCACTGATCCCATCTATTGCACCCTCAGCGCCATTCAGTCCGCTACTAGCGCTTTCGCCACTCCAGCCTAGATCGTCGATGGAATCACTTGCACCTTTGACACTTGATCCTGCTTTGCTACTACTATCAGCGAGGTTATTCAAAACATCCTCAGCAGATTTAATCCCCTGACCTGACTTCACGCCTGACTCCTGTAAGTTATCCAGTTGTTTAGCTGCGACGTCGACTTCTTTTCCATCAACGGAAATTTTGATAGTAATGCTTCCATCTGTTGCCATCTAATCCACCTCCTCACTCACAGTGCCTTTTAACGCATACGCCTTTTGCAATTTACGCATTTCCTCTTTGTACTTACCTGAGTCACCTTTAGATGGCTTCCATGCCCGTATCTGCACAATGCGTTGCATGATGGTATTGGACGGCAACCCGTTAAGCAACGCCTTAAATTCGAGCCAATGCATACGCCCCTGACGCTCGTACAGATTGATGTTGTAAGCCTGCAAAAAAGACGCAAAGAGATACTCTGCGTCCTGCTCTACACTGATATACTGTTGCCTGTCTTCGTCATCTTCCTCAGGGCTTGGCATTGGGTTACCTTCACGGTCATAAATGATGGGTTTCTCGTCTGCTATGGCAATGTATTCTTTGTAAACGTGATTCCACAGCTCTGTTTTATCTCCAAATGCTTGCGGCAACTCTTGATCATCGAACAAATAACCTAACGCTACATCTACCTTTTCATAATCCCTTAAAGACGTGTCTTCAAGCACATCAAAAACGTCTAAGACATTATCAAAAGCTAGGTCGATCTGATACTCGGTTTCGTTAAATAAAAAAGAGGTGATCAATGGGTCATTTAACCGCATCTAATCACCTATTTCTTTTTAGCTTTTTTATTTAGGTATTCTTTTTTCTTCGCTTCAACCTTCTCGGCTCTAACAGTTTCTTGTGATTCGATTCGTTCCGCAATTGCTACTCCAACGGCTTCAAGCGAATCTTCTAACGCCATCATGTCAGGATACTTTTTGTAAATCTCTTTAAAATGCCCGTCACCAAAAATAATATCGTATTGTGCTGCGATAAACTCTTTATTAACGTCTAACGCTTGATCGACTGCCTCTTCATCGACCGTTTCGAGGTCATCCGGGAAATGAATATGCTTTGCTTTTTCTTGCGCTTCTTTTAATTTATCCTGTGCAATTTCCTTGACGTTCAGAAACCGACGTAGATTCTCCAGTGAGCTATCGAACCATAATTCAATCTCGCCGATTTTCACTGGAAAACCCGTTCGTTTAACCTCGATTTCAATGCCTGTCATGCTTACCACTCCTTATATAAAAGGGGCATTGCGCCCCTTTACTCAACTTCGATATTTGCCCCGCTTGTCATTGGGTTGACGGAAACAACCTCGGGGCTTACTGCTCCCCCGATCCACCGCCGTTGCTACCATCAAGCTTTGTAACCTCAGGGAGTTGATCATACGTGATGGTACAGCCAAATGCCTCGTACGCACTCGCTTCACCTGATCCTGCGACAATGGCCGAAACTGTTGCTCTACCGAGATACTGCTCTTTGCCATCTGCACGTGTAACTCGATGCCATAACTTACGTCCTTGACCGAGCTTAAAGCGCTTTTGAGCAATTAGCTCTTGGGCTTCGTCTTCTGGATCATATGTCCCTTCCACTGAATAACCTAGCGCTACAGAGATAACATCCGTTTCCGGCGTTCCATCCCCATCATAGTAGGCCTGATCCTCAGTTTCTTCGTTGCTGTCATCAGAAATGTCAGAGATCCATCTAGATAATTCCAACCATTCTGATGTCTCCGGCTCTGCACCTGGTACATATTCTTGCACTTCATGCTTACGCAATGCGTTTTTCAATCTACCATTCTTTACACTCTCCTTGTTATAAGTGGTTACTTTCGCTTGCACATTCAATAAAAAAACAAACCATCCTTGATCATCCGCTTGGTTGATAAATGGTTTGTTCGTCATTACTAGCTCGTCAAAATCAAAGCTACCGTCTGAACTTTCGATGTGACTCACTTGTTCTAGTGCGTTCTGTACAATCCATAAAGTGCTATGGATAAGGCCCGGAACCTTAGATTTCATGGCAAACTCATAATTCAGTTGCTGGTCTTTTGTCCCGTCAAAGTACTCAGTTACGACACTCGACCCCGGAATCGGATAAACAACAAATGATTCGCTCTCTTTGAGGTAACCTGGCTCACAACGAACAGGTAGGTTGGGGATGCTGTTAACCTGATCGACTAAGCGCTCTAATAAATCCACTTACCATCCTGCCCCCTTCTGGAATGCGTTCACCCAATCCTTGATAAAGATTCGTTTGGCTTTAATATCCCAACGAGGACCCGTACCCGGAGTGGTGTAGTTATACATTGGCTCGTAAAATTTACGCCTGGCGTATGGGGTGTGCCAACTTACTGATTTGCCGTCAATGCCAAGTGAGCCAGTATTACGTAAGATACTTTGATCCATCGGCACAAATTGGTTCATATCTGCTAACGCCTGATTGCTCATCGCATATTGCCCTTGCTGTACGTTTTGTTGGCTCAACTTCTTCTTAGGACCATCCAATTTAATATCAACACTAACCATTTAGATCACTTCCAATTCGTAGGAATACAGCACCTTGTCGTAAGCCTCATAAATGGGAATGACTTTTGTGATTGTGTAGTTTATACCATCGAATCGAATAATGGATTGAGTCTTAAATTGTGGCAAAGGTGATGTGATTCCTTCGTAACAAAAAACGATACCATTATAGAGCAATTGCTTCCCGCTTGAGTTAGATGAATATTCAGCCCCTCGATCAATGCGAGCACTCTTTACAATGACTGGTTCCTCATATTCCGCCCCATTCCAACCATCACGAATAAACTTGTGATACTCAAATTGGTCAATACAAAAGTCAGCAGGCGGCTTAGGCATCACCATACACTCACCGCCGCATTGAGTAATCCTGTACCTTCAAGGTAGATATAAACATCTTCTGCTATTAGAGACTTTGTTTCATTTTCTCCGGAAGAATTATAACGACTAGCGTTAGATACACTCGTACGACCAGCGCTAAACTGTTGTGGGGCGTTGTTAATCTCCTCATAGGTTGACGATCCTAACACATGAAAATACTCAATCTGACTAGCCAATCCCGCCTTAAACTTATTTACGCGCCAGCTATTATCGGCTTTGATGTCAACATGATCATAAAAGTGACTCGTGACGTTATCTAAGATTGCAGACGCTTTAGGCAACAGTGATTTAAACTCATCCTCGCCAATATCCTTACTTGTAAGTTCTTCGAACTCCTCATACGTCAAATATGGCATTCTTAATCACCTTCTTCGCCGGGTTCCTCAGGCTCTTCTTGTGGATCGGTAAGCGTTAAGGTATGCGTGTCTGTATGGGAACCATCTTCTGTAGTGACAGTAGTTGTATATTCACCAGCAGGCGTATCCGCTGTCCATGACACACGGCCTCCACCACTTACTGACAAACCCTCTGCATCTGGACTAACTGAATACGTCACAGCTTTGTTTGTTGCGTCGGATGGGTTAACCGTAGCGCTAACTTGTCTACTGCCCTCTTCGCCTGTCTCAGCGCTTGATGAACGTGGGGTTAGGCTAACACCCTCAACCTCAATTGGAAGCGTGGTAAAAGCAGGTATGTCCACTGGCTCGGACTCCTTGTCGCCTTCTATTCTCACAACCTTGTATTCTCCACTTTCAATATTCGTGTTTGGATCAACACCTGTGATTTCAAGAGGCTTCCTCCTCTGTTACCACGGTATCGCCTTGATAGATTCTAAACGGCATCCAACCCCTCCTTTAATTAAGTTAAATTGATGACTGCCCCGTCAGTCCTAGGCGTGACATTCTCAATACCGGGGTTTGTTACTCCCCCGTTTCACCGTCCTCGTCACCATCATTCCCGCCATCTTCACCCTCAGGTACAATGCGAACAATCTTCGACTCATCAACGAGAGCAACGGAATAATGTTGATCTGCGTTAAATTTCGTCAACTTATGGTCCATATCTCGACCTGTTTCAGCAAGTAATCCACGCTTTGTATAGGTACGTAAAGCCCCTGATTTCACCGCAAAACCTTTGCCGTCTTCGATCTTCATAGACCGCACAATCTCCCAACCTAGTAACTCACCAAACGCACCTGTCATTAGGATGCGATCACCTAGCTCAGATGCACGAGTCCAATCAAGTGCTGCTTCTTTTCGTAGTTTGGCAGCGTCCTTATAAGACAAGAATAAAACGCCTCTTGTGTCCACATCCTCAAAGTTATCAGGAGCGTCTACGAAGGCGTTTTCTAATGTATCGATAAGGTCTAAGTCAACGGCATGAGATACCGACAACGTTGCTGTCAAAGCTGTTTCGACAATATCATTATCAATCTTTGAAGCAATCGCCATACGAATTTGACGTTGCGCCTCTCCTACCGGATCACCATAACCGGATAGCACCGACTCATCCGTCAGCTTAACCCCTTGGCCTGCTTTTTTGATCGTGTACTGTTCAGTGTCAGTTTCGAGTTTTTCATAATTAATCGCTTCACCCTCTGCCACCACTTCTGCATCCCCAATGTATTTGTATTTAGGAACTGTAATTGTCGATCCCGGCTGTCCTTCAAGTGTGTTGTCTACTGGTGCGATTGCGCTAAACTTAATCGCTTTTGGCAACTGCGCCGAGATCATAGCTGCCATGACCTCAGGGTCAATCAAATTCTGTAGTCTTGTTAAATCTGCCATGTTCATCATCCTTTATTAATTTTTAGTAAGTGCTTCGAATTGAGCAGGGTTATTAGCTTTTAAGTCTGCTAGCTCTTGATAAGTCATTTTGTCTAAACTCTTCGTCTGATCCGTTCCGCCGTTTGGATTACCTGGAGTAACAATTTTAGGCGCGGGTTTTCCAGTGTCTTCTTGCTCGAATAAATACGACTCACTCTCTTTTAATGATTTGACTTGATCGTCAAGTCCTTTCAAAGTGTCGCCATCGAGTTTAATTGTGTCCATATCCAGTAACGCTTTTAACGCCTTGCTATTCTTGACCTTTGCGCTATTAAGCGCATTTTCTAGCTTGTGATCAAAAGCCTGTTGATTAAGCTGAGTCTCGTACTCGGTCTTCGTGGCTTCATTTTGCTTTTTCAACTGATCGATTTGAGTTGTTAGCTCCTCGTTACCCTTAGCCTTTTCACCAAGCTCCTTTAGTTGATTGTCACGTTCTTTGATTTGACCTTTGTAATCGTTAATCTGTGTTTCAAGCGATTCAACACTCTCAGCTTTATCTTTGTACTCGTTCAACGACTTCCCGTGCTCGCCCATCACCTTGTCAATTTGCTCATCCGTTAACCCTAATTCTTTCAAAAACTCACGCTTCATATATTAATCACTCCTTGGTTACGATTTTTTACGTAGTTACGTCTACGACCAGCCTTGTTCTTTAACGCCTGCAAGTGCTAAAAAGGCGCATAAAAATAGCACATAGCTTAATAAGCTAAGTGCTTTGCTAGTCTTTCTTATACTCGTTTAGTAACGTCTCTAACGGCGTATATACTCTTTCCCTTCGATAGTTTCGTCTCAAGTATTCTCCATTCGTCTCTAAATGATCTCGCATTGCCTTCTGGCGTTTACGTATCATTTGACGCCAGTGATTCGCACTACTATTTCCTAGTTCCTCAGCTACCATGAGATTCTTTTTATATTTTACGATTTCACGCTCAATACGTCGCTGCTTGTCTCTTGCCTTAGCCAATCGTTCGTTTAGTTCGTCGTTATCAAAGCTTGGTTGATTATTTGTATTCACCCCAGGTATAAACGGTATGTGATTATGACGGCAATTCACACCTCTGTGACCTCCCGCACTACCGTAGCTTGCGCCCCAATAGATATCGTAAATTGATCGATATTCACTATCAGAAGGCAACTGCTCAGGAAACCTTAAATCCACTACATTCCCTTGTATGGTTGAACATGCATCTCTTGCACCCGCGTGACTAGTAACCACCACAGTGTGTACACCATATTCACTCATACGTTCTTTCCTTACCTTGTCATAACTATTAGCAAGCGTTGAACGTAAAACCGTACGAGTGTAGCCCTCTAGACTCCACCTATGGCCACCTCGGTCAACCATACCTGAACCAATACCCTTCAGTGCTAGCTCAATTATGGCTTTCTCTAAAGAATCTTCGAATGAATACAATCCTGTACTTAACAAGGCTACGGTTCGATTGAGGACTCCTTGATAAGAACGTTGAGCCTGGCTTAATCCGTGATATGTTGTTATTAATGTTTGATTAACGAGGTTATCAATTTCACTCCAAGATTGTTCATAGTACCCCCTCATCACATCATCTAAGTGTGTAGGCATTGCTCTTGTAGCGTAAGGCATTGCCTTGTCTATATCATCCACCATTCGTTTGCCCGCTTCTTCAAACATGTTCCGTATCTCTGACTCTGCGACCCCAGTTACTTGTTGGAGTTGTTTTGTCACCTCATTATTAAAAAGGTGTAACTCCTGTAATTTTTGTGCTTGCCACTGAGTAATGTCATTCGATCCGTTATTTAACCGTTTAGCAATTATTCGAATGATTTCACCCTCAAGGCTGTTATAAAGCTCGGACATATTACTTGCCCATAAATCAAGTTGGTGGGGCGTTATCATTCTTCATCACCGAACATATGCTTTGCCGCTCTATCTGATATGTGAACCGGATCAACCTCTAATTGCTCGTTTCGAATCTCTTCTAGCCACTGTTCAGCCGTCTCTTTTGGTAAATCAAATACTCGTTGAATGACCTCTACGGTGGGAATAAAGCCAAATGTCTTAGCTTGACCGTAAAACCTAAGAAGCTGTGTTTTGTCTTGGAATATTCCATCATCAAAATCAACTCCAATGTGTTCAAAGGTTGGTATTTCGCCAGTAAATAATTCCGATGCTTTAGCCAATTCCAACGTGGATACAATCAATCCTTTGATAAACTTCTCAACCTCATTGACGTGATTATTCCTCGTACGGTACGTCAGGCTATTTTCGCTCACGATTTCAGTAGCTGTTTTGACTGAGTTTCCATCAAACGAAAATGTGCCTACAGATAGTTGCAGTTGCATCTCTAATGTCTTGAGCGATTGATTAATAGCGCTAGTGTACTGTTCCGTTCGAATGTCATTTGTTACGTCCTTAATCATTTCTTCATCATTTGACGCTCGCAAACTCTTAAAAACGTTTGTATCTGGGTCAAATATCGGCTTAGGTGGAATCCCATCCTCTGTAGGCATCGTACTAAGCATAAAATCACTCACAAACACCGTTCTTTGCCCCATTCTTACTTCCCAGTTGAATTGATCCCACGTATCATTGATCTGCTTAAGTGTCGGCTTACAGTTGTCAGTTATACCTAACCCTAGTGGACTGTGAGGGTTGATGTTGTTAAAACCAGCAGGCTTCAAATAGTTGAAGTTAGGACGACTAAATTCATGCAAATACGTTTCTTCTTGTAAATCCTCATACAAATCAGTTAATGGTACTCGCTTCCCTATCCTGCCTTTGTCCTCAGAGACATACAGCTCATTCGTGATCACATATGTTTGTTGCTCCCACTCATGAAATTCTAGTAGCGTGTAAAACATTTCTTTGCCGTCCACGATCTGCATTGTCGTAAACTTCATGACTCCCTCGCTGATACCGCCACTATTTGACCTCAGAGGGTAAAAAGCATTTGATAGCGCCCAAGAGAACTCAATCTCACTTGTATCGCCATTGATATAAGGCCGAACAGTAAGACCGCCAGTAGCAAACATCGGATCTAAATAGCGCATGAGATTTTTCTTAAAATCGTTATGCTCGAACACATGTTGAATAAAATCATTGGCTGATTTGTATGTGTTTCGTCCTGCATCGTCAGCATCGTCCGACACAACGACCTCACATTGCTCATTAAACACGAGTCCAGATAGTAACTCTGAGGTGAGCTTTGTCATGTTAAGAGTCATGTAGTCCCTTTTCAAAAGATCTCCGTTAGAATTCACATACTCTACCTTCGGATAATTGCCTTTGTACTCTCGAAAGTTACGCTCAATCCGCTCTAACTCAGCAGGATCTATGTTTATCTTAGGATGATCGTTAATCGTCTGTAGCGTCTGTCCTGTCACTGCATAACCTCCTCTCTTAAACCAACTTTTGATACGCTCGATGATTTGCAAACTGTCACCTCCTATGTCTTTAATCGCAAGTCTCTGGCATTGGAAACACAAAAGTATTGAAAATCATCGCATGTATGGTCATCCTCTTTAACCACTTCCGGATTTTCCTTATCTTGCGTCCCGTCTTTTTTCAATTTCCACATATATTTTTTATGCTCTTCAATAAACACATCGTTGCTGTCACAATACTGCAATCCTGTTGGATACGGGTTTTTGAGATAATAAACGACCTTGCGCTAACAGGTCGTGTACATAATCCACCATATCTACTTTTTTTAGCTTATTTACAGGTATCCAATGTTGCCCGAAGTCTTTGAGGTACTGATTTCTGAGTGCTGCTTCTGCGCTATCAATGGTTCGCTTTTGAATCCTTGCGCCTTTATATGGTGTTAGTGCAGACATCTTCTTGATAAACGTATTGATGTCCTTAGACAACTCGCTCGGTGCTTTTTTATTTACTCGTCCTGCTGGGCTGTAGTAATAACCGTTAAGCCGAATTACTTTGCCTTTTGCAGTGAGTCCATAACAACCGCATGAAGTGGCTGAAACGCTATGTCCAGTGTCCATTGAGTAATAGAGGGATATAACTCTGTCATCATCTGGCAATTGGTCTAGTGGCTTAAACAGGCTCATATTGTAAACGTTAGTTCCAAGACCAACTGGCTCACCTAGATACAAATATCGGTAATAATCAAAGTCATTTCGCTTAATACGGTCAATGTCCTGTAACATCTGCTCAGTCACAAACCCTAGCTCATCGTCTTTGTAACTCGAATCATGTACTAACCAACCATCCTCGCCAACTAATTTATCCGACCACTCGTTGATCCAACTGTACGGGTTACGAGGTGGGTTATAGGACCAGAAGAATCTCACGGTATCCGCCAACGGATGCTTTTGCCGCATGAACGTTGTATTCGTCTGATCAAACTCCTCAGCGCTGTTGAACTCCGCTGCTTCCTCATACCAAACGGCTACAATGTTGCCAATGTCGTTTGATTTAAGCTTTTGAAAATCATCTTGGCCATAGAAATAGATTGTCGATCCAGTAGGCTTGTGCATGAGCTTAAACGGTGCTACTGTCGATTGAAATTCTCCTTGAAGATCGAACTTTTCAAGCGCCCATTGCATTTTTAGGTATACGGAATCCCTAATCGTACTTGCTACCTTTCGGATGACAACAAGATTTGCCTTTTCACCTTTTGACAGATACTGCAACATTAAATAAACAAGTAGCATGGCAATAACAGACGACTTAAACGAGTTACGACCACCGCGCAATACATTGTATGAGGTTTTTGTGGTCCATACTGGCTTAAAGTGTGGGTTAACTTCCTGCTGTATATCAATTGTAGGCTTAGTCATCATTACCCCACCTGTCTACAATGTGGATCGTTGGAGGATCGCTAGTGTTGCCCTCGTTTTCTAACTTGCTCGTTTCTGCTTTGGTCTTAGCAATCACCGATTTCATCTTCTCTGCTTCCAGCAACCTATGATCATCCTCATGAGCCATCTCACCAAATTGCTTTAACATGCTTCTTAGCTCACCCATTGCTCGACTTTGAGAATTTAAAAAGCTCGCCTGTTTATCCCAAGCGAACTGTATCTCATATTCGATTTTGTCACCAAAATTTGTTGATTCCTCTTTTTTTAACTCTTTAGTGACGTCTTCTTTTCCTTCAACAAACATGATTTGCTGTGCTCTCATTATTGATGCAAACTGTAATTTAATGTTCGCCCAAATAATATCGACTGGCTGTATGTCATCTATGCTATCGAATATTTCTAGTGTTTCCTCAGGTAGATATTTAGCAAACAATCCATGCGTGCGAGCATTACCATTTCTAGCAGGCGCTCCGTAACCCATTGCATTCTTGTTACCTTGTTGCGCCCCTCTCTTTTTTGTGTGCACACCTTTTGTTGAGGGTGCACCCTTTTCCCGAGTCCAGCCGTGGCGCTTCTTCCAGCTCTTAACAGTGTTGAGGGAGACGCCGTGTTTGTCAGCAATGTCTTTATATTTCATACCTTGCACATAGTCTTTTTCTGCCTGTTCGTGTTTGTCCAGCATCTACATAATCACCCACCCCCGACGAATTCGTTTGTTTTGTGGCATTAAAAAAGCACCCGAGTGGGTGCTAGTGTTCATACTTTATGTTTAGTTATGTCGCCCGGCAAAATGCCCACAACGTGATCCGCGTACAGTGTTAAATAGTTAATGTTGTCAACATTGCCGTTGTAATAGATAGATACATCACTTAGATAAATTGCAGTATCTACAGGTTCTTCGTTCTCGCCCAATCGCATTTCATAAAATGTTTCTACATAAGACGGTAATGCATAGTTTTCCTTTTTATAATCTAAAATTTCATCTCCTTCATCATCTTTTATTGTTCCTATGATTTCGTATTTCATTATTTTCCCAACAACATGCCCTATGTTTGTAATAAACGTCAGGTATCCCTTTTCTTCTTGATTGCCATTAACCTCAGCAATTAGTCTTGCGGCAACGCTATGAGCTTTTATATTTTTAACTTTGTGGCTCATTTGAAACCTCCTAATAATTTAATTTTTCTACAGTGAAATGAGTAAGACCCTCCGGCATGATCGTGTTCAAAGTTCCGTCATTCCCTTTGACTACAAAAATAGCAGAATTAGAGGTTCTAAAATTTCTCATAACGTGAAGTCTTGCTTCTTCTTCGTTTTTTTCTTCGACGGTCACAGAAGTCAATGTCTGATTAACATTCATAAATTTGATTAAATAATTCCCCATAAGATCCCCCTATACTTTGGTCTATCTACAAGTTTCGGCAAAAGTATATAATCCTGCTATAATATACCTATTATTTATAAAGGAGTTTTACATATGAGTATTGTTAAATCTATCTTGATTTCACTTTTTACGCTTTTAGTTTTTATTTTGGCGTTCAATCTACTTAACCCATTATTAGGCAACTTGCTTAGTTAAAAAGCCACAACGACCAACCTCGTCATGGCTTAATTAAGAATGGCTCTCATATATAGGTGGCGGGCGTACGACAAAATAAGTATTATTAACTTCTATAGACTTGTTTATAATTCCTTCCATGATAATAAAATAATCTCAGGACTTGCATGTTGACGAATATTCACGCATACAATATACTGATCTTAAGTGATCAGGCCCATGTTCCGTACGCGGACTGGGCTATTTTTATTGGGGGTAATTTTTTGAAACCTTTCAAGACGCCGAGACAGCAACTCGTTATACTTAGAGATCGTGGTTTAGAAATTAACAACGGCTCTAAAGCAATGAGAGCTCTAGAAAGAGAAACATATTATGGTCTCATTAACGGGTATAAAGGGCTGTTCTTAAAAAGAATTAACGGAAAATTAAAAGATCCAGAGGAGTACATAACCGGAACTCAATTTGAAGAAATATATAACCTCTATTCTTTTGACAGAGAACTAAGACATTTGTTTATAGAGTACATACTCCTGTTCGAAAGTAATATTAAATCAAAAATATCCTATCGCTTCACGGAGCAATATAAGGAACCACATGCGTACTTAGTGATGAAGAATTATAGTAGTGACCCTAAGCTTTTAAAAGATGTTCTAGGAACAATCGCTACGATTTCAAATACAATCTCTTCACGTAGTAAACAGGGTGGAAGAAGTCCAATAAAACATTATTTGGATAAGCACAAAAGCGTACCTTTATGGGTATTAATCCATTATATGACACTAGGAAATGTCAACTTTTTTTTATAAATGCTTAGTACCTTCACTAAAAAACAAAATTGCTACCGACATCGCTGTAGATTATAAAAGGGAATACGATGAGAATCACAAAATTCCTTCGGAAACTGTTGAAGGTCTTTTCAAAATCATTAATATCTTTAGGAATGTTTGCGCACACGAAGAAAGAATGTACAATCAAGTGGTTCAAAAAACCCCTAAAAACAAAATTGTAACCATGATAATAAATGTACCTAATTCACAGTTAGAAAGTGGTCGGGTGTTTACTCTACTTTGCTATTTAAAACTTGTTCTTACAAAAAAACAACATAAGGATTTGGTTCGGAAGTTATCAATTTTATTCGCAAAATATCAAAGAGACAAATTTTTTACTGTACCATTTGAAGATATACAAAGAGAAATGGGATTCCCTGTAGATTGGAAAAAATATTTTTAAAAGTGCTGAATGTAGCACTTTTTTATTTTTGTGAGCTATCCCGCATAAGAGAATAGGCTCGTAGCAATTTGGTTTTCGACTTTAGCGCTAGCTCGATCTAAATGTTTTTGCACCGTACTTTTTCCAACACCCAAATATTGTGCCGCCTGATCCAACGAGAGCAACTCTGCCTTGACCATTACATAAACCTCACGCTCTCTAGCCGTAAGCATAGATAAAGCGTCATCAATACGAAAATGGTCAGCCTGGCTAATTTGTTTGTCCTCTGACATGTTATGCCGTAATCGCTCTAATGCGCTAGGCTCCATGTAAATTGTGCGTTGGTGTACGGATCGTCGCTCAATGTCTCGCTTTGCACCTGGTCGCTACTCGTCTCCATCCATTCAATCGCATACTCCAAGTCACGGATCATCCCGCCAATGATCTCATGTTCGTTTTTCTCCGCCTTTAGCTGCGTCCACTCTGCTTCCGTCTCCATAGGTTTACGTTGCAATGCCTCCCGATACTTGACCAACTCTTTACGCTTTTGCTTGTACTCGATCAATAAGTCCAACATCGAACCCGCCCCTTTGCTCTTATTTGCTACGTAATGCGCCGCCTTTGCCTCTTACAAACGTTTGCTTATTTTGCCCCATCAGATACTTCAGCGTTTCTTCTGACAGGTTTTCCTTTTGTTTTATTGACTTCAGTTTCACCTGTACTTTCTTCATGTTTACCTCCTTAAATACAAAAAGAGGACGCCAAGGGTTACGGATAAACCGCAAACCTTAACGTCCTCCAGTGGGCTGGTAGAACTATGCTAAATTCATTATTAATGTGAGTATTGCAATAAGAACTCCGATTGACTGTAGAATTATTTTTAGATTAGTTTCACTGTCCTTGTTAGTAATTATCGTAAAAAATGTTGTTAATATCGACCTGATGAACACTCCTATTGGAAAGATAAGAATAATATAAATTATAAAAATAACCCATTGAGGTATTAAAAACTCCGATCCACTTAAAAAAATAAAAAAGTAACAAAAATAATAAAAGTGGATAAAAACCACATCCTAAATCACTCAACGTATTTTTATCTAGGTTCTCTATTTTGTTTAATATTCTTGTTATTTCAACAGAAAAACCGATCAAAGCAATTATCATTCCTATAACGCCTACTACCTGATAAGTTAATCCGTCTAAATTATAAATTAAAGCAGACACTATTAAAAATGCAATTATTAACCCAAAACCATCTAGATTACTTTTAAAATCTTTGTCCAAGCTTATAATTTAGCCTCCTCAATCAAGCTTTACTCATTATTAATCATCAAAGTTATGAAAAATCCTATGTGAATTAAAGTAATCTTTGCTTTTTTCATTAAAATGTTCAACTTTATTACCTATTAGTTCTTTAATTGTTAATTTCATTGGAGGTGTAATGTCTTTTGTAGATTTGTTATTCTCAATAATCAATCCTTCCTTCACCCCAATAAGCCCTCTTTCAAATAGTTCGTCACAACCAAATTTACACACAGGGATTATTATATTATTAATATCGAGTTTTTCCATCTTATTACATTCAGACCTTTTCTTGACATGAGCAGCAACTAGAAATCCTACCAAATATTCTTTGTTACATAAAGCACAGTTTTCTGAAGTCTTCCCTCCCAAAAGATATTCCCTAAGAGTTGGTTGCTCAGCTCTTTGCTTAACAATTACATCTTTCTCTAGTTCTTCTAACTCATCCAATTTCTTAATTGTTTGTTCAAAACTTTTGATGGGTATTACTTGTTTACTTGATTTGTAATCAATAAACTCTATAACCCGATTACTTTTCACCTTATCTAAAACCATTATGCCTTGTATTGTATTATTTTTTTTATAACCAATTACTATATTAAGATCTTCAACTTCTATATTTACATTTTTAACATCATCAATTAGATATATATATTCCCAAACTTTACCTGCCTTATCAGTACCCCATAATGCCTCAGCTAATTCTTTATTATGAAAAGTCATCGACACATGTCCCACTGAAAATATCTTGCCTTTAGAACTAAAAAGAACTAGATCACCTGCGTTAATTTTCTTCCATTTTTTCTCATTAACTTTATCTTCTCCGGGACTCACACCCCAAATCGGAACTTTACTTTCTTTATATCTATTTTTTATCGCTTGAAGCAAGTCATCATCTTTAACGTTAGTTTTAATAAAATCTAATGTATCAGCAGTGTTTATTGTTCTTTCATAATTACTTGTTGCATCTCTATTACCAGCAGGCTGTAAAATTACGTTCATAATGCACCCCTTTAAAATCTACTCCCTCATCAAACCGCACCCGCTTTACCTTCCCCATATGCGTAACAACCTTTGTCTCGCCATGCTCTGGTAACTCAGTCAGACGTGCTCGACCATCTGACACAACCACCACAAACGGCTTACTGTGGTTCTTTGTATCTATGTTAATACTACCAGTTTCGACATTTACTTCCAAGTTTTTCATGCGCATTTCTAGCACCCCTTTTTCAATAATAAAGACACCACTGCCCCTATATGGACCGTGATGCCTGCGGTTCTTCCGTAAGGCTAGTTATTCAATTACTATCTCTCTCCGCCGTGTTATCTCCGTAATCTCCACAATGTCTGTGTATTCCTCGTACCGTAACTTCTGATAAAACTCTACCTCAACGTCTCTAACGTCCGTTGCTTCTGTCACTATGTTTAGCTTTCTAAACCTTCGATCTTTGCCCGCCCAGACAACTACCCAAAATTGGTATACGGAATTTAAAGCCACCAACTCCATTTAACCCCACTTTCATAGGTATATTTGACTGGGTATATTCTTATATAATGTCTTGTTTCCTTGTTACAAATCTATTAAGACTTAAATCTCGCTCTGCCCGTTGATTCTCACTCGCTCTTGCCGATTAACATCAAACACTGCTCCGTCTCTCCAAATAACCTCGTCTACTCCGTGTGGCTTAGGTGTCACCGTTGTCATCACGCCACCTTTTATAATCAACACCGCATCTTTGCTCAAATCAATCTCCGCCGTTTTACTCAATGCGACCCCTCCCGTGTATGTGGTATACTCTCAGTGGGTACAGACTCCGCAAGGGGTCTTTTTTTTATCTTTTTTCCAGTAACTCAAACACTCGTTGATTAACCTTGTCCTGCTCAATCTCCTCACGGATCACCTTACGCTGCCACTTGATCTGCTCACTCTTCGTCATTGTTTTCATTCCGATTCCTCCAATGGTTTCAATTTACAAGCACAAACCTCGCAAATTCTTATGGAATATGGAGTCTCACCTTTATTTGCAGATCCATATAAATATCTATATTTGTCACCTTTATTGATCTCCTCCATGCAATCATCGCAATGATAATATTTACGGGCTGTGCGCTCTTCGTCTCTAATAATCACTGCACGATCTCCTTAACTCGAACCTCAGCTCTAGGCTCATCGCTGTACCACTTACGTACCGTCAAATCGACAACTTGCTTGTCATCCTGCCAAATGATGCCTGACAGCCCGTCCTTGATGCCCTTGACGTAATTGTCCACGTCAGGCTTGGTAATCGGTCTGAGCTTGCCTTCAATTGCAAGTGCACGCTTGTATTTTGCTAGGCTTTTTGGAATCTGCCTGTATATATCAACCACTAACTCTAGCTGTCCGTCTAACAACTTATCTGTCTGTGTTGAGATGCTGCCAACTTGACGTATTGCTTATAATCTCGCTTTTTAGAGGATCGTACATCCTTACATTGCTCTATGATCCCGCCCTGCTCTCGGTCTGCCTTGTGCCACTGGTTCGCCGTAGATGGTGAAGGAGATCTCTTGCACTGGTTTAGAATCCAACTGGTCGAACAAAGTCATGCAATCCCTCCCCTGTCTCGTGTATCCACTCAACATCACCTACAAAACGCTCATTAAGTGGATTTGGATACGCATTGTAATAAACCACCGTCTTAATTTCTGCAGCTATGATGAGCTTGCGACACTGCCAGCATGGCTCATGTGATACAAATAGCGTCGCCCCTCTTGCCTTGCTACCTGCCTTGATGATTGCCGATGCCTCCGCATGTACGGTGTTGATGCAATGACCGTCTACGTGGCAGTCGGTGTTGTTGCACTCATTTATTGGATTATTCTTCCCTGTGCTTAATATTCGGTTATCTTTAATTAGTGCTGCTGTAACTTCTAGTTTCTTGCAACGTTCCAACTTCTTTTCTCCTCTCAATCTCCTCGCCCACTGCTTCCACAATCGCCTTTTGTGTCTCAATATAGTGTACGTCTGGCTGATCCGTAATCATGTGGGATCCAATGCGGTTTTGAGCGTCTTGCGCTAACAAAAACAAATGTGACTCTGATAATTGGTGTAAACGTGATACGATGTAGCTACTCACTTTTAATCACCTCGTTCTTACGATAAGAAAAGAACAGCTCTTCAACAGGCTGATCATAATAGTCAGCGATTAGCACCATTCGATCAGGTGATGGCAAGCGTTTCCCGTGTTCATAACTCGCAAGCGTGTTTTCATGTATGCCTATCATCATTGCAGCACTTTCCAAAGTACGATTGTCGATGTCTCGTAGCTCAATCAGTCGTTCGCCAACTCGCTTACGATCGATCACACCGCCCGCCTCCCGTTTACGTGACGTTGAAATTTAGCTTTCAGAGTTTGGTAGTTTTGGATGCGCTCTTTCTCACGTTGCTCTTGCACCTCTCGGGGACAGGCAATGCATCCGTCTGCTCGCACCCCGTAGCTTAATTGCGTGTATACGATTCCTGAGCCGTTACATACGTTGCACATTTAATCACCCATCCTATGATTGAGTTTCATTCGGTCACCCTTAATCACAACCGTGTAATCCTTCGACATTTCATAGAGTCTTGAAGCCAACGCCTCGTCAACATCAAACAATCCGTCTACATCCCATTCGGATGAAACAAGCACGGGTTTGTGGTTGAGGTAGCGATAATTCACAACGGCCTGCATCTGTTCAATCTGCCATTCCGTAGCTCTCGGGACCTTTATTCGCTCGCCGTTATGCCATTTGCTTACTGGCTTGAACAGATCGTCGATAAACAGCACATCCACGGTCTGCATTCGATTAATTTTTGCTTCGAGCTTTTCAAAGTCATCACGCAAGTTATTGAATCCCTCAACAAAGGGGAAGTAATGCACTTGAGCATAGCGTTGGCGCTCTTTGTCGTACTCTTTAGGATCTGGAATCTTGGTACGCATAAGGTAGTTGGCAACGGCTGTAAGCAGATGCGTTTTCCCTGCTCCTGAGCTTCCAAGAAGCTGAATGCTATTGCAACGTTCTTTGTAAATGTCTTTGAAATCCTTAAAGTAAGTCACCGCGCATTCGTATGCATGTTGTACGATCTCTGGCTTGTCCTCCGTTTGAAACGTTTTAAAGTCTGCCTTGCGAAAGGAGTCAGTAATTTCACTGGTTCGAATATTGTTCGCTAAGGCTCGTTGTTCTCGACACGGACATTTAACATAAACCTCAATGCCGTTGCGATCCTCTAACCATCCGAGCTTGTCCTGACATTCATTGCATTTAGGCTCTCTTTCTATTAATCCATCCTGTTTGTCCGCCAATGACGGATTCTTTTGAACCTCGTTTGCTTTCGCTTTGATTTGCTCGATGACTGCTGCTATACCTCCACTTGGCTTCACCTCTTTTGCCTGACTCTTCGCAAGGGATTCTTCATGTCTGCTCTCGATATATTTCATGCAGTATTTAAAGCTCTTGATAGCACCGTTAGGATCACGCTCCCGATATTCTTCAAAACATTGGTCAAGCCATTTGATTGTTTGCGGTAACGGTATACCACGGGCGACAACCTGGGCGATGGCATCGTAATCAGTAATGCTCGGGTAAATCTCTTTGCCTTCCTGTGCGGTTCTTAAATCTGCATATCGTTCAGCTATTTTATCCACGTCATGATTTGAATTTGTTTCGTGCGTATTAGTAACAACAACAGAATCATTCTTACTACATTCTTTAACATTCTTATTATTGTTCCGTTCCTGTTCCGTCACTGTTCCATCACTGTTCCGTAGCTGTTCCATTTCGTGTTTCTTGTAGTTCTCCAACCCTTGATACTTCTCGTAATTGATCACTGTAAAGAGTGTTCCATTTTCGAGTGTTTTCATGATTATTTTCTCTTCATTTTCAAGTGATTTAAGCTTCCTCTGAATCGTTGTTAAAGGGTACTGTTTTATTGCATTTCCTTTGCCTTCTCGATAAGTTAAGTCTTCTCTCAACTTCCGTAATGAACGAAGGTATTGACCCCTTTTGAGGTGCACCCCAGCATGAGTAACCCCATCCTGAGAGAAAACTGCATTACCGATGATGAAAAAGAAGATGCGAAATTTCACTGGATCTTCCCAAATTGGGTTTTCGAAAATGTCTCTACTCATCTGGAATGCCCCGCGCAAGTGCTTCACCTTCCCCTGCTGGTGTTCTTTTTCTGGTTGATGTTCTTAGTTATTTAACTTTTCTTCCTACAAATCGCGTTCATCTTTTCGATCCTGATAAACTCAAACTCTGGATACTGGCTCTTAATGTAGCCACGAGCGAATGTCGAGAAAGTCTTCCTTTTGTTCGAGCTATGCTCAGCGATCTCTAAATACTCGTAAGGGATCGGAACCCAGTACTCGTTAACCATGAATCAAGTCACCAACTTCAATGGTCCCGTTGATCATTTTTGTTTGCCTGCAATACTCACATTTACCGCACTGTTTCGGTTCCTCGTTTTCTTGTTTAACTGAGATCAAACGATCCATGTGATGTTCGATGTACTCCATTTCGAAATCGAAACGAGAGCGTTCAAAGTGAATGACTGCCTTATTGACTGGATTTTCTTTTGTTACCGCTACAACATAAGGGTCGTAAAACTCCCCGGTATTCTCAGCGATTACTCGTCGATACAAAGCCATCTGAAGGACGTAATCCCAAGCCTCGATAAAAGATACCCAACCCTCGTATTTCGTTGACCAGTACCGTTTATAGAGGTCCTGTGTGGTCTTCAAATCTGTGAATGTTCTTCGTTGATGGTTGATTGAATCGACTTTGATTTTCCAAGGTGCGCCGAATAACTCAGCTGTATAGATAACTTCCTTTTCACCGTCCATAGCGTGCATGCAGAAAGAATCGTTCTTCACTGCATCGATCATGCGGTCGGCGATCTCAAAGTCTGAGTATTTACCGCCTCGTTTCTTATGAATCATGTCGCTGTATTGCTCTTCGACTTCAGCAAACGCTTCGTCACTCTCAAACGCTGCGTGTGTATACGATCCAACCACCAATGGCGTGGAGATTGGGGAGACATGCTCCCCTTTAATCTCTGCCATTGTGCGAGCCTCGCAATCCATAAAGGACTTAAACTGCGAAACTGAAAAATATTGCTTGTTAGATCATTTGAATGGTAATTCGTCCTCAGTGAATTCGACTGCGGTGAGGTCATCGTCATTTGTGTTCACCGCCTTTTCATTCTTCTTGCTACTGGATTTTGGTTTATCATCTTTCTTTGCAGCTTCTGCTTCTTCGAATCCTTTCGTCAGGTCCGTTTTCGGCTGCTCTTTTTCTGTTTGAGTCTCTTTGGAAAACCAGTCCTCAGGCTTACTCATGCCATCTTTCAGTGAGTTAAAGATTTGGATGAGGTCCATAAGGTCGTATTCCGTGAATGCATCAGCGTTGTAGCCAATCCGTGCCTCGATCATGTCCTGTGTGACTCTGTGATTGTCTTTAAATGCTTTTAGTGCTGCGTTAATACGCTCTTTTAACGGTTTGTCACCTTGCCCTGTCATCGTTAACTTACATTGCTCTACCGCTTTATCTACGATGTCACCTGGTATAACCCCTAAGACACATGCTCGTACTCGACGAGCGCCGTTGTTGGCTACTAACTCGTAGATGTCTCTAGGATCTTCGAGCTTCTTCAACTTCCCTTTCGCCTTCATAGAATGCTTAACCGTGAACACTTTTTCCTGCCGTACATTCGTTTCAAGGTCCCATGCATATGCCATCGCCACGGACTCACCTTCACGCTGTTCAAGTTCTTTAATGCCGTATGCTAGGTTTCCCCAGTTTTGAGCGAGTACCTCAGCCATTCGGATCGATGGACCTTCGACTTTCGTGCCACCTCTTGGGTAGCTATAGACGGCTACTCTCGCCAACGACTCACGCTTACAGTTATCAAGAATCCGTTGTTCAGACTGAAAGATATTCCGAGGAAACTGCTTCGCCATGAAGATTTGTCCTTTAACTTCTTCCATTTCACGGGACGAGGACGCTTGTGCTAGTGCCCCACCCTGCATCGGTTGTTGCATCGAATGAGGTGCTTGATCGTAGCTTTGTGTTAATCCATTCATGCCGTCACCGCCTCTTTGATAAGTCGTTGGTGTTTTTCAGCATCCATTATTCCGAACATGTAATAGCTGCCGAGGTTTACAAACACTTCGTGTGGATACTCGTCACATTCTCGATTTTTCACTTTGAATTCTGGGTACAGCTTCATTAAATCTTCTGCATGCATCTGCACTCTCAATTTATTAGTAAATAGATCTTCGCTTACCCAGAGGACTCCGAATTCACTAGCTTCTTTTTGTGCCTCTGCGATTAACTCGATGACTTGTCCTATTCGTTGTTGTTTTGACAATGTAATGCCCTCCTAAATGTGATTTGTTTGTTGAGGGTCTGAGTGATATAATTGCTGTACGATAATTATTATCAGACCCCCGAGTCGTTTTGAGTGCCAGCTCAAACGGCTCTTTCTTGTTCTTGTTCGTGTATCCTCAATAACTCTTCTCGATCCATTCCTAACCTTGCACCGACTTGCTTCATTCCTTCTTTTCTTCCTAATACATTTAAGTGATTTACAACATAGAAATGTAAGTCTCGTTTCTTAATCATCTTCGTACCTCCGCGTTATCTCTGATGTAATTTGTAAGGCATGTTGAGTCATCGTGTAACAGCACATCGTCAAACTCTAGGTGATCCTCTCCGTCGTATACGCTGTGTTCGCAACCGCTACAATTGCCAATTTCCATTGGTTCAACTGGATCTAAATATTTGTGAGGTAGCACCATTCCGTTTTCTATCATGTTCTCCCTCCTAAAATGTGATGTGAGCGACCATTAACGCCGCGATGATTCCTGATGTAAATAGACCGATGAGGATGCGCTCTTGTGCTTTCTCGCTCATATTGCGACTCCCACGTACTCTTCTAACTTCTTAGGCGATATGTGATACGTCCACTGATCGCTCATTTGTACGGCGGTTCCAATTGGTAACAATCCTCTTTGTAATCCGATGCGTACGTACTGTTCAGATGTTCCTAAAATCTTCGCTGTATCTGCTACGCTAACTCTTTGCTTTGTCATCGTTCTCCCTCCTACATAAACATTGATATAAATCCGATTGTTCCAGATATTCCTTCTAGCACTTGCTGAATAATTGGCATTGATTCAGCGCCCATTAGATAGATAACTAATAACTCTTGGCAATCCGTTTTTGTTGCCCATTCGCGGACGACGTTTACGTTTGGGACCATACGGTTTGTTTCGATTCTCGATATAATGGCTTGTTCCATATGCATGGCCGACCCCATCTTCTCTTGCGACCATCCCATTTTTACGCGACAGGCTCGCAATATCGCTCCTAATTCCACATCTAATCACCTCCTTACGTTGATATGACCAATTGTCATGGACGCTATTAAATAGGTAGCGATATGATAAATGTATAGAAACGCTGATGATTTAAAGTGTTTCTATAACCCGCCCTTTGACAATTGAATTGTGCTAGGCTACTCGTTTAGGAATCCAATTGTTAATGTAGTTCGTTGCCGCCTCTAAGTCCTTGCGTTTTACGTCTTTGTAGCTCGCCACTGCAAAGCGATCCTTAATCTCTCGGTATGCCTGCCGAAATAACTTAGATGCTTCTTGTTTGTCTTCCGTGAAGTGGTACACTCTCTTTGCTACTGCCTTTTGCAACGATCTTTGCTCGCCGTAATCTAAAGTGATCTGCTCATCTACTTTGGATTCGAGTGCAATAAGTTTCTTCTCTGTTTTATCTTGTCTTTCGCTCGTCGCAATCGTTAACTTCATTGATTCGATGAGCGATTGCTTTTCATCCAATACTTGGACGTTGTTTCGGATTTTCTCTTTCATAGAGTGAAATTCTTTAATGTAGCTTTCTTTAAATCTCATCGCATCCGATCCTGTGTAGCCCATTACCAAAAACGTAAACCCTTGTTCGCTAATGATGTACTTTGGATACTCTCGTTGCTGTTCATTGATGTAAGTTGACTCGGCGAAATTGCCGACCCGAAATTCTTCACTACATTCAAGCTCTCGTATATCTCTCATCACTCTTGCGTGTTCCTTATCGAAGCTTCTAGCGATCGTTAAACTGTCCGTTACTACCTGATTGTCTTTGACGAATACAATTGACATTTCATTTCCTCCTTGTAGGGATTTGTCCCTATCTGTCGAATAGGACAGTAAGGGGGTGAACACATTGAGAATTAATCCAGAATGCGTTCGTGATATTATTTTGACAATTGAAGAAGTTACTGATTTTAATACCGACTTTCAATACCCAAATGATAATTATGAAAGGTTAAATTCGTATTCAAAAAATGAGATGTTAACTCATTTAGAACGTTGTAAAGATAATCAATTATTCATTGGGTACTTTTTTTATATGAATCAGTCAGTTAGCATTGAAGACCTTTCTCCAAAAGGTCATTCATTCGCTGATGCGATACGCTCTGATACAACATGGAACAAAGTAAAGGAAAAGCTTAAAAGCACAGCAGGATTAGCAATCCCCGCTCTTGTTTCATTAGCAATTGATTACTCACAATCAAAATATTAATTTTTAGATTCCTCTCGAATGTCGGTTCGAGGGGAAATCACTAATATTCAGAGTCATTCATTCTTTTTAAATCACTTAACTTCTTAATCCTAGTGATTCAGATAAGTCCCTAGTGATTAGCGAAGGCATATACTCAATCAATAAAACAGGTTTTTCAGATGCCATAAGCTTCAAATCAACAGATACAATACCTTTACCAAACAAAATGTCATTGAGTTTAATTTTTCCTTTTGCACATATCTCCTGACCGTTCATGTCTATCAAGATGTGTTTAAGGTAATGAGAACTTACACGCTGTTTTAATACCATCCGATCACTCCTATGCTGTGGTTTTTTGACTCGTTTTGAGTCTGTTTTCTTCAAAAAAAAATGCTCATATCGAACCCTAATTCATCTGCTAATCGTTTGGCAGTTCTGCCTCCGGGATCCCTAGTGCCTACCTCAATACTTGATAGGTGGCTCCTAGAAATAAGCACTTTATCTGCTAGTTCTTGTTGTGAGTACCCTGCTTCATCTCTTAAATCCGCAAGCCATTTTCTCATCTTCCGACCCTCCTAATGACTCGTATCGCGTCTGGCTTATTTTCATTATAAGACTCATTTTGAGTCACGTCAACACATTTGTGATTCTTTTTGAGTCATTTATTTATGACTCTTATTGAGTCATGTATAATACTGGTATATTAAACTAAGGAGTATGCCTATGCTTTCCGATAAATTATCGGTGCTTCGCACTAAACATAAGCTAAGTCAAACTGAACTCGCTAAAAGACTAGGTATAGCTAGAACTACTCTATCTGGTTATGAGAGTGGCAATAGAGATCCTGATTACGAGACTTTGAAAAAAATCGCTGATTACTTTGAGGTGTCCACTGATTACTTACTAGATCACGAAATAGATAAAAAGGATGATCTAGAATTCTATAAAAGCAAAATTGCTACAGAGTTTCCTTATATAGACTTAATGTTTAAAGACCTTGAAAGTTTTTCAGCAGAGGATATGAAAGAAGTATACGAGTACATCAAGTTCAAGAAGAGTCAAAAAGATATTTAACGAAAGGCGGACGAGAGATGAAGCAAAATACATGTCCGATTTGCCACGATAAACTTAGCCTTTTCAAAACTGTAAAAATTAAAGACGGCACCAAAATATGCGAGGTACACTATGAAGAAGCAGGTATAGATCTATCAGAAAGAATTGATCGCATTAAAAATAAAAACCACTTCTCTGTGGATGAGTTGCAAGATAGAATTTCAAAGAATTCAACAACTGAACTACTTACTGATTCAGATTTAAATTTAATTACATCAAACAAACAGAAGATATGCCCTATCTGTGATCAGAAGCTAACACTTTTAAAACAAACTCTTAAAGGCGGAGTCAAAGTTTGTGAGAAACATTTTGGAGAAGCTGGGATTGACATGAATGAAATATTATCTAGGGTAGGGAATGAATTTACTTTAGAAGAGATTAGACTACGAATTAATACGGTCAACAAAGTAAGTAAAGAACTTGAAGACGAAAGAGAAGTATTCAGAATAGACAAGAACATAGGTATATTTGTCGCTTTCGATGAGACTCAAAAAAAATGGGCTACACTTTCAAATGGGCAATTAGATAGAATATACGACTATGAAGACATCGTTAATTTCGAGTTATTAGAAGATGGTAATTCAGTAGCTAGTGGTGGTTTAGGAAGGGCTTTAGTTGGCGGAGCACTTTTCGGAGGAACTGGTGCTATTGTCGGTGGTATCACAGGAAAGAAAACGACTAAAGCGATTTGTAGCACTCTAAAGATAAAAGTAACTATGAACAATATGAGTGAACCAGTTATTTATATAAATTTTATCGAAACTAAAACTAAGAAAGACAGTTCTTCTTATAAAATATTATTTGATTCAGCTCAGGAATGCCTTTCAATACTCCAATTAATTTGCGAAAAAGCAGATAAAAAAACTCTCGACAAACAACCTGTAACTCCTGCTGAAGAAATCACGAAATATAAGACACTCCTAGATGAAGGTGCGATAACTGAAGAAGAATTTAGCCAACTGAAGAAAAAATTATTAGGGATTTAAACGGTGTACATTGATTACACCTTTTCTTTCACCACAAAACCAAACATACGTTCTCATTAGGGGTTGATCATTATCTATACGCACTTGGAAGATTACATCTTTGAGCTACTACACAGTATTGGAATAACTCAAGCTGATCAACTGGATATGAACCACATTGCTAAGCTACTCGGGGTGAAAATCAGCTATAAACGAAAATTTTATAGTATCGGCAATGAAATCATACTATCTAACGGTGACGTACGTGATGAGTGGTTCTCGTTTGCACATGAACTAAAACATGTACTGATTGATAAAGGCAACCAATTAATTATGCCCAAGTCCTTTCGAGAGTTCCAGGAATGGAAAGCTGATCTCTTCGCCTATCATTTTTGTGTACCTACTTTTATGCTAGATGACTTACCTCAATTAAATACGAATGACATTACACGACTATTTAATGTTACACACGATGTGGCTACACGCCGCTTAGAGATGTATGAAAGCAAACTATATACTCGTTCATTGATGCCTGTCTAATTAAAAAACATTAGATGTAAGTAGATGGTAACTCAATATGAAGCAAATGCGGTGTAAAAAGTACAGCAACATAAAGAAAGGTAGTGTTGACCTATCAAAAACCCAAACGGCTTCGGATCAGTATTCAAACTATCTGGAAAAAGACGTAAACCGTTTGCTGTTCGTGTCACCGCTGGATGGTCTGATAATGGCAAACAACTTTACGAGTACCTGGGGTATTATAAATCGAGACAAGATGCCATGATCGCCCTTGCGGACTACAATAACAATCCCTATGATCTATCTGGAGGCAAGCTGACTTTTGCAGATGTCTATGAACGGCTAGAAAAAGAAAAGTTCCCTAAGATCTCTAAATCCAATCAACACGGGTACAATGCTGCGTTTAAGAAAGCTGAATCGCTACATCACATTAAATTCAACGATCTCAGAAAAGCTCATTTACAAGCTGTCATTGATAACTGCGACAAGTCATACGGTACAAAGAAAAAAATAAAAGTGTTGTTCAATCAAATGTACAAGCACGCCATGCAGAATGATCTTACAACGAAAGATTACTCACGCTATATCGAAATGCCTGCTAACGATTCTGGTAGCTACAGAGAGCCGTTTACTCTCGATGAGATACAACTTCTCTGGGATAACTTAGATCAATTAGAATACGCCGATACAGCACTCATCATGATCTATACAGGGTTACGGCCCGGTGAACTCGTTGAGATTAAGAATGAGAATATCAATTTAGAGGAACGTTATCTACGAGGTGGTCTGAAAACCGCTGCAGGAAGAAATCGAGTCGTACCGATCCATAAGAAAATTCATCCGCTAATTGAAAAGCGCATGAATGATGAGTCAGAATTTCTAGTGGCTAGTATCACAAATAACAAAATGAGTTATTACACTTATTATCATGAAAAATGGAAAAAGATGATGGACCAATTAAACTTAACCCATCGTCCACATGATTGCAGACATACCTTCGCCACGTTGATGGATAACGCCGATGCAAACAAATTGGCAATAAAACGGATTATGGGTCACTCAGCTAAGGATATAACCGATCAGGTGTACACACACAAAGACATTAACCAGTTATTAAAGGCAATTGACCTACTGGATGTATAGATTGGAGGTATTTTCGATGGGGCAAATTAAAGACTTAACAGGTAAAAGATTTGGTAAGTTAATTGTTTTAAGAATTACAGATAAAAGGATGGGTCGAAGCGTTTGCTGGGAATGCCGATGCGATTGCGGAAACATCATTGTGACAGGAAGTCATCTATTAAAAAGTGGAAATACTAAAAGTTGTGGTCATCATAATAATGGAAAGAATAACGGAAATTACGAACATGGTTTGTTTGATCAGAACCTATACAAAAGATGGCAAGGTATGAAGACGAGGTGCTACAACTCTAAAACAAGTCAGTACAAAGACTATGGAGGTCGCGGAATTATTATTTGCGATGAATGGTTGAATGATTTCAAGTCCTTTTATAGATGGGCCATAGACAACGGATATAAGGAGAATTTACAAATAGACAGGATAGATAATGACGGAAACTATGAACCATCAAACTGTCGATGGGTTACCCTCAAGCAAAACTCTAATAAAAGAAGATCATCGCATTATGTGACAATTGATAACGAAACTAAAACTATAGCTGATTGGTGTTTGATTTACAAGATAAGTAATAACGTTGTTCGCGTAAGGATTTCGAGGGGTTGGAATGAAGAAAAAGCGATTACCACGCCAGTAAAGAAAAACTGATATAATCTTGCATACTACTCGTATACTACCTGTATACTACGCACCTAAATTTTGACCCATTTTAAAAGACTCGCATGCATAACAAAACCCCCAACCATAGTGGTTTGGGGGCTTTTGTAAAGGTAGTATCTTAACGCTTCGAGAATTGTGGTGCACGACGTGCAGCTTTAAGACCGTATTTCTTACGCTCTTTCATTCTTGAATCACGAGTTAAGAAGCCTTTTTCTTTAAGTGTTTTGCGGTATTCAGGATCAACTTCAAGAAGTGCGCGTGAAAGACCGAGTTGGATCGCTCCCGCTTGACCTGTGAATCCACCACCATGAACATTAACTTTAATGTCATATTGGTTCTCTGTTCCTGTTTCAACAAATGGTGCGCGAACAACCATCTTGAGTGTTTCGTAATCGAAGTACTCATCCATGTCACGCTTGTTGATCGTTACTTTACCGCTGCCCGGTGTGACGAATACACGAGCAGTTGAGTTCTTACGACGGCCTGTACCGTAATATTGCAAAGCTGTCAATTCAAACCCTCCTCTTAATTATCCACGTAGCTCGTAAGCTTCTGGTTTTTGTGCTTCGTGCTTATGCTCTGGTCCTGCGTATACGTGAAGCTTCTTGATCGTTTGACGACCGAGTGCGTTCTTTGGAAGCATTCCGTGTACTGCAAGTTCAATAATCTTCTCTGGCTTGCTTTGACGCATGTCGATCGCGCGAGTCGATTTAATCCCTCCGCGATAGCCACTGTGACGATAGTAAACTTTGTCTGTCCACTTCTTACCTGTAAGTTCAATTTTCTCAGCATTGATGATGATGACATTGTCACCTGTGTCAACGTGTGGAGTGAACTCAGGTTTGTTTTTACCGCGTAGGATTGAAGCAACTTCACTAGCCAAACGTCCGAGAGTTTGACCTGCAGCATCAATCACGTACCATTTACGTTCGATTTCATTTGCTTTAGCCATATAAGTTGTACGCATGGTGGAACCTCCTCGTTCAAGATCATTCATTTATTTAACAATCAGTTTGTTGTTCTCGTTTATTTCATTCTCCGGGGCAGTGGAGTTTGAAATGCCAACTAACATCATATAATAGTTCTAGCCCAAAGTCAATTAATATAAGCAAAATTGATAAAGAAAAGCCACCTCCTATGAGATGGCTCGAAACCCGCTTCTATAAAGGCTTCACGCTGATCGCCTTACCCATAAAAACGCGACTTGGGTTTCCTGTAAAGATCTGGTTTAACGTCCTGTCTGTAACACCGGACTGTTGTAACTCTGGTATGACCTTCTCAAATAGATGACCGACATGCCACTTCTGCAAAATCCTCTTCATGAAATCGCTTTCAGGCAAAGGTCTACCTCGCCAATAATTAACGGTATCATGGGAGAGAATGATCTGTTCTTCATAGCCCATCGCAAGTAACCCTAAGAGAGTCGATTTTCTTTCCTCATCACGAGGTGTACCTACTAGTCCTTCCAAGCCAAAACGGTCAAACCCAATCGTCACGCCACGCTCTAATACGCTCAGGTGATCACGAATGTTCGTCGTACCGTCCATATGACCGATCACAACCTTCGCAGGATCCGCTCCGTGCGCAAGAAGAAGCTCGATTTGCTCGATGCCCATTGTTCCTTCTTGCGTATGAGTCATAATCGGAATGCCCGTTTCCTTTTGGATCCGTGCGGCTTGCCTAAAAAACATCTGTTCATATTCTGTAATCACACCTCGACTGGAACCTACTTTAATAACTCCTGGCTTAATACCAGTCCCAGCGATGCCATCTGTGACTTCCTTATAGAACATCTCGTAAATCTCTTCTTCAGCATTGCTTAATCCCACTCGTGCTTTGAAGTAGGCTGGCGCCCCTTCACCTTCATAATAATAACCACTTGCACAGATGATGTTCATTCCTGTGCGCAGAGAAATTTCTTTAAGCATCTCTGGATCACGCCCACAATCGTTTGGCGTCGGATCCACCACGGTGTTCACCCCAAATTGTTGCAACTTCTCACATACCTCAATACCAACTCGTAATGCCTCTTCACGGTCGTAACACCCGAGCGTCACGTCACCCTCAAAGCCTGGGTAGCCAAAGATGAAATGTTCATGCATCATCGTTTTACCTAGATCTTCAATTGCCAATCGACCTGTGACCGTTTCTACATGTGAATTCATCACTACTCCCCTTTTCGATTACGACTTTGATTTTTGAAGTTCAGCGTCTTGCAGTTTTCTCCAAAGAATCTTTCCGCTTCCAGAAACGGGCAGTTCTTTTGTGAATTCAATGACTCGAGGGTACTTATAGGCTGCCATCTTTTCCTTCGCCCAATCAATGATCTCTTGCTCGGTCGTTGATTCATAACCGTCATTTAAGATAATGACCGCTTTCACGGTTTCTCCTCGTCTTGCGTCAGGTGTGCTGATGATGCAACATTGTTGCACCGCTGGATGAGCGTACATTTTGGACTCTACTTCTGCAGGCCACACTTTAAATCCCGAAGAATTAATCATTCGCTTTACACGATCAACAATATAGAAGTACCCATCTTCATCGTACGTCACAATGTCACCTGTTCTAAAAAATGTCTTGCCATCAAGTTCGACAAAGACTTGAGCGGTATCTTCTGGTCGATTCCAATACCCTTTAAACACTTGAGGGCCATTAACGAGAAGTTCGCCTTCTTGCCCTGGACCTAACTCTTGTAATGTAAGTGGTTCGACCACTCGACTATCGACATCAAAGCTCGGAATGCCGAGGCATTGTAACTTCGCTTTACCGATCGGATTCGAATGCGTCGTTGAGATTGTTTCAGTTAGACCATACCCTTCAGCATAACGTAACCCTGTTACTTCAAAGAGCTTCTCACCGACAGCTTTCGGAAGCGCTGCACCGCCTCCATTTACTGCTAACAAACTACTTAAGTTATAATTTGATAAGTTGGGATTGGCTAAAAAATCAACGACCATCGTCGAGATATTCGTCCAGTTTGTACACTCGTGTTTCTCAATTAACCTCCCAGCAACGTCTCGGTTCCAACGCGTCATCAACACGACTGTTCCTCCTAAATGAATCGGAACAAACATACAATGAACGAGTCCTGTTACGTGGAACAACGGTAGTCCACCCAGTGCCACTGCCTCTGGTGATCCATTGCCCCAATGGCTACCTGACATGACATTTGCTTGTACGGTTTTGTGTGTATGCTTACAGCCTTTTGGCAATCCCGTCGTTCCCGACGTATAAGGGAGTACTGTCAAATCATCTGCTTCACCTTTATATGCAAGAGGCGCTTGATCGTACCTCAGCACTTCTTGCCAAGAAATATGGTTCGAGTCCTTCCCAATCGGTGGTGCTTTTACAATATGAGGTAACTCATACTCGCAAGACTCTGGTAAATACTCAGAATAAGCAGCAAGAATAACATGTTTAAGAGGCGTCATGTTAAGTAATGGTTTAATACGCTCAAACAACTCCTGGCCGACAAATGCAACGGTCGCCTCACTATCTTCAATTGGAAACTTCACTTCTTCTGTTACCATCATCGGATTAATTGGCACTGCAATCGCCTCTGCACGCATAATAGCGTGGATCGCAATGACATATTGCGGGCTATTCTGCATGTAAATTAGAACACGATCACCTTTTTTCACACCGAGCTCGTGTTGCAAATAACCCGCTACTCGCTTTTGCTCTTCATACAACTGTTGATAAGTAATTTCTTGATCGTAGTAAATAATTGCTCGTTTATTCGGGTAACGCCTCGCACTAATAGCTAGATTATCCAAAAGAGTTGTTTCAGGAATGCTCAAGCGCTTTGGTGTACGTTCTGGCCAGTGATCATAGTGTCTAGTAAACATAAAATGAACCACCTCACCCTAAATTAGATTGTAATCTTAAGTAAGTAACCAACCACCATCAACGAGTAAATCGCTACCTGTCATATAAGAAGCTTCACTTGAAGCGGCAAAAGCAATGACATTCGCAATTTCATCAGCCGTTCCGACTCGCGAAAGAGCAGTGTTCTTCTCAATTGCTTTAACAAAGCGATCATTCGTTAACCCTGCACTCGTAAGGTCTGTACGAGCAAAACCTGGAGATACACTGTTCACTCGAATTTGATAAGGAGCGAGTTCATAAGCAAGTGCTCTTGAGAAATTCATGACCGCAGCTTTCGCAGCACTATAGTGTGGAATGTGCGCACCTGCTTTATGACCAGATAAAGACGCCACATTGACGATCGCACGATCTTTCTGATTATCATTGTTCTTCATAAGTTGTCCGATGCTCTTCGATACGAGGAACACACTCTTTAGGTTTACATCTTGGGATTTCACCCAATCGTCTTCACTCATTTCAAAGATGTTCGTCTTGTTTGATGATCCACCTGCATTGTTAACGAGCACATCAACTGAACCATATCGTTCTTGCAGAACGGACGTTAACGCTTCAATGTCTTCTGACTTCGTTACATCTGCTCGATGCACTACGGCACGACCCTCACCTACTTCTTCTCGAATGGCGTTGGCCACGTTCTCAAGCTTAGACTCTGTACGTCCAACTAGTACGACCGTCCCTCCGTCTCTCGCAATAATCTTAGCTAATGCTTCCCCAATTCCACTTCCTGCTCCCGTTATGACTGCAACTTTATGATTAAATCGTGACACACGGACTCTCTCCCTTCCTTGTGAGCGCTTACAATTTTATATTTATATAAGACTAAATATTCTAATATCTAAATTATATACTACAGTTCTCTACTCCACAACAGAGTCAACAAAAAACAGACTGTTCGACAGCCTGTTTTTTGCTATACATCTTTATAGTAAACATCCCATAAATAGAGACCGTGACCTGGTGCTGTCTTTCCAGCAAACCTTCGATCCCGCTCATCACGAATTGTAACCATCTCACCTGCATCTTTTTCACCAGTACCAACGGCTAACACAGTTCCGGTTATAATCCGCACCATGTTATACAAAAACCCATTGCCCCGAAAAACGAACACAAGCTGATCATCTGCAATGCGTTCAACCCTCACCTCGAAGAGGGTACGAACTTTGTCGACGACATTCGTATTGCTCGCGCAAAAAGAAGAGAAATCAAACGTCCCAACTAAATGATCCAATGCTGATTGCATCGCTCTTTCATCAAGCTGTTTGTAAACGTGGTGAGCATAGTGTCGCGAAAATACATCCCGCTCTTGACCACATCGCACAAAATATCGATATTCCTTTGCGGCCGCATCAAAACGCGCGTGAAAACCCGCAGATACCGGAACAGACTCGATGATTTGAATATCATCTGGTAAGTGGGCACCCAATGCTTTTGACCAGCGATCAGCCGGTATTTGTAACGGAGAATCAAAGTGAATGATTTGTCCTTTAGCGTGCACACCGGCATCTGTTCGTCCCGATGCCGTGACGTTCACCTGCTGACCTTGATGAATACGCGCCAATGCACTATTGATTTCCCGTTGAACTGTTCGCTTTTCAGGTTGCACCTGCCATCCAGAGAATTCAGTGCCGTCATAAGCGATTTTCACTTTCCATCTTTGCATCTTTTTCTCACCTCTTACACGTAACGAAGCATACCAAGGGTACACCCGAATAACACTATTAAAACAATGGCAACTGTATCTTTTCCTTGCCATTTGAGAATACGCAGCTTCGTGCGCCCCTCGCCACCTCGATACCCCCGGGCATCCATCGCTGTCGCCATGTCTTCTGCACGTTTGAATGAACGGACAAACAGTGGAATGATAAACGCTGTCATCGTATTTAACCGCGTTTTTAAAGAACCTTTCGTAAAATCTGCTCCTCGAGCAGATTGCGCTTTAAGGATCCGATCCGCTTCTAACAATAACGTCGGAATCAGTCTTATGCTAATCGCCATCATCAATGCGATTTCGTGCGAAGGTACCCCAAACCGTTTGAACGGTCTCAAATAAGCTTCAAAACCATCGGTCAAATCGATGGGAGACGTCGTTAATGTTAACAGTGACGCAATGACGACGAGTGCTCCTATACGAATCGCAATAAATAAACCTTGGATGACTCCCCCGCTATATACAGAAAACCCAAGTACCGTAAAGAGTACCTCTCCTTCATTCGTAAATAACGCATGCAAAATGAATGTAAAAGCTATCAATATGAAAATAGGAAGCATGCCTTTTATGAAAAATCGAAGAGGCACTTTGGATAACAACACGAGCAAACTCACAAATGTAACGAGTATCGCATTTGTCACCACATCATTGGCTAAAAAGACAACAACGGCCATGAGTAGGACCGCTAAAATCTTTGAGCGAGCATCCAACCGATGAATCGGGGACTCAACAGGAACATATTGACCAATTACGATATTTTGGAGCACACTAATGTCCCCCTTTTTCTGGCCAATTTGTCATCAACTGCTCAGCGAGTTGTTCTGACGATTGGTTCGTTACATCTATTGACCAGTTGGAACGGCGAAGCGCCATCCCAATTCGAACAGCAGGTGGTACTGCTAAGTTCATAGCTGTAAGCGATTCAACTTCTCGGAACACATCGATTGGTTTTCCTTTTAACTTTACGCTGCCTTCATTCATGACAATGACGTCATCCGCATAATTCGCTGCATCTTCCATGTCATGGGTAACGAGTACCGTCGTTAATCCGTGTTCCTCATGCCAACTTCTAAACAATTGTAATAACGCTCGGTGACCCGAAGGATCAAGCCCAGCAGCTGGCTCATCTAATATTAATACCTCAGGTTCTGTTGCGAGCACCCCTGCAATGGCTACCCGTCTCATTTGACCACCACTTAATTGAAATGGAGACTCGTGAAGATAATCTTCGTGTAATCCGACTAAGTTTAAGAGCTCGGGAAGTCGCCTTTTTACCCGCTCTACCGACATCCCATGTTGAATGGGACCGAAGAGAATATCCTCTTCAACCGTTGAACCGAACAATTGGTGTTCTGGGTATTGAAATACCATTCCGACTTTTTTTCGTAGCGGCTTAATTACTTTTCGCTTTACTCCTGGTTGCAAGACCGTAGAGCCTACGGTAACTTGTCCGCTCGTTGGGACAAGAAGACCATTGATATGTTGCATTAACGTCGACTTTCCAGATCCTGTGCTACCAACGACCGCAGTAAAGGAGCCTGAAGAAATGGAGACGTCAACGCCATTAAGTGCTCTCTTCTCAAACGGAGAGCCAAGCATATATGTATACGTTACATCCTCGAATTTGATGTGCACAGTGACTTCACCCACTCGTCTTCATCTAACAGATAGTTCGTTTGAAAGCCGTTCTCTACAAGATGCTTTTGAACTTGTAAGAAGTAAGGCAAATGAAAATCACGTTCTACGAGAAATTCTGGCTTTTGAAAGAACTCCTCTGCCTTAGAATCATTGATAATTTTCCCATGTTCCATGAAGACGACCCGGTCCGATTCGAGTGCTTCTTCAAGCTCATGAGTAATCATTAAGATCGTAATACCTCGTTCATGCAACTGCTTCATCGTTGCCATCACTTCTTTACGTCCTTTAGGATCAAGCATCGCAGTTGCTTCATCAAAGATCATAATATCCGGTTGTAAAGCAAGCACACCTGCAATAGCGGCTCGTTGCTTTTGTCCACCTGATAAACGATGAGGTTCCGCGGAAAGCAGTTCATCGACACCTACACGCTCACTAGCCGAGGCAATACGCTTAAGCATTTCATCACGATCAACTCCAGCATTCTCTAAGCCAAAAGCAATGTCATCTCGAACAGTCGCTGCAACAAATTGATGATCCGGATTTTGAAAAACCATACCGGCTTTCTGACGAATATTCCATATTTCACCTTCATCGTCTGTTGATTTACCTGCTACAGTAACCGCCCCTGAGGTAGGAGTTAAGAGAGCATTGATCAACCTAGCTAGCGTTGATTTTCCCGAACCATTCGTCCCTAAAATTGATACCCATTCTCCTTGTTTAATTGTAATGGAGAGATCTTGAATAATCCAATCTTGCTCGTCTGTATATTTGAAATAAACATTCTTACACTCAATTGTAGACAAACATTTCTCCCCCCTTTTGTAATCAATAAAGAAAGTGTATCGATAAAAACGGTGCGAAGCATCATCAGCCCAAAGTAACTAAAAAAAGGCAGTGACGAAGTGGTCCCCGTCCTGCCCCAAAACGAATGTTATACGAGTTCGATGACTGCCATCGGTGCACCGTCACCTTTACGTGGTTCCATCTTAACAATACGAGTGTAACCACCTTGACGATCTTCGTAGCGTGGACCAATTTCGCTGAACAATTTCTGAACTGCGTTTTGGCTATCACTTTCTTCGCTAACGTTCTCATTACGAATGAATGATGCCGCTTGACGACGAGCATGAAGATCTCCGCGTTTACCAAGTGTGATGACTTTCTCTACAATCGGGCGTAAAGCTTTCGCCTTCGATTCAGTCGTAACAATCTTTTCGTTGATGAGCAAATCGGTTGCAAGATCGCGGAAAAGAGCTTTACGAGCAGAGCTGTCACGTCCTAGTTTTGCGTATGCCATAATCGTTTCCCTCCTTCAACTGAGCCTATATCTTCTGTTTAGAAAGAGTTAAGCATTGCCCAATACTTTTACTCATTCTAAACAACGTGGATCCTTAATCTTCGTTACGTAAACCGAGACTAAGTTCACCAAGCTTTTCTTGTACTTCTTCTAGAGACTTACGTCCAAGGTTACGCACTTTCATCATGTCTTCTTCAGACTTCTGAGTGAGCTCTTGAACCGTATTGATGCCAGCACGCTTCAAACAATTGTATGAGCGAACAGACAAATCGAGTTCTTCGATTGTCATTTCTAGCACTTTCTCTTTTTGGTCTTCCTCTTTTTCCACCATAATCTCCGCATTCTGTGCTTGATCGGTCAAGCCAATGAAGATGTTCAGATGCTCGTTCATAATCTTCGCACCTAGAGAAACGGCTTCTTCAGGACGGATGCTACCATCTGTCCAAACATCAAGTGTCAATTTATCGTAGTTGGTAATTTGACCAACACGAGTGTTTTCAACTTGATAGTTTACACGAGATACCGGTGTAAAAATCGAATCAATCGGAAGAACTCCGATTGGTAAATCTTCATGATTGTTTCCTTCAGCAGGAACATAACCGCGTCCGCGTTTCGCTGTCATACGCATATGCAACTGTGCACCCTTTGTTAAAGTAGCAATGTGAAGATCCGAATTTAAGATATCTACGTCGCTGTCATGGTTGATGTCACGTGCAGTGACGACACCTTCTCCATTTGCGTCAATTTCAAGCACTTTTTCTTCATCCGAATGAATGTTCAGAGCTAGTTTTTTCAAGTTCAAAATGATCGTTGTGACATCTTCAACCACGCCCTCAATCGTTGAGAACTCATGAAGAACACTGTCAATTTGAACATTGGTAATCGCAGACCCTGGGAGGGAGGATAATAGGATTCGACGTAAGGAGTTCCCTAATGTCGTACCATAGCCACGTTCCAAAGGCTCCACAACGAATTTGCCGTATTTAGCATCCTCGCTGACTTCGATCGTTTCAATGCTTGGCTTTTCGATTTCAATCATATTATTTCCTCCTTAAAAACGTCGGAATCCGAAAAGGCGTGCATCGCACGTCTCTTCGCTTTTTCCTGAAAAGGCAGTGATTAACACTGTACACCATGCTTGTGGTTCCCACATCTAACCATTATAGTCACATTCCGGTTATTTAAACCTCTATGGTGTTAAACTCTCCGACGTTTCGGGGGACGACAACCGTTATGAGGTACCGGCGTCATATCACGGATGACATTAACTTCAAGTCCAGTTGCTTGTAAAGAACGAATTGCTGCTTCACGCCCAGCTCCAGGTCCTTTAACGGCAACCTCAACACTCTTCATACCGTGCTCCATCGCTGATTTCGCAGCGCTTTCTGCAGCCATTTGTGCAGCAAAAGGTGTTGATTTACGAGAACCTTTGAAACCAAGGTTACCCGCGCTTGCCCAAGAAAGTACATTTCCTTGAAGATCCGCGATCGTTACAATCGTGTTGTTAAATGTTGAACGAATGTGCGCAACTCCAGCATCTACTTGCTTACGTTGACGACGTTTGCGAGATGTTGTCTTAGGTTTAGCCATTTTAGTTTACCTCCTTATCCATTACTTCTTCTTGTTTGCGATCGTCTTACGAGGACCCTTAACCGTACGTGAGTTGTTCTTCGTTCGTTGTCCACGAGCAGGAAGACCACGACGGTGGCGGATTCCACGATAAGATCCGATCTCAATTAAACGCTTGACGTTAAGTGACTTTTCACGACGAAGGTCACCTTCTACGTTGTAGTTACCTACGACAGTACGAATACGTCCAAGCTCTTCATCAGTAAGATCACGTACACGTGTCTCAGTAGAAACTTCTGCTTCTTCAAGTACTTTTTCAGCAGTAACTTTACCGATACCGTATACATAAGTGAGTGAAATCACAACGCGTTTATCGCGAGGGATATCGACACCAGCTATACGTGCCAAATTCAAGCACCTCCTTGATATTTATCCTTGTTTTTGTTTGTGCTTCGGATTTGAACAGATCACCATAACCGAACCGTTACGGCGGATGACCTTACAGCGTTCACAGATCGGTTTGACGGACGGTCTGACTTTCATCCTGTTTCCCTCCTTCATGATCGGCATCCTTTGGGAGGCCCACGTCTGCTAAACTGTGACGTTTATTTATAACGATACGTAATTCGCCCACGTGATAAGTCATACGGAGATAACTCCACAGTGACTTTATCTCCAGGCAAGATACGAATAAAGTGCATTCGAATTTTACCAGATACGTGCGCGAGGATCTTGTGTCCATTTTCTAACTCGACACGAAACATCGCGTTTGGTAGCGGCTCAATGACTGTGCCTTCTACTTCGATAACATCATCTTTGGCCATGGATTACTCTCCTTCCTTTATTATAACAGGTTTCTCCCTGCAATACTGAATCAACCCGTGACGGATTTTGGCATTGGTCACTGAATCTGTCTGCTCGAGGCTTTTCTTAACCTCAGAAGAGATATAACCCATCTTCCGTAAATGGCGTACGTTCTTCTTCTTTGCAGTCTGAAACCTACGACCATCACCATCTGCGACACGAACAAAGTGAACATCGAGAATCGACACGACAATGTAATGATTGCCAGCATCTTTTCCTTTCAAGGCGCAAACAACCTCACCGAGATGATAAGCTGTTTCGTCCATCATGAACTCCTTTGTTAGGCTAGAGTCAATATCTCATAGCCTGTATCTGTAATAGCAATGGTGTGCTCAAAGTGTGCGCAATTCGCACCATCTGAAGTGACCACGGTCCATTGATCGTCGAGGGTATGAACATAACGTTCTTGCATGTTAATCATCGGTTCTACTGCCAACACCATACCAGCTTAAGACGAGGTCCTTTGCCTGGTGGTCCGTAGTGTGGAATTTGCGGCTCTTCATGCAAGTTTTGCCCAACACCGTGTCCCACATACTCTCTGACTACCGAGAACCCATGCTTTTCGACGTATCTTTGAATTGCATGAGAGATATTGGAGAGCCTTTCCTTGGGTTTTGCTTCTGCAAGACCCTCGTACAAGGCATCCCGGGTGACATCCAAAAGTTTTTGGTCTCGCTCATTGATCGTACCTACTGGATACGTCCAAGCAGAGTCACCATGATACCCTTGGTATTTCGCACCAATGTCGATGGAGATAATGTCTCCATCTTTCAAAACACGCTTTCCCGGAATCCCGTGAACGAGTTCTTCATTGACAGAAGTGCATATACTCCCAGTAAACCCATGATACCCTTTAAATGATGGTTCTGCATCACGTGAACGAATGTAAGAATCGGCAATTCTATCCAACTCGGCAGTGGTAATTCCAGGTTGGATATGCTCTTTCAGTACAGCATGTGTTTCAGCAACGATTTGACCAGCAATTCTCATGATGCCAATCTCACGTTCAGTCTTCGTTATAATCATGCACGAAGACCTTTCAAGAGCTTATCGATTTGTTCGTAGACAACATGAATGTCTTGATCGCCATCGATGTCCTTAAGGTAGCCCTTATCCGTGTAGAAATCTTTCAATGGTTGTTGCTGTTCAATGTTCACATCAAGACGTTTTTCAACCGTTTCCGGTTTGTCGTCTTCACGTTGAATCAATTCACTGCCGTCCACATCACAAACGCCATCGACTTTCGGTGGGTTGTAGATCACGTGATACGTTCTCCCTGAAGTAGGTGAAACACGACGACCCGCAAGACGCTCAACGAGCTTTTCTTTAGGGACATCAATGTTTAGAACGTAGTCGAGCGACCGGCCAAGGTCAGAAAGAATGTCTTCAAGCGCTTGTGCCTGTACTGGCGTACGTGGAAAGCCGTCAAGAAGAAATCCATCTTTGCAATCGTCTTGAGAAAGACGTTCTTTTACAATACCGATCGTCACATCATCGGGAACAATTCCCCAGCATCCATAAAACCTTTTGCCTTCACTCCAAGTTCAGTTTGCTCTTTAATAGCAGCACGGAACATATCACCAGTTGAAATATGAGGAATGTCATATTCACTCTTAATTCGATCGGCTTGTGTTCCTTTTCCTGCACCTGGAAGACCCATTAAAATTAAATCCATACTACCTCTCCTATCCGCTTGTCACTCTATGCTTATTTAATGAAGCCTTTATAACTTCGTTTAATAAGCTGACCTTCAATTTGCTTCATCGTATCAAGGGCAACGCCCACGACAATGAGAAGCCCTGTTCCTCCAATTTGAATCTGCTGTGGTAAACCAAGCTGATTCGTAAAGAAGATCGGTATAATCGAAACTGTGGCCAAAAATAGAGCGCCGACGAAAGTGAGACGGTACAAGATTCGACGAATCGTAAGTTCCGTAGCTTTACCAGGCCGTACTCCAGGAATATAGCCACCTTGCTTTTTCAAGTTCTCGGCCATCGTTTCAGGATTCACTTGTACAAACGTATAGAAATACGTGAATGCAATAATGAGTCCTACATAAAAGATGAGCCAATTGGGTTATTATAGTTGAAGTTTTCAACGACCCATTGTGCAGCACCATTGCTGTCTGCAAAAAAGCCAGCAACAGTAGGCGGGAAAATAAACAAAAGCCATCGCGAAGATGACCGGAATTACCCCGGCAGAGTTAACTTTTAAAGGTAAGTGGGTAGACTGAGCTCCAGCAGTATTGCCTTGCCCTACAACCCGTTTAGCATACTGAATCGGTACTTTTCGAATCGCCTGTTGTACGAACACAACACCAACGATAATGAGTAAAACGGCTAGCGCCAATAGAAGAATCGTGACGATCCCCATAAACATCTGATCGCCTTGATCTTGAATCTGCGTTGCGTATATCATGTTCACGCCATTTGGTATCCCCGCAGCAATACCTGAGAAAATAAGAATCGAGATTCCGTTTCCAACGCCTTGTGCAGTGATTTGCTCACCAAGCCACATCAAGAACGTTGTACCAGCCGTCATAATCAACGCAATCATTAAGTACGTTGTAATACTAGGATCTGGTATTAATCCAGGAAACTGTGTGTTGAAACCAATAGACATGGCCAATGCTTGGACAAAGGCTAACACAACGGTAAAATATCGTGTAAACTGCGCAAGCTTCCTACGCCCTGCTTCACCTTGCTTCGACCATTCTGTGAATTTCGGAACGACGTCCATCCTAAGAAGTTGAACGACGATCGACGCAGTGATGTATGGAAATACACCCATCGCGAAGATCGAAAAGTTCCCGAGCGCCCCGCCCCCGAACGTATCGAGGAAGCCAAAAGCACTTGCTTCGTCCTGAAACGATAACACATCACTATCTGCCCTGGTACAGGAATAAAAGTTCCCATACGATAGACGACAAGCATCAACAAGGTGAAAAGAATCTTACGGCGCAGATCAGCGACTCGAAATATATTGGCGAGCGCCTTAAACATTAGACCACCTCTGTTGTACCGCCGGCTCCTTCAATCACCTTAGTTGCAGATGCAGAGAACTTGTTGGCCTTTACGGTAAGTTTTTTATCTAGACTACCGTTACCAAGAACTTTGATCCCATCGTTAGCTTTCTTTACGATTCCTTCTTCAATAAGAAGTTCCGGAGTTACTTCCGTACCTTCAGCAAATTGATTCAGGCTTTCTACATTAACAATGCTGTAAGTTTTACGAGTAGGGTTTGTGAATCCACGTTTAGGCAAACGCTTGTAAATCGGATTCTGACCACCTTCAAAACCACGTCTTACGTTACCGCCAGAACGAGATTTTTGACCGTGCTCACCACGACCCGCTTTGTTTCCACGTTTAGCACTGTATCCGCGACCGACGCGAATGCCAGATTTACGTGAACCCTCAGCTGGTTTTAACTCATGTAGTTTCATCCATGCGCACCTCCTGTCTTATCACCTGTGATTTATTGGTTGATCTCTTTAACGCTCAAAAGGTGGGATACTTTGTTAACCATCCCTCTGATCGCTGGATTGTCTTCTTGAACGACAGTATGATTGACTTTACGAAGTCCAAGCGTCTTTACCGTTACACGTTGGTCTTCAGGACGTCCGATCAAACTACGCTTGAGGGTGATTTCTAGCTTATTTGCCATGTCATTTCCCTCCTTATCCTAGCAATTCTTCGACGCTTTTACCTCGAAGCTTCGCTACATTTTCTGCTGTTTTAAGAGAAGTTAAACCTTCTAACGTCGCACGAACCATGTTAATCGGGTTGTTAGAACCGTGTGATTTAGAAAGAATATCTCCAACTCCACCTAGCTCGAGTACCGCACGTACAGGACCCCCTGCAATGATTCCAGTACCTTCGCTCGCTGGCTTAAGAAGTACTTTACCTGCGCCAAAACGTCCGATTAATTCGTGAGGAATTGTTGTTCCAACACGTGGTACGCTTACTAAGTTTTTCTTTGCGTCTTCAATCGCTTTACGGATCGCTTCTGGTACTTCGAGAGCTTTACCCATACCAAAGCCTACGTGTCCATTACGGTCTCCGACAACAACGACAGCTGCAAAGCGAAAACGACGACCACCTTTAACAACCTTCGCTACACGATTGATCGCTACTACTTTTTCTTCAAGATCCAGTTTGTTCGGATCGATCATAAATTTTCCCTCCTTCGACCTTTAGAATTTCAGACCTGCTTCACGTGCTGCATCTGCAAGAGCAGCTACACGTCCGTGGTATACATAACCGCCGCGGTCAAAAATGACGTTTTCGTATCCTTTTTCAATGGCACGCTTTCCTACAAGTGCTCCAACTTCTGTAGCAGCTGTAACGTTTCCGCCGTGGTCAACGTTCACATCTTTATCAAGTGTAGAAGCAGCAACTATTGTTTCGCCCTTCACATCGTCGATCAATTGAGCGTAGATGTGGTTTGAAGAACGAAATACGTTTAAACGAGGACGCTCAGTCGTACCTTTGATCTTTAAGCGGATGCTTTTTTGACGACGTTGACGTGCAACGTTTTTTGATGTTTTCGCCATGAGAATGTATCCTCCTTTCGTGCCGTTCGATCCATGAGTACAAGTCTTTCCAAAAGAAAGATCAAGTACCATTTACATTTACTTACCAGTTTTACCTTCTTTACGACGCACTAGTTCGCCAGTGTAACGAATTCCTTTACCTTTGTAAGGCTCAGGCTTACGTACTGAACGAATGTCAGAAGCGATCGCTCCAACTTTTTGCTTATCGATTCCACGAACGATTACTTTGTTGTTCGCTGGAACTTCGATTTCAATACCTTCGATTGCATCGAATTCAACTGGGTGAGAGTAACCAACGTTAAGAACGAGTTTGCTACCTGACTTTGAAGCACGGTAACCAACACCGACAAGTTCTAATGACTTTTCGAAACCTTGAGTTACACCTTCAACCATGTTACCGATCAAACTACGCGTAGTACCGTGAAGTGAACGGTGTTCTTTATGATCAGAAGGACGGCTTGTTGTAAGCACATCATCTTCGATTGTAATTGCGATAGCTGGGTTAAATGTGTATGACAATTCGCCTTTAGGACCTTTAACGTTCACATGACTTCCGTCTAAAGTGATTGTTACATCTTTAGGAATTTCTAAAGGACTTACACCGATACGTGACATTCTGTCGCACCTCCATTCATGTCTAGCTTTTTTACCAAACGTAAGCGAGTACTTCGCCTCCGACTTTCTTTTGACGAGCTTCTTTGTCAGTCATAACACCGTTAGATGTTGAAATAACTGCAATACCAAGTCCGTTTAATACGCGTGGAACTTCATCTGCTTTCGCATAAACACGAAGTCCTGGCTTACTAATACGCTTCAAGCCTGTGATTACACGTTCGTTTTGCTCTCCGTACTTCAAGAAAATGCGAAGAACTCCTTGCTTTTTATCATCAACGAATTCTACGTCGCGTACGAAACCTTCACGTTTAAGAATCTCCGCTACCTCACGTTTAACGTTAGAAGCAGGAAGTTCCAATTTATCGTGGCGCACCGTGTTCGCATTGCGAATTCTTGTTAACATATCTGCAACCGGATCTGTCATTACCATAATGTTGGACCTCCTTCCTTATCTAAGGATCTTACCAGCTGGCTTTTTTCACACCAGGAATCTGGCCTTTATATGCAAGCTCTCGGAAACAAATCCGGCAAAGCTTAAATTTACGAATAACCGAATGTGGTCTTCCACAACGTTCACAACGAGTATATTCACGAACTTTATACTTCTGAGTGCGTTGTTGTTTTGCAACCATTGATTTTTTCGCCAAGAGTATTTCCCTCCTTCGACTTTTGTGACGCTATCCTCGTTACTTTTGGAAAGGCATGCCGACTTCTTTAAGAAGTGCGTGCGATTCTTCATCTGTTTGAGCAGTTGTAACGATAACGATATCCATACCACGTACTTTATCTACTTTGTCGTACTCAATCTCAGGGAAAATTAATTGTTCTTTAACGCCAAGCGTGTAGTTTCCACGTCCGTCAAACGCTTTGTTTGAGACGCCGCGGAAGTCACGTACTCGTGGTAAAGAAACGTGAACCAATTTCTCGAGGAAGTCATACATACGCTCACCGCGTAGTGTAACTTTCGTTCCGATTGGGTTTCCTTCACGAAGTTTGAAACCAGCGATTGATTTCTTAGCTTTTGTAATAACTGGCTTTTGACCAGCGATTTGAGCAAGCTCTTCAACCGCGCTATCAAGTGATTTCGGGTTGTTTACAGCTTCACCGACACCCATGTTGATGACGATTTTCTCGATCTTAGGCACAGCCATGACCGACGAATAGTTAAACTGCTCGTGTAAACGAGGCACGATTTCTTGTTTATAACGATTTCTTAAAGCGTTCATGATCAAAGACCTCCTTTCAGCAGGTGTTACTTATCGATGACTTCACCTGATTTTTTCGCAACGCGTACTTTCTTTCCGTCTTCTACTTTGTATCCAACGCGAGTTGGTTCGCCGCTTTTCGGATCGATAAGCATAACGTTTGAAACGTGAATTGCTGCTTCCTCGTTAAGAATTCCACCTTGTGGGTTTTCTTGTGTAGGCTTCGCATGCTTTTTCACAACGTTGACACCTTCGACGATTACCCGTTCTTTAGCTGGAAGAGACTTCAGGATTACGCCTTCTTTGCCTTTATCTTTACCAGAGATAACTTTGACCTTATCTCCTGCTTTTACGTTCAATTTCGCTGCGCCATTCATTCGCACCTCCTTGGTTCTAAGTGGCGATATATTATTTAAAGTACTTCTGGTGCTAGAGATACGATCTTCATATATTGCTTGTCGCGAAGTTCACGAGCAACTGGTCCGAAAATACGTGTACCTCTTGGTCCTTTGTCGTCACGGATAATAACTGCTGCGTTCTCATCAAATTTGATGTAAGAACCGTCGTTACGGCGTACTCCACTACGTGAACGTACGATTACCGCGCGAACAACCTCACCTTTTTTAACAACGCCACCTGGTGTTGCATTTTTGACGGTACACACAATTGTATCACCGATGTTTGCAGTCTTGCGTCCAGTACCACCGAGTACTTTAATGCAAAGAACTTCACGAGCACCAGAGTTGTCAGCAACTTTGAGTCTTGATTCTTGTTGGATCATTACGTTTGCCTCCCTTCAATCAAAGAAGTGTGTTAAATGATTACAGACTCTTCAACGATCTTAATGAGGCGGAAGTATTTATCTTTTGAAAGATGACGCGTCTCCATGATACGGACGATATCGCCGACTTTCGCTTCATTGTTCTCGTCATGAGCTTTGTATTTTTTAGAGTAACGTACACGCTTGCCGTATAATTTGTCACGTTTGTACGTTTCAACAACGACAGTGATTGTTTTATCCATTTTGTCTGAAACAACGCGTCCAGTTAACTCTTTACGGTTATTACGTTCAGTCATTACGTTTGCCCCTCCTTTATTATCCACGAGTAATGCCGAGTTCTCTTTCACGAAGAACTGTGTTGGCTCTAGCAATTTCTTTACGTACGTGACGGATGCGGGCAGGATTATCCAACTGTCCAGTGGCTAACTGGAAGCGAAGGTTGAACAATTCCTCTTTTAGAGTCTTTGTTTGTTGTTCGATTTCAGTTGTTGTAAGATCTCTAATCTCTTTAGCTTTCATTTGCCTCACCACCCATATCTTCACGTTTTACGAATTTACATTTGATCGGAAGTTTGTGCGACGCTAGACGCAATGCTTCACGTGCAACCTCTTCGTTCACACCTGCAATTTCAAACATGATTTTACCTGGCTTTACTACTGCTACCCAGCCTTCAGGAGCACCTTTACCGGAACCCATTCGAACTTCTAGAGGCTTTGCAGTGTAAGGCTTATCAGGGAAGATCTTAATCCATACTTTACCGCCACGTTTCATGTAACGAGTCATCGCGATACGTGCCGATTCAATTTGACGGTTTGTAACCCAAGAAGCTTCGAGAGCTTGAAGGCCATACTCGCCAAAGTTCACTTCAGTCCCGCCTTTTGCACGACCTTTCATGCGGCCGCGGAATTGACGGCGGTATTTCACGCGCTTAGGCATTAACATAATTAGTTGCCTCCTTCCTGTTTGCTCTTACCTTTCGTGGGAAGGACCTCTCCACGGTAGATCCAAATTTTAACACCGATTTTACCAAACGTAGTATCTGCTTCAGCAGTTCCGTAATCGATATCAGCACGTAGTGTGTGAAGTGGAACTGTACCTTCGCTGTAGCTTTCAGAACGAGCCATGTCAGCTCCGCCTAGACGTCCGTTAACTTCTGTACGAATTCCTTTAGCTCCAGAACGCATTGTACGTTGGATAGATTGTTTCATTGCACGACGGAATGAAACACGGTTTTCGAGTTGACGAGCGATATTTTCTGCTACGAGACGAGCATCCATATCTGCTTGCTTAATCTCTGAAATGTTGATGTGTACACGTTTGCCAGTCATATCGTTGAGCTTCTTACGAAGAGCTTCAACTTCTGAACCGCCTTTACCAATAACCATTCCTGGCTTGGCAGTGTGAATGTTAATGTTCACACGACGTGCAGCACGTTCGATTTCAATTTTAGAAAGTGACGCGTCTTTAAGACGTTCTTCTAGGAATTCACGAATCTTTACATCTTCGTGTAAAAGATCAGCGTAGTCCTTTTCTGCATACCATTTAGACTCCCAGTCACGAATGACTCCGATTCGAAGACCGACAGGATTTACTTTTTGACCCACGTTCTATCCCTCCTTCTTCTCAGAAACAATAATAGTGATATGGCTTGTGCGCTTGTTAATACGTGAAGCACGTCCTTGTGCTCTTGGACGGAAACGTTTTAAAGTAACGCCCTCATCTACGTATGCCGCACTAACATATAAGTTTTCTGCGTCGAGTTCGTAATTGTGCTCAGCGTTTGCAATAGCAGAGTTGAGGACTTTCTCAACGATCGGTGATACACCTCTTGGTGTATGACGAAGAATTGAGATCGCTTCTCCAACTTCCTTACCACGGACAAGATCAATAACCATCCGAGCTTTACGAGGAGCAACACGAACTTGTTTAGCAACTGCTTTAGCTTGCATGAGTGAACCTCCTCTCTAATTAACGGCGCTTCGTTTTTTTGTCGTCTTTATCGTGTCCACGATACGTTCTAGTTGGCGCGAATTCACCGAGTTTATGACCGACCATATCTTCTTGGATGTATACCGGCACGTGCTTACGACCATCGTATACAGCGATCGTGTGTCCGACGAATTGCGGGAAAATCGTAGAACGACGAGACCAAGTTTTAATTACTGATTTGCTGTTCTCATCCATCGCTTCTACCTTCTTAAGCAAATGACTGTCAGCAAAAGGTCCTTTTTTAAGGCTGCGTCCCATGCGAAAGCCTCCCTTCAAATGTGTAAAGTGACGATGATAGCGCCCCAGTTAAAGAAGTAGTTCTTACCACCGTCAGGCGCTTATTCGTCTTGTTCTCCGATTACTTACGCTTATGGTTGCGACGGCGAACAATATATTTATCTGAGTCTTTCTTGCCTTTACGAGTCTTGTAACCGATCGCAGGTTGTCCCCAAGGTGAAACTGGAGCCACACGTCCGATTGGTGCACGACCTTCACCACCACCGTGAGGGTGATCAGCTGGGTTCATTGCAGAACCACGAACGACTGGACGTTTGTTCATCCAACGGCTACGTCCTGCTTTACCAATGTTAATGAGCTCGTGCTCAAGGTTTCCAACTTGGCCGACTGTCGCACGGCAAGTAGAAAGAATCAAGCGGTTCTCGCCTGAACGTAGACGGATAAGAGTGTACTTACCTTCACGTCCAAGAATTTGAGCTTGCGCACCTGCAGCACGTACGAGTTGAGCACCAGCACCAGGCTTAAGCTCGATGTTGTGTACGTTCGTACCTACTGGAATGTCTTTAAGTTCAAGCGCGTTTCCTACTTTAATATCTGCATCAGAACCAGAGAAGAGTTTATCTCCTACTTTAAGTCCTTTTGGCGCGATGATATAACGCTTTTCACCATCGATGTAGTTAATCAAAGCGATGTTCGCAGAACGGTTCGGATCGTACTCAATAGTTGCTACACGACCTTCGATGTGATCCTTGTTACGCTTGAAATCGATGATACGGTATTTACGCTTATGACCGCCACCTTGATGACGAGTCGTTAAACGACCGTGGTTGTTACGTCCAGCGCGCTTTGATAAAGGAGCGAGCAATGAACGTTCCGGTTGATCCGTTGTAATCTCAGAGAAGTCTTTCCCTGTCATGAAACGACGACCGTTAGTGGTCGGTTTATAACGTTTTACTGCCATTTTGGTTTCCCTCCTTACTTATTTGATCTTAAGCTTCGCCGAAGATTTCGATCTCTTCGCTGTCTGCTGTAAGCGTAACGATCGCTTTTTTCTTCGCTGGCTTAAAGCCTTCGAAACGTCCAAAACGACGATACTTTTGCTTGTATTTAATCGTGTTGACTTTCAAAACATCAACTTCGAAGATTTCTTCGATCGCTTGTTTGATTTGAGTCTTGTTCGCTCTAACGTCAACCTCGAATGTGTACTTCTTATCTTCCATCTGCTCAGTAGAGCGTTCCGTAATGACCGGGCGCTTGATTAAATCGCGTGCATCCATTAGCTCAGCACCTCCTCTACTCTCTCAACAGCTTCCTTCGTGATAATCACTTTGTCGTAGTTGATAACGTCAAGTACGTTTACGCCAGTGGCAGTAATTGTTTTGACGTTAGGCAAGTTGTTAGCAGACTTCTCAACGTTAGCGTTACGCTCTGCTGTAACGACAAGAGTTTCTCAGCTGAAAGACTGGAAAGAATGTTGATCATATCCTTTGTCTTTGGAGCATCTAAGCTTAATTCATCTAATACGATAAGAGCATCGTTTTGAACTTTATCAGATAGAACTGATTTCAATGCAAGACGACGAACTTTCTTTGGTAACTTGTAGCTGTAGCTGCGTGGTGTTGGTGCGAAAATCACACCACCGCCCTTCCAAATTGGGGAACGGCTTGAACCGTGACGTGCACGACCAGTACCTTTTTGACGCCAAGGCTTCGCTCCTCCGCCTCGTACTTCAGAACGTGTTTTAGCTTTTTGAGTTCCTTGACGAAGAGAAGCTTGTTGCATCACAACAGCGTCGTGAACAACATTTTCGTTCGGTGTAATCCCGAAAACGGCTTCAGCGAGTTCAACGTCGCCTACTTGTGATCCGCTTTGATTAAATACCGTTACTTTCGGCATGATAAGACTCCTCCTTTCCTCAAAACATTAGTTGCCTTTAATAGCACTCTGGATTTTGACGTAGCTCTTTTTAGCTCCTGGTACGTTTCCTTTAATAAGGAGCAAGTTGCGCTCTTCATCCACTTGAACAACTTCAAGGTTCTGAACAGTAATTTGGCCGCCACCCATTTGACCTGGGCCTTCCATGCCTTTGATTACTTTTGCATCTTGCATCGTACCAAGTGAACCTGGACGACGATGGTAACGTGAACCGTGGCTCATAGGTCCGCGGGCTTGGTTATGGCGCTTAATTGCACCTTGGAAACCTTTACCCTTTGAAGTTCCAGTTACATCGATGATGTCGCCAACTTCAAATGTATTTACGCTGACCGTTTGACCGATTTCATGACTCGCAACATCGATATTGCGGAATTCACGAACGTAGCGCTTGGGCGCCGTGCTTGCTTTATCAGCATGGCCTTTTTCCGGTTTAGTAGAGCGTACAGGTTTCTTGTCGTCAGCTCCTAACTGAACCGCATCGTAACCATCATTTCCTTGTGTTTTCAACTGCATGACAACGTTTGGATCTGCTTGAACGACAGTTACTGGTACTACTTCTCCGTTCTCGCTAAAAATCTGTGTCATGCCGATTTTTCTACCCAAGATTCCTTTGGTCATCAGTCACACCTCCTGTAATAAATTACTTTAATAATTGTTTGTCCAAATAGACATCCTAACTAAAACGTTGATTAGAGTTTGATCTCAATGTCAACGCCAGATGGTAAATCTAAGCGCATAAGAGCGTCCACCGTTTGTGGTGTTGGACTGATAATATCGATAAGACGCTTGTGTGTACGCATCTCAAATTGCTCACGAGAGTCTTTGTACTTATGAGTCGCACGAAGGATCGTGTAGACAGAGCGCTCTGTTGGTAATGGGATCGGTCCGGATACGTTAGCACCTGAACGTTTCGCAGTATCAACAATCTTCTCTGACGACTGATCTAGAATGCGGTGATCATACGCCTTTAATCGAATACGAATTTTCTCTTTTGCCATGTTTAGCCCTCCTTTTTATCGCCTGATTTTCAGACCTACTCCGCAGAAATCCCACACACCCATCATGGCAAAGGGGCCGGGTGTGTCAGCAACCTTCTGCATCATCGCAATGACAACATAAAAACAGGAAATCCCGTGCGGATCTCCAACTTTGTCACACTTTTACTATTATAAAGGCTTTGCGCCTTGAATGCAAGGGGATTACGAAAGGAATTTCTTGCCTTGTTGTATCATTCAACAGACTTTGTTTGGTTTTCAATCACCAATCTTCATTATAACAAAAACAAACCACTAATGAAAGTATTAATTAGTGGTTTGTTTTTATTTCAGGATGGTGTTTCATCATCTTTAAATATCATGTCAACGAGCTGTTGGAAACCGTCAATTTGATCTGTAATTAAAAAAGCCGGCAAAAGTAAAACTGCTAACACTAACGCAGAACTAGACAACATAACTCTTGTAACCATCTTTTTCATGATCTTCAAGACTGTTCCCTCCCTTTAGGTAAACAACATTATACTCTCACTATTCGAAATAGCAAGAGTAAATGTGTCTAACTTGTGATGGGGGGATTGAATAAAAAAAGCACCCGCAAATGCGAGTGCTTTCGTAGCATTACTTAGTGATTGTAGAAACAACACCAGAACCTACAGTACGTCCACCTTCACGGATTGAGAAACGAGTACCGTCTTCAATCGCGATAGGAGAGATCAATTCAACTTCCATTTCAGTGTTATCTCCAGGCATAACCATTTCAATGCTTTCTGGAAGATTTACAACACCAGTTACGTCAGTTGTACGGAAGTAGAACTGTGGGCGGTAGTTGTTAAAGAATGGCGTGTGACGGCCACCTTCTTCTTTTGAAAGAACATAAACTTCAGCTTTGAAGTTCGTGTGTGGAGTGATTGTACCAGGCTTAGCTAGTACTTGACCACGAGTGATGTCCTCACGGTCAACACCACGAAGGAGTGCTCCAATGTTGTCACCAGCTTCAGCGTAGTCAAGAAGTTTATGGAACATCTCAACACCTGTTACTGTTGATTTTCTAGACTCTTCAGTGATACCGAGGATTTCGATCTCGTCACCTACGTTAAGAACTCCACGCTCAACACGGCCAGTCGCTACTGTACCACGACCAGTGATTGAGAATACGTCCTCAACAGGCATCATGAAAGGCTTATCTTTGTCGCGCTCAGGAGTTGGGATGTAAGCATCCACTTCATTCATAAGCTCAACAATTTTCTCTTCGTAAGAAGCGTCGCCTTCAAGTGCTTTAAGTGCAGAACCAGCAACAACTGGAATGTCGTCTCCTGGGAAGTCGTACTCAGAAAGAAGGTCACGTACTTCCATTTCTACAAGCTCAAGAAGCTCTTCGTCGTCTACCATGTCAACTTTGTTAAGGAAAACAACCATTGAAGGTACACCTACGTTACGAGAAAGTAGGATGTGCTCGCGAGTTTGTGGCATTGGGCCATCAGCCGCAGATACTACAAGAATCGCTCCGTCCATTTGTGCAGCACCAGTGATCATGTTTTTAACATAGTCAGCGTGACCTGGGCAGTCAACGTGTGCATAGTGGCGGCTTTCAGTTTCGTACTCAACGTGAGAAGTTGCGATTGTGATTCCACGCTCTTTCTCTTCTGGAGCACCGTCAATTGCGTCATACGCCATTGCAGTACCTTTACCAGATTTTTTATGAAGTACAGTTGTAATTGCAGCAGTTAGTGTTGTTTTACCGTGGTCGACGTGTCCAATTGTACCAATATTGGCATGCGTCTTGGAACGGTCAAATTTTTCTTTAGCCATTTGAGGATATCCTCCCTTAAATTAGTATATTTATAAAGCAAGAAAGGCTTAAGTACACATACTAGAGTACCCTACACCCTTCAAACTATTTAACTTATTGGTGATTACTCACCAGTGTTTTTCTTGATGATTTCTTCAGAAATACTCTTAGGAACTTCTTCATAGTGATCGAAGAACATAGAGTACGTTCCACGTCCTTGCGTGTTTGAACGAAGTGCTGTCGCATACCCGAACATTTCAGCAAGTGGAACGAACGCGCGGATTGTTTGAGCGTTACCGCGTGCTTCCATACCGTCAACACGTCCACGACGTGAAGTGACATCACCCATAACGTCTCCCATGTATTCTTCTGGAACAACAATCTCAACTTTCATGAGTGGCTCTAGAAGAACTGGAGAACATTTCGATTTAGCTTCTTTGAATGCCATTGATGCAGCAATCTTAAACGCCATCTCGTTTGAGTCAACGTCATGGTAAGAACCGTCAAAGAGACGAGCTTTAACGTCAATTACAGGATAACCTGCAAGAAGACCATTTTGCAATGATTCTTCAATTCCTTGTTCAACAGACGGAATGTATTCACGTGGAACTACACCACCAACAATGCCGTTCTCAAATTCAAAACCTGCGCCCTCTTCATTAGGAGAGAACTCAACTTTAACGTGACCATACTGTCCACGACCACCAGACTGACGTACGAACTTCCCTTCAACTTCAGCAGCTTGGCGAATTGTCTCACGGTAAGATACCTGAGGAGCACCTACAACTGCTTCAACTTTGAATTCACGCTTCATACGGTCAACGATGATGTCAAGGTGAAGCTCACCCATACCAGCGATAACAGTTTGACCTGTTTCTTCGTCAGTATACGTCTTGAATGTTGGGTCCTCTTCAGCAAGCTTACCGAGGGCAACACCCATTTTGTCTTGATCGGCTTTAGACTTAGGCTCAACAGACAATGAGATTACTGGTTCTGGGAAGTCCATTGATTCAAGAATCACTAGGTTCTTCTCATCACAAAGTGTATCTCCTGTTGTTGTATCTTTAAGACCTACACCTGCAGCGATGTCTCCAGAGTAAACCGTTTTGATTTCCTCACGAGTGTTCGCATGCATTTGAAGGATACGACCGACACGCTCACGCTTGTCTTTAGAAGCGTTCTTAACGTATGAACCAGAATCTAATGTTCCAGAGTACACACGGAAGAATGTCAACTTACCAACGTAAGGGTCTGTCATAACTTTAAATGCAAGAGCAGAGAAAGGACCGTTGTCGTCAGCTTCACGTACAACCTCTTCGTCACTGTCTACTTTGTGTCCTTTGATCGCAGGAACATCCGTAGGAGCTGGAAGGTAGTCAATAACCGCATCGATCATTGGCTGAACACCTTTGTTCTTAAATGCAGAACCACAAAGAACTGGGTAGAATTGTACAGTAAGCGTTGCTTCACGAATTGCAGATTTGAGTTCTTCGTTGCTGATTGTGTCACCATCAAGATAACGCATCATTAACTCTTCATCAAATTCTGCTACCGCTTCAACTAGCTTCTCACGGTATTCATCTGCTAATTCACGGTGATCTTCAGGGATTTCACGAGTTTCCGTGTTTTGCCCTAAATCATCAAGATAATAGTAAGCTTTCATCTCAACAAGGTCGATGATTGCTTCAAAATCATCCTCAGCACCGATTGGTAGCTGAATTGGATGCGCATTTGCATCTAGACGATCATTTAGCGTTCCTACAGAGTATAGGAAGTCTGCACCCATCTTATCCATTTTGTTTACGAATACGATTCGTGGAACGTGATAAGTGGTTGCTTGACGCCAAACTGTTTCTGTTTGTGGCTCAACGCCCGATTGAGCATCTAGAACCGCAACAGCACCGTCAAGAACACGTAGTGAACGCTCTACTTCAACAGTAAAGTCTACGTGTCCTGGTGTATCAATGATGTTAATACGATGATCTTTCCAAGAAGCAGTTGTCGCCGCAGAAGTAATTGTAATTCCACGCTCTTGCTCTTGAGACATCCAGTCCATCTGTGATGCACCTTCGTGTGTTTCACCAATTTTATGAGTACGACCTGTATAGAACAAGATACGTTCTGTAGCAGTCGTTTTACCGGCATCGATGTGAGCCATGATCCCGATATTACGTGTTTTCTCCAAGGAGAATTCTCTAGCCATGGTTTACACTTTCTCCTTTCAGCTAAATTCAGCTGATATTTATTTTTACCAGCGGTAGTGAGCGAACGCTTTGTTCGCTTCAGCCATACGGTGCGTGTCTTCACGTTTCTTAACAGCAGCACCTGTGTTGTTTGAAGCATCAAGAATTTCATTAGCTAGACGCTCTTCCATTGTCTTTTCTCCACGTAGACGAGCATAGCTTACTAACCAACGAAGACCAAGAGTCGTACGACGGTCAGGTTTTACTTCGATTGGAACTTGATAGTTTGCACCACCTACACGGCGAGCTTTAACTTCAAGTACTGGCATGATGTTCTTTAGTGCTTGATCAAAAACTTCAACTGGATCTTGACCACTGCGTTCACGAACGATGTCAAATGAAGCGTAAAGAATGTTTTGCGCTTTACCTTTTTTACCATCAATCATGATGCGGTTAATCAAACGCGTTACCAATTTAGAGTTGTAGATCGGATCGGCAAGCACTTCACGACGAGGTACAGGACCTTTACGAGGCATAACCAACCCTCCTTTCTGTCTCTATAGACGGGTTAAATCCCATTTAAATGTATTACTTCTTAGAACGTTTCGTACCATATTTAGAGCGACCTTGTTTACGGTCTTGGACACCAGCAGTATCCAATGCACCACGAACGATGTGGTAGCGTACACCTGGTAAGTCCTTAACAAGACCACCACGGATGAGCACAACGCTGTGCTCTTGTAGGTTGTGTCCGATTCCTGGAATGTAAGCCGTAACTTCAATTCCGTTCGTCAAACGTACACGAGCATATTTACGAAGAGCCGAGTTCGGTTTCTTCGGTGTCATCGTTCCAACACGAGTACAAACCCCTTGTTTATGAGGAGAAGCTAAGTCCGTTTGAACCTTCTTAAAGCTGTTGTAGCCTTTGTTCAAAGCTGGAGCATCAGACTTCTTAGTTTTGCTTTTACGTCCTTTACGAACGAGTTGATTCATAGTTGGCATGATGTTTCCTCCTTCCTTCTATACTTCTCATGCAGCTTGCAAGATGAACCCTTCTAAATCAGCATTTTATAAGACCACTGTTCCAGGTGTTCACGTATGGGCAAAAGTAATGTTCTTACTAGCGGGAAACATGCACCCGCCAGTAAAAACATCGTTACTTTTTTATCGCTACAGCCGCAGCATTGACCTCAATACCACAAGCTTTGCCGAGCTTTCTCATTGATGAAACGGTTGTTAAAGGCGTTCGCTTTCGTTTCGCTATGTCGATGACTTGCTTCGTTACTAAAACATCCGCATCAGCAGCAATGTAAACTTCATCAACCAGCTCGGCTGATATTGCTTTCACTGTTGCTTTGACACCTACATAACGCTCACTTGCGTCCGCAATTCTATGATACGACATATCTTCACCTCAACACCGGTGAAATACGCGCACTTTGACATCTTAACAAACACATCCTTAAGTGTCAACAGCAATTATATCAATCGTAACCTACTGTCTCTACTTCAGGTGCTGTTTCTTTTTCGCTATCAGGTGTCTCGCCTTTTAGGCTACGGTATCTTTGCATACCTGTACCGGCAGGAACGAGCTTACCGATAATAACATTTTCCTTAAGTCCTAGCAATGCATCTTTACGTCCTTTAATTGCAGCATCTGTAAGGACACGAGTTGTCTCTTGGAATGAAGCTGCCGATAAGAAGGAATCTGTCTCAAGGGATGCTTTCGTAATTCCGAGAATAACAGGTGTTCCAACAGCAGGACGCTTACCTTTACGAAGTACATCAATATTCGCCTTATGGAATGCGTTAACTTCAACGAGCGTTCCTGGTAATACATCTGTATCCCCAGAATCCATAACGCGGATCTTTCTAAGCATTTGACGAACCATAACCTCGACGTGCTTATCTCCGATTTCTACCCCTTGCATACGGTATACTTTCTGCACTTCTTTCAAGAGATACATTTGGACTTCATCGATACCAGTTACTTGAATTAACTCTTTCGGGTCAATTGAACCTTCAGTTAATGCTTCACCAGCTACAACTCTGTCACCCTCAGCAATACGTACACGAGCCCCATAGGCTGTCGTATAAGAACGAGTTTCGTATTCTCCACGAATAACGATCTCTTTCTTATCTCCAGCATCACGAATCTCTTCCACTGTACCACTAAGCTCAGTAATTAATGCCTGACCTTTCGGGTTACGAGCTTCAAACAACTCTTGAATACGCGGAAGACCTTGAGTAATATCGTCCCCGGCTACACCACCTGTGTGGAATGTACGCATTGTAAGCTGCGTCCCCGGCTCACCGATTGATTGGGCAGCGATGATTCCGACTGCTTCCCCAACCTCAACGTCACTACCTGTTGCAAGGTTGCGTCCGTAACACTTATTACATACTCCGTGTGACGTATCACACGTAAATACAGAGCGAATCTTAAGTTCTTCAACACCTGATTCTACAATTGTCTTCGCAAGCTCTTCATGAATTAATTCATTCGGCTTCACGAGTACATCTCCAGTTTCAGGATGCTTTACTGTTTGGAATGAGAAACGTCCAACGAGACGATCGTATAGGTTCTCAATCTCTTCTGTTCCATCACGTAATGCTGATACGACAAGTCCACGGTCTGTTCCACAATCATCTTCACGAACGATAACGTCTTGTGCAACGTCAACGAGACGACGTGTAAGATAACCTGAGTCAGCCGTTTTAAGTGCTGTATCGGCAAGTCCTTTACGGGCACCGTGCGTCGAGATAAAGTACTCGAGTACGGTTAAACCTTCACGGAAACTAGACTTGATTGGAAGTTCAATAATACGTCCAGACGGGTTTGCCATCAATCCACGCATACCTGCAAGTTGCGTAAAGTTTGAGGCGTTACCACGTGCTCCGGAATCACTCATCATGAAGATCGGGTTAGACTTATCAAGTGTCTTCATAAGACGTCCTTGAATGTCGTCTTTTGCGTCGCTCCAGATTGAGATAATCTTGTCGTAACGTTCTTCTTCAGTAATTAAACCACGGCGGAACTGCTTAACGACCTTAGATACTTGCTCTTCTGCAGCATCAAGGATCTCTTGTTTTTCAGCTAAAACAACAATGTCAGCGACACCAACAGTAAGACCTGCTTTTGTTGAATAGAAGAAACCGAGTTCCTTCATGCGGTCAAGCATTCGTGATGTTTCAGTGACTTGGAACTTCTTAAATACTTCTGCGATTACATCACCAAGGAAGCCTTTTTTAAACGGTGACACGATTGGGCGCTCTTGGAATGTTTTCTTTACATCGGTTCCTTGAGGAACAAAATACTCAAGAGGAGTCGCTTGTTCTAAGTTCTTCGCTGATGGTTCATTAATATAAGGGAACGATTCAGGAAGAATTTCGTTGAACATAAGCTTACCGATACTCGTTAAAAGCAAATGACCTTTCGCTTCTTCAGGGAACGTTGTCTTTTCAATCGCGCTGACTGGAATCGCAATACGAGAGTGTAAGTGCACATAACCGTTTTGGTATGCAGTCAATGCCTCATCACTATCTTTAAATACCGCACCTTCTCCAACCGCATTTTCACGCTCAAGAGTGAGGTAGTAGTTTCCTAGTACCATATCTTGTGATGGTGTTACTACTGGCTTACCATCTTTCGGGTTCAAGATGTTTTGAGCAGCTAGCATGAGTACACGTGCCTCAGCTTGCGCTTCTGCCGATAGTGGTACGTGGACCGCCATTTGGTCACCATCAAAGTCGGCGTTGTATGCCGTACATACGAGTGGGTGTAGTTTAATCGCACGTCCTTCTACTAACGTAGGTTCAAATGCTTGAATCCCTAGTCTATGCAGTGTAGGTGCGCGGTTTAGAAGAACTGGGTGCTCTTTAATTACTTCTTCTAATACGTCCCAAACTTCTGGTTGCACACGATCAACTTTACGCTTAGCACTCTTAATGTTGTGTGCTTGCCCTTTAGCGACGAGCTCTTTCATAACAAACGGCTTAAATAGTTCAAGCGCCATCTCTTTCGGGAGACCACACTGATACATTTTAAGGTTTGGACCTACAACAATTACCGAACGACCAGAGTAGTCAACACGTTTACCGAGAAGGTTTTGACGGAAACGTCCTTGCTTACCTTTCAACATGTGAGACAGTGATTTAAGAGGACGGTTACCCGGTCCTGTTACTGGACGTCCACGACGACCATTATCAATCAATGCATCAACAGCTTCTTGGAGCATGCGCTTCTCATTTTGTACGATGATGCTTGGTGCACCAAGGTCAAGGAGACGCTTCAAACGGTTGTTACGGTTAATTACACGACGATACAAATCGTTAAGGTCTGATGTCGCAAAACGACCACCATCTAGTTGCACCATCGGGCGAAGTTCAGGCGGAATTACTGGAAGAACATCCAGAATCATCCATGAAGGTTCATTTCCAGAGTTACGGAATGCTTCGATCACTTCAAGACGCTTAATTGCACGCGTACGACGTCGCCCTTGTGCTGTTTCTAATTCTTCTTTTAACATCTTCACTTCTTTATTTAAGTCAAGATCAGATAGAATTTTACGGATCGCTTCAGCACCCATTTGCGCTGTGAAAGAACGACCGTACTTATCGTAGTACGCTCGGTATTCTTTTTCAGAAAGCAATTGTTTGTATTCAAGTGGTGTATCACCTGTATCTGTAACCACGTAAGAAGCAAAGTAAATAACTTCTTCTAAGGAGCGCGGTGACATATCCAAGACAAGACCCATACGACTTGGAATTCCTTTAAAATACCAAATGTGTGAAACTGGAGCCGCAAGCTCAATGTGTCCCATTCGCTCACGACGAACCTTCGCACGTGTTACCTCAACACCACAACGATCACATACAACACCTTTGTAGCGAACACGCTTGTATTTCCCACAATGACATTCCCAATCTTTTTGCGGTCCGAAAATACGTTCACAAAACAAACCGTCTTTTTCAGGTTTAAGAGTACGATAGTTAATCGTCTCAGGCTTTTTAACTTCACCACGAGACCAGCTGCGGATCTTATCCGGTGATGCTAAACCTACTTTCATGTATTCAAAATTATTGACATCGATCAAAGGGTGACCCTCCCTTTCCTGCGCTCTGTTGTCAAAGGGGCTAAATGGCGATAGTAAACATCAAACGTGCAAAAGAAAGATCCAGCTTTGGAACTTTCTTTTGAACTTACCTTTAAGCGTTCTCCGTAGATTCTAACTTAAGGTTCATTCGATCGTTTGATTGTTCTTCTTCGTCGTCCAGCTCTTTCATTTCAATCTCTTCTTCATTGCTTGAAAGCATTTTTACATCCATACCTAAACTTTGAAGCTCTTTAATCAATACTTTAAATGATTCAGGAACTCCTGGCTCTGGTACGTTTTCGCCCTTAACGATGGCCTCATACGTTTTAACACGTCCGACAACATCATCTGATTTCACCGTTAAGATTTCTTGCAACGTATATGCAGCGCCGTACGCCTCAAGCGCCCATACCTCCATCTCACCAAAACGCTGACCACCAAATTGAGCTTTACCTCCAAGTGGTTGTTGCGTAACGAGAGAGTAAGGTCCAGTTGAACGAGCGTGTAGCTTATCGTCAACCATGTGTGCAAGTTTAATCATATACATGACACCGACAGATACTCGGTTATCAAAAGCATCTCCTGTACGACCATCGTAGAGGATTGTTTTGCCATCTCGAGCCATACCCGCTTCTTCTAACGTCTCCCAAACATCTTCCTCACGCGCACCATCAAATACTGGTGAAGCAACATGAATACCGAGTTGGCGCGCAGCCATTCCTAAGTGCATTTCAAGCACTTGTCCGATATTCATACGCGATGGTACCCCAAGTGGGTTAAGCATGATGTCAATTGGTGTTCCGTCAGGCATATAAGGCATATCTTCTTCTGGAAGAATTCGAGAGATAACACCTTTATTACCGTGACGACCGGCCATCTTGTCACCTTCGTTGATCTTACGCTTTTGAACGATATAGACACGAACAAGTTGGTTTACGCCTGGTGGTAATTCATCGCCATCTTCACGGTTAAAGATCTTCACGTCAAGGATGATTCCATCCCCACCGTGCGGAGCACGAAGTGACGTGTCACGTACTTCACGAGCTTTCTCACCGAAGATTGCATGAAGTAAACGCTCTTCTGCTGTTAGTTCTGTCATCCCCTTAGGAGTGACTTTACCAACGAGAATGTCGCCGTCTTTGATCTCAGCCCCGACTCTAATGATTCCTCGCTCATCAAGATTACGAAGTGCATCTTCACCGATGTTTGGTATATCACGAGTAATCTCTTCTGGTCCGAGCTTCGTATCACGTGATTCCGATTCGTATTCTTCAATGTGGATCGAAGTAAAGACATCGTCTTTAACGAGTCGTTCACTCAGGATAATGGCATCCTCATAGTTGTAACCATCCCAAGTCATAAACTACGAGTACGTTACGTCCAAGGGCCATTTCCCCTTTATCCATAGAAGGACCATCTGCTAGAACTTCACCACGATCAACAACGTCACCTTCAGCAACGATTGGACGTTGGTTATAACTCGTTCCTTGGTTAGAACGGATATATTTAGACATGCGGTACACGTCATCATCTGTTTCAACTTCTTTACCTTCAACGTCAACCAAGCGACGAATTCGAACTTCACGAGCAGTTACTCGCTTAACGACACCACGATGCCTTGAAACAACTGCTGCTCCGGAGTCTTTAGCAGAAACATATTCAATACCCGTACCAACTACTGGCGCTTCTGGCTCTAGTAACGGAACCGCTTGACGCTGCATGTTCGCTCCCATTAAGGCACGGTTCGAGTCATCATTCTCTAAGAATGGAATCGAAGCCGTTGCGGCAGAAACGACTTGCTTTGGTGATACATCCATGTAGTCGATGCGATCTTTACTTACGATCGTATTTTCTTCACGGAAACGAGCAATAATGTTATCATCCACGAACGTTCCATCATCTTGTAACTTTGCGTTCGCTTGTGCAACGACGTAATTATGCTCTTCATCAGCAGTCAGGTAATCAATTTGTGCAGTTACTCGACCAGTTTCAGGATCAACACGGCGATACGGCGTTTCCATAAAGCCAAACGCATTCACTTTCGCATAACTTGAAAGTGAGTTGATCAAGCCGATGTTCGGACCTTCCGGCGTTTCAATTGGACACATACGACCGTAGTGAGAATAGTGAACGTCTCGAACTTCCATTCCTGCACGCTCACGAGTAAGACCACCTGGTCCAAGCGCTGATAAACGACGCTTATGCGTCAACTCAGCTAATGGGTTCGTTTGATCCATAAACTGGGACAACTGTGAACTACCGAAGAACTCTTTAATTGACGCGATCACCGGACGAATGTTGATTAACGCCTGTGGTGTAATTTGACTAGGGTCTTGAATCGACATACGTTCACGTACGACACGCTCCATACGGGAAAGACCAATTCGGAATTGGTTTTGTAGTAATTCTCCAACTGAACGAAGACGACGGTTTCCTAAGTGATCGATATCATCTGTGTTTCCAACCCCATGTAAGAGGTTAAAGAAGTAACTGATTGACGCAATAATGTCTTCAGCAGTAATGTTTTTAATGCTTCGGTCAATCTCACCGTTACTGATGACCTGAATCGTTTGCTCACCTTCAGGATCATTCGGTGCATAAATCTTAATTGATTGAACGGTGATATCTGTATCTTCAACGACACCATCTGCAACAGTGTACGTTTTAAATCCTAAATCATTTTCGAAGTAAGGAAGTAGACGATCCAACGTACGACGATCGATTAATGAACCTTCCTCTGCAATCACTTCACCAGTTTCAGGATCTGCTAGTGTTTCAGCCAACACTTGATTAAAGAGACGATCTTTAATGTGAAGTTTCTTATTGATCTTGTAACGACCTACATTTGCAAAGTCATAGCGTTTCGGATCGAAGAAACGGGATTCTAATAGACTACGAGCGTTATCTACTGTTGGTGGCTCACCAGGACGTAGACGCTCATAGATTTCTAGTAAAGCTTTCTCCGTGTCTTCGGTATTGTCTTTCTCTAATGAGTTACGCAAGTATTCGTTCTCACCAATAAGATCAACAATATCTTGGTCCGCACCAAATCCGAGTGCACGCAACAATACAGTAACAGGAATCTTTCTTGTACGATCGATTCTTACGTATACGATGTCTTTTGCATCGGTTTCTAATTCAAGCCAAGCACCACGGTTCGGAATGACAGTAGCAGTGAAACCTTTCTTGCCATTCTTATCGGTCTTACGGCTATAATATACACTTGGAGAGCGGACGAGCTGGGAAACGATGACACGTTCGGCACCATTAATCACAAATGTACCTGTATCCGTCATTAATGGGAAATCGCCCATGAATACTTCTTGTTCTTTAACTTCTCCTGTTTCTTGATTCATCAAACGAACCTTTACTCTAAGTGGTGCAGAGTATGTGACATCTCGTTCTTTAGAATCCTCTACAGAATATTTCGGTTCACCTAAGCTGTAATCAATGAATTCCAGCACGAGGTTACCCGTAAAATCTTCAATTGGTGAAATGTCTTGAAACATCTCACGAATTCCTTCGTCAAGAAACCATTGATAGGAAGCTGTTTGAATCTCAATGAGATTAGGAAGGTCTAATACTTCACTAATCCGCGCGTAGCTTCTTCGCTGGCGATGGCGTCCATACTGAATGAGTTGACCTGTCAACGAATTCACCCCTCAAATCCGCGTATTTTTTAACTGAAAATATCCCTTTAGTCCCGGCATGACTGTACCATTCATTGTGAAAATGGGGGATGTAATCAAACACATCAATGTGATTGATGCCGAAGTTCATTTAAGAAACTTCGTGAATGCACAAAAAGGCTCATACTTAATAGGATAAAAATACCAACCTTTTTTTCTCGTATTCACTTATTGTTCCCGTTCATCATAACCTTTATACTTCCTTTTTTAACAACTTTTTTGTTCTAAAAAAGTACGGTTATACGCATTAGATGATATTATCACAAACCGAGTTCAAGGTCAAATATTTTTTCATTTATTTATAGCATCGATAGAGAGAGTAACCTTTGCTCTTCCCTTCCTCGACGACTTCTTTGAACAACTCTTCTAATTTCTTTTTCGTAGAAGGGGCACCTTGTTTCTTCTGAATAACAACCCAGAGTTCCCCTGCATCAACTAAACGTTTGTGAGCTTCTTCAAAAAAATGATGCACAACCTCTTTCCCTGCTCGAATAGGAGGGTTTGTAACAATCGATGCAAATAACTTCTCATCAGGAATCGCCTCGTACCCCGAACCCCGAACAATTGTGACTTGTTTATCGACGTGATTACGCATTGCATTTTCTGTCGCAAGTTCGACTGCGCGTTCATTCACATCTGTCATCCAGACTTGCCTGCCTGTATCACCCGCGATTGAAATGCCGAGGGGGCCATACCCACAACCAACATCCAAAACCGGTCCACCGACCGCCGGAGCTTGATACGCATTCGCCAAAAACGCACTGCCAAAATCGACGCCGCCTTTAGAGAAAACACCACGATCTGTATAAAATAAATACTCTTTTTCCTTGATCGTCACTCCAACCGTTTGCCGCTCACTACTTACCGTAGGTTTTTATCATAATAATGCGATGACAAAAACTTCACCTCTTCTCTTAGAAACTCCTCTTTATTATGAGCTTTAACATAGAAAATACGTTATTTAAAAGAAAAGACTTCCCCGCATATAGCAGGGAAGTCTCTTCAATAGAAGTCAAATTACTTGATTTCTACTTGTGCACCAGCTTCTTCAAGTTGGCTCTTCATGTCTTCAGCTTCGTCTTTGCTTACGCCTTCTTTAAGTGTCTCAGGGGCACCGTCAACAAGCGCTTTTGCTTCTTTAAGACCAAGACCTGTGATTCCACGAACAACTTTGATAACGCCGATCTTAGAAGAACCAGCAGAAGTAAGAACTACGTTAAATTCTGTTTGCTCTTCAGCAGCACCTGCGTCTCCTCCACCAGCTACTGCAACTGGAGCTGCAGCTGTTACACCAAACTCGTCCTCGATTGCTTTAACTAGGTCGTTCAACTCAAGAACTGTCATGCTCTTGATTTCTTCAATAATTTGCTCTTTAGCCATTGTATATTCCTCCTTCAGGAATGTTAAAAATTAGGTGCTTACGCACTTTCTTCTTTTTGATCTGCAACTGCCTTAGAAGCCAATGCAAAGTTTCTGATTGGCGCTTGTAGTACGCTGAGTAGCATAGATACAAGTCCTTCGTAAGAAGGAAGTTCAGCAATCTTCTTAATGTCTTCAACAGAAGTTACGCTACCTTGAATAACACCCGCTTTAATTTCTAAAGCTTCGTTTTCTTTCGCGAACTCGTTTAAGACTTTCGCTGCTGCTACTGCATCTGTTTTGCTCGTAGCAATCGCTGTTGGACCTACAAGTGTTTCGTCAAGCTCTGTAAGCTTGTCTCAGCTGTTGCGCGACGAGTCAATGTGTTTTTGTACACTTTGAGCTCAACGTCTGCAGCACGGAGTTTGTTACGCAATTCCGTGTCTTGACTCACGCTTAGACCACGATAATCAACAAAAATGATTGACTCACTGCTGTTAAATTTCTCAACGATCTCATCAACAACCGCTTGTTTTTGTTCGAGTACACTGCCCATTGTTCCACCTCCTGAAAAATTTGCCGTTCAGAGGATCAAAAAACTCCCCTGTCCATGAGCACACAGACAGAGGAGATTCCGAATGACACGCAGTGTCATTTTATAGGATCGATACCTCGGCAGGATTTACGCACAATCGTGCACCTACTGTCTGCGGCAGTATATTTAGCTATTAACCGTTTTTAATTATATAAAACGGTTACCCAAAAGTCAATACGGCAAAATTAGCCAGAGATTCCAGCAGTACTTACTTTAACACCAGGTCCCATAGAAGAAGAAACCGCGATGTTTTTCATGTACGTACCTTTTGCTGCAGAAGGCTTAGCTTTTGCAAGGATATCAACAATTGTCTTGAAGTTTTCGAGCAGTTGCTCTTCTGTAAATGATACTTTTCCAATTGGAACATGTACATTTCCAGCTTTTTCAACGCGGTATTCAACTTTACCCGCTTTGATTTCATTGACAGCTTGTGTAACATCCATTGTTACAGTACCCGTCTTAGGGTTTGGCATAAGGCCTTTCGGTCCAAGAACACGACCAAGCTTACCAACTTGCGCCATCATGTCTGGTGTCGCAACAACAACGTCAAAGTCCATCCAACCTTGTTGGATTTTGTTAACGAGCTCCTCTTCACCTACAACGTCTGCGCCAGCTTCTTCAGCTTCTTTAGCCTTTTCACCTTTAGCGAAAACGAGCACACGTTGAGTTTTACCAGTTCCGTTTGGAAGAACTACTGCGCCACGGATTTGTTGGTCCGCTTTACGAGGGTCTACTCCAAGACGTACTGCAACCTCAACTGTTTCATCAAAGTTTGCCGGAGCAATCTTTTTCACAAGCTCAATGGCTTCGCTTGCATTGTATTCTTTATTTACATCGACTTGTTTCTTAGCGTCTGCATATTTCTTACCGTGTTTTTTAGCCATTTCTAACAACTCCTCTTTTTGTGGTTTTAACGGTTTGACCTCCCACGCTTAATCGCTAGAGAAGATTCATTCCTTTTAGAAAGACGACTGCTTCGTAACAACAATCAAGGTTGCAAATGACCCGTTAGTAGGCTCATCGCAACCTGTCTTGATCATTTTATAAGGATTAATTATCCTTCAACAGTGATACCCATGCTGCGTGCTGTACCTTCGATCATCTTAACAGCAGCATCAATATCAGCAGCGTTTAAGTCTTCCATCTTCGTTTCAGCGATTCCACGTACTTGTTCAGCAGTTACTGATGCAACCTTCACTTTGTGCGGTTCTCCAGAACCAGACTTAACGCCAGCTGCTTCTTTAAGAAGAATTGCTGCTGGTGGAGTCTTTGTCACAAACGTAAATGAACGGTCTTCATAAACAGTAATCTCTACAGGAATGATAGTTCCTGTTTGCTCCTGTGTACGTGCGTTGAACTCTTTACAGAAGCCCATGATATTTACACCAGCCTGACCAAGGGCAGGACCGACCGGTGGTGCCGGGTTAGCTTTACCTGCAGGAATCTGTAGCTTAACTACGGTTTCAACTTTTCTAGCCACGCGACACACCTCCTTCGTTCGTAATGTGGTGTTTCGGGTTGTTACACCCTCCCACTTATTGACCAACTGTCAGCAAGACAGTTGAAGCAAACATAAAAATCTTATCACTTATGCTTGCCTTTTTCAAGTGGAAAATCCAGTTATGAAAGTTTTTCAACTTGATGGAACTCAAGTTCAACAGGAGTCTCTCGTCCAAACATATTGACATGGACTTTGACTTTTTGCTTCTCGAGACTAATCTCTTCCACTGTACCTGTAAAGTCTGTAAATGGTCCTTCTTTAACTTTCACCGACTCTTTAATTTCAAGATCTACTTCAGCTTTCGGTGCTTCAACACCCATTTGACGTAGAATCGAGTCAACTTCATCTGGCAAAAGCGCTGTCGGTTTCGAGCCAGCACCTGAAGAGCCAACAAAGCCTGTTACTCCTGGTGTGTTTCGAACGACATACCATGAGTCATCGGTCATGACCATTTCTACAAGCACGTACCCAGGGAACGTCTTACGATTTACCGTTTTTGTCTTTCCGTTCTTCGTTTCTGTTTCTTCTTCAACAGGAACGAGCACACGGAAAATCTTATCGAGCATTTCCATTGACTCGACACGTTTCTCTAGGTTTGCTTTAACTCTGTTTTCATACCCAGAGTACGTATGAACAACATACCAATTCTTCTCCATAGGTAGTCAGCCTTTCAGGCTGCCGCCCTCCTCTCTATACAACAAAAATACGCTTATAGGAACAGCCTAACAAGTTCCGAGAAAGCAAAATCAACAATGGCAAAGAAGATTGACATGAAAATTACCGTTACGAGGACAATCTTCGTATATTTAAAAAGCTCACTCGGCGTCGGCCAAGTTACTTGTTTCATTTGTTTGCCGACTTCTTTTAGAAATTGCACTGGATTGGTCACTTGCAGGACACCCCCCGAAAATATGAAAACGTAGTTTCAAGCGTATCAATATTTCTGAACATAAAAAAACAACCGTATCGACGGCGTTTTGAGTGGATTGCTTTCATCTATCATTATAGCCAAAAATCTCAATCTACTATACAGTCGCAGAATATCATAGAACGAACCAACTGTCAATGAAGCACAAGGCCACACGACCTTGCACCACAGTTAAATCTCAAAACCAATAGAAGATTCTGCTATTTTAAATTGTAAAAATATTAAGTGTGTACATATCTTTTCTCAACGTAACGTTCGAGCTTACGCTTCACTCGTTGTAATGCGTTATCAATTGATTTCACGTGACGATTCAAGTCAATCGAAATCTCTTGGTACGATTGTCCTTCCAAATATAACCTTAATACTTGTTGCTCAAGTTCACTTAGCACTTCGCTATCTTCAATTCAATGTCTGTTAGTTCTTCTTGATTAATGAGCATTTCTTCGGGGTTACTAATTAACGAACTGCAAACCACATCCATTAATGTACGATCTGACTCTTCATCATACATCGGCTTGTCCAATGAAACATATGAATTCAACGGGATGTGTTTCTGACGAGTGGCTGTCTTTATAGCCGTTATAATCTGACGTGTAATACAAAGTTCTGCAAATGCCCGGAACGATGAAAGCTTGTCCCCATTAAAATCTCGAATGGCTTTGTAGAGGCCGATCATTCCTTCTTGAACAATGTCTTCATGATCTGCACCGATTAAGAAATATGACCTTGCTTTCGCACGTACGAAATTCTTGTACTTGTTGATTAATTGTTCCAAAGCAGTGGAGTTCCCGTAACGAACAGCTTCTACGAGTCTTTCATCTTCGCTGATTACATCCTTGTTCTCTGATCTAACAACCGCCTGATTGTTTTCTAAGACGTATGCGCTCATGACAATCCCTCGCCCTCGACTTCGGTGTGTGTGAACTAAGTATATAGCAGTCCAGGACGAGAATCAATAAATCAATGACCTTTTCGACGCCATTTGTCAAAGAATTCAGCAACTTCATCACTAAGCGCAATGTTCCCTTTTTTTGAGGTTGACTCGACATCTTTTACGGCTTGTCCAATCGTACGTTCGACATCTTCAACTTGAAGTCGCAACTCTCTTGCTGAGGTACGTAACGCACCGTTAGCAAAGATGACCCGCTGTTCTACGTGATCTGACGTTGCAACATAGATTTGCGTGTTCACGTTCTTCAATTGTTTTGCTAGTCGTTCAATCCGCTCATCAGCCGTTTCTTTTTGCCTCGTATAGATGACTTCAACTCGGTAGAGGTGATCTTTCGCACCGATTCCTTTTACAAGGTGTGCGTCAAACACAATGATGACATTGCGCCCAGTAATCGCCTGATATTCAGCCATCTTTTCAATGAGCGCGTCTCTTGCATCAATCAACGATTGTTTTTTGAGTTTAACGAGTTCCGGCCAATCTCCAATAATATTATAGCCGTCAACAATCACATACTCTTTCATCATCACCGCACCCCTACGAGCGCTTTCTTTGAACTTCGTACATAAAAAGACTTCCGGCAACCGCTGCATTGAGCGAGGTAACTTGTCCCATTAGAGGGATGCTATACAAAAAATCACACGATTCTTTCACGAGACGGCTCATTCCCTTGCCTTCACTACCAATAATAAGACCGAGTGGCATGGAAGCATCCAATTGCTTAAAATCTCCATCGCCTTTTGCATCACTACCAATCATCCATAATCCACGTTCTTTAAGCTCAGCAATCGTTCTAGCCATATTCGTTACTTTGACGACGGGTACGTGAGCAATTGCTCCCGCTGAAGCTTTCGCCACAGTAGAAGTAAGCCCGCTCGCTCCACGCTTTGGAATAATCACTCCATCTGCACCTGCTGCATCTGCCGATCGAAGAATAGACCCTAAGTTTTGTGGATCTTCAATGCCATCAAGCAAAATAAAAAAAGGCGCGGTGCCTTTCGCTTCTGCACGTTGGAATAACGTTTCCATATCGGAATAGTTGTGCGCTGCAATGGAAGCGATAATGCCTTGATGGTTTTTATGACCGACAAGTGTATCGATTTTTTGTTTAGGAACAAAATTCACGACGATGTTTTGCTCTTTGGCCTTTTGAGTAATCTCATGAATGGACGCCTTTTTGACTCCTTCAGCTACCCAAACCTTTTGCACTGATTGTGAAGATCGCAACGCTTCAGTAACCGCGTTTCGTCCAGCCAACCATTCATCTTGTTGTTCTTTCATCATGATTCCTCCTCATCAGTCCTAGCAATCGCCTCGTTCATCAATTGTTCCAAACGGGTCTTGTCACACGCAAGGTGCACATAACCAATCAACGCTTCAAAGCCTGTACTATATCGGTACGTTTGAACGTCTGTGTTCTTCGGCAAACTTCCCGATTTCGCATTACGCCCTCTACGGACAATGGCTTCTTCTTCTTCGGTTAATTGCTCATTTTCTAACCAGTAATGAAGCGCACTCGCCTGTGCTTTTGCACTCACATATGACGTTGCCGCTTTGTGCAGTTCATTTGGTTTTGCCATTCCCCGTTGTACGAGGAAAGAGCGTACATGCAGCTCATAAACTGCATCGCCGATGTACGCTAATGTTAATCCGTTTAACTGTTTATACTGTGAAGATTGCATCGTTTAAACCCTCTTCCATCTCGTCCCTTGAGCTGTATCTTCCAACAGAATGCCACGCTCTTTTAAATCATCACGAATTCGGTCTGACTCTTGGAAATTACGCTCACTTCTTGCTTGAATCCTTTGTTCAATTAACGTCTCAATCTCATCATCAAGAAGTTCCGCTTCTGGTACAAACGATACGCCAAGTACTGTGCCCCACTCTTTTAGTGTTGTCATCATTAGTTCTAATACACGTTTAGAAGTGTTTGGTTCCTGTAGGTAGCGATTTCCTTCTCGAACAAACTCAAAAACATTCGTAATCGCATTCGCAGTATGGAAATCATCATCCATATCATCAATAAAACGCTTTTTAAATTGCTCAATGCGATTTTCCATCACATCTGCTTCACCTAAGTCAGCCGTTTCTTGGATTCGATGTTGAACGTTTTCAGCAAACGTGTGAATTCTTACTAGACCCGACTTCGCTGATTCAAGTAACTCATTGTTAAAGTTTAACGGATGGCGATAATGCGCTTGTAAAATGAAGAATCGAATGACACTAGGGTCATACGCTTTAATCAGATCATTTACTAACACAAAATTGCCTAGTGACTTCGACATTTTTTCGTTATCAATTTGAATGTAACCGTTGTGTAACCAATAGTTCGCCATCTTCTTTTCATTAAGGCTTCTGATTGAGCCACTTCATTTTCATGGTGTGGAAACGCAAGGTCTTGACCACCCGCATGGATGTCAATCGTGTCACCGAGGTATTTCTTAACCATTGCTGAACACTCAATATGCCAACCGGCCTCCCTGAGCTCCACGGCGCTTCCCAATTCACTTCACCATCCTTTGCCTTCTTCCACAATGCAAAGTCTAACGGATCACGCTTTTGTTCACCTACATCAATACGTGCGCCTGAACGAAGGTCATCGATCGATTGACCTGACAACTGCCCATATGAAGGGAACGCTTTTGTATGGAAGTAAACGTCTCCATCCGCTTCATAGGCATAGCCTTTATCAACTAACGCTTGAATAAACTCAATAATCTCAGGCATCGTCTTAGTTACACGCGGGTGTCATCGGCTTCTTTCACACCGAGCGCTTTCGTATCCTCATGAAATTTCTCAATAAAACGTTCCGCTAGCTTAAAAGCATCTTCTCCATTTTCTTTAGCAGCTTTAATAATTTTATCATCAACATCTGTAAAGTTTGATACGTATTCCACTTCGTACCCTTTATATTGTAAATACCTGCGCACCATATCAAATACGACGACAGGACGTGCGTTTCCAATGTGAATGTAATTGTATACCGTAGGTCCGCATACATACATTTTCACTCGCCCTTCTTCTAAAGGACGAAACTCTTCTTTACTACGAGTTAACGTATTGTACATATGAATAGCCATCGGCTTCACTCTCCTTTATGCTCTTGCTTCAACTCTTTTAACTCTCGGCGCAAGCGTTCAACCTCTTTTTCGAGTAATCGAAACGCTCGTTCTCAGGATCGGGTAATTGATGGTGATCCAAGCTATCGCTCACACGCACTCCGTCTTGGACAACAACACGTCCTGGAATCCCGACTACCGTACTGTTTTGAGGTACTTCATTTAAAACGACTGCCCCAGCTCCAATGTTAGAATTGCGACCAATTGTCATCGATCCTAACACTTTTGCGCCAGATGCAAACAAAACATGATCTTCCACTGTAGGATGTCGTTTTCCTTTTTCTTTCCCTGTTCCACCAAGAGTTACTCCTTGGTAAATCGTTACATCATTTCCAATTTCACATGTTTCCCCAATCACCACACCCATGCCGTGATCAATAAACACACGCTGACCAATTTGTGCACCTGGATGTATTTCAATTCCTGTAAAAAAGCGACTAATTTGAGATAAGACTCTTGCAAACAAAAAGAGTTTCTTTCCCCAAAACCAATGCGCAATCCGATGAAGCCAAATCGCATGAACCCCAGAATACGTTAGAATGACTTCGAATCGACTTCTTGCTGCAGGATCTCTCGTAAACACAACATCAATGTCGTTTTTGAATGTCCGCCACATGGCCTCCCCCTCATTCTTTCCAATCGTTTATGTTTATTCCTATTCCATTAGAAACACGGTCATTTTTTTCTTAGCTTACCCTAATCGGTTACGTACTAAGCTCTACTGTAACAAACATTGCTTTATCTGACGAAAGAAATGATTCCAAAATAAAACGCCCCTGTGCTAAGGCACAGAGACGCATTCCACGTGGTTCCACTCTGTTGAGGCACGTCTTTCTATACCCCACTCATTCGTTAATAACGGCTCTTCACCGCTTTTGCCTACTTTGATGTTCCTTTCAGCAAAAGACTCCGAGGTGCATTTCAGCAAGGTGACCATTCAGCCTTTCCCACCAACCGGCTGTCTCTGGAAATCGCCGCTCTTGCTTACTTTCCTCATCTACATGTTTTACATATGTTATTGTTGTGCTGCTTTTTGAACTCTCTTTAAGACCGTTTCTTTTCCAATTAGTTCAATTGCTTTTGGCAATTCTGGTCCATGTGTTTGACCACTAACAGCGACACGGATTGGCATAAACAATTGCTTGCCTTTGTAGCCTGTTTCCTTTTGAACGGCTTTAATCGATTTTTTAATTGCATCTGCTTCAAATACGTCCAGCGACTCGATTTGTGTTGCAAAAGCACTCATAACTGCTGGTACATGCTCAGAAGCAATGACTTCTTTCGCTTCTCCATCATAGTCTACGTCTTCTTTGAAAAAGAGTTCCGTTAACTCTACAATTTCTGCAGCGTAATGCATTTGCTCTTGATACATGCTTACTAGCTCAGTGACCCACTTGTGATCGTCATCAGACAACGTCTCTGAAATTTTGCCTGCTTTTTGCAAGTACGGAATACAAAGCTCCGTAACACGCTCTAAGCTTGCTGCTTTCATGTATTGATTCCCTACCCATGCAAGCTTCGCTTCATCGAAGACAGCAGGTGCTTTTGATACACGGTCTAAGCTAAACTGCTCTTTTAATTCGTCGAGAGTGAAGATCTCTTCTTCACCTACTGGAGACCAACCAAGTAACGCTAAGAAGTTCACAAGCGCTTCTGGTAAGTACCCGTAATCTTGATATTGTTCAACAAACTGCATAATTGACTCGTCACGCTTGCTCATTTTCTGACGATCTGGATTTAAAATAAGTGGTGCATGTGCGAAGGTCGGTTGATTCATTCCTAGTGCGTTAAAGACCATGACTTGTCTCGGCGTATTGGACAAGTGCTCTTCTCCACGAATGACATGAGAGATCTTCATTAAATGATCATCAATCGCAACCGCAAAGTTGTACGTTGGAACACCGTCTGTTCTTGCAATAACAAAGTCACCAATTCCATTCGCTTCAAAAGTTACTTGTCCACGGATTGCGTCATCAATGACAATCGTTTCACCTTCAGGGACTTTAAAACGTACAACAGGCTCAATACCCTTCGCCTCGTATTCCGCACGCTGCTCTTTCGTTAAGTTACGATCACGACCGCTATACTTCGGCATTTCACCGCGCGCAATTTGCTCTTCACGCTCTTTCTCAAGTTCTTCGGTCGTCATATAACAGTAGTATGCTTTGTCTTCCTCAAGAAGTTGATGTAGATACTTCGTGTACGTATCCATTCTCTCCATGCTTCGGTAAGGACCGTAAGGACCGCCTTCATCTGGACCTTCTTCCCAATTCACGCCTAGCCACTTCATACTGCGAAGAAGCTTGTCCGTGGCCACCTCGATGTTTCGAGCTTGATCTGTATCTTCGATACGGATAATAAAGTCACCATTATGTTTTTTTGCAAATAGATAATTAAACAGAGCTTGTCTTGCGCCACCAATGTGCAAATGTCCAGTTGGACTTGGTGCAAAACGTACACGTACATCTGCTGTCATTAAAAACACCGTCCTATTTAGTTCTTATCGTTAGTATAGCATGCAAATGCCTATATTCATGCATTAATCTTCAATAAGTAATACCGTCGCAAGCGAAGCGATTCCTTCTTTTCTACCTGTAAATCCAAGCTTCTCAGACGTCGTGGCTTTTACATTCACTTGACCAATTGTAACCTCTAATAGCTCACTAATTCGTGTGCGCATGTCTTGAATATGTGGTGCCATCTTCGGCTTCTCAGCAATAATCGTACAATCTAGGTTCCCAAGCTTTAAACCTTTGTCGGTAACCAGCTTGTACACTTCTTGTAGTAATTTAGCTGAGTCAGCCCCTTTATAAGCCGGGTCTGTATCAGGAAAATGCTTACCAATATCTCCTTCTGCGACCGCTCCAAGTAGTGCATCTGAAATTGCATGGAGCAATACATCTGCATCTGAATGTCCTTTTAGGCCAAACTCATAGTCAATCTTCACCCCACCTATGATGAGGTCTGTATCTCTTTCCAATGCATGAACGTCAAATCCTTGTCCTATTCTCATTCTGAATCTCCCCTTCCTTGTCGCTGACGTAAAATAACATTCGCTACTGCTAAATCAAAAGGCGTTGTTAATTTAATGTTGTCTTCATTACCAAAAACGACGGTCACTTCTTTCCCCATGTACTCAACAAGGCTTGTGTCGTCTGTTCCGACAAATTGATTCGTAAAAGCATTTTGGTAGGCTTCATGAATCATTGGATATGTAAATGCTTGTGGAGTTTGCACAGCAACAAGCGGTTTTCTCGGTACAGTTTCTACAATGTTCATATGCTCATCAATACGCTTAATCGTGTCCGTCACTGGAGTACCTAATACGGCTCCTTGCTCGGCGGTTACGTAAGTTAGCAGCTCATGTATTTGTTCAACTTCGATAAAAGGTCTCGCTCCGTCATGAATGATAACCATTCCTTCACGATCGTCTACCGCTTTAATCCCTTCAAACACACTTTCTTGTCGTTCCGCTCCGCCTTCAATGACTTTATCGACTTTCTTTAACGCATATTGTTGGAATAAAGCTTCCATTTGTTTAATCTCTTGATGATTAGCAACAACAATCACTTGCTTACACATTGGGTCTCTTTCAAACACTTGTAATGTATGAATAATTACAGGGCGATCATTTAGTTGTAGAAATTGCTTATTCTTTCCCGCTTTCATACGTTTTCCCTGACCTGCTGCGGGAATGATCACGGTATACGTCATAATCGCTCTGCCCCCTTTATTCAAAGTAAAAAGGTCGTACAAAGACGACCATTCTTAATCATACAACTAGAGAACCGCATAAGGCAACTGTCTCAAATGCCATCATGTACGGTTCTCTAGTTAATAAACTTATAATGCTTTTTCTTTCTCAACGATCTTTGGTTTTGCAAAGATCATGCGACCTGCACTCGTTTGTAAAACACTCGTCACGATGACTTCAAGATGCTCGCCAATATATGAACGACCTTCTTCAATCACGATCATCGTACCGTCATCGAGATAGCCGATGCCTTGTTTTTCTTCCTTGCCATCTTTAATGACCTGAACGTGCATTTCTTCCCCTGGTAATACTACCGGTTTCACAGCATTAGCCAGATCGTTAATATTCAGAACAGAAACACCTTGTAAATCACACACTTTATTCAAATTAAAATCATTCGTTACGACAATCCCATTTGTCTTTTGTGCCAACTTCACAAGCTTACTATCGACACCTTGAACATCATCAAAGTCAATGTCTTCAATTTTCACTTGAACTGGGAGTTCCTTTTGAATTTGATTTAGAATATCTAACCCTCGTCGACCACGATTACGCTTTAATGCATCCGAGGAATCTGCAATATGCTGTAATTCATCAAGAACGAATTTTGGAATCACAACGGTTCCTTCAAGAAACCTCGTCCGACAAACATCCGCGATTCGACCATCGATAATAACACTCGTATCAAAAATCTTAATCGGTACTGCTGTATCCGTTGAAGACTGTTCATCTCGTTTCTTCTCTTTATTACTCATCTTCCCAAAGCTTGATACTAAAGAGACGAGCTCATCCCGTTTTTGTGAGCCGATTCTGTAACCAAAATACCCAAACAAAATAGTAATAAAGATTGGGAGAACCTGACTTAAGATCGGAACTGAAAATTCACCAATCGGAATACCAATGAGGTAAGCCACCGTCAAACCTAACACTAAACCAATCGTACCGAACAATACATCGGTAATTGGAGCTTTCACAATCGCTTCTTCCACAATACTCATCGCTCTAGCAATTGGTCCTGCTAACCATAAGCTTAACAAGAAGAATATCCCGGCCCCAACTAACCCGCCACATAATCACTCGCTATCCAGCCGGGTAGCTCTAGGGATAAAATTGAAATAAGTTCGGGATAAAAAATAAAGCCGAGCGCACCGCCAAGAATAACAAAGAACTCTTGGACGATTCGTTTTAACATAACTTCCACCTCCTACCACTCATTATGGACAACGTTTAACTCTTCTAATCTTCGATCTAAGAAATTCATAGAATCATTTCTTAAAGGTGAAGATTACTATACATTGTAACCCTTACAACGGCGTATCAATCACATTAAATATGACGATCAATAAACAACTGTTCTTGAACCCTCTCTAACCTTCAACGACTAGTCTTGCACGGGTTTCGCCAATTCCTTCTACATTTTCCAAGTCTTCCAAAGTCGCCTCAGTCATCGCGCTAATCGTCTCGAAATATTGGACAATGTTGTCAATTACAGCCGATGGCAATCTCGGTATACGATGTAAAAGACGGAATCCCCTTGAATGTAAAACTGGGTCTTGTTCCCTCCGTAGCTTCAATCCGAGTAACTTACGAATGTATTCATCTGTAAAGGAATGTTTAGCACTACTCTGTTGCAACGCATGGAATGCCTCTTCAGCTGTGATCTCATCCTCATTTACATAGTCTTTAAAGAGTAGAAGAGCTTCTTTTTCAACGTTTGTGAGCAACTCATTTAATTGCATTGTAATGAGACGACCTTCATTCCCTAGTTCATGTACGTAAGTAATGAGTTCACGTTTCACACGTAAAACCATTTCGATACGGTGAATAACAGGTGCTACATCTTGGAAAGATACAAGTCCTTCAAACTCTAATGCACCAAGGTTTGTCATACTTTGGTCTAGAACTGCTTTATATTTTTCGAGTGTCTGGATCGCTTGGTTTGCTTTCGTTAAGATAACACCCATTTCTTTTAACGTATATTTAAATTCACCTTGATATAGCGTAATGACATTTCTTCGTTCAGATACGGCGATGACTAACTCCCCAGTTTGCCTTGCCACTCGTTCTGCTGTGCGGTGACGCATGCCGGTTTCATCAGAGAACACTTTATTGTCAGGGATTAACTGTACGTTTGCATAGAGGATTTTCTGGATATCTTTACTTAAGATAATAGCACCATCCATTTTTGCAAGTTCGTACAATTGGGCTGCAGTATAAGGTGCTTGGATATGAAAGCCTCCATCAACAACCTTTTTTACACTGTCGGTATATCCAACGACAATGAGCCTCCAGTCCCTGCACGCAAAACATTATCAATTCCATCTCTTAATGCTGTTCCTGGGGCTAAAAAAGGGAATACATTTTCAATAAAATGATTGCGACTAATCTCTGACATTACGATTCTCCTTTACTTGCTATCTTCTTTTTGCTCGCTCGCCTAACATAACGGCAAGTGCTTCATCTAAAGAATGTACTCCGATCACTTCAACCCCTTTCGGAACGGTCCAATCACCGAGGTTTTTAGCTGGTACAATACAACGTTTGAATCCAAGCTTTGCACACTCTTTCACACGCTCTTGAATTCTTGATACCCTTCTAATCTCTCCGGTCAAACCTACCTCACCGATGGCGACATCTGTAGGCTTTGTAATTTCATTTCGAAAGCTCGAAGCAATACTAATCGCAATCCCCAGGTCAACGGCAGGCTCATCAAGCTTCACGCCACCCGCAACGTTGATATACGCATCTTGATTTTGTAATAACATCCCCACTCGTTTTTCTAGCACAGCCATCAAGAGCGATACCCGGTTATGGTCGACGCCTGTTGCCGTTCTTTTCGGGTTAGCATAGCTTGAAGGGGCAACTAATGCTTGTAGTTCTACAAGTACTGGTCTTGTCCCTTCTAAGGAAGCAACAACAATTGCTCCTGCTACACCGTTGGTCCTCTCCTCTAAGAATATCTCAGATGGATTTAACACTTGGCGGAGTCCTTGCTCTTTCATTTCAAAAATCCCAATTTCATTCGTCGATCCGAAGCGGTTCTTTACCGCTCTTAAAATCCGATACGTATGATGACGCTCGCCTTCAAAATAAAGAACTGCATCAACCATATGTTCAAGCATTTTAGGGCCTGCAATCGCTCCTTGCTTCGTCACATGACCAACGACAAAAACAGCAATCCCTTTTGATTTTGCCATCTTCATAAACATCCCCGTTGATTCTCGTACTTGAGCTACACTTCCAGGAGCTGACGTAATGTCAGGTGTTTGCATCGTTTGTATTGAGTCAATCACAACGACTTCAGGACTCACTTGATCTACAGCTAACTCGATCGCCTGAGTATCGGTTTCAGTATAGACGTACAACTGATCTGATTGGGCATGAAGACGCTCAGCGCGCATCTTGGTTTGTTTAACGGACTCTTCACCCGATATGTAAAGAATCTTTCGCTTGTTCTCAGCAAGGATTGCCGAAAGTTGCAATAGCAGTGTTGACTTCCCAATTCCTGGGTCACCACCGACGAGTACAAGTGAACCTGGAACAATGCCACCTCCGAGTACACGGTCTAATTCTGACAAGTTCGTTGACATTCTCGGTTCATCTTCTCGCGTTACTTTTGTAATGACTTCTGGCTTCGACTTTGTGCCAGATAATCCCGCCATCTTAGCGGTTGATCTTGATTTTTTAGGAGTCTCTAATTCTTCAACTAACGTATTCCAGTTCTGACAGCCCGGGCATCTGCCCATCCATTTCATGGACTCGTAGCCACACTCTTGGCAGACGAACTTTGTTTTTGTTTTTGCCATAATTCCCTCCCTTTATTTGTCGTGTTTTATTAAATAACGTTACATGTACAGAAAGAGCCGGGAAGTGTCCCGGCTCTTCTCGCAATTACGTGGTTGCCGTTTCTTTAAGCTCGACGACAAACTCACCATCTTTATAGTCGATGACCGCTGTTTCACCTTTTTTAATGCGTCCTCTCAGAAGTTCTTCGGAGAGTCGGTCTTCCACTTGTTTTTGCAATGCACGACGAAGTGGTCTAGCCCCGTATTCTGGATCAAATCCTTCATCTGCAATCTTTTCTTTCGCTACTTCAGTTAATGAGAAGTTAATTTCTTGTTCGGCAAGACGCTTTTGTAATTCGTCTGCATGAGACCAACAATTTCTTTAATGTGTTTCTTCTCAAGACTATGGAAAACAATTGTCTCATCAATACGGTTCAAGAACTCTGGGCGGAACGTTTTCTTCAGCTCTCCCATAACCTTGCCTTTCATATCCCCGTATTTCGCATCTTCCGATTGTGTCGTAAACCCAACATATTTGTTTTCTTTTAATGCACTAGCACCAACGTTTGAGGTCATAATGATCGCGGTATTTCTAAAGTCGACTTTACGCCCTTTAGAATCCGTTAAGTGACCGTCTTCAAGTACTTGTAGCAAAATGTTAAACACATCCGGGTGTGCTTTCTCAATCTCATCAAGCAAAATGACTGAGTAAGGCTTTTGACGAACCTTCTCTGTTAATTGCCCGCCTTCATCATACCCTACGTAACCTGGAGGAGAACCAACGAGACGACTTGTCGAGTACTTCTCCATATACTCAGACATATCTACACGAAGAACTGCATCTTCGTCTCCAAATAACGTCTCAGCTACTGCTCGTGCAAGTTCAGTTTTACCAACACCTGTAGGCCCTAGGAAAATAAATGAACCAATTGGTCGCTTTGGATCTTTAAGCCCTGCGCGTGCACGGCGAACTGCTTTCGAAATAGCTACAACGGCTTCATCTTGACCAACGACACGATTGTGAAGAATATCTTCCATTCGAAGTAATCGTTCAGTCTCTTCTTCAGCCAGCTTAGCAACAGGAATTCCCGTCCAGCTCGCAACCACCTCAGCGATGTCATTCATTGTCACCTCGGTATTCTCTTGCCCTTGTTGCTCTTTCCATTCATCTTTTAATTGATCAAGCTCTTCACGCAAACGTTGTTCACTATCACGTAATGAAGCGGCTTTTTCGAATTCTTGACTTTGAACAGCTGCATCTTTTTCCTTACGTGTTTCGTCGAGCTTTTGTTCCATATCTTTTAAGTTTGGTGGTGCTGTATAAGAACGTAGTCGAACCTTTGAAGCTGCTTCATCGATTAAATCAATCGCCTTATCTGGTAAGAAGCGATCAGAGATGTAACGATCACTCATTTTAACCGCTTCTGAAATGGCTTCATCAGTAATTGTCACACGGTGATGTGCCTCATAGCGATCTCGTAATCCAAAGAGAATCTGCTCAGACTCATCAAGTGTCGGCTCATTTACATGAATCGGTTGGAAGCGGCGTTCAAGTGCTGCATCTTTCTCAATGTAACGACGATACTCATCTAATGTCGTCGCACCAATGCATTGCAGTTCACCTCGGGCAAGGGATGGCTTCAAGATATTCGAGGCATCAATCGCACCTTCTGCGCCACCTGCACCAATTAATGTATGCAACTCATCAATGAAGAGAATGACGTTTCCAGCTTGACGGATCTCTTCCATAACCTTCTTCAAACGATCTTCAAATTCACCCCGGTATTTCGTTCCGGCTACAACAGTACCCATATCAAGCGTCATCACACGCTTGCCACGAAGCGTCTCAGGAACTTCATTTGCTACGATGGCTTGCGCAAGCCTTCTGCTACTGCTGTCTTGCCAACCCCAGGCTCGCCAATTAACACTGGGTTGTTTTTCGTTCTTCTTGATAACACTTGGATTACACGTTGGATCTCTGTTCCGCGTCCAATGACAGGATCCAAGTTTTCCTCTTTAGCAACGTTTGTTAAATCTCTTGCGAGACTATCCAGTGTTGGTGTGTTGACGTTTCCACCAGCTACACCTCCGCCTTGTTGTGTACCGCTGCTTGAAGACTCGTTACTACCTAGAAGTTGTAACACTTGCTGGCGTGCTTTATTCAGACTCACCCCAAGATTATTTAGCACGCGAGCGGCTACTCCTTCACCTTCACGAATGAGACCAAGTAAAATATGCTCTGTACCTACGTAAGAGTGGCCAAGTTTTCTGGCTTCATCCATAGATAGTTCAATGACTTTTTTAGCACGTGGTGTGTAGTGAGGCGTTTCTTGTACCGTGGATTGTGAGCTTTCCGAACCGATTAGGTTCTCCACCTCCACTTGTACTTTCTCTGCACCTAAATTGAGTGCTTGCAAGGCTTTAGCAGCAATCCCGTCTCCTTCACGAAGAAGTCCAAGAAGGATGTGCTCCGTTCCTATATTCGTATGACCAAGTCGCACGGCCTCTTCCTGTGCAAGTGCGAGCACTTTTTGAGCGCGCTCTGTAAATCGGCCAAACATCATGGTCACTCACCTCCGTCTAATATGTTTTCTAGCTTTAATCTTTCGCGAATCAACGACGCACGTCGTTCATCACGTTGTTCTGTCGTTAGTGCTTTCTTCGCGTACTGTTGAAGAAACGCTGGTTGAATAAGAATCATGAGTTCATTGAGAATCTTCGCGTCGATGCCTTCAATTAAGTCAAGATCAATGCCAAGTCTTACATTCGATAAATGCGATGCCGCTTCTACTGATTCTATGATACGACTGTTCGCAAGGATACCGAAAGATCGATAAACTTGATCAATCATTTGTAATCTCTTGGACTCAAGCAGCTTTTCTCGTGCAATTCGTTCTCGCTCAATCAACTGCAAAACGACACTCCGCAAATCATCAATGATATCTGCTTCCGTTTTTCCAAGTGTCATCTGATTGGAAATTTGAAACAGATTCCCTTTAGTTTCGCTACCTTCACCGTATATTCCTCTAACGACAAGACCAATTTGATTAACTGCAGGAATAATTCTTGATAATTGTTTTGTAGTTACGAGTCCCGGAAGGTGCATCATCACTGATGCGCGAAGCCCTGTTCCTACGTTTGTAGGGCAACTCGTTAAATAACCGCGCTTTTCATCATATGCATAATCAACGTTTGCCTCAACCCAATCATCCAAAGCATTTGCAGCTTCAAATGCTTCACTAAGTTGCAACCCTGGATATAAACATTGAATGCGTAAATGATCTTCTTCGTTCACCATAATACTTATGGATTCGTCATCACTGAGTACGACCGCCGCTTCTTCGGAACCTTCCGCAAGCTGAGGACTCGTTAAATGTTTTTCAACGAGAACTTGTCGCTCAATGTCTGACATGTTCTTTACTGCAAACCAAGATAAGTTTCCGATTCCATCAAGCGTCGTTTCAGATAGGTTCTCGTGTAAATAGCTGTACACCGACTTTGCATCTTCATTAGATGCTTTAAATGGAAACGAGTAATTAGAAAGGTTCCTTGCTAAACGTACACGACTACTTAAAACGATTTCATCATTTGGACCCGGCTGATTCATCCAAGGGCTAATCGCTTCAGAAATAAATTGTTCAAGCGACATCATTCATTGCCCCCTTCATCGTTTTGTTCACGCTGTAGAGCACGAATTTCATCTCGGATGATCGCAGCTTCCTCAAACTCTTCGTTTTGGATATAGAACTGCATCTTTTCCTTTAACTTTGTAACCTTACGTTTGTGCTCAAGCTTTCCCCCTATACGCTTTGGAATTTTACCTCTATGAACATGATTGCCACCATGGACACGTTTTAGTATGGGATCGAGCTTTTCTTCAAAAGCTTGATAACAATGTGAACATCCAAATCGACTATTTTTTACAAATGCTGAATAGCTCAACTTACATTTCGGACAACTTAATTCTGCCTTTGGCTTTTTAAAATGGATTTGGCCTAACGGAGGATTAGAAGAATCTAAATTCAACATTCCAGACAATAAATCATGAATGGAATAATTGTTGTTCCCAGGTAATGCTTCACCTTGCTCTTTAGCACAATGTTCGCAGAGATGCTTCTCTGTTTTTTTGCCATTTACGATCTTCGTAAAACGAAGCGTTGCTTTTCGCTCATTGCAATGTTGACAAAGCATTTGCACACCCCCTCTACCTACACCTTATACTTCAAACTACTTAACATCGCTTTTAAAATGTTTGCACGCAATACATCTCGATGTGCCGCCTGGTTTAATGCAAGTACTTGACGATCAATCGTTGCTTTCATTAGTAGAAACTCACGTTTCGTAATAACTTTCTCATCTAGTAGACGGCTAATAACACTCATAGCTCCAACTTGGTCTACTTGCTTGCCAATCAATTTAAGAAGATGATCGATTAATTCAAGATCATCTGAATGGGACACTTTTTGAATGCGAATGTATCCGCCCCCACCTCTTTTACTTTCCACAATATAACCTTTTTCAATCGTAAATCTCGTACGAATGACATAATTTATTTGTGAAGGGACACATTCAAAGTGTTTCGCAAGCTCACTTCTCTTTATTTCTATTCGGTTACGTTCCTCTTCTGTAAGAATTGATTTAAGATATTGTTCAATAACATCTGAAATGTTATTGCTCATCATCCACACCCCTTGACCTTGACTATCTTTGACTATAATATAATACATTTATCTCTAACATGCAAGTTAAGAAGGCTTGTATTACTTTTACAAACAAAAAAAGACAAGCATAGGCTTGTCTTGAATCGTTTATGTATGGTGGAGCCTAGCGGGATCGAACCGCTGACCTCCTGCGTGCAAAGCAGGCGCTCTCCCAGCTGAGCTAAGGCCCCAAGTGCTATGATTTGAAGATGGTGGGCCTGAGTGGACTCGAACCACCGACCTCACGCTTATCAGGCGTGCGCTCTAACCAGCTGAGCTACAGGCCCATCTTGCAAATTACAACGGTTGTCCGCTGAAAACTGAATGAAAATCAAGCGTTTTCCTGCCCTCTCGAAAACGAGAGGGCGTATCTTATCTTTCCCA
>NZ_BAXA01000015.1 GCF_000698125.1 Geomicrobium sp. JCM 19038 | reverse complement strand
GATAGCCTTTATGCCTGAAAACTTAAATACAAGTGACACGCCCATTGGACATCACAGAGTAATAATTAATAATTTATCGGGTCAAAATTCAACCCAATTTCCAAGATACATTCCATAAAATCAATCCCCCACTTGTTTTATAACGAGTGGGGATTATGATTTAAGTCTTTTAAAATTAATATATATTTCTATTTCACTTCTAGAAAAGGTTTGAAAACTAACAAACTCAGGGTTGGGATAATGCTTTTGTAATTCATATAAATCTAACCTAGTTTTGCTATTCCAATAGTCTCTGATTAGTATATCTAAATTTGGTAGTTCTGAAGTAAATACGCCCTTCTCCCCAAGTCCCTCTTCTTCTATATAGGCAAAGATATTGCTAGCTATTTCCAAATTAAATACATACACTTTTTCCTTAGGTAACGAGATTCTAATATAATCAGGTGCACCTAAATCTGAATTAAATAATCTAATGGATTCAGAAAACTCCATCCATTGATCTGTATCCCCTTCTTTTATAGCATTCATTAAATCATTAAACATAAAACCGCTACCCCTACCAGACCAATCAGATATATTTAAAGGGTTTAAGCCATCTCTCAATGTTTTTTTTATTTTCTTATGACTGTCTAGAGGACCGTAGATATGATAAAAAAAGATAACATCTCCTCCAATTACTGTTATTTTAACATAGCATCTGTTTGACCAAGCAAAGAAAAACCTCATCTCAAAGGGGAAGAGGCTATTTGCGATTTGGTTATTAATCTTTAACTCTGCCCGATCCACGGTCTTTTGAACCGTAGACTTGCACACCCCTAGATACCTTGCCGCCTGCTCCAACGAGAGCAACTCTGCCTTGACCATTACATAAACCTCACGCTCTCTACCGTAAGCATAGATAAAGCGTCGTCGATGCGGAAATGGTCAGCCTGGCTAATTTGTTTGTCCTCTGACATGTTATGCCGTAATCGCTCTAATGCGCTAGGCTCCATGTAAATTGTGCGTTGGTGTACGGATCGTCGCTCAATATCTCGCTTTGCACCTGGTCGTCTACTCGTCTCCATCCACTCAATCGCATACTCCAAGTCTCTAATCGTCCCGCCAATGATTTCATGCTGTGCAGTGCAAAATAAAAGTAACGAACATTGAATACATAAAAGAGAATTTCCCACACAAAAAAGAGCCGATTTATAAAAATCGACCCCGATCCAACCCCAAGGGTTGGTATTATGTAATGTAAATGGCGTCCCAGGAGAGATTCGAACTCCCGACCCACAGCTTAGAAGGCTGTTGCTCTATCCAGCTGAGCTACTGGGACAGCGACAATTAGTATCATACCGAATAATTCATGTTTCGTCAATAATTTTACTGGTTTTTTTTAGATATCTTTTCATTGCCGCATGAATAGCGACAATGAAAAGATTACTTAGACGGAGAGCGACTCGTTGTGCTCGCCGGTGTTGCGATTGTAGTAGTCGATCGTTTTGACTTTGCTTTCTTCAATCGTAATGATGCAATAGGTCGGTTCAAAGCCGCCTCGTGGCATAAGAAGGCTTCCTGGGTTAACGATGTGCATCTTCTCGTCGATGTGCTCAACGTTTGGAATGTGCGTATGGCCGTATAACACGAGGTCTGCGCCTTTTTCTTTGGCTGCTGCATGTAAGGCTTGTTGGTCATTCCTCGTTACGTGAAGGAGGTGACCGTGCGTTTGCCAAATCGTCACGTTATCGATCGTTGTCGTTTGGAAGGACGGGAAATCGATTTCGAAATCGGTGTTGCCACGAACAATTGTAATAGCTTCTAATAGTGGATCATCAGTATCTAGCTCAGAATCTCCACAATGAAATACTGCATCAACGTCAGACTTGTGTCGCTCAACAATCGTTTCTAACCACTGTCGATCACGATGTGTATCACTCATGACAAGTAACCGTTTCATTTCCCATCGCCTCCTAAAGGGTTGACCAAAGCTCGTCCAATTTTTTCAATGCGTTACTGCGATGACTAATTGCATTCTTCTCGTCTGGTGTCATTTCAGCGAGTGACTTGCCGTGTTCTGGACTGAACATGAGTGGATCATAACCAAAGCCATGTTCACCTTGCGCTTCTGTCAAGATTCGTCCCTCGCACGTTCCTTCAACCGCTTGTTCTTTTCCTGTGCTTGCATCAAAGTAGACGAGTGCACAGATGAAGCGCGCTGTACGATCTGCGTCATCGACTTCTTTTAACATGTCTAGCAGCTTTTCGTTGTTTCGAGCATCGCTCTTTGGCTCTCCTGCGAATCGAGCAGAATAGACGCCTGGAGCACCATCAAGAGCGTCAACTTCTAGACCAGAGTCATCCGCAAGCGCGGGTAACTTCGTGTAGTTTGAAACAAATTCTGCTTTCAGTTTGGCATTTTCATAAAAGGTCGTACCTGTCTCTTCAACATCTGGGCATTCTGGATAATCGTTTAATGACTTCACATCAACTTTGCCTTGAAGCATCGCTTCAAGTTCTTTTCGTTTGCCTTCGTTTTTCGTTGCAAGTACGATTGTCGTCATTACTTCTCCTCCTCACCGTCTGTTTCGTTGACGAGTTGTAACACTTGTTGTTGAATGGCAATGAGTTCTTTAATGCCTGAATCTGCTGATGCAAGCATACGTAACAATTCTTGATGTGTAAACGTCGCCTCTTCACCTGTTCCTTGAAGTTCAACGAACTCACCGCTACCTGTCATGATGACATTTAAGTCAACGTTTGCGGCAGCGTCTTCTTCGTAACATAAATCGAGCAAGACGTTACGCTCGGCATCAAGTCCGACAGAGATTGCTGCTAATGAATCTTGAAGCGGTAGTTTTTCGATTTTCTTCTCGTTCACGAGCTTCGTAAGTGCGAGTGCCGTTGCAACATAGGCTCCTGTAATGGAAGCGGTACGCGTCCCTCCATCAGCTTGAATAACGTCGCAATCAACCCAAACGGTACGTTCGCCAAGTGCCTCTAAATCTAAGACGGCGCGGAGTGAGCGTCCGATCAGACGTTGTATCTCCATCGTCCGGCCTGTTACTTTGCCTTTTGAAGATTCACGAATGTTTCGTTGTTCGGTAGCACGAGGCAACATGCTATATTCTGCTGTAATCCAGCCTTTGCCTTGTCCGCGAAGAATGGTGGGACTCGTTCTTCTATACTTGCTGAACAAATGACTTTAGTATCCCCAACGGAAATGAGTACAGATCCTTCCGGGTGTTTAATATAATTCGTTTCAATTGTTGTTGGTCGAATTTGGTTCGTAGTTCTTCCATCTGTTCTTTCCATGTTAACGACTCCCTATCTAACGTTCATCATAACAAAAAAGGCCGCAAATTGCCGCCTTTTCTGCAAGTATACCATGAATATGAAGCTACTGTGAAACAAGTTCCTTAATGTGGTCTTCCGTAACCGCTGTTGGAAGTGCATCGCCGCTACGGGCATTAATTTCGTCACTTCCATTAACGAGATACGTCACACTGTCTACACCATCAATCGCTGTCAGTGTTTTTGTTAACATCGTTAATGCTTCCGTTGCGATTGCGGTTCCTTCATTCTCTGTAAGGAGCGCTTCATTAAAATTGACAGTCAGTACCCCATCATTCAGTGTTGGCTCATCTACGAGCTCAACACCGTGACGCAGACCGGTAAGCAATTCCGATTGGAGCGCAGGTCCATGAATGACTTCATTCACTACGGACTCAACGCGATTATCAGACTGATCGATCCGCCTTGTGACAGGCACATAATAAAGGTCATGTTCGTTTTCATTTAGAAAGTATAATGTCGATGGTAACGTCGCTGTTACATCTACTGAGTTCACATTTGGTTCTTTGTTAATGCCACGGTCTCTCGTTAATGATGTAATTGGCGTTTCATTATGTGGCATAACGTCTTGTTCATGACCATTAATAAGAATTTCTACTCGGTCAATGGACTCATATTGTGTTAATGTCCACGTTAACGCCTGAAGAATAGCTTCTTCTTTGTTCTGGTCATAATCTCTAAAGTCTTCAGAGAAGTCAACAACCGCAGTCCCTTCGTTCGTTACGTTAACTCCGAGCACTTCTGTATCTGCTGGGAACACCGCTTGAAAACCACTCGGTAGCATTTCGGTGATTGGTCCCCCGTCAATCATATACTCAAGGGCTTGACGAAGCACTTCTTCGTCGTGCGGAAGTGAAAAGGTTCTCGGGACAACATATCCGTCAGAATCGATTAAATACAACTCACGCTCTGTGATTCCTTCTGCAGTTTCTTCGTCTTGTTCTTCCACGACACGCTCTTCTGTATGCTCGGTTTCTGCATCTCGTTCCACCGCTTCTTCATCAGTGCTACACGCTTGCACGACAAGAAGTGCAGCAATCGCAATCATAGAACGGCGAATTTGCTTTTTCACTCTTGATCCCCCCTAGCTAGTCTACTGAAGTATACGAGCCTTATGACGGAATTAGACCAGTTATCAAGACGAAAAAACCCCGACAATTAGTCGTGGTTCATCGTTGATGATAAAAAACTAATCTGACGAACGTCAGGGGTTGTGATCTTCATCCAGCGTTCTACCTTTTCTACAAATGGCAACACCTCACCACTCGTATAGAAAATATGGGCTGGAGCTTCCTCAGATTGATTATGGATGCCATTATGTTGCAAGATGGTGCTCATCTCTCTAGCTGTTTCTTGCCCTGATGAAATGACGCTCACACCACCACCAACGACTTCTTGAATGACCGCTTTTAAGATTGGGTAGTGCGTACATCCGAGAATGAGCGTGTCATAACGATACTGTTGAAGTGGTCGTAACGTTTCTTCAACGATCTTGTATGCGTCTTGTTTAGATGTTCGGTTTTGTTCAACGAGTGGCACAAAGGGTGGGCATGCAAGATTATGAACAGTGACTTGCTCACCTTGAATTGCACGGATCGTTTCAGGATAAGCGCCGCTATGAATCGTACCTTCCGTGCCAATGACCGCAATTTCACCACTTGACGTTTCATTTAATGCAGCAATCGCCCCAGGACGAATCACTCCGACGACTGGAATGTCGAGTTGCGCTTGTAGCTCTTCTAGCGTCACAGCAGTTGCTGTATTGCAAGCTATGACAAGCATCTTAATGTCCCATTGCAACAACTGTTCTACCATTTGCCACGTAAAGCGGCGAACTTCTTCCACCGTTCTTGGTCCGTACGGGCAACGAGCCGTATCACCAATGTAAATCATCGTTTCCTTTGGTAACTGCCTTGCCACTTCCTTTGCAACGGTTAATCCACCTACACCCGAGTCAATAACACCAATCGGTAAATTCAATCATCTCGCCTCTTTATTTCACGATTCTAATCTTTGGACATCTCTTCATGAAGGGATCCAAGCGTGGCTTGTAATTGGTCAACTTCCTCACTAGAAAAGTGTACTAAAACTTCTTGCAAGTATTCTTGACGTTTTTGAATCACTTCATCAATGATGACCTTACCTTCTTCCAATATATGAACGCGCACGACGCGGCGATCCCGTTGATCGCGAACGCGCTCTACAAGTTCGTTTTTCTCCATACGATCCACAAGGTCTGTTGTCGTACTAAATGCCAGATACATCTTTTGAGACAATTCACCAATCGTCAAATCACCTTTGTCTTTTAAGTATTGCAATGCAATAAATTGCGGGGGTGTAATTGGAAATTGATTCAGAATTTCTCTTCCCTTTTGCTTGACTGTATATGAAATTCGACGTAAAGAACGTTCAATGCTTTCTACTTGGTTATCTCTCACATCTAATCTCCTCCCACTCTTTTGTTTGTAAAAAAAGTCGCCTGAAAAAATGTTTCAGACGACTTAACATCTACTTATCGGATTGCTTCATTTACGAGTGCTGCAACTTCCTCTTGCGTCGTGCATGTTAATGCTTGTGCCGCAAGGACTTCACACTCTTTAGAGTCGAGTCCTAACAACTGCTCTCTCGCTTGTAATACAGAAGAAGCACTCATGCTAAATTCATCTAGACCGAGACCTAAGAGTAGCGGGACTGCTGTCTTTTCACCAGCCATTTCTCCACACATGCCTGTCCATTTTCCTTCAGCGTGAGATGCATCGATGACATTTTTCACGAGTTGTAAAATCGCAGGATGGTACGGCTGGTACAAGTAAGAAACCTTTTCACTCATACGATCCGCGGCCAATGTGTATTGAATTAAGTCGTTCGTTCCAATGCTAAAGAAATCAACTTCTTTTGCAAATTGCTTTGCAATCACAGCAGTGGACGGGATCTCGACCATAATTCCAACTTCCATTGACTCATCAAACGAAATGCCCTCTGCTCGTAACTTCTCTTGTTCTTCTACGATGAAAGCCTTCGCAGCACGGAACTCTTCAAGTGTAGCAACCATCGGGAACATCACTTTCAGATTTCCGTATGCACTTGCGCGAACTAGCGCGCGTAGTTGCGTGCGGAATAACGCTTCATTCTCAAGACAAAGACGAATGGCACGAAAGCCTAAAAATGGATTGAGCTCAGACGGCAAGTCCAAATACGGCAATTCTTTATCGCCACCAATGTCTAACGTACGAATGACGACTGGCTTTCCATCAAGTTTCTCTACAACCGCTTTATAAGCATCAAACTGCTCTTCTTCAGTCGGGAGCTGATCTCGCTCCATGTAAAGAAATTCTGTTCGGTAAAGACCAACGCCTTCTGCGCCATTATTCAACACACCGTCAAGGTCTTTCACTGAACCGATGTTCGCTGCAAGCTCAACAGTCTTCCCGTCTTTAGAAACGGACGGCTCGTTGATAAGTCGCTTACGCTTTTCTTGTTCATCAAGGAATGCTGCTCGTTTCTCTTTGTATTGCTCTACGGTACCTTCATCTGGGTTAACGATGACTTCTCCGTTAATCCCATCCACGATGAGCACATCTCCATCATGAACATCCGTTGTGACATTCGTTAATCCGACGACTGCTGGAATCTCAAGAGAACGTGCCATAATTGCAGAATGCGACGTGCGTCCGCCAATATCCGTTGCAAAGCCTAACGCAAATTCCTTGTTCAGCTGGGCAGTATCCGATGGCGTGAGGTCTTTTGCGATCACGATTGTCTCTTGATCTAAATCAGCAAGTGACGCTGATTTCACTCCGAGTAAATGACGCAATACGCGTTGGCTAACATCTTTAATGTCTGCTGCTCGCTCACGCATGTAGTCATTATCCATGCTCTCAAACATCGAAATGAACATCGCCGCGGTTTCATTTAACGCATGTGCCGCAGTGGCGTTGTCCGCATCAATTTTCGTATGCACGGCCCCGACCAGTTCTGGGTCTTCCAAAACGAGCAAGTGTGCAGCAAAAATCTCTGCATTTTCTTTTCCTTGTTGCTCTTCTGTCTTCGTCTTTAACGCTTCAAGCTCTTGCTTCGATGTTTTTGTCGCCCGTTCAAAGTTCGCTTTTTCAACTTCAGCACCTTCAGTACTGTTTTCTGTGATTTCAAGCGATACTTCTTCATAGACAAAGGCTTTTGCAATGGCAATGCCATTACTCGCAGCAATTCCTGTAATCACGCTAGACATTTACGATTCTCCTAAGCCTTCATGAATCGTTGCAGTAATCGCGTTCATTGCTTCTTCTTCGTCATTCCCTGAAATAAGGATCTTAATCTCTCCGCCTTTTCCAACGCCTAATGACATGACACCCATGATTGATTTCAAGTTAACTTTCTTACCCTTTGCTTCCATTTCAATCTCAGATGAGAATTGGCTTGCTTTATGAACAAGCTGAGTAGCTGGACGTGCGTGTAATCCTGTATCAGCAGTAATAGTGAATGTTTTTTCTAGCATTTGACATGCCCCTTTCAAGATTCAGTTCAGAATTGAATTGGTTGATCTAATCATCTTTACTCCTTCTACATTTTATCACTCAAGCAATAAATCGCCAATCGTTTTGCTGATTAACAACTTTTTCTAAAAATTTTATCGGTTTTTTGCAACATTTTCTTAACATCTTTATCAAAACTTGAATAAGATAGGCTTGAGCTTTCAAGACAGCTGTTTATCGTAAGCAATTGTTCTTGGGACGTCTATGACCACTGCTGCTATTGGATGAAAGTTTTTGAAAACTTTTCGGTATAGTTGTTCGCCGCTTTTTACTCCACTACTCACCGAAGGGTTAACTCTCACATACGATATGGAGACTAAATACTTTCTTCTAATCGTCCAATTCCAACGAGAGCCGGACACACAAGAGGGTGGCCTGGATTAGAAAGGGTGACACGATTGAAGGACTTGGAACGTGGTCCGCGCTCCCTTCTGACGAAAAGGGAGAAGGAGGTCTTTGACCTTCTCGTGCAGGACAAAACGACAAAGGAAATTGCGGGTCAGCTTTACATCAGCGAGAAGACAGTCCGTAATCATATTTCTAATGCCATGCAAAAATTAGGAGTTAAAGGGCGTTCTCAAGCTGTCATTGAATTAATTCGACTCGGTGAGATCCAAATCTAGAACTGTTCCGGTCGTCAATGAGGGATGACACCGGCTTTTCTAGAGTGTGCGCAAAACAAAGATTGGGAAACCATAAAAAGCCGAATGTTCATTTCGAACATCCGGCTTTGGTCTTTGTTACAGTTTGTCGCTTCCGAAGAAGTTTTTGAACGATTGCAGCGTCATGTCACGGTTAAGCGCCGCGATTGAAGTTGTCAAAGGAATTCCTTTTGGACAAGCTTGTACACAGTTTTGTGAGTTACCGCAATTTGAAAGACCGCCGTCTCCCATAAGTGCGTTAAGACGCTCTTCACGGTTCATTTCACCTGTTGGATGAGCGTTAAACAAACGAACCTGAGATACTGGTGCTGGACCAATAAAGTCAGATTTGCTGTTTACGTTCGGACAAGCTTCTAGACAAACACCACATGTCATACATTTAGAAAGTTCATAAGCCCACTGACGCTTGTTCTCTGCCATACGTGGCCCTGGACCTAAATCGTACGTACCGTCAATAGGAATCCAAGCTTTAACTTTCTTCAATGAATCGAACATACGGCTACGATCTACCACAAGGTCACGTACTACCGGGAATGTCTTCATTGGCTCTAGACGAATTGGTTGATCTAGTTGGTCTACGAGTGCTGTACACGATTGACGTGGTTTCCCGTTAATAACCATACTACATGCACCACAAACTTCTTCAAGACAGTTCATATCCCAAACGACTGGGGCAGAATCTTTTCCATCTACAGTAACAGGGTTACGTCTAATTTCCATCAAAGCAGAAATGACGTTCATATTTTCACGATGTGGAATCTCGAATTCTTCTGTATATGGACTGGCATCAGGGCTGTCTTGACGAGTAACGATAAAGCGGACGGTTTTTTGTTCGCTCATTATTTTCCAGCTCCTTGTTTATCACTAGCTTTTTTCTTAGAGTAGTCACGTTTTCTTGGCTTGATTAGCGATGTATCAACGTCTTCATACTCAAAGATCGGCTTGTTGTTTGCCGCATCATACTTCGCTTTCGTAGTCTTTAAGAACTCTTCGTCATTACGATCTGGGAATTCAGGCTTGTAGTGTGCACCACGGCTTTCGTTACGGTTGTATGCACCGATTGTGATTACACGAGCAAGATCAAGCATTCCTTTTAATTGACGAGTAAATGGTGCTGCTTGGTTTGACCAACGGCTCGTATCGTGCATGTTGATGTTGTTCCAACGCTCCATTAATTCTTGAATCTTATCATCCGTTTGAAGTAGTCTAGCATTCTCACGAACAACAGTAACGTTATCGGTCATCCACTCACCAAGTTCTTTGTGAAGTGCATACGCGTTTTCTTTACCGTCCATTTTTAGGATGCCTTCATACTCATCTTCCACTTTCTTCGCTTCTGAATCAAACAGTGAAGAAGAAAGATCGTCGGCTGATTTCTCAAGTCCATCGATGTATTCGACGGCTTTCGGTCCAGCAACCATACCACCGTAGATTGCAGAAAGAAGTGAGTTGGCTCCAAGACGGTTCGCGCCGTGTTGAGAGTAGTCACACTCACCCGCAGCAAAAAGACCAGGGATGTTTGTCATTTGATCGTAATCAATCCACATACCACCCATAGAATAGTGAACTGCTGGGAAGATCTTCATTGGAACTTTACGAGGGTCATCACCCATGAACTTCTCATAAATCTCCATAATTCCACCGAGCTTAACATCAAGTTCGTGAGAATCCTTATGAGAAAGATCAAGGTAAACCATGTTCTCTCCGTTTACACCGAGCTTTTGCTCGACACAAACGTTGAAGATTTCACGAGTCGCAATATCACGAGGTACAAGGTTTCCGTATGCTGGGTATTTCTCTTCAAGGAAGTACCAAGGCTTACCGTCTTTGTACGTCCAAACGCGTCCACCTTCACCACGAGCAGACTCACTCATTAGACGAAGCTTATCGTCTCCTGGAATCGCTGTCGGGTGAATTTGAATAAACTCACCATTTGCATAGTAAACGCCTTGCTCATAAAGCTTCGCTGCTGCAAAACCTGTATTAATCATTGAGTTCGTTGATTTACCGAAAATAATACCTGGTCCACCCGTTGCCATAATTGTTGCATCCGCGCGGAAGCTTTGAACTTCCATAGACGCAAGGTTCTGGGCAGTAATTCCACGACAACGACCTTCGTCGTCCATTACTGCTGAGGTGAATTCCCAGTTCTCATATTTCTTAACAAGCCCTTGAACTTCGTAACGACGAACTTGCTCATCAAGTGCATAAAGTAACTGTTGTCCGGTCGTTGCACCGGCATATGCTGTACGGTGGTGTTGCGTTCCACCGAAACGACGGAAATCTAGAAGACCTTCTGGTGTACGGTTAAACATAACTCCCATACGGTCTAATAGATGGATAATCCCTGGTGCTGCATCTGTCATTGCTTTTACAGGGGGTTGGTTCGCAAGGAAGTCTCCACCGTACACGGAATCATCAAAGTGTTCCCACGGAGAGTCTCCTTCACCTTTTGTATTAACGGCACCGTTAATTCCACCCTGAGCGCAAACGGAATGTGAACGTTTTACCGGAACGAGGGAGAATAATTCTACATTCTTCCCTGCTTCCGCTGCTTTAATTGTTGCCATTAGACCGGCTAAACCGCCACCGACAACAATGATGTTTCCGTTGCTCATGAATCACCGACTCCTTTACATGTTAGCTAAAGCTGGATCTAAGAACGCAATAATCGCGCGAATACCAATGTAACTTAGTACTAAGAATACTGTAATACTTACGTATGTCATGATCTTCTGAGATCTTGGTGTAACCGTAAGTCCCCAAGATACTGCAAATGACCAAAGTCCGTTTGCAAAGTGGAATGTAGCAGCTAATACACCCGCAATATAAAATACAAGCATAAATGGACTGCTTAAAATGTCCGCCATCATGTCATAGTTGACATCTGCACCGAATGCAGCAGCAACACGTGTTTCCCAAACGTGCCAAGCGATAAAGATGACAAGGAATACACCTGTTACTCGTTGTAACATGAACATAATGTTACGGAAGAATCCGTATCTTCTCGTGTTGCTCTTACCTAAAAATGCAATGTATAAACCGTAAATCGCATGGTAAAGAAGTGGTAAGAAGATCACGAAAATTTCAAGTGCATAGCGAAAAGGCAAACTTTCCATAAAATGTGCAGCGGCATTAAACGAACTTGCACCGTATACCGCGAAATGGTTAATGATAAAGTGCTGAATTAAGAATACACCGACTGGAATGACCCCGAGTAACGAGTGTAGTCTTCGGTTAAAAAACTCTTGATTCTGAGGCATCGATAAGGCTCCCCCTCTATTTTTGCTGACCCTTGCTCCTAGTACCTATCCTATCCATATCTGTTGCTTGTCTATGCGCTATGAAAACCCTCCCTATGGCACTCCACGAACACGGCGCAAACTGTCTCCCCGTGTTACGTCCAGTATTCGATGAAAATAAATGCTATTAAACGGAACGAATATGTAACCCTCGTCAGTTTGACCAGCATTCAAAACCTAAGCGTTTTCATACTAACTAAACTGTTGTCCCGTTCATTCATATTTCCGACATATTTATTGTACTCTGACACGGTAGAGTCGTCAAGAAAGCAGATAAAACGCATTCATCTCCGACCATTTGCGGTATTTTTACATTTCTGTAGTTTTCTTTTTGTGAAACGCTTATAATAGATAATTGAATTGGGGGAGATTTCTTTGTCTGAGGAAGTACGTAAATATACAGATTTTGGCTACGAATTACTTCGAGAAGCACTGCTACCAGAGCTCCTTAACGATGATCAAGACGACATCCTCTATCTCGGCGGCAAGTTGTTAGCGAGAAAGTATCCTCTTGAAAACATCGAACAGCTTTCGGCATTTTTTGACAAAGCAGGTTGGGGACGACTAGAGCTTGTGAAATCTGGCAAAAAAACAACGACGTTTGATTTGCATTTTTTTGAAGATGAAAAGCGCGAGAATTTCTCTCGTCATATTGAAGCCGGATTTATTGCTGCCCAATATGAATTGCTCTATCAAACAACTGCCGAAGCAATCCTCGAGCGAAAGCGTCGACGCTTCCGTTTACATATACATATGGATCTAATGTAGAGATTTAGAGAACACCAGCCAGACGACCCGATCGTTTGGCTGGTTTAGTTTTCTCGTAATTTTGTCATAATCTCTTGTGCTACTTTTTCTGGAATTGAAAGGTTTGTGAACTCTTCAAGCTTTGCTTCTTTCATTTTCTTAATGGAACCAAAGTGTTTAAAGAGTTTCTTTTTCCTTTTATCTCCAACACCTTCCACGTCATCAAGAACGGACTTTTGTACACTTTTCCCACGTGAGTCACGATGAAACGTAATCGCAAATCGGTGTACTTCATCTTGAATTCGCTGTAACAAATAAAAGGCGTGACTGTCTCTCGCTAAAGGAATGACCGTCGCTTCTTCACCAAAAAGTAGTTGTGACGTCTTGTGCTTATTATCCTTTGCGAGGCCAGCAACCGGCAAAGATAAGTTTAATTCGTCTTCCAACACAGAGATGGCTGCACGTAATTGTCCTTTACCACCATCGACGAGAATCAAGTCGGGCATCGGTGCTTCTTCACGCAACAAACGTAAATAACGGCGACGAATGACTTCTTTCATTGAAGCATAATCATCTGGGCCTTCAACGTCACGAACACGGTATTTTCGGTAATTTTTCTTTTCTGGCTTACCGTCTACAAAGACGACCATCGCAGATACTGGGTCGGTTCCTTGAATGTTTGAGTTGTCAAATGCTTCGATTCGATATGGAGCATCGATATTCATCGCTTCACCGAGATGCTCAACCGCGCGAACCGTACGTTCTTCATCTCGTTCTAACAAGCGGAACTTCGCAGTAAGTGCTTCATCAGCATTTTGGCCAGCAAGTTCAACAAGATCTTTTTTCTTTCCTCGTTTCGGAACACGTACGGTCGTTTCAAGCACTTGTTCCACTTCTTCAAAACCCGCAACATCTGGAATGAGAATTTCTTTGGGTTTAATATGAGCACCTTCCCAATAAAACTGGCCGAGGAACGAAAGGAAATCATCTTCTGGTTCTTGATAAAAAGGAAAAATAGAAACGTCACGTTCAATTAATTTTCCTTGTCGCACGAAAAAGACTTGAACGCACATCCATCCTTTATCGAATGAATACGCAAATACGTCACGATCAACACCATCAACTTCTGTCATTTTTTGTTTTTCCATAACCGCGTCAATATGTTGCATTTGATCCCGAAGCTCTTTTGCACGCTCAAAATTCAAGTCTTCTGATGCTTGAAGCATGTTCTGCTCGATTTCTTTTCGGATCGTTTTATGACCGTTGTTAAGAAAACGACCAATTTCTGATGTTAACGCTTGATTTTGAGCTTGCGATACTTCAAATTCACACGGCGCTAAACATTGACCAATATGATAATACAAACAAACGCGATCTGGTAACGTTCGACATTTACGCAGCGGATACAAACGGTCGAGCAGCTTTTTCGTTTCGTTTGCTGCAAAGGCATTTGGATACGGCCCAAAATACTTGCCACCGTCTTTTTTGACGTTTCTCGTCGTAATGAGCCTAGGGTGTTCTTCATTCGTTATTTTTAAATACGGATATGATTTATCGTCTTTAAGTAAGACGTTGTACTTCGGTTCATACTTCTTAATTAAGTTCATCTCTAAGATGAGCGCTTCAATGTTTGAAGACGTAATAATATATTCAAAGTCATCAATCTGACTAACGAGGCGTTGTGTTTTCGTATCATGGCTCCCTGTGAAATAAGAGCGAACTCGGTTCTTTAGCACTTTTGCTTTACCGACATAGATAATGGCGCCATTTCGATTTTTCATGAGATAGCAACCGGGCTTGGCTGGAATAACCGCAAGTTTCTCTTTAAGAGTGTCCATTTGAACACCTCCCCTTCACCGAAAAGTAGAAAAAAAGCCTGAAGCGAATCAGGCTTTTTCTTCTACTTTATAGATGTTTTTGAAGCAATTCAACAAGTGCTTCTTTCGGTTGGAAACCTACAACTTGTTCTACTTGCTCGCCGTCTTTAAAGACCATCAATGTTGGGATACTCATAACCCCAAACTTTCCTGCAGTTTCTTTGTTGTCATCAACGTCGAGCTTAGCGATTTTGACTTTGTCGCCCATCTCTCCGTCAATTTCTTCAAGTACTGGTGCAATCATTTTACAAGGTCCGCACCATGGTGCCCAAAAATCTGCAAGTACGACGCCTTGGGACGTTTGCTCTGCAAAGTCTTGATCCGTAACATTTACAATTGCCATTGTGATAATCCCCTTTCATTTCTATCTTTCCACACCGTAAGTATAGCATTCGTAAAACTTCGTGAGAAATAATCTGCTTACACTTCGATGTACTTTTTCATTTATACGTGAACGCGCTCATTTGGTCAATAGTGGTATTAAAAAACACACCAGAAATGACATCTGGTGTGTTTAAGGTTGTTACGCTCCTGCTTTTACTTTCTTAAACTCTTCAGTGAGGATCGGAAGAATGTCGAAGAGGTCTCCAACAAGGCCGTAATCTGCAACATCAAAGATTGGTGCTTCTTCATCTTTGTTGATCGCAACGATCACTTTCGAGTTACTCATTCCTGCCAAATGCTGAATTGCACCAGAAATACCTACAGCAATATAAAGTTCAGGTGTAACGACTTTTCCTGTTTGACCGATTTGTAACGAGTAGTCACAATACTCAGCGTCACAAGCACCACGTGAAGCACCAACTGCTCCACCTAGAATGTCTGCAAGTTCTTCAAGTGGCTTAAATCCATCTGCACTCTTCACTCCACGACCACCAGCAACGATGACTTTCGCTTCCGCAAGATCGACTTTACCACTCGTCTTCTTCACGATATCTTTGATGACTGTGCGTAAGTCTTTCAAATCTACAGAAACTTCTTTCGTCTCACCACTTCTTGAAGAATCAACTTCAAGCGCTGCAATGTTGTTCGGTCTTACGGTTGCAAAGACGAGTCCACTTGATACGCTCTTCTTCTCAAACGCTTTACCAGAGTAGATTGGACGAGTGAAAATCACTTCTTCGCCAACTTCTTCAATATCAACTACGTCTGAGACAAGTCCTGACGATAGCTTTGCAGCTAAACGAGGCGCAAGGTCCTTACCAGAAGACGTGTGTGGAATTAAAAGCGCATCTGGACTTTCACTTTCAATTACTTGTAACAACACTTGCTTATACGCGTCTGTTGTATACGTTTTCAAGTCTGAATGTTCAGCAACAAGAACTTCATCTGCTCCCTGTTGAATAAGCTGTTCACTAAATGATGCAACACTTTCACCGACGAGAAGTGCCTTTACCGAACCTTCTCCAGCAATTTTCTTTCCAGCTGCAATCACTTCAAAGGAAACGTTACGTAGTTCTCCATCTTTTGATTCTGCAAGTACGAGTACATTTTTAGACATGTTGTAATTCCTCCTTATATGACCTTTGCTTCGGTTCTGAGCAATTTGATGAGTTCTTCCACTTGTTCTGCTGGTTCACCGTCAAGCTTCTTACCTGCTTGCTTTTCTGGTGGCAAAAAGCGGTCGACCGTTTTTGTTTTCGCTTCTAGCTCATCTTCATCTAAATCAAGATCATCAAGGTCAAGCGTCTCAAGCGGTTTCTTCTTCGCTTTCATAATGCCTGGTAATGAAGGGTAACGTGGCTCGTTTAAGCCTTGTTGACACGTTACAAGAAGTGGAAGTTCTGTTTCGACAACTTCAACATCCCCTTCAACGTCACGCTCAACCGTTGCTTTTGTTCCATCAATATCAAGTTTTGTAATCGTTGTCAGTTGGTTGATATCAAGAAGCTCTGCAAGTCGAGGGGCAACTTGTCCAGCGCCATCATCAACAGCGACATTTCCACCTAGAATAATATCAAATTCTTGGTTTTTGAAGTAAGCCGCTAACATTTCAGAAATCGTATAATGATCAACTTCATCATCAAGGTCTTCTGTATCAAGAAGTACAGCTTTATCTGCACCCATTGCTAATGCTGTGCGAAGCTCTTTCTCTGCCTCTTCGTCTCCGACAGTGACAACGGTAACTTCACCGTCGTTTGCTTCCTTAAGGACAATGGCTTCTTCAATTGCATATTCGTCATAAGGGTTAATGACAAATTCTGCACCTTCCTCATCGACACGACCGTCTTTAATCTCTACCTTTTCTTCCGTATCGAATGTACGTTTCATAACCACAAAAATGTTCATCTGGTTTCCTCCTCCTTAGAATTAACGATTAGAAAATACTGGCTTTCTCTTCTCTAGAAATGCTGTAATGCCTTCTTTAGAATCTTCGCTATCGAAACATTCATCAAAATATTTCGCTTCTTTCTTTAAGCCTTCTTCTAAAGATTGACCACTCGCAGCATGCTGAATGAGATCAAGAATGCGTGAAGTTGTTACTGTGCTCTTGCTGGCAATCGTATCGGCAAGAATGCCGGCTTTCTCTAGGAGCTCAGATTCATCTTTCGCAACGTCGTTTACTAGTCCCCACTGATGTGCTTGTACACCAGTAATCGGAATGCCAGTAAGCATCATTTCAGTTGCCTTATGCGGTCCTACAAGCTTCGGTAGCCGTTGTGTACCTCCGTATGCAGGGAGCAAACCGAGGTTCGTCTCTGGTAAGCCTAATTTGCAATCTTCTGTAGCGATTCTTATCGTACAGACCATCGCTAATTCTAGACCACCACCAAGAGCAGCCCCATGGATCGCAGCGATGACTGGCTTTTTTAATTGTTCAATCTTATTAAACAATAATTGACCATTTTCTGCAAGTGCTTGACCTGAGCTCCCTTGGAACTCTTTAATGTCAGCTCCTGCAACAAAAAAACGCCCTTCACCGTGCAAAACGATGGCTCGTACGCTTTCATTGTTTTCAGCTTCCGTAATCGCTTCATCTAAAGATTTCAATACTTTCGTCGACAAAGCATTTGCAGGAGGGTGCTTAATGGTTAACCACAAGACCGCTCCTTGTTTGTTCTTTTCAATCATAATTTGAAAGGCTCCTCTCTCGATCATGATGACTTCTGAAAGCCTGTTAAGAGCATGTGATACGTTTCTTGTGAAAGTGACTCTAAGTCAAACTTTCCTTCTTTCATGACCCAATTTGTCACAATTTCATCAAGCGTACCAAATAACATCTGACGAGCTAGCTTCGTATCAAGTTGCTCTTGAAAGATTCCTTCGGCTTTCCCTTCATCTATAACATTCTCCATAACTTGCACATACCCTTTCAGAACATCGTTTATTTTTAGACGAAGTTCGCGGGCAGATTGCCGAAGTTCAAGCTGAGTTACAACAGCAAGGTCCGGTTGTTCTGCAAGTTGCGACAAATGCATTTCGACAAGGTATCGTAGCTTTTCTTTTGCATCAAAACACGTTTCAAGACGCTTTTCAATCGTTGTTATAAACGTTCCCATTTTCAAGCGAAACAACGAAATGAGAATGTCTTCTTTGTTTTTGAAATAAAGATAAATCGTTCCGTCTGCAACTCCCGCTTCTTTTGCAATTTTGGAGACTTGCGCATGATGGTAGCCGTGTTTTGCAATAACTGTCACTGCTGCATCAATAATCAAGTGGTACTTCTCAGAATTTCGTTTATCTACTGCCATGTGCGGCTACTCCCTTATGTCCAACAATTATGAATGATTACTCATTCATAAATTTTACTGAATGTGCGATTGCTTGTCAATCGTATAAACAAAGATCACAGTCCGGATGAAGCTTACCGGACTGCTGCCACTAGTTTTAGTTTTCTTTTTGAGACAATAAAGCTTCTTCTGCTTTTTTCTGCTCTTCTTCAACTAACACACGTCTTAACACTTTTCCAACCAGTGTTTTTGGTAGTTCGTTACGGAACTCATAAATACGTGGGATTTTATAGGCAGCAAGTCTTTCTCGACAAAATGACTCTAATGTTTCTTCAGTTACTTCTTTTCCAGTTTTTGTGACCACAAACGCTTTGACCGTCTCGCCTCGGTATTCATCTGGAACACCAACAACAGCGCATTCTAGGATCGCGTCGTGCTCATACAACACTTCTTCTACTTCGCGAGGATAGATGTTAAACCCACCTGCGATAATCATATCTTTCTTACGGTCAACAATGTAAAAATAGCCATCTTTATCTTGGTATCCCATATCACCGCTTTTAAACCAATCTTCATGGAAAACGGCTTTAGTCGCTTCTTCGCGCTTCCAATACCCTTGCATCACTTGTGGACCTCGAATGATAATTTCTCCGACTTGATCTGTTTCTAGAAATTCACCGGTCTCACTATCTAAAATTGCAAGTTCAGTATCTGGCCACGGTAAACCGATGCTTCCATTTCTGCGATTTTCCCAAATTGGGTTTGAGGCTGCAACTGGAGCCGTCTCAGTTAAACCGTACCCTTCGATTAAGCGTCCTTTTGTTTTCTCTTCGAATTTCTTTTGAATTTCTTTAGGTAAAGGCGCTGCACCACTTAGACAGACTTTAATCGATGAAAGATCATGTTTATCGATATCAGGGTGATTAACGAGCGCTGTGTACATCGTTGGTGCACCTGGGAAAAGCGTCACTTTGTGCTTTTCGATCGTTTGTAATACTTGCTTCGGGTCGAATTTTGGCAAAATAACGAGCGTATAGCCATTCATTACAGCTAGGTTCAATGCGACCGTCATTCCATACACGTGGAAAAAGGGTAGCACGGCTAACACTTTCTCATGTGGGTTAGGATCATCAGAACGATATGTCCATTTCGTACATTGCTCTGTATTAACGACAAGATTGTAATGGGTTAACATAACACCTTTAGGTGTGCCAGTTGTTCCACCCGTGTATTGAATTAACGCCAAATCTTCTTGTGGTGAGATGTCGACTTTCTTGTACTTATTCGTTGTTGCTTCAAGCGCTTGTTTCAAATTATGTGTTTGTTCATCATAATCAACTTCAATCTTCATCCCGAGGTTTTTCTTTTGAATAAATGGATAAATTAGATTCTTCGGAAACGGCAGATAATCTTTGATGAATGTGACAAACACATGCTCAAGTTGCGTGTTGTTTCTTACTTTTTGAACACGAGGAAATACCATGTCTAAACAAACGAGTACTTTCGCACCAGAGTCAACCATCTGATGTTCAATTTCTCGCTCCACATACAATGGATTTGTTTGAACAACAACAGCGCCCGCAAGCATCGCGCCATAATAACAAATCACCGACTGCGGTGTGTTCGCGAGCATGATCGCCACTCGGTCGCCCTTTACTACTCCTTTGGATTGCAGAGCGTTTGCAAAACGTCTGGCCTGATCATAAACCTCTTTATAGGTAACATTCGTCCCCATAAATTGAACGGCCTTTTCATCTGGATTCCTCTCTGCTACTTCACCTAAATAATCAGATAAAGCCTTCTCGGAATAGCGATAACTTTGTGCAACATCCTTAGGATAATACTGAAACCAGTTGTGCGCAATTTGTTCTTGTGTCATCGTTGGCCTCCTTGAAATAGTCATACATATAGTCTACATTTTTCATCTGAAAACGCTATCATTATTAAGTGTATTATGAATATTTCATGTATAGCATGTCCTATTCGTAACTGATTTTTTACATGTAGGTCATGTTTATTTACGGATCATCTATGACGAATGACATCAATCAAAAGACTCGATTTCTAATATAAAAAACCCACTCGAACGTCACCATTCGAGTGGGTAAAAACATCTTTATTACGTCGCTACAATTAAATATATAAACCCTGCCAACATAAAGCCGACACAGCAAACAACGAGGATCTTCCAAAGTTTCTCCATACTTCCCCCTATGAGTTCGTAATTCCTGCACCGATTACATAGGACAACCCGAATGAAAGAATCAACGATAATAAACCTACAGCGCGATTGTCTGAAGCGATCTGTTCATCGACTTTTAGAAACGGCGTTAAAAATTCAAAGATTAAATAGCCGGCAACGAGTAAAACAAATCCAAAGCTTCCCCACATGAGCATTTGCAAAAGCGTATCGTTATTTTCGATTGAAAACCGAAAAATATTCGTGACACCTAGAATTTTCCCACCTGTTGCCATCGCAACAGCTACATTCCCTGATCGAATCGATTCCCAGTTTTTATACGGGGTAATCCATTCAAAAACGACCATAAATACAATCAATGCGAGTATTGTGACGCTGTATTGAGCAATAATCATTACCCACGTCATTTCCATCCATGCTGCCATGAACATGACCCTTTCTTACTTTAGATCCGCAACGGTATTGCCGATTCCACCTTCGTTCATGCCTCCGTCACGTGTTGACTTAACACTTGGGTGTTTTGCAAGGTATTGCTTAACCCCTTTTCGAAGTGCTCCTGTCCCTTTTCCATGAATAATATGGACTGTTGGATAACCTGCAAGCACTGCTTCATCCAAATACTTCTCTAAGCGAGACAAGGCATTCTCATACCGCTCTCCTCGAAGATCGAGCTCTGGCTTCACGGTACTGCCACTCGTCTGAACGCGTGTTACAGGACGCAATTCCTTTTGTTTCGGTTGTTCGGTTTTTTGGAGTCTTCGACCGTTACAGTCATTTTCATAATACCGATTTGTACGAGGTACTCTTTATCAGATACCTTTTCAAGAATTTGTCCTTTTTGATTAAAGCGTTGAACAAACACTTCTTCACCGTCGATAAATGATGCCGCCTTTTGTGCTTTGCGTTTCACTTGCTTTTGTTTCTTCGTAAGCTTCGGAGCTGCATCTTCTAAACCTTTCTTCGCATCAATTAGTTCATGCTCTTTAATCGTAGAGCCTTGCTTTTGAAGTTCGCGTAGATGGCCAATAATCTCCTCTGCTTGCAGTTTAGCAAGTTCAACTTCTTCCGCTGCTTTTTCTTCCGCCTCTTTTAAGATGCGTTCTTTTTTGCGTTCAAGATCGTTGAATGCTTCTTCAAGCTCTTCATGAAGTTTCTCAGCAGATTGTCTTAATTCGTCAGCTTCTTCTTTCGCTACTTGAGCGACTTGTTGCTGGTCTTCAAGCGACGTAATCATCTGCTCAGCTTGCTTCGTATCGGCAGTTAGTTCCTTTTCTGCTGCCTCAATTAAGAATTCATCTAAACCTAATCGACGGGAAATGGCAAAGGCGTTACTTCGACCAGGGATCCCAATCAACAAACGGTACGTCGGGCTAAGTGATGCCACGTCGAACTCCACGCTTGCATTCATAACTCCTGTACGGTTATACGCATAACCTTTAAGCTCTGTATAGTGGGTTGTCGCCACAGTACGCGCCCCTCTTGCATGCACTTCATCTAAAATCGAAACTGCAAGCGCTGCACCTTCTTGTGGGTCCGTACCGGCACCGAGCTCATCAAAGAGAACGAGACTACGATGGTCAACACTCTTTAATATGGACACGATATTCGTCATATGCGACGAAAACGTACTTAAGTTTTGTTCAATCGACTGCTCATCACCGATATCTGCATGAATCGAATCAAACACAGTCGCCTCCGCACCTTCATCCGTTGGTAAAAACAATCCTGATTGTGCCATTAATGTGAGTAAGCCCGTCGTCTTTAATGCAACCGTCTTTCCACCTGTATTCGGTCCAGTAATCACGAGTGATGTGTACTCTCGACCGAGCGTTAAATCAGTTGGAACGACCGTTTCTTGATCGAGTAATGGATGTCTTGCTTTTGGATAGTGCAAGTAATACTCTTCATTAATCTTCGGTTTAATCGCCGCAATGCTTTTGGCGTACTTAGCTTTTGCAAATGTGAAATCAATCGTCGCTAACTGCTCAACGTTAATGAGTAAAACAGCTGACTCTGCGCCAACTTCAAGTGACAGTTCACGCAAAATCTTCTCAATCTCATTACGTTCTTTTAAGCGTGCTTCACGAAGCTGATTGTTCGCGTTTACGACCGATTGCGGCTCTACGAACACGGTTTGTCCAGATGCAGATTGATCGTGCACGATCCCGCCGTAACTATGGCGATACGCAGCTTTAACCGGTATCACGTAACGATCATTTCTTACCGTTACGACTCGATCAGATAACTTCGTGTCTGCGTCACTAGAACGGATAATTTGTTCAAGTCTAGAACGTACGGTTGATTCAAAGGTACGAATTTGCTGTCTTGCTGCACGTAGTTCAGCGCTAGCACTATCTATTACGTATCCTTCTTCACTGATCGCTTTTCTGATCGTATTGTACAACTCTTTTAATGGCAGAATCTGTTCGATCATTCCATTTAGATTCGGTAGTCGCATGTCTTCTTCATCTTCAAACAATCGTTGCATGAACAGGGTTAATTGATTGCCTACACGAATCGTATCTGCCGTTTCATTAATCGCTTTTGCATCGAGCACACTTCCGAGTGATGCTCGTTTTACTTCAAAGCGAATGTCATGCAGTCCACCGAGTGGCACATGACCGCGAAGGCGCAATACTTCTGTCGCTTCATACGTTTCATCGAGAAGGCGTTTTACTTCGTTTGCGTCTTTCTCTGGTGTTAATTGCTCAACCCGTTCTCGCCCGAGTGCTGAACTTACGTGAGTGAGGAGCTGTTCTTTCATTTTTTTATATTCTAATGTGTGTAACATCGTCTTTTGAATGACCGTTCACCTCATCTATTGAAAGCGTCGCCGCTTTTCTCCGATGTATTGTTTAAATTGTTCAAGTGAATACGTGTTAATCACATCTTCTCGTGTGAGAAATGCTTTTTTACACGTTGAAACACCAACGCTCATATGGTTGAGCATTTCTTTTCGGTGGGCGTCCGTATTTACTGCAACCCGCACCCCTTTGTCACGTGCTTTTCGTAAAGAATCCGCGGTTAAATCGAGCCGATTAGGGTTCGCATTTAGCTCAAGTGCCGTGTTTGTTTCGCTCGCACGTTCAATAAGCCAATCCACATCGACATCGTACCCTGGACGTTGACCGATAATTCGTCCCGTTGGATGGGCAATTAAATGGACATACGGATTGTTCAATGCGCTGTCTAATCGCTCATGCAACGTTTCTTGGGATTGCTGGAACGAAGAGTGGATACTCGCAATTACGAAATCGAGTTGAGACAAGATCTCGTCATCGAAATCAAGCGTTCCATCTGGTTTAATATCCATTTCTGTACCTGCGAAAATGTGAATGCCGTCTACTTCTTCGTTGACCGCTTTTATTTCTTCGATTTGTCGTAGTAGACGTTCCTCTGTTAAACCGTTCGCAACTTGTAAATACTTCGAGTGATCGGTAATAACAATGTAGCCATACCCTTGATCTCGAGCTGCTAAAGCCATTTCTTTAATTGAATTAGCACCATCGCTCCAGACCGTATGCATGTGAAGATCACTTACAATATCACGTTCTTCAATGAGCGGGCGGTCTTCCTTAAACCAATCTAATTCAATTGTTCCTTCTCGAGCTTCTGGAGGAATGTAATGAAGATCGAAGTGGTGAAAAAATTGTTCTTCTGTCTCGAATTGATGCAGCTTTTCTTCATTCAAGTCTTCTACACCGTACTCGTTGATCTTTTGCCCTAGATCTTTCGCACGTTTTCGCATGAGTAAGTGATGATCTTTAGAACCTGTAAAATGGTGTAGCGCTGTTGCGAACTCTTCATCATTAACGAGTCTAAAATCAACATTTACACGATACTCTTTTTCAAGCGTTAACGATACTTTCGTATCCCCATCTGCAATGACTTCAAACGTGTCACGAAGTGACCTTAATTGCTCACGTACAACGTCCGGTTCAGTCGTGCTAATCACATAATCAGCATCACGAATCGTTTCTTTTACTCTTCGTAAACTCCCTGCTCTTTCAAAGCGTGTAATGCCTGTAAACGAACAGAGCTCTTCTTCCACCTGATCCGCAACGTCTAGCATAAACGCAACTGGCAGTCGGTCTGGCCGCTTTCCTACTTCTTCAAGTGCTGCGAGAATCTTCTCTTCGCTTTTCTTACCAAAGCCTGCTAACGCTTGGACTTGTCCTTGCTCACAAGCTAGTTTAAGTGTATCTACATCGGTAATACCGAGTTCTTTGTAAAGCTTATTAATCTTTTTACCGCCAAGGCTCGGCAGTTGCAAAAGTGAGGGGAGGTCTGCTGGAACTCGCTCTTTTAAGTCATTTAAAACAGCAGTTTCACCGGTTTCTTTAAGTTCAGTAATGACGCTCGCTGTTCCTTTGCCGATCCCTGTCAAATTCTCTGGCTTTTCAATTTCATCTAGCGTACGCTCTTCACGCTCTAACGCTTGGGCAGCTTTTCGGTATGCAGACGTTTTGAATGGATTCTCACCTGCGATTTCCATATAAACGGCAATCGTTTCTAATGTCTTAATGACCGCTTTTTTATCCATCTTGTCACTCCTTAACTCTGTTCAATCGGGGATATCCACAACGTCTTTAACCAATCCGATAAAAACGGGGTTTGTTCAATCATTAATCTAGCAATCGATGAGTTGGCAATTGCTTCTTGAATAGCGTCAACTGGGAGTAACGCAGCGACAATTAACAAAACGAATATTAAAAGATACGCTTCAATAAACCCGAGAACGGCACCTAGCAAACGATTAATGGAACGAAGGATTGGCAAATGGCTCACGAAATCTAGCATCGATGCAAGAATATGAAGTAGAATCCTCGTTGCAAAAAACAGAAGCGCAAACGAGATGCCATTATAATAGACAGCTTCAAAGTTAAATGCTGAAATTAACATATTGTCAGGGTTGTCTAGAAATTGCGGGTAAGGCAACCAAAGTCGTAAGTATTCAGCAATATCTTGGTAAAACAAGTACGCAACGATTAGAGATCCGAAGAAACTTACAAGGTGAAACAATTGCAAGATGAACCCTCTGCGTAACCCAATAAAAAAGTTCGTAATGAGTAGTAGTAATAATAGTAAACTTAACATCGATTAATCCTCTTTTTTTGTTTGTAATTCCAGTTCTTTTTTTAGCTTCAAATAATCATCGGCGATGTTCACTGCCGCTAGCACTGCAAGTCTTGACGTATCTATAAAAGGGTTGACCTTTTTCATTTCTTTCATCTTTTGATGTACGTGCTGTGAAACCTCTTGGACATGCGTCTCTGACTCGTCACTAACAATCGTATACTGATGTCCATAAATCGTAACCGTTGTTCTTTTTTTCCCCGTCACTTTTTACGCCTCCTCCAAACACCACACCGTGATGCCTTGTGAATCCGAAACTTGTCAGTCCTATGCTTCATCATACCAAAATCAGACAGAGAAGAAAATGTCATCTCCTTAATGTTTACGATGTTCGAGCCCTTTCGGTTACACATAACAAAAAGCAATCGCCACCGTTCGACGGCAACGATTGCTTTCTAACTTATAATTAGCCTCGTAGACTTGCACCGAGCTTCGATTGCAGGCGTTCAACGATCGTCTCATGAACGTTTGCAATCTCTTCATCCACTAACGTTCGTTCTTTATTTAAGAACGTCACTGAATACGCAAGAGATTTCTTGCCAGGTTCTAGATGTTCACCTTCATAAACGTCAAAGAGAGTGACATCTTTCACCCACGCGCCTGCTGCTTCATAGATTACGTGTTGTACTTCAGATGCTGCAATTTGCGCATCAACAACGACTGCAAAGTCACGTTTGATTGCTGGGAAACGTGGAAGCGGATCGTAACGCATCGTTTTGTCTTGTTCCGTTAAAAGCGCCTCACCACGAAGTTCAAACACATACGTTACAGGCAGTCCTTCACGCGTTGCAAATGTCGGATGAAGTTGACCGATAAAGCCGACAACCTGCCCGTTCACGAGCACATCTGCACTTTGTCCTGGGTGAAGTTGTTCACGTTTAGCGACTCGGTAAGTCACACCTTCATTTAATCCTAATTGTTCTAATAACCCTTCCACAATGCCTTTAGCTGTATAGAAATCAACAGGTTCTGCTGTTTTATTCCAAGCAGCAGCTGTCCAATTGCCACTAAATGCTCCTGCGATATGCCAAAGCTCAGAAGGAAGCTTCTCTCCTGGGTTTGGTAAGAACACCGCTCCCATTTCAAACAACGCAAGGTCGTTGTTTTGACGGTTTTTGTTGTAACTTATGCTATCAAGCAACTGCAGTAATAGACTTTGACGTAGAACTTTACGCTCTTCGCTCATCGGCATTAAAACGCGTACGTCATCGCTAAACTCATCAAGTCGGAAACGTTTCGATTTTTCTTCGCTCGTCAACGAATACGTAATTGCTTCTTCTAGCCCTGCTCCTTCAAGGAAGCGACGCGCTTTTCGTTTGAGCTTTTGTGTATTCGATAGACGACCCGCGCTTCGCTCACTAACTGGATACGTCGTCGGAATTCGATCATAACCGTAAATTCTTGCGATTTCTTCAATCAAATCCTCTTGAATGTTAATGTCTAAACGTCTTGAAGGAATTGAAATTCTCCAACGATCCCCTAAATCTTCAACACCAAAACCGAGACGATACAAAATTTCTTCTGTTTCTTTTTGGTCAAGTTCTGTTCCAAGTCTCGTGTTGACCGCGCCTAAACTTAGCTCAACTTCTTGTTCGAAGACTGGCATTTCTCCAGACTCGACAATCCCGTTTAGAACAGCGCCACCCGCATACTTCTCTAATAAATAGGCCGCACGTTCAGCAGCTTGAACTGTCCCTTGTGCATCCAACCCTTTTTCAAAACGTGTACTTGACTCACTACGTAAGTTCGTTCGTTTGGCTGTATTGCGAACACGAACCGAATCAAATTGGGCTGCTTCTAATAAGATATTCTCTGTCGTTTCAATGACTTCACAACTTGCTCCACCCATCACACCCGCGAGTGCTGTAGGTGTGTGACCGTTTGTAATCACAATGTCTTCTTCATTCAATGTGCGTACTTGCTCATCTAACGTCGTCATCGTTTCGCCCGCATACGCTCTGCGAGTAACGATTTCCTTTGAACCAAAACGGTCATAATCAAACGCATGAAGCGGTTGACCCGTTTCAAGCATTACATAGTTTGTAATATCAACGACGTTGTTTACAGGACGCATCCCTGCTGCAACGAGACGCATTTGCATCCATAATGGTGACGGAGCAATCGTTACTTTATTAATAATCTTTGCTCCGTAATACGGAACATCTACTCCAGCTTCAACCGTCACACTCACTTGATCGATCGCATTTTTGCGAACGGCACCGTGTTCAATTTCAGGCACTTTAATCGGACGATCTAGTAACGCTGAGATGTCATAAGCGACCCCTAGCATACTTAGTGCATCGGAACGATTGGGTGTTAAGTCAATCTCTAGAACAACATCGTTCAACCCAAGATATTCAAGGGCATCACTGCCAACTTCAGCATCGTCTGGCAGCTCGATAATTAAATCTTGTTGTTCTTTCGAAACAAGGTTTTCGCTTACCCCGAGCTCATCTAATGCACAAATCATACCTTCAGATTTTTGACCACGAATTTCTGTTGCTTCAATAACACGGTTACCTGGAAGTACCGTGCCTGGCTTCGCAACCACAACTTTGCTTGCTTTCGGGGCATTTGTCGCACCACAAATGATTTGTGATGATTGATTACCTAAGTCAACTTGGCAAATCGTTAATTTGTCTGCGTCTGGATGAGGTCCTGAGTCCGTAATTTTACCGACAACAACACCGTCCATGCCGTCATGATAACGATGAATATGATCCACTTCTAACCCGCCGCGAGTAAGAAGTTCCGCTACTTCTTCAGGAGATACTCCTGAAAGATCCACATAATCTTGCAACCATTGATAGGAAACGAGCATGTTCCCTTCACCTTCTTTCTTTATCGATTAAACGTGTTTGAATTGTGATAAGAATCTCGTATCGTTCGTGTAGAAATGACGAATATCATCAATGCCATACTTTAGCATCGCAAAGCGTTCCACGCCCATTCCGAATGCAAAGCCTGAATAGACGTCTGGGTCAAACCCATTCATTTCAAGAACTCGTGGGTGAACCATTCCAGAACCGAGTACTTCAATCCAACCGGACTGCTTACATACGCGGCAACCATCACCACCACATACGCCACAGTTCACGTCAATCTCAGCCGATGGCTCTGTAAACGGGAAGTAACTTGGACGTAAACGAATGGCACGATCACTGCCGAAATATTCTTTAACAAACGTATCAAATACGCCTTTTAAGTCACTCATTCGCACGTGTTTGTCTACGTACAAACCTTCGATTTGCATAAACTGATGAGAGTGCGTCGCATCATCTTCATCACGACGATAAACTTTACCTGGACAAATAATTCGAACCGGCCCTTCACCTTTGGCTGCTTGCAACGTTCTCGCTTGTACCGGAGACGTTTGTGTACGTAAAAGCGTATCTTCTGATACATAAAATGAATCTTGCATGTCGCGTGCAGGGTGGTCTGCAGGCAAGTTCATCATTTCAAAGTTATAGTAATCTAGCTCCACTTCAGGACCTTCTGTGACTTCAAACCCGAGTCCTACAAAAATATCTTCAATCTGCTCAACGACTGCAGTTAGGGGATGCGGGGATCCAGCTTCGACTTTCTTGCCGGGTAACGTCACATCAATTTTTTCTGCTGAAAGTTTCTCTTGCAGTTCTGCTTCTTCGAAAAATGCTTGTTTGCTGTCGATGGATGCTTGAATTGCTTCGCGCACTTCATTGGCTTTTTGACCAACGACAGGACGTTCTTCTGCTGAAAGCTTGCCCATCCCTCTTAGTACTTCAGTGATGGGTCCTTTTTTACCAAGATAATTAATACGTACTTGTTCAAGTTCTTTTTTGTCTTGACTGCTTGTTACAGCGCTTTGAGCCTCAAGCTTTAACTCTTCTAATCGATCAATCATCGTGCTCCTCCTTTATTCCTTGCTTCAACATCGTAATTGAACGCAAAAAACTTCGCCCAAAAAGGGACGAAGGTTTCGCGGTACCACCCTTGTTATCAGCTCTCACGAACGAACCAATCACTTATGAACTCATAACGGTAGTCAACCGGGACACCTTGTGACCGGTGCCAACTCCAGAGTGAATTCAAGTGATCTTTAAAGAGAAAGACTTCCAATCGATGGTCTTTCCTTCCTGTCAGTCAGTGTTCACTTTACTACTCTCTATCAACGTGTTGAATCATGTTCAGTTGCAGTATAGTATAGAGGGTTTTTGTTGCACTTGCAAGAGGGGCGGTTAACAAATCATGTTTACCTCATTAAACTTCCGCTACTAATCTTCACGGTTTCGCCAACGATGCTCTTTGTAGCATCCGTTAACAAGTAAACGATGGTGCGGGCGACTTCTTGTGGCGTGATTAACTTTTGTGTCGGATAGGTATCTTCGGTACGTTGCTTTTGTTCTGAATACGTACGGCCCTGTTGTGCGGCTTTACGTTCAATAACCGCTCTTCCCATTTCTGTATCCACAATTCCAGGTGCAACAGCATTCACACGAACACCGTATTCAATAGCTTCTAATGCAAACGATTGCGTAAAACCAATCACCGCAAACTTACTTGCAGAATACGCCGTGTTAGCATACGTTCCCCGTAATCCAGAAAGCGAAGAGACGTTTACGATTGCACCTTTTTTGTTCGCTTTCATGGAACGGTACACGAGCTTACTTAACATGACTAGTGATACGTAATTTAACTCCATAAAGTCGTGTAATTGCTCTGCTGTAACTTCTTCAACGGTATAATTGCCAGCAATCCCTGCAGCATTAACAAGCCCTGTGATCGGACCTAGCTTTTCTTCAGCAGTACTTACGATGCCTTGACGTTCTTCTTCAACCGCTATGTCTGTACGTTTGACGAAATAGTTTTCCGTATGCTTTCGAAGTTCTTCACCGAGTAATTTTAGCTTTTTTTCATTGCGACCAGTAACTGTTACTGAAGCCCCTAATTTAGCTACGAGTATGGCGGTCTCGTAACCGATTCCACCTGTCGCACCTGTTACAACGATATGTTCATTTTGAAGGGCATCATTTGAGAAAACCATTGAAATTCCTCCTATTATAAGTTCGACCATTGATAAATAAGGATGGCTGTTGCAACCGCAACATTCAATGATTCTGACTGACCAACAATCGGGATCGTAACATTCTCATCAGTAAGCGCGAGTAATTCATTAGAAACTCCAGCTCCTTCATTACCAACTAGCAAACCGAAGTCACGACTCTCAAGATCAATCTCCCGGTAATGATGACCTTTCATTGCTGTTCCGATGATCACTTTTCCAGCTTGTTGTTGTGCGATCATTTGCTCACGTAAATCGGCACGAACAATCGGAAGATGAAAAATGGCTCCTTGAGTTGAGCGAATAACTTTGTCATTATACGGGTCGACCGTCTCTTCACTAATAATGATTCCAGCAATAGCAGCAGCCTCAGCTGTGCGAATGATCGTACCGAGATTCCCAGGGTCTTGTACACCATCAATGAACAATACGTTCCCTTCAGTTGGGAGGCTTTCGTCTGGCAACTTGCAAACCGCCAGCCAGCCTTGTGATGTTTTTGTCGCACTGATTCCTTTCATTACTTCATCACTCACAAGGAGTGGCTCCATCGCCGTTTCTATTGCTAGTGGTTTTGCACTTTCACTTTGCAGCAATGAATCAGCGCGACCTGCCTTAATTGCTTCTTCCACAAGGTGCGGTCCTTCAACGAGGAATCGTTGCTCTTTTTGACGGTACTTTTTTTGCTGTAATTTCTTGATTTGCTTAATTTTAGGATTGCTCGCTGACATAATCAACGTACTCACCTCTTTCGATGATGTATAAGATTCCCTCGTTCACCTCATCCTATAATGAAACCTGCAATGACTGAAGGAGGATCTATAATGGGATTAAATTTACGACATGCAATTTTAGACAACGTTTCTGGAAGTGACGCAACACAAATTGAAGCAACCATTACCGATGCCATTTCTAGCGGCGAAGAGAAAATGCTTCCTGGGTTAGGCGTTTTATTTGAAGTCTATTGGAACGAAGTTGATGATTCAGCTAAGCAACAAATTGTTGAACAGATTTCAACAGGTGTGAAATAAAACGGGAAAACACCCCAAATGGGGTGTTTTTTTTACTTGAATGTTAGCGTTTTAACAGTTTCAGCGTCGAGCTTCTTAATGACAGCTACAATTAATTTAACTGCATTATCAAAGTCATCTTGATTTAAAATGCCTGCATGCGTATGAATGTAACGTGTCGGAATACAGATTGAAAGTGCCGGAACACCATTAGCCGTTAGTTGAATTGCACCGCCATCTGTCCCTCCTGCAGCCATCGCATCGTATTGATAAGGAATATTCTCAGCATCAGCCGTATCAACGACAAGCTCTCGAAGACCTTTATGAGAGATTAATGAAGCGTCATAAACGAGAATTTGTGGACCTTTCCCGATTTCTGCTTGTGCTTCTGCCTTCGATACACCTGGTGTATCGCCTGCAATCCCAACGTCCACACTAAAACCAATATCTGGCTCAATCGCTTGAGATGACGTTTTTGCACCGCGTAAACCAACTTCTTCTTGAACGGTTCCAACTCCGTACACTTCATTTGGATGATCGCTATCTTTAAGTTGCTTTAACACTTCAATCGCAATTGCACATCCAATTCGGTTGTCCCAAGCTTTTGCCATTAATAGCTTCTCGTTGTTCATGACGGTAAAGTCACAGACTGGTACGACAGAATCTCCTGGACGTACGCCAAATGACTCCGCTTCTTCGCGGTTACTTGCACCAATATCAATGAACATGTCTTTTTTCTCGACCATTTTCTTACGTTGGTCAGCAGGTAAAATGTGTGGGGCTTAGAGCCGATTACCCCTGTGATGTTTCCTTTGTTCGTCATGACCGTTACTCGTTGAGCGAGCATCACTTGCTCCCACCAACCGCCTAAAGGTTGAAATTTCAAAAACCCACGATCATCAATTTGTGTAATCATAAAGCCGATTTCATCAAGGTGACCCGCAACCATCACTTTCGGTCCCCCTGCTTTACCGACCTTCTTAGCAATTAAACTACCTAAGTTGTCCGTCGTTACTTCATCGGCATAAGGCTTATGTATTGATTCATGATGTCACGTGCTTCTTGCTCGTTGCCTGGTACACCGTTTGCATCTGTTAAGTCTTTGAGCATTTGTTGCGTCTCTGTTAACTTGACCATTCCATATTCCTCCATTCTAGTACAATACATCTAGTATACCGACAATTGATGGTATACTCAATCCATCGTTTCTTACACTCGTTTTAAAATGTTTGATGTGCAACAAGTTGTGGAATATTAATTGTAACTTGTAATGAAACGTTTTCTTAAGGTTCAACGTATATATACGTAAACCTGTATCGATTGGAGGGCGCATCATGTCGTTACTACTCTACGCATTTTTAGCTGCGGCCTTATTTATTCTAGCCTACTCTGTTTACCGTTATGCTACGAATTCTACACGCAAGCTTGAAGTCGCCCATAAACGGCAAGAGTTTTATTTTTATGATGACCCTGACGACGTTCGAAAGAATTTCTTAATTACGTACCGAGGGGTTATGTTTGAAGGAGAGAAGTATGTAAGTGTAGCTGAATCTAGCTTCGAAGTCGTTCGAGTCGTTATGGACCCGAAGCGGACAGAGAGAATTGAAGGGCTTGGATATGAAGACTTCTTATATCTTGAATCGGAAGTAAAGCAACGTTATTCACATGCACAAGTGGAATGGCGTAGCCCTATTAAACAACTCATGCAACGCAAGAAAACTCGAGAAGCAAAGGGGTCTGTCTGACATCCTTTGCTTCTCCACATTTTCCCACAAAAAAGAAAGCGCTTCACTTGTCTAAAAGTTTTGAAAGGGACATTTTGTATGATAGAATAGTTTCCATTAGACTTTATCACTGTAAAGAGGAGCATTACATACTTATGTCAGCATCACAATCATCAACAAAGCAAACGATCTTAATCGGGCTTATGTTGTTCTCTCTGTTCTTTGGGGCAGGGAACCTTATTTTTCCACCGTTACTTGGACAAGAAGCTGGTGATCAACTTTGGCCAGCAATTATTGGGTTTTTGATTTCTGGAGTTGGCTTGCCTGTACTTGGAGTTATTGCAATCATCTATACAGGTAAAGACGATGCTGAAGCGATTAGTAAACGTGTACACCCTATTTTTGCGACTGCATTTACTGCTCTAACATTTTTGACAATTGGACCTTTATTCGCTGTTCCAAGAACAGCTACTGTTTCTTTTGAAGTCGGTTTAACGCCCTTTTTAGACAATGTTACGAGCCTTGCACTCGTTATTTTTACAATTGTCTATTTTGCGTTTGTCTATTGGCTAGCTGCCTCACCAGGCAAATTCATCGATCGAATCGGGAAAATTATTACCCCAATCTTATTGTTCGTTTTAGCGGTCGTATTAGCTCGAACGATTTTTGGACCACTCGGTACATTTTCAGCGCCATCTGAGGAATACAGTAGCTTGGCATTTTTCTCTGGGTTTACCGAAGGGTACTTAACGATGGACACGATTGCCGCATTTGTTTTTGGAATTCTCGTTTTACAAACGATTAAATCACAAGGAATTAGCGATCAGACGGTCATCCGATCTGTAACCATTAAAGCAAGCTTAATTGCCGGTGGACTATTGGCGGTAATTTACACTGGCCTTGGGTATCTAGGTGCTGTCAGCGAAACGGCCGTCGGTACACAAGAAAACGGTGGACAGATATTGCAACTCACTGCTTTTGAGTACTTTGGAGTAAGCGGAAACGTCATTCTCGCCATTACGATAATCCTTGCTTGTGTCCCAACTGCTGTCGGTCTGATCTCATCGTGCTCAACGTACTTTAATGGTTGGTTCCCTCAAATTTCATATAAAAGTTTCGTACTCATCTTCACGGTGTTCAGTGCGCTGATCGCGAACATGGGCCTTAACCAACTCATTGCATTTTCACTACCTGTACTCGTGTTTATCTATCCTATCATCATCGCACTGATCGCTTTAGCGTTTACAGACCGACTGTTCGGCGGACGTCAAAGCGTTTATAGAGGTGTAATCATTATGACTGCACTTATCAGTACAACAGATGGCTTGAAAGAGGCAGGGTTACTTCCAGAATCAATTGTATCTTTAACTTCTATGCTACCATTAAGCGACCTCGGATTTGGTTGGCTCGTTCCAGCAATTCTCGGTGGTATTGTAGGTTTTTTCGTATCAAAGAAATAGTAATAACGCCCACACTTTCATTAGTGTGGGCGTTATTGTATTGCGCTGATCTCTATACTCTATACTAAAAAAAACCCCCTGTGCAATGCACAAGGGGTTCATTCATTATGACAATTGAGCTTTTGCTTTGTCTGCAAGTGCAGTAAAAGCGTCTTTGTCGTTAACAGCAAGATCAGCAAGCATCTTACGGTTGATGTTGATTTCAGCAAGCTTAAGACCGTGCATTAAACGGCTGTAAGAAAGACCGTTTAGACGTGCAGCGGCATTAATACGAGCGATCCAAAGTTTACGGAACTCACGCTTACGATTACGACGGTCACGATAAGCGTATTGTCCTGATTTGATTACTTGTTGTTTCGCTGTGCGGAACAACGCATGTTTGGAACCGTAATAACCTTTAGCAAGCTTTAATATCTTTTTACGACGACGACGTGTGACTGTTCCACCTTTAACTCTAGGCATCGTCAATCCCTCCTCAGTTTACGAAAATAACTTATTTTTTGTAAGGGAGCAACTGCTCAATACGAGACTGATCGCTCTTATCCATAACGGCTTGTTTGCTTAGATGACGCTTTTGCTTTTCAGACTTAGCAGCTGCAAGGTGACTTGTGTTAGCATGACCACGCTTGAGCTTCCCAGTTCCTGTACGCTTAAAGCGCTTTGCAGCACCGCGGTGAGTTTTCATTTTTGGCATGAGTACTTCCTCCTTTGCTGTTGTGCGACTACTTCTTGTCTTCAGCTTTCGGCGCAAGTATTAAGAACATACTGCGACCTTCCATTTTCGGGCGTGTCTCAATGCTTGCAACGTCCGTTAATTCTGTTGCAAGACGCTCAAGAACCTTACGTCCGATTTCAGAGTGGGTAATAGCGCGTCCACGGAAACGAATTGCCGCTTTCACTTTATCGCCCTTCTCTAAGAATTTACGTGCATTTCTAAGCTTTGTATTGAAGTCATGTTCCTCAATAGTTGGGCTAAGACGCACTTCTTTAACGTTAATGACTTTTTGCTTCTTACGAGCTTCTCGATCCTTCTTCTGTTGTTCGTAACGAAACTTTCCGTAGTCCATAATTCGACATACAGGCGGAGTTGCATTTGGAGCAACAAGGACAAGTCTAATTCAGCTTTAGATGCTAACTCAAGCGCATCGCGCTTTGATTTCACACCAAGTTGTTCGCCATTAGCGTCGATGAGACGCACTTCACGTGCACGAATCCCATCGTTGAGCTTCATATCTTTACGAATAGTGAGCCACCTCCGACATTAGTAAGGAAACGATATGAATCTAAACATGCTCACAAAAACAGTTAGCTATGCATAAAAAAAAGTGAGAGTCGTATACATACGACGCCCACTTATAGCCATCACGTTCGATTGCTTACCTGGTAACGACCCTAAGGTGTTTTGCAGGTGAGAAGCGGGCGCTTCTGCTTGCGTGCAACATGTTCAATACTTCATTACTATACAGGACGAATAACTAATTGTCAACATCACTTCTAAAAAAAGCAATCACTTCGTTGAAACGCTCGAACGAGTGGTTTACTACCAGTTTCTACTATTAGAACTTACGCGCTTCTTGTTTTAGTTGTTCAACAAAGGCATCGAGTGGCATCGACTCTGTATCACTTTCACCATACTTACGGATGTTCACATCAAGTGCGTCTTGCTCTTTATCACCGAGTACGAGCGTGTACGGAATCTTTTTCGTTTGCGCTTCTCGAATTTTGTAACCGAGCTTTTCTTCGCGCATATCTACTTCAACACGTACGCCTACTTTACGAAGCGCATCTTCTACTTTTGATGTGTACGATTGATGTACTTCTAGTGAAACAGGAATTAACTGCACTTGGACTGGCGAAAGCCATGTTGGCAATGCACCTTTGTATTCTTCAATGAGGAAAGCAACAAAGCGTTCCATCGTTGATACAACGCCACGGTGGATGACGACTGGACGGTGTTCTTTTCCATCTTCACCGATGTATGTGAGATCCATTTGATTTGGCAAGTGGAAGTCGAGCTGAACCGTTGATAATGTTTCATCTTTTCCAAGGGCCGTTTTTACTTGAACGTCTAGTTTCGGACCGTAGAATGCTGCTTCTCCGATTGCTTCCACGTATTCCGCACCACGCTCATCCATCGCTTCTTTTAGAAGACGTTGTGCTTTATCCCACATCTCATCATTATCGACATACTTTTCTTTGTCTTCAGGATCACGATAAGAAAGACGGAAGTAGTAATCGTTAATACCAAAATCGCTATACACGTTTTGAATAAGATCAACGACACGTAGGAATTCTTCTTTCATTTGATCTGGACGACAGAAAATGTGTGCATCATTTAATGTCATCGCACGTACTCGCTGTAAACCAGCAAGTGCACCTGACATTTCATGACGGTGCATCGTACCAAGTTCCGCGATTCGGATTGGAAGTTCACGATAACTGTGCAAGTTGTTTTTGTATACCATCATATGATGTGGACAGTTCATCGGACGTAACACGAGGTCTTCATTATCCATTTCCATAGGCGGGAACATATCTTCATGATAGTGATCCCAGTGACCTGATGCCTTATAAAGGTCTACACTGCCGAGAACTGGTGTATAGACGTGATCATAACCTAAGCGTTCTTCTAAGTCGACGATGTAACGTTCAATCGTTCTACGAATTGTCGCTCCCTTAGGTAACCATAATGGCAATCCTTGTCCTACTTTTTGATTGATTGTGAAGATCTCGAGCTCTTTACCTAATTTCCGGTGATCTCGTTCTTTAGCTTCTTCCAAAATACGAAGATGTTCATCTAAGTCGGCCTGCTTTTCAAATGCAGTCCCGTAAATGCGTTGAAGCATTTTGTTTTTGCTGTCTCCTCGCCAATAAGCACCAGAGATATTCATCAGTTTAATCTTTTTCAACTTGCTCGTAGATGGTACGTGTACACCGCGACAAAGGTCAGTAAACTCACCTTGCTCATAAAGTGTAACCGTTTCGCCTTCTGGGATTGCATCGATCAATTCTAGTTTAAGCGGATCGCCAATTTCATTGAAATACGCTTTCGCTTCTTCACGAGATACTTCTTTTCGAACGATCTCGAAGTTTTCATCCATAATCTTCTTCATTTCTTTTTCGATTTTAGGAAGATCTTCTGGTGTGATCGTATGCTCAGTATCGATGTCGTAGTAGAAACCCCCTTCAATGACAGGTCCTACACCGAATGTTGCATCTGGATAGAGACGCTTCACCGCTTGAGCTAGCAAGTGAGCACTACTATGGCGGAGAACTTCTAACCCTTCTGCGTCTTTGTAAGTGATAATTGCAATCTTCCCGTCTTCTTTAATTGGTCTACGAAGATCATACAATTCGTCATTGAACTTACCAGCCAACGCTTGTTTTTTCAGTCCAGAACTAATGGACGATGCGACTTCTTCTAACGTGACGCCTGCATCAAATGATTTAACTGCTCCGTCTGGAAATGTAAGTTGTACTTGATTAGACATGCGATTCACTCCTTTAATTTAAAACACGAAAAAAACCCGTCCCTAAATAGGGACGAGTTTATACCCGCGGTTCCACCCTCATACAGCTGATTTGCTGCACTCGAATCGGTTAACGCCCGATAACGACAGTAAATACTAGCATCGCGTTCATCACTGTAGCTCTGAGGGGGTAAACTCATCGACCGGCGTTAAAAAGCTTTCAGCCTAGGCTTTTCTCTCTGTGAATCGTATCGATAAATTCATGTCCTCTTCCGTGCCTTTTTTCTTACGACCTATTATATTCATTCGTCATGAAAAATGCAACCGCCTATTTTTGCTCGACTTTCTTAAGAGCCTTTGCTTACTTTTAAGACATTCGTAATTATTTCCCGGGAAAAGATAAAGCGAAAGCCCTAAATAGGAACTTCCGCTCTACTTTCATTAGCTGTCAATCTCTTCTTTAAATCCTGTGTTTGCTTTCACTTTAATTTCACGATACTTCTCGGTATCTAATTTGCGACTCGAGAAGATCGTACCGAGGTATGCCCCTAAGAACCCGAGCGGAACGGATATGATCGCTGGGTTAGCCAATGGGAACAGTGGATCTCCAACGATAATCGCATTTCCGTCTGGATCAAGCACATTTGGACTTAGCATAACGAGTACTAATGCTGAAATTAAACCACTCAAAATCCCTGTAATTGCACCTGTTGTGTTAAATCGTTTCCAATAAATTGTGAAGATGATTGGCGGTAAATTCGCACTTGCCGCCACACAGAATGCAAGAGCTACAAGAAAGGCAACGTTTAAGTTTTGGGCGAAGAGTGCCAGAGTGATTGACATTGCCGCAACACTTAATGATGCAACTCTTGCTGCAACCACTTGTTGCTTCTCAGTAGCTTTACCCTTCTTAAGAATTTGCCCGTACAAATCGTGAGCAAATGCCGATGCTCCTGAAAGAACAAGACCTGCCACAACTGCAAGGATGGTTGCAAATGTTACTGCGGCGATGAATGAGAATAATAAATCGCCACCGAGAACTTGAGCAAGAAGTGGTGCCGCCATATTCCCTGCCGGGTTATTCGCAACGATCGTTTCATGGCCGACGAAAATAACCGCTCCCATTCCGAGGAAAATCGTAAGTAGATAGAAGATCCCGACAATCCATGTCGCGGTAATTACTGATGCTCGTGCAGTCTTCGCATCTTTTACTGTAAAGAAACGTAGTAAAATATGCGGTAAACCTGCTGTACCTAATACGAGAGCGAGCATTAATGAAATCGTGTCTAATGGTAAGTCAGAGCCGACCCCAGGATTTAGATAGGACGCTCCGTGAGGCGAGGCATCTCTCGCTTGCGTGAACAATTCAACGATATTGAAGTTCACGTGGAATAATACGATAAGTGAGATGATAAACATCCCGGCCATGAGTAACACGGCTTTAATAATCTGAACCCAGCTCGTTGCGGTCATACCACCGAACATAACATATGTTGTCATCATGACCCCGACGATAATAACAGCTACCCAATAAGATCCCAAATAATAATTGAATAAGTGCACCTGCCCCTACGAGTTGGGCAATCATATAAAACGTAACAATTGTAATTGTACTAAGTGCTGCAATTCCACGTACTTTCTTTAAATCAAATCGAGCCGTTAACATATCAGCAATCGTATACTTCCCGATATTACGCATTGGTTCTGCGACGATAAATAGAACGACTAAGTAACCGACAAGGTAACCAACACTATAATAAAACCCTTCAAAACCAGTGAGTGCAATGGCGCCGGCAATCCCTAAAAATGACGCTGCAGATAAGTAATCCCCTGCGATGGCTAAACCGTTTTGCCAACCAGTAAGCCCCCCACCAGCAGTATAAAACTCACTAGCCGTATTCGTACGCTTAGCTGCGAAATACGTAATGACGAGTGTTGCTGCAACGATGATTAGAAAGAGTGATATAACGGTAAAGTTCAATTCATTCAACTTACTTCCCTCCGATCGATCTGTACATGTTCTTCTAACACTTCATCAGCCATTCGATCGTATTGAGCCGCTTTTCTCGTATACATGATGCAAAGTGTCCACGTCATTACGAATTGAGCAACTGCTAATACCCATGCCCACGTAATCACACCGAACGCTTCGTTATGTAAAACCGTTGTATACGAAGCAAGCACCGGAAGTGAAAAATAAAATAAAAAGAAAAAGATGGTCATTGGTACGATAAATCGTTTCTTGGCATTCATTAACGCTTTGAATTTGGAATCGCTTACAACTTTTTCATAATCAATTGTAGCCTTCGAATTACTCATGACCGATCACCTCTTTACCAAGTGTGTATACAAAGATTACAAGATGTTCTTAATTGTGTCAATTTTATTTATATTAAAATTTGTAAGCGCTTAAGGGAAAGAATATCCAGAAAGTATATGAATAAAAAAAACCGACAAAAATACTTTTTGTCGGTAACGCGTTCTCTCTTTAAAGCAACGTATTTAAGAGATCATGAATTTCAGAATCCCTAACAAAAGTTGCTTCCCATTCATTTGCAGAATAAATAATTTATGAATGAATTAAAAATCGACAAATTTAAAATTCCCATTGCGTAAACGATCGCAAGTTAATTCGTTCTTGGAAAATGTTCCGAAGCGTTTGAATCACACCATCATCACAGTCGGTATACACGTATAACCGCTTAGGCGCAACACTTGCAATCGGACTAATAATCATTTCCGCCGGTAACACTCCTTCTTCAAAAACGAGCATACTCTTTGTATTCCTTAGTCTTTCAATCGCATTCCACTCATTGCCATTCCCATCGCAAAGCTTAAATCGTTCCCTGCCCGGGTACCATAGATGCAATTCCGTTGACAGTGGCGTCGCACCGTGGACAAATGTCCGAAGCGTATCAACGAGCGTTTGATATTCTTGCTCCATTTGATATTCTTCGAAAATCGCATCGGACAACTCGTCTAAATAATGAATGTACTTCCCTATACAAAACTGCATAAATGGTTGCCAATGGAAGGTATCTTTGTCGATGAGATGTTGATGGACAGACTCGTAAAATGCATCCATTCGTTTCGTAATTTTTTTAGCTTCTGGAATGTCCGAATGTTCTCCAGAAAGAATTGCTTTTGTACACTCAATCACATGCTCAAGTACACTTGGATCGCAATAATTAAAGCGACGATTAATCCGTCTTGCTAACCAATCGGTTTCGTAGTTCGCCATCATTTCATCTGTAATCACCGCAGCGATAAAAGGACGTACCGATTGCTCCCACTCATTTTTGTCCCCTTGATATTCGTAACGCATCTCTGTTTCTTTCGTTTGAGAAATCGTACATGGTGTATACAGATGCGCTAACCCATTCTTCATACGATCGACGACCTTATTACAGTCCTTGCTATGTGTAAATTCAATTGTCAGCACAAACATGCCTCCTCGCGCATTCCGTTAATCCGGTCCATACATCGCTCTATTCCATCGTATGTAAGCGCTGGACAAACATGCGAAAAAAAAAAGAGAAACCTTCAAAGAAGGCTCCTCTACTGATTAATTCTGCATTTCAAAGTCTCTTGATGCTCGTTCATGTTCTTCAAATACATGCAGGGTGTTATATTTCGTATCTCGAACAGCTGGTTTCTTGCCTGCTTCACGAATAATATCAAGCGCACGGTTGTTATTCACTTTATGCGTCGTACCTGCAGCAGAAACAACGTTCTCTTCGATCATTGTACTACCAAAGTCATTGCAACCAAAGTGGAGAGAACGCTTGCCTGTCTCTGGTCCCATCGTTACCCAAGAAGATTGGAAGTTCGGAACGTTATCTAAAAACAAGCGGCTAATTGCGACGTTCTTCAAATACCCATTCGGAGTGATTTTCTCGCCTTTCATCCGAGTGTTATCCGGTTGGAATGTCCATGAGATAAATGCAAGGAAACAGTTCGTTTCATCTTGCGCATCACGTACTCGCTGCAAATGAAGCGCACGTTCTTCATTTGACTCCCCAAAGCCAATAACCATTGTAGCCGTTCCGTGCATGCCAACTTTCTTCGCGGCTTTCATACAATCAATCCATTGCAACCAATCAATCTTTAAGCGACTAACCGCTTTGCGGTTTTCTTCTGTTAAGATCTCCGCACCGCCACCTGGTAATGAATCAAGACCTGCATCTTTTAATTCTTGTAGCACTTCTTCAAGGCTAAGCCTGACACTTCCATCATCTTATAGATTTCAGCGGGTGAGAAAGAATGCATCGTAATATCCGGAAAACGTTGCTTAATGTTTCGAAGCAAGTCGGTATAATACGAAAACTCTAAATTAGGGTTCGTTCCACCTTGCATGAGTATTTCAGTACCGCCAACATCCACGGTTTCTTGAATTTTTTTGAAGATCTCTTCATCGCTTAGAACGTAGCCTTCCTCATGACCAGGAGGACGATAAAACGCACAAAATCTGCAGTATGTATCACAGAAATTCGTATAATTGACGTTACGTCCAATTACGAATGTCGTAATAGGTTCTGGGTGCCACTTCTTCATCATTGTATCTGCAGCTTCACCTAGTTTATTCAGCTGTACTTCGTCATTTTCATCTACTTCGTATAACCGAACGGCATCATCCATCGTTAGTCGTTCACCTGCGACAGCTTTCTCCAAAATCGCATCGATGCTCATCGTTCTGCCTCCTTAAAAACGCCGATTCATAGATTCATATTTCTCTTCTATCGTAACATAGCCACTGAAAAACATCGAATGTAGTTTTAGGGACGACAGTTATTCATGACGTCGGTTTCTCCCCGAAACATACACTGCAGTCGTCATCGGACGAATTCTTTCCATCAATCGCTTCGCCTTTAGTCGTTCTTCACCATTTTTTTGTGAAAATGCTAAATGTCCTTCTAGTTCGTCTAAATCCCAGTTTGACGTGAAAACGGTCGGTAGTTTTTCAGTCATGCGATATTGTAAAATCACACCTAAAACGTCATCACGGATCCAAGCGGACATCGTTTCTGCGCCTAAATCATCCAAAATTAAGACCGGGACTGCTTTTACTGCATCGAGCTTCTCTGAAACAGTACCATCTGCTACTGACTGTCGCATTTCACGGAAGAACTCTGGTGCATAGACGAGCAATGACGAGATTCTGCGACTCGCTAACGTGTTTTGGATACTTGCTGCGATGTATGTTTTGCCGACACCAAACATCCCGTGCAAATAGATCCCTTTCCCGTCTTTCTTAGGCTCAATTTCATTCGCAAACGTAATCGCTTGAATGACCGCTGTCCCTCTCGTATTGTCTTCATCATCCAGTTCCACTTGTTCAAAAGATGCCTTTTTAAATTCCTCAGAAACGTACATGCTTTGAATCAACTTCTTATGCTTTTGTTCTTGCTCACTAGCAATTTTGGAAGGGCAAGGTTGATACCTCATATGAATTTGGCCTAAATGAACATACAATTCAGGTTGGTAACCAGGCATCGGATTTTGACAAGCATTTAATGAAGTACAAGCGTGACAACCGACTGTGGAGTTTTTATACTCATATAGTTCTGCCATGCCTTGTTCGATCGCTCCATCTGCCAATTCATCGCGATGATGATCCAGCCAAGACCGAATTCTCTCGTCTTGAAACAGTGATTCACGCGCTTTATTCAAACGCTTTTCCCAGCCTGTTTCTCCCATATACTTTTTTAGGGAATCACGGATCGGTTCCACTTAACTGTCCCCTTTCTTATATTTTTGAAGTAACAACTCGAATTTCTTGCGTTCTTCTTCTGCTTTTTTGCGCTTTTCTTCTGATGGTTCTTCTTGCCGCTCGCCTGTTAACCACTTCGGTAATTTATCTTGATTTTGTTGTGACTTTTTGTTTTTCGATTGAGAAGGTCGATTTATGGATTTGGATGGTTTATCTTTTACCTGTTTACGCTTTTGGTATTCTTGTTTTGCATGGTTCATTGCTTCTTCAACCGTCTTAATCTTCTTCCTTGACCAATCGCCTGCAATCTTTTGGACGAGCGGAGCATCTAAGCGTTGATCATGGGTCCGCATCACGTAATCAATGAGCGTGTTCACAACACCGACTGGTAATTTATAATCATGCACGAGTGATTCAGCTAGTTTAATGTCTGGTGGTGAAACGGACGCTTCTGAGATGCTTTCCAATAACTCGTAGGGTGAAATGCGATTGTAGTAACTTGCCATTTTCTCATCTTCACTCATCTGTTCTGGTTTCTCAGGTGAGGGAGCTTCCTCATCAGCTGTCGTCCGAAGCCCAAGCTTTGGAGGATTTTGACCGTGTTGATGGCGATACCAATTTTTTACGACCGTACGTAACCGTTCAATATCTATCGTATCGTCACCAATCATCGCTTCAATCATTAAACGACTCATTTCCATTTCATCAAGCTGATAAACAAACGATAAACTGCGAACATCTTTTTTCACTGAGTCGGTTAGCATCGCGTCATGATCGAAAAACGCTGGTAAAAACGTCTTCACAAGTTCAAAATCAAATTGTCGATCGTTGACAGCTAAAGACGAGCGATCACGCTCACCAACAAGCTCTTCAGAGTCTTCACGATCTTCTCGATTTAATTCGCGATCTTTCAACGATGTAAACACGTCATTAAAGGCAACTGTTTTCTCTTCCCATTGATGTTTATCGATTTTTGGTGTGCTAAACCGCTGTCGAATTTGGCGAAATTTCGTTACACCGATGCGATTTTGTAAAAAAACACCTAAGAACGGATCGGCAAAAAATTCATTTGCAAGCATCGGCGTCGACAATTCGTACAAAAATACACGTTCATCGTTTTGCTTTTGCATATACGTCTTTAATAAACCGATCGCCTCAAGTCGCTTTCTAGCATCTAAAATCGTTGGCAATTCTTCTGCCGTAGTGATCATCAATTCCCGGTGTGTGCTTTCGTCACACATGTAGGCGTCTCGTTCTAATCGATAATATAACGTCAAATATAAATTAACGGCCATCGAGCCGATTAAAGGTTGATACAACAATAGCAATGCTTTTTCATGTAGTTGTGAAAACGGTTCGACCATTCGCACTGTATACGGATCCATTGGTCGTAACTCACTCCAAGACCAAGACAAACGAGTCACCTTCCTTCAAGACGTAGAAAGAGCCCTGAAAGCGTGATTGCTCACTTGTCGGGCCCTTCATCATCTGTGCGTTTCATCAATTCTTTTAATTCATCTATAAACACATTAATGTCTTTAAACTGTCGATATACGGATGCAAAACGTACGTACGCAACTTCGTCAACGTGTGATAAATGTTCCATAACAAGCTCGCCAATTCGGCCACTCGGAACTTCACGCTCGGAACCACTTCGTAATTCGCGCTCAACATCGCTAACGATCTTATCTAATCTTTCCAATGGAACTGGGCGCTTTTCACATGCTCGAATTAAACCGCGAAGCATTTTGTCGCGACTAAATTCCTCACGGTTGCCATCTTTCTTCACAATTAACATCGGTGTCTCTTCGACAATCTCATACGTTGTGAATCGATGACTACATCGTTCACACTCTCTTCGTCTTCGAATTGAGCGAGCCTCATTGTGTGGCCTTGAATCGAGTACGCGAGTCCCGTTGGAATGACAGACCGGACAACGCATCGGCCCCACTCCTTAACAAGGTAGAATAACAACTAATTGAGTCTATCATAACATGTCTAGAATTACTCATCCAATCCTAATCAAATTAGACGACAAATGTAAAAAAACTGATCCATTAACGACATGGATCAGTCATAAAAGTTCAGCTGAAAAAAAAATTAAGAATTTGCAACTGATTGTTGTGTAATTTTCTGAGCAATTAAATCAACCAGGTCAATCACACGACAAGCATAGCCCCACTCATTATCGTACCAAGCAATTACTTTCACTTGACGCTTGTTCATGACCATTGTAGACATGCTATCAACAATGCTAGAACGATCGTCGCCGTTAAAATCAATCGAAACGAGAGGCTCATCCGAAACGCCTAAAATACCTTTCATTTCTTTCTCTTCTGCAGACTTAAACACTTCGTTCACCTGTTCAGCCGTTACGTCACTTTGAAGCTCACAAACGAGGTCTACAAGTGATACGTTCGGTGTAGGGATTCGTAGTGCCATACCGTTTAATTTCCCGTCTAGATGAGGCAATACGAGGGAAATCGCGCGAGCTGCTCCCGTTGTCGTCGGAATAATTGATTGTCCACAACTTCTCGCTCTACGCAAATCTTTATGTGGATTATCGATATTCTTCTGATCGTTTGTGTAAGCATGAACCGTTGTCATCATACCGCTTTGAATTCCAAAAACATCATCAAGCGTTTTAACAACAGGTGCTAAACAGTTTGTCGTACATGAAGCATTTGAAATGACGTGGTGATTATCGTGGTCATACTCTTCTTCATTCACGCCCATAACAATTGTAATATCTTCTTCTTTCGCAGGAGCTGTAATCACGACTTTCTTCGCCCCAGCTTCAATGTGTTTCCCAGCGCCTTCTTTTGTAACAAACTTGCCTGTTGCTTCAATAACAATATCAACACCGAGCTCTGCCCAAGGTAACTGCTTCGGGTCACGGTTTTGAAGTAGTTTAATTTCTTTGCCATCAACGATTAACGCATCATCTGTTGTGTCTACAGCGACGTCAAACGTTCCATGAGTACTGTCATACTTTAGCAAATGCGCAAGCGTTTTTGGAGGGTGGGTTGCGTTCACTGCAACGATTTCAATATTTTCATTGAAGAATGCACGTCGAAAAGCCATTCTCCCTATTCTTCCAAATCCATTGATCGCTACTTTCGCTTTCATCTTGATGCCTCCTAATTATGATACACTAATCATCACTATTTTCTTCAATAGTATATCATATAACGATAACTTGTACGATGTTTTTCTTTATTGGAAATCAATTCTATTTATATTCCCCATTTTTTTAGTGTTTTTCGTACTTGTCTTGTAGTTTCCTCCATTGAGCCATTATTATTAATGATTTCATCAGCATATTGCCGTTTTTCACGTAGGGGCATTTGAGAGTTTATTCGTGACTTAGCTTCTTCTTCTGTGCTTTGATCCCGCTCCATAAGCCGTTGTAACTGTACGTCTTCATCAACGTACACGAGCAACACTTGATCGTATTGATCCATTTTCCCGCCTTCAATTAATAGGGGAATATCGTACACAATCGTTGTATATCCTTCGTTCTCATACTGTTGCTGCTTTAACTTCGATCGTTCACGAATTCGCGGATGCATAATGTTATTCAATGTTTCACGTTGCTTAGGATCATTAAAAATGACCTTACCGAGTGCTTTTCGGTGAAGTGTGCCATCTTCATGGAGCACTTCTCGTCCAAAATGAAATAGTATGTCACGATAAGCTTCTTCGTGAGGCTCAACGATTTCCTTTGCAATTTGATCTGCATCAATGACAGGCAAACCTTCCTGCTTTAGAAGGTTCGCCACGAGACTTTTACCGCTAGCAATGCCACCAGTTAACCCGATGATCATAATGAAAACTCCTTATAAAAAATTGTATATACCGATACACATCAGTAATAAACCTGGCAAAAACACTAAAGGCTCACAAAAGCGCACATTCGACAGTTTGTATCCACCCTTTTTGCCGATCACTAAAAACGTGACACACATGATGGAGACGATTAAGGCAAACCAAACGACGGAGTACCCGAGCATGCTCGCCCCAAATCCGGCACCAAAGGCATCAAGTGATAACGCAACGCCTAGTAAGACTGCTTCCTTTACACTAATTGTCCCTGAATTATCAACGTCCGCTGCCGTCGGTTTTTTGAGGATTTGGATGACCAATCCTAATTTTTTAATTTCGAATTTGACGACTTTCTCTTTTACTTGATCGACTTTTGTTATTGGCTTAACTTCTTCTGGCTTCGTTTTTGAATGGTGATACGCTTGCACAATCGCATAAACTCCGATGAGGATTAGAATGCTTCCCCCTAAGTAATCCGCAAATGCATTCGGTAAATATTGAAACACAAAGGTCGCTGCAAACCCTGACAGCAAAACCGCTGTAAATGAAAATGTGCCGATAATTAAAAGAGGCAACCAATTAATTTGCATTTTTCGCATTCCGTACGTCATTCCCACGCCCAATCCGTCTACACTAACCGCAAATGCAAGAATTAAAACTGCAATCCACGATTCCATAAAAAAAGCCCCCTCATACTCACTCAATACGATAGCCTATGAAATACGCTTATCCTATGTACATGAGGGAAAGGGGCATTTTTACAATTACGATTGACAGTCGGGGCAATAGTGCGTGCCTCGTCCTGCAACGACTGATCGAATAATGGTTCCTTCACACGTTTTACACGGTTCGTTCTTTCTCCCGTATACGAAAAGCTTCTGCTGGAAATAACCCATTTCTCCATTTCCATTTAAGTAGGAACGGATCGAAGAGCCTCCTGATGCAATGGCTTCCTCTAACGTCTGAATCGTTTCTTTGTGTAATCGTTGGATTTCGTCTTGTCGCAACGTGTTCGCAACTCGTCCAGGCAAAACCCCTGAGCGATGTAGTGCTTCGTCTACATAAATGTTTCCAAGCCCCGCAACAATCGCTTGATCGAGTAACACAGCCTTAATGGAGCGAGTCGTTCTTTGGAACTTCTCATGCAAATAAGACACTGTATAGCGCTCATTAAATGGCTCTGGTCCTACTTTATTCAACGGTGCTCGGTCAAATTCTGTTCCTTTTACGAAGAGATGCATCGTACCGAACTTACGCACATCCCGATAACGAAGTTCAGTTTCATCTGTAAAGAAAAACCGCACATGCGTATGTTTATCAACTTCATCATTAGACGTGTTGTACTTGCCTTCCATTCGTAAATGGGAAACGAGAACATAGTCCGTCAAAATAAACCGTAAAAACTTCCCTGTCCGTTCAATGTCTACGATCGTTTGACCGATCACTTGATCGCGAAATACGCTCACATCGTCTGGCTCTTTAATCATCTTAGGCCAGCCGATTTCTATATCAGCAATCGTCTTACCAACAACTAATGATGAGAGTGTTTTGCGTACCGTCTCAACTTCTGGTAATTCCGGCATTCTCGTTTCTCCTTACTTCGCTTCGTACCATGTCTTTCCGAATTCTACATCAACGACAAGCGGTACATCTAAAGAGATCGTCTGGCTCATCAAATCACTAACGAGCCGCTTCATCGTTTCGAGCTCTGACTCTGGTACTTCGAAGATCAATTCATCGTGTACTTGTAGAAGCAAGCGACTTTTTAATGATTGATCATTAAGCGTATTCGCGACATCTACCATGCTTTTTTTATAATATCAGCGGCTGTACCTTGAATCGGTGTGTTCATTGCAGTCCGCTCTGCGAAGCTACGCAAATTAAAGTTGCGGTTGTTAATATCATGTAAATAGCGACGGCGTTTTAATAACGTCGTTACGTAACCGTGCTCTTTCGCATACGCAATCGATTCATCCATATATCGCTTAACGTTCGGATACGTTTCGAAGTATTTGTCGATGAATGATTGCGCTTCTTTTCTCGTAATACCGAGGTTTTGCGACAATCCATAGTCACTAATACCATAAACGATTCCGAAGTTCACTGCTTTTGCATTGCGACGCATCGTATCGGTGACGTCATCCTTTGAGACATCAAAAACATCCATCGCTGTTTTCGTATGAACGTCTTGCCCTTCATGGAATGCTTCCATTAATTTCTCGTCGCCAGACATGTGCGCTAACACACGAAGTTCAATTTGTGAGTAATCAGCAGCAAGAATGTACCAGTTCTCTTCACTTGGTACGAACACTTTACGGATTTTACGTCCTTCTTCAAGTCGAATGGGGATGTTTTGTAAGTTCGGATCTTGAGAACTTAACCTTCCTGTTTGTGTTAAGGCTTGGTTAAACCGCGTATGAATCTTATTGCTCTTTCCGTGAATGACTTTTAACAAACCTTCCACGTATGTGGAGCGTAGTTCGAGATTTGACGATAATGAAGCAAGTTCGGAATGATGTCATGCTCGCCTTCTAACTTCTCTAAAACGTCTGCTGCTGTTGAATATCCTGTTTTCGTCTTTTTAATGACAGGGAGGTCCAGTTTTTCAAACAAAATCGGTCCTAACTGCTTTGGAGAATTAATGTTAAAATCCTCACCTGCAAGCTCGTGAATATCGCGCTCAAGCTGACCTAAACGCTCGTCTAATTCCACGCCCATTTGCTTTAATTGTTCTTGGTCCACCTTTACACCTTCGAGTTCCATTTCTGAAAGCACGAGAGCTAACGGTAACTCTAACGTTTCAAAGAGTTGCCATTGATCGTTTGTCGTTAACTCTTCTTTTAATAAAGGTTGTAGTTTCCAAATCGTAGCTGTCTTTCTAGCAATGTGATCATTTAGGGCATCTGCCTCTGGCTTTTGCTGTTTTGCCCCTTTCCCATATACTTCTTCATCAAGCAACACACTAGTCATTTCTCTACGCTCCGCAATGTTTGCAAGATCATGGCTCGATAATGACGGGTCAATTAAGTAAGAAGCGATCAAAGTATCAAACACAATGCCCCGTACGTCAAAACTTTCCCAGCCTAACATTACTGTGAGTTTCTTACCGTCAAACACATATTTTTCTTTCGTTTCATCGGCTAACCAAACTTTGAAATCGTCAGATTGTAAGGCAACGTCTATTGGAACGGTATACGAACCGTTTTCATTAACAATTCCTAGTCCCCAAATTTCAGCATGATGATAGTTTTCAGTTGGTGACTCGATGACGATCGCTGCTGGTGATTGCAGCATATCGTCTGTAATTTCTTTCTCGTGGTAAAATGTGAATTCTTCTAGTGCCTGTTCTTTCGCTTCAATTTGTTCTTCATCGTCAACACCAATGTGTTTCATTAGAGAATTAAATCCGTATTCCGTGAAAAGCTTACGTACATCATTCGTTTCGTAACCCGTGTATTCAAGGTCTGACAACGACTCTTCCACCGGTGATTCACGGTGAATAACCGCTAACTCCTTGCTCATCAATGCTTGGTCACGGAATTCCTTCAAACGTTCACGTAACTTCGGTCCAGAAACTTGTTCGGATGAATTGAGAACCTCTTCAATGTTTCCAAATTCTTTAAGTAGCTTAAGTGCCGTTTTCTCACCGACTTTAGGAATACCAGGGATATTATCTGAAGAATCTCCAGCAAGACCTTTCATGTCTGGAATATGAGAAGCTGGGATTCCATAAACCTCTTCCATATGCGCCTCATCAAACCATTCGACATTTGTAATCCCTTTTTTCGTAATGGCAACGTGCGTGCGCTCACTTACGAGTTGAAGTAAGTCTTTATCTCCTGTATAAATGCGAACGTCAAAGCCTTCATCTTCTCCTCGCTTTGAAAGGGTTCCGATAATATCATCCGCTTCATACAGTTCAATGCGTGTTTCTTTAATTTGAAAGGCTTGCAATACCTCTTTTATTATTGGCATTTGCTCTGAAAGCTCAGGTGGTGTTTTTTCACGATCGCTTTTATAGCTTTCAAATTGCTCATGACGAAATGTCGTCTTACCTGCATCAAAAGCAATTAAAATATGGCTAGGTTCTTGGTCTTCTAAAATCTTCATTAACATATTCGTAAATCCATACACCGCATTCGTGTAAACACCTTGGTCGTTAGTAAGTAACGGCAAAGCAAAAAATGCGCGGTATGCAATACTGTTTCCATCGACTAATACTAATTTTTTATTCACTTGGAAACCCCTTTCGTACCGATCAATACACCTAGTTTATCATACCTTATCCAATGATTCTTCTCGTTCGCCTGTATAGTTTTTATGAGTATTGCGAACGGTACTCATATGAAACCAATGATTATGAGCTTCATCTTACTGTTACTATTATTCCCACTTTCACAAGACGTCTATGCGACCCCAAGCATTATCGAATTTCAAGCTGAAATTGTCACGGATACAGAAGACTATGAAATTTGCTATGATGCGTTTCAAGAGCAATATAGTTGTCAAGAAGCAGATAACGACAAAAAAAAGCAATCCACAGAACGCTTCATCTTTCACTTAGGAATCTACCCTGGTGCTAGTAAGGAAGATGTTCAGCTTCGACTAGCAAACGCTTTAGGGATCGATGTTTCTGAGGTCAAACATTGGAATGTTGCTATCACGTTTGATGGAGGCGAGACCATTGAAGTGAAAGAAAAGGGAAAAAGATCACTCTGATCTTTTTCCCTTTTTTAATTTGGTTTTTTTGGAAGCGTGATAGTAAAGCTCGTTCCTTTACCAACTATGCTATTCACGTCAATTCTTCCATGTTGTGCTTCAACTAAGTGTTTAACGATAGCAAGTCCAAGTCCTGTTCCACCTGAGTTGCGACTTCTCGCACGATCAACACGATAGAAACGTTCAAAGATTCGCGGTAACGATTCTTCATCAATTCCAATGCCATTATCTTGAACGACAATGGCTACTTCTTCTGCTTTTTCAATCGTCTTAACACAAACCTTTCCACCTTGTTGTGTATATACGATCGCATTCGTAATCAGATTAATGAGCACTTGCTTAATACGAGCAATATCGCCATCCATCATCGTTGATCCTTCAGAGGACAAGTGGATTGTAATTTCCTTATCATTCGCCTTCTCTTCTAGTAAATGTACAACTTCATTCGTCACCTCACTAAGTTCAAGAGGCATCACGTTTAATTCGAAGCTGTGGTGCTCGATTCGAGAGAGCTCTAAAAGATCTTCAATTAATTCTTGCAATCGACTACTTTCTTTCTCAATAATATGCAAAAACTGAAGCCGGATCGCTTCCTCCTCATGAGAGCCATCCAACAGTGTTTCGGCAAACCCTTTTAAAGATGTAACTGGTGTTTTTAGTTCATGAGAAACGTTAGCCACAAAGTCTTTTCGTGCTTGTTCAAGCCGCTTCAGGTTCGTTATATCATGCAATACGATCACAACGCCTTGCAGTTCACCATGGCTATTCGTAATTGGCGTTCCATACACTTCGTAATATTGCTGAGGACTTCGTTGAGTAAAGCTTATTTGAGAACGCTGATGTTCTTCACTCATAAACACATCTTGAATGAAGGCAACAAGCGTAGGCTCAGCAATTTTCTCATAATATAACCCTTCATAATCTTTTTGATCTTTATAAATGGCCATCCCCATTTTATTCGTTAAGTTAATTTGTCCATGACCATTAATAAAAACGAGACCACTACCCATATGATCGATGAGCGCTTCAAGTCGATCTTGTTGGCGCTTGTAGCGTCGAGTCATTTTATCTAAGTTGTAGGCAAGTACGTTTACCGAGCGGGCAAGCTGACCAAGCTCATCACTCGTGTCATCGTAAGCGCGAGCTTTGTAATTCCCTCTCGCTAGTTGCCTAGACATTTCAGTTAATTCATAGATCGGACGGGTCAATTGTTGTGACACTCGGTAGACGAGAATCATAATGATAATCATTGCTGCTGTGAAACTTAATCCTAAAAACAACCATAATTGCATAGACGCTTCACGCAAATGATCAATGTTTAAGGATGTTCGTACGTATCCTTCTACTTCTCCAGATATAGGAAGTGCGTAATAGAGCATTTCTTCATTTAACGTTTCACTTATTCGTACCGCTGAATGTGTAAAATCTTCAGCGTGAACGATCTCTTCTCGCGATAAATAGTTATCGTCTTGTTCTGATACTTGTTCAATATTACTTTCAGCGAGTACAGATCCGGTCTCATCAATAACCGTTACTCGTAAATTCAACTCACCACTCACTTGATCAACATATTGTTCAATTGAACCTGAATCTGATAACTCATTGATTTGTGAAACCATAAGAGACGTTTCATTTTGGATTCGTTCAATCGTTTGCTCCATATTAATGTCGTTCACTAGTGAGCCAACGAGAAGTCCAAGTGCACTAAGTACGACAAGAATAATGAGACTAAGAGCAAACATAAGCCGTGTTCTAAATGTATTCATCGTAGAGCTGGGTTCTCCATCTTATACCCTAGACCACGTACGGTCTTTATGTACGTCGGCTTTTTCGTGTTTGGCTCAATCTTCTCTCTTAAGTGGCTAATGTGCACATCAACAATCCGCGTATCACCAACAAACTCATAGTTCCAAATAGCTTTAAGTAACTGATCCCTCGTTAGCACTCTTCCTTTGTGGTTAACGAGATATAATAACAATTCAAATTCTTTCGGTGTCAGTTCAAGTGCTTCTTCTTGAAGGTATGCTTCGTGGTAATCAGGATAGATCGTTAAGTCTCCAAGGCTCACATTCACCTTCTCATTTTCTTCTTCTTCGTCGACTTTTCCTGCTTGTTCTACTCTTCTTAAAATCGCTCTAACTCGAGCTATTAATTCTCTAGGACTAAAAGGCTTCGTTAAGTAATCATCTGCGCCAAGCTCTAAACCGAGCACTTTATCAAACTCTTCATCTTTTGCAGTTAGCATAACGATTGGGGTCGTGATTCCACGCTCTCGAAGCTTTCGACAAACTTCTAAACCATCGTAAACAGGCAACATTAAATCTAGAATAATCATGTCGTAATCATTGTTCAAACCAAGTTCTAACGCTTGTTCTCCGTCTGTAGCACTTTCTACAACATATCCTGACTGCTCTAAATTGTAAGTAAGTAATGTTACAATTGACGCTTCATCGTCAACAACTAGCATTTTTAAGCCCATCGAATAACCCCTTTAATTCTTATAATCAGACTGACCACTCTATCTTAATCGTAATCGAACAACATAACCTTCACAAGCTTCTCTCTAATACCTTTACATATTCTTTACAACCTTTGCAAAGAAAACACAAAAAAAGACCAACACATCCGGTGTTAGTCTTCCCTCTTATCAATATTATGCTTGTTTATTTGTCTCAGTTGTTGACGGTTGCTCAATAACGTCCTTCTTATCCGAATCATCATCCATCATGTTGCTTGTGGATTTCTTGAACTCTGTTAGCGTCTTACCAAATGCGCCACCAATCTCTGGAAGCTTCTTCGGTCCGAAAATGAGTAAAGCGAGCAAGAGAATAAGAATTAAGCTTGGGACACCGATATTTAAAGGGCTCATGATGTTTCCTCCTTCAGAACTTGTCTGAATTTCTAAGTATTAACCACAGAAATGTGACTTGTCTACATCAACTACGCGTTCATCATATCACACCCAAAGCTCATGTACAACTATAGAAAAAACCAGCCAAAATTGGCTGGTTTTTCATTTAAAATTCATCAGGAAGTGCATTCATAACGCTCTGAACAGAGGTGACAGAAGTAGCAAATTGATCACGCTCTTCATCTGTAAGATCAAGTTCAATGATTTTCTCAATACCACTTCCACCAAGCACTGTCGGAACACCGACATAAACACCTTCATAGCCGTACTCACCTTCGAGATAGGCAATTGCAGGCAATAAGCGTTTTTTGTCTTTTATGATGGCTTCTACCATTTGCGTAAGCGAAGCGGCTGGAGCGTAGTATGCACTACCATTTCCAAGTAAAGAAACGATCTCCCACCGCCTTTTCGTGTACGTTCCACGATGGCATCAATGCGATCTTGTGATAACAACTTCGTTAATGGCACGCCTCCGACACTTGAGTATCGAATAAGTGGCACCATGTCATCACCATGACCGCCAAGTACAAAACCTTGTACATCTTCTACAGAAAGCTCAAGTTCTTGTGCGATAAAGGTACGAAAACGTGACGTATCAAGTACACCTGATTGTCCAATAACACGATTCTTCGGTAACCCTGACGATTTATAAACAGCATAAGTCATTGCATCCGCAGGATTCGTCAAAACGATGATGTGCGTATTCGGTGAATACTTTACCACTTGCTCTGTCACTGACTTCATGATATTCGCATTGGTATGAACAAGATCGTCTCGACTCATTCCTGGCTTTCTTGCAATTCCAGCCGTAATAACAACGACATCCGAGTCTTTCGTTAAAGCATAATCAGACGTACCAACAACATTTACGTCTACACCTTGTACAGGAGTTGCTTCTAACATATCTAAAGCTTTCCCTTGCACGGGTCCTTCTTGGTCAGGAATGTCGACGAGTACAACATCAGCAAGTTCCTTTTGTGCGACCATCAGTGCTGTCGTAGCACCTGTGAACCCACCGCCAATGACGGAAACTTTTCTGCGCGTGATTGCCATAGCCTAGCCCTCCCAGCAAAATCAATTACATGTTTTTGATAAGTTCATCAGCAAACTCAGAGCACTTCACTTCTCTGGCGTTGTCCATAAGACGAGCGAAGTCATACGTGACAACTTTGCTTCCAATTGTCTTGTCCATTGATTGAAGAACAAGTTCAGCTGCTTCGAACCATCCTAAGTGACGTAACATAAGCTCACCAGAAAGAATAACAGATGATGGGTTTACTTTATCAAGACCTGCATATTTCGGTGCAGTTCCGTGAGTTGCTTCAAAGATTGCATGTCCAGTCGCATAGTTAATGTTTGCACCTGGTGCAATACCGATTCCACCAACTTGTGCTGCAAGAGCATCAGAGATGTAGTCACCGTTAAGGTTCATTGTAGCGACAACGTCAAACTCTTTTGGACGAGTAAGGATTTGTTGTAAGAAGATATCAGCGATCGAATCTTTAACGATAATCTTACCAGCTGCTTCAGCTTCGTCTTGCGCTTTGTTCGCAGCATCTTTACCTTCTTTTTCAACGATAGCATCGTATTGGTTCCAAGTGAAGACTTTGTCTCCGAATTCACGCTCAGCAAGATCATAACCCCAAGACTTAAAGGCACCTTCAGTAAACTTCATGATGTTACCTTTATGAACGAGTGTTAGGCTCTTACGACCCTCAGCGAGTGCATATTCAATTGCTGAACGAACGATTCGCTCTGTACCTTCTTTAGATACTGGCTTAATACCAATACCAGATGTTTCAGGGAAACGGATGTTTTCAGAACCCATTTCGTTACGAATAAAGTCGATCACTTTCTTCGCATCAGCAGTTCCTTCTTGGAACTCAATTCCTGCGTAGATATCTTCAGTGTTTTCACGGAAAATCACCATATCTACTTCTTCAGGACGCTTAACTGGTGATGGTACCCCAGTAAAGTGACGTACTGGACGAAGACACGTGTAAAGGTCAAGTTTTTGACGAAGTGCAACGTTTAATGAACGAATTCCGCCACCGATTGGTGTCGTAAGTGGTCCTTTAATTGCAATCAAGTATTCACGAATTGCGTCAAGGGAATCTTCTGGTAACCATTCACCTGTTTTGTCGTGTGCTTTTCCACCGACAAGGATTTCTTTCCAATCGATTTTCTTTTCGCCGTTGTATGCTTTTTCAACTGCTGCATCAAGAACGCGAGAAGCTGCAGCCCAAATGTCAGGACCGATTCCGTCACCTTCGATATATGGAATAACTGGGTTGTTAGGTACGTTTAGTACACCGTTGTTTACTGTAATTTTTTCAGCCATAGTAAAAACCTCCTGTAAAAAATGATGGATTAGCGATTCTCAATCGAAACGTATTGTTGCTTTCCTGGACCTACGTACTCTGCACGTGGACGGATTAAACGATTATCGCTATATTGCTCTAGGATGTGTGCATTCCAACCAGAAACACGACTAACCGCGAAGATTGGCGTGAATAAGTCATGATCAATGCCTAAACTATGATACATTGATGCAGAGTAGAAATCGACATTCGGAAGAAGTCCTTTCTCTTCTGTTACGATCTTCTCAATTTGAAGACTCATCTCATACCACTTGTCTTCACCCGTAATACCACCGAGTTTCTTGGACATTTCACGAAGGTGTTTCGCACGTGGATCACCGTTTTTATATACACGGTGTCCGAATCCCATGATTTTTTCTTTTTTGTCGAACATGCCTTGAACGTAGCTGTCTACGTTTTCAGGTTGCTCAATCTCACTTAGCATTTGCATAACACGTTCGTTCGCTCCACCGTGCAACGGTCCCTTTAAAGCACCAATCGCCGCTGTAATACCAGAATAAATATCTGATAACGTAGCGACACAAACACGTGCAGTAAACGTCGAAGCATTTAGCTCATGATCTGCATGCAATACGAGTGCTTTATTAAATGCATCTTCTGCAACCTCATTAGGCTCTTCACCGTTTAACATGTACAAGAAGTTCGCAGCAAAGCTCAAGCCTTCTTTAGGTTGTATAGCTCTTTGCCATTACGAATACGCGCAAAACCAGTAACCACTGTTGCAACTTTTGCTTGCAGTTTAATTGCTGATTTCTTTGCTGTTTCCACGTCATTCTTGTCTGCATCTTTGTCGTATAGACCGAGCTGCGAAATTGCTGTGCGTAGCGCCGCCATTGGATGTACATCAGCAATCGGATACGCTTTCATGTAATTGAAAATCTCGTCTGGAACTTGCATGTTTGCAAATAACTCTTTAGAAAAAGCGTCTAGCTCTTGCTTCGTCGGTAATTTGCCATTCCATAATAGGTACACGACCTCTTCAAACGAAGATTGTTCTGCTAAATCATCAATATGGTAACCTTGGTACGTTAACACATCATCAATAATTGAGCTAACACTTGAAGTCGTCGCAACGACTCCTTCTAAACCTCTTGTTTGACTCATTACAATCTCTCCCCTTTGTAACAAGAATCCGATTCTTCATAAATAACAAGGATAACTTGTCTTAACCTTGTCCACATTATGCGTTTTCCATCATGCAGAAATGAAAAACGTATGACTGCTGTTACCAGATAAAACCGTCGCGCGCACCATAATTTCTACAAGATCAACGTGAAGTGAACACGATCATCCTACTATATTGTATTCAATTGTTCCCTCGTCCAATTTGACAAAATTAGACAGTTCTTACCGTATGTTACTATGGTGGTCGTGATTTCTCCAGTTTTTTCAACATCCTCTATTATAAACGTGATTCGTCTTTTTGTGAACGAAAACGCACAAATCTTTTTTCCAATGTTTTTTTGTATACAATGAAAGATCGTTGGAAAACCCTTATGAAATCAAGGCTTTCCCTTTTACATATACATAATTCTCTTAAAAATTACCAAAAAAACACCCCTCTTAGAACACCATCTAAGAGGGGGAACTTTATCTTCGTATAACGATGAATCGGCCACTCGCCACCATCTTTTGAAAAAAATGTCGTAAAAACCCTTTAATGTAAGCTCTTGTAAATGGGATGAGAAGAATAAATCCTATAAGGTCAGTCAAAAACCCTGGAGCTAATAACAACAACCCTGCGAGTAAGATACAAACCCCGTCGATTGCTGAACTTGTCGGAACTTCATGATTGTTCAGCTGCAGGTTAAATACTTGCCAAGCTTGTCTTCCTTCTCTCTAGCCATCCATAAGCCGATTAAACTCGTTAGTAACATTAAACCGAGAGTTGGCCAAAATCCGAGCCAGCGACCAACAAGCCAAATTCCAGCGATCTCTATGATTGGTACGAGTAGCAAACCGACAAGCAGGAATCGTGCCATAATCACTCCCAACCCCTTCCATCAATTACAATACTCGAGCGTGACCTTTGTAGATGTCGCCTCTTGAACTGTCAACGGTTAGTTCTTCACCATCTTTAAAGATCTTAACCGCATCATGAACACCGACAATGACTGGAACGCTAAGCGAAATTCCTACCACTGCAGCATGACATGTTAAGCCACCTTCTTCGGTGATGACAGCCGCTGCTTTTTCAAATGCAGGCATCATCTCTTTGTCTGTTCCTGTCGTAATTAGAATGTTGCCTTCTTCCATCCTAGCATTTGCTTCTGCAGCATCTTTAACAACGACCGCTTTACCACTTGCAGTTGTGCGACCAATTCCTTGACCTTTAGCTGCTACTTCACCGATCACATGGACTTTCATCATGTTCGTTGTACCAATCTCACCGACCGGTACCCCTGCTGTTATAACAACAAGATCGCCGTGCTTCACTTGATTACTCTTGAGTGCAGCACTCACCGTTTCATCGAACATTTCATCTGTCGTCTCGACAGTGTTTCCAAGTAGCGGATGCACACCCCAAACGAGAGTCAAACGTCGTTGCGCACGAATGTTACTCGTCACGGCAACAATGGTCGCTTTCGGACGATATTTTGATACGAGTCTAGCTGTATAGCCACTTTCTGTAGCCGTCAATATCGCAGGTGTATTTAACGTTAGCGCTGTTCTAGCTACTGCTTGACTGATCGAATTCGTAATCGTCGTCTGGCTTTCTTCTGTACGGATGTTAAGCAAACGATCGAAATCTAGTGCAGATTCGGCACGCTTTGCAATGTTACTCATCGTCTCAACAGCTTCAAACGGATAATCACCTGCTGCTGTTTCACCTGAAAGCATAATTGCATCTGTACCATCAAAAATCGCATTAGCAACGTCACTAGCTTCTGCACGAGTAGGTCTAGGGTTACGCTGCATGCTATCTAACATTTGCGTTGCTGTAATGACCGGTTTAGCAAGATCATTACAACGTTGAATGAGTTTCTTTTGAACGAGCGGAACTTCTTCAGGTGGAATTTCTACACCTAAGTCTCCCCGTGCAACCATAAGCCCGTCAGACACTTCGAGAATTTCTGCGATATTCTCGACCCCTTCTTCGTTTTCGATCTTAGGAATAATATAAGTATCGCCTGCGCCATGCGCTTCTAAAAGTTCGCGAATTTCGAGAACATCTGAAGCACGACGAACGAATGAAGCTGCAATAAAATCAACTTCTTCTTCAATTCCAAAACGAATATCGGCTGCATCTTTGTCTGTCATGCCTGGTAGATTTACTTTTACTTTCGGAAGGTTAACTCCCTTTTTGTTCTTTAACACACCATTATTCATTACGGTCGTAACGACGTCTTTGCCTTCAATACGATCAACATGAAGCCCAATAAGACCGTCATCTAACAAAATCGTATTACCGACTGAGAGGTCTTCTGACAAATTCTGATACGTTACACCGATTCGATCCGTCGTACCGACTACTTCTTCACCAGTTACGATGAGTGGCTGACCTTTTTCAAGTGTAATCGCGTCATTTTCCATTGTATACGTGCGAATTTCTGGACCTTTCGTATCTAATAGAATTGAGACGGTCGTTTCAAGTTCTGCTGCTGCTTCTCGAATCGTTTTAATACGACTGCGATGTTCTTCATGTGACCCGTGCGAGAAGTTAAGGCGTGCCACGTTCATCCCTGCTGAAATCAGGCGTTTTAGCATGTCTTTTTCTTCAGATGCAGGTCCGATCGTCGCGACTATTTTAGTTTTTCTCATCGAAAGATTCCTCCTTGTGTTGACTAAATGGACAGCTCTTGAGAGAGCTTGTACATGTTTTGATCTATCTTGTGTTTCTCTTCAAGTGCTGTTTGAATCGGCTTATGGACGACTTGATTGTTTACGAGTCCTACCATCTTGCCTGATTCACCTTCCAATAGAAGTTCAACAGCTCTTGATGCAAGTCGACTTGCCAACACACGATCAAAGGCCGTAGGAGAACCCCCTCTTTGAATATGACCAAGGACTGTCACTCTCGTCTCAAGTCCTGTTTCATCTTGGATTTCCCGAGAGACATCAACACCGCTACCGACACCTTCTGCAACAATGATAATACTATGCTTCTTCCTCTGCGATGACCTCTTAATAAACGTTCAACGATGTCATCAGTCTCTTGAGGTTGCTCTGGGATCATGATTGTTTCGGCTCCATCAGCAAGACCAGACCAAAGCGCTAAATCGCCTGCATCTCTACCCATGACTTCAATGACATACGTTCGTTCATGCGAAGTAGCTGTATCTCGGATTTTGTCAATGGCATTAATGACTGTGTTTAATGCGGTGTCAAAACCAATCGTAAAATCGGTACCTGGTACATCGTTATCAATCGTTCCTGGCACACCGATTGTTGGGTACCCGAGTGACGTCAATGCTTCTGCGCCGCGGAATGAACCATCCCCACCTACGACAACGAGCCCTTCAATGCCCGCTTTGTTGAGGTTTTCAATGGCTTGTTGTTGACCTTCTTTTGTTTTAAACTCTTCACAGCGCGCCGTATAGAGCATCGTTCCCCCACGGTGAATGATGTCGCCAACGTCGCCAACTTCCATTTTCTCTATATGGTTGTTAATGAGTCCCGAATAGCCGTAGTAAATCCCGTAAACCTCAACGTCGTGATAGATCGCCTTACGTACAACTGCTCGGATCGCGGCATTCATCCCAGGGGAATCTCCACCGCTCGTAAGTACTCCGATTCGCTTCATGTTGATCACTCCTACCCTATAACCTGCATGTCTTACATACCAATTTTACTAAACTTTTCGTAGCGTTGGTTTCTTATCTCTTCTTTGGATAGTTGCGTTAATTCGTCCATTTGTTGCTTTAAAACCGAGTCAATATACTCAGCTTGTTGCTTCACATTATGATGTGCTCCGCCTCGAACTTCACGAATCACGCCTTCAATAACACCTAATTCATGCAAATCAGGTGCCGTAATTTTCATCGTCTCCGCTGCACGCTGAGCCTGTGTTGCATCTTTCCAGAGAATTGCGGCTGCGCCTTCTGGTGAAATTACAGAGTATGTGGAGTTCTCAAGCATAAACATGCGATTAACGACGCCAAGAGCCAATGCTCCACCACTTCCTCCTTCACCGATGACAATACCAATTGACGGCACAGTAAAGCTTGCCATTTCTAACAAGTTGCGCGCAATTGCTTCACTTTGTCCGCGCTCTTCTGCCGCTTTACCAGGGAATGCACCTTTTGTATCAATGAGCGTAATAATTGGGCGATTAAACTTATTTGCTTGATGCATCAAGCGTAACGCTTTACGATACCCTTCTGGATGCGGCATCCCGAAGTTCCGTTGAATATTCTCTTTCGTATTCCGTCCACGTTGATGACCAATAACCGTGACCGGTTGTCCTTTATAAAACGCAATTCCACCGACAATTGCATCATCATCTCCATAATAACGATCACCATGAAGTTCAATGAAATCGGTGAATAAATGCTCAATGTAGTCCAACGTTGTCGGTCGCTCTGCGTGTCTTGCGATTTGCACACGCTCCCAAGGCTTTAAATTATCGTAGATTTGAGATTCAACTTGTTGTAAACGTCCCTCAAGATGAGCGATTTCTTCTTCAAGATTAATATCTTTGTCTTGTGTGAAGTTTTTCAATTCATCTATTTTATTTTGGAGTTCTACAACAGGCTTTTCGAATGGTAACTTATGGGTCATGACGAAAGCTCGCCTCCTCGTTGATGCGAAGCTTGATGCATCTTCAAGATCGTTGTTAGTGTTGATTTCATCTCAGAGCGATGGATGACTTTGTCGAGTTGACCGTGTTCAAGTAGAAACTCTGCAGTCTGAAAATCTTCAGGTAAGTCTTCACGAATCGTCTGCTCAATAATTCTTCTACCTGCAAATCCAATTAACGCTCGTGGTTCTGCAAAATTGTAATCACCAAGCGACGCAAAGCTTGCGGAAACACCGCCTGTTGTAGGGTGCGTCATGATTGAGATAAACGGCAACTGTTCTTCGTCAAGTCTTTGCAAAGCGACAGATGTTTTAGCCATCTGCATGAGACTAAGAACCCTTCTTGCATTCTTGCACCACCGGAGGCACTAAACATAATGAATGGCACCCGATCCTCTAGTGCTGTCTCAATTGCGCGCTTAATTTTCTCACCAACGACTGTCCCCATGCTCGCCATACGAAAACGTGGATCCATGACACCGATCACGACCGGCAAGCCTTCCATCTGCCCACGTCCTGTAATGATCGCTTCATTCAAGCCTGTCTTTTGTTGATCACTCGCTAACTTTTCTTCGTAGTCGGGGAAATCAAGTGGATTCCCTGACAGAAGGCTTACATCAAGCTCTTCAAATGAGCCGACATCGATCACGCTATTAATTCGGTCTCTTGCGGTCAACCGGAAATGATGATCACACTTCGTACAAACATAATCATGCTTCTTTAATTCCCTTGAATACATAATCGTTTTACACGTTGGACATTTCGTCATCACACCGTCGTTCATCTTCGTCGGTTGTGTACGTTCAGAAGGGATCGTTGCATACTTTCTTTTCTTTGAAAATAAGTCTTTGAACACCTTATTCACCTCTCGTACCACACTAAAGGCGGCTTTCTCCAATAGGAAATAATAGGGAAAAACGATCGTCCAAAGAGACGATCGCTCCTTATCTTCTTATTCCTCGATCATAGCCATTTTTCTTGTTCGTGAAGCAACCTCTTCTGGATCAGCTTCCTTACGGGCAACACCAGTTTCCATCGCTGTTTTTGCTACAGCCGCAGCGACAGCTGGTGCCACTCTTGTATCGAATGGTGCTGGAATGACGTAATCTCTCGTTAATTCTGATTCAGAAATAAGTTCAGCAATCGCAAAAACGGCTGCTTGTTTCATCTCTTCATTGATATGCGTCGCATTCACATCCAATGCCCCTCTGAAAATACCAGGGAATGCTAGAACATTATTCACTTGGTTAGGGAAATCAGAACGACCAGTACCAATGACTGCCGCCCCTGCTGCTTTTGCATCTTCAGGCATAATTTCTGGGTTCGGGTTCGCCATCGCAAAGATAATTGCATCGTCATTCATGCTCTCGATCATCTCTTTTGTGAGTGCGCCTTCAACAGAAACTCCAATAAACACGTCCGTGTTTTGAATCACGTCTTTAAGAGCGCCTTCTTTCTTCTGGCTGTTCGTTACTTTAGCAATCTCATCTTTAATTGGGTTCATACCGGCTGTACGACCTTCAAAGATTGCTCCCTTACTATCACAAAGGATAATTTCTTTAACACCCATGCTTAGAAGCAGTTTCACGATTGCAATACCAGCCGCTCCAGCGCCGTTTAATACTACACGCACGTCAGATAGCTGTTTGTTCGTTACTTTAAGTGCATTGATCAATCCAGCAAGTGTAACGATCGCTGTACCGTGTTGGTCATCATGGAAAATTGGAATGTTTGTTTCTTTCTTTAAACGTTCCTCGATGATAAAGCAATTTGGAGCTGCAATATCCTCTAAGTTCACACCACCGAAGGTAGGTTGCATTAATTTAACTGTTTCAACGATCTTATCAGGATCAGAAGTGTCTAGACAGATCGGAAATGCATCCACACCTGCAAATGATTTGAACAAAACAGCTTTTCCTTCCATAACAGGCAATGATGCTTCTGGACCGATGTTACCGAGGCCAAGAACTGCACTACCGTCACTAACAACCGCAACCATGTTGCCTTTCATCGTATATTCAAATACCTTTTGCTTGTCGTTAAAAATCTCTTTACACGGTTCTGCAACACCTGGAGAATATGCAAGACTTAAATCTTTACTGTTTCTTACGGGAATCTTAGATTTCGATTCTAGCTTTCCTTGCTTCATTCTATGGATGTGTAGTGCTTCTTCTCTAGTCGTTGGCATTATTCCTGCACACTCCTTAACAAGTGGATCTCATCTTATATTTGATGAATCTTATGTTTGCGACCTATGGGACGCTGTTCGAACTATGAATGAATAAAAAAGGACAAACTGTATTAACTGTACATGTGCAATCTATTATAACAAAGTGTTCTCTTGCATTCACCCTTTTGCGTTCAAAAAGACGATCTCATTTTTTGACAACGTTTTCTTCACCTACAATAAGGGTTAGACGTTCTAGCAATTCTTTTTTGATATGAACATGATAACTTGCATCTAACTCATACAGCTTACGTTTTGATTCATGGTACACCTTCACACCGGCAAATCCAGAATGGTTGCGGAGCTGTCGTTTAATTGCACTTAACGTCTTCGTAGAATTTAAGTGTTCAGGTATTTTGAGGTAGAGAGACGATGTTGATTCAGCCTTAGCATGGTCCGCTAGTTGAGTAAGCTGAGCGAGTATCTTTATTCGATTTGCATTGCCTTCCACTCTTCCATAGACAACGAGAAGTTCTCCTTCAATAAGTTCATCTTTCATGTCACGATAAACATTTGGGAAAACGACAACTTCAATTCGACCTGTATCATCGCTAAGGTTCAAAAAAGCCATTGATTGCCCATTTTTCGTTCGTATAGGCTTCATTGTTTCTAAAGTTCCAGCAATCCAAACGTATTGATCATGATGTTCTTCCGAAACTTCTCCAATGTCTTTTGGCTTTTGCACTTGGAATAAGTGTACATATTCATCAAGCGGGTGGCCACTTAAGTAAAACCCAGTCGCTTCTTTCTCTTGTAGCAATTTCTCGTGTTGGGTATACGGTTCGCGTTCTGCATAACGGAAATCTTCATCGCGGCTTTTGAAAAGGGCACCAACATCATCTTCGAAATCAATGTACTCTCTCGCACGATCAATCGATGCTAGCAAGACTGCGCGGTGTTGTTCCCACTCATCTAGTGCCCCTGAGCGGATGAGGCTGATCAGTTGATTTCTTTGCATGCGAGCAGGCTTCATTCGACGACAAAAGTCTATAAAGTTACGAAACCTACCATTTTCCTTTCGTTCAGAAACAATCGCTTTTGCTATATTTCCTCCAACGTGTGCCACACTTTGAAGTGGGAACCGCACGCCCCGTTCATCTGCGGCATACGTGTAATCACTGTTATTGACAGACGGTCCAAGTATAGACAGCTCTCCGCGCTTCATCTCGGCTGCCGCGCGCTTCATCCGTTCTAAATCGCCACTAATCATCGAAAAATACGCGGCATAGAAAATCCCTGGGAAATGTGCTTTAAAGTAAGCAATTCGATACGCAATTAAACTATAAGCAACTGCATGACTTCTATTGAAACCGTAGTTTGCAAATTGCAAGATCCATTCGAACAACTGTTTAGCTACTGATTGATCGTATCCGCTCGTGACTGCGCCTGCTAGAAAACGCTCTTCCTCTTGCAAGAGTAAGTCTTTGTCTTTCTTACTAATCACGCGTCGAAGAAGATCTGCATCTGCCAATGAATAGTTAGCCACTTGCACGGCAACTTGCATCACTTGCTCTTGATAAACCATAACGCCGTACGTTAGTGATAGCGTCTGACGTAGCGAATCATGCAAATACGTGATATTCTCTGGTGCACGCTTCCCCCGTATAAACGTATCGATATTGTCCATTGGACCTGGTCGATACAGGGCATTAACCGCAACAATATCTTCGAATTGACTCGGCTTTAACTTTCTTAACACCGATTGCATGCCCGCCGACTCAAACTGAAACACTCCTGCGGTTTGACCACTTGCAAGCATTTTCATCGTTTTTTTATCATCTTTTGGCAACTGATTGAAGGATAGGTGTTGTCCTGTTTTTGAGAAGGTATCTTTTTGTAGGCGGTCTAAAAGTGTTAAGTTCCTTAATCCTAGCAAATCAAATTTCAAGAGTCCGAAAGCATCAAGATCTTCCATCGGCAACTGCGTATACGCGAGCGCCCCTCTTTCACGCACAATCGGTACGACCGACGTTAACGGCCGTTACTAAGAACGATTCCTGCTGCATGCAGCGACGTATGCCTTGGCAACCCTTCAATGGCAAGTGCTCGATTAAACCATTCATGTACCTCGTCGTTTTCTTTGTACAACCTTTGAAGTTCAGATGTTTTCTTAATGACGGTGTTTAGTTCACCTGCTGTGCTCGGTATAAACTTTAGCACTCGTTGTAAAAGTGCATCACGAATGCCTTGAACTTTCGCTGTTTCACGTAATGAAGAACGGACGCCAAATGTTCCGAATGTAATAATTTGAGCGACATGCTCACTGCCGTATCGTTTTGCTAAATAATGGAACATTTCATCTCGACGATCATCAGGAAAATCAAGATCAATATCAGGCAGTGATTTTCGTTCTGGATTTAGAAAACGTTCAAAGAGTAACCCATATTCAAGTGGATTCACATCGGTAATAAATAGGCAGTATGCTACGAGAGAACCTGCAGCGGAACCACGACCCGGACCGGTTAACATCCCTTGTTTTCTGGCATAGCGCATATAGTCCCACACGATCAAAAAGTAATTAGAGAATCCCATGTTCTTAATCGTTTGCATTTCTTTTGCAAGACGTTCCTTTACTTCAGTCGTCAGCTCAGGAAAGCGCACAGCTGCACCTTTTCTCACGAGTTGTTGCAAGTGCGTGGTTTCCTCCTCATCACTAACGCTTGGCAATGTCGTTGTTAGCGACTCTAAAGAAACGTCAACGAGATTTGCCACGTTCAAGGTCTCGTGTAGCGCTCTTCGTTCAAAGTCATTTTGCCACGTTGCCATCGCTTCTTCCTCTGACAACAAATGTGACTCAGCACGCCATTCAAATTGGTTGACCTCTGCAACTGGAACATCGTCTCGAATGGCGTGTAAGCATTGCTTCACCCAATCATCACCTTGATTTAACATCGTAACGTTAGCAAGCGCAATTGGCGTTAAGTTCTGCTCGGTGAGAAACGTTACCCAGGCATTGTGCTCATGAAAATCCGTATGTGTACTCGGTAAAAGCCCACACCAGTAATTGTCGTTTGGCAAAACGTGCTGCCATTGGCGAAGCTCTTTTGACGCACGCTCATATTGTTCTAGATTGATCAACTTAGCGATTGGGTGTGTTTGCTCTGGAAAGATAAAAATAACGTCATCCGTTTGAATTTGAGCGAGTTGCTCAACATTAATTCGCTCGTCATTTGAAGTCGCAACAGTGGAGAGTGAGAGGAGTGTTTGGTACCCTTTTGCATTCTTTGCGTAGACGAGTACATCGCCTTCCAACTCATTGCTAACGACATCAAGTTCAAGCCCGATAATCGGTTTAATACCTTCGTTATGACACGCATCGATGAACTTTTTCACGCCATACATGACGTTGCGATCCGTAAGAGCTAACGTCTCATAGCCTAGCGATTTTGCTCTAGCAACAAGCGCATCAATCCGACAAGTACTTGTCAAAAACGAATACTCACTTTTCACTTGTAAATGTACAAAATTAGCCATGACTCTGTTCACTCCGATCGTTTTTAGATTGACTAGTCATAACTTGGACAAAGACTCGATATAAATGAAAGATAAGAGACTAGGTGATTCGTTTCAAGGAGAGGGGCATGCACCATGTTTAGCAGAGACTTTGCCGCTACACTCGTCATTGATTTTTTTGTTGCCTTTGGCGTCGTTCTAGGTGGAGCACTAATCGGTGGAATTGGCGCGTTTATTATCGGAAAGCCACCACTTACGACCATTCAAGAACTTGCGAGCAGTTTAAAGATTTGGGCGCTCGTTGCAGCCATTGGCGGGACATTTGATGCAATCACAAGTCTAGAGCGGGGATTGTTTGCAGGTACACACATTGACGTTTATAAGACCATTTTCATGATATTAAGTGCCCTCTCGGGTGCAAATGCAGGTGCACTTATTATTCAGTGGATTACTCAGGAACAGATGTATCCATGAGGATTCCACCCTATTATAAGCGACCCGGGTGGCAACGTTTTTTAGCAGGTTTATTTATCGGTGTTGTCATCGGTTGGGGGCTTTTCATCTTTCAATATGGCCAAGTCTATGAGCGAACTATTATCGAACTAAGAAAAAATGAACTCACCATTAATCAACTTGAAAGTCAAATTGATCTTTTGCTCGCACGAGAGCAAGAGCAAGAAGATCTTGATGAAGATCAAAAACGTGTGGAAGTAGAGACCATTGAAATTCACTTTACAAATGAAAGAGAGAGCAGGCTCAGTGAACTTGCCCTCTATGACTTACGCCAACAAGCCGTCGATGAGTTAGAGCCTTTGCTCCACCAGAACTTAGAAAGTGTCGCTGAGCAGCAAGAGCTCGTCATTCGAACACTTGAAAATAAACGATTTGTTGTGAACGAACAACAATTCAGTCTCGAAGTAACACGAGCCATCTTCTATAAAAAAATTGACCTTCATACAGAAATTGTTATTGAGTCTTCGAGTTAAACTTTTTTGCAGCTTCATTTAATTCTGCAATGATCGTGTCAATTTCTTCTTTACTATTCGCAGACGCACCCGCAGCAAGCGGATGGCCACCACCGTTATGCTTCTCTGCAATGGTGTTCACAATAGGCCCTTTAGAACGGAGTCGTACGCGATACGTGCCATCCTCTTGTTCTACAAACATCCCCCACGTAAGAAGACCTTCGAGGTCGCTAACGGCGTTTACAAGTGCAGAAGATTCATTAACGGTTACTTCATATTGTTTTAGTTGCTCGTCTGACACACGAATCGCAGCAACACCGTACTCACTTAAGCTCACTGTACGTAACAGCTCCCCTTCAAGGCGTAAAAGTGGCAACGGCTTACGGTATAGATTGCGAAACAGTTCAGGCAAATCAATGCCTTGTTCCATCAGCACTCCTGCCGCTCGAAATGTATGTTCAGTTGTGTTCGGATGGCGAAAACGTCCCGTATCCCCTACAATTCCAGCATACAAAACCCTTGCACTCGTTTGGTTCATCTTCCATCCGTTTGGCTTTGCTGTTTCCTCAAACCATCTTGTTATCATTTCAGACGTTGAACTATAGCTCGTATCGACCATGATGCATCTGCATAATCATCAATTTCTGGATGATGATCGACTTTAAATGTCTCTTTGGCTAATGCGTACCGCTCTTCATCGATCCGTCCACGGTTAGCTGTATCACAGATAATAACGAGGGCGTCTTTGAACGTTCCGGTATCCACTTCATCCATTGTTGCTAGAAACGAAAGGGACCTTTCGTCTTCTCCAACTGTGTACACCGTCTTCGTCGTGTTTTCTCGAATTAATTCTGCTAAGCCAAGCTGCGAACCAAACGCATCTGGATCTGGTCGCACGTGACGACAAATGATAATTTTATCAAAGCGCTCAATTGTTTCTAATAGTTTTTCTTGCACTGTCACTTCTCCTCTGTTGTACATCGAACCCTTATCCTGTAAACTAATAACGAATGAAAAAAAGGGGGATATTCGATGGGATTTATTTCAATTGTCGTTACGTTGATTCTAACCCTAGCTCTTGCATTGTATGTTTATTATAAATATAAACGTTTCCGCGTAAAAGGCGAACGTTTAAAAGAATGGTATCAAACGAAAGCAATGACTGCTCTTGGGATCTTTATACTATCACCAGGTCTATTGTTCATGTTCTCGTACCGAAGTTGGGTCGATATTGTTGTTGGACTCGTTTTTGCAATTCTCGGAGCTGTGTTCGTCTACTATGGAATTAAAGCAAATCGAATCATCACACCATTTGCAAAAGAAGAGTTACGCTCTCAAGAGAGTTAATGAAACAGCTGCCGTTGGCAGCTGTTTTTTTAACGTTCGAGCAGTTGAGCAGTCATGAGGCCTTTGCCAACAAGTTCATCACTTGAGTACAATTCAACATCGACTTTACCACTCTTACGACTGACTTCAAGGATCTTACCCTTCATCTCAATCTTGCTTTCAATTTGAACTGGCTTTAGGAAATAGAGTGATAAGTTCTCGACAACCACATCTCCACGTTTATGACGTCTTAACAAGCGACTGCCTACTTCAGTGATCAACGTGGATAAAACTCCGTACGAAATCATACCAATCGGATTTGTCATTTGCGGCGTTAAATGACATACGTAATCATAAACTGTACCTGTTGGCGCTTCTTCCACTTGTCTCGTTACAACATCATCAAGTGTGTCCCCAACATGTGGTTGTCGTTGAGCCATTTGCAAAGCTTTTAACACATCTTGGCGGCTGATGACCCCAACAAGTCTAGCCTCATCATCAACGACCGGTAATAACTCAATACCTTCCCAAACCATAACGTGAGCAGCGGATGCAAGCGACATCGTCGCATGAACGGTTATCGGCTCTTTCGTCATCACCTTTTCCACTGGCGTACTTTCTTTCATTGAAAGAATGTCTTTCGCCGCAACCATACCTTGAACTTGCATTTCATGATTAACGACTGGATATCGACTATGGCTCGTTTTTGCATTTAATTGATGCCAACGTTCAACCATATTATCTGTCGTTAAAAAGTACGTTTCATTGAGGGGAATGAGAATGTCTTCTACGATGACAATTTCTTTCTTTATCAATTGATCATAAATCGCCCGGTTAATCATACTGGCGACCGTAAATGTATCATAACTCGTCGTTATGATCGGTAGCGATTGTTCATTGGCATACTGAATGATTTCTTCATTCGTACCGAAGCCACCCGTAATTAACACAGCTGCTCCGGCTTCAAGTGCCAACCGGTGTACTTGATAGCGATTTCCGACGATTAATAAGTTTCCCGGTTCTACGTATCGCATCATCGCTTCCATCTTCATTGCGCCAATAACAAACCGTTGAAGCGTTTTATGTAAGCCACTTCTTCCACCTAGAACTTGTCCATCTACGATGTTAACGACTTCAGCAAATGTCAAATGATCAATGTTTTCTTTAAGTTTCTGTTCAACGCGGATCGTCCTACTCGTTCAATCGTCGTAACGAGACCTTGGTTCTCCGCTTCCTTAATGGCTCTATATGCTGTCCCTTCACTAACATGTAGGGCTTTGGCAATTTGACGTACAGAGATCTTTTCTCCAACGCTCAGTTGAGCTATGTAATCTAATATTTGTTCATGCTTCGTACTCATACGGGTCACTCCTTTTAGAAAAAGGATAATTACGATACAAAAAACTTGGCATAAAGCCAAGTTTTCGACTAAAGTCTCTTTAATTATATCGGTGTCGTTCGTGGACTTCAAGCTCGAAGACGAGCTGCTTTACGTTCAAGTTCCCGCTTGTAGATCCGTCGTGATGGGTGTACTTCACCTTCATAAACCCGTGTGCGCTCATAAGCAAGCACTGCAAGATTTCCCCCAATAACGAGGAAACAAAACAAAAACCAAGCAACAGAGAACCATCCATGAAGTCCAACAGTACCGATTGTAAATTGCTGTAAACCAAGATACAAAAGGAACGCGGCAACTAAAAAAGAAATCCAAATTCTTAACCGACGCATCTTCTAACCTCCCAAATAAACCATAGCTTGTAAACAGTTTATTCAAAAGGACGAGCCAATATGACTTGTCTACCTCTTCAGTTACGCCACAAAAAAAGATACCAGGTGATCTCGATGACTTCACCTGGCTCTTTATGCATTACACTTCTGTAGACTCCCCTGGCTTTAAAGCATTTCCTTTAAGTGGCGCAATTGAATCTACGAAAGCATCTCCGTCTTGTTCAATTAATGGGAATGTGTTGTAGTGAATCGGGATGACTAATTCAGCTTGCAACCATTCAGCAGCAACCTTCGCATCGTCTGGTCCCATCGTAAAATTGTCTCCGATTGGAAGTAAAGCAACTTCCAGGTCATGACGCTCTGCAATCAGCTTCATATCCGAGAATAACGATGTGTCTCCGGCATGATAAATCGTTTTCCCTTCAGCTGTAAACAAAATTCCGTTCGGCATGCCAAGATAGATAATTTGTCCATCTTCTTCTTGGAAGGAAGAACTATGAAACGCTTGCGTTAATCGCACGTGACCAAATGGGAACTCATAACCTCCACCAGTATTTAACGGGTGTGTCTCAAGCCCTTTTCCACCTAAATATGTGGCAAGCTCATGAGTCGCTACGACGAGTGCACCACTACGCTTTGCAATCGCCTCTGTGTCTCCAAGATGATCCGCATGTCCATGCGTTAATAGAATCGCATCAGGGTTTACGTCTTCAGGTTTAATTTTGCACGTATCGTTGCCAGTAATGAACGGATCAATTAATACGGAATACCCTTTCGTTTCAATTTCAATAAACGATTGTCCATGGAATGTTAGCTTCATTGTTTATCCACCCTTCATCGACTTTCGATTCACTAGACCTATTACCGATTTTGGCTAACGTTAAACGTTTTCTGAAGGTAAAACGGCTTCAATTGGCGTAAATGGTAAGTCCATTGCAACGGCAACCGCCTCATACGTTAATTTACCATCAATCGTATTCAATCCCTTTTTAAGGTTCAGATCTTGCTGAAGCGCAGGTACTAAACCTTTGTTCGCAATCGCTGACACGTAAGGCATCGTTACGTTTGTTAAAGCGATTGTTGATGTTCTAGGAACAGCACCAGGCATGTTCGCTACGGCATAATGCAACACATCATGTTTTGTATAAACTGGATCATCATGTGTCGTAATGCGATCTGTCGTCTCGAAGATTCCGCCTTGGTCGATTGCAATATCAACGATCACTGAACCTGGCTGCATCTTCTTTATCGTTTCTTCTTTTACGAGCTTAGGCGCTTTCGCCCCTGGAATGAGGACTGCCCCAATTACAACATCTGCTTCAATAACTGACTGTTCAATCGTGACCGGATTTGAAACGAGTAAGTTCACAGAAGAACCGAACAGATCATCAAGTTCACGTAGTCGTTGTGGACTTAGATCCAAGATCGTTACATTCGCCCCAAGTCCTAATGCAATCTTGGCAGCGTTCGTTCCTGCAACACCCCCGCCGATAATCGTTACTTTTCCACGACTAACTCCAGGTACACCTGCAAGTAAAATTCCTTTTCCACCTTTTGTTTTCTCTAGGTATTGAACACCCATTTGCGTTGACATTCTTCCAGCCACTTCACTCATCGGTGTTAGTAGTGGCAATGAGCGATCGGGTAACTGCACCGTTTCATAAGCAACTGCCGTCACTTTGCTCTCAAGTAACGCTTTCGTTAGTTCCTCTTCCGCGGCCAAGTGTAAGTATGTAAACAACTGTTGACCTTCTTTGAAATAACCGTACTCCGATTGAACCGGTTCTTTTACCTTGACGATTAATTCTTGGTCCCAAGCTTCTTGAGCAGAATCAACGATTACAGCACCTGCTTCGATGTACTGTTCATCCGTAAATCCTGATCCAATCCCTGCAGACGTCTCAATAAACACTTGATGCCCGTCACGCTTTAAAAGCACAACGCCTGTTGGTGTCATTGCGACACGATTTTCTTGGTTCTTAATCTCTTTGGGTACGCCAATATTCATAAGCCCCACGCCCCTATTCTAGTTATGGTATAAAATAAAAAATTAGTCTACCTCAAAGATAGACTAACAGTAGTGATTAATCAACCAACACTTGCTCACTTTTCCACCGCCACGTATAAAGCTCACCTTCTCCGTTTTTCCAACGAACGTCCATCTTGCGTAGCTTTGGAAAATGTTGCTTAATTCTTTCTGCTAATTGATCTGCTGTTACCTTTTCATTCACATGCAATTGTTTACTCATATTCTCGACATGTTCTTTCGCATCTTCTGAGCGCAGTACCCGATCACCATCTTGAAATTCATAAAGATCTGGGCTATCAAATCTCCATTGATATCCCCCATCTTTCGTTTCAATGGTCACACGAAGCGCAAAGCTTTCCATTAATTCATCCGCTTCTGCTCTCTCCAACGTTCCCACACTTACCATCATAACTAGCGCCAACACAGCTATAAGTACCTTTCTGATGACCGATCACCTCACCCATAGCATGGCTTTGAAATGACTTCCTATTCGTGTCGGTTTTGGTGTAGAACATCAACGCCACCAGTCACTTCAATAATGGCACCTGTCACAAGGTCTGCGTGTTCATCAGCGAGAAACATAACCGTACGTGCAATGTCGCCACCGGTCCCAGGTCTACCGACCGGAGTCTCGTCATCTTGATGCATTTTGCCAGTCTCTATTGAAGCTTCTTTCATGTCACCAACGATCTTTCCAGGGCAAACCATGTTCGCTGTAATACCGTATTCTGCTTCTTCAACGGCTACTGACTTAATTAAGGACGCAAGCCCTGCTTTTGCAGCGCCATATGCGCTGCGGTACAACCATGCAGGTGCATTTCCTACATCTTGAAAACCGTAAGCAATAATTCGACCATAGCGTTGTTTACGCATGATTGGCAAAGCTTCTTTTAATAGATAGAACATACTTGAAAGATTTCCTTCAATCATCGCATGCCATTCGGATGGCTCGTAATCATAAAGCTTCTTTCGTTCAAAAATGTATGGACCTGCGTTATTGACGAGTACATCAAGACGGCCAAATGTCTCATTTGCCCGTTGAACGAGTGAGATCACATCTTCACGGTTCGTCACATCCGCTTGAACGGCAAACAATTGCTTTTCATCAATGCCTAACTCTTCACGCAACCTCAGAACAGATGCATAATCACTTCGATAACTAACCGTGACAGAATAGCCCTTTTTTATGAACGCTTCAGTTACTTGTTTCCCTAATCCTTTTGATCCCGCTGTAATAAGTGCGTGTTTCATACAGAAAACCTCCAGGTCCTGTTCGTCTATTTGATCTTACTATTTTTTTTGAGAGACGAAAAGCAAGTCGCTCATTTCTTTCGTTAGACCCATACTTAATTTTCGACAAATTCGTTAACACAGGGTAAAATGGTCTTAAATGAGGTTTAGAATATCCCTTTAAAGGAAACAGCTATTCTGAAGAGATATTCGATTGCTTTTATCGATTTATACTTATGTTACGAACCATTTGAACAAAGGAGGAGACCATTATGCGTCGTTACCAGAAAATTCTAGTTGGGTAGATGGTTCAACCGAATCCAACTACACGTTTGACCAAGCTTGTGAATTTGCAATTGATCAAGGAGCCAAGCTTTTTATCGTGACTGTGATTGACACGAAATCGTTCGCTACGATTGAACGTTTTGACCGCCAAATCGTAAAGCGTGCAGAAGAACAAGGAAAACAAACGCTTGAGAACTACAAACAACAAGCATTGGATAAAGGTGTCGAAGAAGTCGAGACAATTCTTGATTTTGGATCACCTAAAGTTCGCATCACTCGTTATATCGCACCGAAATATGAAATTGACTTAATCATGGCTGGTGCAACAGGTGCCAACAAAGTAGAACGTATCGTCATCGGTAGCGTTTCTGAAGCGATTGTACGCCAAGCAACTTGTGACGTTTTGATCGTTCGTCGTAAGTAACGAAGATGGTTTTAAAAGCGCCCACCAAAGTTTTCACTTTGGTGGGCGCTTTTTGACTTGAAGCCCTCCTCAATACGTAAAGTATGAATTGGACAAAGAGAAAATGACATCACTCGATCACGAGCCATGTCATTTTCTAATCTTTAAAATCTATTGTAACTTTGCTTTTTGGAATGCAATGCTCTCTTTCACTTTCGCAAAGCCTGTACCGCCTGCGCTCACTCTTCTAGCCACTGCTTCATAAGGGTCTAACGCAGTATAGATATCTCCTTCGAAGTAGTGACTTGCCTCTTTAAACGTTTCGAGTGAGAGCTCACTTAACACTTTATTTTCTTGAATGCACTGTAAGACGAGCTTCCCGACCACTTCATGCGCCTCACGGAATGGCATGCCTTTTGTCGCTAAATAATCCGCAAGCTCTGTGGCATTCGAAAAGTCGGACTTTGTCGCTTTTTCAGTTTCTTCTTTTTTGACAGTCATGGACTCAATCATACCGATAAAGATCTTTAATGATCCTTTAACAGTCGTTACAGCATCAAAGATTCCTTCTTTGTCTTCTTGCATATCTTTGTTATACGCAAGGGGAAGGCCTTTTAACGTTGTGAGTAACCCGACCAAACTGCCGTATACACGCCCTGTTTTTCCTCGAACGAGTTCAGCCATGTCTGGATTTTTCTTTTGTGGCATAATGCTACTTCCCGTTGCAAATGCATCATCCAACTCAATAAAATTAAATTCATGACTTGACCATAAAATGAGCTCTTCAGAGAACCTAGAAAGGTGCATCATAATTGTTGACGCAATACTTAGAAATTCAATGAGAAAGTCACGATCACTGACCGCATCCATACTGTTCATATAAACATCGTCAAACCCGAGTGCCTCTGCTGTTTCGTAGCGATTAATTGGAAACGTTGTCCCTGCTAATGCCCCAGCTCCAAGTGGAGATAAATTTACACGTTTTAAACTATCTTGTAGCTTGTCATAGTCACGATCAAACATCGATACATAAGCGAGCATATGATGGGCAAAAGAAATTGGTTGAGCACGTTGCAAATGAGTGTAACCAGGTAAGAGCGTTTCAACATGCTCTTCGGCTTGCTCTAATAAAACGAGCTTTAAATTGTTCAAAAGTGTCATCAACTCATGCGTTTCTTTTCTCATGAATAGATGGATGTCCGTTGCGACTTGGTCGTTACGACTACGCGCCGTATGCAACTTTCCAGCTACGTCTCCAATCTCGTCTTTTAGGAGCTTCTCTAGATTCATATGAATGTCTTCGTACTTCACGTCAAAAACGAGTTCATTACGCTTCGCTTTTTCTAAAAGGGATTTTAAGCCTTTTTGAATGAGTAATTCATCATCGGCTGATATGATGCCACAATTCGCAAGCATTGCCGCATGAGCCATGCTACCTTCGAGATCTTCAAAGACGAGCTGTTGATCGAAGCCGATGGATGCACCAAATGCATCCACCCACTCTTCTGCTTCTTTTGTAAATCTGCCGCCCCAAAGCTTGGTCATAGTTTCACACCGTTCTTCATTACTTGGCTGTGCACCTTCGTTGGAAGTCCCCAAAGCTGCGTAAACCCAACTGCTGCGTTGTGATCAAACTCATCTTCTTTCGTATACGTAGCAAGCTTCTCATCATAAAGTGAGAATGGTGATTTACGTCCTTCTACAATCGCATGACCTTTAAAGAGCTTCACACGTACTGTTCCTGTTACGGACTTTTGTGATTCCTTCAAAAACGCTTCAAGCGCTGGACGAAGTGCAGAGAACCAAAGACCTTGATAAATGAGTTCCGTTAATTGCTTAGAGACGATCGGTTTAAAGTGCGCAAGTTCTCTTGGAAGTGTTAAGTCTTCTAATTCCTTATGCGCTTTAATTAACGTTGTTGCACCTGGTGTTTCATACACTTCACGTGATTTAATCCCAACAAGACGATTCTCAACGTGATCAATCCTTCCGATCCCATGTGCACCCGCAATTTTGTTTAGATGCATAATCAATTCATCTAATTCATAATGAACGCCGTCAACTGCGACTGGCTTACCTTGTTCGAATTCAATTTCAATCGTATCTGGCGTGTCTGGTGTTTCTTCAAGTGGTTTTGTCAGATCATACGCACCTTCTGGTGGTGTGGCCCACGGATCTTCAAGAATTCCACACTCATTACTTCTCCCCCACAGGTTCTGGTCAATCGAATACGGGTTATCCAAATCAATCGGGATCGGAATGTTATGCTCTTTTGCATATTCAATTTCTTCGTCACGGGACCAACCCCACTCACGAACAGGTGCTAATACTTCAAGATCTGGATTTAGCGCTTGAATTGACACTTCAAAACGAACTTGGTCGTTTCCTTTACCGGTACACCCGTGCGCAACTGATCCTGCACCAGTTTGTTCAGCAATCTCAACGAGCTTCTTTGCGATGAGTGGTCTTGATAACGCTGATACGAGTGGATATTTATCTTCATACATTGTACGCGCTTGAAGTGCAGGCAATACGAACTCTTCTGCAAATTCTTTTTTTGCGTCAATTGTATACGACTGGCTTGCGCCGACATTAATCGCTTTTTGTTTTACTGTTTCTAAATCTTTACCTTCACCAACATCTAAGCCAACTGCAATGACTTCATATCCTTGATCCATTAACCATCTAACTGCAACTGACGTATCTAAACCACCTGAATAGGCTAAAACGACTTTTTGTTTGTTCATATTGATTGAAAGGGATCTTTTCCCCTTCATTCACCTCCGTGTATAAAGTTTCGGTACGAATAAACATGCTATCGATATTATTATTATGCATTAATTAGTAAAAAATATAAGAGGATCGCCCTCTCTCAATATCTAAATATACTGTAACACCATCTTTAATGAACATCAATAGTTATACATACATTTTATAAAATGTAATAACGTGACGTTCGCGATTCAACGATTTGTTTTAAAAAAAGGACCAAGATTTATATAATTTCCATTACTGGCGGTTGCTTTCACGCTTCGCACTAGGAAAACACAGTTCAGCGTGTTTTCATTACCATTTGTGACAACCTTAAACTCTTCGGTCAATTACAACGTTAAAAAAATTGTACTTATGAATATAGCTCATTCAACGTTGTTATCGTAGCTAAAATATGCAAAACAAAAGCGGCTGTTGTGGAAATGACGCCTGCGAGAGTATAGTTAGCTAAAGTCCATCAGCTGACAACACTCTTGGCAAGCGTAACCACATAAGCCGCATCATCCATTTATTAGTTTTCATTTATTAACAGCCTGAAGCAACGAATACTAGCTACTTTCTTCTATTGTAAGATTTCTTCTAAATAACGTCGCTCATAATAATGTCCTGCAATCGTTGACACTTGCCTTGCCAATTGATAATTGCTGTACGCCCCCACTGCAATTCCTGCAATAGGAATGCCTTGAACCATCTTCTTTCTTAAGACAGAAATCATCATTAACTTCGCAATTTGGCGCAACGGTTGTTGGAACCACTCTACAGATGTAACTTCCTCATTGCCACCATAAAAGACAGGAAAGCGCCCCATCCATATTTCTTTCTCGGCTTGTAGCTCAGTCCAACCTTCATATTGCGATTTTCTCGGAAGCGTAGCAACGTGGAAGGCTTTTAAGGCAATCATCATTTCTCTTGGATGTCTAAGGTCATTGCCAAACGACATTGCTGCCAATTGAACCGTGCGTAAGTTAGTAGCAAGCATTAGCGGTAAGTCTGCTGCTAATAAAAACGGTCCACCAAGACCCGTCAAGCCACCTTGTCCAAACGACAATAAGCGTTGTTTGGCCGTTTGTTGTTCAAGGATGAACTTGTTCTGTTCAAACGAAAGTTGATTCAACTCAGAAATGTGTTCAATGCGATGATTAAACACTTTTGCAGTGGATAAGATACGTTGCTCCGCTTCAACTTGTGCACTCGAGTTCAAGATGAGTGTTTGTGTATAAAACATAAAGCGATCAACAAGTTCTACGAGCTTTTTTTCATAACGCTTTGGTAACACATCTTGACTGTTCGTTAACTTACGATGTCGAATCTCTTCAGGGAAATATACATCTTCCCATTCATACAACTCACGAAGTCTTTCGTGAAGCTTTGCTTCATCCATGCCATCACCTTCAGTTATAAATGTGATCAAACCATTCGTTAATTTTAGCCATCATGTCTGTCATCGCTTCTGCACGCGTAAACGATGGAAGTTCTGCGAATAAAGCTTGTTGTGGTGCCACAACATCTTGGCCTTGCTTTTGTAGCATCCAAATGCTCTTACCATGCCGTTCAGCTTTAAACATCGTATCAGGAAGTTGCAACATTCCAAGCGTAATCGTCTCTTTTCTCATGAATGTACGGAACGCTTCCGAATGTTCTCTTGTAAACATATCATTTGGAATTAATAAAAGCATAACTCCACCTGGTTTTAATGCACGTAAGCTGTTTTCAATGATTGCATATTCTGCCGGCATTCTTCCTTCACTAGGTTTCGTATTGAACGACTCCACGACCTCATCGTTCGTATAAATCCCATTTGGAAGGTCTGATACAATCACATCAACCGTTGGTATACCTTCTTCTTTCACACTGTCCATATTGTACAGTTCTAGTTCATATTGCTGTAAGTTCGACATAACGAACGCAAGGCGGATTAGTGACTCATCCACGTCCGCTCCAATTGCACGTTCGATGCCTTCAGTATGGTTCATCATAGCAGTAAGCATGTTTCCTGTTCCTACAGCAGGGTCGTAAACACTCACCCCTAATTGATCTTTTAATAAACGCTTTAACAAATACGACATAAAAATAGCAATACCATCAGGTGTCATCGCATGATGGGGTTGTACGGCTTGCTTCATCCCTTTTATAATCGCAAGTTGAAATGCCTTTCGAACGGTTTCGCGTTCCATTGTCATTTGATCAATCTTTTTAAATTGCTCTTCCATTTTCTTAAAGGCAACATCGGAGAGCGGTTGTTGCATAATGCTTCCTTGGAATAAATTATCTCCAGCAAGCGCAAGTGTCTCCAAGTAACTGCCATGCCCTTCATTACTTAGCGTTTCAGCCATTTCATCCAATACGTGAAACAACTGATCTGTATCTATTTGACGTTCCATCTTTTCACCTCGAATACAATCTTGTTCCAGTTTATCACGTTCGTTCCCTACATCTCTACCTTCAGAAGAGGAGCACACAAAATAATCCATTTTCATACAATGATTACGCATTGCATGAAATGACATTCTGTGACAAGATAAAGGTCTGACTGTCCACATGTAAAATGACGTAACGAGGTGCTTCCATGTTGAAATCTAATAAAGTCCGCCATTTAATGCTCGGCACAATGAAATCTGCGAAATCTGCTCATTTATTGATGCACGGGTATCAATTAGATGAACAAGGGAAGAAGGTTTAACGTTAAAACCAGAAACAGACCTTCGAGATGGCGCTTTCGTTTCTTCACGAGCACTACATACGAAACGCCCCGCACACATTATCCCAAAGTACGATGAAGGATCTTATGTACAATCGATTATTGAGACTGAACGGCTGAAGTGATTCTTGTGGATGAATTACAATTTTTCACAGATGAACAAGTTGAAGCGTTAGCGAAAGCTTCCATTCGCTTTGATGTAGCCATCCAAGCGTACGGCTCATGATTTCATATACAGGTGAAATGTTCTCTCCGATTAAGCGTGCGATGGAATGTGGATTTACGATCCACCACCTTTCCATGCCATGTGCTCATTGTTCTCAAGATGCGACTCACCACCTTCTCTATTTAGATGGTGTTTTGCAAACGTCTGGTTCACCCATTAATGTTGAAGATTATGCGGATGCAACCCAAATCTATGAATCTGTTTGTTATGACTGTTATACAACGGCCATTCAAGCAGCTTATGCTTAACAACCACTGAAATGTTCTTCAGTGGTTTTTTTGTTATGGATTCTTTCCGCTAGAAAAAAACGGACTTTTGTGTCATAGTAAATAAACTTACATTATTTCACGAACGGTGATCTTGACTTTATTTGCAGAGGAGATGGGCGTGTTGGTTCGTATTCAAAAAGGTACAGTTATCGTATTACACCGAATGCAGCCAGATACGTACAGAATTGAAACAACGTACGGGGAAGTTCTCATTGAAGAAAGTCAGAATTATACGATTTATCTAACCGATGCGAAACTCTATCGCAATGGAAGCATTCGCGGGGTCTATTTAGGTCAAGGTGGGAAAGAGCTTATACGTGGGTCTAGTCGAACGCTTTTCTATGACCCTGTCTATGGGTATACGCTTCGAAACCGAACGGTCGTCCATAAAGGCCGTCTGCTTACGGTTGAGAACAAGCAACTTGCTGTGATGATCTTGCAAGATCCACCAACGAACAATTTCGCTTATGTTCTTCCTTATGACATACCGACCATTACACGGTTCCGCGTCGGTGATCAAGTAACTGTCCGGTCGAACCTCGTCGTTGGATGTGACTATTACAATGAAGATTCCAATACGTATGATACGTTCACTTCTCATATGGAACCTTTTAAAGGGCAACCTGGAAACGTAACTGAAGTCGATCGTAATGGGAAGTACCGACTCACGCTTTCAAGCATGTACCAATTTACAGATGAGATGCTCGTTGATGCTCTTGCAAAGAAAACGTACACACAAAACGTTGAAGTGGAAGAAACCATTCATACGGTTCAATCAGACATGATTAACGCAAAAATTGACCAAGCACTTGATGAGCGTCTTTACCTTACTGACCCAAGCGCTTTTCAGAAACTCGTTGACGAAAAGAAAGGGCTCACTTAAACATGACTCTGGGGTAGGTAAGGCAATGACAACGTAATCCATTGTTCTGTCGTGAAAACGTTAAACGTCTTTATCGTTACGCTGCTACTATTCATGCTATTCGTTGCTTGTACTAATTCTAATGCTGATCCAACAGATCACGATGAGACGCTTTTGTATATCGAGGGTGTAACCTCAGACATCAATAGGATGGGCTTTTCCTTTACGATTGATATTGAAGAAGATCCTCATTTATCAGACACTGTAATCGTGCGAATTCCAGCGAGTACTGTTTTTAAATTCGCTCAAGTTAAAAAAGGCGCTTCGATTAGAGTCGGGTATGATGGTGTAATGATGGAAAGTTATCCTGTTCAAATGACTGCAACAACTTTTGAAGTCATTGATCATTAGCATAAATTATATAGGAGCAACGACTCTAGATCTGTTTTCAAATAAAAAGGCTGTTTACTTATGACAATGCATTGTTATAGTCGGAATGCAATATTCTCAAGTATCGGTAACTCTTTGATCGTACTGAACCGACTCTTTTATCGACTAAATTTTTCCTAATGAATATACAGCTGTATTCAACATCTCGTCCATCTCTTTTGCCATTAATAGAACTTAGGTTTATTACTTTATTTATCTTTATTGATTAAAAGTGGCTTATGACTTACGATTATACACACCTAAGTTACTGCTTAATATTACTATTTTTTCAATTGAATTTTCTTTTATACTATTACAGAAAGAGGAGAAAATATTTGCATACTGTTGAATCTGTTAAGCACCGTTTTAAAGAAGTAGGGATCAGCGATACCTTCGGAACTAAAAAAGAAATAAAAGAGCTTCCTAAAATTCTTCATGATAATGAGGTTGTTAATTACGCTACCAGTGGATTTTTAGAAGGGAACACTTGGCTAGTCGTCTCAACGAACCAAAGGGTTATTTTTATAGATAAAGGTATGGTTTATGGCATTAAACAAAAAGAAATATTATTAGAAAAAATTAATTCTATCGCTCAAAAAAGAGGGATGGTGTTCGGCGAAATTCACATTTGGGATGGAGCAGATAAATTTATAATTAAACAGTGCATGAAAGCCACTGTACAACCATTTATTGATGCGACAAACGAAGCTATTAAAAAAGTTAAAGGGGCAACTATAAATTCTACTCATGAAATAGAATTAAGTAATTACGCTAAAATAAAAGAATTGAAAGAGCTATTGGATATTGGGGCAATTTCAGATGAAGAGTTCCAAACGGAAAAAAAGAAACTATTAGGATAATTAATATACTTAATACATAACTTTTCTTAACATCCTTTAAGACGTAAGAAAAACGACACATACAAGTATACGTCGTCAGAATGTCAAAATGGTGTTGTTCTAGTATAAATAAGAAGTGGAAAGTTAATGAACTTGTAGAGTTTAAAGCATCAAAGTAATACATTTTAACTTAGCATTTGTAAAACTTCAACATGTCATAGTAAAGCGGCTGTCGTGGCGAAGACGCCTGCGGGAGAAGCGTTAGCAGAAGATCATCGTGCGTAGCACGATAGCTGAGGCAACGCCCGCGGCAAGCGTAGCCACAGAAGCCGCCTACTCATTTACGAGAACATTTTCTAAACAGCGTCTGGCTCATCATTAGATGATGAGCCAGTTTATTGTGTGCTATTACTTAATAAGACTATTCACTTGTGCCAATGCATTGTCATAGTCAGGGTGATTGGTTGCCTCTTCAACATACTCAGCGTGTTGAATTGTTCCTTTATCATCAATGACGAAGACAGCGCGAGCAAGTAAGCGGAGTTCTTTCATGCCTAGACCGAAGCTTTGTGCAAATGAAAAGTCACGGTGGTCTGAGAGCATTTCAAGATTGTCAACGCCTTCTGCTGCACACCAGCGCTTTTGTGCAAATGGAAGATCTGCGCTAATTGTTAGGACTTGAACGTTATCTAATTTAGCTGCTTCTTCATTAAAACGTTTCGTCTGTTGTTCACAAACGCCTGTGTCGATGCTTGGAATCACACTAATTACGATCGTTTTACCTTCGTAATCTGCAAGTGTTTTCTCTTGTAGACTTGAATCAAGTACGGTGAAATTCGGCGCTTGTTCGCCTACTTTAACTTCATTTCCTACTAGCGTCATTGGGTTGCCTTTAAACGTTACTTTTGCCATGTATAATCCTCCTAGAGTAGATCCTTTACATCTAGTCTAATCGGAATTGGCAATGTCTGCAAATTTAAAAAGGCGGAGTTTCTTTTTTTGTGACATCGATTGGCGATAAACTTTGGTCTTCAATGTGCTCATTTCCTTGAATGAGATCCTTAATTTTCTCTACAACTTGAGGAGTAAGTTCAAGTAATTTCTCATAGAAGTGTGTGCCATTGTTCAAATGGATCATCTTAACGCCATGTGTTCCGACAATTAGAAAGGCAACCGGCGTAATGGACACACCACCACCACTACCTCCTCCAAACGGATGACGTTCTTCTTCATCCATCGCATGTCCAACGTTCATTTCTGTACCACCTGCTGCAAACCCAAAGCCTACTTTGGAAACAGGGATGATGACATTGCCATCTGGTGATTCAACGGGATCACCAATAATCGTATTCACATCGACCATTTCTTTAATGTTTTCCATTGCTGTTTTCATTAAACCTTGAATAGGATGTTCTGCCACGGCACGTTATGCCCCTTTCGTTACATGTTCCGTACGTTCATTCCGAGAGGATGTTTTTTGTAGCTTTTTGCTATGCATCCACATTTTAAGTAATGCTCGTATAGCGTGTCCGATTTGGAAAGTAACTATGCAACGAACATCCATATAAAACACCGGCGCCTGATAAAAGGGTGTCACGTGGAAATGTGGTCTAACTTGTAATTGTGTATAGGACGAAACGAGTTGAAGAATAAAAGCTTTTAACGTCCAAGCAATTCCAGCAGCAATGCCCGTTACCGCAGCATCCCCTGTCCCAAACGTTGTTGACCATTTCCATTGTTCAACGCGAACCGTCGCTAAAAACTTTCGAACGATCGTTCCAAGATGGGAAATGCCCTCAATCAATTCTTTAGAATCTTTCAGCCGATTCTCAATATCCCTCGGTGTCTCTTCTTTCACCTTTTTCTGTTTACGCTTTGAAAACAGTTTTGTCTCATCTTCCACAAAAACAAAAGAAAGGTTCTTTTCATCAAAACGAATGGCGGGTACGTCCCACGTTTTTTTTAGTAAGCCGCGCAACAGCTTCACTTGTAGTTCGCCGTTTGTATGTAAATTGGCTTGGAGGATGTGAATATGGCACGAAACACGAAGGAAGTACGTCACAACCCCGAATCCTAGCAATATGAGCGTTACGGCACTAACGATCAACCAAACCATTTTTTCCCTCATTTCTTAGACACTACTGTTGATAGTATCGACAAAACACTAATCGTATAAACGAAAAAAACCGGTGCAACGTCATTGCACCGGTTTCCAAACTATTCATCTTCTTCGTCTTCGTCTCGATCGGCAGGAATTTTCGTATCACGAATCACTCTCGTATCAGCAAGTAAATCATGAACGCCAGCCTTTTCTGGATGCACACCTACGACGATGTACATCAGGTTTGTAATGACAAGTACTCGGTGAATCATACGCCCCGGCACTTCACGGAAAAACACATCTGACCAACGCACCTTCGCTCCGTCTGCTCGAACAACTCGTAATCCAAACGCCATCTTACCGAGCGTTTGACCGAGATATCTCGTCATAACTGCAAAGTATACGTAAGCCATCGTTGCCGTTAACAATCCTTGAATTGTAAAGATGCTTAACAACGTAGGATTTGAGTCCATAAACATAAAGATTGGCGTAATGAGTATTCCATTTACTGCACCAACAATGAGCAAGTCTAATAAATACGCCCATAGACGAATCCAAAAACCTGCATAAATGCTCTCTTCAACCGTTTTTTGCATTGCCTCTTGCTTAGGAGGTTCATGATCGGTTTGATGAGGCTGTCGATCGTATCGATTTTCTTCATCGTATGTGTAATCCATCATTCCACTCCTTTAGTCTTGATAGAGATACATTAAGCGTGGTGCATTTGAATGTGTAATCAATTGCTCGAGTTGATTCATCGTTACACGCTCACTTGCAAGTGTTTCCGCCGCAAGTCCCCAAATTGAACCGACTCCAAAATCTGTCGTGTAATGTACGACTGTCGCATTAAGATCTAAGTTCTCTTGCATTTGATCAATTGTATGTTCAAGATCACCAACGCCATCAATTAAGCCGTTTTCTAGCGCTTGATTTCCAGTGAATAATTGCCCTTGAGCAAGTTCTCGCACTTCGCTTTCAGTAAGATCATCGCGACCGTTGACGACAACCTCGACAAACTCTTCAAACATGTCATCGACCATGTCCTGTAGCAGTTGCTCTTCTTCTGATGTCATTTCACGAGTGGGACTCATGATGTCTTTGTACTCGCCAGATTTAATAACGTTGTGGCTAATTCCCCACTCTTCAGCAAGTTCGGCAAAGTTGATGCTGTCCATAATAACACCAATTGAGCCGGTAATCGTGCCCGAATGTGCCGAGATGTAGTCTGCAGGTGCAGCAATATAATAACCACCAGAAGCTGCCATACTACCCATTGATACATATACTTCTGTATCAAATTCTTCTTGTGCTCGCACAATTCGATCATGAATCGCTGCACTTTCAACGACGCCTCCACCTGGCGTGTTTACGTTAATGACAATACCATCGACGCTTGCGTCTTCGGCAGCGACTTCTAACATTTGCATAAACACACGGTGATCATAGCCGCCTCCTGCAAAAAGACCTCCTTGAGAACCTGTATCCATAATCATGCCATCTAAGTCAATGACGGCAATTTGACCGTTCGTTCCTGTTTCCATAATCTCCTGACGAAAATCGCCTCCATCAAGTTCGAACATGTCAGATAAATTCGTTGAAGCAATTGCACTAAAAAATTGAAACATCGATGAAACGACTAGTACAATTGCTGCAACAGCAAGAGCAATCCAACGTTTTACTGTCACAGTATTTCCTCCTCTAAGTTAAACCTCTTTTGCAAACACGACTTTGTCGTTAACGATCGTATAAGCGACCTTAAGATCTAAAAGCTCATCGTACTGATCCTCCGTAAATTGAAAAGGATCTTCATGAAACACGGTAAAATCACTTGCATACCCAGGAGCTAATTGTCCAAACTGCTCTTCTTTCCCAATTGCAGACGCACTACCGGACGTATAAAGGCGAAACGATTCGTAAATGGATAAGCACTGTTCAGGCTTAAAACGGGCACTCGATTCTCCTCTTGCTCTCCTTGTCACAGCAGCGTGAATGCCAATTCTAGGGTCTGGAATTTCAATTGGTGCATCAGAACCCCCTGCACAAGCAATTTTATTCGCTAATAGCGTTTTCCATGCATACGCGTGCTCAAGCAACGCTTCATCGACAATCGTACGGACCCACGGAAAATCAGAAACTGTAAATTGTGGTTGAAGATCAAGCACAACTGGCATCGCTTTTAATTCTTCCATAAGGTCGGCTCGAACGATTTGCAAATGAATCAGTCGATCTTTTTCCGGGTAGTTCGGTGGATGCTTTTTAAGTATACGAATCGTTTGGTCAAGAGCCTGATCTCCAATTACATGTACGGCGATCGTCATCGATAAGTTTCGCGCTTTTACAATTAACGCTTCTAATTCATCATCTCGATGAATGGGCACTCCTACATTACTTTCTTCTCCAACGTAAGGTACTGATAGCCATGCCGAATGTCCACCAAGAGAGCCGTCCGCAAAAATCTTCATGCTCCCAAAAGTTTGGTATTCATTTGCAAGTTTCGTTCCCCGTTTTAATTCAAGCCACTCATCCACCGCATCATGATGTACGAGGTGGTGAACGCGGAATTTGCGGGTGTCTCCTTCAATTACCTCACGATATGTGTCAATGACAGACGCAGGAGAATTGTAATAAGCTAAGTCTTCAGTATGTACCCCAGTTAGGCCCATTGTAACCATTTGCTCATACGCTGCTGTTAACGCACGGTTCATCGTGTCGTTCGTATACCTTGGGCGCACAGCATGTATTATATCTTGCGCCTCTTCAAGAAGCAAACCATTAAGCCCATCTTCATCACGACCAATAACCCCACCACTTGAATCCGGAGATTCGTTGGTTAACCCAGCAAGCGCTAACGCTTTTGAATTAACAATCATCGCATGACGACAAATGCGGGTGAGCATAACTGGCCGATCTGGAAACCGTTCATCAAGTTCTCGTCGGTGAATAACCGTAGCAACCTCCCACTCATTCTCATTCCAACCTTCGGCAATTAACCAGTCGCCTGATTGTAGCGTTTGTGCCTTCTCTTCTAACTTCGAAAACACTCCCTCACGACTTTTCACTTGAGAAAGATCAAGGCGTAGTTGTTGAAAACCATACCCTAACATATGTGCATGACTGTCTACGAGACCCGGAATAATCGTTTTTCCTTTGTAGTCAAAGTACTCGGTCACTCTGTCATGATATTTCGCTTGAAGGTCTTCTTTCGATCCGAGTTCTACAATTGTTCCGTCTTCTGAGAACAACGCATCAAATCTAGAATGTTCTGACGTTAATGAATAGAATTTACCATTAAAATACAACGTACCCATCATTTCCTCCTCAATGTAAGGTGCTTGGCAACCAAAAAGGTCGCCAAGCTACTCACCTTTTATAACAAATCATCAAACTCATCCGTGCTGTCTTGGTGTTTAATGAGCATCGTTTCTTTTCCTGCAAGCGATTGACTTACTAAATCTTCAATATCAAGGTTCGTCTCAAACATTTTTGCTTTTTCAAGCTTCGGCTTTGTTTTCGATTCTTGAGGTAAGAAAATTGTACAACAATCTTCATACGGCAAAATCGACGTTTCATACGTGCCGATTTCCATCGCGATGTCCATCACTTCGGTTTTGTCCATTGTAACGAGTGGACGCAACACCGGAAGCGAGCTTGCTTCTTCAATGGCGTGGATGCTTTCTAGTGTTTGTGATGCGACTTGACCGAGCTCTCGCCATTTACGAGCGCGAGTGCTCGCTGTTCATGCGCGACTTGTTCTGAGATTCTCATCATCATCCGTCTCGTGATTGTCATCGCATAATAAGATGGAATTTTTTGATGGATTTCTTGTTGCACCTTTGTAAAGGGAATAAGGTGCAACCGAACGGCACCACCGTAAACAGCCATCTGTTTCGCAAGATCTATCACTTTTTGTTTCGCTCGCTCATTCGTATACGGAGGACTATGAAAGTGAACGGCTTCTACAACCGCACCGCGCTTCATGGCTAGGTATCCTGCAACTGGACTATCAATACCACCAGACAATAGAAGCATCGTTTTACCTGAACTTCCGACAGGAAGGCCTCCTCTTCCCATCACACGACCTGCACTCAAGTACGTACCGTGCTCGCGCACCTCAACGTGCAATTCAACATCGGGGTTATGAACATCGACCGTTAGATGTTCTGTGTTTCTTAAGACATACGATCCGATTTCGTAGTTCATTTCTTGTGAGTTTAATGGCGTTTGTTTATAGGAACGCCTTGCCGTCACTTTAAATGTTTTTGCGGTCAAGTCTTCGTTCATCATATAAAGCGCTGCTTTTTGAATATCTTCAAGTTCTCTCGTCGTTTTTACTGCTTTTGATAACGAGACGATCCCGAATATATTTTGAAGACGCGCCATGATCTGGTTAGCATCGTCTTCATCGCCCACTTCAACGATCAAACGGCCAAAAATTCGCTTTGCACGTGCAGAACCAATTTCCCGTATTGCTTGATTTATGTTCCCTTTTAAAATTTGTTCAAACTCATTACGATTTTTGCCCTTAAGGGCAATTTCACCGTAACGAACGAGTATATGATCGACTTTCACAACTTCACTTCCTTTATCGTTCGAACTTCAGCTACCATTTCATCAAGAGCTTCTAGAAAGGTCACGATTTCACTTCTCGTCGTTTCATACGATAGGCTCATGCGTAGTGCCGTAGAAGCCCTTGTTAGATCTTGAAACTGCTCATATAGTACAGCACTTGCACTTTTTTGCTTTGATGAGCATGCCGACTTTGAAGAAACATAGATGCTTTGTTTGCTTAATGCTTGAATGAGTACTTCTGGTTTTGTTCCATCAATTGATACGTTTACGATATGAGGCGCACTCGGCTCGTTTGGCGTGTTCAAATGCATACCCATACGTTGTCGCAATTGCTCCATTAAGAATGTTTTTAGTGTTTGTACATGTTGAAGCTGTTCGTCACGCTTCATTAAAGACAAGCGAATCGCCTTCGTTAATGCCGCAATCGCAGGAACGTTTTCGGTTCCAGAACGTACACCAAATTCTTGACCGCCACCGTGGATAAGAGGAACGAGCGTAACAGTATCTCTCACAAATAAAAAGCCGCTTCCTTTCACACTGTGAATCTTATGACCAGATATCGTGCATAGATCGATTCCGGCTGTATGAAAATTAAGAGGGACTTTTAAGAAACCTTGCACATGATCAACATGAAAGCGTATCTTTTCAATGTCTTTTAGCTTTTGTCCAATCGCTTCGATTGGTTGAACGGCTCCAGTTTCATGATTCACATGCATGATGGATACGAGAATCGTTTCTTCTGTGATTGCATCCATAACAGATTGAACGGATACAAGACCTTCACGATTAACCGGCAAGTACGTAACTGTAAAGCCTAGCGATTCTAGGTATTGAAACGTTTCTAATACCGAAGGATGTTCAATTGCAGTTGTAATCAAGTGCTTTCCACGATCTTGTCTTGTAAAAGCTGCCCCTTTAATCGCGAGGTTGTTCCCTTCTGATCCTCCAGAAGTAAACACGATCTCTTGAGGGAAAATTGATAACTGCTTTGCGATCGATCGCCTTGCTTCTCTAATTAGTTGCTCGCTCTTTGACCCTTGATTGTGTAATGAAGAAGGGTTCCCAAAATAGTCGATGCTTGCTTTCGTAAATGTATTCATAACCTCAGCGTACGGTTTCGTAGTTGAGCTATTATCTAAATATATCATTGTGAAGCCACCTCACAAATGTCGCTTTCTATCCAGCAGAACATTATAGCACACTTTTTAGTCAAAGATAAGCGCGGGACGAATGGCCCCGCGCTACGTTTATACGTTTTGATATTGTTTCGTTTCTTCTTTGTCTGTTTCTTCATCCCATGCTGATTCTAATTGGCTTAGTGCAACTGGTACGTGGCGATTTAAAACATCTGTTAATCGTTCAATTGCCTCTTCATAGAACCCATTTCTAAACTCCCATTCACCAGAATGCAGTTCATCTAATAGCGCTGGGTATTGATTGCGGTACCGGTTTCCAAATTGCAACAAGCGCTCTGCCCACGCAGCCGACTGAATGGTAGTTTGCACCGTCATAACCGCTTTTCCTACTTGATGTTGACCAAGCTCTAAAGCGTCCTTTACAGCCTTCATCTCAAGTGGAGTCATCTCAAGCAAAGCAGTTGCCTTCTCTAATTCTCTCTTGGCTTGATCAAGTTCTGATACGAGCACCTCAGGTACGGCTGGTAAGTGGCTTTTTTGTATCTTCATTTGCACTTCCATAATTTTCTTCCGAAGAAGGGCAAGCTCTTCATAAGCTTTCAATTCATCGCTTCGTAACTCTTCCAATCGAACCATTGATTCTTTCACATCGTTTTCAATCGTTACAATTCTCTCTTCATGACGAGAAAGTGTTGCTTTTAAGTCAATGAACGACTGTTTACGATGTTCATGAAGATCTTGAAATACACGTTGCTCTTTTTCAGTATCTTGTAGTTCTTTAAGAACTTGCTCGTACACATTGTGTTCTCGTTCGGGCAAATGGTAGCTTTCTTTCACCCTACTTTGTTCTTGCTCTAACTGCACGATGCCCTCATTCACTTGAATGAATCGCTTACGAAGCTCTTGTACTTGCTTTTCAACTACGCTTCTAGCATCTACTTCTTGCTCAAGTGTATCGTACATTTCTTCAATCTGTTGTTTAACAACTTTAATCTTCTCTTCGGCATAATCAACGTGCAACTTCTCCGTTTCATCTTTGATGTTCGGTAGAAGTTCACGTAATTCCGCTACGTCTTCTTTGAGCGTGAAATGGCTTAAATCAAAACCGTTCTCTTCCATCTCATCCATTCCAGCAACGATCTGATTCAATTCACTAGGAATGTTGACATTAATTTCGACTAATTGACCGGGAATGGTTTCTAACCACGTATTCACTTGTTCAATCTGTTCTGTTATCGCAATAAGACGTTTGCGGGCACTCATATAGTTCCCAGCCTTCGTATCTTCGAAATACGCTTCAAGCTCTTCTTTGCACTGTTCAACGTGTTCTTGAATCGTAGCACCCGCTTCACCTAAGGCGCGGCTTTGTCTTGATAGTAACGCTCTTGTATCTTTAAGGCGATCAGATACATCATCAATTTCATTGCGATTTTGTTGCTCACTACTTACGAGCTCATCGACTTCACTTCGAATTAAAGCGATCTCGCTTTCAACATGGTCGAGATTCTCTGATGCGCGGTCAATCGCTTCATTCGCTTTTTTGAATTGGTATTTGTTAGCCGCTTCTTCAATATCAAAAAGCTGAAGCTCTATTTCTTGAAAACGATCTTCGACAATCGTATCCCAAGCACTACGCCAGCGTTCAAAGTTCTGCTCGGTTTCTCCAGAAATCGTTAGTCCTTTCACACGACTAATCTCATCTGCAATTGGCTCATTCATAACTGCATTCTTCCGCTTATCAAGCGCATCAACACGTTGATAGATTTTCCGTCTAAACCAAGCGCCATAGGCAATTCCAGCAACTAAAAGGAGTCCGATGGCGATGACTATAATCGTAAACATTTCGCTCACCCCAATATGTTCATACAACTGATCGTTGTGTGATGTTCAATCGTACTTTATTCCGTTTTATGTAATTATAAAAACCCTACTTATCATTATCGTTAATGAGAATCATAGAAATCTTTTATGGTAATCTTTGTGTCTATTTACTATATTAACATGTAAGCCTCATAAATAGGAAAACAAAAGCCGAATAGGAGGAAATTTTCATATGTATGATGGACATGTTCATACACCTTACTGCCCCCATGCAGTTCAGCTTCTTTTATAGATTATGTTGACGCGTTGAGACGTCAAGGGTTTCAAGGGGCTACTTTCTGTGAACACGCTCCTTTGCCTCACTCATTTGTTGACCCGACGCCAAAACAAGATAGTGGGATGTCACTTGCACAACTTCCTCATTACTTAGAGGACTTGCAACAGATCAAGAAAGAATATGAACATCATTTCACGATTAATATCGGATTAGAAGTCGATTTTATTGAAGGGTATGAAGAAGAAACGAAGGAATTATTGGATGAATACGGGCCTAAGCTTGATGACGCAATTCTATCCGTCCATTTTGTAAAAACGAAAGATCACTACCACTGTATTGATTTTAGTGAACAAGCTTTCCAACTTTTCTATGAACAAGCAGGGTCGGTCGAACGGGGCGTTCGTCGTTATTATGAAACTGTCACGAACTCTATTCATGCAAATTTAGGTCGTTATAAACCGACCCGAATTGGCCACCCGAGTCTTGTAAGAAAATTCCAGCGAAATTTCACCCTTCCAAATGACGAAGCTTGGCTTTTACAAGTGTTATACCAAATCAAAGCATACAATTACGCAATTGATACCAATGGGGCAGGCACAATCAAACCAAAATGCTTAGAGCCTTATCCTCCGACGTTTATTCTGAATGAAGCAACGAAACAGAGGATTCCACTCGTTTATGGCTCTGATGCCCACCATCCAACTGGCATTGCCCAAGGATACGAAACGTTACGTACTTTCCCACTTGGCTCACCGACACTGTATTAAATCATCATCGGTAGAGGCAAGTCCTTCGTTTTATGATCTTTACACAATTGCAGTTCGATGAACTGCTTCACGTGTTTCATGTAGTGTATAACAAAGGTGTCGTCATTTGGTTCTAGATGAAACACTTCACGAATGTATTGCGCATGAAGAAATGGCATCGTAATCATGCCACGTAAATGTAGAATTGCCCATTCTTTACGCATTTGTGTAAAAACACCTTGCTTTCGACCTTGTTCATATACAAGCGAAAAATAATGTTTTTCTTTCATAAAATAACTTGCCATCACTTCGCGAACGAGCATTGAATCGAGTGTCATTTCGCGTAAAACAAGTCTTGCTTTGCGGTGATGGGTTCGTTGGTATTCCATTGCCGACTCGACCATGGCGAGCAATCGATCAAAGCTTGATGTCTCACGTCGAATTCCATCTTCAATGGCTTCTAAATAGCCAATTAAATAGTCATTTAAAATCGTTTCTAACAGACCTTTTTTCCCGCCAAAGTAATAGGAGATTAATGCGACATTGACCTTCGCTTTGTCTGCAACCGCTCGTACAGAAGTTCCGTTGTACCCTCGCGTCATAAAGAGGTCTACTGCGGCTGTAATCACCGCTTCTTTTGTTTTCGTGCTTGCAGCATTCGTCAATTCAAACACTCCTCTCAATAGATGACCGTATCGTTAATCATTCTTTTTGAAAGGCATACTTCCTGCAAAAGCTTTACGACTATATGTCTGCTCGTTCTACATGTTATAATTCCTTTAGACAAGAAAGAAATGGAGAGGGGTACTTTTTATGTTTGAACCTGTCACTTATGATGGAAGTTTGCAAAAGAAATACGAAATGCTTTACAAGCAATTAGATGCATTACTTGAAGATGAGACGGACAATACTGCCAACATGTCAAACGCATCAGCACTGTTAAATCAATTTCTAGATCGTACGAATTGGGTCGGGTTCTATCTAATGAAAGACGGAGAACTTGTATTAGGTCCTTTCCAAGGCTTACCTGCTTGCGTACGCATTGCTGTCGGTAAAGGTGTTTGCGGAACAGCTGCAGAAACGAAAGAAACGCAAGTCATTCAAGATGTTCATCAGTTCCCTGGCCATATTGCCTGTGACGCTGCTTCACAATCGGAAGTCGTCGTTCCGATCGTCGTAAATGATGAGGTAATTGGTGTACTTGACATTGATTCTCCAGAAAAATCACGCTTTACTGAAGAAGAAGGCGAACTACTCACACGCTTTGTTGAACGCTTACTCCCACACATTACTCATTAATTCTTGATTTGAACCGAAGTGATCGACAACACCTTGGCATCGATCACTTCTTTTGTGTCAACGCTTAGTAGGTAACGCTGTAGAAATGACGTGCTCCCACGTCTCTTCTTTTGTTTTATAACTCGCAAATTCATCGGAACGCTCAGCTAATTTTAGCGCTGTTGTAGCGTTAAACACCGTCGTCAACGGTTCTAACAGACCGTTCATCGCTAAGTATCCTTCAATCGGCTTCGTGTTCCCACTTTCTTTTTCTTTAAATGCATAGGAAAGATAATGTCGCAAGTAATTGTGGGCAAATGTTGGATCGCTCAACTCTCCATCACCTACATAGTGCACGCCAGACCATTGCAAATCAGACAATCCACTCGTCCACCACGCAGGAGCAATGACACGTTGCTGCATTTGCTCAAAAACATGCTTCGTCCACTGAGGTGTTTGTACTTTCAAGCATTCATCTAACACTTCAGCTTCCATTGCCGCAACGCTAATCCCTTGCCCAAACAAAGGGTCAAAATTACAAAAGGCGTCTCCAAGAGCAAGTAAACCTTCTGGTCATACGTCTTCACACTCATAGTGTTGCCTCACACACTCTTTAATACGATAGCTTAGTGGTGCTGACTCCGAAACAAAGAATCCGGAAAGTTCAGCAACCTTCGAGCTTATAAGCTCGTTAATTTCATTTTCGAATGCCTCTTCATCCGTAGATGGATAACGCGCACCTCCTGCAAAGTAAAGAATAATCCTGCGCGACCGTTTTCTTGATGAGATAATAATCACTGCGTAGCGGTTTCACCAATATTCTAGAGGAATAGTGCAATTATCGATATAGGTACATCCGGCAATCTAAGTAAGGAGATACTCAAACCTCCCAACAAAAAGAACCGTCTGCCTGAAAGCGAGACGGTTCCTTATGAGCGATCACTCTATAACCCAGACATGCCGGACATGCCGTAGTATTTATTTATTCCCTTTTTATGCTCATCTGTGAGTTGCTCATGAGTTGGGGCATCTTTAAGCTTCTCCAAATCAATATCAACGTGTGCACGTTCTGTGGTTGGATCAAACTCTTTAAACTTCTGTACTGGAATGAGGTGGTGGGTTTTCTTCAGTGCCGTACCCGTGTTCACTTCAATAAATTCAACTTGCCACGTTCTACTATCGAACACAATATCATCAATTTTGCCGATCTTCTCCCCACGGGCATAGACCGAATAAGACGTTAAATCTTTAGAGCTTTGTAAATGATAATTCACGTCTTCCGTCGTTTCTTCTGAGATTTGAGCTTCTTCGCTCTCAATGACAGCCTCGACTGCAACCGGGGATAGGGGACCTACAGTCGGATAAGGGTGTGTGCACTTTGCGCCATACCGCCTGGAGCCGTCCAATAATAAGGTAGCCCGTAATGACTTAAAATCCTCTCTTCATGCGTCCTTGAAATCGGTTCTTTTTCATCGGGCTTAGGGCTGTCTTTAATTTCTTCTTTTGTCGCAGAAAGGTGGAGAAGCTGAGCGTCTATCTCCATTCGCTCCACACTGTCAGGACTTAGTATTACTTTGCCTCCGAAAAACCAAGGCCTTGTATCTGCAATGATATAACGTACTTTCCAATTTCCAACGCTGTCAAAATAAACATCATTTACCGTTCCAAATTCATCGTCAGTCGTTGATAAAGCAAACTGTGTGAACGCATCGACTCGGAAATTCAAAATAAAAACCTCCTAGTATACTTACATAGTAGTCAATACCTCTTTTGGTTGTCCTTTAAACCAATGAACAAACTGACTCATAATCGCACAAAAAAGGCTCCACTAACTTCGTTAGCAGAGCCTGTGTAATTAATAAGTTGATTGTGATTGTCCACCTGTCACAATTGCAATTCCTGAGCTTGTTCCAATGCGATCTGTTCCTGCATCGATGTATTCTTTCGCATCATTTGCGTTCTTCACTCCGCCTGATGCTTTTACTTTTGCAAGGCTACCGACTGTTTCTTTCATTAAACGAACATCAGAAAGCGTCGCTCCACCTGTATGGAATCCAGTAGATGTTTTCACAAAGTCTGCTCCAGCTGCAACGGCACGCTCACAAGCCACTACCTTTTCTTCATCCGTAAGTTGACTCGTTTCAATGATAACTTTTACGACTGCACGTTTGTTACTCGCCTTAACGACAGCTGCAATATCTTCTTCCACTTCATCAACGAGGCCAGACTTCAACGCACCAACGTTAATGACCATATCAACATCGGATGCTCCGTGTTGGATCGCTTGCTCGGTTTCAAATGCTTTCACTTCTTTTGTTGTCGTGCCGTGCGGGAACCCGATTACTGTCGTCACGCCAACCTCTGTGCCTTCAAGCGCTTTCACTGCCGTCTTCACCCAGTACGGATGAACGCATACCGTTTTAAAGTGGTAATCTTTCGCTTCCTGACATAATGCTACGATGGCCTCTTTCGTTACTTCTGGCTTCAATAGCGTATGATCAATATAAGATGCTAGCTCATTAGCATTCATTCAGGTCACACCTTCCTTAACAGTTTCCTACCTACTATATCATGATTTCCATCGTAATCGAGAGGTTGACTTTTCATCCTGATCTTTATACAATGGTAGTTGTGTTAAAAGGCAGCCTAGGTGAACTTATACGTGCTCATTTTGTTCCTCAACTGTATTTCTATACACGAAGAGGTGCATCACTAACTCCTCGCTGTCGGAGCGAAGATGTGTGAAAGCAAAATGTCCGAATAAGAGATTGCCACTGTCCGTCTTTTTCACGCAAATTTATCGTGATGAAGGAGGAGCTATTACTATGGCTCGTTATACAGGTCCAGCTTGGAAAAAGTCACGCCGTCTTGGAATCTCTCTTAGCGGTACTGGCAAAGAATTAGAAAAGCGCCCATATGTTCCAGGTGAACATGGTCCAACTCAAAGAAAGAAACTTACTGAATACGGTGTTCAGCTTCAAGAGAAGCAAAAACTTCGTTTCATGTACGGTTTGAATGAGCGTCAATTCAAACGCACATTCGATAAAGCAGGTAAAATCGACGGAGTACATGGTGAGAACTTCATGATCCTTCTTGAATCTCGTCTTGACAACCTCGTTTACCGCGCTGGTCTTGCTCGCACTCGTCGTGGAGCTCGCCAACTCGTTAACCACGGACACATCACTGTTGATGGTAAGCGTGTAGATATTCCTTCTTACACACTTAAGCCAGGACAAGTATTCGGTGTTCGCGAAAAGTCTCAAAACCTCACTTCAATCAGTGAAGCACGTGAATCAATTGCTTTCACACCAGAATACGTAAACGTAGACGGTGAAAAGCTTGAAACTACATTCACTCGCCTTCCTGAGCGCTCTGAGCTTTCTTCTGAAATCACAGAAGCGTTAATCGTTGAGTGGTACTCTCGTTAATGATTGCTTAAAAACCATCCTAATCTCAGTGATTAGGATGGTTTTTTAGTGAGTAATCTGCTTTTTCATCGTATAGTTACTAAGCTTCATCCACGAATTGTTGCCATTTGACGCCTCACTAATTTAAACCCATGCGCATCAAAAAACGGTCGCGCATTCTCACTAGCATCCGTTGTCATGAATTTATGACCAGCTCCCTTAGTAAATTGCTCTAATTGCTTAAGCAGTTGACTCGCAATGCCTCGACGTTGCATCGTTGGCAGCACAAAAAGCCGATCGACGTAGCCATCACCTCTAAGATCTGCAAAGCCTACGACTTGATATTCGTGCAAAGCAACGAGCGTTCTATTCTCTTTGAACATTTCAGACCACCGAGATGCCTCGTATTCTTGCTCTTCAAGCGGTGCCCAAGCTAGGCGTTGTGCTCTTGAGTAGAATTTTTCTTCGGAATAGTGAACGGCTTGAATGAAACAATGAATTATACCTTTTCGATCACTTTCCTTATCGCATCGTAGCTTTATTACGTTCGCCTCCAAACGTAAAAAAGGACAACGCATTCGTTGCCCTTCTTTTTATGTGTGTTAGACTTGCTGTACTAATGAGTTACTCTAACACGTTTACGGAACGCACTCAAGGTTATTGCCGAATTTTTATGAATCGTACGCATTTAAAGCGTTGACGCCGTGAGCGAGTGCAGAACCTGCTTTTAGTGCCGTTGCAACCATTACTGCTTCTGCTACTTCTTCTTTTGATGCTCCTGCTTTTTTGACACCATCTGTATGCAATTCAATGCAATACGGACATCCCGTCGTATGCGCGACCGCAATTGCAATTAATTCTTTTTCCTTCTTCGTAAGTGTACCTGGCTTTAACGCTTCTTGGTCAAACTCAATAAAGGTCTTGAATGCGCCAGGACTAAGTTCTTTTAGCTCTGGTAATCGTTTAAAGTAGGAAGATTCATAAAGCGAATCTTCAGTAAAATCATCGTACGCGTTTAAAGCATTCACACTATGTGCAATCGCTGAGCCTGCTTTAAGTGCTGTTGCGACCATCACTGCTTCTGCCATCTCACCTTTTGTTGCTCCTTTTTGTTTTACTTGGTTTACATGCAGCTCAATACAATAAGGGCACCCCGTCGTATGAGCAACAGCAACAGCGATGAGTTCCTTTAACTTCCCATTTAATTGACCTTCTCGTAGCGCTTGTTGATCAAACGCCATAAATGCTTGAAAAGCAGCCGGAGCAAGTTCTTTAAATTCTCCTAAGCGACTAAAATATGATTTGTTATACATTCGTCTCACTCCTAAATAATAGCTTTGTCGATCTATTCTTACAATTTACCATAAAATACGCACCGGGGACAGTCCCCCGGTACGTTAAAGGGCTGGGGGACTGTCCCCAGTGTTTTATACAGTTAGTTTCGCGAATTTACGTTTTCCTACTTGAACGATCATCTCGTCTTCTACGGTTATTGTCGTTTGAATATCCTCTTGCTTCTCTTCATTAATCTTCACGCCACCGTTTTTGATCATTCGGCGCGCTTCCCCTTTAGAAGGTAGCATGTTCAATTCAACGAGAAGATCAATCAGTGAAATCTCACGATCTTTTTCCCATTTCACGACCGGTAAATCTTCCGGGAGCGCGCGCTTTGTGAAGACCGTTTGAAAGTAACGTTGCGCTTCTTCTGCCGCTTCATTGCCATGGTACATTTCAACAAAGTGTTTTCCGAGGTTTTGCTTTGCATCTCTTGGATGGACTGAACCGTCCGCTAATCCTTTTTCAAGAGCTTCGACTTCTTCTAATGGAATGTCAGTCGCAAGCTTGTAGTATTTAATCATTAATTCGTCTGGGATACTCATTGATTTACCAAAAATCTCGTTAGGCTCTTCGTCAATGCCAATGTAGTTGTTCAATGACTTCGACATCTTACGTACGCCGTCTAGCCCTTCAATTAATGGAAGCGTCAAGGCAACTTGCTTTTCTTTCCCATATGCGTCTTGAAGTTGGCGCCCCATCATTAAGTTAAACGTCTGATCCGTACCGCCCACTTCAATATCTGTATCCATCGCAACCGAATCATACCCTTGCATTAATGGGTAGAAAAATTCATGAATTGAAATCGGTAAATTGTTTTTGTAACGGTTATTAAAATCTTCACGCTCGAGCATCCTTGCAACCGTTAAGTTCCCCGACAACTGAATAACATCTTCAAAGTTTAGCTTACTTAACCACTCAGAATTGTAGTAGAGTGTCGCTTTATCCATATCAATAATCTTACCGTATTGCTCTACATACGTTTGTGCGTTTGCAGCAACTTGTTCGCTCGTTAAAACTTTTCTCGTTTCTGACTTTCCACTTGGATCGCCAATTCGTCCGGTGAAATCCCCGATTAACATTTGCACGTGATGACCGTATTCTTGGAATTGACGTAATTTGTGTAGCACAACCGTGTGACCGATGTGTACGTCAGGTGCTGAAGTCCATCCCTAATTTAATATTTAGTGGCTTACCTGTAACGACACTTTTAGCAATTTTATCTCGAAATGCCTCTTTTGGGACGATCTCAACGATACCACGCATCAAATCTTCCACTTGACGGTCAACAAGCTCGGTTTGTTCTGGTGTTAAGCTCCATTGCTCTGACATGTAACTTCCTCCTAATTAAAATTAAACATAAAAAAAAACGCCACCCCCAAAAAAGGGACGAACGTGTCGCGGTACCACCCTTGTTGAGAATAGCAACTCTATTCTCCACTCGGCTCTTTAACGCAGAGTTCACGTTCACTTACGGGAAAGTTCGGGCAATGTAATTCATTTAACGTTCTGGATCGACTCGCAGCAACCGTCGACTTTCTGTACCAATAAGCGCTAAACTACTTCGTTACCGTCATGACTTTTATGTTATAGCGATGCTTCATGTTATATCACGAGGAATTCATCATGTCAACTGTATGCTCTATCGCCTTTATGGAAAACTAACGGGAAATCGGTAAGAGGAAAATATCTAACATTATCGAATTTGTACTAGAGCTGTTGATTAGTATGTTAAAAAGTATGCTATAATATGCGTGATTTTGTATGGAGGTGAGTGATGAAGTCTCGTATTCAGCAATTGAATAACTGGCTTGATTCTTTACGCGATAAACGGTATATCCAACGTATTAATTTGACAAGTCTAGTTCTATGGAATTTATTTATTATCATAACCGTCACGTTACTACTCGGAACAACCTTTGTAGGAGCAGCTGGAGCTGGATATTTTGTTTCTCTCGTTGAAGGAGAACCTGAATATACAGAAGCACAAATGAAAGAAGAAGTATATAACTATGAAGAAACGAGTGAAGTATACTTTGCCAATGACGTTTACTTAGGTGAGCTTCCTTCTATATTAGAACGCCGGGAAGTCGAACTTGAAAACGTTTCAAACTATGTACAAGCAGCACTTATTTCTACAGAAGATGAATACTTCTATGAACATAACGGAATTGTTCCTAAAGCAATCATGCGAGCGACGTTCCAAGAGTTTGTAGACACTGGCATGCAAACTGGAGGAAGTACGCTCACACAACAAATTGTCAAAAATCAAATGCTATCCAGTGAAGTTTCTTTTGATCGAAAGGCAAGAGAAATGATGATCGCCATGCGTCTTGAGAATTATCTTGATAAAGACGACATTTTAGAAGCGTACTTAAATATCGTTCCTTTCGGACGCAATGCAGGGGGGACTCAGATTGCTGGAATTCAAGCAGCTGCCAACGGCATTTTCGACGTTGAGGCTTCTGAATTAAATTTACCGCAATCTGCGTTTATTGCAGGAATTCCTCAAAATCCATTTTCTTACACACCTTTTGATGGAAATGGAGATTTAAAAGAAGACCTCACGGCGGGTCTTAGTCGAATGAATACCGTTCTTTATCGAATGGTCGATGCGGGTATGATTACCGTAGAAGAGTACGAAGAAGCGAGAGACTATGACATTGTCAGTGATTTCACAGACTCAGCACCTCGCAACAGCTTTGAACGGTATCCTTACATTACGAATGAATTGGAACGACGTGCGATTCCAATCTTACGTGATTACTTTTTGGAAAAAGATGGCGTTGACTTAAGTGAGTACGAATCAGAAGAACGTGAATCCATTCGCAGTGATTATTACGCCAGAGCTGAGACCCAACTTCGATTAGGTGGGTATCGCATTCATTCCACGATTAACAAAGACATTTATGATGCAATGGAAGAAGCTGTTGAAAACGGCAATTTATTCGGTCCGAATTCGAATGATGGATCATCGAGCAAGTCGGTGCCGTTATGCAAGATAATGAAACGGGGGCCATTTTAAGCTTTGTTGGTGGTCGTGACTTTGAAGAAGAATCGTTTAACCTTGCTACGCAAGCAAGGCGCTCTGTCGGTTCAACGGTAAAACCGTTAATGCCTTTTGCTTCGGCTATGGAGCGAGGCATCGTGCAGCCTGGTGTTGTTGTTCCAGATGTACCGACAAATTACCGTGGCGGTGGAACATTTAGCAACTTTGGCGGTGGCTATGCAGGCATCCCATCCGTGCGAGATACGATTACAAACTCTCGAAACACCCCTTCTGTACGAACGCTATGGGAGTTGCCTGAAGAAGAAACGTACGATGAACTTCTACAACTCGGATACAGACCACAAGAAGATCATCTTTTGCAATCCTATGCACTCGGGGCCTTTACCGCAACGGTAGAACAGAACACGAATGCGCTGTCAACGCTCGCGACTGGGGGAACTCGGAATCATTCCTACATGATTGATCGGATTGAGACTCATACCGGTGATGTCATCTATGAACATGAGTCAGAACAAACTGAGGTCTTCTCACCTCAAACGGCGTACCTAGCCATAGACATGATGCGAGATGTCGTTTCAAGCGGTACAGCATCTAGAATCCCTGGGCTTACGAATTTTGGCGGTGACTGGGCTGGTAAAACCGGAACGTCTCAAGATACGTACGACTATTGGTTTGTCGGCATGAATCCTAAAGTAAGCTTTGGCGTCTGGCTCGGTTATTCTGAGCATCGATCACTACAAGGCGATTACGCGCCTCGGAATCAACGATTATGGGCCACACTAATGAATGCTGCAGTTGAAGCAGATTCTGATGCAGTTCTTTCGGATGATCGCTTTTCACAACCCGATGGTATCGTGCGTCAATCAATCTGCGGAATAAGTGGATTGCTTCCGTCACAAGCGTGTTATGATGCAGGCCTCGTCAATACAGACCTCTTTAACAGCGCCCATTTACCTTCAGAATATGACGATTCCTTAAGTGGCACTCGTTACGTTACAATTAGCGGTCAAAGCTATCTTGCGTATGACGATACGCCGAGTGAATTTACAGATACTGGCTTCTCCGTTAATTCCACATTTTTTAGTGGTGTTGACATTAGTAACTACTTGCCAGAAAGCTTGAGCGGTAACCTCGTTCCAGAACGGGATGCCCCAGTCGTAGATGGAAATCCATCTGAAGTAACAGGTGTTAGTTCTAGCGGCGGCACGATTAGCTGGGCTCAACATGGAGCAGGAGATATTGTCGGCTATCGAATCTATACAGCGAGTGGTGAACATGTCGCTAGCGTAAAAGGCAACACAACAACAAGCTACTCCGGGGTATCATCTGGTCAAAGTTACTATGTAGCTGCCGTAGATACACTAGGACGCCAGTCAGGCGCTTCATCCGTCACGGAAACCGAACCTGATGAGCCTATTGAAGAAGAGGAACCACCAGAGTCTGATCTTCCAGAAGAAGACGCTCCTAGTGAAGGCGATAATGGGAACGACGAGGACACCGAACCACCAGAAGAAACACCTCCTAACGGAGATGACGGTGACGATGAGCCAACTGAACCTGAGCCTGAACCTGAACCAGACGATCCACCTACAACGGATACGTAAAATAAAAACCGCACCCTC
>NZ_BAXA01000016.1 GCF_000698125.1 Geomicrobium sp. JCM 19038 | reverse complement strand
TTTTCTATCTTACCACTGTCAATTCGTTGTGTCAACAACTTTTTTGATTCTTTTTCCAGTGTGTTTCGCGCTGATCTCTCAAGCGCAAGAACTAATATACCATATTCTATTAACTAGAGTCAATACTTAATTTACTAGTTTTTTAGATGGTGGGCCTGAGTGGACTCGAACCACCGACCTCACGCTTATCAGGCGTGCGCTCTAACCAGCTGAGCTACAGGCCCATCTGTAAGATGGAGCGGGTGATGGGAATCGAACCCACATCATCAGCTTGGAAGGCTGAGGTTTTACCACTAAACTACACCCGCATATAAAGTTAAGGTCTTAAAATGGTCGGGAAGACAGGATTTGAACCTGCGACCCCTTGGTCCCAAACCAAGTGCTCTGCCAAGCTGAGCTACTTCCCGTAAAGATTAAACGGTTATAAGTAAGTCAATCAATAAAAATGGCGCGCCCGAGAAGAGTCGAACTCCTAACCTCCTGATCCGTAGTCAGACGCTCTATCCAATTGAGCTACGGGCGCATGGTATGTTATGTCGTTTGTTGCTGTCGTGCTGTTGTCCGTTTCGACAAGAATTAATATAGCATAGGATTTGGACTAAGTGCAACCCCCTTTTCTAAATTCGATTCATTTTTTATTATAGATCGGTTTTGGTATTCTACTTTCTTCTTATTATATATAAACTCTCTTGCAATTAAGGTTAACAAAGAAAAGCCGTTCAAGGTTGAGTATATGACCTCAACCTTGAACGGCTTCTTCTACCATGTGAACGAAAGCTTCGTGCAAACGATAATCTGAAGTGAGTTCCGGGTGAAACGAGCAAGCAAGATAATTCCCTTCACGAACAGCGACAATCGTGTCGTCATATTCACTGAGCACAGTTACGTGATGTCCCACTTCTTGAACGAGTGGCGCGCGAATAAAAACGGCTTCTACATCGACAGCTACATCTTTGATTTCCACTATAGCTTCAAAACTTTCCTTCTGCCGTCCAAATGCATTCCGTTCTACTGTCATATCTATGAAACCAAGATGGGATTCTTCGTCATTTGATAATCGCTCTGCCATAAGAATCATTCCAGCACACGTTCCAAACACTGGTTTACCACTTTCACCAAATGCTTGAAGAGGTTGAAGAAATTCATATTGATCAATGAGCTTTCTCATTGTTGTTGATTCCCCACCAGGAATAATCAACCCATCAATGTCTTGTAATTGTTCTGGCCATTTAATTCGCACGGCTTTACTTCCACTTTTTTCAAGAAAACGAACATGTTCTTCAACCGCACCTTGTAAAGCTAGAACACCTATTGCAACCATTACCAACCACGATCCTGCATACGTTCAGCTGGAGCAATGTTTGAGATTTCTATTCCTTTCATTGCTGTACCGAGATCTTTAGATAGCTCTGCAATCAATTTGTAGTCAGTATAATGTGTTGTCGCTTCAACGATTGCACGCGCAAACTTCTCAGGATTATCAGATTTAAAAATTCCTGATCCGACGAATACACCGTCTGCACCAAGTTGCATCATGAGTGCCGCATCCGCAGGAGTAGCCACACCACCAGCAGCAAAGTTAACGACAGGGAATTCACCCGTTTCTTTGATCGTAAGTAAAAGTTCGTACGGTGCACCGATATTTTTTGCTTCAGTCATTAGCTCATCCGTAGACATGTGCATCACTTGCTTAATTTGAGCTTGCATTTTTCGCATGTGTCGAACTGCCTCAACGATATTGCCCGTTCCTGGCTCACCTTTTGTTCGGATCATTGAAGCTCCTTCTCCAATTCTTCTTGCTGCTTCGCCTAAATCACGTGCCCCACATACAAATGGTACAGTAAACTCCCGTTTATTTAGATGATAAACTTCGTCAGCTGGTGTTAAAACTTCGCTTTCATCAATATAATCGACACCCATCGCTTCAAGGACGCGGGCTTCTACGATATGTCCAATCCTTGCCTTTGCCATTACTGGAATCGATACAGCATTTAATACATCTTCGGTAATTGTTGGGTCTGCCATTCTAGCTACGCCACCTGCAGCACGAATGTCTGAAGGTACTCGCTCCAGAGCCATAACCGCTACAGCTCCAGCTTCTTCAGCAATCTTTGCTTGCTCCGCATTGATAACATCCATAATGACGCCACCTTTTTGCATTTGCGCCATCCCTTGCTTTACACGATCTGTCCCTAATTTCTTCTCCATTTTCCCACTCCTTTGTTGAACTGTTATGACTTTTTCATTAGTATAAGTAACATCTGATATGATTAAAAGTGTCAGTTTCTAATCTTTTGATGGTGTCAGATGTAGATGGAAGGAGTTTATTATGGAAATCTTATGGTGCTCGTTAGATCGTGAAAGTGAAATACCGCTATATGAACAGCTGTACTCACATATAAAAAAGGAAATTGTCAGTGGCGCACTAATGTATGGAACAAAACTGCCTTCAAAACGAAAGCTTTCTGATTACCTAAAGATTAGTCAAAATACTGTAGAAAGTACGTACGAACAGCTCGTAGCTGAAGGGTATGTTGAAGTTGTCGCTAGAAAGGGCTTCTTCGTACAAGCATACGAAAACCTCGAATACATAGACATTAAAAAAGAAGCTGGTTCCATAGAACCGCTCATTGATGAGAAGATTCGCTATGACTTTCACCCAACACGCATTGACCTTATCATTTTCCAATTGACCGTTGGCGAAAACATATGAAGGATACGTTAGATCATGATCATCTTCATCTTTTTCTGCTCGGTCATCATCAAGGGGAACTAACTTTTAGAGAAGAGATTGCCCACTACTTGCGTCACTCAAGAGGTGTCACTTGTGAACCTTCACAAATTATCGTCGGTGCGGGGATTGAAGTGCTCATGCAACAACTCTTTCAATTAATTGGGCGTTCAAAAACATACGGTGTTGAAGATCCTGGATATCAATTAATGCGTAACCTGCTAACGAATAGTGCCAATCAGTACGTACCGCTTACAGTTGATGAAGAAGGTATCGTCGTTGATTCAATACTTGACTCATCAATTGATGTCATTTGTACAACACCCTCACATCATTTTCCGTATGGAACGGTACTGTCCATTAATCGAAGAAAGCGGCTGCTTCAATGGGCAAATGAAAAACGAGACCGCTATATTTTAGAAGACGATTACGATAGTGAATTTCGATATAGCGGGAAAACGATTCCGTCCTTACAAAGCATGGATCATTTCGGTAAAGTTATTTATCTCGGGACATTTAGCAAATCTTTAATTCCTTCTGCTCGAATCAGTTATATGGTATTACCGAATGAACTGCTAAAGAAATACAAAGAAGTATTTTCGTTTTATCATTCAACGGTTTCTCGCATTGACCAGGTCGTCCTCACAGAGTTCATGAAACAAGGGGACTTTGCTAAACATTTAAATCGTATGCGAAAAATTTATCGTCGTAAATTAGACATTGTCTTGCAAGAACTAAAACCTTATGAAGATAGCCTAACCATTATAGGAGAACGGTCTGGTTTACATGTCGTACTCGTCATTACGAATGGCATGACAGAAACCGAACTCGTTGATACAGCTCTATCTCATCAAATTCTCGTTTATCCACTATCGAGATACACCGTTAGCTCTGAACCGTCTAATCCTCCACGGATTGTACTCGGATTTGCGGGTATACCAGAAGATGAGTTAAAAGAAGCCTTACAAACACTTTTACTCGCATGGAACTACGAATATAAATAAGAAGCTGATTCGTTATAATCAGCTTCTTTTAATAAATAATCTCTTCTCTCGTGTGTGTCTCACTTAGAAAAGCTGAATCAGGGTCAAAATAATCAGGGTTGTATTGAAAGTGAAATTCATCGTCTTGGATAAATCCTGCTCCCCACGTTGGATCCATTTCAAGCCATTCGCCATCAACAGACACATCAACCCAAGCGTGACGTTCACCCGTTGAGGTAACTCCCGCCACATAATTGGCTTCCATATCCAATGCACGTAAAAGCGCAATCGTTAAAAACGCATAATCTTGGCAAACCCCTTGTCTCGTTTCTAATGTCTTTATTGCACTATCATCCATTTCAAATGCGTTATTCTCTAATTTATCTACGTCGTAAGCGATCGTCGTTGCAACATAATCATAAATTGCTTTTGCGCGATCACGGTCGTTATCAATTCCGTCAGTTAATTGATTTGCTAGAGAAATAATGACCGGGTCATCCGACTCAATACCAACCGAAGGCAAAAGACTCCTTAAATCTTCTGCACCTTCTACATTATGAGTAAACAGCGATGTCCCATAGAACACGAAATAATTTTCCCCTTCTTCGTATGGATCGGGGACACTTACAGTTACGTCATATTCCCCTTCCCCAAACCGAAAGTAGATCATTCCTTTAAATTGATAGTCTTCTACAGGCACATAATAATGCGCTTCAACCCCAGATTCATGTTCAGTCGTCACGATCATATGGCTAATGTCTTCACTACCTACGATCGTGGAGTCAATGGTACCTTCTATCTCGTACTCTTGTCCTTCATAGTATAAAAGATCCGTCACTGCTGGAGCTTCAAGTGTTACTCCTCGCTCATAGTATTGATCAAAATGGTCGATTGAGATTAACGACTCATCTGTTGTGCGATTCACAATAAACGAGGCTGCCTCATAATAGAGATCATCATCACCTGTGTCGAGCAACACTGTAATTTTATGCTCCCCTTCTCCGAATTGCAGAGGAACTTCTTCTTCGAAGGATTGGTTGTTAATAGGTACTAGAAACTCTTCTTGATCTTGTTCGTAAGTAACATGAATTAAAAGCAGCTCATCATCACGTTCATTATTCACCGTTCCTTGAACAACGACACTCCGATCTGCTTCCAGAAACCCATCCAAAGGGGCAACAAAGCTTAAATCATTCTCCAAACCTAGTGGGGTGTATTCAATCTCGCGTTGACGTTCATCATTTACATTAAGTACAGTCATCGATGCCCCTTCATAAAATTGACCTTCCTCACCTACTTGATCACTCGGCGCGTAAATATCAATTTCATATTCATCTGCTCCATAATGGAACTTCACGTCATACTCAAAATTGCCACTCTCATCAAACGTTGCATAATAATTAAACACATCATCTTTATTCGCTAATGATATCAATTGAATCCAAACATAGTCTTCAGCAAGCTGTTCGTGTCGTGATACGTTACCTTCAATCGTTAATGTCCCTTCTGTAGCAAAGGATGAATACTTCGGACTTTGAAATGTAAGACCAACTTCATCTCCAAACCTTGTCATTGAAAGAGATGATACATCAATTCCATGAGCTTCACTCAATTTTTGAACATCATCAGCGTCTTGTTCTTCTATTTGATCTGAGTTTTCCTTTGATTCATCTACTGTCGAATCACAACTACTCAATAAACCGATGATTCCGACTACAGCTACTAATCTTCGAAAGTGCTTCCACATCGCAGCCACCCGTCACGCAACACTTACAAACCTAATACGTTATTCATGAACCGCTTCCTTGTTATAGGATTTATAAGCTAATTACTTTTACGGTAACAGGTTCCCCCCTTGTTTTATGAAGTTTGTGAGATTCACTACGCTATAAGTACTATCTTTACGAAAAGTTAATAAAGTAAGTTTCGCGATTTCATTGTTCTATTCCTTCTATTCATGTATTCTACGTAATGTTAATAGAATACTCACGTAAAGTAGGTGAACCCTCTGAATCAACTCAAGAATCTGCTACAAATTTTTCTTATTTCTACACGACTTGGACTTACTTCATTCGGAGGTCCAATTGCTCACCTCGGTTACTTTCATGAAGAATATGTAAAACGGAAGAAATGGTTAGATGAGAAAAGCTACGCTGATCTCGTTGCGCTCTGTCAGTTCTTACCCGGACCTGCCAGCAGCCAAGTTGGTATAGGCATTGGTGTGATAAAAGGAGGCGTTATCGGCGGCTTCCTTTCATTCCTCGGATTTACAATGCCTTCTGTCTTGTTGCTCATTCTCTTCGCTCAGTTTGCAAGTACGTTTGGATTAACCGATGCTGGCTTTATTGATGGTCTAAAGCTTGTTGCTGTTGCTGTTGTCGCACACGCCATCCTTGGCATGGCGAAAAATTTAACGCCTGATTTATCTAGACAAACGATTGCACTTATTGCCCTCATGATTACGGTTTTAATTCCCCATGCACTCGCACAAGTAGGCGTCATTACCCTCGCTGCAATCGTTGGGTTTGTCATGTTTCGCGATCCAGCAGAACAGACGAAAACGACAAGCTTTCCGTTAAGCAAACGATTTGGTGCTGCTTGCTTAACGTTGTTCGTTGTATTGCTTATCGGCCTTCCACTTCTTGCACAAGTCAGTAGCTCAATGTGGCTAGACTTATTCGATCGGTTCTACCGGGCAGGCGCACTCGTCTTTGGTGGAGGTCACGTCGTCTTACCGTTGCTCGAGCGCGAATTTGTACCGACTGGATTAATTTCTGCTGATGAATTTCTAGCAGGATATGGTGCTGCTCAAGCCGTTCCAGGTCCGTTATTCACGTTTGCTGCATACATCGGAACTGTTATCGCCGGAAGTCTTGGTGGTTTATTTGCCACTGTCGCCGTCTTTTTACCAGCGTTTTTACTGATCTTCGGTGTGCTGCCATTTTGGCAAAGCGTTCGTCATCATGAGAAATTACGTGGTGCTTTTCTAGGTGTGAACGCAGCCGTCGTTGGAATTTTAATTTCGGCATTCTTCCATCCGATCTGGGTAACAAGTGTGCAAAGTGGCTTTGATTTTGCAATTGCTGCACTTCTTTTCTTTATGCTCATGTACTGGAAACGTCCACCTTGGGTGATCGTTCTTACAGGAATCGTTTTAGGAACACTGTTTTATTCATAGTCCATCGATTCGTCATTTCGTACTCCGGGGTGGCGTTTTTTCGTTTCGTAACATGAATCGCAACAATTCCTACAGCGAAAAATAAAACAGAACCCACAAGGCCTACAAGTCGAATACCAATGGTATGCGCCATAATCCCAAAGATGACGGTAAAAAAGATAATGGCTAGCGCTTCTAAAAAGCCAAATAAACTGATAAACCTTCCCATCAATGATGTAGGAACTGCATTTTGATAAAACGTTAAATAGCCAGTATTGAGGAAGGTCACAAAAAAACCGATAAGTGTAACACCAATGATTGCTACTACTTGATCTGTAGCGACATACAACGTCACATAAGCCACCGCTGTCATGACGGTGCCATAACCAATTAACGTTTCTACCTTCAAGGATTTCGCAAAGCGAACATTGATTAGCGAACCGACAATGATGCCAATCCCAAAGAAGCTAAGTAAAAATCCATATTCAGCATCGCTGAGCATTAATTCTAGTTTAGCGAACGACGCTTCAAGGGAGTCAATGGCAGTCATGAACACCGTTACAAGAACAAATAATCCATAGACGTAAAAAACATAGGCGGAACGTTTGCAATAAGAGACAACCGTTTTGACGTCTGCTTGAATTTGCTCTAACCGGCGTGTTGATTTTACACGTTCAATCGGTGCATCCACAACGGGTAGCAACAATAGCAATGCTGCCGAAAGCAACAATGCAACTCCATTCAAGTAAATGGCTATATACGGAGAACCGACATAGAAAAGGATTCCTGCGATTGCTGGGCCTAACATCGTCCCAGATGAGTAAATAAATCCTCGCAACGCATTAAATCGTTGACGATTATCCTTTGGGATTAACTTCGTAATGTATACAGCTGAAGCTGGTGCTGAAATCGCGTTTGCCAAGTTAATCAGTAGAACAAAGAAGTAAATAAATACAATCGAAGGCAACAGTGGAATGATGATAATAAGCACAGCCCGAATCACATCAAGGACAATCATCAACCTTCGAGTATTCGCATGATCAATGAGACTGCCAGACCAAGTATTTGTAAGTAGGGCAGCGATTGGCGCAATAATATAAAGCAAGCCGACAGCGAACGGTGATCCGGTTTCTTGCAGCACAATTAAATTCAGTGCAATTAAATATACCCAACCACCAATATTTGAAACCCCTAAACTTAGTAATAACAACATCGCATATTTCCACATGTGAATCGGCACCTTTCTTCATGATGTCATGAAACGAAAAAACTCACCCCCAAGATTGTCGTCTTGGGGGCGAGTCGAATCGCGGTGCCACCCCAGTTTGTCGATGTATCGCTACAAAGACCTCTTCAAGTACGGCTACATGAATTAACCTAGCGATACCCTATCTCTATAACGGGAGATCCCGTTGCATTATCATCCGAAGAATCCGATGCAAAGCTCCGAGACTTGCTTCAACATGTTCACGATGCCTCCTTCTCAGCTCCCAGAGGTCTCTGTCCATCCATTCCATGCTTACTCTTCTCTTCAACGCCTTTACTAAAATTTCTTATTAGTGTAACGCTAACCCCTTATAGAGTAAAGATATTGTTCTAAAAATTTAAAATTAACAAAGCATGAATTGCAGCTTTAGTGAAAAAATACTTCAACAGGAAATACTCCACTCGAAAAAATAGCATATGAGGTTTTTATTAATTTCACCTTCGATCAAGGGCAATATCCCCTCATACATCATTTCAATACTCCACACGGAAGTAGTAATCCCACCCTTATGAGACTTATGCTCATAAACATCCACCACCAAGACCTGACCCGAAAAAAGAAAACCTTGGTTACAGAACCAAGGCTTCTTCACTACTTTATAATTACACTTTATCGCTTTTTAACTTGCTTCATTCATTCGATCTCGTAATGTGCTTGCTGTACCTGACAATAATACTGCTGAAGAAGCGACTTGTTGCATCGTTGCACTTAACTGCTCAATGATTGCAGCTACGCTTTGGACACCGTCATTTGATTGCTCTGCAATTGATGACAGGTTCCGCATATGATTTGTGACTTCATTCATATTCGTTGTCACTTCGCTGATTGCTGCATTGACATCTTGAACGATATCATCCACTTCCACAACGTTATCTTGAACACTTTGGAACACCGTCGTTAATTGCTGGTTCATGTTCATTCCTTTATCAACAGACTGGATGCCGCTTTCAATCACTTCTACAACGTGACGACTTTCTGCACCGATCTCTTCGATAAGCGTTGCAATCTGTTCAGTCGCGCCATTCGTTTGATCAGCTAACTTTCTAACCTCATCCGCAACAATTGAAAACCTTTGCCGTGCTCACCAGCTCTTGCCGCTTCAATTGCAGCATTCAATGAAAGTAAATTCGTCTGTTCTGAGATGCCACGAATGAGATTTAGAATTTCTGTAATCTGATCCGTTTTCACACCAAGCTTTTGAACGACTTCACTTGAACGTCGTACCCCATCACCAATAACACTCATTTGCTCCGTAATATCTTCTACAGCTTGTCTGCCGTCATCTGTTTTAGAAATGGCATACTTAGAAGCATCAACGACAAATTTTGTGCTTTCCGTAACTTCTTGCAAGCTAAATAACATCCCGTCGGTATAGCCATTGACTTCTCGAATCGAACCTAATTGTTCTTCATTACCCGCAGAGATTTGTTGCATCGTCGCTGAAATCTCTTCAATTCCTTGGCTTGTCTCGCTCGTTGAGATTTCTAATTGTGCTGCAACCTCTGACGTTTGCACCGCTTGATCTTTCGATTCTTTTGCATGTGCTTGATTCTTTTCATAAAGCTGTGATAGCAGCTTGTCGATCGGATGATCACTATCTTTTCTAAAACTAGCCATCGACGCTGAACCTTTTAGCACCTCTTCCATTTGATGAAAAGGCATAAAGAAACGTTTCGCTAGTAGATGTGCAACGCCCGTTACGACCACGATACTCGCTACAATACCGATCCAAAACCAAGGGCTTGCAATTTGAATTCTCGGACTTGCGATTGCTGTAATCGATATAATTAACACAGGAACCATTACGGCTACAACAGAAACGAGCGTAACAGTCTTCACAAGCATCTGGTATGTTGTCTTCTTGTTAGACATTCCGTCCACCCCTACTCGTTGCTTTAATTTGTGGAACCGATAAACGCTAACGCTTGTTCCTTGTTTGTGAACGCTCGAACATGCTCATACGTTCCTGCCGTTCTTGATAATCGATTTAACTGCATTTTTAACGTTGCGCCTGGAGCAATCGTTGCTGTCTTCTCGATATTTTGAGAGACCCAACCCATGAGCTCTCCCCAGACTTCATTTACTTCTGGCTTTGCCACTTGATTAATTTCACTATTGTCGTTAAGGAAAAAACGGACCGTTGGCTTCATGAGCTCACTTTTTACATAGTCTGCTTGTTCTTTTGCTTCTTCAACCGTAGTTGCCATTTCTAGGTATTTGAAGTGCAAGACGTTACCTTCAATTTTCAATTCTATGTTTTTCATTATTTGTTCTCCTCTTCGTAAGTTTCATAGGCTTCTTTAAAAATAAACAACGCATTGATACATTTTGGAAATCCTGCATAAGCCGTACAATGGTTAATCAGTTCAAGAATCTCTTCTTTCGTCACACCAATCCGAAGTGCCGCCCGAAAATGATATGATAGACCTGTTCCAGGATCACCTTGTGTTATTAATGAAGACAACGTAATTAACGAACGTTGCTTTAACGTTAATGCATCACTTGCATACACATCACCGTAACCAAACTCTACTGCAAGGCGCGCAAGGCGTGGAGAGAATTCTTCCGCTGCTTTCATAGATTGAATGCCACGTTCTCCTGCAAGTTCCTCAATTTGCTTCCATCCTGCTTCATTTTTATCCATGTTGATTCAACCCTTTCATTTGATCACGTAGTTGAGTTGGAGGTACTTCATCTTGACGTACCATTAATTCAATAACCGTTGGGCTTGATGCCTCTGTTAGCGCCGCTTTCGTCGCTTGTGCAACATCATCCTCCGTGTAACAACGATGCCCATGACACCCTAAAGAAATTGCAAAATCTGCAATGTTCATGTCCTTTTTGAATGTTGATCCAACAGAACGTCCAATTAAATTCTTCATTCCTTTATCAACCATGTCGTGCATTCCATTATTAAAAACAAAGAAAAGAATTGGTAAGTCCTCACTCGCTGCGGTAGAGAGTTCGGTGCCATGCATCATTAGACAACCATCTCCAGTGAACACTGCCATCGGTTTATTTCGGTTTGCCGCTTTTGCGCCAATCGCAAGTCCAATAGCATGACCCATCGCACCAAATACGTCATCAAAGTAGAACGTACCCGGTTGTTTAATCTCAAAGTGCTTAATTGCATAAAACGTATGGCTGCCATCATCCCCATAGATGACCGTTTCGTCAGGAAGCACTTTTCGGATAGCCTCAATCGCTCTTCCTGCCGCAAGACGTTCTGTATGCTCAGGAAGTTCTGGTACATCTAGTTCATAGGATGGTAGTTCCCGATCAACTTCAACTGAAGGTTGGGATTTCAGTAATTCTTTTAAGTTCCTTTTTGCATCGCCTTGTACGAATAACGTTTTTGCAGATAATGACTTTCCGACAAAGGTAGGCTCAAGATCAAATTGAATGACGGTCTTTGGTTCATTATCAGCTCGAAATCCTGCTGTGGACATGTCACTAAGCTTAGAACCAATTACAACAAGCACATCGATTCCTTCGTTAACGTATTGCAATGACACTTCAGAACCACCGAGCCCAAAGCTTCCAAGTGAATACGGATGATTGCTCTTAAATGTCCCTTTTCCACCTGGCGTCGTCATGACCGGAATTTTACATAAAGTAGCGAACGCTTCGAGTTCCTCGTAAGCCCGGGAGATGTGAACACCTTTCCCTGCTAAGATTGCTGGACGTTTTGCGTTTTCTAATTTGGACATCACTTCTGTTAAATTACTAGAGATCAAAGTGTCCTGTACGACAGCATCTGACACATCTAAATACTCACTTTCTTCTAGCAATATATCCATTGGTATTGATAAGTGAACAGGGCCCTTTGCGCCCGTTAACGCTTGTTCAATCGCATGATGCAAGTACCGTTTTAACGTTTGTTTATTTTCTACTTTTGCACTAAACTTCGTCACTGGACGAAATAGATTTACAAGATCAGCGCCGAAGGCGCTAGAGTCTTGGCATAAAGCTCTACCTGATTCTTCTAGCGGTGGGTGCCCTGTTAGAAATAATACTGGCGCATTAAACGCTTGAGCTTGGCCAGCAGCAGTAATGAGGTTAGTGCCTCCAGGACCAGACGTCCCAATTGCCACTCCAATCGTTTCATTTTCAAGCGCATAGCCTGTAGCCATATATCCTGCACCAGTCTCATGTTTCGCAAGAATGAATTCTACTTGATGATCATCCATCGCAAAGATGAGTGGTGAGATTGGTTTACCTGGAACACCAAATGCTTGATGACATCCTAAATCTTTTACAAATTTCGCTATAACTTCTGATACTTTAGGCATAGTTGCCCTCCATTTTATTTATACTAAATGCTAATGTCTGTCTCTTATACTGCTTATACTACTTCTATATCGGTCAAATTACGACAAGTTAAAGTACCTAAGTTTTAGATTTTCGAATTATTCGTGACGAAACGAGATAGAATGGTTGCATAGCTTGTATAGGATGTAAGAATGTATCAATTCGTTAAATTTTTATGAATATTAGTTCGCTATAAATCACAAATACACGTATCGTCTACAACAAAAAGTAGACTTCCTCCTCTTTGAAAGTCTACTTTTTTATGCACGTTTTAATCGCTGAACCGACCCTAAGAGAACCATCGCAAAAATTACAATTGAGATGACCCAATAATACGCCATCATTGTATTGCCAGTTTCTACAGCGAGATAAATGCTCACAGGTAAAGTTTGCGTAACTCCGACAATGCTGCCTGCAAACATCATCGTAGCACCGAACTCCCCTAGTGCACGTGCGAACCCTAACATGTAGCCTGTCACAACGGATCGCCATGCAATCGGTAGTGTTACGTGCCAGAATACTTGCCATTCCGATGCTCCCATTTGCCGGGCTGCCGCCTCGAGTTCATCATCAACACCTTCAAACCCATTTACGAGCATCTGGAAGATGAGCGGGAAGGAAACAACTGCTGCTGCAATCACTGCCGCAATATATGTAAAGACGATCGGTTGATTGAATAACGCTTCGTACCATTGTCCAACCCAACTATTTCTGCCAAAGGCGACGAGTAAACCAAACCCAATAACGGTCGGAGGCAACACGAGCGGCAACATCAATACCGTTTCTACGAAGAGTTTCCCTTTAAATTGCCTCTTTTTTAAAAACCATGCAAAGAACAACGCAAGTAAAAATGCAAGAATACTTGCTACAATTACGACACGAAGAGAAACAATGATCGGTGTCCAAAACGTTTCAAACATTACTTCACACCTTGAAATCCATAGTCCTCAAAAACCGCAATGGCTTCATCTGATTGTAACCACTCAAAAAAATCTTCTGTCGCCTCTCCATCAGTAAGTTGTGCGACTGGATAGACAATCGGTGAGTGTGACCCCTCTGGTGCATGATCAATAATAACTACATCTTCAGAAGTTAGTGCATCGGTATGATATACATATCCTGCATCAGCGTTGCCTGTTTCAACGTACGTGAGTACCTGTCTGACATCAGAACCATATACGGCGTTTGGCTCAACTGCTGACCATAACGCTTCATTCTCTAACGCTTCCATCGTATATTGACCTGCTGGAACTGTATCGGGCTGTCCAATTGCGATATTTTGAAGCTCCGCATCAGCTAAGCTACTCCAGTCATCCAACTGCTCTTCAGCACCCGGTGTCGAAATGAGTGTTAACTGGTTCTCTACTAACCGAACCGATGAATGTATTTCAACCTCATCTTCTAGTCGCTCAACATCGCCCAAGGATGCCGATAGAAATACGTCTGCAGGTGCGCCTTGTACGATCTGTTGCCGAAGTTGACCAGAAGAACCATAATTAACGACAAATTCAACATCGTGGTTTTCTTTATATAAATCTTGTAAATCATTAACCGCATCTGTCATGCTCGCTGCTGCCATCATAAAGATCTCAGGGGTTTCCTCGTCTACGTCTGATGCCTCGTCGCAGCCAGTAAGCAAAAGCATTGCGCTCACGAAACCTAATTTCCATCTCATAGCTGCCCTCCAACATCTTCATGTATTTCTTTATCTAATTAAAGGGGGACAGTCCCCCAGCAGAGTGACGCTTTAACGTCCTGGGGGACTGTCCCCTGCTTGATTCTCCATTTCTTGAGTAATCAGCTCTAAATAGTCCGCTTCCTCTTGTGTAAACGTATTTGGAAAACGAAACTCCATTTCTAGAGGATTGTCATCGAAATGCTTTTGCATAGCCTCTAGCTGCTTGCTAAAAGCTTCAAGATCTTCAACGTTTTCTGTAAAGAGCTGCGTAAGCTTCGTAACTACTGCAAATGCCTCTGATGAGCTAGGTGGTACGTTATTTGCGATTAACCGCTTTACCTCTGTTGAAATGGCTAACATCTCTTTGTCCCACCGCTCCCAATCTGTTGACGGGACATCAATGAAGCTTTCTACAATTTCCTCAGAGAGGTTTTCTTTTGCCCATTGCACTTGATCATCTATATGCTCTTCTTGAAATAGAATGGAAGACAATAGCGTCCATGTAATTGGATGACCACTATCGGTAATTGCTTGCGTTCGCTTAACTGCTGAAATGGCTTGATCGATTTCCTTACGTTTATTTTCTAACAATTGCAGTTGTAGCGTTAATGAGTCTTTGAAATCATTCAATGTATTTCTCTCACTCGTTAATAAGCCTTTAATGTCTTGAAGCGAATACCCGATAAACTTTAGCGATTGAACTTGCTGCAATTTTGAGAGCTCTTCTAGTCCATAAAGCCGATGCCCCGCTTCATTGTAATTACTTGGCGTTAGAATTCCAACTTCATCGTAGAACCTTAATGTACGAACCGATACGTTCGCTCTTCTCCCAAACTCACTAATTGTCAACTTCATGCAACGATCACCCTTTCTATTCGTTACATTCAGCTTAGCCGATCACGTAACGTGAGGCGCAAATAAAATTTCCAAAACGTCACTGTTGGGGACTGTCCCCCGATGAAGTAGCGCATTAACGCGCCGGGGGTCTGTCCCCGGTGAGGGCTCGTTTACAGTCAGATTGTATCGTTTCGATGAGTTCTTTGACTGTTGGAATGTCTTGTATAAGTCCAACGCCTTGTCCTGCCCAGCCAAAGCCTTGTTCATGGTCGCCTTTCTCGATTAACTTTAAGTTCGATGCACCACTTATGTACGGTTGGAGTGCATTAAAATCAGCACCTTCATCTTCAAGTTCTTTGATTCGGTCCGTTGCTTTCGTCCGTAACGCCCTCGCTGGTCTTTCAATCGTTCGCTTAATCACAATAGTATCCGCTTCGGTCGCTGAAAGAATTGCTTCTTTGTACGCTGAATGGGCGATACATTCTTGTGTTGCAATAAAACGTGTTCCCATCTCAATTCCGTCTGCCCCGAGCGCAAGCGCTGCGGCATAACCCTTCCATCGACAATTCCTCCACTCGCAAGTACTGGAACCGATACTGAATCAACGACGCGGGGAATGAGCACAAACGTACCAACATCATCTCTCCCTAAATGCCCTCCCCCTTCTTGTCCAACGACTATAATTGCATCTGCTCCAAGCTGTTCTGCTTTTTGTGCTTGTCTGACCGCTGCGACGAGAACGAGTTTTTTGATGTTCGTATCCTTCACCCTTTCAAATACGGGAGCTGGATTACCGGCAGTTACTGAAATTGCAGGTACCTCTTCTTCGATAACAACGTCAAGTAGCTCGTCAACAGATCCTCTTCCTAAAGAAAAATTAATCGCAAACGGCTTCTTCGTAAGTTGTTTAATTTTCTTAATTTCTGCCCTTAATAATTCAGGGTCTCCAAGTGACGTAGCTGTAATTTGACCAAGGCCACCAGCATTCGACACTGCAGCTGCTAGTTCTGCATACGCCAAATACGCAAGCCCACCTTGTACAATCGGTACTTCTACACCTAAACGTTCACAGAAACGATTCATAGAAACAACCCCCAGCACAGAATAATCAGATTATATCATTGATTATACGCCTTCCAACACTCATAAAAAAGAAAAGAACGACACAAGTAAGGTTTTCCTCTACTCGCATCGTTCTTTCAGTTATACTCTTGCCGCTTCAACAAACTTAGCCGCATGATCTCGAAGACCTTGCCAATCTTGCTGCTCAATCAAAGGTTTCTTTAAAAGAGAACCGCCAGCTCCTGCGGCAACCGCTCCAGCTTGAATGTATGACGCAATGTTCGTTTCATCAATTCCGCCTGTTGGCATCATAGGGATATGGCTGAGTGGTCCTTGAAGACCTTTAATGAACGCAGGCCCTAATGAATCTGCTGGGAATACTTTGACGATATCTGCACCGTAAAGATAGGCTTGATGGGCTTCAGTTGGTGTAAATACACCAGGGATTACAATCACTTGATGCTTATTTGCAACCTTAATCGTTTCTTCATCAAGAATTGGTGCAAAAATAAATTCTGCCCCTGCTTCTATGGCCTCTTCAGCATGCTCCCCATTAAGAACCGTACCAGCACCTACAATCGCTCGATCACCGACAACTGCTTTGCATTTTTGAATGGCTTCATAAGCGCGATCAGAATCAACGGTGACTTCAAGTCCTGTAACTCCACCTTCAACGAGCGCTAAAGCAATGTCTTCGATGTGTTCAAAAGGGAGTTTTCGCATCACGGCTACTACGCCAGACTCAAGTAATTTGTCGATATTCTTCATGTTCTCTCCTCCTATCGTAATACATCACTGTTTGTATTATTTAAGAATGCCTTAACTTCTACACGAGTTGGGAGACCTTCAATATCTCCAGGTGAACTGACAACAAGCGCACCGACGGCAGCCCCTAAATCTACTGCATCATGCAAAGACTTGCCTTCTAATAGTCCTACAATAACACCTGAAGCAAATCCATCACCTGCTCCAATTGGATCTACGATTTGATTCACGGTGTGGCTTTTTACGTAACCGGAACTTCCGCCTTGTTCGGCATAGTATGAATGTGATGCGCCGCTTTTAATGACGATTCGTTTCGCGCCGTCTATAAATGCGAGCTTTGCAATTTCATCATCCTGGTCAGTACCATACATCCACTCTGCCTCATCCGCTCCAGGCAAAAATAAGTCGCTTAAACCAGCGAGTTCTCTCATTCTGATTCTTGCTCGCTCTTCTCCATATTGCTCCATAATTTTAAAACGCAAGTTCGGATCAAAAGAAACGTACAATCCTAATTTTTTTGCATAGGAAATTGCCGTTGTAAGAACGTCATCGCACTCAGGACTAATAAGCGGTGTGATGCCAGTAATATGCAATACTTTCGCATCGCTAAACAGTTGTTCTTCTACCTGTTCGCTGTTCATGAGACTTGCGGCAGAACCTGCTCTGTAATAATGAACGGAACTTTCATTTGGCCGTCGGAACTCTTTAATGAACAGTCCAGTCGGTGCATCGGCTGTCGTCTGTACATAACTTGTGTCAACGCCTTCTCCACGAATCGCTTGTAATAAATACTGACCAAGTTCATCGTCACCAACTTGACTCATCCAACGAGACGAGTAACCTAATCTCTGAATTCCAATCGCTACATTGGATTCAGCACCTCCATGGCGTTTCGTAAATGTATGTGTATATCGAAGAGGGCCTTGTGATGACGCTTCAAAAACGACCATCGTCTCTCCAATGGTTATAACATCCATTGTAGCCTCCTAGCCTTTTCTATTCTTTCTATCTTTAAAGAACTTCACAAGTAATGGTGTAAATAAAGACAAAATTGCTAAAGCAATCAATGTGGCAGCAATTGGTCTGGTAGCAAAGATCATTAAGCTACCTTCTGACATTGTTAATGCACGACGAAATTCACTTTCCGCCATCGGTCCTAAGATTAATGCTAACACAATTGGTGATGCCGGGAAGCCGTGCTTTTTCATGAAATAGCCGATAATTCCAGCACCGAGAATGACGTAAACGTCAAACATATTGTTATTAATCGCAAACGCACCAATCGTTGATAAGACTAGAATAATCGTAATCATTAACGTTTTTGGTACAAGCAATACTTTCGTAAATAAGCGAATGCCTAGTAAGCCGATAATGACCATAACGATTGCAGCGACAAGCATCCCTGCAAACAGAGTGTACATTAATTCTCCACTGGTTTGGAAAATTTGTGGACCAGGTTGAATTCCTTGTACGACAAATGCTCCGAGCATGACTGCGGCAACGGCGTCACCAGGAATACCCAATGTGAGCAATGGAACCATTGCGCCACCTGTCACCCCTTGATTTCCAGCTTCTGCAGCAGCGATTCCCTTCGGATTCCCTTTGCCAAAGAGTGCCTTATCTTCTTTCTTAGCAAAACGTTGGGCTTCATTATACGAAACAAACGCAGCCACATCTGCACCAGCACCAGGGATAATTCCAATAATGGAACCTAAAAATGAAGATTTCGTCATCGTCGGGAACAATTTAGGCATAAGACGCCAATTCGTTTTGAGAAGCCTTGCGGCAACCTTCATTGGTCCACCTTTTTCCTTGAAATAATCCTCTGCCATAATAAAAGCCTCTGAAACAGCAAAGAGACCAATCATAATCGGAATAAAGTTAAATCCTTCAAGCAATACAGGTTGGTCAAATGTATATCTAGGATAACTTGTCATAGGGTCCATACCGATTGTTGCAATTAATAAACCAACCACACCGGCAATTAACCCTTTAACGAGCGATGCCCCTGCTATACTTGAAATAATGCTCAAACCAAACAAAGCGAGACCGAACATTTCTGGTGCACTAAAATTAAGTGCGATGTTTGCTAGTTGAGGTGAGAGAAAAATAAGCATCAGAACACTAATAATCGAGCCAAATCCTGAAGCTATGACAGCAATATTCAATGCCGTTCTCGCTTCCCCTTGCTTTGTCATTGCATACCCATCCATTGCTGTGGCAGCAGCTGCTGGAGTTCCTGGTGTATTTAATAAAATCGCTGCAATGGAACCACCATAGATCGAACCGAAATAAATTCCAATGAGTAATAACAATCCTGGTATAGCTTCCATTCCAAACGTAACAGGTAAAAACAGCGCTACCCCCATCGTAGCAGTTAATCCAGGTAATGAACCGATAATGACCCCGAGTAAAACGCCTGTTACGAGTAAAATTAAAATCATAGGATCTGCTAAACCGAGAAAGCCTTCCCATAGATTCATACAAAGCCCTCCTTAATAAAGCAACCCATGAGGAATAGGAACATGTAGTAGATGTTCAAATGAATACGAAACAATTAACGGCAAAAGTATAGCTGCCGGTATGATAAAGTACCAACGACGTTCTCCTAGAAGTAGCAAGTAACCTGCTGTAAAAATTACTGTCGAAACGACAAATCCAATGGGTTCAACAAGAAAGACGTAAACGCCAAATGCAATCATGATAAAGACAACATTTAGATTAAGTCTCTTATCTGTATCCGTTGGAGTTTGAAAAGCTAAAATGATTGCAAGTACAAACAACAACACGCTTAGTACTTGAGGAAAAAAGGCGGGGCCTGGTGCAGCCCCGCTTGATACAGTAAAGCTTTGCGCCATAATAAAAGCCGTAGCCGCAAAAACCAATAATAGTAAACTAATGATGTGGTTAGCATGAAGTCTTTTCATACGGTTAGTCCCCTTCAACTAGTTTAAATCTAAGGAAGGAATCAGTTCTCCAAACAATGCATCTTGATCGTCCATTAATTCCGTAAATCCTGCTGGATCTGCATAACGATAGCCAAGTTGTAAGGTTTCAATACGCTCAATAAAGTCATCACTTTGCGCGGTTGTTGCTGCAGCATCAGCTAACACATCGACCACTTCATCTGGTGTGTCTGCTGGAACAGTGATTCCTCTCCACGTACCAATGGATAACTCAATACCTGCTTCCGATAATGTCGGAACGTCTGGTAACGCATCGACACGCTCATCAGCCATAACTGCTAATACTCGTAAGTCCCCATTTTCCACTTGGTTAATGACCTCTGCTGGACTTACACTTACTGCATCAATGTGTCCACCGAGTAGGTTGTTAACCGCAGGAGCTGCTCCGTCAAAAGGAACGTGGTTGAACGAACCATCGATTTCTTGCTCAAGTGCAGAAGCAGCTAAATGCCAAATTGCACCTGTTCCTGAGTTACCAATTTGTAAGCTTTCACCTGATTCTGCAGCATCAATAAAGTCTTCGATCGTTTCGTACTCTGAATCTGCATGTACCGTAATGGCAGCAGAGTCTTCATTTAAAAGTGCAACCGGTTTAAAGTCTTCTTCATAGCTTAATTCTGCGAGTCCACTATGTGGAAGCGTTAGCAATTCAACAGTTACAAGTGTCATTGAATGACCATCTGCACTACTGTTTGCACCTGCTTGCATCCCGACAGCACCGCCACCGCCTTCACGATTTGACACGCTAACCGACTCACCAAGTTCTTCTTGTAAGTTATCTGCAAATGCACGAGCGACTAAATCAGTTCCCCCGCCTTCAGCATAAGGAACGATCACTTCCAATGATTTCTCAGGGAAATTCTCTGCAGCCTCTTCTCCATTTGCTTCCGTTGAACTGTCATCTCCACATGCTGCCAATGCCATTAGTGGAACAATCATACCCATACCCAATAAGTACTTTTTCATTAATGATACTCCCCTTTTAATGCTCTTTTTTTAACTTTCAAAAACTGAACGTACTTCTAAACCCGCCTTACACTGTTCCTAATTGAGGAACAACGTTCTTTATATTAGTTATACATCTTAATGATGACCTAATTCCTTAGAGATCTGATGGCATGAATTTGTTAATAATTCAACAACGTGTTTCACTTTGTTATCGTCCATACGATCGAGTGGACCCGTGACACTAACCCCATAATTCACTTCACCTACGTGGTTGTAAACTGGTGCCGCGACACAACGAATGCCTCGTTCATGTTCCTCATTATCAATGCTATATCCTGCACCTTTGATACGTGTAATTGCATGTTTTATCTCTTTTTCTGTTGTCACTGTGTAATCTGTATATTTCTGTCGATTGGGTACTTGCTGAAAATATTGCTCTAACTTTGCCTCGCTAAAGTGTGATAACAATACTTCCCAACGCCTGTACAATGCATTGGAGCACGTCTACCTACGCGAGAGTAAATACGAATGGTATTCGAATGTTGTTCAACTTTATCTAGATAAACAACTTCATAATCTTGTTGTTCAACGAGATGCACAATTTCATTCGCTTCTCTACTCAATTCATCTAAAAACGGTCTAGCAATTGAAGTGATTTCCATTTGCTTTAGAACATATTGTTGCATTTCTAAAAATTTCAACCCTAATCGATAATTTCCATTTCCTGGTTCTTGCTTGACATATCCGTGTGCTTCTAGACTACTTACAATTCGATGCACAGTGCTCTTTGCTACCCCTAAACGATAGGATAATTCTGTAACACCAAGACCGAAATGATGATCTTTCAATAGGTCTAGTACACGCATAGCACGATCGATTGACTGTAACATATCTCCTCCTCCTGTTCTTCATTACGGAACGGCGTTTCACTTTTGCTAAGAGCATTATATTCTTATATGTAAGCGGTGTCAACGTATTTTTCATTTATTGTTTAAGATATGAAAATACACATTTAGATCGCAAAAAGAGCTACTGAAAGACGTTAAGTCTCTCAGTAGCTCAGCTATTACGCTACATCGTAGCCTAGTTCTTCAATGGTCTCTTTCAGATTCGCTTCTTGAACTTGATTTGAATCGAACGTTATTTCTACCGTTCCATTATTTAGATCAACGTCTACTTTTTCTACCCCGGCTTGTGTTCCTACCCCGCTTCAATAGATGAAACACAGTGACCACATGACATACCTGTTACGTTTAATTGAATGGTTTTCATTTTATTTTTCCTCCTGCATTTGTAAGATCAAGTCGTCAGCTTCCTTTTGATTTCGCTCATAACCTGTATACACGATTGGCTTTTTTAATGAGCCTACGAACCCACGATGTTTAAATACGAGGCCAGGAACGATTCTTGATCCTGTTATTTTTTTTAGTTCGCTTTCTTTTTCTTCATTCTCACTTAGATCATGCTCAATATATTGAACACCAGCATCTTGAAGCTTTTCTTTTGTTTTTGCACAATCAGAACACATCGGACGTGTGTAAATTGTTAAGTGATACATGCGACTTCCCTCCATTACTTAATTTCAATTACAAATGGAAAAGCAATCACGCCTGCATCTTGATACTTAAATTCTGCCCAAAGCTTGTACGTGCCTGGTTTTTGAAAATGAGCTTCAAATGTCGTTGCATCGTTAGCAGTCGGATGCACGTGAATAAATTGTTCAACATCCTCATCGATGACTACGACATGACCAAGAGCTCCAAGGTATGGCTCAAGGTTATCGTAATCGGTACTAAACGTGAGCGTTGTCGTTTCCTCAGTCGTTTTTCCTTCTACGTCTAACTGCACTTTCTTTCCTTGGATTTCTTTTTCAAGCTCACGATCGGTTTCTAGGCTTACCTTTTTTGTCTCCGCCTCACCTACTTGAAGCGGAATCGCTTCTGGTGCATAAGCGAATTCTTTTGGGGTAATATCTACAAAGAGATGATACGTTCCTGGCTGAAGGGAGTGTTCTACCTCGTACACCCCTTCTGCAAGGCGTTCGGGATGAAGATGGTGATACGCTTTTAAATCATTCGAAACCGCGATGAGGTGCATTTCTTTCTCGTGATTCACAGCAAGTTCAGGCGGCTCTCCATTTGGATCTTCCAACGTAAATGTGAGGCTATCTTCATTTTGATCCACGTTCACTTCTACTTCTGAATGCGTTGAATGATGATGATCGTGATTGTTCATGAGTTCTTCCTCCTCTTGAGTGGTGGCATGAGCATGATGTTCTTCATGATCGCCACCCTCTAAAATCGAATTACCCGTAATGACTGCGTAACCTACAATTACAAGTGTCAAATAAACAAGTCCGCTCATCACCCACGTGCGTATTTTCATGATGACCGTTTCACTCCTTTAAAAGACATTCGCTGCAATCGCAAGGCGTTCCCAACGACCGATACTGAACTGAATGCCATTGCGGCACCTGCCACCCATGGAGCTAATAATCCTGCTGCTGCAATTGGGATACCGACAGAGTTATAGAAGAACGCGAAGAATAAGTTTTGCTTAATGTTTCGCATCGTCTTCTTACTAATAACAAAGCTGTCAGCGACACTATGAAGATCACCGCGCATTAGCGTTACGTCTGATGCTTCAATCGCAATGTCTGTTCCTGTACCAATGGCCATTCCAATATCTGCAACGGCGAGCGCCGGAGCATCGTTAATACCGTCACCTACCATCGCGACAAATTTCTCGTTTTGCTGTAACTTCTTAATTTCTTCTGCTTTTTGTTCAGGCACCACTTCCGCAATCACGTCATTGATCCCAACTTGCTTCCCTATTGCTTCTGCGGTTTTTTGGTTGTCACCTGTTAACATGAGTACTTCTAAGCCTAAATCTTGCATACGTTTAACAGCTTCAACGGACGTTTCTTTAATCGTATCTGCAACCGCTACAATCCCGACAACTTGCTTATTAATCGCAATTAACATTGCTGTTTTACCAGCAGATTCAAGGTTCTCCATTTCTTTGTTGAATGCATCAAAGTTAAGGTTAGATTGACGCATTAACTTCCGTGTCCCGACAAAAATTTGTTCGCCATGTACCATCGCTTTAATTCCGGCACCTGGTAAAGCTTCAAAGTCTGTCGGATTCTCAAATTCAATCTGACGATCTTCGATACCCGTTACAATAGCTGCTGCTAGTGGGTGTTCTGAGTTCTTCTCTGCTGAAGCCACTTTGCTAAGAATTTCTTCTTCGTCTAATCCGTTAGCGATAATGACATCTGTAAGTTCTGGTTCGCCTTTCGTAATGGTTCCAGTCTTATCAAGTACGACCGTCGTCACTGATCTCGTATTTTCAAGGTGTTCGCCACCTTTAAACAGAACGCCCATCTCTGCTGCACGACCTGAACCAGCCATAATTGAGGTTGGTGTAGCTAGGCCTAATGCACATGGACAAGCAATGACTAAGATCGTAATTAATGGAACGAGAGCTGAACGTACATCGCCGGGTTCGATAATAAAGTACCACGCAAGAAATGACCCAATTGCAATGAGTACGACAATCGGTACGAATACCCCAGACACTCTGTCGGCTACTCGTTGAATGTCTGCTTTACTTCCTTGTGCGTCTTCTACAACTTTAACAATTTGTGCGAGTGCTGTATCTTTTCCAACACGCGTCGCTTCAAACGTTAAACTACCGTTTTTATTTACCGTAGAACCAATAACGTTGTCGTCTTTTCTCTTATCAACTGGAATACTTTCACCTGTAATCATTGACTCGTCAATGGCAGAAGATCCTGAAATGATAACACCATCAACTGGGATTTTTTCTCCAGGGCGAACGATCACTCGTTCACCGACTTGTACGTCTTCAACAGTAATTTCTACTTCCACGCCATCGCGTACAACCCGTGCTGTTTTCGCCTGCATGTTAAGCAATTTCTCAATTGCTTTTCCAGTACGCCCTTTTGCACGTACTTCAAAAAGTTTCCCTAAGATTACGAGTGTAATAATGACAGCCGCTGCTTCAAAATACAGTTCTGGCATACCTTGACCGCCAGCTGCTTGCCACTCGTACCCGAGGAAAATACTATAAAAATACGCTGTGGTTGTACCGAGTGCGATGAGCACATCCATGTTCGCGCTTTTCCCTTTTAACGCTTTGTATGCCCCTACGTAAAACTGAGCACCTGCGATAAATTGAACGGGTGTTGCTAACGCTAACTGCACCCAAGGGTTCATAAACATCTCTGGCATATAAAGAAACGATGTAAATTCAAAATGGGTAACCATCGTCCACAATAAAGGAAACGTTAAGATCGCTGCGAATAAGAATTTACCTGTTTGATGACGAATCTCTTTTTCTTTTGCATCCACCGTGTCTTCCTTCGACTGTTGCTCTTGCAACGTGTAACCAATCTTTTGAACTGAATCAATCAGCTTGTTTGTTAATTGTGCCTTCGTTGTACTCAACTGTAACGTTTTCTAATGCAAAGTTTACATTTGCTTTTGAAACACCGTCTGTCTTAGAAAGTTTCTTTTCAATCCGGGTCGCACAAGCGGCACATGTCATTCCAGATATATCAAACGTAATGCTCTCATGTTGCACATGATATCCGAGCTTTTCTATTTTATCTTCAAAAGCTTGGACGTCTAATCGTTCAGGATCATACGTTACATTTGCCTTTTCAACGGCAAAATTCACATTAACCTCATCAACGCCGTCCATGCGTTGTAGACCTTTTTCTATTCGGTTGGCACAAGCGGCACACGTCATTCCTTGGATCGGAATCTGTACTTCTTGCTTCGCCATCGCTGTCCCTCCTACGTACAACAGTTAACATTTTTTATAGTCTTTCCTGCTGTTATTATCTTTATAATACAATACCCCAGTAGGGTATGTCAACGATTAATAATTGTTTACACAACCACTCACTTGAGCTTGCTTAGTTTGCGGGTCACAGTGACACCTTAACTCCTCTTTGTGACTACGTTTCTTCTCGGGTTTTATCCAACGATCAGTCTCAACACGGTACCATAGTACAGCCGCTCGAATAACAATATCAATTCCAATTGCTAACCACACGCCAGCAATGCCTAATTCCAATTGAATGGCCAAAATGTAAACGAAAACCGTGCGAATTAACCATATTCCAACCGTTGTCAAATACATCGGGAATTTCGTATTTCGTGCCCCTTGGAAAGCTCCCGTTAGAATCAACAAAATTGCCAAGAATGGCTGGAAGAACGCTGCGATTTTTAATGCTGTTCCAATTTCTGCTTGAACGACTGGGTCATCTGTAAAGAAGCTCCCCATCCATTCGCCGAAGATAAATAACAAGATTCCCATGAAGACCATAAAGCCCGCAGATATCAAAGCTATGAGCTTAGCGTAGCTTTTCGCCTGTTCATATTGCTTCGCCCCGACGAGTCTTCCAACGATAATTGTCGCAGCTGCCGCAAACCCATAAGCGATCATATAAGAGAACGTTTCAATGTTCCCTGCAATTTGATGTGCAGAGAATGTACTCGTCCCTAAAGCAACGATAAATCCGAAATAAACGACTTGTCCAATTCGCATCGCTAGACGTTCACCAGCTGCTGGTGCCCCTAGACCGAGTAAGTCTTTCTGATCTTGAAGGTTAAATCGGAACTGCTTCTTCTTAAGATCAATGGCATCATTTTTTCTTACATAATAGAATAGCATTCCGACCCCTACAACTCTCGCAAGAACACCTGCAATCGCCGCACCTACAATACCTAAAGGGGGTATAAACAAAAATCCAAAGATCAACAAGTAATCAAAAACCATGTTTACAACGTTTGCGATAATGACCGCCTTCATTGGCGATTTCGTATCTCCTGTACCCCGTAGAATACTGCTTAAAACAAACATTAACGCCATTACAATTGAAGGAATCGCTAAGATTTGAAAGTAAACCGTTGCTAATTGTAGTACTTCTGGCTCTACACCTAACAAGCGAATAAGATTCTCTGCGAAAACTAGCGTTAATACACCAAGCAATACACCTACAATTATTGCTTGAATTATTCCTTGTTGAGCAATTTTAGTAGCTCTTCGGTCGTTACCTTCACCTCTTGCGTTGGCCATGAGTACGTTAACCCCGACACCAATTGCCATAAATACTGCAAAGTAAATCGCTAGTATGGCATTCGTAACCCCAACCGCGGTGACTTCTTCTAAGCCAACTTGGGCAACAAACAACGTATCAACAAAACCGAGCAACGTCTGAAAGAAGTTTTCAATGACTGCCGGCATTGCGAGAATGAGGACAATCTTGATTTTTTCAGATGTTCGTAAGCCTTCTTGCAACGTACGATCTGCAATACTCATGTTCGTTTCCTCCTCTGTGTGATTACATATTACTATACCCCCCTATAGTATTTCAAAAGAAAAGATTTCCTCTTTGTGAAGTTCACTACTCATTAGCGTTTGATTACATGGCGTGATTATTCAACCTATTTGAGACACAAAAAAGCTACCTCAACAAAGACACTGACTTTGTGAGATAGCTTTTTCTCAACACGTTACGACCTCGAATCCCATTCACCGTATCTTCTCGGATCGGCTCCACCTTTAATCGTATTTTCGTTATAATCAACGATCAGACTTTGAACCGCTCCGAAGTGGACCGCATTCCGGGAATTATCGATCGTGTAACCGTCCTCTTCAAGCGATTCCGAGACGCTCGTAGAGAGCCTTCCTTCGATTTGAATCGTTGGATTATGAAGATCATAATACGATCGGTTCTCTTCAATGGCTTCTTCAATCGGTTGTTCAAACATTAAGTGACGCACGAGAACTTGTGTAAGTGTTGATGTTATTCTCCTGCCCCCAGAACTTCCGATTCCAATAATCGGGTAGTCATCTTTAGCAAGAATGGTTGGTGAAATATAGCTAATCGGTCGCTTATTCGGCTCGTAACGGTTCGGTGACGTTGCACTCACTGAAAAATTGTCCAGTTGATTGTTTAAGAAAAAACCATCTACATATTTTCCAGAACCGAAAAAACTACTTAACGTATTCGTTGCCGACACCATCGTACCGTCTTGGTCGACAATAACAAAGTGTGTCGTATTGCCATCTTTCTCTCCGCCTTCAAGGTCTGTTGGAAATTCCTCGTCTTCAGCTTTTAATGAGATGTCATTGGCAAGGTCCTCCGCATATTCTTCTTCTAAAATTTCGTTAAGAGGTATATCGACAAACCGGGGATCGCCAATCATTTGAACACGATCTTGATATGCTTTTCGTGTAATTGCCCCCGTCCATTTCATAAACTCTGGAGACTGGTCACTCCATCGATCAATTGATAACTCCTCGGCCATTTGTAGAGAGTGTAGCAACATCGTTCCACCTGCGGGGGGCGGAGCAGCGTACACTTCAAAATCTGCAAACGTTGCTTGCACAGGTTCCACAACATCAACATTATAATTTGCAAGGTCGTGCCGATCGATGGAGTTCGTGTGCAATGCAATGTTGTCTCCAATTTTGCCTGAATAAAAAGCAGATGGTCCTTCTTCTTGAATTAGCTTAAGCGTCTCTTGTAAATCTTCTTGTTTCAATGTGTCTCCGACATCGATAGCGCGTTCATTCGGATAGAATTGTTCAGCCGCTTCAGGTTCTATATAATTGTAAGCATTCTGAAGATGCGAATGAAGTGAGTAAGAGACTTCAACACCGTCACCTGCGAGTTGAATTGCAGGATCGAGTAAGCGGTTCATCGACCATGAACCATATTCTTCATGAACTGTGTCCATCCCAAGAACAAAGCCTGGGACCCCAATTCTTGAATCTGGTATTTCTTCTTGGTCTGGAGCCACTTCTCTATAGTCATATGCAACGGGTGACTCTCCTGCTGGATGTACGAGCATAACTCCGCCTCCACCAATACCTGACGCTTGTGGCTCTAAAACACCCAGAGAATAAGAAACAGCGATCGCAGCATCGATCGCGTTTCCTCCTTGATTTAATATATCCATCCCAATCGCTGTTGCTTCTGGATTATCCGTCGCAACACCAAATCCGGGACTTTTCTTCTGACTCTCGACTTCAAGGGCATCATAGTCCGTCGCTTGACGCTCCTGATCTGTGTCTAGTGAGTTAATGAACAGGAGCAGAACAGCAATCAATAGGAGACACACGACGAATAAGCTCTGATTACGGCTCGAAGACATACGATCACGCCCTTTTTTTCCTTACATGAATACGAGTAATACCATCAAAGTAAGAATAAACCCGATGATTGAGTGCGTAGAAGCACTACCTTTTTGGTATTTAACCGTTTTGATACATTTTTCTTTAAATGTTAGTTGTGACATTCTGTTCTCTCCTTACATGAAGAATAGTTGGTATACGAGTAAAATGCCGAACGTCGTCAAGCTTAAAAGTGCTGTACTGGCCATCGTTGCCACAAATCCTTGACGTTGAATCGTATTGGCAATTAAACCTGGCACAATCAATCCAATCGCTTGAAGATGTGCTACTTCTTGTGGAGTAAATCCAAAAAACGTATCAAACCCTAATTTTAATATGATTCCGGTTAAAAGCATCGCCGCAAATTTCCTACGACCGTATAAAATTGTAAATCGATTAATCACGTGCATAACGACGAGGTACGTCGCAAAGCTGATAAACAAAATAGAGATTGCATACACTGGTGTCGCTACGACAAGTGCGATATATCCTGGTACGACTAAGCCGCGGGAACGATGCCTGTTTTCTCAGCGAAGAATAAACTGAGTGTTACTCCGGCAACGAGTGCTACGGTTATTTCTGCGATATCCATGATCAAACTCCTTAATTACGATTGTTTTTAATTAATTGCTGCAACTTTTTCTTCAATCGGCATTTGCATTTTCTTTAATTCATGAGTGAGCGGTTCAGCTGCACCATGTATGTTGCCAACGCCGTAAATGACGGTTTCTTGAATGTATGGTTTGATTTCTTCGAGGATTTCCTCTGTTGAATATCCTTCTAAGTTCAGGAGATGTTCTGTCGGGATGTTGCCATTATTGTAGTTATCAACGATTGGAGCAGTCGTTTCCCCGATAATAACGAGCGTTCTACATGGAAGATAAGGAAGTACATCGTGTGCAAACTGTTCTGTTCGTTCATAACGATCACTACGGCAATTCATGACCACAACTGCATCATTCGTAGGATAACCGAGCGTTTGTACCCTTTCCCAAATGTTGATCGTAGACGTTGCGTCATTCGCTGCGAACCCGTTCACAAGAAACGATGGTTGTTTTTGATTCAAATCGAGTGGTGTAATTTGAAGAGAACCTGGATCTGGCCAAGCATTTAACATACCTTTAAACGCAGTTTCTTGATCAATTCCTAATGCATCGGCAACTGCTAACGCTAACGCTGCATTTTCTGGAAAGACCATATAATCAAACTGAAGTAAGAAAGCTTCTGGAATTCTAGATGTATCACAAACGATCACTTTCGTATTGCGTTCTTCTGCAATTTCTTTGTACATCGGTACGTAAGGACTTTCATTCACGATCAAGTGACCGTTATGAGGAATGGTGGCTGTAAATGCATAAGCGACTTCATCTAATGTCGGACCGAGTAGATCCATATGATCTTCAAGTACGTTTACGATTACGCCGATATTCGCTTTTAGCATCTTCTCTTGGAAAACGGTTTGGTAGTCCGGTGTAACAGCCATACACTCACTGACGAGCGCATCGGCGTCTTCTTCCGCCACTTTTTTCATAACTCCTTTTTGTTCACCAATGTTCGGACCTTCTGGGCGGCGGACAATTGGATCTTCTTGATCCTTATACCAATAAAGCATTCGTGCTTGTGTGCCTGTTGTTTTCCCAACGGTTTGGTAATTCGCTTCCGTTAATACGCCTGTGACTAGTCGAGTAACGGTAGATTTCCCACGAACACCATTAATGTTGATACGAACCGGAATGGCCTCAACATTTCGGTTATGTTTTCGATGTTCAAGAAAACCGAATACGAGTAAAGAAAGTAGACAAATGGTGATGATGAATAGCATAATTCGACTCCTTTGTTAGCGTTTATGAATGCATAGATTAATTAGAATTGCTAACACCATCCGTTAGTATAAAGGTGAAAAATAATGACACCATCACAGCAAAGTTAAAAACTGTTACGAAACGATTAAACGCAATTTTTATTATTTTATGTAAAACGGTGTCGAAAAAGAGAACGTAGGGAAGAGGCACTATACGAGAGGGTGTGATTTGGTCTAGCGAGCGAAGTCTTTCGTAGATTAAAGTAGTAAATAAGCGAAGCATAGTCACAATTTTTATAGGAAAAAACGGCTTTAATCAATCTGTTACGTAACTGTAACTTTACATGTAACTTATGTACTAAAACCCTGAATTAAGGTACTTTTACTCAGAAAAGAAATAAGCTCTATACGACAAACGAGTTCGTGACCTAAAAAAAGCCTGCACGTATTCGTGCAGGACTGAAATGTGATTCACTGTTTTGTGGCAGCAACGATGAGCATCATCGGACGACGAAGTTCATTATACATATGCTCATTTATTAACATTGATGATGGCGGAGACGGTTCAATCACACGATTTAACACCCATCCATTTTCTAATAACCCATTTAGATAGGTCGTTAACGTTTTATGATACTTCACAATCTTTTCTCCTAGGAAATTCGATTCTCTTCGACCTTCCTCAAAATAACGATCAACCGGAAAATGTTCAATCATTCCTTTATCGTTATACATCCACTCTTGGCTACCTTCAGCAGTAAACGTTGGATGTTCTACAGAGAATATAAATTGCCCATTATTTTTTAATGCGTCATATACCTTTTTCGCCACATCATCGAAAGAAGGAACATAATGTAGAGCCAACGAGCTGAGAACAACATCAAAGGACTTTGGTTTTAGCTGCAGGTCTTCGATTGAAGACTGAACGTACTGAATTGGTGCGTATTCCTTTGACTTTAATTTAGCGACCTCGAGCATTTTACTAGACTGATCTACACCGATGACTTTGCTTGCTCCATTCTCAGCTGCGTACATGCAGTGCCATCCGTAACCGCAACCTAAGTCAAGAACTGATTTCCCTTTAAAGTAAGGCAACACTTGCTGCAATGCATGCCACTCACCTGCTCCTGCAAGACCTTTTTGTGAGCGCTCCATCATACTATACTTCCGGAAAAAAGACTGCTGATCATATGGATTTTTATCCAACTTTCTTCACCTCAATTGCATGACTGTGCTTACAGTCAATCTTATATCCTTAAAATCTAACGAATTCTAGTTTGTTACTTCAGTCGTCTGTTTAGGGAGACGTTTCTTGTACTCAAGATGATTACGTACGTTTAATGAGGCGACACTCGCAAGAAATAATATCACGCCAGCAGCCGCAAACGAAATGAAATGCGTTCCGAACTGATCATACCCCCAGCCCCGAGCCAAGAACTGAACATTGCACCCACTTGATGACCAAAGTACGCCCATCCATAGAGCAACCCTACAAGCTTTAATCCGTATACATCGGACAACATCGCTGATGAGAGGGCAATACTTCCTGCCCATACAAACCCTGCAACAATGACAACAACATACAATTGCCATAAAGATGCAACCATCACCAATGCGATTAGACCCATTCCTCTCACTAAATAAATGAGTGCGAGCAAATATTTTCGAGGCATTTTATCAGAAAGCGTACCTAAAACCAACGTACTTGGAATCGCAACAAGACCAATCAAACCAATTGCAAATGAAGCGGTCATTGCATCGAACCCGTGATCTTGTAACATCGGTACACCATGTGTTCCGAGCAAATTCATGCTAAAGCCGCAAGCAAACAATCCAAATGTAATCAACCAAAACGGCGACGTTGACATTGCTTCTTTCCACGTTAAACGAATGACTGGCTTCCGTTGTGATGCTGAGTTTGGCTCTGGTACTTCCAATTCATCAGTGTTTTTAGGCGCTTCATCACGGACGATAAAAATCGTCATCGGAATAATAATGACAAGAAACGCGACCGCAAACAAAAGAATGGTCGCTTGCCATCCAAAACGATTAATCACCATTGTTAACACTGGGGTCATAATGGCAATTCCAGCCATGGAACCTGTAGATAAGTAAAATAAAGCTCTTCCCCTCTGCCTCGTGAACCACTTTGCAATGACTGGGGTGAGTGCGACTGGACTCGTAAACGCAAGTCCTAATGACAAAAACACACCAAACGCCATGAAGAAATTAAACGGATGTGTCGCTAAAACGGTCCAAATGCAGGACACTGTTACGATTAGAATCCCTAATCGAAGCACAAAATTGGTGCTATAACGTTCGACTAAATAACCAGCAAGTGGCATCCCCATTCCATAAACGATCATCCCGACAGCGATCATTGTCGATAACTCTGTACGATCAAAATTCAAGTCTTCCATAATTGGAAGAACGAACGGTCCCATCCCCATTCTCATTCCAACCGTTAATAACGTAATGATTGTCGCTGCCGCTACAATATTCCAGCCAAAATACCATTTTCCAAACCCCATCATTTCACTTCCCCAGCTATCCAATTTTAACTGGGCATGAAAAAAAGCCCATCTACTCCGTTAAAGTAAACTGGCTTTTCGTCATAGAGGAACACCATGGCTAGGTCGCATATGACTGAACAGTTCATCATGTAATAGGATTAGTATAAAGTTGAAAGCGCTTAACGTCAAATTCATCTGACTACTATCGTGTGAAATTGACTAATTTCTAAAATAGTATCATTTGAATGAATATCATTACTCTACGAAACGATCGATGTTATATAAGATAACAATATATTTGACAATTCCAACTATTTTATCTAACAATAGAACTATCCTATACCCTTGCTGAAGGAGTGAATTGCAATGCCTGAAACACGCTTTAAAGTTGATCTTACGAAGAAAATGGACAAGCAAGCCGTACCCGGACACAACCGCTGGCATCCAGACATTCCTGCTGCCTTTAGCGTAAACCCAGGTGAATCCTTTCGAATGGAATGTTTAGACTGGACCGATGGGCAAATCTCAAACAACGATGATCCTAGTGATATTGAACATGTTGACTTAGATCGCGTACACGTCTTAAGTGGACCTGCTCATGTAAATGGTGTCCAACCAGGAGATTTGCTTGTCGTTGATATTCTCAATGTAGGTGCCTTCCAAGATCACGAATGGGGCTTTAATGGCATCTTTGCAAAAGAAAATGGCGGTGGTTTTCTTGTTGATCATTTTCCAAATGCCCAGAAATCGATTTGGGACTTTCACGGTATCTACGCCACGAGTCGTCACATTCCTGACGTAAAATTCGCAGGTATCATTCACCCAGGTCTAATCGGAGTCGCTCCTTCACACGAATTGCTCGCTGAATGGAATCGACGTGAAACCGCACTCGTTGATGAAGACCCTAAGCGTGTTCCTCCTCTTGCAGAACTCCCTAATCCTGAAAGCGTTGTTCTCGGTACGCTTCAAGGAGAAGAATTCGATCGCGTAGCAAAAGAAGGTGCTAGAACTGTTCCTCCTAGAGAGAATGGAGGTAACTGTGACATCAAAAATCTCTCTCGTGGATCTCGCATCTATTTCCCTGTTTTTGTTCAAGGCGCCAAGCTCTCAGTTGGGGACCTTCACTTCTCTCAAGGAGACGGTGAAATCACATTTTGTGGTGGAATTGAAATGCCAGGATGGATCGACTTGCATGTTGATGTCATTAAAGGCGGAATGGAAAAATATAACATTCTTCAAAACCCAGTGTTCCAACCTGGTCCAATGGATCCGAACTACACAGAGTTTCTCACATTCGAAGGCGTAAGCGTTGATAACACGTCTGGCAAACAGAGCTATCTTGATACAAATATTGCCTATCGCAATGCATGCCTCAATGCGATTGATTATTTAAAGACAGTCGGCTACACAGCTGAACAAGCGTATATGATTTTAGGAACAGCGCCGATTGAAGGTCGAGTCGCAGGAATTGTTGACATTCCAAATGCGTGTTGTACAGTATCCATTCCAACGGCAATTTTCAACAAAGATATCCTCCCGAAAAAGGAATGATAAACCCTTATGATTTATTCATTTACTTGTCCGTCTTGTGGGCCATTTGAAGAGAGACACACCTCATCACATGGCGACAAGACAAAGTCCGTATGTCCCGTTTGTACAAAGCCATCAAAGCGAATCTTCAAAGTTCCGAACACATTCACAATGAATGCCACTGTCAAACGGAAGGTCGACCAAGGCGCAACCCCGACCCTCACACAAAAAGATCAACTGCAAGGCACGACACGCAAACAAAACAAGTCCACAGCACGCCCGTGGCAAATTGGTTAGATCTGCGCACGTTGCAGATCTTTTTTTGTTCCAAAAGCATTATAAGAGTAAATGGCTTTACGAATCTAAATCGACTTGATAGCTCAGCAACTGGTATTTCACTTCAAAACCGACCGACTGATAGAGTGCAATTGCTGCTTGGTGGTCTGCTTCAACACAAATGGTGATCTCATTAATTGATTCATAAGAAAACAGCTCGTTGAGCGCACAACGGATTAACCTTTTTGCAACCCCTTGTTTTCTAAATGCTTCTGCTACACCTACATACTCAATGGTTCCTTCACTATGCTTCGGGCTTGCTTCGAAGTATACATACCCTTGAATGGTTGATTCATTCTCTGTAACGACAATTAATTGGTTATCGTCATTCAAGCGATTGTGGATCGTTTGCCCATCATAATACGTGTTCGGGAATAGCTGATTATGAAGATCTGAAAAGGAATCACAATAGGGGTTCATATACGGTTCTACTTGAACTTCCTGCTTACTGAAGCTCTCTCTTGTTCTTTGCAAAACGAGATCTGAACCTCGTTCAATCCCTTTACGGTCGATCGCGAATTGTTTTACAAACGTATTTTCCTTATTTATAAAGAAAGAGAATTTACTTACCTCTTTAGGTACGTTTTGAATTAATTGATTCCATAACTCAACAGCAAGTCCCATCTCTTCTTCATGTATAAACGGTCCCCAGACATCGGCAACTCCCCTCGGTAAATCAATATCTAGACCAAGTGCACCAACGATTGCATTTTCTTTGTATGCAACCACAAACGATTCTTCGAATGGCAAATCTGAAAAATCATTCACGAGCGTATCATAAATTTCACTACTGTCCTCCCCACAAAAACCGATGTGATGTTTTGGTTGGTTGTTCATTGTTGCCAAGAAGTTAGAAAGCTCTCTTACAGACGCAGGCTTTGTCATATTTAGACTCACTTGAATCACCTTCCTCGATATAATGATGTCTAAACTAAATGATCATCTCATCTTTTCTTCCTTATTATATCTGAACTAAGTGATTAGTGAGAATAGTAAAACGACCATTAAATACCGGATGATTCAATGGTCGCTTTTCTTTAATGAGCAATCATCTCATGAACAATTTCCTCTTCACTCATCGTTGATGGATAATACGTTGGCCAATTCGTTACTTCATTTAATAGTTCCTCACGGTCATCTCCCCAATAGAGATGAAAATGATGTGAGTCCGTAGGGGAAATCTCATGATCGCTGAACTGAATAAATTGTGGCATCTCTTCGTCTCCATCGGATTTCTCAAAAATAAATCGTACCCCTCGATTACCTGCCTCGTACGTTAGAATCTCAAAACCATCGTTGCCATACTCAGCTGTATACTCTTCACCTTCTTCAAAAAAGGTAAAGTGATCTTCATCAATGACGATGCGATCGACATTCGTTTCATAACCAACTTCATAATATTCTTTATACTCTTCAGCAGTCATGTTACTTTCTGCTTCATTCGCTTTATGTTCAAAAACCTCATCTAACGCACCCTCTTGCAAATAAGGGTATACAGATTGCCAATCCCCACTCCAATCTGATAATGAACGATCCTCTACATCGTCGTCATAAAAGAAGCCATCATAAATTCTTTGGCTTTCTTCATCATGGGCATGGCTGTGATCGTGGTCATGGTCATCGATCACAACTTCGAGTACAGGGGATTGAACATACGCTTCATGATCATCATCAAAAAGCACCGCTTTAATCTCTTGACCGTTCACCGTAGCCTCGCCCGTATACTGGTCTGTACCATGGTCGGGTACCGTTTCCCACTCAGCATGATCATCGTCTCTTGTATACCAATGCCAATGATCGTATTTAGTATCATCGTCATAATGTGCAATAAGTTCTACATTGTCTCCAGTGTGATAATGATCCGCCAACCCTTCAATGTCTACGTCCTCTGGTACATGTTGACCTGGATCTTGATGTTCATCGTGATCATGATCATCGCCATCATGACTTGCTTCTAGTTGTTCACTTCCATCCGATGACGTTGACTCATCACCATTTTCTGAGGCATCACATGCGACAAATAGTGCTAAAGCAGCTAACAGTGTTACGCTTCTCTGTATGTTTTTTTTCATGTTACGTTCTCCTTCGTTCCTCTTGTATTCTTTTGATTCATATGGCTTTTGCAAACAGCAATAAGTATCGGATATTAAATTATTACCAACTTGCTTTTTTAACTCCTGGTAGTTGACCTTTATGAGCTAATTCTCGAAAGGCAATCCGAGACATCTTATACTTTCTCATGTATCCCCTAGGCGACCGGTAATTTCACATCGATTCTTTAACCTCGTCGGAGAAGAATCCCTCGGCAAATTTCTCAATGCTTCATAATCTCCTTTTTCTTTGAGTTCTCTTCGACGTTCTGCATAGGTTGCAACCAATTCTTGACGTTTACGCTCTTTTGCGACTTTAGATTTTTTTGCCAAACTTTTTAGTACCCCTTTCTTTAATCGTAACGATTACGATTTATAGATTAAATAACTTTCCCTCTCGTGTCAATTACTTTTTTTGATCAGCGAATGAAACGATAGCTAGAAATCCTTATCCATCAAACCTTTGCTTACATTTAAAAAAGTACTTTGAATGATGTAGAAAGAAGAATTAAACATACAAAAAGCTCATTTCAAATTTGTAATGAGGGCTTTTTGTTAGTAAATGATCACTCGTATTTGTTATTTAAGAGCATTTAAGCAAACCAAAGTTACAGAGTATTACCCCCTTCAGTCTCAAACTCCCCCCTTTCATGACAAAACAGCTGAATCCTGTTGTACTTTCCACGATACTTAAAACAAGTCATTCGCTAAACGTTTACTATTTAAAGGAAGTGATGCAAGCATGTCTGGAACTAAAGATTCTGGATCAATTGTAAAGCGGTCGACCAATCCTCAGCACTCGTTACATGGAAATACAGATGGACGTTTATTAGCCCCTGATCTAGCCCGGGGATTTATGTTGCTTATTATTGCGATCGCACATGCAACGTTGTGGGTAGTCGCAACTGAAACAACACAAATCGGTCGTCCTCTTGGAGGAACACTTGTAGATGATGTAACCAATTTCTTCAGTACTTTGTTCGTCGCCAACCGTGGTTTGCCTTTATTTGCACTTCTGTTTGGTTATGGACTCGCAATGATGGTAAGGCGACAAACAGAGAGCGGGATGTTAGAAAGAAAATCAAAACAGTTAATAAGACGAAGAGCGTTATTTCTTATACTCTTTGGTATCATACATGCTGTATTTATTGGCGGAATTGACATTCTCTTCGTCTACGGAATTTCAACCTTCCTTATTGGGTGGATCTTATTTAAGAAAGATAAAGTTCTTACCCATGCATTAGTCTTTATGAGTTTGTTTTTTGTGATCGTTTTGCCTATTATATGGGTGATATTCTCTGTGATTACAGATATCGCTAATGTAGAAACACCAAGTCGTGGAAGCTTAACGCCGGGGACTTATGTCGAAGCACTATTCTATAACGTTATTAATTTACCAATCGGTATGCTCGGACAGCTTGTTATGTACCCAATGCTATTAACTCTTTTGATTGGTGTCTGGGCAGGGCATAGAAACTTACTGGATGCGAAACTGCATCGCAATTGGTTGAAGCGTATGGCTATAATCGGAACAACCGTGTCGATTGTTGGTGCCCTACCTTTAGCATTGATTAGTGTTGGTATGTGGATCACAACCCCTCAAATGGAAGGATTCATGACCTTCTTGCAAATCATAACAGGAATCGCAGGCGGACTAGGTTATATGGGAATATTTGGGCTGATCGGGTCGTCTGTAAAGCAAGCAGGACTCATCACTCGATCCCTCCAAGCATTAGGGCGTCGCTCATTGACCTTTTATGTTTTCAATGAAACAATGTTAGTCATCTTATTATCTCCAGTTGCTCTTGGCCTAGGAGCATCATTACACAGTACTGGTGCTTTACTAATCGCACTGTTCGTCTGGCTGTTAGGTTTAGTTATTGCAACGATAATGGCTAAAAAAAGAATACCTGGACCATTAGATTTTCTCCTGCGCAAGCTTGTATATAAATAGTGTTTAAATTCAAAGCGTGATTCTTCAATTTCCGAAGAGCCACGCTTTTAAAAGATCGATGCTTATCTCACTTAAGTCAGCGACTTCAATTCCCTATTTGAGCACTTCTAAAATATGCCCTTAAGTAAGTTGGTGAATAAAAAAGTCTTCATTTCCACTTGGAAATGAAGACACAAAAAATACCACCCGCTCAATTGCGTTGGTATTGCTTCGTTTATATGAATGGTGCGGTTGAGTGGACTTGAACCACCACGGGATTTAACTCCCACTAGGCCCTCAACCTAGCGCGTCTGCCATTCCGCCACAACCGCGTCTTGGTATAAATATGGTGCGGGTGGAGGGACTTGAACCCCCACGTCACAAGGACACTAGATCCTAAGTCTAGCGCGTCTGCCAATTCCGCCACACCCGCATGTGTGTAAATGTTACTTAGGCAAACTGTAATTAAAATGGCTGGGCCAGCTGGATTCGAACCAGCGCATCACGGAATCAAAATCCGATGCCTTACCGCTTGGCTATGGCCACTATTCCATTATGTTTACAAGGATTGGATTTTCTATAAATGGCGGGCCTGACGGATCGAACCCGCGATCTCCTGCGTGACAGGCAGGCATGTTAACCGCTACACCACAGGCCCACTTATAAAAATTCTCTCTATTAACTTCTGCAAATGCAGCGTTTCCTATTCACTCATTCAAGTGAAAATGGTGGAGGGTGACGGGATCGAACCGCCGACCCCCTGCTTGTAAGGCAGATGCTCTCCCAGCTGAGCTAACCCTCCGATAAATGGTGACCCGTGCGGGATTCGAACCCGCGTTACCGCCGTGAAAGGGCGGTGTCTTAACCCTTGACCAACGGGCCATGCTTGTCAAATTCACAAAGTTTCAATGGCGGAGAAGGAGGGATTTGAACCCTCGCGCCGCTTTCGCGACCTACACCCTTAGCAGGGGCGCCTCTTCAGCCACTTGAGTACTTCTCCGAATGGCTCCACAGGCAGGATTCGAACCAGCGACCTACCGGTTAACAGCCGGTTGCTCTACCACTGAGCTACTGTGGAATGTTGTTTGCTTGTCCGTTCATTTCGTAACAGGCAAGTAATATCTTATCATGGTCGTTGTTGTTATGTCAACAACTTTTTTATGTATTTTTTTAAGTGTTGCTGTCGTTTTGTGTTTCTCTCTTGGCGACTTTTATAATATAGCACAGGCTATCAAATACCGTCAACGGTTTTCATTAACTTTTTTTAATTTCCCTTTACACCGTCCACAAACATACCGATTCACATCCATTTGCCGTTTGCGTCGATACGTTTGATTGCACTTCACACATTGGTAAAAATACTTATATACCAATGGTTTGTACGTTCCAGGGACAAGGTTACAATACCTGCTTCCTCCAACTTGATTCAACAACTGTTTGAAACTTGCGTCTTTATGTTGATAGCCTTTCCCTTCTATATGTAGGTGATAATGACAGAGCTCATGAAGAATGATCTTCTCAAATTCTTCAATCCCAAAGTGCTCCAATTGCTTCGGGTTCATTTCGATGTTGTGCGTATGTAACAAATAACGCCCACCTGTCGTTCTTAATCGACGATTGAATGTGATCGTGTGATTAAATGGTTTATAGAAACGATCCTTTGATAACCGTTCCGTCCACTGTTGAAGTTCTTCATTTGTCATAACCACATCACCTCTCGAATTAACCGTCAACGTATACAAGCTAAAGAACATATACTAGTGAAACGCCTTCTGTGAATCTGATTTTACCACAAGGAGGGGAAAAGAATCATGCCTTATTGGCTTAGAAAGCAGCTTGAAAAAGCTTATTTCGAAAAAAACCACCATGAAATTGTCATGCTTAATCAATGCTGGTATTCATACCTCAGAAAAAACCAAGATACGTTCTTTCAATCATAACAATGAAGATAAAGAAGCCAAAGTTATCGTAACTTTGGCTTCTTTATTAGGATCGGACGGCTTTTTTAGGTGCTAACATCGTAAGCGCTATTCTACCTTTTTTCTGGTCGACTTGTTCAACCCAAACGGTTACAATATCCCCAACTGCCACAACGTCTTGTGGATTTCTCACGAAGCGATCAGCAAGTTTGGAAATATGAACTAAACCATCTTGCTTCACCCCGATATCAATGAAGGCTCCAAAATCGACGACGTTCCGCACGGTTCCTTCGAGTTCCATTCCCTCTTCTAAGTCTTCCATAGCCATTACGCCTGATTTCAAGATCGGCTTAGGCATATCTTCTCGAGGGTCACGATTCGGTCGAATTAGGGCATCAAGAATGTCATTTAGCGTCATTGAACCGACGTCTAAGCTTTCTGCGATCTCGATACGATTTAGCGATTGTAGCTTTTCTTTCGTATCGGCTTTACCCAATGTTTGAACGTTAATGTTCATGTCTTTCAGTAATTTACGTGTCACCGTGTAGCTCTCTGGGTGAATTGGTGTTTGATCAAGTGGATCTTCACCTTCAATAATACGCAGAAAACCTGCGGCCTGTTCATACGTTTTAGCACCTAGTCTAGGCACATTCTTTAAATCCTTACGCGTGCGATACTGCCCATTCTCTTCACGATACGTCACGATCAATTGAGCAACCTTCTGATTAAGACCTGCAACGTATTGTAGCAAGCTTGAAGAAGCAGTATTTACATTGACCCCAACGAGGTTTACTGCAGTCTCAACGACAAAGTCAAGGCTTCCTGAAAGCTTGCCTGCTTGTACGTCATGTTGATATTGACCGACCCCAATTGATTTCGGATCAATTTTAACGAGTTCAGATAACGGGTCTTGTAGTCTCCTTGCAATGGAAATGGCGCTTCGCTCTTCAACTTCTAATTGCGGGAATTCTGACCTCGCTTGATCTGAAGCTGAGTACACACTTGCTCCTGCTTCGTTCACAATTAAGTAGTGAAGCTCCAATTGCTGATCTGCAATCACATCGGCAATAAACGCTTCTGTCTCTCTTGAAGCTGTCCCGTTTCCGATAGCAATCATATCGACCTGGTACTTTTGTACCCACTGCGTCACTTTCTTCGCAGCATTAGCGGTGTCATTTCTTGGTGGTGTTGGATATATGACTCCTGTATCTAATACTTTTCCAGTTCCATCAACAACGGCAAGTTTACACCCTGTTCGGTAGGCAGGGTCTACACCGAGCACGACTTTATTAAGAAAAGGTGGTTGCAGCAAGAGCTGTTTTAAGTTACCTGAGAAGACCTGGATTGCTTTATCTTCAGCAGTATCAGTTAATTCATTACGAATCTCTCTCTCAATGGACGGTGCAATCAATCGTTTGTAACTGTCAGCAATTGCTTCTTTCATATAATCAACAGCAGGAGAACCGAAGCGTTTTATGATTTGCTTTTCCATTAATTCCTCAATTCGCTCCCGCTGAACATCAATCGTCACTTTCAAGACATTTTCTTTTTCTCCACGATTTACTGCAAGTACGCGATACGATGGGATGTTTTTAATTCTTTCTTCGAATTCATAATACATTTCAAAGACACTTTCTTCGTCTTCTGCATTTTTCTTCATTGATGTTTTTAACGTACCATTTGAATACGTAAATGTACGGATTTTCTGACGGATGGTTGCTTCATCAGAAATCCACTCGGAAATAATATCTAAAGCACCAGCAATAACAGTGTCTACATTGTTTAATTTATGCTCTTCACTTAAGTAGCCGTTTGCTTCTTCTTTTACATTCATCTCCTTAGGATGCTCGTAAATTCGCTTAGCAAGCGGTTCTAGCCCCTTCTCTTTCGCAATCGTCGCACGTGTGCGTTTCTTTTGTTTATATGGACGATAAAGATCTTCTAACGTTTGTAACTTTCTCGCCTCATGTATGTTCTTCGATAATTCAGGCGTTAATTTATCTTGTTCGTCAATTAAGCGATAGACTTCTTGCTTTCGATCTTCCAATTGGTTCTCGTATTGGAAAAGATCTAAGATTGCTTTTATGTTGGTTTCATCGGCATTTCCTGTTTGCTCTTTACGATAGCGAGCAATAAATGGAATTGTATTGCCTTCCTCACTAAGCTGAATAATCGCATTCGTATACTTTTCATTTACCCCTGTGCTTATTGCAATTCTGGATACAATCTCTTCTTGGCCCGTAGACTTGAACATGTCCATTGCCTCCTCTGGCTGAGTCACTATACTTTGTACTTTACCATATTTTTGAAAGCAAAAAAAAACGCAACGTCGCTCGCTGCGTTTCAATGTACATAACCTGACACTATTGTCACATCATCTTTATCAATAGCCATCTCTTCTTTCAACCGTTCAACGACGGCTGTCGGTGAAAGGCGAGAAGCTTGAAGTTCATAGCGATGCGTTTGCTTTGAAACTCCATCAGAATGTAAAAGGAAGCCGACGTTTTGTTTAAAGCTGAAATGATGAACACGAGCTTTATAAGATCTGCCTGAGAGAAAACCTGTCGTTGGGATAATTCTCATGACGTCCTTTTGATCGATCATCAATAAGCATTCAACATTGCCGATATTCCCACATGTAATCTGATTTCGCTCATAATCAATTCGAATGACAGTTAGTACGACTCCGCGCTCATGGGCGAGCGCTTGATTAACGTTCGCGAATAATTCTTCCATTGGAGCATCAAAGTGCTTCTCAATGACGTTCATCGCAAGTTCCGATGAACGCCTAGCACTTTTGCCACTCCCTAGTCCATCTGCAAGCGCAGTGAGAAAGTAACGATCGGTTTCAACAGTAATGAACATATCACCACAAACTGGATTGCCGCCTTTTCCGGCTTGAAATGCTGCAGTTACTGCATTCTCATATTGTTCCTCGATTATTTTTCCCATTCAATAACACTCCGATGGCTCAACACGAATGGATTCGCGTAGCTTTTGCAAAGCTCTTCGTTGAAGTCTTGAAACGTGCATTTGAGAGATGTTAAGCAAGTCGCCAGTTTCTTTCTGGCTTAAGTTATCAAAATACGTGCATTTAAGAATTTCCTTCTCGCGGTCAGTGAGTACAGCAAATGCTTTCTCGAGCAACAACTGCTGATCTGTTTGTTCAAACCCTTCATCGTGGCTGCCGACCAAATCTAGAAGTGTAACGGCACTTCCTTCTGAATCGGCTTCGATAGATCGATCGACAGATAATGCTTGATAACTCTTACCCATCTCCATCGTCTCTAACACTTCTTCTTCCGTCACTTCTAACCGAGCAGCGATTTCGTTCACGAGCGGCGAACGTTGCAATTCCGTTGTAAGCTCTTCAACTGCCTTCTTAATTCGCGGTCCAAGCTCTTTAATTCTTCTTGGTACGTGCACACTCCACGTTTTATCTCGGATACGTTTAATCTCTCCGACGATTGTAGGTACAGCAAATGATTCAAACGAGCGATTAAAAGAAGTGTCATAACGTCGTAACGCTGCCAGTAAACCGATCATCCCGACTTGGTAAAGGTCATCATCGTGACCTTGCCCTCGGGAAAACTTACGAGCTAATGACTGGACAAGCGACTCATAGTGCAAGACGAGCTTCGTTTGGACTTCTTCGTCTGCGCCAGCTTGATATTGCGCTATTAAGTCATAAATTGGCTCTTCAGCTTAGTTGTTGGCTGTCGTTTCGACTCCATCGGCACCTTGAGCCACCTCATCCCTCTGTACGAACTTCTTCATTGTGATCGTTACACCATTATCTTGCGTAATTTCAACCTCGTCCATCAACGTTTCAATAAGGAAGAGCCCAAGGCCTCCTTCCTGTAACTCCTCAATTGGCTTGTTCGCATCAACAGGCCCATTTGACTTAGCAAGCGTCTTCTTCTCCGTTCCTTCATCTGAAACTTGGATTTGAAGATAATCATTGTACAGGTCGAACTTCACTTTAATATCGCCGCTTCCATCGTTGTAAGCATGATCTACAACGTTCGTACATGCTTCTGCCATCGATACTTTAATGTCTTCAATTACATCGTAAGAATAGCCTACCCGGTTCGCAATCCCTGATGCGGTTAAGCGGAGGATTCCAATATATTCTGCTTTCGCAGGTACGCTCATTTCTATGCTGTCATTCTTCGAGCTCATTGATTGGCCCCCTCCTTTTCGTCGATATCCATAACCTCATCTAGTCCTGTAATTGAGAAGAGCCGTTTTACGCGACTGTTTAAGGAAACGATCTTGAATTGCCCCTCATGACTATGCGTATCTTTAAGTGCACCTACAAAAATTCCGAGTCCCGTACTATCAATATAGTCTACACCTTCAAGATCAACGACTGTAATGCCTTGATCTCTTGATGTTAACTGTGATAATGCCTCTTTAAGTTGCGGTGCTGTATAAGCGTCAATTTCTCCTGCAACATATAATTTCTTAGCATTAGCTGCCTTCATATCCTCTGTTCTTAAGTCAAGTTTCATGACGTTATTCCCCTCCCCGATCAATCGTACGAAATATATAATGAATGCTTAATCATCTTATGATAAATAAAAACGGCCTAAGGCCGCAGTTATTATATACCCATCACGTATTCTTTTTAAACTTTCTTCTTACTATAATTAAAGTGAAATCGTCTCGTAGTTGAAATTCTTGCCAACGTTCTAAGTCACGATAGACGTTATCGACGATTTTTGGGCACTTAAATGCTTATATTTTCTAATGAGAGCCGTAATTTCTTCACGTTCGATAAATCGTTCTTCTGTGCGACATTCTGTAACGCCATCTGAAAGGAGAACGACAAAATCACCTTCGTACATTTCACGACTAAACTCACGATACTTCGCATCCTTTGAAATTCCAAGTGCTAATCCTTTTGCATATAGCTCTTCAAAGTGATCTTGTTGTTCGCTGTAATAAAAGCCCGGTTCATGACCTGCCCCACCATAATAGAAGACGTGAGACTTTGGATCATAGCTTCCATACATCATTGTCACAAACATATGAGAAGCAATGTTCTGTTCAATGGTGCGGTTTAACGTTTCGAGAAGTTGTCCTGGTTGCAAAATTGAATTCGGCATGCTGTCCATTGCATACTTAATCATTGACATACAAAGTGCAGCAGGAATTCCTTTTCCAATAATGTCAGCAATGGCTACACCGATAAATCCATTCGCATCCTTTATAACGTGATAATAATCTCCGCTCATCTTTGATGCCGGCACTGTAATTACACCAATATCTAATTCTTTGACATCTGGAATCTCACTTGGCAGAAGGGTATGTTGCATGTTCGCAGCAACATCAATCTCAGATTCCAGTTCCTTTTGACGATTACGAAGAATTTGATGCTCTCGATAAGCCATTCCATAACCGATCATCACTTCAAGTAAAAACTCAAATGATTCTTGTGTCTCAGGGGGGATATCCGGATAGAGCTCCTGAATCACCTCGAGATGTATACTAACGATTTCTTCAGGAGAAACTTTTTCCTCTAACACTTTTTTACTGAACTGTTGAGCATCATATAAGCTTTGTTCGTTTTTCTTCTGTAAGAAACTAAACAAAATCTCTTTATAGCTCTGTTGTAGCGTTTCGTAAGTGTCCATCTCCGAACATCCTTCCTTCTAACGGAGCCACTTAATCGTCGTAATCGTAGTTCCTTCCCCAGGTATTGACTCGATGTCGAATTCATCCATTAGACGCTTTACACCTGGCAAACCTGCTCCTAAACCTCCGGAAGTCGTAAAGCCATCTATCATAACATCACGAAGGTTCTCAATTCCCGGACCTTTATCACTAGCAACGACTTTTATTCCACGGACTTTCCCGTTTTTATGATTATCACTAATTTCTTCTAAATCAATCTTACCGATTTCAGTGTACAAGTAAATGTTTCTTGCAAGCTCTGAGATGGCTGTCGTAATTCTTGCTTGATCCACACTCCCAAAACCAATCTCTTTGGAAAGCTCACGACCTGCCTGGCGAGCAGAAACAATCCCCCATTCATTGGCTATTTCAATACAGGAATGGTTACTCATATACGTCAACCCCCCAATTCCTGTTGCAATCGCTCAAGACCTTGCTCCAGGTCAAGTGCTGTTTGCACTTCCTGAAGAGAAACCCCCATATCAATCAAAGTAATGGCTACTGCAGGCTGAATACCTGTCAAAACAACTTTTGCCCCCATCAAACTAGACATCTCAACAACATCACCAATCACTTTCGCGATAAATGAATCAATCATATCGACCGATGTTAAATCAATGACTACCCCTAGTGAGCCTTCTTGATGGATCTTATTTAATAAATCTTCTTGAAACTGTAGCGCAGTTTGGTCATCTAATTCTACTTGTACCGAAATTAACAAGTAACGACCCAGTTTGAGTATAGGAATACGCATTAATTCAACCCTCCACCCGTAACAGGCTCTTCATTTGTAATAATATCGCGATGTGTCATTTGCAACGCCGCTTCTACACCCTTCTTAAGCGTACTCTTTGTCGTAAAGTTCCCAAGATCAATTCCCAAATTAACTATGGTTTGTGCGATCTCTGGTCGAATCCCGACGAGTAGACACTCTGCACCAACTAGCCTAACAGCCTCTGATGCACGAATAATATGATGTGCAACCATCGTATCTACAAGAGGCACTCCTGTAATATCAATGAGCACGACTTGCGCACGATGTTCGATAATACCATCTAATAAATTCTCCATAATTTGCGAAGCTCGTTTCGTATCAATCGTTCCAATCAATGGCATAACGACGATTTTATCGAAAACAGGTATAAGCGGAGCTGATAACTCCTTTAAAGCAACGTTCTGTATGGCTTTCACTTCTTCGTGATTCTTCGCAAATTCGGTTGTTAAATCGGTAATTTGTTCATCTAGCCAATCTTCAAGCTCACCGGACAGATCAACAAACTTTTCCTTATCGTAATGATTGGACAAGTCTTTCATCACAATGCGACGTAGCCTTTGTAAGCTCATAATAAATTCACTTACGACCCAGCCATCGTGAATGAGTCGCTCTGCAAAACGCTTTACAACCGCTCGCCTAGAATGCCTGTCCATAGTAAGTGTATCGAAAATTACTGAAACAAACTCTTCTTTCATTTCATCCTGAATATATTGAGGTTTAATCGTGGATTCAGAGCGGGAAAATAATAATTCGCCAAACGAAACTCTCCACTGCTCAATATAGTGATCCTTGTTGTCGATCATATGTTGTAATACGATTGAACGCATAATCAGTCACACCACCGTCATTAACAAAATCTTGTCACCTGACAGAATTACGCACAGGGTACGCTATTCTCATTATTCCATTTTGTGCCCTTGAAAGCAACTCACAACTGCTGATAGGTTTGTCTTTATCCAATAAGAAAAAGCTGCCACACGAAAATACGTTGGCAACGAATAAGAAACATTATAGAAATGGGATAAGATCTAGAATAATAACGCCATAATTCTCTTTATTAAATACCGCTGACTAACCTTCTCCCCATCTTCATTTCACACTCTTCCTCTAAGCCAAAAGATTCGGAAGCAATTGACAAGTTAATGGTAGCCATTTCAAGATATCCTTGTTGCATGTGCTCACGAACACCTTCAGCTTTGTGTTCGTACAAATATTTAGTTGCGGCTTGATGGATAAATTCGTTGCGTTCAACACCATCATACTTAATCATATTGTCCACCTCTTGCAATAAATATTGGGGAAGGCTAATCGTAATTTGTCTAGAACGATCATTAGACAATGTAAGACACCTCCAACACTATAGTCCCTGTAATGTCCTTTATCAATAATAGCATTGACTGTCTTTCATTGCAAAAGCATTACAGAACAATAAATCTACTTGTACCTCTCTTAATCCTTTCTCCGTCACTCGCATAATTCCTTCAAATTACGACAATGTTTTTTGAACATATTGTCTAGGAACACGGTTTGTAATTAGACATGGAATTTCATACGTAATCGTACCTAAACGATCAGCGATCTCTTCGATCGTAATGCGTTCTTTATTATCCTCACCAATTAATGTAACCCGTTGCCCGACGGGCATTTCATTGGGAAGACGCACCATCATTTGATCCATACAAATGCGGCCGATTATCGGCAAACGCACCCCATCGATAATGACTTCTCCACCATTCGCATTACTACGAATCCAGCCATCACCATATCCGATCGGTACCGTTCCAATCCACTCATCTTGTGTGGCTGTGTACGTTCCTCCATAACTAATTTTACTTCCTGAGTTTACATGTTTTACATGCGACAAATGACTATATAAAGAAAGCGCTGGAGCCAACGAAAAAGGTAACTCCGCTTTTAAATCCGTTGCAGGTAACAATCCATACATCGATATGCCAAAACGAACCATGTTATAACAAGCATCTTTAAACCTCATACTTGCGGCACTATTTGCACAATGAATAAGTGGGATGTACCTATTCTCTCTTCTTAGTACACAGACTAGCTCGTCAAATCGATGTTGTTGCTCTTTATAATAGGTAAGATCTAGTTCATCTGCGGTTGCAAAATGCGTAAAAAGTCCTTCTAATTCTAAGCTGGCTTCTTCATCAATCGCTGTTAAAACTTCTTGAACTTCTTCAATCGATCTTACACCAATTCTTCCCATGCCGGTGTCATACTTCACGTGTAATTTGAGCGAGTGACCTGGTTCAATATGTTCCTTAGCCGAAACTAACCATTCTCGCTGAAATGTTGCGAGTGCAATGTCTAGCTTTGCAGCTACGCCTGCACCACTTGCGTCAGTACGTCCTAGTACAACAATTGGCGCTACTATTCCGCCTTCACGCAATTCAATCGCTTCTTCAAGGAGCGCAGTCCCTAAAACCGTTGCTCCGCCATCAAGTGCAGCTTTTGCAACTTCAATGGCTCCGTGACCATACCCGTTTGCTTTTACGACCGCCATGATTTGGCGTTCACCATGATGCAACCAATCTAGAGATGCTACGTTTTGTTTAATTGCTTCTGTATCCACTTCAATCCAAGTTTCTCGATACAATTGTTCCATCGTCTGTCTACCCCTAGCGTTCGTTAGTCTATCTTCATTATGTCTACGCATTCTTGTGGCTGTCAATCGTATATGTAGTAAATACGTTAAAAAAGAGTCCACGTACGTGGACTCACCATTATTTTTCGTGGGTGGCTGTCATTGATCTGGCTACAGCTGCCATTTCATCGACGTGAAGTGTATCTGATGCAATCACAAACTCCACACCATCCACAGACCATGTGAGTGAATTGTCAGTCTGAATACCGATCACTTCACCTAAATCAATTGGATCTCCTGTCCCCATATCTCTAGTTAGTGTTACTTCTGAAGAAGTGGACATGGATAACGGTTGCTGAATAATTGTAAAAGGTTGCTCGCCTTCATAGGACATGATGACACGAATCCCATCGTCTGTTTGAACCTCAGACGTTTCAGAGAGCTCAGTGTTTGCAGGCTCATACGACGGCATAAACACACCAAAAACATCATCCTCTGTTACCTCGTCTGTTGATACCGGAGCTTCTGCTTCTTCAGGTAAGTGACGATCCATATCAAACTCACTGCTATCAATTGCAGGATTCAACTCAAAATCATGGAAAGCAACTTCAACGAGTGGTTCATAATTCTGATCAAATACCCGCACTGCATGAGGAGTTAGATCATCGTTTAAGACAATTTCTTGTTGTTGCAGATTCTGATTTTGGTAGTTTGTTACAGTCTCAAAAACATATTTGTCCTCTTCAATGGCAAAGGAACGCTCTGAATCACTTAAAATATCGGTCACAAGTGATTCATACAAATACATTTGACTGTTGTTGCTCGGCCAATCACTTTGAAAACGAAAGCTTTTGTTTAACGCTGGCGTCAACAGAAAAACACCATCGTCATTTCTTAAAATCATTTGATTTTGCTCTTCATTCTCATTTTGAAGTTCCACGCGGTAATAACGATTCTCTTCATTTTGAACGTGAGCAATTTGAACATCGTATTCCCTTGGTTCTTGGCCCGTCTGCATCGTAAGCGATGCTGATGTTTGATATCCATTCATCGTCTGAAGTGTTTCACCGAGGTCTTCAACTACTTCTTCTTCTGATTTTTCTCCGCATGCTGCAAGTAAGGCAATCGATAAAAAAGCGACCGTACAAAATCCGAACTTCTTTTTCATCAAACCTCTCTCCTTTGTCTTCGATGTGACGACAAAGGAGGAACCTATCACATTGTAAAAAAAGAAATGTGGTAATAGAAAGTGACGAGTGTTATTCACTGGATGCTTAGAGATGGATTGCCTTTATTCCGTCCGTTAGTCATCGTGATGAAGAAAAATCTAGATGTTTAGTACGTGTCTAAGTTACGTGTTGTTCAACCATCGTTTCATCACGACACCACCTCGCAATCTCTTGAATTGAGTTTCTAGCTTCCCACTCCACTACTCGTAATCACATGTTCTTACCAACATTTCAGGCCCCTCCTAACCGCATTACATCATATGAGACAACCTATGCGGTTATTCCAGCTTGTCTAAAAAACTTACGCTTCAATAATGACATTTGCGAGTGCATAATGCTTACTGTGCGACACACTCACATGCACTTCTCGTGCCTCTTTAAGCTTGGTACAGTTGAGCACCGGCTTGCCATTTTCGTTGTTAATTATTTCAATGTCCTGAAAGCTAATTTCTGAACCTATTCCTGTCCCATATGCTTTTGCAAATGCTTCTTTCGCTGCAAAGCGTCCCCCTACATATTCGATTTTACGACTTTTTGATAATTGCGCATAACTCCGCTGTTCGTTTGCCGTAAGAACACGCGTGATGAAACGAGGTTGACGTTCAAGCAGTTTGGAAATCCTCTCTAATTCAACGATATCAATTCCATTTCCAATAATCATCGTCAATCCTCCTAATCGATTCATTCGAATGAATGAATCACAATATGATAAGATTAAATACGATTCTTGTACAATTGAGGTGGCTGTATGTTCGTCCGCAATGAAAGTTTCTATACGTTTAGACGCAATTATCCAATCGTGACATCGTTAATTGCCATTCACATCGTTTTATTTTTTCTTGTTTTCCTTGGTCAAATTGGGATTTTCCCGCCAGGGATTTGGATTCAACATTTAGGTGTCGGATTAAATCTAGCGATTGCAGAAGGACAATGGTGGCGATTAATCACACCGATTTTTCTACACGCTGACTTAATGCACATGCTGTTTAACTCTTTTGCTCTCTTTTTGTTCGGTCCACCGCTTGAGAAAATGATCGGCCGCACGCGATTTATAAGTTTTTATCTCGGTACTGCCGTCATTGCGAACATCGTAACCTTTATCCTTCAGCCGTTGTACTATAGTCACGTTGGTGCTTCGGGCGCAATCTACGGGTTACTCGGTATGTACGTTTATATGATGATCTTTAGAAAAGAACTGATTGACGCAAGTAGTAGACAAATCGTTACAGTCATGGTTGTCATTGGCGTGATTTTAACATTTCTTAATCCGAGAATTAATATACTTGCCCACATCATTGGACTCGTAGCAGGAATGGCACTAGCCGCCCCTTTTCTACTAAAGGCAAGGAACTTCTTTACAATCCCACTCGTTCGTCCTGAAAGAAAAGAAGGAAATGACATCGGATTTGACCCGAATCGTTGGAAGAAGAAACGACGAATGCCCATTAAAGGGTCTACCATCATGAATGTTGTCGGGATCGTTTTTATCATTCTCGTCGTGATTGGCTTACTTTCAAACTTAGTTTAGGAGAGGTTGCGCATGAAAAGAGCGGCAATCATTTATAATGAGCACGCAGGTCAAGCGAATGATCACCTAAGTATTGAACAAATTAAAGCCCAAATCGAGTCACATGGCTTCCAATTAAAACTTTGTCCTACTTCAAAGCCTGGCGATGGTGAACAAATTGCAAAAGAAGTAGGCCAAAACGTAGATACGTTGTTTATCTTTGGTGGTGACGGAACGGTTCATGAGTGTATAAACGGCGTTCCTTCGTTACAAATCAGACCGAATCTTGCTGTTTTGCCTGGTGGGACGTGCAACGACTTTGCCCGCACGTTAGGCATATCAATGAACCTCGAGGAGGCCATTGATCAAGTATGTACCGGAACGACCAAAACGGTGGACGTCCCGAAAATGAATGACCGTTACTTTTTGAATTTCTTTGCTGTTGGCTTAATTGCTGACACATCTGAAAACATTAACGAGGAATTAAAAGCAACAATCGGTCGATTAAGTTATTTTTGGAGTGCACTTCAAACCGTTACGAATCCGACTCATTATACGTACACATTAACGAGTGATGATTTGCATCTAACTGGAGAAGCCGTTATGATTCTCGTCTCTAACGGAAATTACATTGGTTCCATCGGATTACCAGCACAACACGAATTAGATGACGGTTATTTAAACGTCTACATCGTTAAAGAAGGTGGACTTTCCTTAGTGTCTGCCTGGAAGGAAGCCAAACTTAGTGACCAATTCGACGAAAATGAGAACAATCTCATACACCATCAGCTCAAACACTTAACATTGCATGTTGAGCCAGAAGGTAACGTAGACATCGACGGTGAAGACGGTGGAAAAACGCCCGTTACAATTACACTCGGTGACAAAGTGACGTTTTGTATTCCAAGTGAATCACAGTAAACACTGAGCAGATCGCTCAGTGTTTTTTAGTGAAACTCGATTGGACCGAGGTAATTCGGTGCAACCGGAGGATGCAACGTATTCGTTAACGTGTATGGACCGACGTCTCGAACATCTTGATCTTCAATTCCCTCGAACTCAATCTCACGATAGCCATAATCTGCTGCAGTTAATAACACACCTTCAACAAACATGATGAGTTCATGTTCATTAACATCCTCAAGACCGTCATATGCAAGTGCAATTCGTTCTTCGTCAATTTCAGTTACCGATTCCAAATCAAGCTCTTCAGGAATGACTGAAAAGTATCGGTCGCCTTGTTCTTCCAACTCCATGCGTTTTAACGTCTCTTCGAAACTGAGACCCTCTTCTCGCTCAACATCCAAGCTCTTCCCAGTGACGAGGTATACATATTGATCTTCAACAGGCAATAAATAATACCCATTTGCTTCGTCTCGCTCTTCAGTGGTTGCACTTAACACTTCTTCAACTTCACTCGGTAAATCTAATGTCGCAAACGTTTCAAATCGACTTACTTCTTGTAAAGCTTCACGTACTCGATCCATACTTCCTTCTTGAATTAAGCGTTGAATTGGTGAATCCCTTAAACCAAATTGCTCTGGGTCCACCCCGTTAAGCAATGTATCAATTTCATCTAGAATACTTTGCTCGTCAATCGTGAATGTGACATTTACAACCGTCTGCTCATCTGGTGCCAAAAATGGCAATGTGTACATCCCAGGACTCTCTGAACTTGCCGCTAACGGATAATCATAATGATCCCATTCTCCATTTAACTCAACGTCGTCTTCTGTTGTTTCGGGCGTCTCTTCTTGGCGTTCATACGATTCATCGTTTTGTTCAGGTTCATGCGGGACAATTTCTTCTGGTTGTTCCGAGTCTTCTATATAATGTTGCGCTTGGTCTTCTTCGCTGTCAGTGGCATCATACTCTTCTTCATCACTCGTAATTGCAAGTTGTTGATCTTCATTTTGATTTCCCCCTTGTGATGATAACTCACTACCATCTTGAAGGAGAGGAACTTGAGAAATCACAATGATAGCAAGTATTAATACTGCTGCTGAAGACATACCAACAATGACCGGTCGACTAAAACGATCACGCTTCGGACGATTTGAACGTGTCATCGTTTCAGCTTTTACACTTTTATAAATCTCGTTCTTATTCCGATCATCTTCTACACCGCGAAGCTTTTCTAACTTCTTGATTATTTCTTCGTCTTCATATCCATTATGACTCATGCTTCTCTTCCTCCTCTCGCAACGTTTTCTTTAATTTCAAGATGGCACGATGTTGTGTCGTCTTCACTTTACTTTCTGACCAGCCTAATGCCTCTGCCGTTTCTTTGACTGTAAAAGATTCAATGAATCGCAAAATCAAAACTTGTTGCTGATCTACAGAACACTTCCCTAAAGCCCGGTAAGTAACCTCTAGCTCTTCTTTTGCAATTGTCCTTTGCTCAGGCAAAGGTTGATGATCTTGTATGTCAATTTTTTCATCAGAGACGACCATGCCAAACCATTTCCTTTTTTGACGATTTTCTTTTCTAATATAATCAATGGTGACATGTTTTGCGATTGAAAACAGCCACGTCTTTTCATTACTTCTTCCATCAAAGCGATCATATGAATGAAATACTTTTATATAAACATCTTGTACAAGTTCTTCTGCAACATGGCGATCTCGAACCATGTAGAAAATGAACTGGAACAACGATTGATGATATTGTTCATAAAGGCGGTCGAACGTTTCATACACGATTACCGTTCCCCTTTGTAGTCGTTATTTAGATTATGACGTTACACATTTATTCCGTAATTTTTTATTATGACAGAAAGCACGCTACCTCACTTACTCGGCAACGTGCTCAATTTTGTATTATGAAAAGGCGAGGACGAAGACCCAATAGCCAACAGCATATAAAGCAACAAACATTAAAATGCCTGCTAACCACTTTAGGTTCGATCTACGTTGATTCATAAATTCACCTACTTTAATTACGTTCGTCCATTATTATAGCATGTTTCTTTTTTTACTCGTTCGTAAAAAGTGAAAAAGAAGTGATTTTTATTCCATATATAAAATGACAAGTACAGGTTATCTTTGACAAAGAATGACATTTAAAACTAGAATATGTGGAGAGCTACATAATAAGGAGGAATTGTGGAATGAAACGACCGATTCAATTTTCTGCAGCAGCATTATTAACTGTAGGAATGTTAAGTGCTTGTGCTGAGGACGATCCTGCACCGGCTGAAACTGGTGGAGAAGACACAACGACTGAACAACCTGAAGATGAAGACACGGATGACGAAGAAGTTGGCGACGAAGACATAGATGAAGATGAAGACACGGATGATTCTGTAGAAGAAGCTGATGAAGAAGATGAAGAAAGTTCTGAATCCGATGACGAAACAGCTGCTGATACTGATGAAGCAGAAATGATGGAAGAAGACTTTGAACTCGTATTCTACGACGATCAAGTATTAGAAATGTATACAGAAACACATACAATTAGCGGTGAAGGTCAAGAAGGACTACTCATGAGCGCATTAGAACAATGGCTTACTGGACCTGACCATGAATCACTCGTCTCGGTTACTGAAGATGAAGATGTTTCTGTACAATCTGTAGAAGACCATGATGGTGTTGCTCATGTATCTTTTTCAGAAGAATTCGCTTTTCTTAATGTCGGTTCTGGATTAGAAGTTGGCATTATGAATCAAATCGCTCACACCGCTCAACAAGCAGGCTTTGAGTCTGTGCTTGTTTTAATTGACGGTGAAAGTGCAGATACTGTATTCGGTCATGTAGATTCATCGGAACCTTACACACCGGACACAGACCTAGACTCTTATGACTCTATTGAAGAGTAAAAAGCTTCCCTAAACAAAAGCGCATGGGTACTCCAACGGAGTACTGCCATGCGCTTTATTTTTTTACCTACGCCCATGACTCACTCCTCCTGCAACAATGTCAGAAGAAGTTTTCTAAATTGACTCTTTTAGACACTTCGCCTAATTATTAGGAAATATATCTTAGATAACATAGATGTAATGCAAATGTAACAAAGAGGTACGATTGCTGACATGACAGCATCGGACAAATCACAATAGGCCTTTGGATTCTTTTTCCTAATGCAACAATTACAGTGACTTGTTATGGTAACACTCGTACAAATCACACAGGAGGTTTTACGAGTTTATGAGACGTTTAAAATATTTCCTTATGCCACTCGCATTTTTCTTTATGTTTACTAATACAACTCAAGCAAGTTCCGTGCATACCGTAACTGATGGTGATTCATTATGGAGCATCGGTGTTGATTACGGAGTTTCGATGCAAGAAATCCAAGAGTTAAACGGAAAGCCTGATACGAATCTTGCAATCGGTGAACGGTTGCAATTACCAGATTCAATATCTGACGAAGAATTGGATCTACTTGCTCGCTTAATTCACTCTGAAGCACAAGGTGAACCTTATGCAGGTAAAGTAGCTGTTGGTACAGTTGTTCTCAACCGTGTTGCGGACGACCGTTATCCAGATACGATTACAGATGTGATTTATGAAGTCGTGAATGGCTACTATGCATTCAGCCCTGTTCTTGATGGAACGATTGAAGAACCAGCAGCGGATGAATCTAAGCTTGCTGCACGTGAAGCACTCGCATTTGAAGGACAAGGTGAAGGTTCGATTTTCTTCTACAACCCTGACACTGCGACGAACCATTGGAATGCTACTCGTGACGAAACAAAACGTATCGGTCAACACGTATTTGCTAAATAACGAAGAAAAGCCATTTGTCAAAAGACAAATGGCTTTATTTGTATTCACTTGTTTCCCAATACGTAAGACGTGGCCATGTTTTATGCCATTTTTTCTTAGCAAGACGTGCTTTATAAATCGGCATTAGCATTTGATTACCAAGGAAAGTAGGGGTAGGTTTCACATGTAGCTGAAAAGCATCAGAAAGTCCATGTGGTGCTGAGATGATTAATTTTCCGCCATTGTCTAGAGACACCCCAAGAGAAGTAGCGGTTTCAGGGAACTTTGACATTGCATCTGTCGATGAAAGATATGGCTTCACACCGTTTCGGTTATGCATTCTTACTTGGTTTTTGACAGACCATGGCAGATTCGGTCGCAGTAAGCGAAGTCGATCTTCAAGTTCACGATCCATCTGCTCACCTATTTGCTCTTCATGTTTATCAAAATGTATCACATCAATGTCAGCTAAAGACGTACGCGAAGTAAATGCATGTACAGTATCCCAAATCTTTGAACGAACAAACCCGGCACACACCCACCAATCTTGCAATTCCAATTGCTGGACAATTTGAAGGATGTCCATCATCCACTCATCACGTTCGATCAATACTTTTAATTTTTGTTCATACATGTAAAGACCTCCAAATTAAAAAATGCCGTATTCCTAATTTAATGAACTCGCATACGGTATTCAATAGCCTATAATTTCGTTATAATGAAGGAAAAGAATAAATGGGGTGGGAATTTGGCGTCACAAACGCATATTTTTTCTAGACGAGAAGAGCTTGCGAATGCGATTACACATGGCGTTGGATCATTGCTTAGCATTGCAGGTTTAGTTTTACTCGTCGTGTACGCTTCCATCAACGGCACAGCTCTTCACATCGTAAGTGCTGCCATTTTTGGAGCAACAATGACGTTGCTTTATGTAAATTCAACTTTACTACACAGTTTTCCGCAAGGGAAAACAAAAAATTTATTCGAGATCTTTGACCACTCTTCCATATACTTGTTCATCGCTGGTACGTATACACCGTTTCTCTTTCTGGTTTTAGAAGGAGCACTAAGCTGGACATTGTTCGGCATTGTTTGGGGTATTGCCCTCATCGGCATTGCATTTAAAGCTTTTTTCGTGAAACGGTTCGTATTTTTATCGACCATCTTCTATATTGGTATGGGTTGGATCATTGTTATTGTGTGGCAACCATTAGCCACAGTATTACCGCATTCAGGCATGATGCTTTTACTTTCAGGCGGGATTTTTTATACAGTCGGAACCATATTTTACGTATGGCGAAGCTTCCCTTATCACCACGCAGTATGGCATGTATTCGTCATTGCAGGTTCTATGGCACACTTCTTCGCCGTCTTCCGATACGTATTGCCGCTATAAGTACAAAAAACCCGAAGCCGCTTGGCTTCGGGTTTCATTATTTATTTCGTGTTAAACATCTGTGTCCAGTAAGAACCGTAACTTCCACCTTCAGCATATCCAACACCAATGTGTGTGTAGTCAGCATTTAAGATGTTTTCTCGGTGCCCTTGAGAATTCATCCAACCGTTGACGACTTCTTCTGGTGAACGTTGACCCGCAGCAATGTTCTCACCTGCTCCGCGGTACTCAACACCATAATGGTTCATCATGTCAAATGGTGACCCATAAGTTGGGCTATCGTGAGAGAAGTAGTTATTGTCTCTCATGTCTTCTGATTTCACTGTTGCAACTTCGTTTAATTGCGTGTCTGCTTCAAGTGGTGAAAGCCCACGAGACGTACGCTCATCGTTCGTAAGGTCAATTACCTCTTGAACAAATGCATGTTGGTCGACGGATTGATCTTGATCAGATCCTTCATTCTCTTCTGGCTCATCTACTTCTGGTGCTTCTTCTTCGTTACCTTCAGTTGGCTCGTCTACAACTGGCGCTTCTTCTTCGTTACCTTCAGTTGGCTCGTCCACTTCCGGTGCTTCTTCTTCGTTACCTTCAGTTGGCTCGTCCACTTCTGGTGTTTCTTCTTCGTTACCTTCAGTTGGCTCGTCCACAACTGGTGCTTCTTCTTCGTTACCTTCAGTTGGCTCGTCCACTTCTGGTGCTTCTTCTAATTCATCTTGAAGCGGCGGGCAATAGATGTTGTATTGATCTCTTAAATACGCTGCAAACTCTTCTAACTCTTTCATAGAATGAGAGTTTGAGTACGTCTTCCATTCACCATTCCAAAGACCAGCCTTGTACACGATGACGTTTTTATGATGATCCAAACTTTGCGTTTTAGGCTGCTCCTCAGTTTGAGCAAGTGCACCCGTAGGTACAAGTAGAAATGCGGATAAAGCGAATAAGTATTTTTTCATTTCTTCCACCTCCGACACTCATTATGCCGAGTGTATACGGAGTTGAAAAGGGTCTATATCAGGTTTTCCTCTGGCAATATCAGGTATGAAAAGGAAATATACGTAGCAACATTTCATAGAGATTTCATTCGTGTCAGTGACATAATATTACCAATTACATTCCATTAAATTGTGTAACAATCCAATTACAGGGATTGGATAAAAATCCCTATATTTTGCGCCCGCGTTTTATAATTATTGTTGCTATCTATCGTCAATCTTCATGAGTTTTCTTCATTTAGGCATAAAAAAAGCGGTGCGTCGCACCACTTTTTTTTATAGATCATCTTCCGTATCTTCAACTTCACCTGCTGGATCTTCACCTGCTGGGTCTTCACCTAGTGGATCTTCACCTTCCATATCTCCACCACATGCTGCAAGCATACCTACCGCAAAAACTCCAGAGAGCATTCCGTACAATAGTTTTTTGTTCATTGTATATTCTCCTCCTTAAAATAGTTGCGTTTTGTTGTTGCTTACTTGATTAATACCCACTCTAACAAACAAATATGCGCTTTGTCAGTTCTTTTGAAACTTTCCCACAATGGTTATAGTTTTCTATAAATTCCAACGTAATTCCTAGACATTTTTACCACAAAGCCAGTAACTTCCTCAAAATATGTTTAAACGCAATAGATATAGGGAACCGTTCATAATGATATTTTGTTCTGATTAGGGGGGAAGACATCTTGGAAGACCAATCAAAGTATTCATTAATTACGTTACGTGACCATTTAGATGAATGGTACGAGGATACGTTACATGAATTCCATTCACATAACCAAGGAGACCTTGATGAATTTCGGGATTTAATTAAACCGTACGCCACAGACTGGTTCAACATTATAATAGGCTCAACTTCTATCGACCTTGATCAATGGTCAAGCCAATTCGTGAACTTCTGTATAGGTAAACGATTTACATCAGATCACTTGTTATTATTATTCCGTTCTTTTCGGACTGCCTTTCAACAATTGCTCGTAAAAAAAGTCGAAATGAATATTCTATCTTCAAGGCAAGCGTTTGAACTAATTATTGATGTTGCATCTAGATGGGAAGGACTATTCGAAAGCGTCTGCCGTCAATACATGAGTTTTCAAGTACAGACGATTGAACTTACTCGTAAAGAAATGTATGCCGTATCAATTCCTCTCGTTCCAGTTTGGAAAGGAGTTGCCGTTCTGCCGATTATCGGCGATCTTGACGATGAACGTTCCACTTACTTACAAAACCAAACTTTAAACCGAGCGACCGAGTTAAGCCTGACTTGCATTGTTATTGACCTATCAGGAATTAACTCAATAAATACTTGGTTCGCTCAAAACCTATCAAACCTTATTCAAGCCTTACGCCTACTCGGCATTATAGTCGTACTGTCTGGAATGCGCCCTGAGCTTTCACAAACAATCGTACGACTTGGTATCCGGTTCAAAAACACACGTACTTACTTAACACTTGAACAAGCCCTCCAATCCATAGAGCCTGCAAAATTAGACGAAAACCGTTACAATTTAGAAGAGAACCGACATCAAGATAAGTAGGTGAAGTCAATGAAAATGGTAGCAATTGATATGGATGGAACGCTGCTTCACTCTGATCGACACATTTCGGAAACGACTTCAGAGACAATTAAAGAACTTCAGAAAGACCATAAGTTTGTCATTTCAACAGGTAGAAGTTTGACAGATGCGATGAATATTGTCGCTGATGCTGGCATTGCCGCAGACGGCTTCGTTTGTGGAAATGGAGCTGTGATCGCTGACAAAGATGGGAATATCCTTGAACGATTTAGTATGGATGTTCAAACTGCAACGAAAGTTGCTCATTGGCTTAACGATCATGAATTCTACTTTCACTTAGGAACGTCTGAAGGTCATTATGCTACGAAAGATGCGTATCAGTTCTTTTTGAATGACCTTGAAGCATACGGTGAGTCTCACTCAGATGCAACGAAGCTTAAGCAAGCGATTCGTACACAAGCCGATCGTCAAATTCAAATGATGGGTCTAAATTTATTACCATCACCTGAAGACATTCCTAAGCATTCATTTATTCCTTATAAGTTCCTCGTTTTATCACTGTTTCCAGAAAAGCTCGAGGATATTAAGAATGCATGGGAAGGCCATCCCCATATCGAATTCACAACATCGGGTACAGACAACCTTGAAATTATGCCCCCTGATGTAGACAAAGGTCGCGGTATTCGGTTTATGGCTAATCACTTAAAGATTGAGCAACAACATACCATTGCAATTGGTGACAATTACAATGATGTCCCGATGTTTGAGGCTGCTGGCCTTAGCATTGCTATGGGAAATGCTGACGATTACATTAAAAGCATTACAGATGAGACGACGGTGCATCATAATGAAGATGGGGTCGCCAAAGCCATTCAACGCCTTATACTTTCTTAGAACCTGGCTCTTTTAAGACCAGGTTTTTTCTTATGGACGAACATTTATCCGTCTACTCGTAAGCTTCTCTTTACGAACTTTACATCGTTTTAACTAGGTTGTTACTATAAATACGATTACACTGAATGTATTCTATAAAAGGGAGGAATCAACAATGACAAAGATCGCATTAGAACATTTGTACAAGTATTACGAGAATGATCTTCCTGTTGTCAAAGACTTTAATTTACATGTACAAGATGAAGAATTCATCGTTCTTGTTGGCCCTTCAGGATGTGGAAAATCAACAACGTTACGTATGATTGCAGGACTAGAAACCATTAGTGAAGGATCATTTTATATCGACAATCTATTAATGAACGAAGCGCCACCTAAAGACCGTGACATCGCTATGGTCTTCCAAAACTACGCACTATACCCACACATGAACGTGTTTGATAACATTGCATTCGGACTAAAATTAAGAAAATTCAATAAAGATATGATTAAACAAAGAGTACATTCTGCTAGTTACTTGCTCGGACTCGACGATTATTTAAATCGCAAACCTAGAGCTTTATCTGGAGCCAACGCCAGCGCGTCGCTCTCGGCCGTGCAATCGTTAGAAACCCGAAAGTTTTCCTAATGGATGAACCTCTCTCAAACTTAGATGCAAAATTACGTGTACAAATGCGCTCAGAAATTATGCACATCCACCATCAATTGAAAACAACGACAATTTACGTGACACATGACCAAACAGAGGCGATGACGATGGCAAGTCGAATTGTCGTAATGAAAGATGGCATCATCCAACAAATCGGAACACCTTCTGAAGTCTATCTTCGCCCAAACAATATTTTCGTTGGCAGCTTTATCGGTTCACCATCAATGAATGTCGTACAGGGCAAATTGCATAACGGTTACTTTCAAGTAGGCAATGAAACGTTCATTAAAGTTCCTACAGAAATTTATCAATCGCTTCAACACTACATTGGAAAAGAGATCTTACTCGGCATTCGTCCAGAACACGTGTACTTGGTCGATTCGACTGATCGTTCAGTTTCCCACATTCATGCAAAGATAAATCTAATCGAACTAACAGGCTCTGAATCCGTCATGTATACACAAGTCGAACAACATGAGCTACGAGTCACTATAAAACCGACCCATCGCCTTAATCGAGGTGACCAGGTTCAACTCAAAGTCGATATGAAACACGCTCACTTTTTTTGATGTCAAGACCGAACAACGAATTACACAACTCTCTTATGAAAACTAAACAAGCTCGTGCCTTTTATTGATAGGCATGAGCTTGTTTAGTTAAGAATGAACGTCCCCGAGGTGACAGTCATTCCATATACGTTATTTATTACTGCTCTAATTCATTTACCGTTTGGCGAGCAACTTGAATCTCTTCTTCCAGTTGTTTAAGTTGTCTCGTAACAGGTCGTACATTCCCGCCGATGGACTCGATCTTTTCTAGATCGCCTTGCACACGGGCATAATCGGCTTTTAACATTTGTAACTGCTGTTTTGCTTCATCAATGGTCATTGTGATCACCTCAATTACTGCTTTAAACGTAACATCTTTATAAGCATACGGCAATTGCTACCAATGTCATTGTCCGAAACTCAATCCGTTACAAATAACGATACTTTTTCGAACCCTTGTTCACCGATTCTAACAAGCCCTTTATCTGAAAGACGAATGTCTGGAATGACGACAAGTGCTAATAACGACAAGGTCATAAATGCGTAGTTCATCGTGCAACCTGCTTTAGCTAAGTGTTCACTAATTTCTTTTGATTTTGCTGCAACTTCTTCGAATGGTGCATCCGACATTAACCCAGCTACTGGTAAAGGGAGTACCGTTTCTTCATCATGAGTCTTACGACAATTCCACCTTGCATTGCACTCACTTCATTTGCAACAGTTGCCATAAGCTCATCGTCATTTCCAATGACCATTAAGTTATGGGAGTCGTGAGCAACGGTCATCGCCATCGCTACTGGTTGTTTAAATCCAACACCAGAAAGTACCCCGATCCCTTGATTACCGTTTTTACCATGTCGTTCAATGACAGACATCTTACACACTTCATCGGACAATATGAGTTTGTTTTTTTGAATGTTTAAATCAACATGCTTTTCTTTCGTATCGACATGATTTTCACGTACGCCAATCGTTCGAACCGTCACGGTTCCATCGCTAACTGGAGCATTGATTTCGAAATCTTTAGCTTCTACCGTGCGCTCAAGCTTGACTGATTGAATTGCTGATTGTGGCCAATCGAATGCTGGTAAATCAACGACCATTTCATTGTTCTTAGCAACAACGGTACCTGCTGCAATTGTCGTTTCAACATTAATTTCATTTAAAGAGCCTTCGAGTAAGACCATGTCAGCATAGCGACCAGGAGCAATGACACCGACATCATTTGATAAACCGAATCGTTCTGCAGTATTAATCGTTGCCATTTGAATGGCAATAACCGGAGGAACGCCTTGCATTATCGCATGACGGATCACGAAGTCAATGTGACCTTCATCAACAAGTGATTCTGGACTTCGGTCGTCTGTGACGAGTACCATTCTTCTCGTATTGATGTTATGTTCTGTGAAGCTTTAATCGTTTCTGCCACATCGTGCCACGCAGAACCTCTACGTAATTTCGCGTATTGACCGAGACGAATCCGTTCAATTACATCTTCTGCGGTCGTACACTCGTGATCACCACTAATGCCCGTGCTCACATAAGCGGATAGTTTCACATCATCACTTGCAGACCACGTATAGTGACCGTCAGCAACTTTTCCTGCAAGCAACGTCTCACGAATTTCACCTAGCATCTTTTCGTCACCATACACAACGCCTGGGAAGTTCATCACTTCACCGAGTGCAACCATATCGTCTCCCCACGAAAAGGCTTCGGCAACTTCATTAGGTCCAATCTCAGCACCGTTCGTCTCAAACTCCGGTCCTGTTGATGGGACACAAGAAGCGACTTGCATGTATGCGGCCATTGGCGTTTGTCGTGCTTCTTCAAGCATTAACTTTAATCCCTCAAGTCCGAGCACATTCGTAATCTCATGGGCATCAAAGAATCCACCCGTAGTCCCTTTTGATAAGACGGCACGTGCAAACTGTGTAGGCGTAATCTGACTACTTTCAATATGACAATGTCCATCTAAAAACCCTGGAGATAAGTATTTTCCTTGCGCATCGATGACGAGCGTATCGTCACCGATCGTATGTGAAGCGTCTTTTCCTACATAGGCAATTCGTGATTGATGAACAGCAACATCTCTTCCTTCAAGGAGCTCACCTGTCGTTACACTAACAAGTGTTGCATTTTGAATGACGAGCGTTGCTTTCATTTCCCCTCTAGCTGTTTGATTTAACTCGACAAGGCACTCTTCTTGTTTCTGGCGCTGATACATTCCTACTCCTCCTCATAATGTATAGGACAATCTCCAATGATTTACGTTGCTAATTGCTGACGCACACGCGCTACAGAAAATGTCATCACCCACTCTTTAATCTCTCGTTTATGAATGACAAACGTCGATAACGAATAATGAATTGGCCGCAATGCACGATAAAAAGCCATTGAAGGATTTTCAACAAGTGCTTCTACGACAAACGATTGGTACCCTTGCTCATAAAAATCCTCCATCGCTCGTTTCATCAACGCCTTACCAATTCCTTTTCGCTGTACGTCTTCCAATAAGTATAAAGCATAAACTTGTGCATGTGCTTGAACGTTTTTACTTCTTCCGATTGAAATGAATCCGATAATTTCATTTTGATCATTACTTGCAACATAGGTCATTTCCATCCCTGCGTTAATTCTGCTTTCCCATAGTGTTGCCCTCTCATCTACTTGTAAGCGATTAAGAAAAGAAGTAGGCACGATTCCTGGATACGTCGTTTTCCAACTACTTACATGTACATGCGCGACTTGTTTTGCGTCTTCTAGCTTAATCTCTCGAATGTGTACGTTCATTTATTCTAGACAGTCCCTTCTCATTATGTACTCTACGAAAAAGATCATTCATCTTTATAAAAGCTCTACACAGTAAAACGATATTGGTTTTTTTGTATCTTTAGTCTATAATAAAAATGAAAATTGTAAATCAAACCACTAGAGGTGTCGCAAGACTGAGAGGGGCTCATATTGCCCTAACTCTTCGAACCTGACCTGGGTCATACCAGCGTAGGGAAGTGGGAACGGTCCTTCGTGTAATTTATTTTATTAGGACCTCCTACCTACATCCCCCTGTGGCAAATACAGAAAGGGATATTTTTGTGCAAACAAGAACGTTAATCATGGTCGAAATTGCTCTTATGACTGCATTAGCACTAATACTTGATCGTATTGAATTTAGCGGTCCTTGGGTAATGGGAGGATCAATAACACTTGTGATGTTGCCGATTTTTGTTATGGCATTTCGTCGAGGTGTTAAAGTCGGTGTAGCAACCGGATTACTTGTCGGGACGCTAAAGCTCGTTCTAGGCTCGTCGATCTTCCACCCTGTACAGGCGCTATTGGATTACCCCGTTGCCTTTGCAGTCGTTGGGCTTGCAGGACTGTTTACACTACGTAATCATAAAGGTGAACTTGCGATGAAATGGGCAATCGTTGGGCTTTTTGTAGCAAGCTTCTTGCGCCTATTCGTGCACATTATTTCAGGTGTTATCTGGTTTGGTGCATACACGCCTGAAGGATGGAACGTTTGGATTTATTCAATCGTGTACAATGCATCTTATATTATTCCAGCGACACTTATTACATTTGGAGTCATTTTCTTAATTAGTAAAGCACAACCGAGCTTCTTTAAGAAAGCTTTACCTGCATCTAAAGTAGACAATCCGATTGCTTCATAATTTTGTTGCTACTCATCGTTGATGAGTAGCTTTTTTTCGCATGATTTAAGGAAGATCAGGCAAGATAAGCTAGAGATGTAAAGAAAGGAGTCGCTTATGAAAAGGATTCTTTTTGCATTGTGTAGTTTGCTTCTTTTGTTTATGAGTGGCTTCAATGACGTTCAAGCAAAGTCAAAAGAAGAATGGCAAGACTCTGGTGAAATCGTCTGGAATGTTCCAAGTGAAAGAAAATTAATTGCGATTACATTCGATGATGGCCCACATCCCTTGTATACACCGTTAATTATGGATGTACTTCAAAAACATCAAGCAAAAGCAACATTTTTCGTAATCGGTAAACATGCAGAAAGGTATCCAGAGCTTTTACAACGAGGGGTCGAAGAAGGACACGAAATCGGGAATCATACGTATGAACATGTCGGTATGCAAGGAATTTCTGATGATCTATTTCTTCAACAACTCGAAAAAACCGAACAAGCCATTATCGCTGCTACAGGAATTCGCCCTGTTTTCTTCCGCTCAGTCGGTGGCTATTATGATGACCGGCTCATCAAATTAGCTGCAGATGAAGGATACCGGACGATTATTTGGTCATGGCATCAAGACTCAAGAGATTGGAAACGACCAGGTGTAGCCAACATCATTAACAACGTTGCTCCTGGCTCTCATCCAGGTGACATTGTCTTGTTCCATGATGCAGGTGGCAACCGATCTGAAACTGTAAAAGCACTCGATAAAATCCTCGATCAATTAGAAAAAGAAGGCTTTGAATTTGTTACTGTAAGCGAGCTGTTGCTTCATAGTGGTTATGAAGGCATTCCTTCTGAACTAATTGGATTGTAATGTTCGTAAACCTACAAGTCATTGACCAAACAAAAAGCAAACGAGTCATCTAGAATCGTTCGCTTTTTGTTGTTCTAACATCGTTAAAAACGCTTCAACTTGTGGTAACTGTCTATATTCTTTCTCAAACACAACCCACGTCTTGCGCTCTGAGTTAGGGATGAGCTCTACCCGATACCGTTCATCTAAATCTTCCACACTACATGCTGGTAAAACAGCAGCTCCAACCCCAGCTAACGTTAATGCTTTACACGTACCAATGTTGTTCACTTCGAGCATTCGCTCTGGCCATACATTGTATTGATTTAAGATTGCTTTTCTAACATTCACATGATAGCTTGGTTCGGTTTGAAAAGATAGGAACGGCTTTTGCTGAAGAACTTCCGTTGCTGTCATTCCCGTTTCTTTATAAACAAGTGCTAATGATTCCGTAAACCAAGGTTGTACCGCCATTCCAATTAAAGGTTCATCGCCACGTACAATCGTAACGTGATGATGCACGACGTCTTTTAATAAGTCTTCGCTTAGCCCTGTTTGCATTTCAATTCGTACTTCAGGGAACGTTGTCATATACTCTGCAAGTACGGTTGGTAATACATATTGAGCAACAACGGATGAGACGCCTATTTTTAAGGAACCTGCAACGTGATAATCAACCATCGCTAGCTGATCCTTCGTTGTTTGAACCGCTTGAAGTTGCAGTTTGGCATGAGCAATGACAATCTCGCCAGATGGCGTCGGTACAATACCTGCACTCGTTCGAATAAACAACTCTTGTCCCCATTCATTTTCGATCGTCTTTAACCGCTGACTAATCGCAGGTTGTGAGATAAACAAGTGAGACGCAGCTTTTTGCATGGAGCGGTATTCGTCCAACGCGACGAGTAATTGAAGGTCTTTCATAGGATGTCACCTCGCTTAAATACTGCTAAATGCTAACTTTATTTCGGCATTCAAATCTATGTATACGTTGCTCCTATTGAAGCAATATGCACTTCACTTTCTGTTGAATCAAGGCGTGCCTCGCATTAGTCACAGCTTTCTTTTCAAGGAACGCCTTATTCTTTTCATTCGTAAATTTTCTTTACGCGTCCAACCTGTCCGTCAGTTAAGCGTACTTTAATACCGTGCGGATGATGGTTTGACTTTGTAAGTAATTCTTTCACTGTCCCTTGTGTCGTCTTACCTGTTCGTTGGTCGGCTTTCAATACGATATCCACAACTTTACCAGGTGTAACGTCTGCGCGCGTTTTTCCATCCATGTTGTTCATTCCTCCTTCACCCACATATCGTATCATGAATTGGAGGAGTGTTGCCTATTTACATATTCCTCTAGCGCCTCTTGCCACGGTCTAGGCTTTGGGAATCCATTTAGACGTAGTGCTTGGTGAGCTAATACGGAATAGTATGGCCTTGGGACACCATTCATATGAAGCTCGTTACGTTGAATTGGTCGCACTGGAACGTCTATTTTTGTGTATTGAATAATTTCCTTTGCCCATTCATATCGTGAACAGCTACCTTGATTTGAAAAATGATACGTTCCGTACGCTTTTGTGTTCATAAGTTGTTGAATAAAACTAGCGAGATCATACGTATACGTCGGCGTACCAATCTCATCACTGACGACTTGCAACTCATTTACTTCGCGAGCTCGTTGAATGATTTTACTTACAAAATGATGGCCATCTTCTCCATATAACCACGACGTACGAACCGTATAAGAACGAGGATGAAAATGGGCAACCATCGACTCACCGGCGAGTTTAGATTGCCCGTATACTGTAAGTGGATTTGTTTGATCAAACTCTGAATACGGCTTCGTTTGATTCCCTTCAAATACAAAGTCCGTACTGACGTAAACGAGTCGTGCACCAACATCTTTTGCAGCAATGGCTACATTTCTCGTGCCATACGTATTCACGGCATAAGCATCGTCCATATTCTCTTCAGCAGCGTCGACGTTCGTATATGCTGCCGCATGAATGACTACATCGGGTTTTTCTTTTGTGAAGATCTGATAGACTTCTTCAAGCATCCGAACATCACATCGCTTACGATCCATCGGCACAACATTATAGCCTGCTATCAACAATTGCTTGACGAGTGCGTTGCCTAGCTGACCACAAGCACCTGTCACGAGTACTTTATGGATACTCACGAATTATCCCCTCTTTCAAGGTACCATTCAATCGTTTCAACGAGACCTTGCTCAAACGTTGTCTGAGGCTGCACCCTAACTGTTGTTGAATTTTAGATGCATCAATTGCATACCTTTGATCGTGACCAGGCCGATCTGACACATAAGAGATGTTTGAATGAGGCAAACCAAAATAGTCTAGAACGTGTTTTGCCACTTCATTGTTCGCCCATTCATTCGTACCGCCAATATTGTACACGTCGCCAATCGTCCCTTTTTGAAGAACGAGTAAGATGGCTTGAACATGATCTTTTACGTATAACCAATCACGTATGTTTTTACCGTCCCCATAAATCGGTAACGACAGTTGTTTGTTCGAACGCTCGATTAACGTTGGCAATAACTTCTCTGCGTGTTGATGAGGACCATAATTGTTCGAACAACGTGTAATATTCACTGGTAATCCGTGCGTCTCATAATACGATCGTACGAGTAAATCAGCACCTGCCTTACTAGCCGAATAAGGATTGTTCGGTTGTAATACGGATTGTTCAGTAAACAGCCTTAAATCATCAAAAGATAGTGATCCGTACACTTCATCTGTTGAAATTTGCACATAGCGGATGCCGCCACATTTTCTTGCCACTTCAAGCAATGAATGGGTACCTGTAATGTTCGTACGTAAAAACGGAGCACTGTCTTGGATACTTCTGTCAACGTGTGATTCTGCAGCGAAGTTCACGATCGCTTCAATGCGATGATCGTATACCAGCTGAAGCATCCTGTCATGATCACAAATGTCAGCTTGCACGAACAAATATCGACCGTCTTTCTCTACTTGTTGAAGGTAAGAGAGGTCTGCAGCATACGTTAGCCGATCCACATTCACGATCGTAATTGAAGGGTCTTCTTCTAAAGCATGAAGAATAAAGTGACTTCCGATAAAACCCGCTCCACCAGTAACTAGGACATTCATACTCATCCTCCTCGTTCGTTATCAATAATTGAGAGCAAATACTGGCCATACGCGTTTTTCTTTAGCGGTTCTGCCAGTTGCCTTAACTGTTCTTTGGAAATGAACGATTTTCGATAAGCAATCTCTTCAATACATGCAATCTTCAGACTTTGTCGTTCTTCAATCGTTTCAATGAAAGACGATGCATCTAGTAACGATTGGTGTGTTCCTGTGTCTAACCAAGCAAACCCACGACCTAATTGTTCAACATGCAACTTGCCCTCATCGAGATATCGCTGATTCACTGCTGTAATCTCTAATTCACCACGTGCAGATGGGGTAATATCTTTTGCATATTGAACGGCCTGTTGATCGTAAAAATATAAGCCCGTAACAGCAATCGAAGACTTTGGTTGCTCAGGCTTTTCCTCAAGCGAAATCGCTTTACCCTTTTGGTCGATTTCAACTACCCCAAATCGCTCTGGTCGTTTTACTGGATAGCCAAAAACAATCGCACCTTCCTTTAACTTAGATGCGCGCTGAACAACACTAGAAAACTGACTTCCATAAAAGATGTTATCTCCAAGAATTAACGCTACAGAATCACCATCAATAAATGACTCTCCTAAAATGAGCGCCTCAGCGATTCCTTTTGGTGCTTCTTGCACTTTGTACGTAATGTTTAATCCAATGGAAGAACCGTCTCCGAGCATTTGTTCAAACCTTGGTGTATCTTGCGGAGTACTTATAATTAAGATTTCACGAATATCTGCGAGCATGAAAACCGACAACGGATAATAAATCATCGGCTTATCGTAAACAGGAAGCAATTGTTTCGAAACGACACGGGTGAGTGGGTAAAGTCGTGTACCGTCTCCCCCAGCTAAAATAATTCCCTTCATCGCCTCACTCTCCTCCTGTTCGTTTAAGTTGGAAAATGACTTGATGCATTTTTGCAAATGAAGTTAACTGGCCAAGCTGAAATCCATGCTTTCTACCCGCTTCTTCGACATCTTGTAAAAACAAGTTCGTACGCTCATCTTGCTCGAGTTGCGTATACGTTTTTAGCTGCAATTGAAATGGCTTACCAGCAAACAATTGGTCTACGCTGTATGGAGTAAAAAATCGCACATGCTGTGCTTCAAGCACTCCCGACTGTGCATACGTCCATTGGCCTTGCAACATTTGCATCATAACTTCCCCATGGCATACATTTGGTACGCTACAAACAAGTACACCACCAGGCTTTAGTATCTGACTGATCTGATCAATAAATGTCCACGGATCAACAATTTTCTCAAGGACGTTATGCAACACAATAGAATCATAATCAGAAGATAGTTGTGTAAAGTCAATTTGATCGTAACTGTCTGGAATTTGCACATAGTCGTAATGGCTTTGTGCCATCTTGCCGATCATTTCACGTTCTTCAATTCCATGAATCACAACATCATGATTACGGTTGCGATAATCAAGCCCTGTTGCGCCTGCACCACAACCGATTTCAAGCACCTTACGACTGTTTGTTGCAATCAAGTTAACAAGTTCAATTCTCGGAACATGAACATCGTAATATCAGTTCCCCATTTATCGATAAACGTTTGCTTGTTTCGAACATACAAATCATAGATATCAATATCTTGATTCGCTTGAAACGTCGCATGACCGTGATGATGAACGAACGAGTCTTGAACAATCTTTAATTCGTACCCTTTCGTAAACATTTGCGTGGATAGATCATCATCTTCAAATGACCCCATCGTATAACGCTCATCAAATCCTGCAATTTCATCAAGCAGTTGCTTTTTTACGAGTAAACAGAAGCCGACTAGCCTGAGAACACGCTTCGTCTCTCCTTTGTATTGGTTACAATGTCTGATCGAGAATTCATCTAGTTGATCAATCGATTCATAATCAACACTGGTTAACTGTGCCCCAGACACATAATTGCTCATCGGTCCTACCATGGCTACTTGATCTGACTCATGCAAGGCTTTTCGCAACGGCTCTAACCAATTCGGCGTTAATACCGTATCATTGTTCAAAAACAAAACATCGGCCCCAGTGGCGACGTTCAATCCTTGATTGCACCCTTTTGCAAACCCTTGGTTCTTCTCATTATCAATAAAAATAACGTCCGACAACGATTGGATGTATGCTTTTGTTCCATCGCTCGAACCGTTATCTACGATGATCAATTCATAATCGTCTCGCTTCGTATGTTTATAAAGACTATCAATACATTGCTTCGTTTTATCAAGTTCATTGTACGTAAGCACAACAATGCTCGTAATCATTTAAACACCTCCGTTTGTTATTCTTATGTGAGGTGCCCATGAACGTGAAACCATCTACATTATATTTTTCTCGCACGCATAACATATTGGTATGCACTTCCCCGTTCAACGAGCGTTGTTGTGTCGATTCCAAACTCTGAACCGACTGCTTTTAAACGTTCTAACAATTGAACTTGATTCCCTTGAACGAGAGGAATGTATTGAAAAGCTTCAAATTCAAAGCCATTCTCAACAAACATTTTATGAATCTCATTTACAGTAAAGAAACGCATATGGGTTTGATCCATTAACCCCATTTTCGTATACGTAAAGTTTCCCCTTAACAATTCTTCAATAATGGAGACGTGATTAATGTTAGGAATACTTGCACATACGACTCCACCTTCTTCTAAAAAAGGATGGACTTTACGTAACACAGCCCATGGGTCGACTAAATGTTCAAGAACATCACCAAAAACAACGACATCAAAGGTTTCATCTGGATACGGCCACGCTTCATCTTCGATGTTTCCATAATGAACCCGATCAAGTACTTTTTTTGCTTTCGTAGCGGCTTCCTTAAATGCTCAATCCCTGTAACATAGGCGCCATTCCGTTCTTTTAACACTTCCCCTAACCTACCTGATGAACATCCAATATCAACAATTCGTTTTGCCTGTTCAGGAATTAAATTCACAAGCACTGTATTGTAAGACTGATAATACGTTTCGTCTTTTTGATTATAAAAATCACTCACCACTCACGCCTCCTTGCCACACTTTTGTGCAAATGCTTACCATCTTTAGCGTATGTAATGACTAGTTGTACTTATGTAGAACTTTTTTTCAATGAAAAAAGCTTGAAGACCGTAGTTCGTCTTCAAGCTTTTATATACTTAAATGTTCTTTATATGCAGCATCTAATTGTTCCGTCGTTAGCTCGTAAAGTTGCTTCCCATCAACCTTATACACTTCCAACTCTAACAATTCCTTCATAAGGGAGTCTTTGTTCATTCCTTGATCAAACTGCGTCATTCGTGTTCGACCCTTTCCGTATATATTCTCTATGGACTTGAGGGCATTTTGGGTTAGTTATCTATACCTAGAAGTTGGAAAATCAAACACGAAATTGAAGAACAATGCAAGGCTAGGTAGCGTAGGCTATTGTATTACCTCATACATTTACAGCTTGTTTTAGTCGCTTCCCTGGTTTAAAAGCAGGAGACATGCTCGCTTTCACTTCAATCTCTTCACCAGTGCGAGGGTTGCGTACCTTTCTTGCATCACGTTTCCGAGTTTCAAATTGTCCAAAGCCAATCAACTGTACACGTTCTCCATTTTGTAAGTTTTCCGTAATCGTTTCAAAAATAGCATTCACGGCCGTTTCACTTTGCTTTTTCGTTAACTCACTTTTTTCTGCTACAACACGAATTAAATCAGCTTTATTCATTTTCCTGCCTCCTCAATTTTTTCCAATGTATTCTTAGTTTTACAACCTAAACTGTCATTTATACATTGAGGAGCCAATTCTTTTATTTATTTTAGGAGGTTATCTTTTGAATGATCGAAAAGAAACTTCGTATATTCACGGTGGTCGCGATCAACATCATGACCCTTTCGGAAGCTTGACCTCGCCTCTTTATCAAACGAGTACGTTCTCCTTTGACCAAGCTGAAATTGGGGAAGCCCGTTTCGCAGGTCTTGATTCAGGTTATGTGTATACGCGAATGGGTAACCCAACAGTCACACAATTTGAAGAACGAATGGCCATTGCTGAACGAGCAGAGTGCGCCTTAGCATTCTCATCAGGGATGGCTGCAATTTCTGCTGTACTTTTTACTCACGTAAAATCAGGGGAGCATATTCTTGCTTCTGACGGCATCTACGGTGCGACGTACAGCTTATTGCAACAAATGAAAGACCGGTATAAGATCTCATTTACGTATGTCGACTTTAACGATCTCGAACACGTTGAAACTAAACTTAAAAAGAAAACAACATTAGTTTTACTTGAAACACCGATTAACCCTACGATGAAAATGTCCAGCATTACGGCTGTTTCAGCTTTTGCAAAAAAACATGATTTATTACTCGCAGTTGATAATACCTTTGCTAGCCCTTATCTTCAGCAACCGTTGACGTTAGGTGCCGACCTTGTTATTCATAGTGCAACGAAATACATTGGTGGTCACGGTGATGTCATAGCAGGTGTTGTCGCTGGTCCTCATGAATTAGTAAAAGATGTCCGATCGTACGCACAAAAAAATATTGGAGCTGTACTCAGCCCATTTGATGCGTGGTTGCTTCTTCGCGGTATGAAAACACTTGCCATTCGTATGGATCGTCACTGTGCCAACGCTAAGAAAATTGCAAAGCGATTAGCGAAACACCCAAAGGTAAAAACCGTGTTGTTTCCAGGTGACCCCTCTTTTTCCGATTATGAGTTAGCCCGCACCCAGATGATGAACAGTGGTGGCATGATTAGCTTCCATATCGATGGCAATAAAAATGATGTTTTTACGTTTTTAAATGAACTTACCATGATTCCACTCGCAGTCAGTCTTGGTGATGCCGAAACACTCATTTCACACCCAGCTTCCACAACGCATGCAAGTATCGCTTTGAAAGATCGTAATCGCATGGGGATTACCGACTCACTGCTCCGTCTTTCTGTTGGACTTGAACATTATGCTGATATATGGAAGGATCTTCGCCAGGCACTTCAAAAATTATCTTAATAAAAAAATCCCCTTGTTCATCTTGAACAAGGGGATTTCACTTAACTTAAGCGGACAATAGTCAAACCTGCACCTTGACCACCTTGTAGTACTGCTGCTCCAACTAAACCAAACAATTGCAATGTTACGGTATCTCCTGCAGCTAAAGGAATAATTACATCTGCAGATGCTTCTGTAAGTGCAACTGTTGGTTCAACTGCTGATTGAGGAACACCTGTACCGTTAACGGTAATTTGAGAGCTTAAGAGCAATCCGACTGTATAACGTAAGCTATAGCTAATTAAATAGCTACCCGTTTCAGTAACTGTGAACGTCTCATTATCACCACTTACTGTAACATTGCTCAAACTTTGACCGTCAGGTAATGGAACATTCGTACCTCCAAGAATGACAGCGATCGTAGGAGCTGCTGTATTCGCAGCAAAACCAAAGGTTTCAGTAGGCGCTACGCCACCTGTTGGACCAGTTGGACCAATGTCTCCCGTTACCCCTGTTGCTCCCGTTGG
>NZ_BAXA01000017.1 GCF_000698125.1 Geomicrobium sp. JCM 19038 | reverse complement strand
GAAACACCTCCTTATGGAAGAATCGATCATTATTTAAAGAATGTTCAAGTCAGAATCAATATTGCCGGAGTCGTTTCCGCTCCCGTTTAGCACATCATTAAGAATTTGCGTAATGTCGTTCATGGAAGACACCTCCTTATTGAAATTCAATCATTATTTAAAGGATGTTCAAATCAAGGCCAATGTTGCCAGAGTCGTTCCCGCTCCCGTTTAGCACGTCATTAAGAATTTGTGTAATATCGTTCATGGAAAGCACCTCCTTTGTCAGGGTCGATTTTGTGATTTTGTTTCAACTAGAAAACTTTGTAATCTAGATCGAAAGTAGCTGAGTCGGTGCCACTCTCATTAAGCATCTCGTTTAGAATTTGTGTGATATCGAACATGAGAATCATCACCTCCATCGCTTACTCTATTTTCTTCTTACAGAATACTAAGAGAAATTGTTACATTCCCAGATTCATTTCCACTCTCGTTTAATACATCATTTAGAAGTTGCGTTACATCTAAGATGGAAAACACCTCCTCAACTAGAGTACAGGCTCTGACTTGCAAACCGTTGCGTTTGTTTTTTTTATGTGATGTTTCAAAGCCTAGTTGCCAAGCTAACGTTTCCTAAAATGATTTGGATCACTTTTTCCGTAATTTTTTTTAAAAGAATTATTGAGAGACGATTTCAGATGGCTCAGATTCAGTACCACCCTCGGTCACAGTTGTTACATAATAGTCAAATTGAGTAAGCTCATCAACGGTATACGTTTTCCGTTCATTTTGTGAAACACTAGCAACATGTTCGTCGCCATCTTCACCCACTTTGTAGATTCGATAACTGTCGATATCGTCATCACGAACGGCGTGCCAAGTAAGAAATGTACCCGTAATCTCCACCTGTTCTGGTGCTGGCGGAGCTTTTTGACGTGATTCTGACTCATCGAGTACTTCTTCAGTTGAGTCACCTTCAGCTAATTGCTCGTGTACAACCTGACTGTCTTGAGGCTCTCTGGAGTCTGAAGCAGGGTCGTTTGTTGTAACGAACGAAAACGCAACAAGAATGATAAGAAAACCAGTGAGAGTAAAAAGCGTCATCACTTTCATAAATATCGCCTCAATTATTTAGTTATCAATCTCATAAGGACTGAGAAATGCATTTACCGTAGCTAACGAAATGAATATACGTTGGATCATCCAAACCGTAATTTTCTTAGGGAAAGAGACATGGGGAAGAGGGTAAGGAAGTGAAAACCCGCGAGTAAGCAGGTTGTGAAGGTAGCAATGAATTGCTAAAAAGGAGATGTGGATTAAGTCTGGGAGAGCGCGGATCAAGAATAAGAGAGTACGGATCAAGAGTGAGAGAGCGCGGATCAAGAGTGAGAGAGCGCGGATCAAGAGTGAGAGAGCGCGGATCAAGAGTGAGAGAGCGCGGATCAAGAGTGAGAGAGCGCGGATCAAGAATAAGAGAGCGTGGATCAAGAGTCAGAGGACGTGGATCAAGACTAAAACTAACCGTCCTCGCCCCCCGCACCCAACTTGATTACTCAAAAAAAAGAGCAGCCCACAGGCTGCTCTTTCATCAATAGCTAGGTCACAACTTTCTCCGCGCCGATCATGAGTGCAAGGTATACACAAAGGACGAACATGAGTAGGTATACTGGCACTGCCCACACACTCTGGCCGTTTCCGACGTGGACAACGAATAGTGTAAGCACGAACAGTCCGGCTGCAAGTAGTAGAGCGGTTGGAATGGAGAGCTCCAGACGATTTGGTCGTCGCCCCAGAATTCATCTGTAATCCAGTACATACCGAGCTCTGACTTCTCTTCGAAGTATAATGTTTGAGCGACTTCGTGCGGTGGTTCTTGTTCGACCATACCAGCAGTAACGAGGAAAATCGCTACGAGTAGTACACTTTCCATCCGCATCGATGCTCGGACTTTGTTGTCACTTAACCCGTTGTTGATTCTTCGCTTCATTAAGAAACCGTGTGCGAAGCCATAAAGGACGAGCGGGACGAAGAGCATGTGTTTGAGCAGTTGCATCTGACCGTAGGTCATGAGCCAGCTGTTCGTATATTCTGGCGTGATAAGAAGCATCATGCCAATACCTGTACCAATCATAACGAGGACAACGCCAATGGCAAATGGCGTGAACCAATTGAAAAAGGACTCCCATCCGTCATGTTCTTTCACTGAAAAGAATCCGACAATGAGTAACGTTCCTGCCCAAAACGCTGCAGCAAGAAAGTGCAAGGTGTTCAAATAAAACCCAGTGTCAGCAAGTGATGCGGCGTGGGAACTCCAGCTTGCTGCGATGAATAATCCGACAGTGGGAATCATCTGCAGCCATGCTAGCAAGTTGTCGTTACGTACAGCGTAGCGCCAAATTAAGGCGACGATGACGAGTGCGACAGTTGCGACGAAGCTTTGACCGATTCGAAAGTTGAATAAAACGTCCGATAAGACGACTTGGAACGGTTCTCCGAACATTTGTGATGTTGATTCCACGATTAATCCGACTGGGATAAAGCTGAAGACGATCACGATTACGCCTAAAGCTGGTGCTAAAAACGACGGCACTTTGATGGGTGGCCGTCGTTTTGTCCCAATCGCTTCACTTAAGTGGAGCCCTGCCCACAAAGTGAGTGCGATAAAGATCACAATGTTAGAGAAAATGACGAGTGTCATTACGAGCGATTACGACGAGTAATTAAGAACACTACAGCACCTAGTACAACAATACCCGCGACAATCCCGACAATTAGACCTGTGTTATTGTCAGATGTGTCTTCATCAGCCGTTTCGGAGACGTTTTCTTCAACCGCATCGTCTTCCTCTACTGCGTCTTCAATTGCCTCTTCTTCAACCGCATCGTCTTCTGTGACTTCGTCTTCTTCAACGGCTTCCTCTTCAGGTGCATCAACAGAGAAATTAAATTCACCTTCAGTACCATGACCGTCGGCTCCGAGTGCTTGCCAGAACACGTTATAGTCGCCACTTGGAAGCGGCTCTTCAAGTTCTACGATGAAATCGTCGCCTTCAACGTTTTCATCTTGTACGGCGAATTCTTCACCGTCTTGATCGGTAATTGTGACCGTTGTTGCAGGCTCAATTCCTGCGTCAAAATGAAGGGTTAACGTCTCGACAGGTTCTTCGACCGTTTCGCCATCTGCTGGGATGCTTTCATCCACGTAAGAGTGGGCATAAGTAGTAGTAGCCATTGCAGCTGATCCCATAACGACAAGCAGACCTGCGATAGATGTTTTGTTTTTTTCATAAAATCCTCCTACTAGAAATATCAATAGAATAAGTACAACCATAGTTAGTTTACGTGACAAAGGTAGTGCAAGCAAGGAAGAACGTGTGAGGTGATTGTGAAGGAACTGTGAGGGAATCTTTGCCTGTCCTTTCCAACTTCGGTACACTATACTAGAGAAGACAATGAATTATGCATGATACGTTATAGAAAGAATAACTTCACGATAATAGGAGAAGAGTATCATGAAAAAAGCGAGAGTTATTTACAACCCAACTTCTGGGCGAGAACAAATGAAAAAGAACTTACCATATATCCTTGATCGGCTTGAACAAGCAGGTTACGAAGCATCTGCGCATCAAACGAAACAAGAAGGATGTGCAAAAGAAGCGGCTCACGAGGCTGGACTTCGTGGTTATGATCTTGTCATTGCTGCAGGTGGTGACGGGACGATTTTTGAAGTGATTAATGGTCTTGCGGAACTCGAGAATCGCCCTCGACTCGGTCTAATTCCTGCAGGTACGACGAATGATCTCGGTCGGGCGTTCAAGTTGCATGATTTAGATATGGAAGGCATTTGTGACGTGTTAACGGGAGATCACGTATCACCACTTGATGTCGGCAAAGCGGGAGATCAATATTTTGTGAACATTGCCGCTGGTGGAAGTCTTACAGAATTGACGTATGATACGCCGAGTCGGTTAAAGACGATGATGGGACAAATGGCGTATTATGTGAAAGGCTTTGAGAAATTGTTTTTCTTAAAACCTCGAGAGGCACGAATTGAGTATGACGGCAGACTGTTTGAAGGGAAGATCATGCTGTTTCTAATTGCCAACTCCAACTCTGTCGGAGGGTTCGAGAAACTAAGCCCTGATGCGAAGCTTGATGATGGTCTATTTGATATGATTTTACTGAAAAAAACCAACCTTGCTGATTTCGTTCGAATCGGTAGTCTAGCATTATCTGGTCAGCACATATACGAAGACAAAGTTATTTACATTCAAGCAAATCGAATTAAAATTGAGATTGAAGGCGAGATGCAACTGAACTTAGACGGCGAACACGGCGGAACAATTCCGAAAGAATTCGTTAACTTGCATCATCACTTTGAAATGCTCGTACCAAAGCCAGAGGAAGACGAATAAAAAACACGATGGCGCTCAGACCATCGTGTTTTCAAAAGAAGTTCTAGTTTTTGGCAACCACAATATTGAAGATCGACCATGCAACCACGCCTGCAGCAAATACTGCAGAAAAAATAGCAAACCAATGCATCGTGCACTTCATCCTTCCTTATACTGTTAGATTCCTAGAAGCAACAGCCTATGTACCGCGCTGCAACGTAGAAGAAGGGTAACACTCTTACTAAAATCATACGAGTTTTCCACAATCACGTCAAGAGAATAAAATGGACAAGTCTCTAAAGGAGGAACAAATGGTACACCTCGTTATTGCACCTGATTCGTTCAAGGAAAGTATGACCGCTGAAGCGGCAGCCCATGCGCTCGCTCGCGGTTTTCGCAACATTCGTCCTAATCTAACGACAGATTTAATTCCAATGGGGGACGGTGGTGAAGGCACGATGGAAGCACTCACCGCAAGCCTTGAAGGAACGACGATCAATGTAGATGTTGAAGGTCCGAACAAACAGACAGTCACTGCGACATACGCCCTGTCAAAAGACGGCAAAACGGCAATTATGGACATGGCATCTGCGAGTGGAATTCATTACAACACGAAAGAAAACCGTAATGTGTTAGAAGCGTCTACATATGGAACCGGTGAGCTCATTCGTCATGCACTCGATCAAGACATAACGAAAATAATCATTGGCATCGGTGGAAGCGCAACGAATGACGGGGGTGCCGGAATGATTGAAGCCCTCGGTGCGACATTACTTGATAAGAAGGATCAACCGATTAGTCGAGGCGGTGCAGCCTTAAAGCAGCTCGTTCACATTGACACTGCGGGGGTGGATTCGCGCTTACACGACGTTGAAGTTGTCGTTGCTTGCGATGTGAAGAACCCACTACTCGGACCCGAAGGGGCAAGTGCAATCTACGGACCGCAAAAAGGCGCAACAGTAGAAGACGTCGAGCAACTCGATGCCGCACTCGCCAACTTTCACAATTGTACCGTCTTAGCGACTGGGAACGACGTCAAAAACATCCCTGGCGCAGGAGCGGCTGGCGGACTTGGGGCGGGACTACTCGCCTACTTAGATGCGAAGCTCGTTCCTGGCATCGAGCTCGTCTTAGAAGAAACGAACTTCAAAGAGCGCGTCAAACACGCCGATCTCGTCCTCACCGGTGAAGGTAAAATCGACGGCCAGTCGATCTACGGCAAGACCCCCGTCGGTGTTGCGCTTGCTGCTAAAGAAGCAAACAAACCCGTGATCGCGGTCTGCGGCGCACTCGGTGAAGGGTACAAAACCGTTTATGAACACGGCATAGATGCCGTATTCAGCATCGTACCCGGTGCAATTGACCTCGAAGACGCATTAGCCAACGGTGAACAGTATTTAGAAGAAACCGCTGAGAATATTGCGCGAGTGTGGAAGAAGTAGAACTGTAAAAGTCTTCCTTATTGAAGATGGCTGATGATTCCATGTTCCAAGGCATTTTGACATCTTCGATAAGTTATATTTGTAAAATCAGCTATTTGTTTTACAAATAGCTCCTATGCTACACTCGAGGTATGAGCAGGGGTGAAGTAGATGAGAGATTTTGAGGCGAACTTGATTGATAAGAAAGTAAAGCGTACGACATTAGCGCAACATGTTGAAGAAAGCATCGTCGATTTGTTAATGACAAACAAACTAAAGCCAGGAGATAAGTTACCTCCTGAGATGGAGTTAATCGATATGCTTGGTGTAAGTCGACCGGTTTTACGAGAAGCGATTACATCATTAGAATCACTCGGTATTGTAAAACGGAAAACGAGAGATGGCACGTATTTCACTGAGCGTATTAGCAGTAAGCCCTTTAAAACAATGCTTTCATTGATGAATGATAACATCGAAGGCATTATTGAAGCGCGAATGACGTTAGAGTTAGGGCTTGTTACGTTAGCTGCTGAGAAGATTACCGATGAACAATTGGAAGTTTTACACGAGACGATCGTCGCAATTGAAACAAAAGAAGACAATGATTACGGTCGATATGATTTAGAGTTTCATCACATTATTGCGTCAAGCGTGGATAATCCCATCATGCAAGGAATGATGGATTCTTTATTGTTAGCGCATGAAAAAGTGAATAAGCAGATTCAATATCGTGAGAAAGAGAAGACGGTTGCTCATCATCGTGCAATTTACAATGGACTTAAAGAGAGAAATCCACAAGTAACATTTGAAGCGATGTATCGACATTTAACGTTTGTACGCGATAAGGTGTTAAATCAACAGTAGTGTGTATCTATGGATACATGCTATTTTTTTATGAATTTTATTATTAAATTGACTTACAAGTTTATTTGTCTTACAATTGAACAAAATATCAAAGAGGTGATGAAATGGCTGTAATGAGCAAGGGAATTCTAGGGTTTCCAGTGGCGCCATTAACGAATGATAATGAGTTAGATGAACAAGCACTATTTAAAAATATTGAATATTTAATCGATGAGAAATTAGACGCGATCTTTATTGCTTGTGGTTCTGGGGAATTCCATGCGTTATCAACCGATGAATATCGTCGCATGGTCGAAGTAGCGATGAGTGCTACGAAAGGTTCTGTGCCTGTGTATACCGGTGTAGGAGGAAACATTGCACATGCGAAAACATGCGCTCGTATTTCTGAAGAGCTTGGTGCAAGCGGTTACTTAGTTTTACCTCCTTATTTAATTGAAGGCAATCAAGAAGGAGTAAAACATTATGTTCAAGAGTTACTCGAGTGGACGAACTTAAATGCCATTGTTTATCAACGGGCAAATGCGGTTTTACAAAAAGACGCACTAGAAGCATTACTTGATTATCCACACCTTGTAGGTTTGAAAGATGGCATTGGAAATATGGACTTAAATATTGAGCTTACGCAAACATTTGGTGACCGACTTGGCTGGTTAAACGGTATGCCGATGGCAGAAGTAACGATGCCTGCGTATTTGCCACTTGGTTTTGATACGTATTCATCCGCCATTTCAAACTATATCCCTCACATTTCTAGAATGTTTTATAACGCCTTGCTTGAAGGAGATGATGCAAAAGTCGGGAGCTTTACCGTGATGTTATTTTACCGATCAACGCTATTCGTAAGAAAAAGCCAGGGTATGCAGTATCGCTAATTAAAGCGGGAATGGAAATTATCGGTTTACCAGTACAAGGAAAAGTCAGACCACCAATTAGCCCAGTTGAACCGGAACATTATCGTGAGTTAGAAGCCATTATTACTCACGTTTACGACAAGTATCCTAAAATCAATGCGTAAAGGAAGTGAAGCAATGATTACAGTAACACCATATATCAATGCTAAGTGGGAAACCAAGCAACAACCGGAACATACGGTCATAAATCCTGGAAACGTAACGGATACAGTCGGGCAAGTAACAATCGCAACAGAAGAAGAGGTGAATGAAGCCGTACGTGCTGCGAAAAACGCCCAAGCCCATTGGGCATCACTTGCAGGGGCATCGCGGGGAGAATATTTGTATAAAGCAGCGAGCGAGTTGAATTCACGAGCCGAAGAGATTGCACAAATTGCCAGTCGTGAGATGGGTAAGACCATTACAGAGACGAAAGGCGAAGTACAGCGTGGCGTTTCTATCTTACGTTACTATGCGAATGAAGGCATGAGGGCGGTGGGTGATGTGATTCCGGCAACGGATTCAAACGCACTCATGTTTACTACGCGAGCACCACTTGGCGTTGTAGGTGTGATTACGCCGTGGAATTTTCCTGTGGCAATTCCACTTTGGAAATTAGCGCCAGCACTTATTTATGGAAATACAGTTGTCATAAAGCCTGCGCTTGAAACGAGTATTACGTGCGCGAAGATTATGGAGTGTTTTTCACAAGCTGATTTACCTGAAGGTGTTCTTAACATGGTGAGTGGAGGTAGGGAAGTTGGAAGCTTATTAACTGAACATCAAGACGTATCTGGAATTACGTTCACCGGATCGAATACCGCAGGGAAAGAAATTGGTGCAACAGCACTTGCACGTGGAGCGAAATATCAATTAGAGATGGGTGGGAAAAACCCAGTCATTGTATGTGAAGATGCAGATCTCGAGCTTGCTGTTTCAGCAACCATCTCTGGTGCGTTCAAAACGACAGGTCAAAAGTGTACGGCAACGAGCCGTGTGATTGTACATGAAAACGTGTATGAACAATTCAAGAAGAAACTTGTTGCACAAACAGAAGAGATCATTGTCGGAGACAGTCTCGATGAATCAACGTGGATGGGACCGTTTGCTTCTGAACCACAACTTAGAAAAAGTCTCGCTTATATTGAAAAAGGCGTGACTGAAGGTGGGAGTCTTCTAACGGGAGGATCTCAATTATACGAAGAGCGCGGATTTTACATGCAGCCGACGATTTTTGAAAATCTTGCGCATTCAAGTAGTTTGGCCCAAGAAGAAATCTTCGGTCCTGTTATTACCTTATTCAAGGTGGACGATTTGTCAGAAGCCATTGAGCTAGCTAATGATAGTGATTACGGATTAAGTGCGTCAATTTTCACTAGCAATATCGGTGGAATGATGTCATTTATCGATGACATGAATGCAGGTCTTGTTAGAATCAATGCAGAGAGTGCGGGGGTTGAACTACAAGCGCCATTTGGAGGTATGAAGAATTCAAGTTCTCATTCAAGAGAGCAAGGAGAAGCAGCCAAAGAGTTCTTTACGAACATTAAGACGGTATTCGTTAAAGCATAGGGCGGGGGCTTGTCCCCCTCTTCTAATCTTGTAGAGGAAGTGATTCAATGCTTTCAGAACGAAGAAGCAATGTAGTTACAGGGTTAAGTTTTTTGGTTTTGTCTATTGGTGTGTTTTTCTTATCAATAAATATGAATACGCTTTCAATACTGTCTATAGGCGTAAGCTCAAGTTTCTTTCCGATTGTTGCTTCAGTGATTATGTTTCTAATTAGTATCGTTTTATTATACCTTGCTAGAAAACAGGCCGGTAATGAAGAAGTTGCTTCAACTAAAGAAGATGATGAAGGCAACGTGAAGTCGAAGCAAGTCAATGTTGGGATCACGTTTGTCCTGATCTTGCTGTATTTACTTTTCCTTCCGATCATAGGGTTTATTCTCGCGACAACCTTATATTTGGTCGTTCAAAGTTATTTATTGGCAACAAAAGAAAAGCGTAATCTTCTTATGTTTAGCAGTTTGTCACTGACTGCCTCGGTTGTCATTTACCACGTATTTCGTAGTGGATTTGACTTAATGTTGCCAGTTGGAATACTGGGATAGGAGGAAACCGATGGTTGATTTGTTTTTGAACGGGTTTGTAAGTGTACTTAATCTAGAAACATTACTAATCATACTAATTGGCGTTGCATTAGGCTCGTCTTCGGGGCCATACCAGGTTTGACGGCAGTGATGGCGATTGCCATTTGTTTACCGATTACGTTCGGTATGGAGCCATTAAATGGAATGGCGTTATTACTTGGTCTCTACATCGGCGGGGTGTCTGGGGGATTTATACCCGCGATGCTGCTCAATATACCAGGAACCCCATCAAGTATTGCAACCACATTTGATGGGTATCCAATGGCGCAAAATGGTGAAGCGGGGAAAGCGTTTACGTTAACGATCATCTTTTCATTCCTTGCAGGGTTGTTAAGTTTTGCTATTTTAATCTTTGTCTCGCCCCTATTGGCATCGATTGCTATTGAATTCTCACCTTTTGAATACTTTGCGGTCACAATCTTTGCACTAACGATGATTACAAGTTTGTCAGGTAATTCCATGTTAAAAGGTGTACTGGCAGGTTGTTTAGGTGTTGTATTAGCAATGATTGGAATGGCCCCAATTGATTCTTATCCACGGTTTACATTTGGGTTTAGTGATCTAGATGCTGGCTTGGATGTCCTGCCTGTTTTAATTGGCTTATTTGCAATTTCAGAGATATTGAAGGCTGCAGAAAACAAAGACGATCAGAATAAAAAACGAATTGAAATCGCTTATAAGCTAAGAGATATTGGTATTTCATTTCGAGAAGTGTTTCAACAAAAATGGAATTGGCTGCGATCAACGCTCATCGGTGTTGGTGTTGGGATCTTACCAGGTTTAGGGGGATCAACAGCAAACATCATCGCGTACGCCACTGCGAAGAACCAATCTAAAACACCGGAAAAATTCGGGAAAGGTACACCTTATGGAGTAGTAGCGACGGAATCGTCGAACAACGCTTCGATCGGTGGCGCATTAGTTCCATTACTTTCTATTGGTATACCTGGTGATGGTGTTACGGCGTTACTCATTGGAGGGTTAATGCTTCATGGTCTAAACCCAGGTCCGTTGTTATTTGAGCAACATGGAGATGTCATGTATGGCATTTTTGCAGCGTTATTAATTGCAAATGCATTTATGGCGTTGTTGTTAATTATTGGTATGCGTTTTTTCATACGAATCTTAAATGTACCACAACATTTGTTACTGCCGATTATTATCGTATTGTGTGTTGTGGGTGCTTTTGGCGTAAACAACCGTCTCTTTGATGCGATCATTCTTGTAGCATGTGGGCTCTTAGGTTATGTGCTTATTAAACTGAGAATTCCAATCATGCCTGTGGTCTTAGCGTTTATTCTAGCACCAATTTTGGAACTCAACCTTAGACGAGGGTTAATGCACTCAAACGGAGATTGGACGCCATTTGTAACATCTCCAATAGCCTTTGTGTTTCTTGCCGTTGCGTTAATATCTGTGATTGTTGCTGTTCGTAATAATATGAAGCGAAGAAGAATTGTAGGTGATCAATGATGAAAACTTCAGTAAAGTGGACGTGTATCACGTTACTAGTTGCATCGATTCTGACGATTGTGTTCACGACAAACATAGCGACACCAACATTTGGAGAGAGTCAGGCGACTGTGTCTGAAGCGTCCGTCGAATCGTACCCAAACCAAACGATTGAAGTCGTTGTCCCGGCTGGTGCAGGCGGTGACACAGACTTAGGAGCAAGGTTATTAAGTCAATATGTCGGCGAAGAACTGGGTGTGAACATGGTCGTTTCTAACATCGCTGGAGCAGGAGGGAGTGTTGGTTCACGGGAAATCTTAGATGCAAGGCTGATGGACATCAAGTGCTGTTCTTTCACAACAATCTATTAATCAATCAATTGTTCGGGGTATCTGACTTTGATCATCGTGACTTCAAGATTGCAGCCATTTCTACATTTGATATGGGCGACACATTTATCATCAATGCAGATGCGCCTTACCAAGATGCAAGTGATCTAGCTGACTATGCAGAACAGAATCCTGATGAGCTATACTTCGGTACGGAAGTTGGTGGTTATACCCACCTGCAAATGATGGCATTTGAGCGTGAGACTGGCGCATCATTTCGATTAATTGATGTTGGTGGTGCTTCAGATAAGATCGTGGCTCTATTAGGAAATCAAGTTGATGTTATCCCGATCGCTTATGGGGTTACGACGGATTATATTGAGAACGGTGATTTCAGCTCAGTTGGCGTATTGGCTGAGGAAAGCAGAGAGTTATACGACAACACACCATCAATGGCTGAGCAAGGAATCGACATAGAATTCGAGAAGTTCTTCTTCTTTGCATTTCCAAAAGAAACACCAGATGAAATTGTCGAAACGTTCTCTCAAGCAGTAAAAGAAGTTGTCGAAAACAACGAAGAATACCAAAGTCGGGCAGAGTCTTACTACACGATTCCCGAATATTTAGACGGAGAAGAAGCCTTTGAACATATGGAAGGCGTTAGAGAATACTATACTGAATTAATTCAAACATTAGAAGCAGATGAAGCGTCATAGAATGAATAAAAATCCCCGTACCGATTCTGGTACGGGGATTATTCAGGCTGTTGAGAAACTTAAACGTACCAAAAGTGTACTCGTAAATGAGTAAGCGGCTTTTGTGGCTACGCTTGCCGCGGGCGTTGCCTCAGCTATCGTGCTTCGCACATGATCTTCGGCTAACGCTAATCCCGCAGGCGTCTTCGCCACGACAGCCGCTTTTTTAGGGCGCATTGGACGTACAAAATAAACACGGAGTCTATTGCTTTAATGCATTCAGATTTATAAATTCATTAGCATTCCACTTCTTTTATAAAAAAACAGCACTTTTTCGACACTCTGAATCCCCGTACCGAACTGGTACGGGGATTTGTATTATGAACCATGAACTTCGGTCATTGCGTTGAGTAGAGCACGAATATATCCAATTGAGTAGGCAAAACCAACACTCTGATAACTCCAGCCGATGTTCGAGTATTGCCAGTTTGCATCAAGGTCAGGAACGTCGCCTTGCATCACAGGAACGTGATCTGGATTTAGACAACCTGAGAATCCAGTTTTCTTTAATTCATAGAGAACTTTATACATGTTCATGTCCCCATCATCCAATAAAGCTTCTTCAAATGCACCTGCCGTAGGTAGTGCACCACGAACATTCCTAAAGTGGATAAGGAATAAGCGTTTTTTTCTTCCGTACTGATTGAGTTCATCCAGTACTAACGAACTGCCACCTTCTTCGGCACGTGTACCTGTACAATAAATGTAGCCCACTTTTTTACTTGGGAATTCATCGATAATTCTTCGGTAGCCAAGCCCTCCAAAGGGCGTCCCTTGTAACGGAGAATCTGATGGATGCATGCCCAGAAGGACATTGGCTTCTTCACAAGCAGGAACGAGCTGTGAATAGGCATTGGTGAAGCGCTTCCAGTAATGCTCATGGTCGTCTAAGGAATGAACGTGGTACGGTTCATCACTAAATACAAGACTTTCACCTCGCGCCAAGGCACCTCCACGTTGTGTCGCTTTGTAACTTTTCGTCAAATGATTAAACGTGTCACCCGCAAATCGCTGACGGACGATATTGACCCCAGCTTCACCGAAGACCTTTACGGCTTTAACGGAATTCTCTAATCCAGAATCATCATCATTCATATACGCTTCTGATAGATCAGGGAGAGTGACACGATTAATGTCTAGACCAAACGATTGAATTCGTCGTCTTTCTTGAAGCAGTGCATCAAGATCTGGCAAACCTTCCTCTTTCACTCCAGGAAACGAAGCGCCCGTTCCAAAATCAATATAGTCAACACCTAACTGTACCATTTGCTTTAAGTCATCATCAGACAAGTGAAAAGTCGTTGTCGTTACCGAAATATCCATGTAGTCAACCCCTTATGTTTGTTAATTTTATTGTAAGACAAATTAAATATTCGGTCAATTGAAATCTCGAGATGAATTATTTTAATTAATGGCTGGGAGATAGGAACACAAGAAGTATACTAATGAAAAAAGTCTTGCTTTATAGTACAAAATACCTTAGGTTTAATAATTGTGTTGAAAAGTATTTATCTATATTTTTCCATACTTGTTACATAGAGGAACGAAACTAGAATAAGGGTAAGGAGTAGTTTTTAAAATGGAAGAAAACAAGAAAGTGAAGAAGCCGTTTTATAAACGGTGGTGGTTTTTTGCAATTGTCGCGTTTTTAGTTATCGGAATGTTCGCGTCGGCCGATGACGAGGAAATGGCAGAAGGAGACGAATCTGCAGAAGACGTAAGTGCAGCTGAAGAGCCTGATGATCGTGAAGAAGAACAAGAGTCTACTTCCAATCAATCGATGACGCTTGAATACGATGAATTCCAAGAAGGCTTATTTGATCTTGTTAGCGTACATGGAACAATTACAATGGATAACGTACCGTCTACACAGCTTGATCCGTTTGTTCTTCTATACGATAGTGGCGATCGCCTAATTGATGTAGTATACGGTGTTAACGCTGAAGATACAGAGGATGAATTCTTTGCAGTGTTCTCGGACGTCCCTGACGGCGAGTATACAGTAAAAGCGTATTTGTCTTGTTTATCAAGTTTCGAAGCAATGCCGAATGAATTTGGCAATACGTGTACTGGATTAACGGATGTTGAGACAGACAATGAGGTTGTAGAGTTCGGATATTTGCCGAACTCATATGCGCTTTATGAGGATTATCACTTAACGGTGGATAATGGTTCAGAAGCTGATGCAATTAGTGAAGTGGATAACTTCTTATATGAAGCGAACTACCTTCTAGAAGATCTACAAATGCTTGTAGAGGACTTTGAGCAACGACCAACGGATGAGCTTGCGAATCATATCGCAGGAGATATGACGCTTGTTTCGTTTATGATGCAAGGGATTGAAGGCATCACTTTAGGGCAGATGAGCTAAGTGGCGCTGAAACCATTAAGAAGGCGAATGCGAATTCTGAAGAATGGTTCACAACGATTGGTGAAGAGCTTGACCGTGAGTCGGTCACATCTTCTTCAATTCAGAATGTGAGTGAACTGCAAGCACAGCTGCATGATTACGCAAATGCGAATGGCATTGAGATTCATGTGCACGAGTTATAAGAGCAAAGGAAAGCCGGGCTCTAGGATGAGTTCGGCTTTTTATGGTGAATAGCGTTCGTTCCGACGATCGACATAGAATTTTCCCTTCGCATTGTGTACAATAAGACTCTAAGACTATATGAAGACAGTGGAGTGAACCTGATTTGGCAAAAAAAATAAAAGCACCTGTAACGAAAAATGAATACCATCATGTCACCTTTGAAGATCTAACCCATGAAGGGGCAGGTGTCGCCAAGATCGATGGATACCCACTCTTCGTTCCGAACGGATTGCCTGGTGAAGAGGCAGAGGTCAAAGTGATTAAAGCGGGCAAAGGCTTTGGCTTCGGCAGGCTCATCGAACGACACACGACGAGCGATGACCGCGTTGAACCACCGTGTCCGATCTATGACCGATGTGGCGGTTGCCAGTTGCAGCACTTGTCTCTCGACGCGCAAAGCAACTTCAAACGCCAACAAATCGTCAACGCGTTGCACAAGTATATGGGCAACAGTGACATTCCGGTCCATTCGACGCTCACGATGGACGAGCCGTGGAGCTACCGCAATAAAGCGCAAGTGCCCGTCGGTGTGAACCGAGACGGTGAGCTCATCGCTGGCTTCTATGCCAAACGCTCTCACCAAATTGTTGATATGGATCATTGCCTTATTACGGGTGAGCAGAATGATCAAGCTGTCCAAGTCGTAAAAGGATTGCTTAAGAAATTCAACATCCCACCTTATGATGAGAAAACCGGTGAAGGCAATGTCCGCCACATCGTTGCCCGTAGCTCTCACCATACGGGTGAAGTAATGATCGTTTTCGTCATTAACAAAAAGCACTTGCCACATATCAATGAGATCATTGAAGAGATGCAAGCACAAATTCCGAAATTACGCTCAGTCGTGAAGAACGTCAATCGTGAAGATACGAACGTCATTTTCGGTGAAGAAACTGAAGTACTGTGGGGCGAGCGGACCATTGAAGATAAGATCGGCGACGTACGCTTCCTCATCTCGCCACGATCGTTCTTCCAAGTGAACCCGATACAGACCGAAGTGCTTTATAATAAAGTCATGGAGTACGCACAGCTTACTGGGAAAGAAACGGTCATCGACGCATACTGTGGCATCGGTTCAATCTCATTATTCCTTGCCCAACAAGCGAAGCACGTCTATGGCGTCGAAGTCATCGGAGACGCGATCCGTGATGCAAAGAACAACGCAGAACTGAACAACATGAAGAACGTCGATTTCGCTGTCGGCAAAGCCGAAGAAGTCGTCCCATGGTGGCAAACCGCCCACGGCATCCAAGCCGACGTCTTCGTCGTCGACCCACCAAGAAAAGGCTGCGACCCCGCCTTACTAGAGACGATGATCCAAATGAAGCCCGAGCGCATTGTCTATGTATCGTGCAACCCAGCGACACTCGCTCGTGACTTAAAAGTCCTCGCTGAAGACGGTGGATATGAAGTGAAAGAGATTACACCTGTGGATATGTTCCCGCAGACGACGCATGTGGAGAGTGTTGCTTGGTTGGAAAAGGTTTAGTCGATAAAAGTGAACTGCTATGAAGTCATGGCAGTTCACTTTTTTGTACAATAATTCTTGTCTAAGGGCTTACATGATAATCGTTAAGTATTGAGTTTATAAAATAGATTCATTACTATAAAACTACAATATAAACTAGGTGGTAGTATAAAATGAAGAAAAACATCCATGTCGTTGGGGCAGTAATAGAAGAAGACAACAAGATATTGTGTGCACAACGTGGTAACACAAAAACGCTTGCAATGAAGTGGGAATTTCCTGGAGGCAAAATTGAAAAAGGGGAAACGCCAAAAGAAGCTTTGTATCGTGAAATCCAAGAAGAAATGAAATGTGAAGTGGAGATTGGAGCTGAGATTGACACGACAGTTTACGAATACGACTTTGGCACCGTACATTTAACAACATTTTATTGTTCACTAAAAAAGGGATCACCAGTATTAACTGAACATATCGATATAAAGTGGTTAGATCGTAGTGAATTAAGTGATTTAGATTGGGCGCCTGCGGACATACCAGCAATAGAAAAAATTACTCTGCATGGTAAAGAGGACTGATTGATACGTGGGGGATTTTACGAATAACTTAGAGGCCTCATTACATAAGGGTTTTATAGATAAAGAATATGAGAAAGCAGCGAATTATGATCCTCAGTTTCTAGTGAACAGAGATCAGCAGCGTGTTCTCACTAGTATTCTTGAAGAGCTTGAAAAAAGTCAATCGTTTATGTTCTCTGTTGCTTTTATCACAGAGAGCGGTTTAGCGATGTTGAAATCTCATTTGCTGGATCTGAAAGCAAAGGGTATTAAAGGTAGAATTCTTACATCTAACTATCTATATTTTAACAAACCAGAAATATTTAAAGAACTTATGAAACTAACGAATGTGGAAGTTAGGATTACTAACGTCGAAGGGTTTCATGCGAAAGGCTATATCTTTCAACATAACTCTCATTATACGCTGATTGTTGGAAGCTCTAATTTAACTGCAAAAGCATTAAAAGTTAACCATGAGTGGAATATTAAGCTCCACTCTCTTAAAAACGGGGATATTGTTGATCAATTTATTTCTGAGTTCATGAATATTTGGGAAGAATCAACACTCTTAAACGATGCATGGATCCAAAGTTATAAAAAGGAATACGAATTAATTAAGCAAACTGAGGTAATCTCTCGAGTTGCAGAGGCAAAGAATATTTATAAACAATCAGATATTATATATACGATTACACCAAATAAAATGCAAGAGCGCGCTTTGACTGAAATTCAATCGGTTCGTGAAGCAGACAACAGCAAAGCGTTAGTTGTATCAGCAACAGGTACGGGGAAAACCTATTTATCTGCATTTGATGTAAGAGCATTTAAGCCAAAGCGAATGCTTTTCGTCGTTCATCGTGAGCAAATTCTGAAGAAAGCGATGAGTGATTATAAAAAGGTACTTGGTGGCAAAGATGAAGACTTTGAAATTATAGGTGGTTCTGTAAAACAATCTAATGCAAAGTATGTGTTCGCTATGATTCAGACTCTTTCTAAAGATGAGAATTTACGAGGTTTCGAGCCGGGTGAGTTTGATTATATTTTAATTGATGAAGTACATAAGGCTGGTGCGCAGTCTTATATAAACGTAATCAATTATTTTACTCCTAAATTTATGTTAGGCATGACAGCAACTCCTGATCGAACCGATCATTACAACCTGTACGAACTCTTTGACTATAATATTGCCTATGAAATTCGACTACAAGAAGCTTTAGAAGAAGACATGCTTTGTCCATTTCACTATTTCGGTGTGACTGATATAGAGGTTGATGGTCATGTACTTGAAGATGCAACATTAGCGGTTAAGCTAGTCACTGAAGAACGAGTAAAACATATTATAGAGAAAATATTTTACTACGGATACTCAGGTCAGAAATTGCGAGGGTTAATTTTCTGTAGTCAAAAAGAAGAGGCTAAAGAATTGGCATTAGCTCTAACAACGATGGGATATCTTAGTGTCGCATTAACAGGAGAGACAAGTGCTCTTGAAAGAGAAAAACAAGTGAAAAGATTAGAAGATGGTGACATCAACTACCTAATCACAGTTGATATTTTCAACGAAGGTATCGATATCCCAAGCATTAATCAAGTTGTCATGTTAAGACAGACAAAGTCTAGTATCATTTTTATTCAACAACTAGGTAGAGGTTTAAGAAAACATGCATCAAAGGATTATGTGACAGTCATTGATTTCATTGGTAATTACCAAAATAATTATTTGATTCCAATTGCTTTATCTGGAGATCGCTCACAAAATAAAGATAATGTCCGTAGGAGTGTAAAAGATACGAGTTATATAAGTGGAGTCTCGACAATTAACTTTGAATATATAGCCAAGCAACGAATCTACAATGCAATTGATGCGACGAACCTTACAAAACAAACGATATTAAAGAATGCGTTTGAGGAGCTAAAAAACAGATTAGGTAGGGCACCTTGGTTAAAGGACTTTGTTGATCATCGTTCAGTAGACCCTTATGTGATAGCGAATAAAAATGATAACTACTACCACTTTCTATTGAAGATGAAAGAAGACATTCCGGTGTTGTCAGCATATGAACAAGCTGTTTTAACTATGCTTTCAGCAGAAGTGTTAAATGGAAAGCGAAAACATGAAATTTATTTATTAGATCTGTTGCTAGATCGTTTCTCTGTTACGAAACAAAACTATGAAGCGTTGTTAAACGAGCTTGAAATTTATGTTGATGAAGAGACTATACGCTCAGTGGAGAGAATATTAAATTTATCGTTCTTTGTTGATCGAGATAAATCGAAGTATGGCAACAAGCCAGTTGTTGAGATGGATAATGATTGTTATTCATTTAATGAAAGTTTAGGGACTAGTATAAGAAACAATTCTTTTTTTAAAGAGATGTTGGTAGATTTAGTTCACTGTGCTAAAGCGAAAAGTAGCCGTTACGATAAAGAGCGACCATTAACAATTAATCAAAAGTATTCTAGAAGAGATGCGTGTAAATTGTTGAACTGGGATAAGGATGAATCATCAACTGTGTATGGATACAAAACAAAGCATGGAACGTGCCCAATTTTTGTTGATTATCACAAGGCAGAAGATGATGAGGACAGTATAAATTATCAAGAGGAGTTTATAAGTAGAGATATTTTTCAGTGGAGTACGAAGCGCAATAGGAAAAAGAGTTCTCCTGAAGTAAGTACGATATTGAATGCTGATCAACTAGGTATTGATCTCCATATCTTTGTGAAAAAAGATAAAGCTGAAGGTACTGACTTTTATTATCTAGGTAAAGGGATCTGTCAAGAAGAAACAGCAATTCAGACGACAATAGGTGAAGGTACAGATCAAAAGCCAATTGTCCATGTGAATATTCAACTCGAAGAACCCGTTGAACATCATCTGTATCGTTATTTGATTGATGCTGGATAATAGATAGTGGTAGGAAACCAAATGAACTTCACTTTTAGAAAAGAGCCTTAGGCATATAAGGCTCTTTTTATTGGCTACTAACAACATAACAGCGATTTAGTTGACTTTAAATAATAAAATAGTAAAGTATTATTTAAATATTTATTATATAGAGAATTATAATTGTAAGTGTATGCGTAGAGTTTTGTGTACATAAGGAGTTGAAGGCAGTGAAGACGACGCTACGTGTTGCTGGGGTGTATGTGGGCGCGGTTGTTGGTGCGGGCTATGCTTCAGGGCAAGAGATGTTGCAATTCTTTGTAAGTCACGGTGTGTGGGGAATTGTCGGTACGGCCGTTACGATGATTTTGTTGCCGATTCTCGGTTACCACCTCGTTCGACTAGGTGATCAGTTAAATGTGAAGAACCATAAGAAGGTCCTTTATCATCTGTGTGGAAAGTATCTTGGACCGGTGATTGACCTTGTCTTAACCTTTTTCTTGTTTGGACTAGGCGCCATTATGATTGCTGGGAGTGGTTCGCTATTTGAGCAATCGTTCGGTCTTGCGCCAATTTGGGGTTATCTATTTATGAGTCTTGTGCTCATCTTAACTCTTGTGCTTGATACGAATAAAATCATCACCATTATTAGTTCGTTAAGTCCATACATACTCGTACTACTGTTTATTATCGTTATTTATTCAATCTTTGCGAGCCAAGCCAATTTTGCGACTCTCGAAAGCTTAGCAAGTCAACAATTGACGGTGTCTCCGCATTGGACGCTGAGTACGTTAATTAGCGTATCCTTTAACTTTATGGTCGGATTTGCCATTATGGTTGTCGTTGGTTCAGTTGAAAAAGATAAGAGAGGCGTTCGGAATGGTGCGATCTTAGGTGGGGTTGCCCTAGGGGTCATTGCGATTATTGTAGCGTTAGGGGTTTACTTGAACTTAGACCGCGTTCACCAAGCTGAAATGCCAATTCTCTTATTGGCTAATGAATTCAACCCAGTTGTAGGGTTCTTCATGGCACTTGGTTTACTCATGATGATTTATAGTACAGCAGCTACTTCTTTTTACACGTTCTTAGTACGCTTTTTTGAGCCGAAAACGAATGGTTACAGAGGAGCGGTCGTAGTTACATGTATTCTCGGTTTAAGCTTTGGCTTTATCGGTTTTGTGGATCTTGTAAATACCGTTTACCCATTATTAGGGTACATTGGGTTTATTGTGATTGTGAGTCTGATCATTAATATTGTGAGAACGAGTAAGAGAGGACGTCAGACTTTGCAACCTTAGTCTAATGTTGATGTTTGAACAATTCTAGTGTGAGGGGTGATGAACATTCGTGTAATCTATGTAGTCAGGCATTGTGAAGCTAAAGGACAGGCGCCAGAAGCAGAGCTTACAGTTCAAGGGCGTAATCAAGCCCTTGAGGTAGCGAAATTTTTTAAAAACAAGAATATAAGTCACATCATTTCTAGTCCATATGAGCGTGCATTCCAAACGATTAAGCCATTTGCTAGGCAAAACAAGCTTTCAATAGAAACAACGACTTTGTTGTCAGAACGCGTGTTAAGCACGAAGAATGAACCGGACTGGCTAGAGAAATTACAAGCGACATTTGAAGATATGGAATTGAAATATGAGGGTGGAGAATCGAGTGTTGAAGCTCAGAATAGAATCGTGGAAGTCATAGAGCACGTCAAAGAACAGCACTCTGGTAATACGGTTGTCGTTACACACGGAGTAGTATTGTCGTTGTTATTAAAGACGATTGGGGAGTTTGACTTCTCAGACTGGCAAGGGCTTCGTAACCCTGATATTTTTCAACTTATCTATGAAAGAGATCAATGGAAGTATCAAAGGGTATGGTGATTTTCTATTAGTCAGGTCAATGCTTACAAACATTTTTAATCTGGTATGGCACTCCGTAAATAATAAGTTCTGTTAAGAGCCTCAAGCCTATGAGGCTCTTTTTTGATTGGCGACTAACGACATAACAGCGATTTAGTTGCATTCTCGGTTACCACCTCGTTCGACTCGGTGATCAGTTAAATGTAAAGAATCATAAGAAGGTCCTTTACCATCTGTGTGGAAAGTATCTTGGACCGGTCATTGACCTTGTCCTAGTTATCTATTTATGAGTCTTGTGCTCATCTTAACGCTCGTGCTTGATACGAATAAAATCATCACGATTATTAGTTCATTAAGTCCGTACATACTCGTGCTAATGTTATTCTATCTTTCTGGGAAGAGTGAATTTTACGAATCTTTACAATTTAACCGGTCAACAAGTGACAGTGTCTCCACATTGGACGCTAAGCACGTTGATTACTGTGTCCTTTTACTTTATGGCTAAGTTTGCATAATGGTTGTGATTGGTTCAGTGGAGAAAGATAAACGTAAGACGCCAGCTTTTCTTAGGCTGGCGTCTTGCTGTAATTATGAATAGACCTCCATAGAGAATGATGGTTATAATCAGATTCTTAAGCTGGTTGATAGCCAGTATCAGATTTGAACTATAACGGATGATTAGACGAATGCTAAATTGTTCATACAACATTGTAAGGTGAAGAGTACTGGTTGTTATGCGATTGTAACCATCTGTCATAGAGGTCATTTCCACACGGTACTAGTGATCGACTAGTTGTCTGTTGACCATGGCGAGTGTTCGCTTAGCTTTCATGTAAATGGGCAAATCAATGAGTTTACCGTCTAATTGAAACGCACCGTCTTGATTGTTATCATCATAGGCTTGCACGACTAATTGACACCATTCAATTTGCTCTTTAGAAGGTTGATAGACGTGGTTTACCCAGTCAATATGCTTTGGATGAATGACCATTTTCCCGAAAAAACCGAGTTGCTTTCCAAATTTGGCGTCACGTTGCAACGATTCTTGATCATGAATGTCGGGGTAGACCGCATCTACTGGAGGTTCTAAGTTATAGTATCGTGATAGTAAAACTAACGTGTTCATTGCGATTTTCCGTTCTTCTCCTTCAGCGGTCCACTCCGCTCCGATGTCTAATGCATAGTCAACAGACCCGAACGCAATGCGTTTTGTTGTTGTGCTTGCGAGAATAATGTCTTTAAGGTTAAGAATTCCTCTAGCTGATTCTATAAGCGGGATAATTTCAAGTTCGGTTTGGTTTTGAGCCCAAATGATGTCACTTGCTTCCTCAACTTTTGGTATCATAATACCATCAAGTTTTAACTGTTGGGCAAGTGAGATGTCTTCTTGAATCCAAGGGGTATTCATGGCATTCACCCGTAAGAATGTACGTTTCTTATGATTGGGTATGTTGTTAACTGCTGTAGAGATTAATCGTCTCGCTTCAACTTTCTCTTCTATTTTGACACTATCTTCTAAATCAATAATAACAACATCTGCCTTACTTTCGAAACTTTTTGCAATTTTCTTTTCACTTGAACCAGGAACAAAAAGGTAAGCAATACTCATAAGATCTCTCCATTCATAACATAATTTTGGAAGGGTGATTGTTTTTGGTCGTTAATACGTTGGTCATTACTCATTCGAATTTTTCACATCTCTTTTATGAAGTGAGTGAGCTCTTAAACATTCCGATGAAGCTTGTCGTTCTAGAAGTAGAATTCGGTAACGTTTGGGAGCACATCACGGTCGATAAAATGATTGATTATGATTTAGTCATCACAAGTGGTGCACATTTAGATTTTATTGTTGAAGAATTCGAAGAACTAACGCAACTTGTTCCTGTATACTCTTTGAAGTTTTCTGAAGCAGACTTAGTGCGCTCATTAGTCAAGGCAAAAGCGTACGGTGATCAGATAGCTACAATCTTTTATCGTGATCATGGCTATGATCTTTATAGCTATCAACTATTATTAGATATTGAGATTACGGATTATCGTTGTGACAATATGGATGACGCTTATAAAAAAGTGAAAAAAGTGAAAGAGCAAGGAATCCACTCCGTCGTTTCAACCTCATCAATCTGTGATGTTGCAAAACAGTTAGAATTTCCGAATACGCTTGTGTATAGCTTAGATACACTTCGAGCTGAAATCATGAAAGCGTTTCAATTTGCTATCTCCAAAAAAAATGCAATCATGAACACACAATTAGTGAAAACGTTATTCGATATTAAAACCGAACCCGCAATATTTGTTGATCAAGATTTCATTGTATTAGACGTGAATCATGCTGCTCTCATGTTTTTTAAAGACATGTCAAAAGCAGAAATTGTAGGGAAGTTTATTCATGATTTGATCCATATGCCTAATTCCTCGTTGATTAAAAAAGAATCGTATAACAGTAAAATCCAAAGTTTTCCTATTACTTACCAAGAACGGATTTATGGTCATTTAGTAACGCTGAGTGATCGTTCAACAAATCGCCTCCACAAAAAACGAGTAACCTTACATTCGAAGTACAAATTCGCGAATATTGTACATGAATCGACGGTCATGAAAAAGGTCGTTGCGAAGTCCATTCAATATGCGACGAATTCTGATGCGCCCATTCTCATTTATGGTGAAACGGGTACAGGTAAAGAGTTGTTAGCGCATAGCGTTCATATGAGAAGTGAGCGTAGAGATCGTCCGTTTCTACCGGTGAACTGTGCTGCCATACCTTCCAATATTCTAGAAAGTGAATTGTTCGGTTATGAAGAAGGTGCATTTACAGGTGCTCGTAAGAATGGCAAAGCGGGATACTTTGAATTAGCGCAAAACGGAACCATCTTTTTAGATGAAATTGGAGAGATTCCTTTAGAATTACAAGTTCGCTTATTGCGTGTCCTGCAAGAGAAAGAGATTATCCGTTTAGGCGGTCAAACAATCGTCCCTTTGGACGTACGAATTATCGCCGCCACAAATAAATCGTTGCTCGAACTTATCCACCGAGGTGAGTTTCGAGAAGATTTATACTACCGAATCAATGTACTTAACATTACAATTCCACCACTTAGGGAACGCTTGAAAGATATCTTATTTATACTCGTACATTTGCTCATTCAAAATGGCATTGACGAAACACAAGCAAGAGATATGGTGAATGCAAATCAGGCGTTATTGCAAGAGTACACGTGGCCAGGGAATATTCGAGAATTAGAGAATTTTGTTTTGCGACTGACTGCTTTAGCACCTCCTAACTCAACTACGATGGTGCTTATTGAATCATTTAATGAAACCCTTACAGAATTTATTTCATTAAACACCTCCGGAACACTCACAAGGCAAGAAGAAAAGACAAGTCTTAAACACATCGATTTAACAGAACACGAGAAAAGTAACATCGTAAAGTTACTGCTTGAACACCAAGGGGATAAATCGAAAGTATCTGAAGAACTTGGAATTTCTAGAACAACCTTATGGCGTAAGATGAAAAAGTACAGCATACTCGATTAGTTGCAATTCAAGTGCCAACTTCATAACAGCGTTGAATCGTATAGTTGATCAAATGAAACGAAATGTATATCATTTCGTTTCATTTTGTTTCTGACGGCATTGCATAAATGAAACAGAGAGGGGAATTTCTACAGGTCTCGATTTCAAATTGTTTGATTCATCGATAGAATTGTATTGGCACGAGAATTGCAATCCTTCTATGGTAAGACACGGAAATGAAGGGAGAATGTGATGAAACGGTCTTTTTTTTACTCAATATTGATAGCGCTTACATTGATGTCGGGGTGTACAGGGCAGACTTCTGTGGCTACAAGCTCAGAGAAAACGTATGAAATGATTATGACAAGTGAAGTACCTGAATCACATTTTAAAAGTCAACTGATGATGGAATTCGCAGAAGAAATCGAAAGGCGTACTGACGGGGGAATTCAGGTTGAGTTTTTTGCTGCAGGTCAATTGTATAAGGATATCTCAGCTGTCCGTTCCTTAGGGACAGGAGCAGTGCACAGTGTCTGGCCCATTTCTTCACAACTAGAATCGATTGATAATGGTTTTGGGATTTTAGCGCTACCGTTTGCGATCACAGATGACAACATGTTAAAGACGGGTTATCGTTTAGAGCTCGTTGACATCCTATCGGAATTACTCACGGATCAAGATATTAGTATACAAGGATTAATTCGCTCATCCGATTTAATGTATATTTCAGAACGTGAAGAACTAACGAGCATGGAAGATTTAAAAGGAAAAAAGGTCAGGCTTACGGGCAGTGTGTTCTTGTTGAATCTAGCTGAGACGTTAGGGTATTCAGCGGTCGCGATTTCTGCTTCTGAGATGTCGACGTCATTATCACAAGGTGTCATTGATGCTGTTTTTACATCAGCAGATGGTTGGTTAACAGTATTAGGTACTTCAGTTGAATATGGTTATCACGCTCCTGGAAAAAATGTACAAACCTATTCGATCTTGTTTGATCAACGTTGGTTAGATGACTTGCCTGAAGACTACAGGTATGAGGTCGAATCATTGGCTCAAGAAATTGCAGCAAGACAGTGGGCAGAGGCGATGCAAAAAGAAGAAGAAATCATTGAGGTATTATTAGAAGAAGGCGTTACGATTCATACAGAAACTGAAGAAAATATTGAAAAAATGAAAGAAGACATGCAACCAGCTGTTGAGAAATTTGGAGAAGAGAATCAACAGCTCTATGACCGATTTTTACAGTTGGAGAGAACGGTTGAGGAGGAGAGTGAGTGATCTTTAAGTGGATATTACAGTTTGAAGAGAAAGTTTTATTTCCGATTTCCATTACGCTTTTCATCCTGTCTGCGTCAATAACTTTTTATGAAGCCGTACAAAGAAATCTATTAAATCACTCCTTTGATTGGGCAAATGAAGTTGGGGTGTATTGCATGATCTGGTCAATTATGCTGATGATCGCACATGCGGGTAAATATGGACATCACTTAAGAATTCAGTTAATTACGAATCTAATTCGTGAAGAAACGAGACGATATATTTTTATCGTTGCGCATGTGTTTAGTTTAATCTTCGCGGTGTTTATTTTATATTCTAGTATTCTTGTCGTTCACCATGCATTCGTGTCCCATCAATCATCTTTAACGACGTTACAGTTACCGATATGGGCAGTGATGTCAATTATGATTATCGCAAGTGTTTTATTAATCTTCTATTATCTTGAGCTTATTTACAGAGGGGTTAAAAATCAACCAATTGAATCGATTGAGTCGGAAGAAGAGATTAAAGAATTGATCTAAACATGTAAAGGGGGTAAAGAAAATGCTTATTGCAATTAGTCTTCTTGTCATCATCGTTTTGTTAGCATCGGGGATGCAAATCGGAATTGCTATTGGATTAGCGAGTATTCTTTTACTTCTAATTTACCAAGGGATCCCAATATCCGTCGTTGCGCACGAGATGTTTAATGCAGTAGATAGTTATACGTTTTTAGCGATTCCATTCTTCATCTTAGCAGGGAACATTATGATGGAGGGTAAGTTAGCCGACCGTTTACTTAACTTTTTTGGATCGTTTATGAGGAGATTTACTGGGGGATTAGGTGTTGGTGCGATGTTTGCATCGATTTTCTTTGCTTCAATAAGTGGCTCAAGTGTTGCTTCGACAGCTGCATTAGGAAAAGCCGTGACAAATTCACTGTTAAAAGAAAACTACACGAAAAAATTTACAGCTGGTTTAGTTTCGGTTGGGGGAACACTCGGTCTAATGATTCCTCCGAGCTTAGTGTTTATCTTAATTGGAAGCATGATGGGAATACCGGTGAAGGATTTATTTATTGCAGGGATAACACCTGGAATTTTAGAAGGTGCATTGCTTGTGGTTATGACCTACATCTTGGCGAAGCGTTATAATTACGGATACAACGACCGATCGAAGTTAAAGAAGTGAAAAGTAATTTCAAAGGGAGCTTTTTTGCTCTATTAATGCCAGTGATTATTCTTGGTGGTATTTATTTAGGAATCTTTACACCTACAGAAGTTTCGATCATTGCGGCAATTTATGCGTTATTCATTAGTTTAATGATCTATAAAACGATTCGAATCGGTTATATACCAACGATTCTAAAAAACACCATTCATTCTACAGCTATGATTTATTTAGTGTTGATTGGAGGAACGTTACTCGGTTTTATCTTAACGAGAATGGGTGTAGCGACTAGTATCTTAGGTTTTATCCAATCGATTGATATGCCTGTGTGGATGTTTCTTATTATCGTGAATATTATCTTGTTGTTGCTTGGCATGTTCTTAGACGGCATTTCTTTAATCGTAATTTTAGCACCAATCTTATTCCCAATTGCAATTGGAATGGGAGTAGATCCGATTCACTTTGCAGTCATTATGGTCGCAAATGTTGAAATTGCAACGATTACACCGCCAGTCGGCTTAAATTTATTTGTGATGAGTGGAGTAACGAAGCTTAGCATTGGGGAAGTGGTTCAAGGAGTGGCACCGTTCTATATTGTAAGAATCATTGGTCTAGCTTTAATTACATTTTTCCCATTCTTTTCATTATGGTTGCTATAACGTTTCATCAGCGAAAAGAAGTGGAACGTTTTGAAACGTTGGATTGAATAAATTAAGCATAACCGTTGGCATTGAATTTGCAATTATTAATCTAAGAGACGAGAAAGGATGAAACCATGACGATTACGACAGAACTTTCTAAAATGGCAAAGGCATTGACCTTCGATGACTTATCAGAAGAGGTCATTGATCGAACGAAGTATCTATTATTAGATTTTGTAGGTTTAGCGGCTCGAGGAAATCACTATGAATCAAATGCACCCATTCTAAACTATGTTAAACGTCAAGGTTTAACAGGGAATGGCGTTGTTATTGGAAATGATGGGGAAACCTATCAACCACACTATGCAGCGTTATTAAATGGGGCGGCAGCGCACAGTCTTGAGCTTGATGATGTCATTAACGAAGCATCCCTACATCCTGCCGTTGTGATCTTTCCTACAGCTCTTGCTCAAAGTGTCAACAGCAAGCGAAGCGGAAAAGATGTTCTCGTTGCATCCATTCTTGGATACGAAGTCATGGGGAGAATTGGAAAAGCGATGAATCCCTCAAGCCTTTATTCAAGAGGATTTCACCCGACAGGACTCGTAGGAACATTTGGGGCAATTGCCACATCAGCGAAACTCATGGATTTGAGTGTTGAAGAAACGGTCAATGCGTATGGAGTTGGGGGAAGTCAAACATCCGCATCGATGGAATTTTTGAATACGGACACGTGGACGAAACGATTTCATCCAGGATGGGCTGCGCACAATGGGCTATTTGCATCTGGCATAGCTTCACTCGGCTTTACAGGACCTAAAACGATTATTGAAGGAGATCGTGGTTTTGCAAAGAGTTATGCAAGTGATTATTCTCTAACCTCAATTGGTAACGATTTTAAGTTGAAAGAGAGTTATGTCTTAAAGACGAGTATTAAACCACATGCATGTTGTCGGTATAAGCAGGCTCCGTTAGATATTATTTTATCTCTTGTTAACAAACACAACATTCAACCAGATGAGGTCGAATCGGTGACCATTGATCTTGTGAAAACCGCATTGCCAATTGTTGCATTGCCAGAGGAGATTAAGCGCAACCCTCAATCTACCGAAGATGCCCAATTTAGTATGCATTACGGCGCAGCGGTAGCGGTTTTGTATCGAAAGACACTGTTAGAGCAATATGAAAATAGTGTTATCCAGCAAGATGCAGTTACAAAAATGATGAAGAACATTCATTGTAGACATGAGCCAAAATTAGATTCGAATTTCCCGATAAAATGGCCAGCTCGGGTATCGATTCAAACGACTCGAGGGACATTTTACGATGAGATTGATTACCCAAAAGGTGATCCAGAAAATCCACTAACATGGGATGAGTTAATTGAAAAGTTCCGTTATGTGACAGAACCGATCTATTCATTTGATCAACAAACAACAATTATTGAAACAATAAGAAATTTAGAAAATATCAATGAAATAAATCAATTGAACGAACAAGATTTATTTAATGGAGGGGTTAAGAAATGGCGACAATTCTCTTGAGTGAAGAAAAACAACAAATTCTGAACGTCGTAAAAGACTTTTGTAAAAAAGAAATTGCTCCTGTAGCGATGGAATTAGAGCATGCTGATGAGTATCCCCATGACATTGTTGAGAAAATGAAAGAGTTAGGGTTTTTCGGCTTTACAATTCCAGAAGAATTCGGGGGAATTGGGTTAGATTATGTAACGTACAGCTTAGTGATTGAAGAAATTACACGGTATTGGATGAGTGTCTCGGGCATTTTAAATAGCCACCTCATTATGGCTCATATTGTTGAGAAATACGGTACAAAAGAGCAAAAAGATCATTATTTACCTAAGTTTGCAACAGGAGAACTACGTGGAGGATTAGCACTTTCTGAAGCTGATGCGGGGACAGATATTCAAAATATAGCTACGAAAGCAGTTCTTCAAAGTGAGCGTTATGTCATTAATGGCACGAAAATGTGGATTACAAATGCTCGATATGGGAACACGTTTATTTTAGCAGCAAAAACTGATCTGCAGGTAACGCCTCGATACAAGGGAATTAGCTTGTTTATAGCAGAAAAAGGTGATGGTTTTTTGTACAAAAGACATCGACAAACTTGGTTACAAAGGAATTAAGACGTGTGAAATTCTGTTTGAGAATTACGAAGTGCCAAAGGGAGCACTAATTGGAGCGAAAGAGGGAGTAGGATTTAAGCAAGTTCTAGGCGGACTTGAACTTGGTAGAGTAAATGTTGCAGCAAGAGGGGTAGGTCTTGCACGCGCTTCATTTGAAGACTCTATCAAATATACTCAAGAACGTAAAACCTTCGGTAAACCTATTGGTGAACATCAAGCCATTCAATTAAAGCTTGCGGAGATGGGGACACGGTTGGAAGCAGCCAGGTTATTAACGCAAAATGCTGCTCAAAAATTGCAAAATGGTGAACGATCAGATTTAGAAGCAGGTATGGCTAAGTTATATGCAACAGAGGCAGGATTTAAAAATGCAGAAGAAGCCATGAGAATTCATGGAGGTTATGGTTATACGAAAGAATTTGCGGTTGAGCGTTATTATCGTGATGCCCCATTAATGTTAATTGGTGAAGGAACAAATGAATTGCAAAAAATAATTATTAGTAAAAGTTTAACGGAAAAATACAAAATATAAATCAAGGAGATTGATGAACATGACTATTATTCATACCCCGTTTGGACGCGCATTTGAAGATTTTGTAGAAGGCGATGTCATTAAGCATTGGCCAGGAAGAACAATTACTGAAGCAGATGATTTGTTCTTTAGTTTAATGGCCTTAAATCAACATCCATTGCACATTGATTCCCACTTTGCTTCTCAAACCAACTTTGGGGAAAACCTTGTGAATGGAACACTCGTATTTTCAATTGCTGTTGGAATGACAGTGAATGATATTAGCGGTGCAGCCATTGCAATGCTTGAATATGAAAATGTGAAACATTTAAAACCAACATTTCGAGGAGATACACTTTATGCAAGTACGAAAATTTTGTCTAAGCGAGAATCATCAAGTAAAAATGATCGTGGAATCGTTAGAGTGGAAACCGTTATAACAAATCAACGAGAAGAAGATGTAATGAGCTATCAACGTAAGTTGTTAATTTCAAAGGCAGATTATTTACAAAGACCTTATACACATAAACGAATTACACATTAGATAGAGGAGGATGAACGATGGGGCCGTTAAGTGGTGTGCGAATAATAGCAATTTCACAATATGGGGCTGGTCCATTTGCAACACTTCATTTAGCAGATATGGGTGCTGAAGTCATCAAAATTGAAGACCCTAATTCTGGTGGAGATGTTTCACGATCAGTCATTCCATATTCTGAGAATGAAGATAGCTTGTTTTTTCAATCTTTAAATCGGAATAAAAAAAGCATCACCCTTGATTTGAAATCAACAGAAGGCAAAGATGTTTTCCTAAAGCTTGTTGAAAAATCAGATGCCGTTTTTAATAATCTTCGCGGTGATGTTCCAGAGCGATTAGGGATTACGTATCAACAACTAAAGCATATCAATCCAAAGATTGTTACATGTTCTTTGTCTGGATTTGGAACGTCAGGATCAATGAAAAAAGAACCGGCGTATGATTATTTATTACAAGCGATGAACGGGCATATGTCACTCACTGGTGAACCAGGTGGTCCTCCTACAAAGTATGGAATATCAATTGTAGATTTTTCGACAGGATGATGGCTGCATTAGGTCTGATGATTGGCTTATATAAAGCGAAAGCGGAAGGCAAAGGGGATGATATTGATGTATCGTTGTTTGATACATCACTGTCCGTGTTGAATTACCTAGCAATTTGGCATTTAAATAAAGGGTACGAACCGTTACGTACGACGAGTTCTGCACACCCAACGCTTGTCCCTTCACAACTATTTGAAACGAAGACAGGTTACATGATGATTATGTGTAACAAAGAGAAGTTTTTCCAAATTCTATGTAAAGAAATCGATGCAGAACATTTACTACACGACACTCGTTACAAGGATTTTCAATCAAGGTTTGATCATAAGGAAACATTAATTACTGAATTAGAACGGATATTTTTAACAGAGACGAAGAACACGTGGTTATCTCGATTGCAAGGAAAAGTACCTATTGCTCCAGTTAACAGTATTCAAGAAGCACTTAATCAATCCATCGTACATGAGCGGAATATGATTGTAAAAGTAGATAGCGAAAACTTTGGTGAATTAGAAATGCTTGGAACACCAATAAAGTGTGAATCATTTACACCAGAATATGAGCCTGGACCGAAGATGGGGCAACATAACGAAGAAATCTTTGAACAACTGCTCGGATTGTCAAAAGAAGAGATTGAACGGCTTACTAATTCAAGTACAACTCACGATCCTCTAAAAAAAGCATAAACAACATTCTAAATTAGTAGGAATAGTAAATCCTATGAATGTCATTAAACTTATGATATTTAATTTTCCTTAAAGTCGATTAGACCAAAGATGCATACATGAAGAAGGTCGTATAGCTATTAATCTAAAGATAGGTTTGAAGGGTGAGGAACTAATTTTACTGTGAAAGATGAAGAGTAGTGATAAAAATAACCCACATAGGATCTTAGATCTTTGAGGGTTATTTTTGCTTTTGATCTTTTAATTGACGAATGTATATCCCTATTCTGTGAAGAATCCTCCCATCGACATTTACAAAGTATCCAGAATTCAGTATTCTAATAATTATATTCAGAAAATTATTACGAGAGAAGGTAGAGAGAATGTACGCATCGGTGAATGGAACGAGGTTGTATTTTGATGTGGATGGTGCTGAAGTTGAGGTGAGAGGCGGGGAGTTGGTAAGAAAGCCCGTCTGCTTTGTCCTGCACGGGGGACCAGGTGGGAATCATATCGGGTTTAAGCCGTCCTTTGAAGCGTTAACGGGTACGATGCAGTTGATTTATGTGGACCAACGTGGATGTGGGTTCTCCGACGAGGCGCCTGAAGAGACGCTACATATTGATAATAATGTGGAAGATTTGGAGGCGCTTAGGCAGCATCTAGGATTGGGGAAAGTCTGGATTCTCGGTCATTCGTATGGCGGTATGGTTGCACAAGCGTATGCAAAGGAATATGGTGAGCATCTTGCTGGCTTGTTGCTCGTAACGACGGCTCCGAATTCGACGTTTCTAGCGGAAGCGAAGGCAATCGTAGAAGAGAAGGGAACACCGGAACAAGTGGCCATTTGCGAGACGTTGTGGGCGGGTGATTTTCAATCCGATGAACAGCTAACTCAATTTTATGAGTTGATGGGTACGTTTTATTCTGTGCGGGTGCAACGTGAAGGCGCAAGACCGCGGCCGAAGACGAAGCGTAACTTCCGTGCATTAAACCAAGGGTTCGGTGGCTTTATGAAGACGATGGATTATACGAAGAGCAATGCAGCGATTACGGTTCCTACGCTCGTCATTGCGGGCGCATGACTGGATTACACCACCTTCAGCGAATGAAGCGGTTGCAGCGTCCATTCCAGGGGCGAAGTATGTGCTGTTTGAAGAGAGCAGTCATCGCGTCATGTTCGACGAGTATGAGCGGTTTATGGCACTAGTTAAAGAATTTGTCCTAGAAGCAGGAGCAGAGTCATGAGTAGGCTCTGGAAGATTGGGGCACTCGTTAGTGCAGTCGGTATCATCGTCGGCTGCAGTCAAGAGGTAGATGATCAAGATGATGGAACTTCAGATGCGGACGGCGCTACGGGTGGAGATTTGATTTTTGCGATGTCTAGTGATGCGGTTGATTTGAGTCCGCACGGATCTAATGATACGGCATCCACACAAGTGAGAAGTCAGATTTATGAAAATCTAACGATCATGGATGAGAACATGGACGTGCAGCCGCATTTGGCTCAATCGTTTGAGCAAATTGATGAGCATACGTGGTCCTTTGAACTTCGAGAAGACATTATCTTTCATGACGGGGAACCGATGACGGCAGAGGCGGTAAAGCTGTCACTTGAGCGGGTAATTGATCCTGATGTTGCTTCGCCTCGTGCGTTTTTATTTGACATGATTGAATCGATTGATGTTGAAAGTGAGTATGAAGTGACGATTACGACGTCGTATCCATTTGCGCCTTTGCCCGCGCACTTAGCTCATAATGGTGGGAGTATTATTAGTCCGAAGGCACTTGAGGCGGCAGAAAATGACGAATTCAATCTCGATACTGAAACCGCTGGGACAGGTCCGTTTACGTTAACGCATTGGTATCAAGGGAATGAAGCGGTCCTTACGAGAAACCCTGATTATTGGGGCGATGACGTTTCTATTGAAACGGTGACGTTCAAAGTCGTACCAGAAGAATTAACGCGAATTGGTATGGTCGCAAACGGTGAAGCCCATGTAGCGGATACAATTAGTCCGCTCAATACGAATCAAGTGGAAAGCACTGAGAATGTAGAACTCGTGAGTGGGCCAAGCTTAGGAATGACCTACCTTGGATTCAATAATCAACATGAGACGTTTGCAGATGAAGACGTTCGTCGAGCGATTTCGATGGCGATTGATAAGGAAGTGTTACTTGAAGGAATCTTGCAAGGAAATGGAAAGCTCGCAACCGCTCCGATTAGCGATTTAATCTTCGGCTATGATGAAGGGTTAGAAGGCATCGACTATGACCCAGAAGCTGCTGAAGCATTGTTACAAGAAATCGGGGAAACCGATCTTCAGTTTACACTATGGGTCGGCGACGCAGACGAAGTCACACAGCAGATGGCAGTCATCATTCAGGATCAACTCTCTGAGATCGGTGTACAGGTCGATATTGAGTCGTTAGAGTGGGGAACATTGCTTGATGGAACGGCGAATGGAAGTCATGAAGCGATGATTATGTCTTGGACCGCCGTTTCTGGTGATAGTGATAACGGGCTGTATAACCCGTTCCACTCCGATAACTGGGGAGGTTCTGGCAACCGAACGTACTACGAGAATGCGGAGGTCGATGAATTGCTCTTTGATGCTCGTCAAGAAACAGACGTGAACACGCGTGAACAAATGTACCATGATGCACAGGCCATCATCGTAGAAGAAGCGCCGATGGTGTACCTCGCTCATCAAGACAACATCTATGCGCAAGCAGAGAACGTTGAGGGACTCATTAAAATGCCTGACAACTTGTACCGTCTGTTTGTCACAACAATAACAGACGATGAATCGTATTAACTAGCTAATAAAAACGGAAGTCCCGCTCACAAAGATGGCGGGACTTCCGTTTTTTTATTTTCTGCGAATGCCCATCGGCACATTTGCACCATTAGGCCAGTCGGTTGATTTAATGTTGGTAATTGTTGAATCAGATCGTTCACGTCTTCAGGAAATGGTCCTGGTCTGCCAGTGGATTCGTCCATCCCCATGACCATTTGTTCGCTCGTTGCAATCACATCACCGGTTGCATTCTTCATTTCAAACCAAAGGTGCATCCGTTTGGCATCTTGATCTAAGACCGTTACGGCTGTTTCCAAAGGCGCCTGGTCATGAGCTTCTTGCAAGTACTTAATGTGCGCTTCTAACGTAAAAATCGTGTACGTATGCTTCTTGCGTCCAGCTGCATCAAGCCCGATCGTCTCCATAAGGCGTCTAAGCTATGGCTGAACACTGTGGCATAGGCGGCATCGGTCATGTGACCGTTGTAATCGACCCACTCAGCGAGCACACTGCCATTCCAAACTGTCTTACTTTCTCTCATAAGCAATCAACCTTTCTGATGGCCAGAACCCTTCTTCTTCGAGTAGATCCATCAATTTAATTAAGAAACGGTCCCGGCGGTGTTCGAGATCTTGTACAGGGACAGTGCCACATTGTTCGCTCGTTCCTTGAATGACTTTTTCACTTAATTCTTCCGTCAATTCTGGAGCGACAAGTCGTGTCCATGGAAGCTTTAATGCTGGGCCGAACTGTTCCAACATATGGCGCATGCTTCGTTCCCTCCAGCGAGGTGCAAGGTCATGAACGGTCCCATTAGTGCCCAACGAAGACCCGGCCCGTAGACGATGGCTTTGTCGACTTCTTCGGTCGTTGCCACGCCGTCATTGACGATGTGAAGACTTTCTCTCCAAAGGGCTTCCATCAGACGGTCGCCGATATGCCCATCAATTTCACCGCTCATCATGAGTGGCTTCATATTCATATGATCATAAAGTTCTTGGGCTTTCTCCATGTAAGCACGGTCTGTCTGTTTACCGCCCGCAATCTCAACGAGGGGGATCAAATAAACCGGATTAAACGGATGCGCAACAATGACACGTTCTGGATGGTGCTCGCAGGCTTCTTGAAGAACAGAAGGCATGTACTGACGTGCTAGATGCAATGATGGCATCTGGTTTTGTCGCGGCATCGACTTGTTTCAACACAGACTTCTTTAATTCTTCGCGCTCAGGAACATTCTCTTGGATTAGATCCGCAGACTCAACAGCTTCTTCCAATGTTTCAAAGAACGTTAGATTGTCGAGCGTTGCTTCCTCAGAAGTCCCATATTCATCGAGTGTTGGCCAGATGTCGCTTAATAGTGATCTCGTTTTCTCTTCGGCGCCTGGTGCTGGATCAAATGCGTGTACGCGGTGACCATTAGCTAGAAAGCGAGCGATCCAACCGTTACCAATTACTCCAGTTCCAATTACTGCAAATGTCTTCATACTTCCACCTCTATTGATTAAATGCTGTTAAGTTTAGATGTTGACGTGCTTCTGCTGGTGTCATTGGTTCAAGGTTCACGCTGTTTAGAACCGATACGGCTTTGTCGACGAGTTGTTCGTTCGAACCGAGTACACCTTTTTCAAGGTATAGGTTGTCTTCAAGACCGACGCGAACATTCCCACCAAGTAACGCAGATTGTGCAACCATAGGTAGTTGCATACGTCCAATTCCAAAGGCAGACCAATGTGCGCCTTCCACGATGCGTTTTCTCATGTAGTCTACCGTTTCAGCATCAGCATCTGCGCCCCAAGGGATTCCTAAGCAGAATTGATACATCGGTGTGCCTTCAATTAACCCTTCTGAGATCAATTGATTCGCCAAACGAATGTGACCTGTATCAAAGATTTCCATCTCAGGTTTTACGCCGCTATCTTTAATGAGCTGTGCATGCTCACGAAGCCAACTTGCAGGTCCGAAATACACCTCATCACCGAAGTTCAAGCTTCCGCAGTCAAGTGTACAAATTTCAGGAAGTAGTTTTCCAACCGGCTCGTGGCGCTCTTTTGGCGTTTGGATATCCGTTCCAGGACCGCCAGCACTAGGCGTATCAAGGCTTGGGACGAAATCGCCACCGCCACCTGCGGTAATGTTGATGATCACGTCAGTGTCAGCTTCTCGGATTCGTTCAACGGTTTCTCTGAATAATTCTACGTCATGGCTCAGCTTGCCAGTCTTTGGGTCGCGAACGTGAATGTGTGCGATCGCTGCACCTGCCTTTGCGGACTCAATTGCAGAGTCTGCAATTTCTTTCGGTGTCACGGGCACGTGTTTACTTTTATCCGCTGTATCTCCTGCACCGGTTAGGGCAGCCGTAATAATTCGTTTATTTTTCATGATGATTGTCCTCCTTATGGCTGTCTTGAATTGGAACATGATCAAAAATCTTACCACTTTCAAAGAAATCTACAAGGCGATCAATCCAGTTGTAATACGCTTGCCATGCGTCAAGTTCATTGGATAGCGTTTCAATTCGTTCGACGATTTCCTGAGGGGTTGCGTCTGTGACAGCGTTGTTCATTTGTTCAACTCGCTCCCGCAATCGTCGCTCAAGTGTCATGTTGCGCGAGACAACGTCTTTCCAATTCGTCGTAAACAAGGAGATAAAGGTTTGTGCATAGTCGCTTTCTACATTGTAATGTTCTTTGCGACTTCCTTTGACGAATTCTTTTTCAGCAATATTTAATGCAAGCATTTGGCGCATCACTTGGCTCATTCGCGTCTTACTCATGCCGGTCTCTTCGGCTAATGAATCAAGCGTCATTGATTCACGATTCATATAAATGATGCCAAGCAGTCTTCCAACCGTCGATGATACGCCGAATGTTTCCATGTTATCCGCAATACGGTCTGTAATTTGATCTTCTGCAGATTGTAATTCTTCAAGTAGTTGATCGTTTGATAATGATTCCACTGACAGGCCTCCTTAAATCACTGTGATTAACTGTACCATTCCACAAATCATTTGCAAAAAAACAAGTAAGGCAGAAATAAAGAGCAATTGCTAGCAATTCTAAGATATACCCTTGCGTAAAGTTTGTAAAGTTTAAATTGCACAGATTACACAAACTGTATCGGTTTTTTCAGACTTTAGTTTTTTAGCGACTTATTATTATACTGAACAAGTTGCTAACGAAGCGTAACAATCGATGGAGGTGCTTGATTTGCTAGAATTTAAGGAAGTTACAAAAACTTTTGAAGGCAGTAAGAAGCCTGCTGTTCATAAACTAAATCTATCTATTAACAAAGGTGAGTTTGTCGTTTTTATCGGACCGAGTGGGTGTGGGAAGACGACGACGATGAAAATGATTAATCGGCTCGTAGAGCCATCAGACGGTCAAATTCTTGTGGAAGGTACGAACGTATTAGACCAAGATTCGGTTCAGTTGCGTCGGTCAATCGGTTATGTCATCCAACAAATTGGATTAATGCCACATATGACAGTCGGAGAAAACATTTCCCTCGTTGGTTCTCTATTGAAATGGAGTAAAGAGAAACAACGTGAACGAGCGAAAGAACTCATTTCCTTAGTGGACTTACCGGAAGAATACTTAAATCGCTATCCCCATGAATTAAGTGGAGGTCAACAGCAACGAATCGGTGTTCTTCGTGCACTTGCTGCCGATCCACCACTTATCTTAATGGACGAACCGTTCGGTGCGCTTGATCCGATTACCCGTGACGGTTTGCAAGAAGAGTTCAAGAAGCTACAAAAAGAAGTCGACAAAACGATCGTCTTTGTCACGCATGATATGGATGAAGCGATCAAGCTTGCGGACAAAATTGTCATTATGAATGCAGGTGAGATTGTTCAGGTCGGAAGTCCAGACGAGATTCTAAAGCATCCTGCTAATGAGTTTGTTGAGGACTTTATCGGGAAAGACCGTTTGCTTCAAAGTAGACCAGATGTTACGCGTGTCGAACAAATCATGAATGCAAACCCAATTACGGTAAAAGAAGAACGTACATTAAAAGAAGCAATACAAGTGATGCGTGACAACCGAGTCGATTCACTGCTTGTTGTTGATGAGATTGGCACGCTTAAAGGATATATCGATATCGAAATGATTGATGCACAGTATAAAAAACGCTCCTACGTCTATGAAGCGATGGATACAGAAGAATATTCGGTTCATAAAAGTGACTTACTCCGCGACACGATGTACCGCATGCTACGACGTGGAAGCGCGTACGTTCCAGTGATCGAAGAAAACGACCGACTCGTCGGCATTGTAACGAGAGCTGCACTCGCCAACATGGTCTATGACACGATCTGGGGTGACGAAACAGCTGAAGTGGCCGCAGCGGATTAAGGAGGAAAACGACGATGGAAGCAATTATTACGACGTTATCTGCTTACGGATGGGACTTGCTTGAGAAAACAGGCGAGCACATGTTCATCTCATTGGCAGCAATTTTATTAGGCGTGAGTGTTGCCATCCCGGCAGGTATTTTACTCACGAGAATTCCGAAAGTGGCAGACCGAATCATTTCGTTTGTTGGCGTGTTGCAGACGGTTCCGAGTCTAGCGATTCTTGCATTTTTAATGCCATTTCTAGGGGTTGGTGTCTTGCCAGCAATTATCGCCCTTTTCATATACTCGGTACTTCCAATCCTTAGAAATACGTATACCGGTGTTATGGAAGTGGACAGTAGTTTGAAAGAAGCGGGTAGAGGTATGGGGATGAGCAACTGGGAAACCGTTCGTAAGATTGAACTGCCCCTCGCTTTACCTGTCATTATGTCAGGAATCCGATTTGCAACCGTGTACTTAATTGGTTGGGCAACACTTGCCGCATTTATTGGTGGCGGAGGCTTAGGTGACCTTATTTTCGACGGACTGAACTTGTATCAACCGAGTTGATTATTTTAGGTACCATTCCAGCGACGATTCTTGCATTGCTCGCAAACGGTGGCCTTTCGCTCCTAGAAAAGAAATTAACACCGGTTGCCATGAGAGGTGAGACTGCATGAAAAAAATGATACCAACAGCGATGGCATCAGCACTCGTTCTTGCGGGTTGTTCGTTGCCAGGTCTTAGTGGACCATCAGAACAGACCATTCGCATCGCAACGTTAGATACGATTGAGTCAGAAATCTGGGGATACACCCTTTCACATATGATCGAACATTACACCGATCTTGAAACAGAGCTCGTAACGAATCTTGGGTCGACGATGGTCTTACACCAGGCGATGATGCAAGAAGAAGTGGACATTACAGCAACGAGGTACACAGGAACCGACATTGCAGGTGTACTAAATTATGAAGATATTACGGATCCAGAAGAAGCGATGGAGATCGTTCAACGGGAGTTCGAAGAGAAGTTTGACCAAACATGGGCAGAATCCTACGGATTCGACAACAGTTATACCGTCTCTGTTACGGAAGAATTCGCTGAGCGTGAAGGCATTGAACATGTGGACGATTTAGAACCATTTGCCGATGAATTGAATTTTGGCGTTGATAATGCCTGGGTAAACCGTTCCGGCGACGGTTATGCATCATTTACAGAAACACACTTTGCCTTTGGCGATGTGTACCCGATGGCCATTGGTCTCGTCTATGAAGCTGCCGCTTCAGGCAACATGGATGCCGTACTTGGCTATTCATCAGACGGGCGAATTGCCGCATACGATTTAACGGTTCTAGAAGATGATTTCTTCCCACCGTATGATGCATCACCTGTCGTACGAAATGAAGTACTTGACGAACATCCCGAAATAGAAGCGATACTCGAGAAATTAAGTGATACAGTAACGACCGAAGACATGCAAGAAATGAACTACATGGGAGACGTTGAACTCGTTGGTCCATCTACAATTGCACGAGATTTTCTAGAAGAACACAACTACTTTGAAGATGGGGAGGATGAGTAATGGAAACGTTTATCACGTATGTTTCACAAAACGGCTTTTACATTTGGGAAGAGTTTTATCGTCATTTTCTAATGGCAGCATACGGCGTTCTCTTCGCCTCTATCATCTCTATTCCCATCGGTATCCTCATTGCTAGATACGGAAAGCTAAGCTCATGGGTATTAACTTTCGGGAGTATTATTCAAACGATCCCCGTACTAGTTTATGGCGATTACGATGGTTGCGATGGGATTAGGAACAACTACGGTCATTACGACCGTATTCTTCTACTCGCTCCTCCCGATCATCCAGAACACGTACGTTGGCATCAAAGGCGTTGATTCCACAGTAACGAATGCAGCCTACGCCTCAGGGATGACAAGACTGCAATTGCTCACGAAAGTCGAGCTACCCCTTGCTGTGAGCGTCATCATGGCAGGAATCCGTACCGCCCTCGTCGTCGGAATCGGAATTGTCGCGATCGGTACGTTCGTCGGTGCCGGCGGACTCGGCGCCATCATCGTCCGCGGCACGAACGCAACCGACGGAACCGCGATCATCCTCGCGGGTGCATCCCAACCGCTTTGATGGCAATCGTTGCCGACCTCGTGATGGGTAAAATCGAGCGCAAGCTCAACCCAGTGAACAAAACCGCAACGGCGTAATTGATTAAGAAGCCATTCCTTCTCTCTTTCCTAAATAGGACAAGCGGAAGGAATGGCTTTTCTTTTTAGGGTATTAAGCGGAGCCGGGCTGGCGTGGTGAAGCTAGCGGGTTAGGGAGTGTAGCTAGCGGGTGAGGGAGTGTAGCTAGCGGGTGAGGGAGTGTAGCTAGCGGTTGGGGTGGTGAAGCTAGCGGTTGTGATGTAGCTAGCGCGGAGCAGGGAGTGTAACTAGCGGCGCAGAGGACGTTTGTTTGCTAGCAGGAATTAGATACATACTAGGTTGACTCCGTTAAGATTCGTATTTTTACAACACTTATATTAGAATGAATAAAAGATTATTGAACCTCGTAATACTTTGATAGATGGAAAGGAACGATTGTTTGAATTCGAAAACACGTAAGCAGTTTGAAGAAGCTTTAATTAATGCGAGAGAACATCAAGAAATTTTAATGATGCAGGCGGAAAAAAACGAATGTACAAGCAAGTCGAGTTTCCGATTACTTTTAAGGAATCGCTATTTAGGTTAACAAAGTCAGAAATGAATCACCTTCGAAATATGTATCAAATTACAGGAGTGAGTCAGCTAAATAAAACTAATTTAGTTGATGCATTGAGCAATCCAATTCTAGATTCAATCGCATATTATTTTTCGATTTTGGACGAAGAACGCTATTCATTAATTCAACGAGTGGCAAAAAGTCGAAATGGAATTTCTGTGGATATAACTTACTATGAGGTTTTATCACTATTAGATTTAGGCATGACTTTCCCTGCTGAGGACGAACGAGGCAGAATCATCTTCATGCCAGAGGAAGTAAAGCAGATCTTTTTTGAGATAGATGGAAAGGAGCTGCAAAAAAGAATTCAGCTGAATACGGAGTGGATCCGTTTAACGAATGGCATGTTGCATTATTACGGTGCATTGTACGTGCATACATTAGTAATTTTTATCGACGAGTATTCTACGTTCAATTACAAAAAAGACATTGAACGTTATTTTGATGTAATGAATTTGTATATGCAAATGGAGGATCGGATAGAGTCAGAGCGATTCTACTTCTCTCACATAGATGTAGAGGACATGGACGAGTTGATCGAAGAACAAGAGATGCGGCCGGAAATTGATTACTACAAATTTACTAAGCAACAACTACTAAAAGCTTCTGCTGAAAACTATTTTGACCGAACACCACAAATGAAAGAGTTTCTTGATTATTTAAATCGAAATTATGATTTATCAAAACAAGAATTAGACTATCTTGGAATAGAAATTACGTTAATTGTGAGAATCTCTAGAGATGTAAATGTTGTCGGAGAATATCTGGAAGAAGTTATTGAATTTCTTTCAATAGAGGTTTTGCATGGGCTTATTGATCGATTAGTCGAGGTTTACAATCATACAAGGTCATGGATGCTAAAAGGTCATAGCCCAAACGAATTGAGTAGAAGATCAGAGCTCTTAAATGAAACACCTTCAGACGATCAAACAAATGTCATTTCTTTTGAATCGGGTAAGAAAGTTGGTAGAAATGATTCTTGTCCATGCGGTAGTGGTAAAAAGTTCAAAAAATGTTGTCTGCACTATGAAATCTAGATGGAAGAGGGGACTACTCATGGTTTCTTCAAAAGATGTAGCAAAGCGGGCGGGGGTGTCGCAACCGACGGTGTCGCGGGTGATTAATGGTTCGACGAACGTTAATAAAGCAACGATTGAGAAAGTTCAACGAGCGATGGAAGAGCTGAACTATCGTCCGAATTTAATTGCTCGTAGTTTGAAACAACAAAAGACGAAATCGATCGCATTAATTTCAGGTGCATTGCACAATCCTTTTTTTGTTGACTCGACAACGACGATCGTAAATGCGGCAAAGGCACATGGGTATCGGACGTTGGTTTACTTTGAGGAACAAGGCAACAACGGGGCTGTCTACGAAGAAGTATTAAAGCAACAAGTGGATGGTATCGTATTATCGTCGATTTTTATTGATGACCCTGTCTTTAAGGAATTGGAACATTCGAAGATTCCTTTTGTTATGTTCAATCGTCGCCATCAGACTGGTGGGAATTTTGTTGAAATTGACAATGAGCAGGCAGGGTGCTTGCGACCAATCACTTGTTAGAACTCGGTCATTCGAAGATTGCTTGGATTGGTGGACCGACGAATTGTTCAACGTTCCACGGTAGGCTTCTTGGATATAAAAAAGCATTAGGAGAATCAGGGAAGGCAGCGTGGATTAAAGAGACGGATACGACTGAATCAGATGTGATCATTGCCGTTGATCAACTACTTGCATTAGATGAACCACCTACGGCGATCTTTGCAGCGACGGACGCAATGGCTTTGAGTTGTCAAAGTTACCTGATGAACAAAGGGTATCGCATTCCTGAGGACATGAGCATTTGTGGTATGGACAACATTCCGATGAGCCGTCACGCCGCGATTCAATTAACAACGGTGACCCATGAAGCAACAAAACCGATGGGACAGTTTGCGGTTGAACATCTATTACATTTGATTGATTCGCCGAAAGAAGTAAGTGAAACGATGAAAGTCACATTAAAACCGAAACTCATTGCGAGACACTCCAGTGGAATGAAAAACTAAAATTCTAATAATTTTGTTTGTAAGTGTTTACAAAAAAGTGTGTTGAAGATATACTTACGCTAAGATAAAAATGAATACGTATTCACGATTTTCTTTTTTCTTTTATGAATACGTATTCACGAAATTAGGAGGCACAACCAATGGCAGAGGTACTTAAGCTCGGTAAAAGTGAAACAGAGATTCAAGAGACGAGTGCAAAGGTTCAAGATACGGTTGCAGGTTTAATTGATCGGATTAAGAATGATGGCGAAAAAGCCGTGCGTGAGCTTTCTGAACAATTCGATAAGTGGAGCCCAGCTGAATTTCGATTATCAAAAGAGCAAATTGAAGAAGTTGTGGCTTCCGTTTCAGATGAAGTGAAAGACGATATTCGTTTTGCGCAAGAACAGATTCGTAACTTCGCGCAAAAGCAACGAGAATCGATTCAAGATATTGAAGTAGAAACTCGTCCAGGCGTTTTTCTCGGTCATAAGAACATTCCAGTCAACAGTGTTGGTTGTTACGTTCCAGGCGGGCGTTATCCAATGGTTGCTTCTTCACATATGAGCATTCTAACTGCGAAAGTAGCAGGTGTGAAGCGGGTGATTGGATGTACACCGCCACTGAATGGAGAGATTCCAGCAGCGACGGTAACGGCGATGCACTTTGCAGGTGCGGATGAGATTTATATTTTAGGTGGCGTTCAGGCGATGGCTTCGATGGCGCTTGGTACAGAAAATATGGATTCTGTAGATATGATCGTCGGACCAGGGAATGCGTTTGTTGCAGAGACGAAGCGTCAACTTTTTGGGAAAGCAGGAATTGACTTGTTAGCTGGTCCAACAGAAGTGTTGATTGTTGCGGATGAAACGGCAGATGCCGAAATGGTCGCAACCGACATTCTCGGCCAAGCCGAACATGGACCGACGTCACCAGGCGCATTAATTACGACGTCCCGAACGCTTGCGGAAGAGACGGTAAAAGAAATTGACAAACAATTAGAGACGCTGTCAACAGCTGATATTGCGCGGGTCGCTTGGGAAGAGAACGGCTCAATCATTCTCGTTGATTCACATGAAGAAGCGGTCTTAGAAGCAGATAAATTGGCCTATGAGCACGTGCAGATTCTTACTGAAGATCCGAACTATTATTTGGACAACATGACGAACTACGGCGCGTTGTTCCTTGGGCCAGAAACGAACGTCGCATACGGAGATAAAGTGATCGGTACGAATCATACGCTACCAACGCAAAAAGCCGCTCGTTATACAGGTGGACTATGGGTCGGTAAATTCCTGAAAAACTGTACGTATCAACGATGTACAGAAGAAGCGAGTGTGGAAATTGGTCGTTATGCGGAGCGCCTATGTGAACTTGAAGGATTCATGGGGCATAAAGCTCAAGCAACGTTACGTGTTAATCGCTATAGCAAGTAAATAACCGAAGTAAAGAAGCTGAACGGTGAGAATTCCTTCATCGTTCAGCTTTTTCGTGTGATCGTAAATGTTTTTGTAAAAGACTCAAGAATGTCGATCAGTTGTTGCGACATCTCTTCTGGTGGGATGGGGTATTGTTTTTCAATCCAATCTAATAGGAGTCCAGCCGTGCCATGAGCCATATACAATTTATGAGCGTCGTGGTTAATATTGTGGTCTTGATTGATCGCATAGAGATGAAATTGTTCTTTTAACACTTCGTAGATCGCTTGCGGTAAATCCTTGAGAAGACTAGGTAATGTGTCATCTAATGAGTACAAGTTAAAGAACGATTGATTCGCATAAATAAACTCAGTAAGCTCAAAAGAAGACGGACCCATCGATAAGGTTACGATACTTTTTCCTTCTTCATAGTTACTAATACTCGTTTGCTTTATCTGTTGAAACATTTCAGCTCTTAGCTCATCGGCTAGACAGTATTTATCTTGATAATGTAAGTAAAATGTCGAGCGATTATAATCAGCCTTACGAATAATATCAGTCACTGTAACATGACTGAATCCTTTTTCATGAATCAGTTCAATGAATGCTTCTTTAAAAGATTTCTTCGTCCGTTTGCCTTGTTTTGATGATCGGTGATTACTTGAGACCATGTATGTTTCCTCCAAAAATCAACATATTAAGTAAAGGTGTCGATTGTATAGACAGATCAGAGAGGATTAACGATTGTTGAGGGTCATGAAGCCGTTTACACTTAAATCGTTAAAACCGTTTCGCTTAGTATAGCATCAACGGAAGGAGAAGGTTTTATGAAGCGTTTTGAAGGAAAAGTATCAATTATTACAGGTGGAGGCTCTGGTTTAGGAAGAGCTGCTGCAAAGCAACTTGCATCTGAAGGAGCTAAGCTCGTTCTCGTTGATTTAAATAAGGAAGGTCTTGAAGAGAGTAAGCAAGAAATTCTTAAAGACACACCTGAAGCTACCGTTGAACTAGTAGAAGCAAATGTAGCAAAAGAAGAAGATGTTGAGAAGTACGTTCAGTTCACGATCGATAAATTTGGACAAATTGATAGCTTCTTTAATAACGCAGGTATTGAAGGAAAACAAAACCTAACCGAAGATTATGGAATTGAAGAGTTCCAACGAGTGATTGATGTGAACTTAAACGGTGTCTTTTATGGTATGAAGCACGTGCTTAAAGTGATGAAAGAACAAGGCCATGGTTCCGTTGTGAATACTGCATCTGTCGGAGGTATTCGCGGGGTAGGGAATCAATCTGGGTATGCCGCAAGTAAACATGGGGTAGTCGGGCTAACGAAGAACTCTGGAATTGAGTACGGTCAGTTTGGGATTAGTGTTAAGGCGATCGCACCAGGTGCCATCATGACCGCGATGGTAGAAGGATCACTCCGCCAAATGGGTGGAGACAACTGGGAAGAATCAGGGAAAGAGTTCGTCAAAGCAAACCCAATGCTTCGCTTCGGAAAGCCTGAAGAAGTCGGTTACCTCGTTGCTTTCTTATTATCAAACCAAGCAGACTTTATTAACGCCGTGGTTGTCCCAATTGATGGTGGACAGTCTTATAAATATTAAATTAGTGAAAACGGCATGGCTATTCTTAGCCTTGTCGTTTTTATTATTCATTAATAGATTGACAATACCCCAACAAACTCTTATGATAATGAGTATTACAAAAATTGAATACAATGATTACTTATCTAGAGTGACCGAGGGAAAGGCCCGATGACGTCCAGCAACCTCCTGAAATAGGAAGGTGCCAAATCCTACAGAATGAATTCCATTCTGAAAGATAAGTCGATAGCCGATCGAGATCGGTCATAGAGACTTTTTTTCAATGGAAAAGGGGTCTTTTTTTATTGGATTGGAGGAAGAAGATGATCGACATTAAGCAAGTCACCAAGGTATACCATACGAAAAAGAAAAGTGTTACTGGTGTGAAAGATGTTTCCTTGACGATTCATAAAGGTGATGTTTTTGGGATTGTTGGGTATTCTGGCGCTGGTAAGAGTTCGCTACTTCGTTGTATTAATATGCTCGAAAGACCTTCTAGTGGAACGATCAGCGTAGACGGTATGGAGATGACGAAGTTAAAGGGAGAGGCACTTCGTCAGCAGAGACTTAAAATTGGCATGATCTTTCAGCATTTCTACTTAATCAATCAGAAAACGGTCTATGAGAATATTGCGTTTGCCCTTCGTGCTGCGGGGACATCGTCTGATAAGATACCTCGTCGCGTAGAAGAGCTACTACGAGTCGTTGAGCTTTCTGATAAGCGTGATGTGTACCCTGCACAATTAAGCGGTGGTCAGAAACAACGGGTCGGTATTGCTCGAGCATTATCCAATAATCCGACTGTACTGTTGTGTGATGAAGCAACATCAGCGCTTGACCCGACAACAACGCAATCGATCTTACGATTACTACAATCATTGAATAAAGAGCTTGGCTTAACGATTGTGCTTATCACACATGAAATGGGTGTCGTAAAAGAGATCTGCAATCGGATGGCGATTATGCAAGATGGTGAAGTTGTCGAACACGGAAATGTGTATGATTTGTTCGCAGATCCAAAGAACACGTTAACGAAGGAATTTATTACGAATGTTGTTTCCTTTGATGTTCCAGAAAAAACCCTTGCAAAGTGTACAGGAACGATCATTAAAGTGATGTTCCAAGGTTCATCTGCAGGCGAAGGAATTATCGGAGATATGTTGCAAGAAGTACAGGTAAAAGGAAACTTTTTGCACGGTGCGATTGAGTATATTGAGGGCAAACCACTTGGGATTTTCATTCTGGAGCTTACGGGTGATTATGAACAAGTGAATCAAGCGATGGATTACATCCAAAAACGTCACGTACGAGTGGAGGTCATCTCCCATGGATATTGAACAACTTATTAATCTACTCCCAGAAATGACAGAAGCATTTCTTGAGACAATGCAAATGATTGGGATTTCAACAGCAGTAGCAATACTGATCGGTCTGCCACTCGGTGTAATTTTGTTCGTGACCGATCGAGGGTTGTTTTGGCAAAATCTCGCCGTGCAACAAATCTTAAGTTTTATCGTCAATGTCGTTCGTTCCATTCCTTATATTATTTTACTCGTCTTATTATTTCCAATTACGGGATTACTTGTCGGGACGACGACGGGACCGATTGCAGCAAGTGTATCGCTTTCTGTTGCAGCCATTCCGTTTTTTGCACGAATTGTGGAAACCGCACTTCGTGACATCGATAAAGGCATGATCGAAGCCGCCATTGCCACAGGTGCAACACCGTGGATGATTATGAAAGATGTGCTATTTCCAGAAGCTCGTTCAGCTATTATTCAAGGACTCACGCTTACGATTATTAGTCTCATTGCCTACTCAGCAATGGCTGGTGTCGTAGGTGGTGGCGGTATTGGTGATTTGGCTATTCGTTACGGTCACTATCGCTATGATACGACCATTATGATTTCGACAGTTGTGCTACTCATCGTACTAGTTCAAGTAATTCAACAAGTTGGCGATAGTGTCGCAAAACGATTAGATCGTAGATAAAGAAAAGGAGAGAAATCAAATGAAAAAACAGGTAAGCATTCTACTAGGAGGTCTGCTCCTCATAACGGCTTGTAGTGGAGAAGATGAAGCAGGCAATACAGATGATCAACAAAACATTACGATTGGTGCAACAGCAGGACCATATAGCGACATGCTATCATCAGCATCGTCCCTGGGTTAGAAGAGAAAGGCTATAGTGTTGATATCCAAGAGTTTTCCGATTATGTATACCCGAACAATGCGCTAGCCAACGAAGAAATTGACGCGAACCTTTTCCAACACACCGTGTATTTAGAGAATTTCACGGAGCAAAACAACTTAGATCTCGTGGGACTCATTGCGGTGCCAACTGCGCCGATGGGATTGTATTCTGAGGAATATGAAACGATTGAAGACATTGAGAGTGGTGATGAAATTGCCATCCCGAACGATCCAACCAATGCGGCAAGAGCATTTATGATTCTAGAAGAAGCTGGTCTTATCGGTTTCGAAGACGGCATTGATGAACTAACAGCATCGGCTCGAGATATAACAGATAATCCGTTAGATTTGCAATTTGTGGAACTTGAGGCCGCGCAGTTGCCTAGACAAGTAGGAAGTTCAGAAATTACAGCTGTGCCAGGAAACTTTGCATTAAGTGCCAATCTAGATCTTTTAGAGGCACTAGAGTTAGAGAACATGCCAGATCAGTATCGAAACGTTGTTGCTGTTCGGGCAGAGGATGAAGAAAGTACATTAGCGAATGATATCGTTGAAGTCATTCAATCCGAACAATTTGAAGAAACGATTGATGAAGAATTCGAAGGTTTTGGAAAACCAGAGTGGATGGAGTAACAAAGCAAGAAAAAAGTCGAACGAGGTTAAGCTCGTTCGACCTTTTTCATTTTGTAGATGTTATAAATGGTCATTACAATAGAAGTAATTGTTAAGAGGAGAGGCATATAGAAAGAAAAAAAGAGTGATGAACTCGTTGAAACCATTCCCCAGTACAAAAAGACTGCGGGTGCAACAATGACACTAGATATAACACGTAGTCTGTACTTTTCAATTGTCCCTTTTAGTAAGGAGTGCACAATAACATTAGAGAACATGATAAAAGCAAAGGCGAAGCTCGACCAAGCAGCAACAATCATAGAAACTATCACTCCAAAGAAGTGCTTAGGATAGCAATTACCCCTATCGTAGTCTGAATAAACTTGTTATTGTTAGTCGCCTGATCAAAGACGTAACTCGTAAAAATAGTTAAGTGCTATAACAAATCATGACATTACCACTCTCTATATTACTTATGATTCAACCAACAGTGATTGCATCGTTGCATCATGAATGTACTGATGGGTAACCTATTCGTTCATTGATTTAGAAACGTTTTTTTAACTATAATAAGTGTTCTACAATCGTTCCAATAAAAAAGTCCAATGAACAAATTCCTGGTTCATTGGACTTTTTATCAATTGAGATTTAAGCTTCTACTAAACTTCCTGCTCCACGATTTTTATCTTTGGTTTTCATAAAGTAAGCGATTGCAAGTATTCCAAGAACAATACCCGTAATGGATGTAGTGAGATCTGGGAGAATGACGAGAATGGCGCATAGTAACATGAATCCTCTCTCGAATACTCCATACAATGGTCGAATCATGTAACCGGAGACTGTAGCGACTAAGAATACCGTTCCAATTAATAGAATGATAGCCGCTTGTATGGTCTGCCAAGGAGTTCCAATTAATAGCAATTCTGGCTTAAAGACAAATACAAATGGAACCAAAAATCCAACGAGGGCATAACGGAAAGCAAGCAGTCCCGTTTTCCAAGCCGGTGCTTTAGCAATTCCTGCAGCTGCAAATGAGGCTAAGCAAACAGGTGGTGTAATTTGTGCAATGATTGAAAAATAAAAAACGAACATGTTTGCTGGTAATGGTGCGATTCCGAGTTCTGTTAGAACCGGCACGAATAAGATGAACGATGCTAGATAAGCTGCGACAGTTGGTAAGGCAAGACCAATGAGTATACAACCAATACCAGTTATGAGTAATGGTAAGTATAGTCCCCCTGAGCCAAGATCAGCGATCATATCTCCTGCACTTGAAGAAAGTCCTGACATAATTACTACCCCAATAATAATTCCACAAGCGGCTGTAGGAATAGCAATTTGAGCGACTTGTTTCGTTCCTTCTAAAAAGGTTTCAAATAATTCTTTGAGACGAATACGGGACTTAAATCGAAAGAGATTGATAAGTAAAATCGCTGCAATGCCTGATAATGCGGCGTACATAAGCGACGTCCCGCTAAGGATGTTATAAATCACGAGTAACATCGGTGCCAACAGATAAAGACGTTTTAAGATTGGATCTGTGTCAATAACAATCTCTTTAGAAAGTTGCGTAATCTTATTTTTCCTAGATATAAAGTCTACTAGAATGAACAGAGAAAGTAAGTATGCGGCAGCGGGTATGATTGCAGCAATTGCAATCTCGCTGTATGGAACACCGATCATGTCAGCCATGATAAACGCCCCGACACCCATGATTGGTGGTAAGATTTGCCCGCTTGTGGATGCAGAAGCTTCAATTGCAGCTGCTTCTTCTGGTTTATAACCCGCTCGTTTCATAAGTGGAATCGTCATGACTCCTGTTGAAGTAACATTGGCAACCGCGCTGCCGTTTACCGTACCAAGAAGTGCGCTACTCGCGATAGATGCTTTGGCAGGGCCACCGCTACTATTGTTTCCTATTTTCATACCGAGGTTAATAAGCACATTTCCACCTCCACAAACAGCAAAGAGGGTTCCAAAAAGGATAAAGTAATACAAAAAGCCTGCTGAAGCGTTTAGCGGTGCGCCGAATATACCGTCTGCTCCCATAATCATTAGATCAGTAAAATGATTTAGGTTTGTGCCTGCATGACTAAAGATAGAAGGAAGGAAGCCCCCGACCCATAAGTACGCAATAAAAAGTAAAATGAAAATTAATAAATTCCAACCTATGGTTCGACGTACGGTTTCTAATAGGATTAGCATTGTTGCGAATAAAATAAAGTAATCCAACCATAGTAGGCTATCTAGAAATTGAATACGGTTCATTAATCGATCAGCTTGCGAAAAGAAATAACCTACCATAAATAACAGCGTTACGAGAATAACGCCATCAATGATGACACCGAGTCGCCGATGTCGTTCGTTTTCGGGTTGTCCTTCTTTCGGCTTAAATAATGGAAACCAAAGAATGGCGACCGCCAATGCAAGTATTAGATGAATCGGGTTTTGCAAAAGTGGCGGAAGTGGTTGAATAAATGCCAAGTACAATTGAAACAGTAAGAATGACACGGAAACGATGATGATTAGTGTGCGTCTTAGCGGAAATGCCATACCTATACCCCCCTCGAATTATGATTCTAAACAACCAGATTCTTTATAGTATTGCTCAGCCCCAGGATGAAGCGGTGCACCAGCTCTCGTTGGCTCACAAGCATTCTCTGGTTCAAAGTCTTGAAACGCTGAAAAGCTGCTCACAAGTGCTTCTTTATTCTCTGCCATTTCTTTTGCCAAGATATAGGCATGATCGTCAGGCATGGATTGATGAACGAGAAGGGTTGTCGGTGAACCGACGGTCTCCATATCATCTGAAACGACGCCATTAAAGCTTCCAGCTGGGATCGTTTGTCTAGCATAACCTTGTTCAAATAATCGGTCTTGTAATGATTCACTTAGTTGTGCAAAATGCAAGCCTGTAGTGAGCGACAATTCTACATAATTGGCTTGATTTAAATTCGTGTGATCAATGGTAATATCGGCTCGGTTATCCCGTAACATGTCAATGACATTGCTTGAGTCAGTGAGTGTTACGTTTCCGCCCCATGAACGAATGTCATCGTATGTTGCACCAAGTTCAGAAAGAATAACATTTTGAGTTACTTCACCGAATGAACCGGTATCTTTAGAGGCAATTCGTACGGGGTATTCGTCATCAATGACCTCTTCTAGTGTCGTATATCCGGTTCTGTTAACGAAATTCTCTGTAAATACAACGATCGCAACCGGAGCGTCTAAACCACCTCCGACGGAGCGGACGTCTTGAACGGGTGGTCGGTCGAGGATGCCGTCTTCATAGGCCCAGATTGCAGGAGCAGCATTACCGATCGTAATGTCTGCAGTTTGTTGTTCAATAATGTACGAGGCAGCAATTCCACCAGGTGACGTCGTCTGTGAATGAATTTCAGTTCCGTCATCAAATTTCTCATCATAGATTTTGGTAAATGCATTCGTCATCGTATTAAACGAAGTTCCCAAACCTTGAGTAGAGAATACATATTGATTTCCTGATTCGTTCGCATTACTCTCATTTGAACAGCCAGCAATGATCAAGACGATACTAATCAATAGAAAAGAAACAATTCGAGACTTCATGTTTTTACACCTCTCATTTATGAGATTTAGTATTAGCAAGGGTAATCGCGGTGAGGAGTGCTTGTACCATGCTTTGCTCATCTGCGAGGTTTTTGCCCGCAATGTCAAATGCTGTTCCGTGGTCAACGCTCGTTCGAATAATCGGTAAACCGATCGTGATGTTGACGCCATCGTCGATTCCAAGCACTTTAATTGGTGCGTGACCTTGATCGTGATACATCGCAATAACAGCATCATAATCACCACGTTGCGCTAAATAAAACAATGTGTCAGCAGGTAGTGGACCAACAGCATTAATGCCAACAGCTTTGGCTTTCTTTATGGCAGGTTCAATCTTTTCTTCTTCTTCGCCGTACCCAAACAATCCATTTTCTCCAGCGTGAGGATTAATACCACATACGCCAATCCTTGGAGAGGAGATATCCATTGCTTTTAGTGTTTGATGTGCAAGTTCAATGGTCGTCAGAACACGTTCAGGTGTAATGCGTTGAATGGCATCGATCAGCCCCATGTGCGTAGTCACATGCATGACGTTTAATTTAGGAGAACTTAGCATCATAGAAAAGTCATCGGTGTCTGTTAAAGTGGCTATAATTTCTGTATGACCAGGATATACATGCCCACCAAGATGGAGGGCTTCTTTGTTAAGCGGAGCTGTGCAAATGGCATCAATGTCACCATTAAGAGCTAACTGTACTGCTTTTTCCACATAGTGATAAGCTGCGTTTCCGCATGTAGCTGATACTTTACCGAGTGACCATTCGTCTGGTAGTAGATTCAGATCGAGAATAGGGATTCCATCTTTTGTATCCTGGATACTAGAATGGTAACGTTGAAACTGTAATGGAGCACCTATGTTTTTCATGCTCTTTCAATAGCTTTTAAGTCGCCGATTACAACAGGTAGACAGTGTTCCAAGATTTCAGGTCGTTGTAATGCGTTTACGATGATTTCAGGGCCGACGCCTGCAGCGTCGCCCATCGTAATGCCGATTATTGGTTTGCCCATTTTGCATCCCTACTTTTCACGTGATTGTATGCATGTACAAGTGATCGTTCATTACCATATGCACCGGCTTTTGTAATGATCGTGCACTTCGTTTCACCGATCAATTTCCCAAGAGGAATTCCGTCTTCGATTTCTTTAACCAACGTTATTCCTTTTACACCAAGCTTAGATACAATTGCTTTAGCGGTATCTCCGCCTGTTAAGATTAAGTTACTTACTTGCCCAGAGCCTACACCTTGTGCCGTAATGGCTGCGAGTGTGTGTACAATAACGTAGCTGATATCTTCTTGAGAGTGTTCTGGTACTTTGTCTACAGTGAGTAACACATCTCGTCTTTGAGATAACATGTATTCTAATGTTCTTATATACTCACTTATAAAAGCAGGTTTCGTGGTGATTTCTGTCATATTAATAGAAAGCGTTTCGATGTCACAGTCTTGCTTGAGATGTTCAATTTGTGTAGCAGTTCTTCCGCTAGCACTACCTGAAACGAGTAGTGTTTGACCCTCTTGTGGCAGTGATTTGCTTTCTGCTTTTGTTATCTCAAGTGGTGTAAAAAGATAATCATAGAGCATTTCAATTAGCCCTGCTGAACCTACCCAAAGTGTACGATACGGTAGGGTAGAGTGAAGCATTGCGATTTTTTGAAGGTCTTCGTCGCTAGTTGCATCACACACAACAAAAGGTGATGTAGTTAGGAGACGTTCAACTTCTTCTTCCCATTGCAATGGATTCTCGTATAGTGAAGGGCGAATATGATTGACTGCTTGATTTAATTGTTCTGTTAATAAAGTTGGTATATGTGACTCGAAAACGGGTGTTTTTGGATCGGTACGTACTTCTGTATAATGAAGCAATTGATCATGAACGTAATGAAAGCCATCTTTTGTTGTTCGTCCAGCTTTTGGAAAGGCTGGTGCAATAATTACAACATCAAACGAGCCAGAATCGTATAATGCATTAATCTCTGCCCCTAAATTCCCCCTTAAGGTTGAATCAATTTTTTTGTAAAAGTGGGGAGTGGGGGCGATTTCTTTTAATTCATTAATTAACGATGCGATGCAATGGTAGGCGATGGAGGGAGAGAGTGCTCTAGAGTCTGTATCAAGGATTGTGACATCCTCTCCATGTTCAATGGCATCTTCAGCGTTAAAAAAGACTTTTGCACACCTTCCTTTTTTGGCAAGTTGTATACCGCTATCATTCGCGCCAGTTAAATCATCGGCAATAATAACGAGTTCATGAGGTCTTTTCATAATGATCTCTCCACATAGTTAAGGTTTGAGTTTCCTCCATAATGTTGAACGACTAATCCCAAGCTGCTCTGCCGCTTTTGATTGATTCATTTCATAGTGTTGCAGTGTACTTTCAATGATGATCTTTTCCATTTCATCAAGTGAAAGGTTGTTTTCTAACATAATGCTATTTTCATACGGTGGAGATGTCGTTTGTTCAATACCATCCCGTATAGCAGTAGATGTAATATACGAAGATTCGGTATTCATTACTGCGTATTCAATCACTTCTTCCAATTGATTGAAATTCCTTGGAAGATCGGTTGTCGTTAAAACGTCAAGAGCTTCTGGTTGAAAGCCTGAAATTTGTTTTCCATGTTTGAAATTAAAATGCGCTACAAACAGTTTGCTAATGCTCGACACATCTTCTTTACGTTCAATCATTGTTGGAAGATGAAGCGTTTGTTTTTGTAACCAGCGTTTCAGGTAGATGCTTTTAATGTTCTCAGTAGAACTAGTAGCAATGATCTTGCACTGTTGCTCTGCCGATTCTAGAACTCGACAAAGTGTCGTACCATCTTGTTCAGTGATATAATCAATATTTTTTATATGAATGGTTCCAAATTTAAGATGGGGTATTGTTTTCGCAAACGAACCGATGAACCAACGACAGTCCATGGTCATATAAATGCTCTCGTTTCCATGTGCGTGAGTGTCGTGGATTGCGCGAGCAAACATTGATTTCCCAGTTCCAGGCTTACCGATAATCCAAATAGGTTTAGGATTTACACTGCATTGTTTTGCACGTGCAATTGTTTTTTGAATCAATGATTGGTCAGAAGCAATCATTTTTGAGAATGAAGCAACGTCCGTTTTTCTCGTGCGTGTGATACTGATTCCTTGTTCTTTATCCAGCAAATCCAAATTACTCTGGATGTGCGAAATCCAAAAATACGATTGAGACCCCTTCGTAAAAGGAACGCGTTGGAAGCTCATGGTTTCGCCATGAATTTCATAGTGGAAGGTGCCTGGATGTTGTTCAATCGCAAGTTTGTAGAAATCAGGATATAAAGAAGCAATTGAATCATTTTTTTTAAGTTTAATGGGTTGTTGAATTGTAGAAGTTTTGACGTTGCCAAACTGATCGATGATAAATGCATGATCGCAAGATCGATTGACATGTTCTTGCAACAGCCGGACATCTTCCAGTAATGTCTGTTTGAAAGAGGTCATCTTTTTGGCTGTTTGCACGGCTTCATTCACAGCTTCAAACCCGGAAGTAATGAGAACGCCGTTCAGACCAAGGTGATGAGCTGTGCGTACGGTAATGGCATCTCCGATGATGACATTAAAGCTTGGTTGCAACCTTTGAAGTTGTTCTAAAGCAGAAGACTCATCGTAAATCGTATGAACATCATAGTGACGATTCATAATCTCTGAGATAACGGTTGCACCTTGCGTGATGTTTTTGAATCCGACAATCGCAACACCTTCTGAAAACTCTTCCATTAACTTCATGCTACGAATAATGTCATAAGCAGATACTTGAATATCTATGACTGGAATAGTCACTTGTTGTTCGATGAGTGTCGCAGTACCACCACGGCTAACAATCGCATCGTATCCGTTGGCTTCAGCCAACTTCGCAAGCTCAAGTCCTTCTACTAAATCCCCTTGTTGAACGTCGAATTGAATATGCGGTTCTTCAGCGGCTACTTTCCACATGACTTCTTTAAGCCCTGGATAAGGGGCAATGCCCATGATCTTCATGGTCATCTTCCTCCTTACACTTCAATGAGTTTACGATAAATGTTTTCGATTTCTGGAATGTTTAATGGTTTTGGGTTGTTGTTGAGTAAGCGTTTTACGTTAAATGCTGCTTCTGCTAGTGCTTTAATATCCTGTTCTTTCACACCAAATGATTGCAAATCTTGTGGGATATGAAGTTTGTTTGTTAAGCGTTTGATCTCTTCCACAACGGACGAAGCTGTTGCTTCATCGTTTTGAAGTTTAGGAAGATTCATCGCTTCTGCTACGTTAACAAGCTTTGTTGTTATCGCTTCTTGGTTTACATCCATAACATGGGGGAGAAGCATTGAATTGGCCACTCCATGGGTAATGTGGAACGTGCCTCCTAATGGATAAGCAAGTGCATGAACCGCGGCAGTTCCAGCACTTGTTAATGCCATGCCACCGTACATAGATCCAATCAAAAGATTTTCACGATCTTCAAGTGATGATCCATCAAGATACGTGGGTACAATGCTTTTAGAAATGCGACGTATAGCCTCCAATGCGAACATATCACTAATCGGATTTGCTTTTATTGAGATGTACGATTCTAATGCATGGGTAAACGCATCCATCCCAGTAGCTGCGGTTATTTCTTTAGGCAGTGTCAAGGTTAAAACTGGATCAATAATAACAAGTTCAGGTAAGAAGTACGGGCTAACAATTCCAACTTTTAATTGTTGATCTGGGATGGTGACAATGGCATTTGGTGTCACTTCTGAGCCAGTCCCAGAGGTTGTTGGGATCAAGATTGTCGGTAAACCTTTGGATTGAACACCGTTTTCAAGCATTTCCTCAATTGATTGCGATTCGTCATTCAAGACAGCAAGTATTTTTACTGCATCGAGAACACTGCCACCACCGATTCCAATGATTGCATCCCAATTTTTGCCACGTACCGTTTCTTCAAACGTGTTTTCGATATTTGCAATCGTAGGTTCTGGCTGAATACTTACGGTGAAATCAAATTCTATTTGGTTATCAGATAAATTGTGTTTCATGGTTTCAAATTGTGATTTGTTTACCATTGATGGTTGTGTAACAATGAGCACCCGATGTGCATGGATCGTTTTTTGTAGTTCAACGGCTAATTGTTCAAAACGATAAGCACCGGCGATTATTTTATCTGCTGTTTGAAATTGATACTGTGTTTGCATGAGAAGTATCCCCTCGCTTAATAGTTGTAATGCTGTTTAAGCATATCTTGCAATTCAGTAACCAAAGCTGGTGAAATTTCTTTTGTAGGAAGGCGTGGTGGACCGATTGGTAAACCTAATAACTCCATCGCTTTCTTATTAACAGAAGGAATGCTTGCTTTTTGCATCATGTGACGAATAGGTCCTAATTGTTCTTGTGCTTTGTTTGCTCCTTCAATGTTCCCGTTCTGATAGTGTTGATAGATCGAGACGACAAGTTCAGGAAAAAGGTTAGACGTAGCAGCAATACCACCATGACCACCAATTGAGAGTGTATCGAGAATCAGTGAATCGTTTCCAGATAATAGTAAGAACGTTTCATCGCACCGTGCCTTGTATTGTTTTATGGTTTCTAAATCGCCACTGCTGTCTTTAATACCGATAATGTTTGGGTGTTTTGAAAGTGCTTGAACCGTTACAGGTTCAAGGTGATTACCAGTTAATCCAGGAATGTTGTAAAGCATAATCGGTACATCCACAGCATCAGCAATTCGTTCGAAATGTTCTTGCAATTCATCTTGTGATAATTTTACAAAGTAAGGAGTAATAACAGAAAAAGCATCAATAAAAACTTCTTCGAGTTGCTTAGAAAATGCAATCGTGGCTTCAGTGCTTATACCGCCAGTTCCAACAATCACTGGGATTTGACCATTAACTTCGTGAACGACTGTTTTCGTAAATGCAATTTTTTCTGAAGATGATAACGTATGGAATTCCCCATTTGTCCCAAGTGCGAACAATCCGTGTACACCTGAATTAACGAGATGACGAACGAGAGAACGTGTTTGATCATGATCGATGGTTTGATTGTGGTTCATTGGTGTCATTAGTGCAGTAAGTATACCGTGAATCATCGAAAAACTCCTTTCAATTAAAACGCTTACAAGTTACGTTAACGGACAGTGTTTTATTTTGCAATTAGAGATTGAAAGAGAAAGGTTGTATTTAGTGATTTAACTAAAAATGATTGCGTGATTTGCATGTTAGCGTTTCATTTTGAATCACTTCAATGCAGGAGAGGACTTTAGGTACAGAGTGAATAGATTGAAGCGAAGCAAATAGTAACACTCGATATTAAAAACTAGAAGTTAAGAAAAGCACTACTGATTTACAGAATTTGTTAATAAAACAGCTATTTAGCCGAACGAGAAGGTTGGATGTATTGCTTGAGTATTAGGTATATAGGGATGTAAATGGACTTTGAATAGGTAAAATATGTAATAGTAGATAGGAATAAGATTTAGGACAAGGCTCAAAAGTGTGGCTAATGACGATTTGGACAATGTCAACTTATCTCACACGAAATGTTGTAAATTATAGTAATATTCTATAAAGTGTGTCGTAATCGATCGAAAGGGAGAAGATTATGATACTAAAACAGAAACGTTCGTTTTATTTCGCGATTAGTGCACTTGTATTTGCTATTCTAAGCATCGTTGGTATTTCGGCTTCAATCGCACAAGCCGACAGTAATGAGAAGCCTAAAGTAACGATTGTTGCTACTGGTGGTACGATTGCTGGTGAAGCATCTTCTCGTGCGAGTTTCACGAGTTATCGTGCTGGCTCAATTCCTATGGATGAGATGCTCGAGTATATTCAACCAGAGATTAGTGAACACGTTGATGTTGATGTCATACAGTTTGGGAACAGCGGTTCAGGCGGTTATACGTTAGAAGAGTTTCATGAACTAACATTAGTCGTAGAAGATGCACTTGAAGAAGCTGATGGGGTTGTCGTTACGAGTGGAACAGACACGATGGAGGAATTTGCATATTGGCTTGATCTCACTGTACAAAGTCAGAAGCCTGTCGTCATGACCGGTGCGATGCGTCCATGGAGTTCTGAAGGGGAAATGGTTCTTGGAGCTGACGGTCCTGCTAACTTATACAATTCAATTCTTCTGGCAGGTAGTCAATCAACGTTTTGTTTTGGAACAGTTTTAATGTTAAATGATGAAATTCACGCGGCGAAAGACGTGACGAAAGCTGATACATACCGAATGGATACGTTTGAATCTCCGAACAACGGCCCGCTCGGATTTATTGATGGTATGAATATTTCAACCGACCGTGCACCAGCACGTGTTCAGTCTTGTGGCGACCTCGATGAATGGATGACCCCATTTGATATGACTGAAGTGGAAGCTGAAGATTTGGCAAGAACTGAAATTGTCTACACGTATCAAAATGCCGGTGGTGAAGCAATCACAGCATTTGCTGAAGCGGGTGTAGACGGAATTGTTACTGCAGGCACAGGTGCTGGTGGAATTTCTTCAGCACAACGTGCAGCACAAAACGATGCGATTGAGAACCACGATGTTGTCTTTGCAACATCAAGTCGAACAGGTGCTGGGAATGTGTATGGTGGTCGTGATCAAATTATTGCGGCAAACGATTTAATCCCTCAAAAAGCGAGAATTTTACTGACGCTAGGATTAACGTATGCACCTGACAACACTGAACAAGTTGCAGAATGGTTCCATACAATTGGAAACCCGCAGTTTAATGCAACGAATGTAGACCATGATGATGAGTATCCAACATGGCAAAACAACGCCATTTATGTTGCAGGTGATCGCGTATGGTATGAAGGTGTGTTGTACGAAGCGAAGTGGTGGACAGTTAATGACATTCCTAGCGAATCGGGTGAGTGGGACGTTTGGAAAGTCGTAGAGTCAGAAGTAACTGCGAGTTAAGTGAATCGTAGTGTAAAGCAGGCTCAGTTCAATATATTGAACTGAGCCTGCTTCTTTGATTATTGCTTTTGATATCAATGGATGCGATGCTAGCATGAATTAGATATTTATTGAGGTGTTACGGATCATGAGCAGGTTCTCAAACGTAGAAATTCCTAAAGAAGCGTATGATGCTTTCACAGTCGTAAAAGAAGTCATCGGTCATGGAATCATTGCTGTTAGTCTTTATGGATCTGCAGCTAGTGGTGGGTTACGAAAGAATAGCGACGTTGATGTTCTTGTTGTCGTGCGCGAGGCACTCTCTGAAAAGACTCGCCAAGTACTGACAGAGCAATTGGTGCGAATTTCAGGTGAGATTGGCAACGAAGAAGGCAAACGATACCTTGAGTTGAACGTGATTCAAAAAACACAAGGTACACAATTTCAGTACCCACCAAGAAGCGAATTTATGTACGGTGAATGGCTTCGTCAAGAGTTTGAAGCTGGTCTAATTCCTGAACCGATGTATGATCCCGATTTAGCAATCGTACTTGCACAAGCAAGGGAGGATGGTGTTTCGTTATTTGGCCCTGAACTGTCAACCATTCTTGAGCCAATTCCTAAAGAAGATATAAAAAAAGCGATTCTTGATTCGTTACCATCGTTGGTAGAGAAACCCGAAGGTGATGAGCGGAATGTGCTATTAACACTCGCGCGCATGTGGCGAACGCTTGAAGACGGTACGATCTTATCAAAAGATATCGCTGCACAATGGGCAATTCCGCGACTTTCTAAAGAACATGGAGCGATCCTTGATCTAGCTCGACGAGCTTATCTTGATCAGCTGAACGATCACTGGGACGATAAGCAAACTGAGGTGAAGTCTCTTATTCATCAGTTAGTAAGGATTATTGAGGGTTATCGTTAGGTTGTTGGTATATCAAATGAGGCAAAAAAGTTCGAATTATCGCTCCTGATGACCGAGCTTTTTATTCTTAGATTTATGGAGCTCATCACTAATTGTAATAAGTTCTTATTGTGTATAACATAGACTAGAGGGTACTATAGAGGAATAATCATGAGATTCTAGTGCAGATTGAATATTATGAATGGATCGAAAGTGAAAATCCCCTGCATTTGAAGATTAGAGATTCCATGTTCAACAAGTGAATTTACACATATAGAGTTTAGAATATTTAGAATTATAATTCGGGAAAAGATTCATTAACAAATCAAGTTCAAATTAAGGGAGGTAAGTGTATGATCAGGAATGTAGGAAGCTCAGTAGTTACATTAATGCTATTCGGATTACTTATGGGATGTGCGTCAGACACCGATTCAGAGGAAGTATCAGAAGGAGCAATTGAAGAGGGTGGGGAACTTAACGTTGCTTATGGTGTACAACCACCAAGTCTCGACCCACATTCCGTAACGGACGTATCCACTCGGGACATTTCTCAACATATGTTTGAACCGCTCGTAACATTAAATAGTAGTCTAGAAGTAGAACCCATGTTGGCTGAGTCTTATGAAGTGAATGAAGATGAAGAAACCGTTACGTTTTATCTCCGTGAAGGGATCCAATTTCATAATGGAGATGAAATGACTTCTACGGATGTAATTGCCTCGATGGAAAGGTGGCATGAATACTCTTCGCAAGCACAAGAATATTTAGATGGGACTGAGTATGAAGCCCTCGACGATTATACGGTTGTTGCCCATCTTGAAGAGTATACGACGATTGATATGTTTGTTTTTGCGGACATGACTCAGTTTGCTGCAATTATGCCTGAAGAAGTTATTACTAATGCTGGAACGAACCTCGTTGATGAACTTATTGGGACTGGCCCATTTCAGTTGGAAGAGTGGCGACAAGATCAATTTATACACTTTAAGAAATTCGAAGATTATCAATCTCGGGAAGAACCAGCAGACGGTTTAGCCGGAGCAAAAGAGCCTAAAGTCGATGACATCTATTTTCATCATGTAGGCGATGCGTCCACTCGTGTTTCAGGTATTCAATCCGGAGAATATGATATCGCGACAGCTATTCCACAGGATAATGCTGAAATGCTAGAAGGCAATCCAGATCTTCATAATGAACTCATTTCGAGTTCATACCCAGCACTTATATTCAATAAAGCAGAAGGCATCTTCACAGAGCAAGCCGCTCGTCAAGCGGTTAATGCAGCAGTGGATACAGAAGATATGTTACTAGCCGCTTATGGCAGTGAAGAATTCTACATTAATGACCATTCATTGGTTCAAGAAGAACAAGAAGGATGGTACTCTGAGGCTGGTCGTGATGTACACGCTACGTTTGATTTGGAGCTCGCAGAAGAGTTGTTAGAGGAATCAGGGTATGACGGAGAAGAAATTGTCATTCTCGCGTCGCGTGAAGTTCCGGATGAGTATAATATGACGATCGTTCTACAACAACAATTGGAAGCGATCGGAATGAATGTTAACTTGCAAGTGAGCGATCGTGCCACAGTGCTCGATGTGCGTGATGACCAAGAAGTCTGGGATATTACGTTTTCGCCGTTTGCCTTTCGACCAATGCCAGTTCAATATCTGTATTTAAATTCAGGATACCACGGATGGACAGACAGTGAAGAGCTATCACAATTAACCGATGATATTCTATATGCAGGTACGCCAGAAGATGCACATGCATACGCCGATGAGTTTCATGAGGTGTTCTGGGATTATCTTCCAGTGCTAAAGCCTGGTAATAAAATTGATATTGTTTCAATGAGAGACGGAATTGAAGGGTATCAGCATATTACGGGGCCAATTTTGTGGAACGTATCCGTAAACGACTAAATGTTGCCTTAAATTATAGCGTGTGACCTTCCAGTTACTGAAGGTCACACTTTTTATTGTGTAAACAGGAAAAGACCCAGACATACATCTCAATCTATACTAGATTCCTCTATATAATAAGTAAACAGCGGCCCCTTACACTCTCTCAAGCTGTCGAAATCCAAATAATAAATTCTCTCCGCTCCATTGAACTAAATGTTCCATCCCATACATGTGAACGGCTAACAGTTGCTCGCCGACCATTCGTGCTGGCACTTCTTGGTCTTCTACGACGATGAACATCGCATTGTCTTTTTCAACAATCTCTAATGATTGTCCTTCGTTTGCTTTATAGGTACCGAGCATAAATTGTTTGCTTTCGTTTGATAGTTCTACATCTTCATAAGTGACTGTTGGTGTGTCAGGGTTCTCTCCAAGGGTCACTTTCAAAGCACTTTCAAGTACAGAGGAGGCGGGCGCCCCGGCGATGTTCGTTAAACAAACTCCGGCAGTTTTCTCACCGGGTAGCACAGTAAGTTGTGCAGAGACCCCTTTAATACCTCCGGCATGCTCAAGTGTGCGTCGACCGAAGAAGTCAGTACGAATCATGATGCCATAACCGTAGTAAAGATCAGGTTCAATTTGTACGTGTTGTGTGGTGAGTTGCTTCAAACTATCTGTAGAAAGAATAGAAGCTTCGCTTTCAATTAATTGGTTTCCGAATGAAAGCATATCTTTTGCGGTTGATTTAACATACCCTGCTGACCACATGGTTGGCGCATCCCACCAAGTAGGCGATGCTTCGGTGAATGCTTCGTTATCTTTTTGTTCCATTGTGTATAACATCGCAACATTTTCATAGTCTTCAAGTTTCTTGGGAGAAAAGAACGTTCGTTTCATACTAGCTGGAGAAAAAATCACACGCTGCATATAGTCTGCATAAGAGAGACCACTTACTCGTTCAATAATGTATCCGAGAATAGAGTATCCATCGTTGGAATAACTAAAGACTTCACCAGGATCAGCGAGTAAACGATAAGATTTCGATCGCAAATACGAGAAAAACTCGGTCTCTGTATCAATGCTCGGCGAATTTACGTCTAAATGATCGCTCATTGCTTTGAATTCTTCATTTGAAATGCTCTTCTTATTCGCATAAAAAAGCGTATCGAGTGGCGGAAGTCCAGAAGTGTGCGTCATCATATGATGAATCGTCATGTCTTTCGAGCGTTCATCTTCAGAAGCGGAGAACTCAGGTACATAAGTACTGACTGTTTCGTGCACAGACAATTTTCCTTCTTCTTGTAGCTTCATAATTGCCATGCACGTCATCACTTTCGTGACGCTGCCGATGCCAAAGATCGTATCTTCATCAATTGGCTGTTGTTCCTCTACGTTGCGGTAGCCAAAGCTTTGTTGATACTTCGGGTTCGAGAGTGCAACTATCGCTCCAGGTGTTTTGAATGTCTCTAAGAATGGTGTGGCGTAGGATTTAAATGCGTTCATTTCCATGTAATCATTCCTCCCTTTACTTGTTCATACGTTTTGAATTGGAAAAAGGTTCAAATATTTTTATAGTCGTTTTAAAACGCATTGTAGAGATTGCATTTGTTAGGACTGTCACATTAAGTGTGAATGCTTGTTCCTTTACGTGTTCGATATAGCGCAGCCACTACGTTCATGAGCCATTTTGGCAATTTAGAAGGAAAGTAAGCTTTGTGATAGTGCTTGTAATAGCCTGATTTTAGGTCGTTCCACTGCTCACATTGCTTAGACTGAGAGAAGCGTGCAATATCAATAATACAGACGTCTCCATGTTTTGTAATAATCAGGTTGTGTAAGTGAATATCCGATGGATTAAGCCCACGCTCACGAGCAGAATGTAGCGCATCGTCGACTTGTTTCACATGCTCAGGGAGAATAGGAACTCCTTCCTGTAAACACTGGAAAAATGTTTTTCCCTCGATGAAATCGAGAACAATGTAGTTACGACCAACTTCATAGAGCTTAGGATAACGTGAGTCTCCTTCGACTTTCATGTAATTGATCTGTTCATTTTTTGCAAGATGTTTAAAAGGTGGAAAATACACTTTTACTACGCGTTTCTCTTCTTTAATTTTAAACACGACAGCACTTCTGCCTATCCCGCATATTGATAGATCCGGATGGGCGTTTGTCACGACATAAGATGGTTTTCGTTGTTCGCATAGTGCTCATAATTTGTAGCTAGGCACCCCATTATCTTTTTTTCGTTCCTTTTCTTTTTGCTAGTTCCTTTTTTACGAAGGGAACGACGTGCTTTTGTGCCTCTTTAATTCCTTGACGAACGGCTTTTGACTTAAGTAGCTTCATTAGCTTACTCATTGAACAGGCTCCTTTACGAATGGCGGCAAAGGAATACAAAAAGAGACCTTTGCCCACCGTTGGATGGACAAAGGTCTCGCAAGCAACAACATCGTTGCCAGCAGTGCCGAGGATCTCTCCCGTAATGACGACAGCTGCTTTTATGCTACTCCCCTTTGGGATGACGCGTTTCATGTTAAAATTAGTATAAGGGTGCTTTGTCGTCAAGGCAATGCTTTCCATAACTTTACACGAGTCACCGCAATCACTCATGAAATCTTAATATAATCTATAAAAAGTTCGTTTAATCATAAAGGAGGAGGAAACATGAGCCATTACCCACCGGTTAATTATTACGATGAACGAATCTATCACATTGATGAACAGATCTGTGCCCTATTGCATCAGCGTAAGGCGATGACTAATAACAATCCTGGATGCCCTCCAATGAGCGATGTACGTGATTGGGCAAACCAGTTTAATTTAGCACAACGCTTTTTGGAATTGTTGTTTAAGGATGCATGGGACGAAGAAAGGTACCGACCTCAAATTGAGCCTCAACAGTTAAGAAAGTATCTACCGCTATTGAAGTGGTTCGAGAAAGATAATTATGTGTATTCAACGACGTATGTTGCTCAATATGCAAATGCGAGTGTGATTAAGTTAACAGTGGATTGGGATACGAGTAATGAAGAGCGAGGCTTTATATCATCAAAAGTTTCTCATTTGGAATTGGACATCGGAAAGGGCTATAACGTTAGAAGAAAAGGTGGGGTGGAACGCAAGGACACCGACATTACGAATATGTTGTTACACCGGCCTTACCAGATGACTTATCTCAATTAACACTAGTCATTCAAGAATATCAGGATTTTTATAAACAGACGCCTACAGATTTAATTATTAAGTGGGAGTTGTCTTAGACGATTTATGTATTCCTAAATGCTTTAATATATCTATAAATTAAGAGTGAAATGATAATTTAGAATATCGTTGTATAGGGGTGAACTAATTGATGAATGTGGATCTCGCTTACGAAGAGTTAAGAAGAATATCGAAGAAACGTACGTTTCTAACTATACCTCTATCCACTATCATTGTTGTCGCGATTGGTTATTTTCTAATTTATTTTCAATTACCTCCTTTACGATATTTACTATTCTTTTTCGTATTCACATACATCGGAACAACGCTCGGTTGGATGATTAGGTCAGAAGAAAGAAACATAGAGTTGGAGCGCCGATGGATAGAGAAGAAAGCGAGAAAAACAAGAAAAAGAAGAATCATTGAATTCATACTCATCTGGTCGGTCATCATTATTGTTTTACGTTTGTTTATCTACATTCTTGGCTAATTCTGTTGAACAAACTTACGTATTGCTAAGCGACTCGTTTAAAGGCACGTGAACCATCGATTTCCGGTACCATTGAAAACAGAACGCTCCGATCAGACATGCATCAATGAGATCTCCTCCATAGTACATGAAAACTGCACCTTGTTTTGCATCAGCTATTGGAACACCGGGAAGTGACGCTGAGTAAATGATTTTTGAAAGTATAGAGTGCAAAGTGAAACCAAGGATCATAACGAGTGCCCGAAAGCGAAAGGAAAAGCGATGGGGGACAGGATCAATATAAAGGATGGAAGACGTAAAAACAAAGCCAGCAATAAAAAGGTGGACATGTACGGCTACATTAACAATTCTAAACGTGTGCATCCATTCAAACAGGATCGTTTGATACAAGATCCAAAGCCCTCCGAAGTTCAATAGCATGGCAACAAAAGGATTTGTCACAAAGCTGACGAAACGTAGCCTCAACAGTCGTGTTAGGAATCGAGCAAAGGAAACCGGTAAGGTTCTTAACAGTAAGGTGATTGGTGCACTTAAGACGAGGAGTAGTGGGGCAAGCATACCGAGAAGTAAATGAACGAACATGTGAACTTGAAAGTTATGATGGCTTTGCGCGTGAAAGGATAAAGCGACAGAGATTGAGCAAATGCCAGCTGCAAACAAGGCATAGCGGGAAATTGGCCAGTTACGTAGCCTCGCGGATTGACTTGTGCGGATTCCAAACCAACAATAAAGCATGATCGTGACGACCGTTACGAGCAAAAGCATCATATCGATCCTCTCGTGTTTGTAGTGTGAGGAAGCTACCTAGAATAATCATAGAAACGGCAACAACTCCCCAGATCCAATCATAAACAGCGACATTTTCTACGTAACGAATTTGATGAATTTTCATCAATTTATGCTGAACAACCCCATCATAGAGCTGAAAGACGCCAGCGCCCAGAAAAACGCCACCTAACCATCGTTTTAGCCAAAAGTTGTGATTTTTTCTAAGACCAGCGAGCATAAATAACGAAGCGATCGTTGAAAACCAACTAAAGGCATGAAACAACCCATCTGATACGAGACCAACATCGGTCGTAGACTTGTCATAAAAGTGATGCCAGTGAAGCAGTTGATGAAATAAGACTTCGTCAATAAATGCAACCATACCGAGTCCAAAAAGCAGCCCGGACCATAAATTATAAGTAGCCGATGTTTGAGTCATCATAGTCCTCCCATTTACGAATGCAGTTAGGTTTTGTTAGTAATAGGAAG
>NZ_BAXA01000018.1 GCF_000698125.1 Geomicrobium sp. JCM 19038 | reverse complement strand
CCTTTTAATCCCATGCATTATTCTGCACTATTCTCTTCAACTTTATCAACTTTAACGCTTTGCTCAACAAGGAAATCAACCGCAGTTTGGATGCGAAGATCACCTTTAAGAGCCTCTACGCCACCTTGCATTGCAAGAAGTTGACGAATCTCTTCTTTTTCACGTTGATACATTTCAGCCATTTTGTCGAGCTCTTCTTCAACTCGCTCATCACTTGCTTCTAGCTCTTCAGCAACAGCAATTGCTTCAAGAACGAGGTTCATGCGAACACGCTTTTCAGCTTCTGGCTTGAATTGCTCTTTCATTCCTTCTGCATCTGTACCTGCCATTTGGTAGTACATATCCATAGAAATGCCTTGAGATTGGAAACGTTGCTCCATCTCTTGCATCATACGATCCGTTTCAGTCTTGATCATTCCATCTGGAATGTCGACTGTCGCGTTTTCAGTTGCTTTCTCAACGACTGCATCATTATCGTGATGCTCTTTTTCATGCTCTTTGTCTTTTTGGAGTTGCTCTTTCTTCTTCGCTTTAAGCTCGTCCAACGTTTCGACATCTTCATCGACATCTTTTGCAAACTCATCATCAAGTGTTGGAAGCTCTTTGCGCTTTACTTCATGAACTTTCACTTTGAATACTGCAGGCTTACCAGCAAGGTCAGCTGCATGGTATTCTTCAGGGAATGTCACGTTAACGTCTTTTTCTTCGCCAGCTTTTGCACCTACAAGCTCTTCTTCAAAGCCTGGGATAAACTGTCCAGATCCGATCTCTAATGAGTAGTTCTCAGACTTTCCGCCTTCGAACGGCTCACCATCAACGAATCCTTCAAAGTCAAATACGAGTGTGTCGCCATCTTTAGCCGCATCGTCTTCAACGACAACAAGCTCTGCATGCTTCTCACGAAGTGACTCTAATTCTTTGTTAACGTCTTCGTCATTTACCGTTGTATCGAACTTCGGTACTTCAAGACCTTTGTACTCGCCAAGTTCAACTTCAGGTTTTACGACAACATTTGCAGTGAAAATAAGTGTTTTACCTTTTTCCATCTCTTTGATGTCGATTTCTGGTTGGTCAACAGGTTCGATTCCAGTCTCTTCAACCGCTTCAGAATATGCTTTAGGTAGAAGAATGTCTAGTGCATCTTGGTACAATGATTCTACTCCAAAACGTGATTCAAACAATTGACGAGGTACTTTCCCTTTACGGAATCCTGGTACATTGACCGTTTTTTTCACTTTATCAAACGCTTGGTCAATCGCAGCGTCGAATTCTTTTGCATCTACGTCTACAGTGAGGACCCCTTGGTTTCCTTCACCTTTTTCCCATTTAGCAGTCATTTATTGTGTTCCCTCCAAGTTTCATAGGTTACGCATCCATAATTACAACCATTACATTATAACATATTCGACCTTGTTTTCAATCAATGTCCGATAGAAAAACTTGCCTAAACATAAGTTTTCTATTAATTTGTCGGATGATGCGCTCGGAGAACTTGGACGACTTCTTGTAATTCCTGAACATCCGCACTATACGTATGTGCAATTGTTTGAAGTTCGTCTTTTTGAACCATTCCAGCATACACCATCGCTTCGAAGTGGAGCGCTGCCGCATATGTATGAACATGAAAAGCCGGAAGTGCAAATGGATACTTATTAAACTTTACATACTCCCATAACTGCGTTGCCGTTTCGTAAAGTTGCGGACTCTCATTAAGAACGGTATGTTCGAGCAACTGGATAAGCTTTGCTTCCTTTTCAGCTTCATAGTCTTCAAACCCTTTTAGTTCATTCGGAACGAACGAAAGCATAAGATCATCTTTACTAACGGCAACTGACTCGCTCCAATCTTCATCTTTTAAGTACAACATGATCATCGTTTTTAATACTGGATTTTGTTCATCGTCAGCGAGCACTTTTTCAAATGCTGACACCGACGCGCCAACGCTGTATTGCTTAATCTGTTGAAAAGCACCCATCTTTTCTTCTTCTGAACCGGAATACAAACGTTTTTGTAGCTCTTCAGGAAGCTCTTCTCGTTCGACTTGAACGTCTGATTGCTGTTCCATCCACTCGGCATTTGTCAATATTTGTTGCATTTGCATGCGCTCATCATCACTGATCGCTTCACTACGCAAAGAACGGTTGATCCACGAAATCGCTTCTGACCAGCGATTGTTTTCAGAAAGAGCGCTAATGATGATTGAAACAACCTTTCCTTCTGATGAAGGTCGATTCTCAATCAAGACTTTGCCAAGTTCTAACACATCATCTGTCCGCCCTGCTTTTAAGTAAGCTAGCAAACAGCCGTACCCCGCATCATAATGCGCGGGGTCGACGTCTAATAGAAGTTGAAACGATTCAATTGCTTCATTATAATTGTTCGTCTCCAATGCAAGTAGCCCTTTTTTGATGAGGTGCTCTTGCATGCCTGGAAACATAATCACTTTATTGTCATGTTTACTCATCATTCATCCTCTATTCATAAACGAACATTACTCACGCCGTTCATTCTGTTTGTTCTTACCGAAGTAAAGCACACCGAGTAACCAGAATGCAACGGTTAATAATGTCGTTGCGATTAAAAATGGAACGGCACCGAAGTTTATAATGAGTGGCATCGCTGCTGCAGTTACTAAACCACCACCGACCATCGGTTCAAAGAAGATCTGTTTGTAACCAAACGCTTTCATCGCAGGCGTCTTTTGTTCAGGGTCAACGATCTTCATGAGCATGATCCCTGTCGCTGCAACACCCATTGACTGACCGAAGTCACCAATACCACGTTCAAACCAGAAATGAGGAATCATTCGTGGTGCTAAATAAATAAACATAATAACATTTAAGACAACACCAACGACAGCTAAAATAATGAATTCCCATAAGTTGTCTCCGATTACTTGTAAACTAAGAGTTGCTAATGCACTTACAATTAATAAATCCAAAGCTGTATTCTGAATGCGACTCACAATTTGTCGATCGACGATGTCATTTTTATCATATCTCGTCATAAAGACTTGCACGATAATTCCACCGATCATCGCAAATGGAAACAGAGGGACATGGGCAATAATTTCTACACCGGTATCTAACCAAAGAACTTCTTCCACCCAAACTAAAGCCTCTAATATCCAGTAACCGATAAAAATTGCTAAACCGACGAGACCGATATGAAGCGCCAATGGTTCGATGGAAACTGTAGAAGTTGTCATTTGTCCCGCAGATTCACGACGATCTTGATCTAATATTCCTGTTTGTTGATCTACTGAAATGTCATCTGGGTGTTCAACGTTTCAGATTTCCCTTTTCTTGCTGCAATATTAAGCATCACTATACCGATGACGACACCAGATAAGATTCCGACGGTTGCTAATCCTACAGCCAGATCATAACCTTCCGGGAATCCTAACGATTCAAATGTATCTGAAAGACCTGCTGCAGTACCATGGCCACCTACGAATGAAATTTCAATTAAAGCACCTGCTGCTGGGTTTGTGCCAAACAACGGCGTTAAAATAACTAAGACAATCGCCATACCTACTGCATATTGTGCCCAAGAAATCGTATAGCCGAGCGCGACTTGTGGTCCACCGACTTTCCATATTTCTTGAAGCGCGGTAATGCAAACCCAATAAAAAGACTGGCAAAGACGACATTGATTAATAATCCTGGAGCTCCGCCCACACCTCATAAATTCCTTCGGTAAAAATACCGTAAGGCATGACTTCTTCGCCTGTGACTGCTGTAATAATTCTTCCAATAACTTCTGGTCCTAAAAGAAGTGCAAAGAAACCACCAAGCAATGAACTAGGTAAAAACAGTCGTTGAAAAACGGGAACCCGTAAACGGATCCACTTTCCAATAATAAGTACAATACTAATGACCATTAAGGCAAACGCGACAATTTCAACTGTCATTCAACCACATCCTATTCATTTGTGAACCTCGCTTCTCACACGTGTACATACGTATGTATGATACCTCTTTACCACTTCGTGATTCATTTAAAACAAATAAATTGAAGGAGGATTAAAATGGAGGTTTATCAGGTGAAAGGAAAGGTGATCGTTTCTTCTTCGCAGTTCTCTTTCAAATCTTTTCAAAAGTAAAAAGCCAACAGATCATCTGTTGGCTTTTGTCCATTAATTATTGTACCGCTCGCTCATATTTAGCAATGTGATCACTGTATTGAAGCGTTAATCCAATCTCATCTAAGCCGTGAATCAACATGTTTTTCCAATACGCGTCAATGTCAAATGTATGAATACCGCCTTGGTCATCTTCAATCACTTGCTCTTCAAGGTTCACACGTAGTTGCAGTGTTCCTTCCTCAAACCTCTCTTCCCAATTCCGAACGACTTCAAGCGGCATTCGAACAGGAAGTAGACCATTTTTGAAACTGTTGTTGTAAAAAATATCACCGAAGCTAGGTGCAATGACGACTTTAAAGCCGTAATCTTGAAGCGCCCAGGCTGCATGTTCACGAGATGAGCCACACCCAAAGTTCTCATCTGCAACGAGAATTGTCGCATCTTTTGCACGCTCGTAGTTCAATGGAAATTCAGGATCTGGCTGATCGTTTTCAAGTAGTCGCCAATTGTAAAATAAAAACTGTCCGAAACCTGTACGCTCTACCCGTTTTAAAAACTGCTTCGGTATAATTTGATCGGTATCAATATTGACATAAGGAAGTGCTGCTACAGTTCCAACGTGCGTGGTGAATTTTTCCATTCTATTCCCTCCTTACGATGACGCCGGTATGGCATCTAGCTTTCTAACATCCACGAAATGCCCATGAACCGCCGCTGCTGCTGCCATAATTGGGCTCATTAAATGAGTACGTGCATTTTTACCTTGTCGCCCTTCGAAATTTCGGTTGGACGTTGATGCACAACGCTCTCCTGCAGGAACTTGATCAGGATTCATCCCAAGACACATACTACACCCTGCATCGCGCCACTCAAATCCCGCATCAATAAAAATAGTTGCTAAGCCTTCTTCCTCAGCTTGTCGTTTCACTTTCACACTACCCGGGACGACAAGAGCTCGAACAGATTTATCCACTTTCTTTCCTTTTATATAGCGTGCAGCTTCACGCAAGTCACTAATACGAGCATTTGTACACGAACCTAAAAACACGTGTTGAATTTTGATGTCTTCCATCTTCGTCCCTGGTTCAAGCCCCATGTACTCGAGAGATTGTTCAATTGCACGACGCTCAGTATCTGTTGTGCCATCTTCTGGTGAAGGTACAGCACCGTCAATTGTCACCCCTTGGCCAGGTTCGTTCCCCAAGTAACCATCGGCTTCACTTCACTCGCATCTAAAACGAGTGTTGCATCAAAATTCGCATCAGGATCACTGGCAAGTTGCTTCCACTCTTCAACAATTACGTCGTATGCATCACCATCAGGCACATTTTCTCGTCCTCGTAGATAGTCAAACGTTACTTGATCTGGGCTAATTAACCCAGCGCGAGCACCGCCTTCAATGGACATATTGCAAATTGTCATGCGCTCTTCCATCGTCAAGCCTCGAATGGCTTCGCCACGATATTCAACGACGTGGCCTGTTCCGAAGTTCACTCCGTATTTAGCAATTAGAGCTAAAATAATATCTTTTGCAGAAACGCCATTCTCCAAGCGACCGTCCACCACGACTTCCATCGTTTTCGGTCGATCTTGCCAAAGCGTTTGTGTTGCCATCACATGTTCTACTTCGCTCGTCCCAATTCCAAAAGCTAGCGCTCCGAATGCGCCGTGAGTTGACGTATGACTATCTCCACAGACGATCGTTTTTCCAGGTTGAGTGAGTCCAAGTTCTGGCCCGATAATATGAACAATACCGTTGTTCGGACTGTCCAAACCTGCCAACTCAACCCCGAAGTTATTACAGTTTTCAACGAGCACATCGATTTGCTTTTTTGCAATCTTATCAGTGATCGTCTCGCGATCTTTCGTAGGAATATTATGGTCCATCGTTGCATACGTCAAATCAGGTCTACGAAGTTTACGATTGTTAAGTCGTAGCCCTTCAAACGCTTGCGGTGACGTCACTTCATGAATAAGGTGCAAGTCGATATAGAGTAAGTCTGGCTTCCCTTCTTCTTCGTAAACTTTATGACGTTCCCAAACTTTTTCAATGATCGTCTTTCCCATCACACGACTCCTCCTTATCGTAATGCTTTTATAACTGCTTCTGTCATTTCCGTCGTTGTAGAAACAGCACCTTGCTCAGTCGCAATATCTTTCGTACGATACCCTGCTTCTAACGCTTTCAAAATGGCATCGTCAATGGCTTTTGCTTCGTCATCCATCTCAAACCCGTATTTTAAAAGCATCGCAGTAGAAGCAATAGCAGCTAAAGGATTTGCAATATTCTGACCTGCGATATCTGGAGCAGATCCGTGAATCGGTTCAAACAAACCGACACCTTGGTCTCCTAAACTTGCAGATGGCAACAGCCCTAGAGAACCGGTCAGCATTGAAGCTTCATCACTTAAAATGTCACCGAACATGTTCTCTGTCAATATAACATCGAACTGGCTTGGTCCGTGAATGAGCTGCATGGCAGCGTTATCGACGAGCATATGCTCAACCGTTACATCAGGGTAATCTGTTTTCATACGATCTACCACTTCTCGCCACAATCGACTCGACTCCAATACGTTTGCCTTATCGACAGAAACGACACGTTGATCTCGTAATTTAGCTGCTTCGAATGCTTTTTTGGCAATACGAGTAATCTCAGATTCTGAATACGTTAACGTATCCAGCGCTTGCCATTCACCATTTACTTGTTCACGTTCGTGTTTACCAAAATAAATGCCGCCTGTAAGTTCACGCATAATCAGTACGTCCACATCTTCAACAACTTCTCGTTTCAGTGGAGATGAATCAAGTAGTGGACCATACGCTTTGACCGGACGTAAGTTCGCAAACAGTCCTAAGTTCTTTCTCATTGCAAGCAAGCCCTTTTCAGGTCGAAGAGTGGGTTCATTTTGATCCCATTTCGGACCACCTACCGCTCCTAACAATACCGCATCACTCGATTTACATAGCTCCTCAGTTGAAGAGGGGAAGGGGTCTCCTTCTTCATCAATGGCGACCCCTCCAATATTTCCGTAATGGAATTCAAATTGTTGATTCGTTTTTTTTGCAACGGCTTTTAGAACATGAACAGCAGCTTCAATTACTTCTGGTCCGATGCCATCACCTGGAAGAACTGCAATTTTCTTTACCATCTTTTCCCCTCAATTCTTTATTACACTAACTCTTCGATCGGTTCTTTTGTTGGATTACCACTAATAATTCGGTTTACTGCATTTAAATAAGCAAATGCAGAAGCTTCTAGCACATCATGCGCTGTACCGCGCCCAAGTGATGACTCGTCATTGTAAGTGAGGTGTACAACAACTTCAGCAAGTGCATCTTCTCCACCTGTTACAGATTGGATACGATAATCTTCAAGCTGTATCGGTTCACCGATTAATCTCGAGAGTGTGTTATAAACGGCTTCGACACTTCCTTTACCCGTCGCCGCTTCTTGAATTTCTTCACCGTCTGGCGTGCGAACAATAACGGTCGCCGTTTGAATGACGTTCTCTTGAGTTGCGACATTTACTTGTAAACTTTTCAGCTCATACATACCACTTTGACTACCTGATTTCTCTGCTGTTAATAAAGCAAAGATATCGTCATCTGTCACACTTTTCTTTTTGTGTGCAAGATCTTTAAATGCTTTAAATACACGTTTTAAGTCTTCTTCTTCTAACTCAAAACCGAGTTCGGTAATTTTTGTTTTAAAAGCATGCTTGCCAGAAAGCTTTCCTAGAGGCAAGCTATTCTTCTCAACACCAACGAGCTCTGGCGTAATAATTTCGTACGTTGTGCTCTCTTTAAGCACCCCGTCTTGGTGGATGCCAGATTCATGGGCAAATGCATTTGCACCAACAATTGCTTTGTTGCCAGGCACAATCGTCCCCGTCAACTTACTGACGAGATTACTCGTGCGCTTCAATTCGTTAAGCTTTAACGTTGAGTTCGCCGCGTAATAGTCTTTTCGAATTTGCAGTGCAACAGCAATCTCTTCTAAAGACGCATTTCCTGCTCGTTCTCCGATGCCATTAATCGTACACTCAACTTGGTCTGCGCCACCTTCAATTGCTGCTAAAGAGTTTGCAACAGCCATTCCTAAATCATCATGATTATGAGCAGATAGCTTAATCTTCTCTACGTCATGAACATGCTGTTTCATATGTTGGAACATCGCTTTGATTTCATTAGGTGTCGTGTAACCTACCGTATCTGGCAAATTAATTACATCAACACCTGCTCGAATAACTTCAGACGAGATCTTAGTTAGGAAATCCCAACTCGTGCGACAAGCATCTTCTGCTGAAAACTGGACGACAGGAAACTTCTGTTTCGCATAGCGTACAGCTTCTACAGCAGCATCAAGCACTTCTTGTTGTGTCATTAATAGTTTGTGCTTAATGTGAATGTCGGAGGTCGCAATGAAAATATGAATCCTCGGATTAGCTGTATCTTTTAGTGCTTCGTATGCAGTGTCGATATCTTTTTTCACGACACGAGAGAGCCCAGTTACGGTGCTGTTTTTTACCGCTCTTGCAATCTTTTGAACCGAGTGAAAGTCACCATCATTCGAAGCAGGAAAACCTGCTTCGATAATATTTACGCCTAGGCGATCGAGTTGCTTGGCGATTTCGAGCTTTTCATCGAGATTCAAATTCAAGCCTGGTTGTTGTTCTCCATCTCGCAATGTCGTATCAAAAATATCAATTTCCCGCACGCGAAATCACTCCTTTTTGATCGTGTTTTACAAATGGCATCATTTCACGAAGCTTTTGCCCAACTTCAGTTAGTTGATGCTCGTGCTCACGCTTGTTAATTGCATTGAACTGAGGGCGGTTCGCTTGGTTTTCAACAATCCAACCGTGTGCAAACTTTCCTGTTTGAATGTCTGTAAGAATCTCTTTCATTGCAGCTTTCGTCTCATCCGTTACGATCCGTGGTCCTGCAACAAAGTCACCCCACTGAGCTGTATCTGAAATTGAATAGCGCATGTACTCAAGTCCACCTTCGTACATCAAATCTACGATGAGTTTCAATTCATGAAGACACTCGAAGTACGCAACTTCAGGTTGATATCCAGCTTCTACAAGTGTTTCAAAACCTGCTTTTACGAGTGCCGATGTACCACCGCAAAGTACCGCTTGCTCACCGAAAAGATCCGTTTCTGTTTCTTCTTGGAATGTTGTTTCAATGATCCCTGCGCGACCTGCACCAATTTGCTTCGCATAAGCGAGTGCGAGTTCTTTCGCTTCACCGTGTGGATCTTGGTAAATTGCATAAAGCGCTGGTACGCCTGCACCAGATTCGTACGTACGACGAACGATATGACCAGGTCCTTTAGGCGCTACCATAAAAACATTGATGTCTTCAGGTGGTTGAATTTGACTAAAGTGAATGTTGAAACCGTGTGCGAATACGAGTGACTTACCGCTCGTAAGCGCTGGCTTAATATGATTTTCATAGATTGATGGTTGAGCTTCATCAGGAAGTGCAAGCATCATAATATCTGCTTTTTCTGCTGCTTCATTTACTTCATATACGTGGAAACCGTCTTCTTCAGCTTTCTCCCAAGAACGTCCACGACGAAGTCCAATAATAACATCTACGCCGCTTTCCTTCATATTTAATGCGTGTGCGTGTCCTTGAGACCCGTAACCGATTACTGCAACTGTCTTACCTTCTAATACTGATTCATTGATGTCTGTGTTGTAATATACTGTAGCCATTTTTATCTCTCCTAATTTGTAGTTAAATTTTTTATTGAATAAAGGAATACTTTAATTCTTGAGATTGCGACTTTGAACTTCTCTTAAGCGCTGTTGCACCTGTTCTTGCTAATTCTTTAATGCCGTAGGGCTTTAACAAATCAATGAGCGCTTCGACTTTTTGGTGGTCACCTGTAACTTGGAGTGTCACAGAATCTCTGCCAACATCGACAATGGACGCTCGAAACGGGCTCGCCAGTGTTTCAATTTCACTTCGATTTTGCGGTGTACTCACAACCTTAATTAATGCGAGTTCACGAGCAACAATGGTGTCTCCTGAAATGTCTCTTACTTTTAAAACGTCAACTTGTTTGTTTAACTGCTTAATCACTTGGTCAAGTGCCCGGTCGTTATCGACGTTTACAACAAACGTCATTCTAGAAATTTCAGGGTTTTCGGTTACACCGACTGTGATGCTTTCAATGTTAAATTGACGTCTAGCAAATAAACCGGTAATGCGATTCAAAACACCGGAAGAGTTATTAACCGTTGCAGTGATAGTGCGGATCATGGTTTAACCCCCTCCATTTCTTGATGACCTTTCCCAGGTGCAATCATCGGATAGACATTTTCTAAAGATGTGACACGAAAATCAAAGAGCACCGGGCCATCCATCTCAAGCCCTTTCTTTAAAACATCTCGAGCTTCATCTGGATTCTCCACTTTAAAACCTGGTATGTTGTACGCTTCAGCTAATTTAATGAAATCAGGCTGAATCGGAAACAATGAATGAGAATATCGCTCTTCATAGAACAATTGTTGCCATTGTCTAACCATACCGAGCGAAGCGTTATTTACGATGACAATTTTTACAGGTAAATTCAGCTCTTGAAGAATCGATAGCTCTTGCAACGTCATCTGGAATCCAGCGTCTCCAATGACTGCAACGACAGCTTTGTCAGGTTTAGCAAATTGTGCCCCGATTGCTGCTGGAAAACCAAAACCCATCGTGCCAAGTCCCCCTGATGTTACCCAATGGTCTGGCTCATCAAATTGATAGTACTGTGCAGTCCACATTTGATGTTGCCCAACATCGGTTGTAACAATTGCTTCACCATTTGTTTCCTCATAAATCAATTCAAGTAGTTTTTGTGGCTTTAATGTTTCACCGTCTTCTTCGTACCACAGTGGATTTTCTTTTTGATACGAGGTGAGGTGTTCATGCCACGCTGTAAACCCGTCGTTCTCTTCTTTACTAGTATTTAGAATCTCAAGCGCTCGCTTGGCATCACTTACAATCGGAATATCCGTGTCGATGTTTTTACCAATTTCAGCTGGGTCTACATCAACATGTGCGATCGTGGCGTTCGGTGCAAAATGATCAAGATTACCAGTAAGACGATCATCAAATCGTGCTCCGATGTTGATTAATAGATCACTTTCATGAAGTGCCATGTTCGCTGTATACAACCCATGCATTCCTGCCATTCCAAGTGAAAGCTCCTCAGACTCAGGAAAACTTCCAAGTCCTAAAAGCGTTGTAACAACTGGAATGTTTCGAGTTTTTGCGAAAGTTGCCAGTTCAGATGATCCACCTGAAAGTAAAACCCCTGCTCCTGCGAGAATGACTGGACGCTTTGCTTCTTTAATCGCCGCGTTCAGTTTTTTAATCTGCAATCGATTAGGCTGTACAGTCGGTTGGTATCCAGGCAATTCAATATGCTTAGGATAATTAAATGTTCCGACATTTGTAGATACGTCTTTTGGAAGATCGATGAGTACTGGACCTGGTCGACCCGTTGTCGCAATATGAAAAGCTTGCTTCATTACGGTTGGTATTTCTTGAACGTCACGAATTTGGAAGTTGTGTTTCGTAATTGGCATTGTAATTCCAACCATATCAGCCTCTTGAAAAGCATCTGTACCAATAACATTTGTAGCAACTTGACCTGAAATGACGATCAGCGGCAAAGAATCAATCATTGCATCAGCAATACCCGTTACGACATTCGTAGCGCCAGGACCTGATGTGACGATGCATACACCGGCTTTTCCTGAAACCCTTGCATACCCTTCCGCAGCGTGAATGGCACCTTGTTCATGACGAGCAAGAATGTGGCGTATCCCCTTTTTGTAAATCTCATCATAGGTTGGCAAAATTGCACCGCCAGGATAGCCGAATATGATATCGACTCCCTCTTCAACGAGAGATTGCAGAATCATCTGACTACCACTCATTTGCGTATCTGTTTGTTCGGCAGCTTGCATCTTCGCTTCCACCTCGAGATCCATACTCATCTCTTTTCCTCCTTCATCGCGTATCGTAATCTGTCCACTCAACATTTACGAAAAAATAAAATAAAAAAACCTTTTCATCCCTCACGTCTGTTCGACAAAAGGGGCGAAAAGGTTTCGCGGTACCACCCTAATTCCCAGCACCAAAGTGCTGGCTCATGACGCAACCGATTTGCGTCTTTTTCGTAACGATCAGATCGTTGTTCTGACCGGCAGCCACTACTTATGTTCATCGCTGCACTCAGAGGGGAGTTCATCTTAAGCTTTACTGCCGGGTTCTCAGCATCCCTCGGCTCTCTGTGAAGTAAATGTCTTTCGACTACTTATCCTCTTCAACGTTTTATGTCATTCAATTATACGAATTTCGAATGTTCGATTGATAGATATGTTACCACAAGTATGAATATAAAACATAGTTATTCTAAATTTTTTTGTTATGCTTTCATTTCTTTTTCGTAAACCGGTGTTCCGTCTTGCAAAATCTTCTCACGAAACGCCTCAGTTAATCGAATGGTTTCTTGACCTGGTTTGCCATCAGAGATCACACGTCCATCGACTTTAACGACAGCAATGACTTCTGCAGCTGTGCCGGTTAAGAATACTTCGTCTGCTGTATAGACGTCATGCCTCGTAAACGGTTGTTCTTTTACGGTGTACATTAAGTCATCTGCAATATCAATAATTGCTTGCCTCGTAATTCCTTCGAGGGCGCCAACGTATCCCGGTGGTGTGTAAAGCACACCATTCTTTACGATAAAAATGTTGTCACCAGAGCCTTCTGCAACGTAGCCTTCATCATTTAACATCAACGCTTCAGGAACGCCTGCAAGATTGGCCTCAATCTTCACCAATATATTGTTCAAATAATTAAGTGATTTAACCTTCGGACTAAGCACATCAGGGCGGTTCCTTCTTGTTGCTACACTGACAATTTCAATCCCCGTCTTATAAAGTTCTTTCGGAAATAGTGCTAGTTCTTCTGCAATTACAATAACTTGAGGTGTTCCACATGATCTAGGTCTAATCCTAAATTGCCGACCCCACGAGAGACGACGACTCGAATGTACGCATTCTCTAAATCATTCTTACGAACCGTATCGACTACAATTTCTGTCATTTCATCTAATGAATACGGAATTTCCATCATGATTGATCTTGCTGATTCAAAAAGACGAATGAGATGTTCTTTTAATTTATAGATATTGTTGTCGTACGTACGAATCCCTTCAAACACGCCATCGCCGTATAAGAATCCGTGATCATAAACGCTAACTTTCGCTTCATGCTTGCGTACGAACTCGCCGTTCATAAATATCCACTGCTGTTCTTCTTCCATACGATCACCTCAAAACTTCAGTAAATGTACACCGTACAAAACCATTTGTTTCTCTCACGAGTACATCGATGTTGTTGTCTATCATACCGCTAAGTGAAATGACGGTCAACCGTTTTTTGACAACTTTTCTGACAATATAAAACGATTGCAAAAGAACATATGTTCGTATATAATAACATTAACTATTTAGTAGGAGTGGATCGACGATGTATTTACACCCTTATTCTTATTTAGAAAAAGAGGTTTCGACGAATATTGAACAAAAATTAGTCATTGAGCAATTAGAGACCGCTCTTTATAGAAGTATTCCACTTACCATTTCAATTCTCAAAGAAGAAATGGCCGCTCATTTACACGGTACATGCGTAGAAGTAGATCACGAAAGCAATCGCGTTGTCTTTAATCAAGACCCAACGTTCTTTTTCATTCCATTTGAACAAATTACAGATGTCGCTTTTACATAAGATACGTTTTTTCTCGTTTTTATTATTCGTTTTATTTACGGAGTTGTTATTTTTGTTATATATTATTGTTTTCTTACCAACAATTCTGAAATGAAAGGTTTTTGTTTAGTACTCTTCATCACTTTAAAGCTTCAATCCCCCAAACCCCTAGCATATTATTTAATTATAAATGATGTTGAATTTTCTAAAGATTATTGACATTTTGATTCGTCTTTCGTTATTATTACAGTATTAACATAGTCCGATATAATATTGTGATACTTTTTCTGGACTAAGGAGGCGTCGTTTTGACAACATCCCTTTCTTCTTATCTCGATCAATTAGAACGAATGGACCATGACTATCCACTTCTTAGAATGATTCAACCAGATGGTAGTAAAGCATTTACTGAAGAAGAGTACGATGTAACATTACTTCTTTCGTTTTACAAACAAATGCTTCGAGCACGCATGTTTGACAGAAAAGCGATTAACTTACAACGTCAAGGTCGGATCGGCACATACGCTCCTTTTGAAGGCCAAGAGGCTGCTCAAATTGGGAGTGCATCCGCTCTTCAACAAGGAGATTGGATGTTTCCGACGTATCGTGACCACGCAGCAACGATGACCTATGGTCATTCATTAGAGACGATATTTCGTTATTGGAAAGGAAGAATCGATGGGTGTGTCCCACCTGCTGGGTTAAACATCTTACCTCCTTCCGTTCCCATTGCTACACAATTGTTACACGCTGTTGGTGCTTCATGGGCTGAACGTTTAAAAGGGCAGGACCGAGTTGCAATTGCCTATTTTGGAGATGGCGCTACTTCAGAAGGCGATTTTCATGAAGGATTAAATTTTGGAAGCGCTTTCAACACACCGACGATTTTCTTTTGCCAAAACAATCACTTTGCAATAAGTGTCCCGATTCACAAGCAAATGAAATCAAGAACGATTGCTCAAAAAGCATTCGCATATGACATTGAAGGCATTCGCGTTGATGGTAATGATGTACTAGCCGTTTACAAAGTAATGGCGTACGCAGTTGAAAAAGCACGTCGTGGAGATGGACCAACATTAATTGAAGCTGTCACGTGGCGTTACGGAGCACATACGACAGCAGATGATCCTACAAAGTATCGCGATCAAAGTATTAATGAAGAACGTCGCGATGAAGATTGTCTTCTTCGGCTCGAGCGATTCCTTCGCCAAGAAGGTGTCTTTGATGAGCAACAGATTGAAGATGCGACACATGAGATTGCGATGGAAATTGATGAAGCCGTAGAACGATTTGAGCGTGCAGAAGAGCCGAATCCACATGATATGTTTGACCATGTATTTGAAGATCAAACACCTTCACTGCGAGAACAACATCAACAGTTTCAAAAGGAGGTCACTTCATGACGAGTTCTTTACAACAAACCAAAGAATTAACGATGGTGCAAGCCATTACAGATGGATTAAAGATCATGTTAGAAGAAGACCCGACGACGATGATTCTCGGAGAGGATATCGGTGTAAACGGCGGTGTATTTCGTGCAACGGACGGTCTGCTTGAACAGTTCGGAGAGCATCGTGTCATCGATACACCTCTGGCTGAATCAGGCATTATCGGAACGAGTATCGGGCTTGCCCTTAACGGTTTTAAACCGATTGCAGAGATGCAATTCCAAGGTTTTATTTACCCTGCATTTGAACAAATTGTTTCACATGCTATACGAATTCGAACACGTACGCTTGGGGCTTTTACCGTACCGATGGTTATTCGCGCTCCATATGGCGCCGGCATTCATGCTCCTGAATTGCACTCCGATAGTATGGAAGCGATGTTTACACATCTACCAGGATTAAAAGTTGTTATCCCTTCTAACGCCTATGATGCAAAAGGACTGTTAATTTCTGCGATTGAAGACCCTGATCCTGTGCTGTTTATGGAACCGATGCGCACGTACCGCTCTACACGAGCGACAGTACCGAGTGAGAAATATTCCGTAAAGATTGGTGAGGCATCGACCCTTACAACGGGAGAAGACGTCACAATTCTTGCTTATGGCAATATGATAAGCCCTGCACTTGCTGCTGCTAAACAGGCAAAAGAGAACGACAATGTCAACGTGGAAGTCGTCGATCTACGTACGTTGTATCCTCTCGATGAACAAACGATTCTTGAATCGGTGGAGAAAACCGGAAGAGTAGTGATCGTCCATGAAGGACACAAAACGAGTGGGTTTGGTGCTGAACTCATCGCTTTCATTAACGATAAAGCACTCTTTTCTCTTCGAAATCCGATTGTTCGGGTTACTGGTTACGATGTTCACGTTCCTTTCTTTTCAATTGAAGAACATTATATCCCGAATGCAACACGCATCTATAAAGCCATTGAGACCGTGTTGCACGAAGAGTAGGAGGCTCATATATGTTTGAGATGAAATTGACCGATTTAGGAGAAGGCATTCATGAAGGAACGGTCGATACCCTATATGTAGGGGTTGGCGATGTTGTGACTGTGGACCAACCTGTTATTGCTGTGCAAACTGATAAAGTAACTGCCGACTTACCATCACCCGTTGCTGGAACGATTAAAGATATTGTCGTTTCCGAAGGAGACGTTGTCTCTCTAGGCGAAGTGATGGTAAAAATAGCGAGTCAAAATCAAGAGCAAGAAACGCTCACTACGAAGACAACCGAAAAGGCAACAGCAGAAAGCCAGACTGAACTACCTGCCACTCGATTGTTTCGTTTGCAAAATGTAAAAGCTGCTCCATTCACTCGAAAACTCGCACGTACGTATGGGATTGCCATTGAAACAGTGACAGGCACTGGAAAAAACAATCGAATTACGATTGAAGACATACGGCGTCATATAGAACAGCCTACGAGACCTGAAGACGAAGTTACCGCTACAACAGCAATCGAGGAGACGACTTTGCGCGAAAGCGCCCCCGTACGAACGTCCATACCGTATAAAGGTCGAAGAAAACAGATTGGCGCAAAAATGACGCAATCAGTCAAAGCAATCCCGCACGTCACTCACTTCGAACGAATTGATGTGACCGAGTTGTTGTCGTTAAAAGAATCTTATAGCCATCAATCTGGCGCAAGCTTATCCTTATCCGCTGTCTTCATAAAGGCAATCGCAATCTCATTGCATGACTTCCCCATCTTCAACAGTAAGCTCGATGAAGAGCGCGGAGAAATTGTCTTTCAAGACACGGTTAACATCGGGATGGCAACACACGCTGAGGAAGGGCTGATTGTGCCGGTTGTTAAAGATGTTGATGCACTTAGCATCCAAGAGATTCACAACCAATTCAAACAGTTAACAAAAAAAGCGCAAACAAACACGTGTGAGTTGAAAGACTTGCAAGGCGGTACCTTTACGATGAGTAACGTCGGACCGATCGGTGGCGTTTATGCAACACCTATTATTAATTATCCCGAGACAGGAATTCTATCCTTCCATAAAATTGAAGATACTCCTGTCGTTCGAGACAAAGAAATTGTTATTCGCTCACTACTTAATGTCTCCTTTTCCTTTGATCATCGGGTTGCAGATGGCTTTCATGCTGTCTCTTTCACGAACCGTGTAAAGGAATTGTTAGAACATCCTATGCACTTACTCGTAGCTCTCAAATAAAAAGCTTGCTCATCATTGATGGGCAAGCTTTTTTACGTAATAAAGATTGAGGACTGGCATGTAGCTGCTTTTTTGTCGTGTTGATAAAGCTCTGCGATGACATAAGCGACTCGTTTACCTAAGCGGTCTACTCTCGCATGAACCGTTACAACTCCTTCGGTAACCGGCCGATGAAATGTTGTATCTAAGTTAATTGAAGCAAACCCTTGATGATCTTCGAGCTTTGAAGCAATTGCGTACGCCATCATAATATCTGCCGCTGATGATAAAAAGCCTCCCATCACGACACCGTTTCCATTAATAAACGAATCGTCCACCGTCCAAGTTCCAGTTGATTCACCTTCGCTTGCTGCTGTAACACGAATGTTCATCATCGTATCGCACGGAGGTGGCTCAATCTCGCCGTTAGCAACACGTAAAAAATCACGAATTTCAAACCGCTTCATCGTCATCTCTCCTATCACACGTGCACAAGCAACGCTTCGTCATTTCCTTCAGAGAAGATCGTTTCAAAAAATTCAGTCGCAGGTTTAGTTAAAACATTGTAATAATCGGCAAATAAGACGGCTGCGTGACCACCTAACCAATCGTTTGGCAACAACTCTTCTGGTAAGCTCGGGTCTACGAATAGAAACTTCCGGTACTCATGAACAAGTTCTGTTCGTTCTACGAAACAAGCACCCAAGTCCATTTGTCCTCGCTCTATTTGATTTCTCGTAATAATGAATCTCTTGCTATACGCATCAATAAACTGACGATATTTCTCATTAATTTCTTCGATATCCCAACATTGTGTAACGAGTTCTTTTTGTTTTTCTGTTTGCTCATAATCGGAAACAAAGAAATGGATGTATTGCTCAATTTCATAACGTTCTTTCAATTGTTCAACTTCATCTTCTAGAGGATGAGGGGTAATCCAACAACTGTGTGTGAGTGAACCAAACCCACTCCACGATAGTTCCTTTCGCAGTTCATCTCGTAACTTTCGTTTACTTTCAGGTATGGAATAGATGAGCATGCGCCACTTCCCATCCCAATCTTCTTCGTGTTGCTTAAAAATTCTTTTACCTGCTTCTTTCATTCGTCTCGTACCTTGGGTGGTTAGTGAATAGTAGCTTCGATTTCCTTGCTTTTCAGCTTGGACCCATCCTTGCTTTTGCATTCTTGACATGGCAGCTCGTACTGCTTGTGCATTGTGACCAAACTCCTCGAGCAATCGTATTAGCGTACCAATCCACACTTTACTTCCATAATGTTGAATATAATCTCCATAAATCGTAAAGATCATCGATCTCGTATTTAATTTTTTCGTCAAGAAACTCCGATCCTTTCTTTACTAGAGCCCGCTACAGCGTTCATTATAGCAGAACCGTCCAAAAACAGGGAATGATCGGAAAATAAACTTCCGATCACCCCATTTTTTTAATGACTAAGAATTGCACGATCATTTGCCAGTTGATTGCCTTGAATTTTTTGGAATTCTTCTAGCAAACGCTCAACCGTTAATCGCTGTTTTTCTTCACCTTCTGCTTCAAATATAATTTGGCCTTTATCCATCATAATTAAGCGGTTGCCTAAGTCTAGTGCTTGTTGCATGTTGTGCGTAACCATAAGTGTTGTTAACTCATTTTTGCTTACGATTTCTTTCGTCTTGTCTGTAATGAGCTCTGCTCGCGAAGGGTCAAGTGCAGCTGTATGCTCATCTAATAGAAGTATAGACGGATCGGTAAACGTTGCCATAAGTAGCGAAAGTGCTTGGCGTTCACCACCTGACAAAAAACCAACCTTTGCATTTAATCGATCTTCTAGCCCAAGACCAAGCGATTCTAGTTGTTCTTTGAAAAACGTCTTTCGACTTTTTGTGACGCCTTTTGCGAAAAACGAACGTTTTCTCGTTCGGCTATAAGCCATTGCCATGTTCTCTTCAATCGTCATTGAAGGTGCTGTCCCTGCCATTGGATCTTGGAAGACACGGCCGATGAGCTTGGAGCGCTCGTGTTCTTTTAACCTTGTTACGTCTTTTGTATCGATTAATATCTTCCCAACATCAGGGGTTAGATTACCTGCGATTAAGTTCATAAGCGTTGATTTACCGGCACCGTTACTACCAATAACAGTCACAAAGTCACCGTCTTTTAAATCTAAATAGACGTTTTCTAGTGCTGCCTTTTCATCGGTCGTACCTTCATTAAACACTTTAAAGATCTGACTTAGTTGCAGCAACGGATTTCTCCCCCCCATATTGCTCTTTTATCTTACGAGCTTTGCGGTATTTACGCCTTCGCTCTTTGCCATTCTCAAGTAGCCTCGGTACGACAAGTGCGCCTATGACGATAATGGCCGTTATGAGCTTCATGTCACCCGTCTCAAGAAACCCTACGCGTAGTGCAAGTGCGACGACCATTCGATAGATGACTGCCCCAACAATAACAGCAATCGTAATTTTGAAAATCGACCCTTTTCCAAAGATCGCTTCACCGATAATAACGGAAGCAAGACCAATAATAATCATTCCGATCCCCATATTCACATCGACGAAACTACTATATTGTGTGACAATCGCACCGGATAAGGCTACAAAAGCATTGGAAATACCGAGACCTAAAATCTTAAGACGATCCGTATTCGCAGATAAACTGCTAATCATACGTGGATTATCCCCAGTTGCACGAATCGCAAGACCAACTTCTGTACTTAAGAAGAAATCGGTAAATAGCTTTACGACAATGACAATCATAATGGCAAACAATAAAATACCCCATGTTGAAGGTGTAAATGGTAGATTTAATGTCGTAAACAAACTCGTCATCCAACCATCAAACGGTAATGTCGCCCAAAAACTTTGAAACATCGTCATAATCGTATCTTCACGCATGAGCGGGATGTTCGGGCTATTCCCCATAATTCTTAAGTTAATCGAGTATAGCGCGATCATCATTAATATCCCGGATAGTAAAGGGTTAATCTTTCCTTTTGCATGTAACGTTCCCGTAATTGAACCGGCAATAAAACCTGCACCAACTGCTGCTAATGTGGCAAGAATTGGTGAGTAGCCACTTACAATCATAATGGCGGCTACAGCCCCACCTGTAACAAAACTTCCATCCACTGTTAAATCGGGGAAGTTCAAAACTCGAAACGATAAATAAACTCCTAGTGCCATAATTCCGTATATGAGTCCAAGTTCAACTGAGCCGAAAAGGGCGGTGAACATTCGACTTCACCTACCTAACTTATTCGTTAATTACGTTATCAGCAATTGAATCCCATTCTTCGTCCCAATCAAGCCCCATACGTTCTGCTGCACCCTCATTAAATATGAGTTCCAATTCTGGCGGGAATTCTACAGACAATGTCGCAGGATCTGCACCATTTACGAGAACGTCTGCAGCCATCTCACCTGTTTTGTAACCGATGTCGTAATAAGAGAACCCGAATCCAGCAAGACCACCGGCTGCAACTGAATCTAGCTCACCGACAAATAAAGGTAGACTTTCTCGTTCTGCAACACCAATTACTGCGTCAAGTCCAGAAACGACTTCATTATCAGTTACGATGTAAATCGCATCAATTGATCCGATTAAACTTTCCGTTGCACTTTGTACGTCAGCAGACGTTTGAACCGTTGCTGTTTCTACTGATATTCCTAACTCGTCAGCGGTTTCTTGAGCGATACTCACTTGGTACTCAGAGTTTTGTTCACCTGCGTTATATACCATACCGAACGTTTCAATGTCGAATTGTTCTGACATCAACTCAACCGTTTGTGAAATGGCATCTGGATGAAGGTCCATCGTACCCGTAACGTTTCCACCTGGCGCTTCTAATGTATCCACAAGTTGAGCCCTTCTGGGTCAGTTACAGACGTAAATAAAATTGGAATTTCAGAAGTTGATGTTGTCATAATTTGCGCCGCGGGTGTAGCATTTGCAAAAATTAAATCAACGTCATTTCCAACGAATGTATCTGCAATTGTTTGCAACACATTCATGTCCCCGTTAGGGTTTTGATCATCATAAGTAATGTCTAAACCTGCTTCTGCCAATGCGTCTTTAAACCTTCTGTCGCCGCATCTAACGATGGATGATCAGCGTATTGAACGACGCCAATGTCGAAGCTCTCTCCTTCACTAGCTGCAGCAGGCTCATCTTCTCCGTCGTCTTCAGCAACTTCTTCATCCTCAGTTTCTGTTTCTGTTTCTGTCGGCTCTGCAGGAGCTTCCTCTTCTGTGTCTCCACATGCTACGAGCATCGTTGCCGCAAACATCAATGTACCAGAACCAATCATCCATTTTTTCAATTTAAATCCCCCTTATTTACAATATTATGAAAAGTAGCGATAGAAATCTTTGCTACGTTTCTTAAACATAGTATGACATAATTCAGCAGCAATTTTAATCCTTTAAACGGCTAAATTCTATAATCTATGAGGAATTTTTGACTACGATTTATGAATAAGTTACATGGTAAAACTGGGTGTGTCAATAACGATTATTAAGTTTTTAATTAAAAAGTATTAATTTTCTAAACTTTTATTATTGATTTTTATATAACGTATGATAAGATGACGTTATAAAGACGTTATATAGGAGGATCGCTTCATGTACACTATTTAGAGCACCAAAAGGGGTCCAACACGAATGAAGATCCGATTCTTTACGAGAATTTTATGCAACGAATTGAGTACGGCGATAAGATTGAAGCGAATGACTGGATGCCTGCTGAGTATCGCGACACGTTAATTAAATTGATTTCAATGCATGGCATCAGCGAAGTTATGGGAGCGCTCCCAGAGAAAGAATGGGTACCAAAAGCCCCATCTTTAGAACGTAAACTTGCCATTATGGCGAAAGTTCAAGATGAAATGGGCCATGGGCAGTTACTTCTAAGAGTGACTGAGGATCTCATGAAGCCTTACGGAAGAAACCGCCAACATTTAATGGAAGATTTATTATCTGGACGATTAAAGTTTCATAATGTGTTCCATATGCCAACGAAAACGTGGGCTGATGCAGGAATGGTCGGTTGGCTCGTTGACGGTGCAGCGATTATTTCCCAAACGAACATGCTTGATGCATCTTACGGTCCTTATCAACGTGCATTGCAGCGCATTTGTAAGGAAGAAGTGTTTCATGCTCAACACGGGGAATCCATCATTATGGCACTTGCGGAAGGCACAGAAGACCAACGAACGATTTTGCAAGATTCGCTCAATCGTTGGTGGCCATCACTGCTCATGTTTTTCGGACCTGCAAGTGCAGAAACGACCGGCTCATCAAAACAAGAGATTACAATCAAATACAACATTCGTAAAAGTACGAACGAAGAGCTTCGACAAGCCTTTTTAGATAAGTACATGCCGCGCGTATTTTCACTCGGACTCACCGTCCCTGATGAAACGATGCACTATGACGACGTCCAAGAAAAGTGGATTTACCAACAACCGGATTGGAATGAATTTAAACAAATCATCCAAAACAAAGGACCACGCTCAAAAGAACGACTAAAAGTGCGTGAGATTGCCTATTCGAACAATAGCTGGGTGCGAGAAGCTTTAGCCGTTGCTGGAGGTGATCGTCCATGAGTGAACAAGATTTCTATCAAGAATTCGAAGTTTTCAGTCGCAAAAATCCGAGAAGCGGGTTGATGCATCAGTTTAGTCTACTAGCCCCTAATGAAGAGATGGCAATGATTCTCGCTCAAGAGAATTTTATGAGGCGTGAAGAAGTCATGGATATATGGGTCGTTCCTTCTTCTTCCATTCGTCACATGACTGACGAAGAGCGCGAAGCCCTTACCCAACGTATAGACAATAAGAATTACCGTACGACGAAAGCATACGGCTATTTACGAAAAAAATGGCAAGACAAAGAGCAAGGAATGCTTGATGAACAAGAGATTATGTCTTGGAAGGAGGTTAAAAAGAATCGTGGATAAACGTAATGAGGCACTCATTGATTTGCTATATCAATGTGCAGATGATGACCTGCTCGTTTCATTTCGAGGTTCTGAGTGGTTAGGTCTTGCTCCCCACATCGAGGCGGATGTAGCCTTCTCATCAATTACGCAGAATACGATGGGGCATGCGGTTTACTTTTATCACCTTCTTCAAGATCTTGGTGAAGGTGACGTAGACGTGCTTGCTCACGAGAGGCCTTCTGTTAAACGACGCAATGCCGTTTACCTTGAAAAGCGAAATGGCGACGGTCAGTACGACGAAGATCCTTACTTTGATTGGGCGCTTGCGTCGTACGCGGTTATTTTTATGAGACGTATAAACGAGTGAAGCTCATCTCATTCACCAACTCTTCTTATGAGCCGCTCGCCACCTGTGCTAAACGTATTTTACCTGAGCAGCGGTATCATCTCGCTTATTGGGAAGAGTGGATGAAGCAATTGCAACAAAGTTCTCCGACTGCCAAAGAAAAAATACGCACGAGAATTGAAGAAGCTTGGTCGCTGAGTTTGGACTTAGTTGACTTTGGTCAATACGAACAAACTCTTCTAATCGAAGGCTATATAAACGATCCAAATGAGCTAAAGCAACAATGGTTATCCGAGCTACAATCCAAAGTGAAGGATCTTCCAACACGCCCATTAGAACAAGTAAAGAATGGTCGAAACGGAGAGCATACGAAAGATTTGGATGATGCTCTGACAACATTATCAGAAGTCTATCGAACCGATCCAGTCGCTCAATGGTAATGAAATTAATTTATAGAAATGAGGAATTACAATGGCTAAATTAATCGCACTGTATAAGCAACCGGAAGACAAAGCAGCATTTGATGAACATTACTTCAACACACATGCGCCAATCACGAAGAAAATTCCTGGATTAAAAGAAATGAACGTTACGAAGTTTGTTGGTACACCGATGGGAAAAGAAAGCGATTATTACCTCATGTGTGAAATGGTTTATGAATCTCATAACGCCTTAAAAGCAGGACTTAAAAGCGATGAAGGCAAAGCATCTGGAAAAGATTTAATGAACTTTGCAGGATCTTTAGTTACGCTAATGATTGGCGAGGATGTCGATGAATAACGAGACGAAAACGACCGACGAACTTCTCGTTCAACTACGAGAGAACGTCTGCTACGTCACGTTTCAACGACCTACCTATTATAATGCATTCACACCAAGTCTATTGCAATCGCTTACAAGCATTATTGAAGACTCTGATCGAAATGATCAAGTTCGAGCGATTGTGATTACGGGTGCTGGCAAAGCGTTTTGCTCGGGTCAGGATTTAAAAGCAATGAAATCCGCAGAAACATACGATCAGTTGCTAGAAAACAACTATCATCCGCTGTTACGAGTCATGCGCGCGGCAAAGACACCACTTATTGCTGCTGTAAATGGTACCGCTGCTGGTGCAGGTATGAGCCTTTCGCTCGCTTGTGACTATCGCCTCGTTCATGCAAACACGACTTTTATTAGTGCATTTACAAACATCGGCTTAGTACCGGATGCAGGGATGATGTATGACCTACCACGCCTTGTCGGTTCAGCGAAGGCATTTGAGATCGCTACATTAAATGAAAAAAATCTCAGGTGAAGAAGCAATTTCTCTACATCTTGCCACTCGCTACATCCACGATGATTGGCAAGAAGGCGTTGAACAATTTGCAAAGACAATTGCGGCCATGCCTACTGAGGCCCTTCGATTAACGAAAGAGCTGCTCTTCGGTGGACTACAAGAAGACTATGAAACGTATTTGAATCATGAAGCACGCGCTCAGCTTAAAGCTGGTAACACAAGCGATCATAAAGAAGGATTAAACGCCTTCAAAGAAAAGCGAACCCCACAGTTTACAGGTCTGTAAGCTGTAGGGTTCGCCCTATTTTTGTTGCTTTTTCCTTTGGTGTCTTCTTGTGATACGTAGCGCTAAATTCGCAACTGCCATCGCAGCAACTAGCGTGACGAACAGTGCGGTTATGACTCCGAACACACTCGTATGCCAATTAAAAAACAACAAGTAAATGAGCGCAATTAATGGAAATAAGATGTCGAGCCACTTCACGTTAACACAGCCTTAGTATGTCTTTTCTATTAGAAAGTGTACTCGATTCCTTCATTCAACTCAACTGATTGCATTCATTTAGCTTCCTCTGTACGTTTGATATCCCCAAGGAGAGATTAATAACGGCACGTGGTAATGCTCATCTGGGTCGGTAATTTTAAAACGGATCGGCACCGTTTCATAGAACTCTGTTCGTTAAAATAATCCCCAACATGAAACTCTAATTCAAATACCCCTTCTTTAAGCTGTTCACCTTGCAAAAGAGGTTCATCGACTCGACCGTCATCATTCGTCCAAGCCTCTTGAAGGTATTCTTCTCGTTCACCAAGATTAATAGAATACAATTTAATGTGTACATGTTTCGCAGGTACACCGTTTGAGAGATCTAGAACGTGTGTCGTTACCTTTCTCAATTCTCTCTCCTCCTTTTAACGATGACTCTCCTCTACGCCAATGTTGGCAGTTTGTCGCTCGTTTTCTAAGTCCATCCGCGTCACTTGGAATCGTTGAAAACCATACGGCAAACGTGGTTCTGTATACACTTTGCCTTCAGAATCTGGTATTTGTTCAACAACTGTATCCCACGTGCGGTTCTGCGATTCAAAGCGAACGTCTTTTAATGAAGGAAAACGTTGCAACATCCGTAACCCGATGTGATAGATTAAGCTTTGAATGGATGGTGATGCGGTTTCGTGAAAAACTGTACTCGCAATGTCTTTTACTTGCTCGTGAGCAACGAATCCACCTCTTCTTCTCCTAGTTCATACGTCCACCCTATGTTCAAATAAATAAAAAGCGGTCGATTTCCATCTTCCGGTAATGTTGTATACTCATCACGAATAAAACCGACAAACGAATTGTCTTTCACTTTAATCAACTGCAAATCCGTGAGCTCACTGACCTGCTGTACAATTGCTATTGCCCCTTCACGACGTTCCATATGAATGGACGCTTTCAACTTTTCGTTTCTAGACTTCTTGTACACAAGATCACTAATTTTCGGCTCATCATTCTCCGTTGTAACAGTTGCCTCAAATGGTAATAAATCTGCCGTCATCTTGACCGTCTCAATATGAGCATAGTGTTCAAGAAACGCATGAGCGACATAGTATACAAATTGCTCAGCCGTTGTACCGGAAAAAGTTGCTAAATGCCGTTGAATAAAGTTCTTCATTGAATCCGTTGCAACGACCTTCGAGTTGTCTCCTTCAGTAAATGAAGATAAAAATTCCTTACCCCCTACTTCTACCGTCACATCTATTCCAAAAACTGTATTGTCCCGCTCTTTAAATGACGATTCAGGGATTTGTCTACTTGCTACAACGGGCTCCATAAACGTACGATAAGCAAAAACATTCCCTTTTCCATACGTCATCATTTCTCTCTCGTCCACGATGATTCCCTCCTCGATACTTGTTAACCTTGAATTCGATCGCATAAGCGAAAGTAAGCAATTTTATAGACTTCCTGTAATGCAGTTGAGACTTCTTCTTCTTTCGTTAACAACAACCTTCTCTGAATCGCTTCAACAATCGCGTCTTTTGATTGACCTTTAACCGCTTTAATAAAAGGAAACCCAAACGTTTCCACATATTGCTCATTTAACTGTAAAAACGTCTCGTACTCCTCATCACTTAATTGATCCAATCCGACTTTGCGCTGTTCCGCAACTGACATAGGTGCCATCTTTTCTCGTGCCCCGAGCTTTGGGTGAGACCGAATTAACGTTAATTGATCCTCAAACTCCGCTTCTTCCACACTTATCACCATACGTTCATGCACTTCTTCAACCGTTTTATAAGGTCGATTGTCCGCAGCTTCCTCAGCTACCCACGGTGAATGTTCAAAAACGTCCGATAACGTGTCCGTAAAAAAGTGAGTGTCATTTTCATTTAACTGTTTCAAGGTTACCAATTCGAACACTCCTTTCGTTCCTTTCATCGTAGGAGAGGAAAGACAAACTGTCTTTGTGTACATCGTCTAAAATTATTCCCTAAAATTAGAACATGTTTACAACGAAGCATTCAATGTAGGATGGATTCGAAAGGCAATTCTCAACTGCAGCGTCGTTTCAGGTTCGTTAACTTTTTTACCAAGTAAATCTTCAATTTTTTCTAGACGGTAAATGACGGTGTTACGATGAACATACAAGCGATTGGCAGTCTCGGTAATCTGACAATGCGTTTCTAAATAAACAGCTAACGTGTGTAACAAGTCAGGGTCATCAATTCGCTGTAACGTATACTCACAGAAACTACGCAAATCTTCACCTGGGATCATTCGCAATAACTCGCTAACATCTTTCGTATGATACGCTTGAATAAATTGGCGATTGCCTGATAATAGCCCGGAGTTCAGGGCATTTAGCGCTTCTGAATAGCCTGCTTTTACATCGAGAAATTCATGACAAATGTTACTAATCCCAAATGACACGGACCGACCCAGTTGTTGAATGACATGATCTTGAATCATCTCTACCATCATTCGTGTAGGCGAATGCCAGTCACTCGGATGGACTTCACCTGTTTCCTCAGCGAGAATACAACAATAATTGCCATTCATAAAGAAATAGGTTGGAATTGCGAACATCGCGAGCTCCTCTTCAATTAACGCAAATACTTTCTCAACTTCAATAACGTTTTGTTTAAAACCAAGTGATGCCTCGCGGGCATCCATTTTTCCTACAAAACAGCTAAATTGGTGATTGTTGTAAATGTCGAACTCTTTTGCTCGGCTAAGCACCTCGTCATTGGTTAGAAAAGCATCGTCTAAGTAATTTTTAAAAAACTCGTTGCGCGCACGTTGCGTATATTGTTTGACTGCGTTCTCTTTCATCACTTCAAAGGCAATCACATTCGTTGCTTGTTCTAACGTTAAAATCGTCCGATGCGTTAAAGGTGCATCACTTAAAACGACTAACATCCCTTTAGTAACGTTGCTCATCTCTACTGCAAATGCGGTAACGACTTGCTTACTGTCGATTAGAGAAAAGTACGTATGATGCGTTTGGGACAAAAAGCACTGCTGTTTTCCACTAATGGACTTATTCAATGTCTCTAAGTTCGAGTGATCTTCCCCTGATGTTGCAACTAAAATTGATTGATGATTCAGTAAATAAACCGGAAGACTCACAACGTCTGACACTGTTGTTAGCAAGTGACTTAACCCTTTTCCGCTCATCACACTTTCAGAAAACGTTTGATGCGCCGCCATCGCTTCTTTCATCTCTAACGTTTGAACGTTTAAAATCGCGCTTAGTGTCTGATTCACGATCGATCCTAATCGGACGTGAAAAGGCAATTCAATAATTGGAAAATGCAAGGCATCCGCATATACCTTACGTCTTCTGGAATGGATGCTAGAAAACGTTTCGTCTTAATTCCGAGTCCAGCACAACCTCTTCGCGCCATTTTTTCGATTAATTGTTTTAGACTCGTTGGATCTTCTTTGAAATGATATGCCGTTGTAATAAGAAGCTCGTCTTGCTTTAAATAGTCAGCGATATCAGGTGCGTCCATCATATTGACATTTTCGACATTCCGCCAAAGGCCACTACTTCCTGAAATAACGTCTGCTTCTTGAAAAATCGGTAATTGTAGAATGTGTCCGAGTTGCATGATGATCGCCTCCAAACAATTGGTTATGTTGTACAAGAAATCGAAAGAAAACTCACGAAACATCTAATGATTTCCTCACATCATACCAGTAAACTAGAAAAAACGAAGATAGTATGTAAGATCACCTAACAAATTGTTCGAGTGAAGGAGGCAAAACTTGAAACAACAATCGCTATTGAATCAATCAACGACGGTCCAATCCATACTTGATTGGCTTCATACGTTCGGTAAATCGAGTGATACAGGGAATACGAGGCTTCTTTATTCGAACGATTGGATGAATGCCCAGAACGCGTTATTTGACCAATTCCAGCAATCAAGCTTAACGCCGTACTTTGATGATGTAGGGAATTTATTCGGAAGAGTAGAAGGTATGAACAGAAATCATAAAGAAGCCATACTCGTCGGCTCCCATATTGACACGGTGATTGACGGTGGCAAATACGACGGGGTGTATGGCATTGCCGCTGCTTGGATTGCGGTCAAAGAACTTCTTGAACAACACGGAAGACCACTTCATACGATTGAGGTCGCTTCATTGTGTGAAGAAGAAGGTAGTCGCTTCCCTTTAACATTTTGGGGGTCAGGAAATATCACAAACAAACATAAACAGATTGTATCGACTGAAATTTTCGACCACGAAGACGTATCACTGTACAGCGCAATGATTGAAAAAGGATTCGGGCTCGGTCGCTATCCACAGCCTTATCGAGGAGACTTGTCACACTTTTTGGAGGTGCATATTGAACAAGGCAGTGTCCTCGAGCAAGATCATCAAGACATTGGCATTGTACAAAGCATCGTCGGACAACGCCGCTACACGATTGTCGTGAATGGCAAGAGTGATCATGCCGGAACAACACCGATGAATCGAAGAGTCGACGCCATGGAAAGTGCTGCAAGTCTTATGACTTCGTTTACTCAGTTCGCTCGTCGTCTAGATGACGACTTAGTGAGTACTGTCGGTAAAATTGAAGCGAAACCGAATACCCCAAACGTCATTTGCCATCAAGTGACGTTTTCACTCGACGTTAGACACCCGAGCGTTACAACCCTTGACTTGTACGAACAGGAAATGAACACCCTTATCGCTCAATTAGAGCGAGAAAAACGAGTCAACATTCATGTGAATCGTTGGACGAACGTCCAACCAGTCAATATGGATGATTCACTTGTTGAACTTGCCTATAAAGAAAGCGAACGACTCAACTATCAAACCAAAATTATGCATAGTGGTGCTGGACATGATGCTCAAATCTTCGGGACTCATTGTAAAACGTCGTTATTGTTCGTCCCAAGTAAAGACGGCATTAGCCATTCACCGAAAGAGTTCACCGCAGAGCATCATTTACGTGCAGGCGTTAACGTCTTAAAATCAATGATTTATACACTTGCCTACGAGAAAAGGAGCTCTTATCATGACGAATTACCTCTCTCCTAAACGAACGATAATGACACCTGGCCCGGTTGAAGTTGACCCTGTCGTATTGCGAGCAATGTCTGCTCCAATCCTTGGTCAGTTTGATCCTGCGTTTACGAACATCATGAATGATACGATGCACATGCTTCGTTCACTGTTCCAAACGAAAAACCGTTGGGCTTTTCCGATCGACGGAACGTCACGATCAGGCATTGAATCTGTACTCGCAAGTGTGGTATCCCGTGGGGAAACGGTCCTTATTCCTGTGTACGGTCGTTTCGGTTATTTATTGCAAGAAATTTGTGAACGGTACGGGGCAAATGTTGTCACGATCGAGCAACCGCAAGGCACTGTCTTCTCACAAGCAACGATCATTGACGAGATTTATCGCATTCGCCCCGATGTCGTTGCAATTGTTCATGGCGAAACGTCAACAGGATGTATGCAACCGATCGATCAGATCGGTCAGGCTTGCCTTAATGTGGATGCGTTATTTATTGTTGATGCGGTTGCAACAATTGGAGGCACAGAAGTAAACGTAGATGAGTGGCAAATCGATGCTTGTATCGGCGGTACGCAAAAGTGTTTGTCGGTTCCTTCTGGCATGGCACCGATTACGTATAACGAACGCATTGAAAGCGTGCTACAAAAAAGAAAAAAAATCGAACGCGGAATTGCAACCGACGATGACTTGCAAACACCTCAACAAAACAACATCATTCCGAGCAATTACTTTGACTTGAGCCAACTTCAAGAGTATTGGGGTCCAAGACGACTTAATCACCATACGGAAGCAACGTCGATGCTCTATGCACTCCACACTGGTTTAACGATGGTACTGAATGAGGGATTAGAAGAACGCTTTGAACGTCACCGCACTCATGAAGCCGCTCTTATTGCAGGCATTCGTGCTTTAGGTTTAACGTTGTTCGTTCAAGAAGACTATAAACTGCCAGTCGTTACGTGTGTCAACGTTCCAAAAGGCATTGATGCAGATCAAGTTCGAACGTTTTTGCTTGAGCATTTTGGCGTTGAAATTGCCAGTTCCTTCGGCTCTTTACACGGAAAGATTTGGAGAATTGGAACGATGGGTGCGAGTTGTCGAAAGGAAAATGTCCTTTTTGTACTAGCAGCACTTGAAGCTGCACTCACTTACTATGGCGTTAATTTATCTAGAGGAAATGGCGTTCAGGCAGCGCTCACCTATTACGAAAACCAAGCCAGCAACAAGGAGCGTGTGTAGATGTGTATGATCTCATCATAAAAAACGGCGTTGTTGTGTTGCCACATGAAGTGAAGAACGTCGACATCGGCATCCAAAATGGTAAAATTGTTGCCTTATCATCATCTTCAAGTAGCAAGCAGCCCCGTCTACAATGCTGAAAACTGTTACGTGTTGCCTGGTGTCATTGACGCCCATGTACATCTCAATGAGCCAGGACGGGATCATTGGGAAGGGTTTACGACTGGATCACAAATGCTTGCTGCTGGAGGGTGTACAACCTACTTTGATATGCCGCTAAACAGCATTCCTGCAACGGTCAACGAGAACGCTTTTCATGAGAAGAAAAAAATCGGTAGTGAGAAATCGATCAATGACTTCAGACTATGGGGCGGACTAGTTCCAGGTAATCTTTCTGAACTCGCTTCCCTTCATAATCTCGGCGTAATTGGCTTTAAAGCTTCCTATCACCATCAGGAACAGAAGAATTCGATCACACGGACGATGAAACATTGCTAGAAGGAATGCGGGAAATCGCTCGTTTAGGGAGCGTTCTTGCTTTACATGCAGAAAGCACACCGATCATTGAACACTTAGAACGTAACGTGCACATTGAAGATCAGGTTCAAGCTTACTCTCACATGCGCCCCATTATCGCTGAAAGTGAGGCAGTCAAACGTAGCTTATCATTCGCTGAACTAACCGGTTGTGCCTTGCATTTCGTCCATATTAGTAATACAAGTACGCTACAACTCATTCAAGAAGCCAAACAACAAGGCCTGAATATTACCGTTGAAACGTGTCCCCATTACTTATTGTTCAATGATCAAGCGATGTATGAACACGGGGTTCACGCAAAGTGCGCTCCACCGTTACGTAATGAAGAACATCGAGCGCAACTCGTTCAAGCACTCGTAGATGGACACATTGACTTTGTTGCATCAGACCATTCACCAAGTCCAAATATGTTAAAACAAACAGGCAGTTTCTTTACGGCTTGGGGTGGCATTAATGGTGGGCAATTTACGTTGCTTAGCTTACTTGAACTTACGGAGACGACATCATTAACCATTCAAGATGTCGCCCAGTTAACAGCTACAGCACCCGCCTCACGTTTCAAACTTACTCGTGATCGTGGAAGTATTGAAGAAGGAAAACTCGCAGATCTTGTTGTCGTTAACAAGGACAACAATGATGCTATTACAAAAGAAACGTTACACTCTAAGCATAAAGACAGCCTCTACCTCGGACATCGATTTCCTCATCGTATTAAAGAAACCTTCTACCGTGGTCAATCGATCTACAAAAGTAACCGTCCGTAAATGTACGGACGGTTACTTTTGTTTTCTAATTGCCGCTCGTACGGCACGTTTAATTCCTTCATACCCTGTACAGCGACAAATATTCCCGGACAACCCTTCAACAATTTGCTCATCACCAGGCTCAGGATTTTCTGAAAGAAGTGCCTTTACAGCCAGGACCATGCCAGGTGTACAGTACCCACATTGAAAACCGCCTTCTTCCATAAATGCAACTTGGATTAGATCTAGCGACCCTTTCCCAACGCCTTCGATCGTTGTCACAGAGCTCCTTCTACCTGATACGCCATGAGTAAACAAGAATTAACGAGCTCTCCATTCACTAACACAGAGCATGCTCCGCAACGACCAATTCCACATGATAACTTCGTTCCAGTTAAGGATGGTTCACCATGACGAAGTACGTCAGTCAGTCGGTCAGTCTCATTCGCCTGAATAGACACACGCTCACCGTTTAACGTCATGCTAATCATTTGTGGCTTACAATCGGTTGCTCGTTCTCGAACTCGTTCCACCACGTAGCACCTTCCTTTTCTAAAGCCTGAAGAATCGTTAAAGGATCAACAGGTATTTTGTTTATCCAAATGCCGAGTGCATTATGAATTGCTTTCGTAATCGCGGGAGCGACAGCTACGGTACCGATTTCACCGACGCCTCGTGGCCCGTGTACATCTCCATCTGGAAGCTTCTCAATGGCATCTACCGTTAACCTTGGTACATCGGAAATTGTTGGCAACATATACGTATCAAAGTTCCGTTTCAAATAGTGCCCTTGCTCCATTCCCATGTCTTCCATAATTGAGTAACCAAGACTCATCACACCGCCACCTTCAATTTGACCTTTATAGCCAAGCTCATTAACGACCTCACCTGCACTAATCGCTTGATGCAAATGAGTAACAGTCAATTGGCCGGTAAGAAGATCAACTTCAACGGCTGCTAAAACCCCTGCAAACGTGTACAAATAATGCCCACCGTCAACTTCATCTGGTGTTGTCGGAAAATCAAACGATGTCTCCACGACAACTTGATCCTCATGATGCAGCTGTTTACGTAACGAACGATAGGTGAGCACTTGTACCTCATCCTTGTAAATTCCCCCTGTTCCTAGACGTAATTCATCCTTAGGCTCACCGGTGATTATTGCTGCTTTTTCACAAAGCTTTTCTTTAAACTCCTGCTTCATTCGCTCAAGGGCATGCCATACCATACTCGTCCCTCGGGATGCCGTTGTTGAACCTGAATGTGGAACTCGGTTCGTATCACCAATCGTAATTGTAATGTCATCTTCATCACATTGCAGTGCTGCTATTGTTAATTCTTCAATGACCGCAACGATTCCTTGACCGACCTCTTCAAAGCCAAAAGAAACGTCGATTTTTCCCTCATCGCTTAAGGATAACCTTCCTCCAGCACCGTCTAAGCGCCCAAAGCCTAATCCCCCACCGTGCATGGCCATCGCAATTCCTACACCTGTGCGAACAAACGGATGGTCTTTTTTGAATTCAAGTTGATCTTTTAATCGTTCGACATTCTCAAGCACGTCACTTGCACCGGTTGTCGGTACGATCCGCTGCTCGAGTGGTCCTAGATCATGCTCACCACGCAAATTCAGCTTGCGTAATGCCAAAGGCACATCCCTACCTGCTCAGCAAGACGATCCATTTGGTTTTCTAGGGCGAACGTAATTTGGTTACCTCCGAACCCTCGAAACTCTCCAGACACGGCATTGTTCGTCAACACCGATGTGCCATCGACCGCTACGTGTTCAAAACGATATGGACCGGCACTATGCTCTACTGCGAAATCCAATATTGCGGGTCCAAGCGTTGCATACGGACCTGTGTCAGCGACAATTTTGACATCGTGCGCGATTACTTTTCCCGTTTCGTCTGCCCCTGTTTTAACCGTAATTGCCATCGGGTGCCGCTTAATGCTTGAAATGACTGATTCAGCACGAGTTTGATGGAGTTTTACTGGTTTGTTCGTTTTTAGTGCCAAAAGTGCTGCGTACGGTTGAACGTTTAATTCATCTTTCCCTCCAAATGAGCCTCCCATCGGGCTTGAGACGATGCGAATGCTCTCTTTAGGTACATCAAGAATACGAGACAATTGAAATTGATCTTTAAAACCGTGTTGCGTTCCCATATAGACCGTAATGCCACCATCTGCCTCAGGTATGACAACACCACCTTCTGTCTCCATATACGCATGCATCTGTCTTGGAACGTGATACGTTTCTTCAACGACCGCCATACAGTGCTTAAATCCTTCGGCCACATCCCCTTTTGTAAAACTCTTTTTATACAACACATTTCCGTCATCACGCAGTTTTGGTGCGTCTTTCGCTAAGCTTTTCGCCGGATCGTCAAGTACAGGCAAAACATCGTATGTTACGTCAATACGCTTTATCGCTTCTTCAGCGACTTCTACGCTTGTCGCTGCAACAGCCGCAACCGCATCACCGATAAAACGTACGGTCTCATCACAAAACACAGGTTGATCAGGAGTAATAATGCCATAGCCATTGACGCCAGGTACGTCTTGATGTGTAATGATTGCTTTAACTCCTGGAAGCTCTTTCGCTCGCTCTGTACAAATTGAACGAATTCGCGCATGAGGGTAGGCACTTCTTAACACTTTCGCATACAACATTTCTGGAAAAGTTCGATCGGTTAAATACGCTAACTGTCCTGTCACTTTGTCGTTCCCATCCGGTCGTTTGCGTGATTTACTCAAGAGATCCCTCCGTTCGGTTGATCAATTCTGAGATGAATAGATTCTTCGTAACCATGCGTTGATACGTCGTTGCTGTTTTGATACGTGCCAATTCCTCATTTAAAGATTCACTCACCTTTTGAATGACACTCTTCGTTAGTTTATGCCCTCCGAGTACTCGTTCGGTTGTTCGTAAACGAATTGCAGCCCGCTCACCGTCACTAAAGACAAGACGTACGTTGCTTTGAACACGTTGTTTGTCGATGCTAATCATGCTTGCAACCGTTAACTGTGACTTCGAAAATGACTTTCGAAAGCCAACCTTTTGATAAAAAAATGATTCGATCTTTACTTTCGGTATATGAATCTGTGTAACGATAGGCTCATTTACTTTTAATGAAAGGAAGTCCGCGACTGAAACGGTCCGTTCTCCATTTTCTTCAACGATCGATACCGTTGCCCCGAGCGCAATTAGTGCCGGAATCGTATCGCCACACGTGTACATTAAATTCCCACCGAGCGTAGCCCGGTTTCTCACCGCCTTAGACGCGACTGTTGGAATCACGGTCTGCAAAAGCTCGACGCTTGCGCATTGATTCAGTGGTGTCGCCGCCCCTATAAGTACATAATCTTCTGTCTCTTCAATTCCAAATAACGATGGAATACGTTCCAAACTTATCAATTGTTCAGGCAACTCGTTGCCTTGCTCACGTTCTAATTGAATGAGGGTACCACCAGAAATAAACCGACTAGACTTAGGAAGTTGCGCCTTTAACGCTAAAGCTTCCTCAATAGAATGTGCGATTCGGACTACGGTATTTGCTTTTACGGTATGCTCTGTTGACTGATTAACCATGTATACTCTTCCTCTGTATCAATGTCATACGCTTCACTGCTTTCATTTATATTGAGACTCATTCCAGTAAGCATCGGCAATAGTCTCCTGGCACCGACGTCACCTTCAAGCTTCATTAAGTCTGGAAAGACTTCTTTCGAAAATAAAAGGGGCGGTTGTGTACGCCCTTCCACATTTGTACCGATATACTGAACACGCTCCTTTATCGCAGCCTCCATCATCGCATTTAGATGATGCATTCGTAGAAATGGTTGATCGGCCAACATAATCATCACTGCATCTGCACCACGTGTTATCGCAGCTTTAATCCCGGTAACAATTGAATGCGCCTGCCCTAAAGGAGCATCACAACACGTGACGGATTGGAATTGACCTTCACATGATGAATCGACCCATTCTAGATGATCTTCCGCTCGTTTTACGATCAAGACTTCATCCAGGTTACTTTGAAGTGCGACTTTTAATGCAACCGAACCGAGTGTCGTATTGAACAAAGGAAGGGCTAATTTGTTTCTTCCCATTCTTGAGCTACTTCCCGCTGCTAAATAGATGCCGATTGTGTATCCCATAGCGAACGTCGGTCGTCTCCTTTTTGTTCTTCTTCAATTAACTGTGCGACCGCACTGATTGCAATTTGTTCTGGCCCTTCAGCGCCAATTGACAGTCCTAGTGGTGTCGTAATGGTAGACGGAATAATGGAAGTGCCTAAAAGTCGCCTCGTTCTCTTTTTAGATCCTAGAATACCTAAATACCGAAGCGACAAGTCTTTAAGTGAGATGATAATGTCACGGTCGTAATAAAAATGATGTGTCATCACAACAACATAATCCGTAGGTCTAAATGGAATGGTCGGGATCGTTTCTTTAGGAAACCCTATGATGAATTTTGTTGCATGAGGAAAATAGTGATCTTGGCATAGACCGCTGCGCCAATCACTAACGATGACTTCGAACCCTGACGCTGCTGCAAACGATGCGACAGGTCTTGCATCAACATTCGCTCCGAAAAGAAAAAGTCGTGGTTTGGGCTCATATCGATGAACGAACATCTCTTGCCACATGCCACTACGCATGGGAACATCAACCGCTTGCTTCAATAATAATAATTCTCCAAAGTGATCGTTAGACGTACTTTGATACACCGTCTGTACGTCGTCTTCATGTATTGACTTTATTACTTGGACCGCGTGACCTTTCATAAGTTCAGCCTTTACGTGCAAAAGCTCGCTTCGAAGCTTCTCAGTGAGCGGTTCAAGCAGTACAGTAACAATCCCATTACAACCACTATTGTTCACTCCCCAAGAAAATGGATCGTCACTACGCATGTCATATTCATATACATCTGCCCCGTGATACCAAACATGTTCAAAGCGAGCCATGATATCTTCTTCTAGACACCCTGCACTCATCACTCCTACTTGATTCCCCTCAGCTGTGACGAGCATCGATGCACCTTCTTTTCGATAGGCAGAACCTTCAACATGAATAACCGTTGCCACCATCGAACGGTCCGTCGACGTTTCTATATAATCTAAGATTTCATGCATGTTCTCCATTTTTCTCACTCCTTAAGTTAGCTTCACGAAAGGTTTTACTAACCAGTACTAAGAAAAAACACGTTGTTCTTATGATATTTAGTTAGATTTTCTATCAACGATCTTAGTTTCAACTACCAATATTACCCATCGTATCGTTCGTCTAACGACTCGTCATTGGTTAGATTAACTAAATGGAGTGATGGTTTTTGTATCATTTTTGTACAAAAGAACGGCTTCCTTTTGCTTTACGATCACAACGTACAACGCGTCGTATGCTCTTCCATCTGTCACTGCCCAATCGCTCATGGAAGATGACCTTACATAAATTTTCTTACTGCGCTACTTTTGAAAACAGACCTATGTTTAATGATCTATTTTTAAACCAATCCCTTCTAATGCGTTTTCACCATTAATAAACTGCTTGTATATCATATAGTAATGGGGGGATTCGGATTATGATTGGTGAAGATGTTATGATTCGCATTATCGACCGAATGCCCGATTGGACATTCGCCGTGTTGTCCATCCTCTTGATCATAGGCTTAGTGCTCGGTTCATTTTATTTGAGTCGATTTGCAAAAAACGTACTCAGGGCATTAGAAAGTGAATCGTCTGCTCTTGCCATCTCTCAAGAGAACTCAACCTTAACGAGCCAAAACAATGACCTACAAGACGCCAACACCCAATATCACCATTCATTACAAAGCATTAATCATTTGTTTGAGGACCTTATTGAACTTCGAAACGATTGTCATCAAACGTACGAAGAATCTCTTGAAGTCATTAAAAAAATCATCGATACACTTCCGTTATCACTATCGAGTTCAAGAGGCGATAGTAAGCGATGCGCCGTCTGGCTCAGTAGCCCTACGACCAATACGTTAGATTTCCATACAGGAAGTTTCAATTTCCCAAAAGATTATACGAACAGCAGAAAATTAGACATCGATGATTCAACAGGCGGACGTTGTTATCGCAAAAACGAAGTCATCGACCTTGATGATGTCACTGATGATCCTGATTGGCTAAAAAATGAAGAATCTAGAGGGAATTACAAAAGCCTTATTTGCATACCTATCTTAAACTTAGGCATTTTAACCGTCGATTCACTTTCACCATTTAATCAAGAATCACGTAATATAATATGTTTATATGCGAAGTGTATTGAGCTTGCCTATCTGCAAATGTTCGATGCATTGAAATTTCAGGATGAAGAGTTGAATGGATCGTTAGACAAAAATTAAAGGTAGGGAGTTTCTGTCATGAACTATCATGATGCACTCAAGAAAATTAAAGTGCTCGATATCGCACGGCAACAAGGAATCATTAGCGAAGCTTTTTTCAAAAGGGAGAGTGATACGCTAAGAGCCTACGTTGACAAAGTGAGCAAGCAAAAAGCAGAAGATGACGTTGCAGCAAAAAACTTAATGACGGGAATCAATACGAAGTATAAAACTGTTTAATATGAAAATCATTTAAAAGCGCGATGGATCGGGGTATTCCCGCCGGCATGATTGCCCGTCGCGCTTTTTTTGTTTCGTCTGGTTAGCCAAACTTGCTACACTCCTCTTTTTTTATGATGCGATTAACTGTACACGACGATTTAAAGCGTTTATTATTGTTTGTGTATTATTAATTTTTAAATAATTATTGAAAGGGGTTCTTTTGATGGAAGCACACCGAAATCGTTGGCTGATCGCCCTCTCTGCGATTGCCATTCATTTGTCGATTGGCTCAGTGTATGCGTACAGCGTTTATCAAAACCCGATTAATGATTCTCTCGGATGGGCGATTACGTCTGTTACGCTTGCATTTACGGTTGCGATCTTCTTTCTTGGGATGAGTGCCGCTTTTATGGGAAAGTTCGTAGAACGTAACGGTCCCAAGAAATCAGCACTCATATCAACCGCTCTGTTCGTCTCAGGGACATTTGGTGCGGGCTTAGCTATTCAACTTGAAAGCATTGCCATGTTTGTTTTCTTTTACGGTGTTGTTGGTGGAATTGGACTCGGAATTGGATACATATCGCCCGTCTCAACGCTCGTTAAATGGTTTCCTGACCGGCGCGGACTCGCAACTGGGATGGCCGTTCTCGGTTTCGGTGCTGGTGCGTTAATTACGAGCCCGTTTGCAGAATTTCTTATGAATCAAACGTCCATTCATATGACCTTTTACATTCTCGGTACACTTTATCTCGTCTTAATGGTCAGTGGTGCGAGCTACCTTTCGCCACCTCCTGAAGGATGGAAACCAGAAAACATGCAAACCGATTCTGAACGTAAACAGCCGCGTACCGTTGCCGTCGACTTGGCACAACTTACGGCAAACGAAGCGCTTCGTACCGCTCGCTTTTACTTTCTTTGGGTGATGATGTTCATTAACATCTCTGCGGGGATTATGTTGCTTGCGGTTGCTGCCAACATGACAGAAACGATTACCGGCGCAACTTCTGCATTCGCAGCGACAGTCGTTGGCGTGATGGGCTTCTTTAACGGAATTGGGAGAATCGGTTGGGCTAGCTTTTCTGATTACATCGGTCGAGCGAATATGTACATCATTTTCTTTATTATTCAACTCGGCGCCTTTATCGCTTTACCGTTCACAACGAACGAAGTCGCCTTCTCCATTCTTCTTTACTTGATCATGACGTGTTACGGTGGTGGATTTGCATGCCTTCCCGCTTTTATCGGCGACTTGTTCGGTACAAAGCAACTCGGTGCGATCCACGGCTACACACTTACCGCCTGGGCAATGGCAGGCATTGTTGGTCCGATGGCTGTGAGTCTTACGTTTGAACGTACAGGAGAATTTACATCCGCTTTCGTCTTGTTTACAATTCTTCTCGCCGTCGCACTCGTAACCGCCATTTTAATGAAAATCAATATTAAACGAGTAAAATCGCAAAAAGTTGACGCTGATTCTTCGGTTAGTGCGTAATCTCTAAATGATAATCACTAGCACGAATTAAACAAAGGTGAAAACGATGCATTATCGTTCAAAGAAGAAGAAAATTCGAGGCTGGAAGCGACATATTCGAAAGATTGAACGTTGGAACGTCACGCAATGGCGTTCCCGTTCGATGAATTACACGCACACAAACGGACATACGTTAAATTAACCATTCATCCTTTTTACTTTTCCTTCGAAGGGAAACTACCTGCTTGGTTTGTTCGGGAAGTATTCGATGCGGTATTGGATGTGTATCATTCGTGGCATGAACAACTTCAATCGTTACACGAGCCTTACGATTTAATGGTTTTGTTGTTTGAGCCAGACTTTATGAAATCGCAAGTCGTCGTTTCGTATCGTGATTGCCTCCATTTTTATGACCAAACGTTCGAACAGCGAGAGCAACAACGAGCGTTTCCTACTGAAAAATTCGTAAACGATCCGATGAAGGTGAACTATATGAGCTGGCAATTGTACATTCATACGACCGATTGGACGAAAGAAATAATTGACGGTTGGCTCGAGGATGACCTCATAACGAGACAAGAATTAGATTGTTACAAACAAAATGTCTATAAAACGATGGTTCTTTCAAACGGAGACCTCCTCTACTTGATTGACTCCGGGAACGTTTGGATTGGCAAACACACTCAGGAAGGATGAGGGATTTATGCAGGTCATCCAATTAACCGAAAAGAACGAACGATTCAATGAGGCCATTGACCTTTACTGGAAAACGTGGGGTGAAGAAGGCGGCAAAGTTTTTTATGAAGATGCGATGGTTCATAGCTTGCAAGACACTTCTGGACTCCCGAGCTTCTACATTGCGATTGATGATCGTGAATTCATCATCGGAACGTATGCACTTCTTCGAAACGACTTAAACAGTCGTCAAGATTTGCGCCCTTGGCTAGCGTGCTTATACGTAAGCGAAGACCATCGCGGCCAGCAATTAGGAGCTAAATTACTCGAACACGGCTTAAAAGAAGCCGCAAAGCGAGGCTACGGCTCGTTGTACCTTACCTCTGATTTAGAAGGCTATTATGAAAAGTATGGCTGGAAGCAAATCGCCTTAGCGTACGGTCCATCTGGAGGTTCCATTCCATTATATGAAAACCATACAAATCAATATGTATAGCTTTAATACTTTGAAATCTACAAGTTAATCAACTCTCCACTTCATTTATATGAGGATAGCACTTTTTCAACACTCTGAGAGCGTCTATTTTGACGCTCTTTTTTGTGTTCTCAGAAAGTCGTATACTTCACACCTATGAACATCGTCACCAAAAGCGCTTACATACGTTTACAATCAAAGAAATGAAGAGAGACGACCTATTGTAGGGCGTCTCGTAGTCGTGTTAATTTATGTCATGATGACGTATTGTTCTTGAGTTATGTGTGACAAGAACGACCGTTAATTCCTTTTTATAGAAAACCTTCCAATGCTGTACCGTTGAAACTGAACCTCTAGTACGCTTTTAGATTTATTATCAATCACCACCGATTTTCAGACGAACTTAGACTAGATACATAGGAGTGGGATTTTTGACGAAAAAAAGATACATCTCTTTCGACCTCGCACGGGGCTTATGCTACTACTCGTCGCCCTTGCACATGCACAAATCTTCTTGAGTGGTACCATCCTTACTCGCCCCGAAAGTGGTGGGTTCATCGATACGATCCTCAATTACACCTCGGTTCTCTTTGTTGATAACCGTGCTCGCGCAATGTTTGCCTTATTATTCGGTTACGGGATTACGCTCGTCATCCGCAGTTACATGAAGCGGGAAAAATCTAGACTCGATATACGACGTTCAATAAACCGTAGAGCGATCGCACTACTTTTCTTCGGATTCGTGCTCTCCGTCATTATTGGTGGAAAAGATATACTAGCCATTTACGGTGCAGGATTATTACTCGTTCATTGGTTCTTATATCGAAGTGATAAAACACTCGTCAGAGCGATGATCGCTCTCACCATCGGATTTGCCTTGTTACTGCCAATCTTTTGGGCCAACATGGCCTCTGTTGGCATGGAAAACATGTTCATGACAGGTGATGGTTATTGGGAAACGATGCTCAATCAACTCGTCATGTTCTTCACTGGCGCTCCGCTGTTCGGGAACTTTGCACTGCCTGTCATTCTATCCATTATGTTAGGCATTTGGTTCGGTAGAAAAGGCTTGTTAAATGAAGATCCAAAACACCGCTCCCTTCTTAAGAAAATTGCGTTTGGCGGTATACTCATTTCAATCGTCGGCGCGATCCCACATGCTTTGCATAGTAACGGGGTCATCACGGTCGAACAGCCGAGCCTATTCGGAATCATCTTTACGATTCACATGATGAGTGGAATCGCTGGAGGGTGTGGTTATGCAGCGCTGTTCGGACTCGTCGGACCACATTTAAAGAAGACAAATCCAATCGTAACCGGGATTACAGCACTCGGAAAACGCTCACTCACTTTCTTTATCGTGAATGAAATCTTGCTGATCGTTCTCCTCTCACCAGCAGTCTTCGGGTTAGCGAGTACGTTAAGCATTGCTCAAGTATGGGTACTTACATTCCTTGTATGGTTATCATCTGTAGGAATGGCGACCATCCTGGAACTAAAACAAAAAGCAGGCCCGTTCGATTTCCTTTTCCGTAAATTTGTTTATCGATAAGTGAGTAACCCTACCATAGAATTGCTATGGTAGGGTTTTAATTTTTGTTCCTAGATTTGATTCGTCAGAGCTTTAATCTCATGCTGCTAGCATAATCGCGACATTATGATAAAAATAAAAGAAGCACTTTAAATGTTGAAACTTTCTGTATTATCATTACGTACACCGTTACTAAGTCTAATTATAGAGACAATCAATTAATTCCTAAAGGAGACTGAGGAATTATGGCAGAAGTTGAAAAGCAAAAGGTTAAACCGATGCGGTGGGGCTATCTTGGACTGTTAATTCTCCCTAGCGTTGCTTCACTCGCCGCAGCAGCCTCACCGGTCTGGAGCCAAGCATTTGCATGGGGATTTGCGAGCATTATCACTTTGTTATTCATCTATTCGGTAGTATTTATATTATTGAAGCAATATGAACAGGAACCGCTACGCCTTCTGTACGGGACTATTGTAATTAACATCTCAACCGTCATTATTCTCATTGCATCATGGAGAGTATTTAATGAAAATATCTGGCTTGGATTATTATTATTAAGCCTGTTTATTTGCCATGTCACTTTTGGTATTACACATCGCAAACGTGTAAATGATGCCATTCGAGACCCGAAAAAACACCCGACCTTACATCGAGTGTACAAAAGAATCATTATTCTACTCGCTTTACTCGGTCCTGCAAGTTATGGGTTGTCTGTAGCATTAGGCTCCTATTTCGCAACCGATACAATTCTGATTGTCTTTGCATCTCTTGGAATACCTTTCGCTTTCTTTCTTTCATTAATTACTCTTTCATCACTCACATTCGTACTACCTACGAATGAAGATCATGAATAATGTACAGTAGCTGATAATGGGAAATGTTTAACCACAGAAGCCATTCCTGAATAATCCCACGTAAAATGATCAAGATAGTGCTATGAACACTCCTGTCTCTTTAAATACAAACGCTCTCTTTATCTCTTTGTTCATTTTTAGCAATTCTACCTTATTGAGTTTGCCTTACAACATTGCCCCTGATGTTGGTCATGAGATTTGGTGGATCCCACTAGTCGGTTGCTTCATAGGCTATTTGTTAATTGTAGTCGTATCATATTTATTCAAGACGTTACCGGACTATGATTTAATCACAAGTCTAAAAAGCTCATTTGGTTCTAAGGCTGGCATGATCTTAGCCTTATTATTTCTCTGCCAACCTGTATCGTTACTCGTTTCTCACTTAAACTTTTTTGGGCTATTTATTAATAACACGCTACTCGATGGCACACCGCATATCGTAGTCCTGATCCTATTGATGATCATTATTGTGTACGCGACAATCTCAGGCTTCACTACAATTGTGACTACGTCGACACTCGTAGGTCCTTTCGTTTTACTCTTAATTGTTTTAACCTTACTTGCCTTTGTACGAGACATAGAATTTGATAAGTTTTTGCCGATGTTCCAGTATCCATACGAGCACTACGTAAAGTCAGTAGGCTTTTATTTAATAAAAAGCGTGATCGACAACATTTTAATCCTATTTTACCTTTATCCTCGCCATGCTTCGAACTTCAAAGGGACAATTAAAGGGATTAAAATCGGTTACTTGCTTTCCGTGATTATTCTGGCACTCCTTAATTTCTTTACCATTAATGCTCTTGGGCCGAAATTAACAAGCATGGAAGTTTTCCCGGCATTTCGTACGATGCAGAATTCAGGAATGTTAAGCGATGCATTTGCGTTAAAGTCTTCGCTTTTTGTGATCTGGTATTTCACGATGTTCTTCTCCTTATGTGTTTACAAACACGTGATTTCAGACGTGTTGCGCTCCATCAACGTTAAGCCATCAAAAACGCTACAAATCATTACAGGAGCAATCATCGTTGTTGTCGCAGCATACTACACCTCGAATACGATTGAAGAAATTGAATTTTATCGTTCATGGTCCATTTATATTTCAATCGTATCGTTCGCTCTGTTTTTCATTCTTTTATTGCACATGAAACTAAAGAATAAAAGCATTGAATACGGCGTCACGAATCATCGTTAACAGAAGAAAAACCTACGTACAATACCATAGGTTTTTCTTCTGTTAACGTATTTAATTTCCCTCCTCAATCCGCTTAATCACTGTTGCTTGTTGTGCCCGTGTAATCGGATGATTCGGATTCTTGCCGTTAAATATACCTCTCTTCGTCAAATCCTCCCAAGTGTCTTTGTGCGTGCTAGGCACCGTTTGAGAAGGTTCTGCTAGAATGCCTTTTGACAATACACCTAGTGCGTCACTAACCGTTAGCTTACCTGCTTTATACGCCTCTAGTTCATTTTTGTTACCGTGTTGATTGATCACCGCTTCAAATTGTTCTTTTCCTGATGACCACTGGAAATCTTCCGCTTTCACATACATCACCTCTTTTTGATTTGGTTCATGCACAATTGATTTCACTTCTTCTCTTCGAGCAATGAGCTGCTTAAATCGTGCCCACGGAAAGTTTCGTCCAGGGCAACTCGTCTGCCCTACATCACTGTGACGATACACATCGTTTGCTGTTAACCCGTGCTGATTCATTAACTTTTTAACTTCTTGTACAAATCGCAAAAACAATGTCTCATCCATTTGTTCACGATCATAATTCCCTTCAACACAAACGCCTAGGGAATCACTGTTGTGGTTGGCCGCATGGGCACCTACATTTAATCCTCGCAACTCATAGAATTCATGGTTTTTTTGCAGATAATAATTGTATCCAGCCCCTGACCATCCTTGGTTGCGATGTTGGTTGTGGATTTGCAGATATGAGTATCTCACGGCGGCAGGATGATGAATGATAATACGTCTAACTTTACGAATAGGAGTTAAATTCCCCCACCTTAAAATCGTCGGTTTGATCATTTTCATAACTCCTTTTGTTTAGTAACATAAACCACTGATTCCGCCAGATCAGAGAATGCTCGTGTTAGTATATGAAAACTCTTCATTGCTTGTCACTCTTGTCTAGATTGATTTGGATCAAGCCAAAATAAAAAAAGCACCACGAAGGTGCTTCAATTACTTAATCACTTTATGATAATAATCGATAAATGCCGTTACTTGATCTTTTTGATCTCTCAGATTCTCAAGACTTTTTTCTGCATACGTGACGTCTGGATCTAAACTTTTGATCACGTCCGTCAGATCTTGCACAAAATGATTATGTACCGAAAAATACAATTCAATATGATGATGCTCCATTTGTATATTGTTTGCATAATAGATCTTCGTTTTGGAAATCTCATTTTGCGATATACTCAAAAATTGGGCAGAAAGAATGTAGTCACAATCACTTACATGCTTACCATAAGTTAATGATTCTAACGATAGTTCTGCGAATTTAAAAGAGCTCGTAAGTAAGCTTTTTAACATATCTAGTTGTATTTTATCATTTTCCAAGATTACCACTCCTATAGTTATATTTTATCATTCAAATTTATGAATATAACAGTTATGAAGGAGGATTAATCATTTCGCTAACAAAGAGCTACAACCATAATCAATAATGCGTCGTTATGGATGATTTTTTGATGATTATCGTCGTTCTTAAGCGTACGCATGCATCATTCTTTGTCTTCTTTTTTGCACCGATAGTATATTCTCTACTCTGAGACTTCTAACAGCTTTCTTATTATGGCACCAAACGAACACGTTCTCTTCATTCATTCGCCGCACAGTAACAAGTCTTTGACTGAGGGATCCATCTTTTGCCTCATAGATGATTTGTATAGGCATACTCGTAGACCTTGAATGTTGAAGGACATACTTGCTCATGAAGCAACCCCCTTCACTAAGATCTTAAGCGTTCTTGGTCGATCATACTCCCACGTGACATAACCTTGTTCTTTCAAACGAATGAATAGCGTATGGACGGCCGATTGAGATTTCAATCCTAACCGTTCTTTTAATTCACGGAATGTAGGAGAAAACCCGTTCTCATCAATAAAAGCAATCGCAACTTGTAACGCTTCCTTTTGTCGTTTCGTCATCTCATCACTCCGTTCATTTCCTTAATCATATACGAACATATATTCTAATTCAAGACTTATCACGAACTTTTGTTCGTGTATATTTTCCCATTTATAATCGCAAGCTTACTAGTAACCAAAAGTGGTGAAAACGAAGAAAGGGGGGCGATCTCATGTGCGGACGATTTACGTTCTTTGAGCAACTTCAGTCGCTCCAAAAGCATTTTAATATAACGATCACAGCACTCGATGAGTATCAGGAAAGTTACAATGTTGCGCCGACTCAACAAGTCGTTACGGTACGTAATGATGGACAACAAAACCGATTAGGAACCTTACGCTGGGGGTTCATTCCATCGTGGTCTAAAGATCCTAAAATCGGATACAAAATGATCAATGCTCGCGGAGAAACGGTTCATGAAAAAAACAGCTTTCGTACGGCATTTAAGAAACGCCGTTGCATTATACCTGCTTCAGGGTTTTACGAATGGAAAAACGTTAATGGTAAAAAGCAGCCCTATCACATCCAACTGAAAAACGGTGATCCGTTAGCATTTGCAGGGTTGTGGGAAACATGGAGCGATGGTGACGAAGCGATAAACAGTTGTACCATCATCACGACCGAAGCCAATGAATTAATGAGAGACATCCACGACCGTATGCCCGTCATCCTCACACCGGCTGACTATGAACGGTGGTTAGATCCTACAATGATCGATTCGGAAGAACTGCTGAGCTACTTAGAGCCCTATCCAGCTGGAGATATGATTGCGTATGAGGTGTCTACAGATGTTAACAGTCCGTACAACAATCATGAGAACCTTATAAATTCGTTATAACTGAATGAATTTTATAACTTGATTTGAGCACAAAATAAACGATCATTTTTAACCAGTGTCGCTTATTGATCTACACTACAGGCGGATGCTTGCCGCGGAGAACCGGATGAGCCTCCTCGGTCACTCCGTTCCCTGTGGGGTCTCATCTCGGTCCTTTTTCCGCAGGCGTCACCGCCTTTCGTTCCAATCAAATTGTAGTCATTTAAAAACGAACGACTTTCCATAAAAATAAAACAACATTCGTTTTAATGCCCAAAGTCAGGACTTATGAAATTGAATCAACTACAATTAAAAATAAAAAAGCACCCACACCGGGTGCTTAATTCGTGATCAATTGTGTTGGTACATCGTCTTCCTCGACCTCATCGTATGTGATGACATGATCTTCTTTTAAGGTTAATTGCAGATAAGCCCCTTCTTGCAATTCACTTAGAGCGGTAAATTCAATTTCTTTCTCCTCTTCACCGTTTTCGTGTATTGCCGGAAGTTCGTAATAGACACTACCACGTTCGTCTTCCTCTAGTATTCCTGACGCATCTACTTGTACAAACCAATACTCTTCTTCGATAAATGGGTTAATGTTGACCCGTGTCATATCAGTTAACGATTGATATAAACCGACTAAAGCTGCAATCATTACGAATGCGCCAATGCTCACACCGATCATTGCCTTTCTCATAATTAGCCTCCTATCGATCTTTACCTAATCGTAAATCTTTTTAATCTTTGATTAAATGGATTCTTCTTACTTGCCCTTACAATGTTGTAAGATCGTAGGTAGTGAAGGTAAAATGCACGGTGGAATAAAGCTACATCATATACTGATAAAAGGAGCTTACTTTGTATGTGGAAGCTATGGCTATGGCTCGTAACAATCGCAGTCTTAATCGGTGTACTAGCATTAACTATAAACTTCATTAATCAAACGACTTTTGATCACATTATCACGAACATGAAAGATGAATACGGGGAGTTCAGCCAACTACTTATCTATGATCACTCTTCAGAAATGTATGCAACAGAGGAATTCGCAAGACTTGAAGAATCAGAGGAAATCAATAGCTTTTTCAACCTTGCTGCTGAAATGGAATTAACGGCTATTAATCAAAGAAGAGGTGAAGAGGTGAAGAGGTGAAGAGCTGTACAGTTTCGTCGTTTTTTTCGAAGAGACTCAGAGTCGGTTCATCTTTTATATTAATAAGGATACCATGTCGTTAGGGGGAGAAAATTACGAACTAAGACAAAAGGATAATGATTTGATCAAAGCAATTAAATCTTCGGATCTTGCTTGGGAAAAGATTGAATTGAATTAGATTTGGGTCAATGATAACTTTGAAATGGATTAGGAAATAATCATACTACCAATGACAAAGATCGTTGAAGAGTGAAACACGTTTAACTTACATTCTAATCATTGATTACCTCTACTAACCATATGTACCTTCTCTGTTTTTGCAATGAATTTCCTATGTAGCTCTGTTATAATTAATTGATAATTCTTTATTTAATGAGGTGCCCTTATGGTAAACGTCAGCAACTTATTATTTCCTCTAGTTATTTGGGGAATTAACTTGTACGTCTTATACTGGATCATTCGTATAGCTGTAAAACACGGTATGCAAGATGCCAATAAAAGTTAGATGCGACAGGCAGATTCTACAAGAAGTAATCCATTGTTGAAAAACGCTAGTTCAGTGGAACTAGGATTTTTCGTTAGGTGATTACGTTCTCTTGCCGCCTCAGCCTCCTCAATAAACTGCTGTGAAATAAACTGGTTATTAAGGTAGGTTGTATGATGTACAAAGGTATTGTCAGCCTGTATATGGCTCTCGTACTTCTTGTTAACCCATGATTGCTTACGTTTAGGAGGGTTGTATGAGTAAAAAAACTTATAAAAAAGACCCTCCCCCAACTCTCCACGTAAAAGTGAGTTAGTGATGGTTGTTACTTCGTCTTCTGTTTTAAACTGAGCTAGCTCCTCGATCCAAGCAATTGCAGACAGTTGATTTATAACGAATACGCTGAGGTTATTGGCTTGCCAACAAAGAACAGTGACCGTGTGAGAGCCGCCGAGCTTCTAGGCAGACGCTCGATGCTAACAGGGTTAGATATGAGA
>NZ_BAXA01000019.1 GCF_000698125.1 Geomicrobium sp. JCM 19038 | reverse complement strand
TTTTGTTTGTTTTAAGCGCCGTCATCTCTTGTGGCGACTCTTAGTATATTATCACCATTCGCGTTTCGCGTCAACTCTTTTTTTAAAAGTTTTTTTCGCGATTTGCGATGTGATATTTGCGCTCTGTTAAGCACAAATAGAAATATACCATCTCCCCGGACAACTTGCAAGTATTATTTTAAAAAAATATTGAGCAACGAAAAATTCGTTGCTCAACCTTTATTTCTACTCTTCTGATCCCCTGTTTTTCATTTGTGGGAACAAGAGTACATCACGAATTGACGCTGAATTTGTTAACAACATCACGAGTCGATCAATCCCAATTCCTAGACCGCCTGTAGGTGGCATTCCATACTCTAGTGATTCAAGGAAATCTTCATCTAATGGATGCGCCTCATCGTCACCCATCTCTTTTGCCTTTAACTGATCTTCAAATCGAGCCCGTTGATCAATAGGATCATTTAACTCTGTGAACGCATTAGCATGTTCACGTGCAACAATGAACAATTCAAAGCGGTCCGTAAATCTAGGATCCTCTGCATTCTTTTGAGCGAGTGGTGAAATCGCAAGGGGATGACCGTAGACGAATGTAGGTTGAATAAGCTTTTCTTCAATTAGTTGTTCAAAGAACTCATTTACGACATGTCCAAACGTCATGTAGCTTTCTACATGTACATTATGTTCCTTCGCAAGTTGTCTCGCTTCTTCATCACTTAAATCTGCCAGAAGTTTACGCCTGTCTCTTCTTTAATCAAATCTACCATGTGCACACGACGCCAATTTGGGGTTAAATTAATGACATCTTCACCGTATTGAACTTTCGTTGTGCCGTGCACTTCTTGTGCAATATGAGCAACAAGGTTCTCTGTTAAATTCATGATGTCGTTATAGTCAGCATATGCCTCATACAACTCAATCATCGTAAATTCAGGGTTATGACGCGTTGATACTCCTTCGTTACGGAACACTCGTCCAATTTCATAGACCTTTTCCATTCCACCTACAATGAGGCGCTTCAAATGAAGCTCAATAGCAATTCGCATGTATAATTCCATGTCGAGTGCATTATGGTGCGTGACAAACGGTCGTGCAGAAGCCCCACCTGCAATGCTGTGCATTGTTGGTGTTTCTACTTCTAGGAACCCTTGGTCATCAAGGTATCTACGCATCGTTTGAAGAATTTTACTTCTAGTAATAAAGGTATCCTTTACTTCAGGATTTACAATTAGATCAACGTAGCGCTGACGATAGCGTTGCTCTACATCTTTTAACCCGTGATGCTTGTCCGGAAGGGGGCGTAATGATTTGGACATTAGTGTAAATGTAGTAGCTTTCACTGAAAGCTCCCCAACGTTCGTTTTAAAAGGCACACCAGATACGGCTACAAGATCACCGATATCACACGTCTGGAACTTTTCGTACGCCTCTTCACCTACTTGATCTTTACGCACGTAGATTTGGATTTGACCACGTAAATCTTGAATGTGCGCAAAGCCCGCTTTCCCTTTACCACGCTTTGTCATTAGCCTTCCTGCAATCGTGACCACATGATCACTTTCTAACTCGACTAATTCTTCTTTAGAATACTGGTCGTATTGCGCTTGCATCTCGACCGTATTATGTGTGCGATCTAAACGCGTTCCAAATGGGTTATACTTCTGCTTGCAAACGTTCTAATTTCTCAAGCCTAACGAGTCTTTGGTCTCCTTGTTGTAAATCAGATTCTGTCATGACGTTCATCTCCTTTGTTTAATGCTCCTCTACATACATAAAAACTGCCAGTGAAGACTGACAGTCCGTGCAGACAAAAAACTTCGTCTACTACCTTTGCGAATTTCTTTACTAGCGTTTTATATCCTGTCCGAGCAACTCTTCAACCGATATATCTAATAGATGCGACGCTCGTTCTATGAAGTCTTCTTCTGCGGCCCGCGTCCCACGTTCAATTTCACCAACAACGGAAACCGACATGTGCATTTTATCAGCGAAACTCTGTTGCGTGTAACCTTTCAACTTTCGAAAGGCACGAACTCTTCCACCTGCTTTTGTTGTTTCCATAGAAGTACCCCTTTTCTTAATCTTTCCGGCAAAGCCATGAATAAGTCATGCACCGACGTTTTAAGAGTTGGTATCTGTTCTAAAGGAGCAATTTCTTGTAGTGGAGCGAGCACAAACGCCCGGTCCTCCATACGAGGATGTGGGATACACAACTGTTCCAACTTAATATTCTCATCGTTAAATAATAGAATGTCAAGATCAATTGTTCTCGGACCATTTAAAATCTCACGAGTACGATGAAGTTCTCGTTCAATGCGTTGAAGTTCCAAAAGCAAGTCCATCGGCTGTAGTGTTGTTTCAACTTTACAAACCATATTTAAAAATTGACTTTGATCTAAGTATCCGACCGGTTCAGTTTCATAAATTGAAGAAACTGAACAGATCGCGATCTGTTCATGAACTGCCATTGCCTGTAAAGCACTCTTTAAAAACTCTTCTCTTGGATTAATGTTCGATCCTAAAGCGATATATGCAGTATGTTTCATCTTGACCTCTTCAATTCGATTGCTACAGAATCATAATGGCCGGGAATTGGCGGGTCCGGTTTAATAACTTTTACCGTTACACTTTGAACAATTGCGAAGTCACCGAGTAACGTCTTCGCAATTTCTTCTGCAATTGTTTCTACTAAGTCAAATGTATTCTCTTCAACGACTTGTTTTGTTTTCTCATAAACTTCAGCGTAGTTCACACTATAATTTATATCATCATTTAACGATGCCTTCGTTAAATCTGCTTCTAATACGACATCCACTGCGAAACGTTGACCTAATGTATTTTCTTCTTTATAGACACCATGATAAGCGTAAAACTTCATGCCATTAACAAAGATTTTATCCAACAGGATTCACCTTCCCTTTACCGAGCATCGCATCCATCATCTTAGATGTACGACTCATCTCTTTCACGTCATGGACCGTACAATATGGCAACCTCTTTCAATACCTAAGCTGATTGTAGCGCTTGTCCCTTCTAAACGATCATTGGGTGGCGTTTGAAGTGTATTGGCAATTAAAGACTTCCTTGATGTACCTAGTAAGACAGGAAAGCCTAACGACGTAATAACATCTAAACGTCTCATTAACTCCAAATTCTGCTCATGCGATTTGGCAAACCCAATACCAGGATCAAGAATAATTCGCTCATTTGGCACACCGGCTTGTATACTAACGTCCACACTTTCTAATAAGTCGTCTACCACATCTTGCAAAAAGTCATGATATTCCGCCTGGTTGCGATTATGCGTTAACACAATTGGAACCTCATGTTTTGCTGCAACCGATGCCATTCGCGAATCATACTTCGCACCCCAAATGTCATTAATGATTGCAGCTCCCGCTTTTACCGCAGCTTCAGCTGTAGCCGCTTTATACGTGTCAATGCTTACTGGTACTTCGACTGACGAAGAGATCGCTTCAATAATCGGCACGACACGAGCAATCTCTTCTTCCACACTGACTGGCGTAAACCCCGGACGAGTCGATTCACCACCAACATCAATAATGTCCGCACCATTCTCAACCATTTGCCTCGCTCTTTCGACCGCAGCATCTAGCTTGTTATAGCGCCCACCATCAGAAAATGAGTCAGGGGTGACATTCAAAATTCCCATAATATACGTTTTCTTAGTAAAGTCCAACCGCCACTGACCCCAACTCATCTCTAACTCTTGTATCATGCTTTTCTTCCCTTCTAAATGGATGTTACGACTCGCTCTTGATGCTGTAATAACCATTGTTGCATCATTTGTTTCCCATATGAAGTCATAATGGACTCAGGTGGAATTGCACCCCTTCGGTCGGATGTGTTCGATGGCGAAAGCCATCAATTCTCCTTCCTCAGTACGGGAAGTTGCTATAAGGGAACTTGGTAATGACGCTTCGTCGACCGTTAGTGAATGGTACCTCATAATCTCAGTTCCTTGTGGAATTTCTTTATATAACGACTGATTGTCATGCATCAGCTTCGATGTTTTACCATGCATTAACCTAGGTGCACGTACGACTCGACCACCAAACACTTGCCCAATCGCTTGATGCCCTAAACAAACACCTAAAACAGGAATTTTCCCTGAGAAATGCTCAATTGCAGCCAAACTAATTCCTGCTTGGTCTGGGTCACATGGTCCTGGTGAAATAACGAGGCGATCCGGGTTTAGCTTCTCCATTTCTTGAAGCGTTATTTCATCATTACGGTAAACGTGGCATTCTTCCCCGAGTTCACCAAAATATTGGACTAAATTATACGTAAATGAATCATAATTATCAATCATTAACAACATCTACTCTTCCTCCTCAGCTCAGCTTAACTCAACTATTCTCTTTCTTCTTTTTTAGTTTATCATCTAGCTATAAAAACTAAAGCGACCTCTATAGAAGAGATCGCTTTTCGTTATTAGTCTTCAAATTGATAAAGCGGTGTACTTAAATACCTCTCACCGTTAGAAGGTATAATTGCAACAACCTTCTTACCTTTGCCTAATTTCTTCGCTTCTTCTAGTGCGGCATAGATCGCAGCACCAGATGATATGCCTCCGAGTACTCCTTCTTCCCTTGCAGCACGTCTAGCAAATTCAAACGCTTGCTCGGTTGAAACTTGTGTAATCTCATCATAGATATCTGTGTTTAGAATTGCAGGAACAAAACCAGCCCCAATGCCTTGAATCTTATGTGGCCCTTTCTGTCCTCCTGATAATACTGGTGCGTCTGCCGGTTCAACAGCTACAATTTTTAGGTTCGGGAAGTTTTCTTTAAGAAATCCTCCAGCTCCAGTTATTGTACCGCCTGTTCCAACACCTGCAACAAACGAATCAAGTTTACCGTCAACTTGTTCAAGCAGTTCGCGACCTGTCGTCTCACGATGAACATTTACATTCGCATCATTCTCAAACTGCTGAGGCATAAAATAACCATTTTCATCCGCTAATTCCTGCGCCTTACGAATGGCTCCTCCCATTCCTTCAGGTCCTGGTGTTAGAACAAGTTCTGCACCATATGCTTTTAACAAATTCCGGCGTTCTTGACTCATCGTCTCTGGCATCACGAGCTTCGTGCGGTATCCTTTCGCTGCTGCAACCATCGCTAAGCCGATTCCCGTGTTCCCACTTGTTGGTTCAATGATTGTATCTTGCCCTGGCTTAATCTTACCTTCACGTTCTGCCTTTTCAATCATCGCAAGTCCAATCCGATCTTTTACTGAAGACCCTGGATTGAAATATTCAAGCTTTAGATAAACGTCTGCATCATTTTCCCCAGTTAGGCGGTTGAGCTTTACAAGAGGTGTATTCCCTATTAACTCCGTAACAGAATTCGCAACTCTACTCATTCAGTAGACCTCCTCAAGTTAATCCCAAGTAATTTTATTGGTATTATTAAATATTCTACTGGAACGACTAAATTCTGTCAATTAATATTTTCACTATTCCGCTTCTTGCTTTAGTTCCTCTAAATCCACCTCATTAAACGTGTACACTTCATTGCAAAAATGACATTGTGTCTCTGCACCTTTGTCTTCTTCAATCATCGATTGGATTTCTTCTTTGCCAAGACTTACAATTGCTCTTCCAATCCGTTCTTTTGAGCATTCACACTTAAACTGAACAGGCATCGTTTCCAACACCTTGTAATCATCACCCGTAACCGTCGCAATCATTTGTTCAGGTGTATCACCACGCTCAATCAGCATAGAAACTGGCGGCATGTTGCCAATTTGCTTTTCAAGTCGATCAATAGTTGCGTCATCTGTCCCAGGCATCACTTGTAAAATAAATCCGCCAGCAGCTTTAATGGTGTTATCTGTATCGACTAAAACACCAACTCCAACTGAAGAAGGAATCTGCTCAGACGTTACGAAGTAATACGTAAAATCTTCACCTAGCTCTCCTGAGACAATCGGAGAATGTCCTGTGAATTGTTCTTTCATACCTAAGTTCTTCGTGACCGCAATTGAACCGCTCGTACCGACAGCACGAGCTACATCTAGCTTACCGTGTTGATTGAGTTCAAAGTGCACACTTGGATTATATAAATACCCTCTAGAATTACCATGTGCATCGCTATCAACAATGATCGGACCTAGTGGACCATCGCCTTCAACTTTAAGAGTTACTTTATCTTCACCTTTAAGCATCGAACCCATAATCGTCCCTGCGATCATCGTTCGTCCAAGTGCCGCAGCCGCTGTTGGCAACACATGGTGACGTTGTACGACTTCATTGACCATATTTGTCGTTGTCGCCGCATACACTCTTACTTTTCCATCATATGCTGTTGCCTTCGCTAAATAGTCCGTCATCCTACATTACTCCTTTTATCCTTACAGTATATTTTTATCGTAAATCCGCTTTAATCCTTTTAACGTTAAAAAAGGATCAATAACATCAATTGAAGTTGTCGCCTTTCCAATCAGCCTAGCCAGTCCTCCTGTTGCAATGACCTTAGGCTTTTTACTTCCTCGCTTCGACATTCTCATCACAATTCCGTCTACGAGCCCTGCATAACCATAATAAATACCTGACTGCATCGCATGGACCGTATTTTTCCCGACGATAGATTGAGGTTCTTGAATTTCAATGTGAGGCAATTTGGACGCATGTGTATAAAGGGCATCGGTCGAGATTACAATTCCTGGAGCAATCGCGCCACCTTGATAGCGATCTTTCTCATCGATGTAGCAAAAGGTTGTCGCTGTACCAAAATCAACAATCACCAGAGGACTGCCATGTTCATGTATTCCAGCAACAGCATTTACGATGCGGTCTGCCCCTACATCCTTAGGATTGTCGTAAAGAATGTTCAATCCGGTTTTAATACCCGGTCCAACAACCATGGCTTTCTGATTGAAGTATTTCTCTGTCATATGCTCTAACGTAAACATCAATGACGGCACGACCGAAGAAACAATAACTCCTTTTACTTCAGATGATTGAACACCTTTGTTGTTTAGCATCGTCTGCATAGACATCCCGTATTCATCTTCTGTTCGTTCAAGGGACGTCGTCATTCGCCAATAATGGAGAAGTTCATTATCATCGTATACCCCAAATACAATATGGGTATTCCCAACATCGATTACGAGAATCATCGCTATTTACCCCCTTTTTACAACAAGTCCAACGCACTTAATCGTAACCAATTGCTATCAATTAAACAAACCATTTGCTTTTTAACATAAGAATGAAGGGAGCCTGTAATGGGCTCCCTTCACGTTTAATATCGTTACGATCTACGATCGTCCTTGTGATCTTCTTGATCATCGGTCGGTTCAGACTGCTCTTCTTTACGTTCTTCTTCCGATTCGTCTGTACGTTCCTCTGCTTGTTCAGCTTGATCTACTTGCTCGCTTTCTTCTTCACGATCTTCATCTTGCTTAGAATTGAAGTTCACCTTCACATCGTCAGATTCATTGTCTTTTCGATTGGAATGGTGATTGTCCGGTAATTTACCGTCTTCAACGAGTGAATAAATTTGCTCAGCATCTAGTGTTTCAAGCTCAAGTAAGCTCTCTGCAACTAGCTCAAGCTTATCTTTATTCTCAGTAAGAATTTGTTTACAGCGATCATAACATTCTTTAATGATCGATTGAATCTCACGATCAATCTCAAATGCAATGGCATCGGAGTAATTTTGTTCATTTTGAATGTCGCGACCTAAGAATACTTGGCCTCCACTTGATGAGCCAAATTGTAACGGTCCGAGCTTCTCGCTCATTCCATATTCCGTAACCATCTTACGAGCAATACTTGTTGCTCGTTGGAAATCGTTGTGAGCTCCTGTACTTGCTTCCCCGAAAATAACGTCTTCAGCCACTCTGCCACCAAGTAACCCGACAATCTTATCAAGCAACTCTGGTTTTGTCATGAAGTAACGATCTTCTTTCGGTAACATCATTGCATAGCCGCCTGCTTGCCCACGTGGAACAATCGTCACCTTGTGAACCATATCTGCATTCTGCAGTTTCACACCAACGACGGTGTGTCCCGCTTCATGGAACGCGACGATATTACGTTCTTTCTTCGAGATGACTCTTGTTTTCTTAGCAGGTCCAGCAATTACTCTGTCGATCGCTTCCTCAATATGAATCATGCGAATCTCTGTTTGATCAGCTCTAGCCGCAACGAGCGCTGCTTCATTTAGAAGGTTCTCAAGGTCTGCACCGGAGAATCCTGGTGTTCGTTGAGCAACGACTTCCAAATCTACATCATCGTTTAATGGCTTGTTTTTCGCATGTACAGCAAGAACTTCTGCACGGCCTTTTACGTCTGGAGCTCCTACTGTAATCTGGCGGTCAAAACGTCCTGGACGTAGTAATGCCGGGTCGAGAACGTCGGCACGGTTTGTCGCTGCGATAATGATAATTCCTTCATTACCGTCAAATCCATCCATTTCAACGAGTAGTTGGTTTAACGTTTGCTCACGCTCATCGTGGCCTCCGCCTACACCTGCGCCACGTTGACGACCAACCGCATCGATCTCATCAATAAAGATAATACACGGCGCATTGCTTTTCGCATTGTTAAACAAGTCACGAACACGAGAAGCACCGACACCAACAAACATCTCAACAAAGTCGGAACCACTAATGGAGAAGAAAGGCACTCCTGCCTCACCTGCAACCGCTCGACCGAGTAGAGTCTTACCAGTACCCGGAGGACCAACAAGAAGTACACCTTTAGGAATACGCGCACCAATGTTTGAGAACTTACGAGGGTCTTTTAAGAAATCAACAACCTCTACAAGCTCTTGCTTCTCTTCTTCAGCACCGGCAACATCTTTAAAGCGTGCTTTCTTCTTATCTTCTTGATACATCTTCGCCTTACTCTTACCGAAGTTCATGACTCGGCTACCGCCACCTTGCATTTGGCTAAGTAGGAAGAAGAAGAGAATGAAGATAATAATAAACGGAAGCATCGCTGTTAGGAATTGCAACCAACCACCAGACTCAGGTGCAGGTTCAGAATCACCTGATACGAGGTTAGGATTATTTTCAAATTCGCTAAGTAGCATATCTGTCATTTCTTGAGACTGGAGAACATGAACTTGGAACAAGTTCGGTTCTTCTTCTGTACCTCCAGTGAGTTCACCTTCAATATAGTAAACATCTAGCTCTGGTTGAACAGTCATCGAAACAATTTCATCATTATTTAATGCTTGTAAAAATTCCTGAGTCGTCATAACCTCTGAATCACCGGTGTCATTATTAAACATGTTAACGATACCGACGAGAATCAGGACTATTACACCCCAGAAAATCGTATATCTAACCGCCCGACTCATTCGAGACCTCCTCCCGCATGTCACACAATACAGGTAATATTATCACATTTACTTGAAAAGCCATAATTAAGAGCCTTGATACACCTCAGGTTTCAAAATACCAATATATGGGAGATTGCGATATCGTTCAGCGAAATCAAGACCATATCCTACAACAAATTCATCTGGCACCGTAAATCCAGCTAAATCTGGGACAATGTCTACCTTACGTCCTTCAGGTTTGTCCAATAGCGTTACGATCTTTACAGAATTCGCTCCGCGGTGTCGAAGTAAATTGACAAGATAGCTTAGTGTTAAGCCACTATCAATAATGTCTTCAATAATTAATACGTCACGACCCTCTACAGACGCATCAAGATCTTTTACAATCTTAACTTCTCCAGATGATCGCATTTTATTTCCGTAACTTGAAACATCCATAAAATCAATTTCAACGTGAGTATCAATTGCGCGCGTAAGATCTGCCATAAATGGCAATGCTCCTTTTAGCACTCCGATGAGTAATGGGAACTTACCATCATACTCGTTTGTAATCGTCGTTCCAAGTTCCCGGCACTTTTCACCAATTTGTTCAGCACTAATTAATACCTCTTGTATTTCACTTCTCATGTGAACTAAACACCCTCGTTTCCATACAAAAAATTTCAGAAAAGACCTGCGTCCTTTAATGATCGCTGCAATGTTATTAACACATAGGAATCCGCACGTTCTGTTGTAAAGCGACTTTTCTTTAAAAGCGGTAGCCAAAGAATATTCCCTTGTGAATCCGTAACGACTGGCCATTGATCACGCGCTCTTCTTGTCACTTTCTGATCGATGAAGATTCTATTTAGTTTCTGCCTTCCGTCTAGACCTTTCGGTTCAATAACATCTCCTCGGTTTCTCGTTCTAACAATGAGCGGAAACGATGCGTCCTTCATTGGAATAAAACACTCGCGCTCACTCGCTTGACGTTGTTCCAAGCTTTTCTCAAACGTGAGAATGCCATAAGACGTCGTAATCGCACTTGGAACTTCCTCAACTCTCTGGTTGAGTTCGAGCAAGTCAGTTGGCTCATCTTCTAAAAGAAAACATAACGATTCATAATCCTTTTGCAAATATACCCATTAGGTAAGGCAATCTCTGCAGAGGGAGTCGAGGAGAAAACTAAACGCAAGCAGTCATCAATATGTACTCTTGAAACATAGACAGCTTGGGATTGATATAGATAGTTCAATAGTAAGTGAATCGCCTGTCGTTGTAAAGGAATAGCGTGTTTACGAAATCGTGTCAATGCTACAATCGCTTGCCCTTGCTCATACACCACACAATCACGTAATAGATTTTCCGCTTCTTGAGTGACATATGCACGCAGTTCATCGTATTCTTCCACAAATTGTTGATACGATTGCACGTAACGCTCGTTCTCTTTTTGGATCTCCGGTAAGATACGGCTTCGATAGCGGTTACGCGTATAGCTTTGATCTGCGTTTGAAGCATCCTCAAACCAAGGCACTCTTTCTTCAGATGCGACTGCGACAATTTCTGCTTTCGTTAACCCGAGCAACGGTCTAACAACGACTCCTTCTTCTAACTTTCTTTTGGCTTTAATGCCAATACTTCCACCAACATGCCCTCTTGTAATCTTCATTAGTACCGTTTCAACTTGATCATCACCGTGATGACCCGTCACAAGTGTAGCTGCATTTTCTTTTTGCATCACTTCTGAGAAGAATGCATAGCGTATCGCCCTAGCATCATTTTGAATTGACTTAGAAGAAACGCGATCCCCTTTTAAATCGATACGCTTAGAATAGAACTTTATGTTATGAGCTTCACAATATTGTTCAATCATTAGTCGCTCATCGTCCGATTGCTGTCGTAACCCGTGATGAACGTGCGCAACGATGACACGGTGACTCGTATGATGAATTAACCAATGCAACATTAACATCGAGTCTACCCCACCAGATACGGCAGCGACGACGACTTCGTCATGTTGTAACAATTGATGTCGCTTCACGAAGTTATCGATTTGTTTCATATCGTTGCCCGACTCCTCTACCGATTGAGAAAATAGAAAGTGCAAAGGCTAGTCCGCCTGCAATTGCACCTGCTTGCAATAAAGTTCCTGCTCCTTGAGACAGTCCTTCGATGTAATCACCTTGAACGAAGGCAAGCATCGTTTCATAAGCTCGGCCACCGGGCACGAGCGGAATAATTCCTGGAATCGTAAACGTTGTAACCGGTACTCTTTTCTTCCTCGCTGCAAAATGGCTAATTAACGCGGATGAACGCCGCAACCGCGGCTGCTGGAACAGGACCAACACCAGTGATTGGCAATAGACTATAAACAGACCATGAAAGCATTCCAATGAGTCCAATCATCCATAACAATCGATAAGGAATGTTGAAAATTATGGCAAAGGCAATTGTTGCAATGCCACAAATGATTAGCTCCCAAACCATAACACTCGCTCCTTATCTATAAAAATAACGAAACTGCCGTCGCAACACCAGCCGCAATGGAAAGTGAAGTTAATGCGGCTTCCGCTCCCCGTGCAAGACCTGATATTAAATCACCCGCCATAAGGTCACGAACGGAGTTCGTTAAAGGAACCCCAGGAACAAGCGGAATTAATGATCCGATAATAATCTGGTCAATGTTCGTCCCAAATCCACTATGAACAAGGATTAACGCCGTTACTCCTCCAAAAAATGCCGCTAAGTATTCAGAGAAGAACTTTGCCTGTAAATAATGTTGAAAAAGCACTAAAGCAAGCGTCGACACAAGCCCACCAATTGAAGCTGGGATCATATCAAACAGTGAATCACCAATAAGGTATGAAAATGCACCACCACCGATAGCTGAAGCAATGTAAATCAACCATAACGGATAGTTCATCGGTTGCTTCTCAACCCTCTTAAGTTCTTGCCTTGCATCTGTGATTGACATACGACCAGCGACGAACTCTCTTGATATGTGATTGACTTCCGTTACCTTACTAAGGTCTTGAAAACGGTCAACAATCCGAATCATTTGCATAATATCATCATCGTCTTCTAATACACCGGATAAGAAAATGCCCGTCGTTGTCACAAAGCTATTCACATTGTCCATTCCACCAGCAATGGCCATTCGCTTCATTGTGTCCTCAACCCGATAGGTTTCCGCACCATACATGAGCATCAACTTACCCGCAAGTAGACACAAATCAATTAATTTGTCCTTTTTTGTGGTCATGTATCTTCGTCCTTTTATCGGGCTTTAAATCATCTGTCCTACCAAGTATAAGACAGAAGTGATTAAGAGAAAAGCGATGACTAGCACAAGATCTACAATGCCGACGAGCGCCGGCTGTTTTTGTGCCTTTTTCCTCATTTTCTTTCTTCTTTTTGGCCTAGCTGATTGATCAACTTTCCTATGACGATCTTCTCGTTTTGCAATAAATTTCATTAGATCTGTACGTGCAGCTTCTGCATCTTGAAACGAACCTTGGACCATTTTTTTTAACCAATGTCGATAAGGACGTAGCTGTTCATTTCGCTCTAAACAAGTCATTAACGTTTGCTTTCCGTCATTGCCTTTTTCAAAACGTTTCTTTTCGATGAGATGGATAAAAATCATACCCGCTGCAAATAAATCGTATTGTTCGTCTGCTTTTCGGTCGCCAATCCCCCAATACCCTCGATCGTAAAACTCCGTATATTCTTTAATCGCCCGGCCTTTTATTGTCGTTCCACCAACATCTAACCAACGTACTCGGTACGGTGGGCCAGTAATGAGCAAGTTCTCAGGCTTTAAATCACCAAAAACCCAGCCAGCGCGATGCAAGCGTGATAAATCACCCAGCAATTGCACCATAAATACAGGCGCCCATTCGTTGCCATGTTCTTTTAGATGATCAAAAACAGGCACACCTTGTAAATACTCCATCACATAAAATGGATGCTTTTGGCCTCTTACAATACAATCATCCGTATCGATAAAAGAAGGTCCAAGTATTTGTCCTTGGACCTTCCCAAAATGCTTTAGTACATTCACCTCAGACGTAATCGACATACTGTTATGCCCGATCTTTAATGCGACTTTTCCATATTTCGAATCAGCGAGGTAAACGATCCCAGTTGCACCGCGTCCTAAAGGCTTTAGAATATGATAAACATTGCGGTTCCATTTCCCGAGCAATTTCGTTCCCCTCGGAAAGTTAGGAGCCTCGTTCCTCGAGTTCATATTCGTCTTCTCCATAAGAGATCATGCTCCTTCTTTTCCGAGACTGAAATTGTTGAATTGCCGCTTGAATCGCAGGCCCTGTCGGTGTAATGCCACCAACTGATATTTTATCGAATAAACCGCTCAACCCTGTAATGCCAGATGTCCAACCTTTAATAATGTCTGTATCGTTTCGCTTGCCTGGGAAAGTGAGCAACGTGTAGTAGTTGCTTCCCCCCCTAGAATCCATTGATATAGACAAATCGACAAGCGCTTCTTGTACAGTGCGTAATTTATTTCTCATACTTGCACTGGCGTCCACAAGAATGACGACTTCAAAATCGACACGTTCACCAAGATCATCAACGACTTCCATCACTTCTCCACGTTTCTCTGGAGAAAGGTCGTCCCATTCTTGTTCTCTCCCAAGAATTTGGGACAACTCTTTATTAACGACCCCTTGTAGTGTTTGTGTCATCGCTTGTCTTGTTACCATCTGGACAGTTTTGGCGAGTTGTTTCATGTAAACAACTTGACTAATACCTCCACCAGCAGTCGCAATCTTATCAATTTCATCATAAGCTTCTTCGTTTAACGACCCTTCTTCAAGAACACCTATCACATTGACCGTTATGTTTTCTTCACGTGCAAGAGCCGCGATTGCAGCTGGATCACCGCCATCATTTGAACAACCATCGGTTAACAATAGAATCTGTTTTAGCGTTCCTTTACTCATGGCTTAGTCCTCCCTTAGTGAATCTTAAACTTTGTATCTAGCATTGTTGACGATTTCACTAAGAGATATACCAATTATGCTTCTTTATACATTTGTGGAACCCACTTTTGCATTGGGATCTTCGCCCAACGTGGCGTATTCCGACGTATCTTCGTTACAACAACGGTCATGTCATCATCAATCTTACCGTCGCTAACACGAATGACTTCTTCTAATAATAAATCTGACATCGTCTGAGGATCTTCCGTCTCCATCTCAGAAATGATTCGTCTCATCCACCTTTCTTTGTTTTCCACATGCTTCACCCCATCGAACATTCCGTCACTCATCATAATTAATAAATCTTCATCTTGCATACTTCTTGATACGACATCAAAATTAGCTTCCGAAATAATGCCCATCGGCAAATTACCAGATTCAACAGAAGAGACTTGCCCACCTCGTTTAATGAAACTTGGCATAGAGCCGATTTTTATAAATGACGTATCTGCCGTTTGCAAATCAATAATCGTTAAATCCAGTGTTGAAAACATCTCTTCGTCTGCACGAAGTGAAAGTACAGAATTCATGGATTGAATCGCTACTTTCTCATCGATGCCTGATTGCAATAAATTTTCTAATAATTTTAGTGTTGCTTTGCTCTCATCGTGCGCTTTTTTGCCGTTGCCCATGCCATCACTTATGGCAACTGCAAACTTCCCGAATCCAAGTTGCATCGCAGCATGATTGTCCCCCGATAACCACGCACCGCCTTGTGCAACAGTTGCCGCTCCTGAGTCAACTGTATAGGTCTTTGCAGAAACGAAATTCATTACTTTGCCGTCCTCCACATCCTCGTCATTTTCCGGATCGACGATAATGTGGTCATTTAAGATCCCTGATAACATCGGCGCAATTAGCTTTTCCGCTTCTTCCCTACCTACATCTTCCCCAAGTTCAATTTCTACTCGCACGTCACGAGGCGTCAAGTTATAAACATCGACTTGACCGATATCAATCCCTGCTTCTTGAATCGCTTCGTGAATTTGTTCCTCTTGACTATCGTGTGTTTCTTTTTCCTTTTGAATTTCTCGCGCAAATTCCCCCATCACTTGCGATACCCCTTGCAACTGATCAGCAACAAGCCTTCTGCTTTCTTCAAGTTGCTTAGCATACGTTTTGCGAAGTTCATGAGGTCCCCACTGTTCTTTCATCGTTTTAACAATTCGATCAGGATAAATACAATGCCGCTTTAGACGGTCATAAGAGCCTTTTTGAACATCTCCTTGTTCAATATCTGTCATAACGTCTTCCATTACATCATAGGTTGTATCAAAACGCTCTGCCCAACACGTCTCTTTACGGAAACACTTTTGACATGTACTTGCTGTAATCGTCGCTAAGAACCGATCACCTTCAAGGTCTTTCTCATTTGTATACGTCGTTTCCCGATCATTTGTAAAACTAGATGATAATGTCTGAAAAAGATCTGAAAATCGCTCAACACGCGCAGCTGTAACATCCCTAATCTTACGCATATACCGCTGTTGTTCCTTCGAATGTTCGGTCGTCCCAGGTACATACTTCGCCATATATTGAATGGCACTTTTTGGCGTCAGCAAAAATAACGCAATCGCTGCGACCGACTCCATGACAGTAATTCCTGCACTACTTAGTCCTTGTCCATATAATGCAATTAACGCTGTACCGACAAGTAGACCTGCACTGACCCCAATTTTATTACCATCTTTAAGAAGCCCGCCAAGAAGACCTGCAAATGCGAGTAAACTCATCTGATACAAGTTCACAACGGCGGCCAAACTCAAAACGAGACCCGTGACAACACCGACAGTTGCCCCAATCGTTGCGCCTCCTGCCAACGCAAACAATAAAACTAAATACCGAGCAAGAATATGTTCTGCACCTAGGCCGTAAATAACCCAACCAATCGCCCCTGTCATGACCGATGCAATAAGAATGATAAAACAGATAATCTCTTCGCTTTTTAACGAGCGTTGTTTTCTTTTATGTGTAATAAGAGGCAGGCTTTGTAAAAAGATCATCGTAAGCATTAGTGCAAGACCTGCTTCGATCGCACCCATCATCCAATGGTATTGAGTGACCGTCCCCATGCTTACATATGTGATTGCTATTCGTGTTAGAAACGAAGTAACCAATACAGCAACTGGCAATGCCCAACGCGTTTGTATCATTAATGTTTTAAACAGCTTGTACAAAACGAGAAAACCGACCATCCCGATCAGTACATGAGGCAAGTTAAAGGTTAAGCCCCAAATCGTTCCGACAAGTATAGCAGTTGCAGCTAGTAATGCTCGATTCTTCTTTAGAACGAAGACGGCTGCGAAAAAGGGTAATGCAAACGGATATAAATCCGATAAGATTGCAGCTCGACCGAGCATGACCCCAACGATAAATAACAAGACGCCCCATTTAAGAAAAACAAGTTCCGTTCCTTTCTCGAATTTACTCATGAGTTGCATCCATCTCTGTTTTAGAGGAATGAACCCGTCTGTTCCAACTGTGACTCTTGCAAATGTTCCCTGGCCCGTCTCTTTATGAATCATCTATGCCCACCACCGTTTTGTTTTTCTTGGTGATGAGTATATCGAGGTTTTGATGCAGTGTTTGTCAGAATGACGACGACGTAAAAAAAATCGTTCGACTCTTTTCTTGAAAGAACAGAAATCATTGTTCCTTAGCCTTTTTGTAATCATAAGTGATTGTTATGCTCACAAAAATTCGCCATAATCATCAATCATTTTCCGACAGAAGCTACAAAAACAAACCTCTAAACCGTGCGAAATAAAGCGAACGACAAAAAAACCATGTTGCTCGCAAGCAACATGGTTAGATTATCATATAAATGGTAGCGGCGGAGGGAGTCGAACCCACGACCTCACGGGTATGAACCGTACGCTCTAGCCAGCTGAGCTACACCGCCATTTAACAAGACAAGAGTTATTATATCGACTACATAAAGTAAAGTCAATGGTTAACCGAAAAATCTTGTAAGAATAAAATAGGCAGATCAGGAAAGCTCCTGTTCTGCCTTTATTTATACATCTATTTGAGACGAATCACCATGTCTCTGTTTGCAGAAGGGATCTAACTACTTACGGCCACCGCCTTTTCGGTTGTCGCTCTTCTTACGCAAGGTTGAGAGATTCTCCTCACTATCTTTTAAGAAGCGGCTCATCTTATCTTCAAATGAGAGTGTTTGCTCACGCTTCTTAAACCCGCCTCCTTGATTACGACGCGGCTTCTCTTCTTTTGGTCGCTCTGTTGCTTTACGAATTGAAAGCCCAATCTTCCCGTCGCTTTCAATCTTTAGAACTTTAACCGTTACTTCATCGCCAACCTTAATGAATTCCTTAATGTCTTTCACATATTGATCAGCGACCTCACTAATGTGAACGAGTCCTGTTTGACCTCCTGGTAAATCTACAAAAGCGCCAAAGTTTGTTACACCGGTGACTTTCCCTTGATACTTGCTGCCAGCTTCAATCGACATTGGTGAAACGTTCCTCCTCATATTTTCTTAAACCATACGATAAACGTATGTAGATAAAGCTTACACGATTACTATTCTATGTTGCAAAGGTTACTTTGTGATTAGTCGTCTTCCTCATCTTCTTCTTCTTCCTGATCGTCATGACTCTCAGGAACCTTAAAAATCGTTTCACCTGGTTTAGTTAAGTATAAATCGCGCCTCGCAACTTCTGCAATATAATCAATATCATTATAATTGACAATATCTTGCTCGAGCTTCTTTTGTTCTTCCATTAACTCAGCGTACCGCTCTTCAAGTTGCTCTTGTTCTTGATCATTAGCGTCAATCATTGACTTTTGAGAGATAAGCCCGACCGCTGCAAACACGATCACAAACGCACCAACGATTCCAATAAAAATAAGTCTTCGCTTTAATCCTCTACGACGTCTTTCTTCTCTCATTTGCAAACGCTTTTGTTCTTTGTCAAATGGCTTGTCCTTATGAATGGTCGTTACTTTTTCTCGATCGTTTGATTTCGGCATGTCGCACCTCTCTCTCATCATATGAGAAACGCAATGAGAGGATTGCTAGGAATCCTCATCATCACTTTTTTTCGAGAACCAACGAATCAATCGTGAGTACATGGCTTTTACTTGTTTAACAATTTTCGGACCTTGTAAAAGTAAATACACAGGCCGAATAAAGAAAAACAGAAGTTTACTTAATTGAATCACACTCCACTGGACAATTGTCAAGAGAAAAATTGCTATTTTGGAAATTAGTTTATATAAACCGAGGATGGGTGTGATGATTAAGACGTAAATCGTTTTCTTTATTGCCATGATCAACCATTGTACCATTTGAATGATTCGTTCGAGCAATCGCAAAAAGAAAGGACGTACCGTATGCCAATACGTTACAAACCCTAGAATAATCGCAATAAAAATGTAAATTCTAAGCTCTCCAAAATTCATATAAAACAGCAGATAGAAAACGAGTAGAGCCTGTACAATCCAGAAAGCTAAATCCATTACTGCCTGTGTCCACTTCGAACGTAAAAGCAAACATCGGTGATACACATCTAGCTGGATCGCAATGGCAGAACCTGCAGCAATCATAGCGAAGAAGGTTTGGAACTGTACAACGAGTGTCACTTAAATAACTTCCCAAACAAGCCTTTTGGTTTTCCTGATCCACTGCTATCTACGTAGATCAAATCATCCACCTTCCCTACGATTGAAACGATGCCTTCTTCAACATTCAGATTCTTCATATGCAAGTCATGGCCTCGAACGGACAAAAAACCCATTACAGTCTCTAATAGAAACTCTTCACTATCAAAACTTTGGACTTCTTTCACTCCACTAATCTCGAGAAGTTTACGACCTTTCATAATCACTTCATGATCACTATTCGTGCTGTTTTGATACCGTTGATTCGTGACATATTCAGACATATCGATTCCTCCTAACATAATCCACTCGTTGTCTTATCTTATGCCTCGCCGAATTAAAAAAGAACAAGCCATTCCCCACCACTAAAAAAGAAGCCCTATATTATAGAGCTTCTTTAAAGTACACGTTTATCAATCATCGTGATAGACTTCTTCAATTGTCGTATACATCAGTGCGGCTTCATTCTTTTGAGCCGCACTGTTAACCGATTCGATCTTCACACGAAGTGTCTTTTTTCCAAAACGAATGGACACTTCATCTCCTGGATTCACTTCAGTTCCAGCCTTAGCAGCATGACCATTTACCGTAATACGGCCTGCACCTGCAACTTCCTTCGCTACAGTACGCCTTTTAATAATGCGTGATACCTTTAGAAATTTATCGATTCTCACTTATTCATCCTCACTTTCTCTCTCCAATTGCTTTGCCTCGTCCCAAAAGCGGTCCATCGCTTCTAGCGATACGTCATTCATCGTTTGTCCTTGTTCTAATAAACGCTTTTCAATGTGCATAAACCGCTTTTTAAATTTCGTATTCGTCATCTGCAATGCTTCTTCAGGTTGTAATCGATAAAACCGAGCAAGGTTAACGACAATAAACAGCACATCGCCTAATTCTTTCTTAATGTCTGATTCGTCGTGTTGTTCGCTAATCGCTTCTTTCCACTCACGAATCTCTTCTTCGAGCTTTTGCCACATCGGCGCTGCTGTTTCCCAACTAAACCCTACTTTTGCAGCTTTCTTTTGCAATTCATAAGAAACCATTAGTGCAGGCATCGATTTCGGAATTCCGGTAAGCTCCGATTGGTCGTTTTCTAGGCCTTGCTTTTCTTGCTTTTTAATTTCGTCCCAATTCGTGACGACGTCCTCGCTCGTTTCAGCAGTAGCTGTTGAGAAGACGTGTGGATGTCTACGAATCATCTTATCTGTAAGTGTCTTAATTACATCATCAATCGTAAAGTACCCTTCATCTTCACCAATTTGGCTATGAAGCATCACTTGCAACAACACGTCACCAAGCTCCTCAATAAGATGATCATCATCGTCTTCGTCGATCGCTTCTAGCACTTCATACGCTTCTTCTAGCAAGTATTTTTTGAGCGATTGATGTGTCTGTTTACGATCCCACGGGCATCCGTCAGGGCTTCGTAATACGTGAATCACTTCTCGTAGACGACGGAACGTATGACGTGTTAGCTTTTCTTCGCGCACCGGTGGTACGTAGACGACAGCTAAGTTTGAGGTTTCTTGGAACGCCCGGTCCAACTCATATAGAGGCATTTCTACAACCGATTCCCCGGCTCCACCAGCTTCTTTTACAATTCTTACACGGTAATCATCTGGCAGCTGCTCCATTAACGAAAGTTTTACGTTAGAGGCTGTAAAGAAATCGTACACTTGTGTCAAAATCAAATGTTGGTTCAATGACCAATCTGAGCTAGAAAAGCTTGTCGCATCAAGAAGCTGAAAACCTTCACTAGGATCCATTCGTAACGCTGTAAAAACTGGATCAAGAAAGCTTTGTCCGCCCTCAATTTGAAGCTGAATAACACCTTGTCGTTCCTTTTCTAGTAATCGTTGTACGGTTTCTTCAGCAACAAGTGGGTGACCTGGCACAGCATATAAAACCGGTTCATCTTGACTTGATGCTTCGTTAACTAAACGCTCAACAATGGCTTCGTATACCGGTTGGAACGTATCATGTGCCTCATACACATCATCAAATGGGTGGATCGTTAGTCCTTCTAGCTCCAATTCCTCCATTACCGGGTGTGCTTTCGTTCTTACATACAATTTATTTGAATTTTTTAATCGTTTATACGTTGAAAGTGTCATTTGGTCGAGCGTCCCCGCTCCTAAGCCAAATACACAAATTGTTGGTAAATTCACCAATGACAACTCCTCGTTTCTCTTGCTTGTCTATGTTATTATATCATAGGCAATACCTCTACAATCTAGAAGCTTTACACATCATTTATTAATGGGGGAATGAGTTTTGGCTAACTTAAAACGTTATGTCGCTGGCTTCGCAGGAGCCACAGTACTTCTTGCAGGTTGTTCATCAGATCCTGGTGCAGTTGAAGAAGGAAGCGACGGAGGTACATCAACAGGTAGTGCTGGAGGAGACCAATTTGTGTTAGCGCTCTCTTCAGACATTGTGTCTTTGGATCCGCAAGAAACAACAGATGTTCCATCATCTCAAGTTTCGACAAACATTTATGAAAACTTGCTAGAGCATGACAGTAACATGGAACTTCAACCTGTACTTGCAGAATCGTACGAAATGGTTGACGATTTAACGTGGGAATTCCAGATTCGTGAAGGCGTTACATTCCATGATGGTGAAGAGTTGAATGCAGATGCAGTTGTTAAGAACTTCGAGCGTCTATTAGATCCAGACAACGCCAAACCTCGTGCAAACATGTTTGAATTAGTGGAAGAAATTACAGCAATTGATGAGTATACAGTAGAATTTACAACGAGTGAACCATTTGCACCACTTGATGCACATCTTGCTCATAGTGCAGCAGCAATTATTAGTCCAGCAGCCATTGATGCAGATGAAAGTGGAGATGCACTGTTAAGTGTTAATGCAGCAGGTACAGGTTCTTTTGAACTTGACGAGTGGGTTCAAGGTAATGAAATTCGTTTAAGCAAAAATGAAAATTACTGGGGCGAAGAAGCTCAAGTATCACAAGTAACACTCCGTGTTGTTCCTGAACAAAGCACGCGTATTGGAATGCTTGACCAAGGTGAAGTGCATTTTATTGATCAAGTAGAATCCGCGAACTCAGGCATTGTTGACGACATGCAAAACGCAAGTCTTCTTACACAAGAACAACTTGGGTTTGAATACATCGGCTTTAACACAGATGTTGAGCCTTTTGATGACCCTGATGTTCGTCGTGCAATCGCAATGGCTATTGATTCAGAAGTGCTTCTTGAAGGCCTTTATGGTGGGTTTGGTTCAGTTGCATCAGGTCCATTAAGCGAGTACACATTCGGATATAGTGAAGATACACAAGGAATTGAATACGATCCAGAAGGCGCGAAAGAATTATTAGCAGAAGCGGGTTACGAAGATGGCTTCTCTGCATCGATTCTTACAAACGATGCAAACCCTACACGTATTCACATTGCAGAAGTTGCTCAAGACTACCTTCAAGAAGTTGGAGTAGATCTTTCAATTGAAATGATGGAGTGGGGAGCATTTTTAGATGCCACTGACCAAGGAAATACAGAAATGTTCGTTCTTGGATGGTCTACTGTAACAGCTGATGCAGACTATGCTTTACACCCTAATTTCTATTCTGGAAATCATGGTTCTCAAGGAAACTCAACATTTTACGATAACGAAGAAGTCGACACATTATTAACAGAAGCTCGTAGCGAATCTGATAATGATGCTCGTGCAGACCTTTATGCACAAGCAGAGCAAATCATTATTGAAGAAGCTCCTATGATCTTTACTGTTCATAATGACTACATCACCGGTATTGCTGACTCTGTAGAAGGGTTTAACCACCTAGCTACAGGCATTTATGACCTAAGTGAAGTTTCAATCAACGAAGAAGAAGCAGGATATTAATTCCGAGTTTATGACCCATCTGTACTTTTGTATAGATGGGTTTATTGTGTTCTTTCGAACACTCCTATATAATCTGAATAAATAAAAAACTGAGGTGTTTCCAATGTAAAACAACCACCCGTCCATATGGAATTCAATGAAGGGGGTTATCCAATGTGAATCACTCCTTTTCTTCAGTAAATAACTGATTAGAAAAGGAGGCTTACGTTTTCGTGCATTGGAATTTTGTTTTTTTAGTCGCGGGCAGAGCTTGTCATCAATCGGGATTTGTGCTATTCATAGTAGCTCTCATGCACGTAATTTATATAGAAACTGCATCAGCTTTATTCATGAGCTTTATTCCGGTTACGATTACTTTGGCCCGCTTCGGTGCAAATCTTATCGCTCCGTTACTGTTTGCTCGTTTCTCTTTAACGACAATTCTTATATTCGCTACGAGAACGAAAGTCTTACTTCTTGTGCTCGTCTTTGCATGCATATTCTATGATTTATTGTTTTTAGCCTATATTATTGTCTTTTTTGTATCGATGATGGACGCTTGGTTCGACCCGAGCAGCCAAGCGCTTGTACCGAGAATCATTGCTAAAGAAGAGCGCGTCCGTGCGAATAGTACGATTAGCCTCGTTAGTGAAGGTGTTGAATTTATTTGCTGGGCGCTAGGAGGTTTATTGCTTGCCTATGTTCATGCACCTTTTTTATTCCTACTCGTTGTGCTTAACGCCGTGTTCACCGCCGCTTCCTGCACCTTTTTACATCAACGAGTGAACAAGACGTTCGCGAACGACTGCGAACCAAAGAGCTGGCACACAGAGATGCGCCGTGGCTTCTCGGTAATGGTCTCGTCTCGCTGGCTATTGCATGCTGTATTGGCGTCATTTCTCACGTCATTCGCAAGTGTCGTATGGATTGCAGCAATCACGTACCTTTTTGTTGAACAAGTTCTTATGGTGAGTGAAGGCTGGTGGGGGTTTTTGAATGCAAGCCTGTTAATTGGGTTGCTCCTAGCGAGTCTCGTGTTGAGAACGCATCATTCCCTTATTCAACAAAACCAATCAAAGACGGTTTTTGTGGGGTTGGTTGGCACTGCATTGTTTACACTACTGTTTGCGTTAACCGTTGAGCCCTTTGTTGCGCTTCTTATCATTGCTTGTCTCGGGTTCTTTTTACAGCTAGAGGCCGTCGCATCACAGACGCTGTATCAAGAGCGAATCGACGTAAACGTTCTTCCTTACGTCTATGCTGCAGAAGGTACTGTTGCCATGTTAGGGTTTGCACTAGGCTCCTTGCTCGTTGGCTTTTCAGCGGACCATTTGCATTTAATGTTTATCTATTTGATCTCAGCACTGCTCATCGTTTTGGCTAGCTTTCTTTGGTTTAGAGCTTTTAAACAAGAATGGCAAAAATAAATGAAATAAATCCCTCCAAAAATTTGGAGGGATTTATTTATGATGTAAGTACTTCATATAAGTGCTCTAAATCATGTTTGAGATGTTTCTCCATCATAGCGCTTGCTGTTTGCGCATCTCGTTCTTTTAAGGCTTTAAAGATTTGTCGATGTTCATCCTGAATATGCGTAGCACGCCCACTTCCTTCAAAGTTCATGACTCGACAGTAAAAGATTAAAGCCTCAATTGTACTGAGTTGTCTCGCTAAGTATGGGTTATGACTACATTGAGCGATTTCTTGGTGGAACTTTTGATTCCAATCAATAATGCGTTCGTCATCGGCTTTATCACGAATCAGTCGATCAACTTCATCTAGAATATCTGAAACAACCACTAATTCTTGTTCACTTGCGTGTTGAACTGCCAATTCAACTGCTAATACTTCAAGCGCAATTCTAAGCTCATAAATGTGCTCTACGTCGTTTACCGTTAGCGAGTAGACGACAAATCCAAGCTTCTCATCGGCAACAAGCAAACCATCCTTCTCAAGCAATCGCATTGCTTCTCGAATCGGTGAACGACTAATACCCATTTCTTTTGAGAGCTGACTCTCATTTATTCTGTCACCAGCACGGTACGTACGATCATAAATGCGTTGCTTGATCTCTCGATATAGTTGGAGATAATATGGAATTGGTTTATCAATCTTTGCAGCGCACATGCCATTCACCTATCCTTTAATCGATCGACAATGCATCGAGTCCGTTATTCAACCCAATGATAACGCTACGGTTTCTAATTGTTTACGTTTAAATCTATAAAAACCGGGAAAAGGTTCTTTAACGTTAGAAAAGCAGACCACGATGACAATGGCCTGCTTTCCGTAGGTTATGATATTTGGGGTGAATCGATATGTTACTTACAATGATAAAGGAACAGCCGGAATCTGTAAAGGGATACCGGCTTATAAATTTAAATTAGTTCGGTATCATTGTTCCATTTGTCTTGCTAAGAAACCTGCCGCTGTTTCAATAAGCATTCGTGCCACGCTTTCTTCAGGTGGTTTTTCTTTTGAAATCATCACAACAGCTCCGATTGGATCACCGTTTGCAATAATTGGCGCAACAACATAACCTTCCATCGTATCTCGATGATCACTCACTAAGTTATACTCACCGTGTTGAAACTCCGCTTTCGTCGTTCGCGTATTAATCGCATCCTCTACGATTTCCCCAATGCTCTTGTTAGCATAGTCTTTTTTCGATCCACCAGATACAGCAATGTATGAATCACGATCTGCTACAAGAATAGGATGTCCTAGACTGTCGTAAAGTGCTTCCGCATACTCCTTTGCAAAGTCCCCTAGTTCAGAGATTGGTGAATACTTCTTTAAAATGACTTCGCCGTCTCGGTCGACGAAGATTTCTAATGGGTCTCCTTCACGAATCCGTAACGTACGTCTGATTTCTTTTGGGATGACCACTCTGCCTAGATCGTCAATTCGACGAACAATACCAGTAGCTTTCATTGGTGTGCCTCACTTTCATGTCGATGTACTATCTAATCAATGATGTTCCTTCTCTCATGACTGTTTTTAGTATCCGTAACCAAAAAAGAACTATTCACCCATAATAAAAAAAGTTTACCTTACACATCCTCATCCCGTAGATTACAGGGTTAATTCCATAAAAAAATGAAGCACTCCGTGATAAAGAGTGCTTCATTTGCTAAGAAACCGTTTTGGAAACGGTTTTCTTTTTCACTTCTGGTATTCTTGACATTAGCTTCTCAAGTAACGTTACATAAACGAGAGAACCCATGCGTTTCTTTTGGATATTGAGCTTAATTTGACTACCCTCTGTCCCAACGCCAACGTCTCGACCAAGCTCATTAACTAGACGGAACAATTCAGCACCATCGATGTTATTCGATGCTTCTTCAGTAAACAAGATTGTGCATTTACCGCCTGATTCAGAAATTGAAGCAACACCTTCTTGTAAACTATACAATTTAATCGTTGCAATCGAGAAGAGCGCTCGCACTTCATCTGGATATTCGCTAAATCGATCCATCATCTCATCTTGTAGATCGGTTAGCTCATCAAACGTATTGATCCCTTTGAAACGCTTATACATTTCAATCTTTTGTTTTGGATCATGAATGTACGTCTCAGGAATGTACGCTTCAACTTTAATATCCAATGGAATGTCTTCGGCTTTTAGTTCACGCTCTTTGGTGCCTCCTTTATACTTACGCTGTTCAATTGCATCTTTGAGCATTTGTGAATACATATCAAAGCCGACGCTATCGATATAGCCGTGTTGTTCAGCTCCAAGCAAGTTCCCCGCGCCTCGAATGGATAAGTCACGCATTGCGATCTTAAATCCTGAACCGAGCTCTGTAAACTCTTTAATCGCTTGTAGACGCTTTTCCGCCACTTCAGTTAGAACTTTATCACGTTTATACGTAAAGTATGCATATGCAACGCGATTTGAACGTCCAACTCGACCCCGGATTTGGTAAAGCTGACTTAATCCCATTTGATCGGCATTGTAAATGATGAGTGTATTTACATTCGGAATGTCTACACCCGTTTCAATAATTGTCGTCGTTACGAGAACATCTTTATGACCTTCTAAGAAATCAATCATCACTGATTCTAACTCACGCTCATTCATTTGGCCGTGTGCATAGGTGACGTCAGCATCTGGTACGAGCATTGAAATCTGTTCTGCCATCTGCTCAATGTTATCGACACGGTTGTACAAGAAATATACTTGGCCACCACGACTGATTTCACGCTCAATGGCTTCTTTTACGAGAGAGGCATTGTATTCCAATACATACGTCTGTACAGGGAAACGGTTTTCTGGTGGCGTTTCAATGAGGGATAAATCCCGTACACCGAGCATCGACATGTGAAGCGTCCGCGGAATTGGTGTCGCAGTTAACGTTAGTACGTCAATGTTTGAACGCAATTGCTTAATTTTTTCCTTATGGGTGACGCCAAATCGTTGCTCTTCATCGACAATCAGTAACCCTAAATCTTTGAACTTTACGTCTTTCGACAAAATACGATGCGTTCCAATGACCATATCCAAGCCACCGGTCTCAAGGGAACGGACATTTTCATTGATTTCTTTACGTGTTCTAAAGCGATTAAGTACACCGACGTTGATTGGGTAATCGCCAAAACGCTCTAAGAATGTATCATAATGTTGCTGTGCAAGAATTGTTGTCGGAACGAGAAGTGCGACTTGTTTGCCTGACATAATGGCCTTAAACGCTGCACGAATGGCTACTTCTGTCTTCCCGTATCCTACGTCACCACATAGTAGGCGGTCCATCGGACGCTCTTTCTCCATATCCTCTTTAATCTCTTCAATCGCTTTTACTTGATCTTCAGTTTCTTGATAAGGGAATGAGCTCTCAAACTCTCGCTGCTCCGCGCTATCTTCTGAGAACGCATGTCCTTTCGAACTTTCACGTTCTGCATAAAGCTTGATTAAATCGTCAGCAATGTCTTCTACAGACGACTGTACTTTCCGTTTAACTTTCTTCCAGTCTTGACCACCCAACTTGTAGATCTTCGGGTCTTTATCTTCAGAACCAACATACTTTTGAATTTGATCAATTTGCTCTACAGGAACGTACAACTTGTCATTTCCCGCATAAGAAATATGAACGTAATCTTGATTCATATTGTTTACAGACAACGTTTCAACGCCGAGGTATTTACCGATCCCATGACTAACATGAACGACTAAATCACCGACATTAAGTTCAGAGTAACTTTTGATTCGCTCAGCGTTCGATAACTTCTGTCGACGTCTAGCTTTTGTTACTTTTTTCGTGAACGTTTCACGCTCTGTTATCACAGCAAGATGCTCAAACGGCAGCTCAAAGCCATTGTGCAAGTCTCCCTGTACAATATATGCCTTCCCTTGGTCAAGGGGTTCGTCCCGAGAAACTGGAGTTGCTTCGATGTCATAATCTTGAAGAATCCCTTTTAGACGCTTTACACGATCGTCATCTGATGCAATAAAGACGATGGTGAAGTTTGCTTTCGACCAGCGCTCCACCTCATTTTGCAACACAGGCATTTGACCGTGGAATTGTTGCATCGCCTTACAATTGATACTTTCAACATTTGCAGGCTGAACACCGGGTACGCCACGTAAAAAGATCGAGAAATAAATGACAGATTGGTCGATTGACTTAATAATATCTTCATAATGCTTTGATAAACGTAAGTCATGGGGAGCTTCCCCTTGTTCAAGCATCGTCATGTGCCAATCCGACTCTTCTCGGTCCAAACGAACGGCTGTTTCTTGCACCCTGCTAATTTCGTCTACGAAAATTTTCGTTTCGCTCGGTAAATAATCAAGCATTGTTGCAGGCGTTTCATACATATACGAAATATACTTGTATAGTCCTTGGAAACGAATTCTTTCGTTAATTTGGTCAAGTTCAAACGATAACGATTTCTCGAGCTTATCCCGTGTTTCTTCATCGTTTACTTTTTTAAGGCTGCTTTGCATTTGTTCTGTGAGATTTTCAGCAGCTCGTTGCCATTCAACCTCAGTTAAGATTGTCTCTTCAGCTGGTCCAATTGTAATGTACTCAATTGCTTCAAGAGAACGTTGGTCTTCTGCATTGAAATAGCGCATCGAATCAATTTCAGTATCAAATAAATCAATCCGTAACGGATGTTCTTCAGTTAAAGGATAAATATCTATAATTCCACCACGCACACTAAATTCACCCGGCGTGGACGCTAGGTCTGCACGTACGTACCCCATTGCTTGAAGCTGAGCTAAAAACGCCTCAACATCTAAATCTTGACCAACATGCAACTCATATTGACTTTTTTCCCATCGTTCTTTCGGCGGCAGCAAGCGACGTAATCCTGCGATTGGGATAATAATAATTCCTTTGAAATCAGCAAAAAGCGCATTCATAACCTCAATGCGCTGAGATCTCATTTCTGGACTCGCTACAGCGATTTCTGAAGAGATCAATTCATTGACCGGATAAAGATAGACGTGATCCTCACCAATGAGATCACTTAAATCTTCCTGCCATTTTTGAGCCTGCAACAAATTGTACGTAACGAGAACTTGCGGCTTATGCCCCAACTCATAAAGACCAGACAATAATAATGTCTTAGCCGATCCGCTCAACCCCGTTAAAAGTTGCTCTTTTAATCCTTTTTCCAAACCATCTTTAATGCTTTGGATTTGTTGATTATTTAAGAGCTTATGCTCGATCGCTTTCATGAAGCCGATCCTCCCCTAATGATTCAAACTATTCTCCATTTATATGTCACTCGTTCATGTCCTTGTTCATCTTAATGGTACCAATGATCTTGCTCATGAACGCGCGGTGAAGATTGACTCATTTCATAGCACGTATCACATAGCGCATGTACGTGTAAATTCCCTTGTTCATCAGTCTCTAGAACTTCTTTCTTCTCTTGTTGATTGAGTACCGAAAAACCTAAATCATAGTCCATTGCCTCACGAGATGAGACTGTACCAAGTTCTGCGTTGCACTGCTTACAATGATAATAAACGACCATATTCTCTCCTCACTTTCTTACTACTAGTTTCAACGAGTAAGGAGAGCGCTATACCTATACCTCTTAATTGTGCTGATTCATGACGCGATCAAAATCATCGTTAACCCAAGTTTCACATGCACGTACAACATTTTCACGAGCATCTTGAATGTCATCCATTTCCCGTTTATCGAATTTCGATAGGACGTAATCGACAACAGCTTTTCCTTCTGGCGGACGATCAATGCCAATTCTTGCTCGGTTAAACTGTTTCGTCCCTAATTGATCAATTAGAGAACGGATTCCATTATGACCGCCATGACCACCAGATTTACGATATTTTACAGTACCTGCCGGTAAATCAAGGTCATCATAGACAACAAGAATATCTTCTGAATCAAGATCGTAGTAATTAGCAACCGCTCGAACGGACTCTCCAGAAAGGTTCATGAATGTAAGCGGTTTTAACAGAATTAACTTCTCGCCATCACGAATCACTTCAGTATATTCAGCCCTAAAGTTAGTATGCTTTTTTAGCTTTTCGCCCCAGCTCTTTGCTAGATCATCGATTGCCATAAAACCAACATTGTGTCTCGTTTTCGTATATTTTCTCCCAGGGTTACCTAGGCCTACAATTACCTTCAAGGATGTAACTTCCTTTCAGTTCATTTACTTAAACTGCGAAAAAAGGCATAACCGAGGGGCTATGCCTTGTCCTTCATTCGCTTTTCATTATTGTTCGCTATCGTCAGACCCTTCATCAGAAGCCTCATCGTTCTCTACAAGCTCAGGCTCGTCCGAAGCTTCTTCTTCAGTGCCTTCGTCTTCAAGAGTTGGGGCAAGAACTGCAACAACCGTTTCTTCATCATCGTTGTTGAATTCAAAGTTCTTTCCTGATTTCAAGTCTGAAACTGAAATTGAATCACCAACACCTAATTGAGAGATATCAACTTCAATTGATTCTGGAATTTCTGTTGGTAGTGCACGAACGGAAATCGTGTAAAGCATATGAGAAAGTACGCCACCTTCTGCTTCACCTGGTGCATCTCCAACAAGATTAACAGCAACATCTGCATCGAGCTCTGACTTCATATCGACTTCAAAGAAATCAATGTGTGTTGTGTTCCCTTTGAGAATATCATTTTGTAGATCGTGTACCATTACTTGATGCTTCTTACCATCGCCATCGACAAAAAGATCAATAATACCGTTACGTCCTGCTTCACGCAATGTCTTCATAAATTCGATGCTTGGTACAGAAACCGCAATGCTCTCGGTTTTCTTTCCGTAAAGAACAGCTGGAACAAACCCGTCAACTCTTAGCTTACGTGTTACTGAACGTCGTAAGTCATTTCTAGAATGTGCTTGTAATTTAGCCATTGTCTATAGTCACCTCATCGATTATTTTCACGTACATTACTGCTCATGCATCCTGTTAACGTTTGTACGTACGATAAACTCACCCTCTAAGGCTATATGCTAGCATGATTTGAACCCTCATGCAAATGATGCCCCTTTTCCTTAAAACAACGTACTCACTGATGTTTGCTCATGGACACGAATAATTGCATCTGCCATTAACGAGCCAATTGACAATTGAACGAGCTTTGGAATCTTCTTCTCTTCAGGCAAAGCAATGGTGTTTGTAACAACAACTTCTTTAATTTGCGAGTCTTCTAGCCTCGAAATTGCCGGTCCGGATAAAACAGGGTGAGTGGCACACGCGTACACTTCTTTTGCGCCGTGTTTCATAAGGGCATCTCCTGCTAGTTGAAGCGTACCTGCTGTATCAATGATGTCATCAATAATAATTGCCGTCTTGTTCTCAATATGACCAACAATGTTCATGACTTCAGCTTCATTAGGACGAGGTCGACGCTTATCAATGATTGCAATCGGTGCATCCATTAAGTCAGCCATTCTTCTTGCCCGCACAACACCACCATGATCTGGAGACACGATTACGAGATCTTCTAAGTTCTTCTCTAAAAAGTAAGAGGACAGAATTCTTGACCCTAGTAGTTGGTCAACTGGAATATCGAAGAAACCTTGGATTTGTGACGCATGCAAATCAAACGTTAATACGCGAGTCACGCCTGCCGTCTCCAAAAGATTTGCTACGAGCTTTGCTGTAATAGGCTCTCTTGAACGTGCCTTACGATCTTGTCTTGCATAGCCGTAGTAGGGAATAACCACGTTAATCGTTTTTGCAGAGGCACGTTTACAAGCATCGATCATAATTAATAGTTCCATCAAATGCTCATTTGCGGGTTCAGATGTTGATTGAATTAAGTAGACATCATCTCCACGAATACTCTCTTCAATGTTGATTTGTACTTCTCCATCGCTAAATCGTTTAACAGAACTCTTTCCCATTTCTACACCGATGTGAGAAGCAATCTCCTCAGCCAGTGCAGGATTTGAGTTCAATGTGAAAATCTTTAATGTTGAGTCAACATAGCTCATTGAACGAACCTCCTAAAGGTTATTTTTTATCGTTTTTGTTCATATAGCCCGTTTTATTCGTTTGTCTCGCTCTTGCAAGCGCTAAAGAATCACCTGGCACATCATCTGTAATGGTCGAACCGGCAGCTACAAATGCGCCTTTGCCGATCGTGACAGGTGCGACAAGGTTCGCATTACAGCCTATAAAAGCACCATCTTCAATCGTCGTTACGTGCTTTTCTTTCCCATCATAATTCACGGTTATTGAACCGCAACCAACATTGACGTTTTCCCCGATACTCGCATCACCTAAATAACTTAAATGGTTAGCTTTTGACCCTTTGCCAATGGTCGATTTCTTCACCTCAACGAAGTTGCCGAGCTTTGCTTCATCATGAATTGTTGATTCTGGACGAACATGTGCAAAAGGACCGATGTTAACGTCTCGACCAACTGTACTCTTTATAACGACCGATTGTTTAATCGTTGAATAAGAACCAATTGTACTATCTTCAATCTCTGAGTTTGGTCCGATTTCACTTCCTTCGTGAACAATTGATTTTCCACGAATAACCGTACCAGGGTGGAGGATCGTATCTGGGTGTAACTCTGAATCTGCCGAAACATACGTCTGATCAGGCGCAATAAACGTGACGCCTTGCTTCATCCAATGTTCATTAATCCGCTTTCGCATGACTTGCTCCGCCTGCGAGAGTGCTAAACGATCATTAACACCCATTGCTTCTGCGCCATCATGGGTTTCAAACGCTGCAACCCGTTCGCCTTCATTCTTTAAAATTTCTAATACGTCAGGAAGGTAGTATTCGTTTTGTGCATTTTCATTTGTGACTTTTTCTAAAGCAGCAAATAAGGCTTCGTTATCAAAACAATACGTCGCTGTGTTAATCTCAGAAATTCCACGCTCTTTTAGTGTTGCATCTTTATGTTCAACAATACGTAGGACATCGCCACTTTCAGGATCACGGATAATTCTTCCGAGCCCAGTTGCGTCATCTACGCGCGCTGTAAGTACCGTTACTTTCGCCCCGCGATCTTCGTGATAATCACTCAGCGCTTTCATCGTCTCAGCAGAAATCATTGGCGTATCTGCACTAATGACTAGCGTCGTTCCTGAACGATCAGCTAAGTGGGGTGCTGCTTGTTTCACAGCATGACCGGTTCCGAGCTGTTCATGCTGCCAAACAAACTGACAACGATCTCCTAGCGTTTCTTTGACTTCTTCACCTTGATGACCGATGACGACAGTCGACTTTTCAAAACCAGCCGATTGCACTTGTTCTAAGACATGTGAAATCATTGGCTTTCCACAAACTTGGTGTAAAACTTTAGGCAGTTTTGACTTCATACGTGTACCTTGCCCAGCAGCAAGAATAATTGCGTATCGGTTACTCATTCAAAGACCTCCGATTGAATTCATTATCCAAAAAGTACAGACGTCTGCACTTTAGTAATGACTTATGATCTTGTATGAATATATCTTATCTCGAGGGGTTTTTCAATCACGAAAAAAGACCCTGCACATCGTTGTGCAGAGCCTTCATGATTAAGAAGCACCCGCTTCTTCATACTCAACATTTTCATATTGTCCTTGACGCTCGTACTCATCCAACACTGCTGTTTGGATCTTCTCGCGTGTACGGGAAGAAATTGGGTGGGCGATGTCTCTAAATTCTCCATCAGGGGTACGCTTGCTTGGCATTGCCACGAACAACCCGTTGTTGCCGTCGATAACACGAATATCATGTACAACAAATTCCTGATCAAAGGTAATCGATGCAATGGCACGCATCCGACCAGCTGTATTGACCCTACGAAGTCTTACGTCTGTTACTTCCATCCTTTCACCACCTTCACTAACTCTTCACATCTTCATGTTGTGAGCGTTTTTATTTTGGCTCTGGGGAATATTTTTCCACATCAAGATTGCATATTCCTGCTTAATTTCTAAAAATATTTAATATTTGTTCGTTTAATGTTTTGAATCAAATCTAGAACGTCGTTTTTCACTGAGTGTTACGGATTACCAATGAAAAACATGGGCTTTTAGAATTACTAGCGTGACGAACAAAAAACGAACCGAAAGGTTCGTTTTATGCTTGCACTAGCGCAATCACTTCGATTTCAATGAGGACGTCTTTAGGAAGACGTGCCACTTCTACGCATGAACGCGCAGGCTGGTGAGTATCAAAATACTGTCCGTACACTTCGTTAATCTCAGGGAATTGATTCATATCTTTAATAAACACTGTCGTCTTCACTACCGATTCAAGCGTTGCACCCGCTTCTTGTAGCACGGCCTTAACGTTTGCCATCACTTGGTGTGTTTGCTCTTGAATACCCCGTCAACAATCGTCATGTCTTTTGTAAGGGGGATCTGACCTGAACTATAAAACATGTTATTCACGATGATTCCTTGAGAATATGGGCCAATGGCTTCAGGTGCTTCTTTCGTAAATACCTTTTTCATTGCTTTTCCCTCCAAGATCAACCTAGAATTTGAGATGTTTTGAGTAATTCCCTGGAACGGCTTTGATTTGTTTCGTTTTCTCGTTCACTTCTTCAAGTCGAACAAGCGAAATGTAATCATCTATAACTCTTTCATCTGTTGCAGCTTCAACGAGTACGGCAATACCAACAAGGTTAGCCTTCACCTCTTTTAATAGCTCTGCCATCCCTTGAGCGGTGCCTCCGCCTTTCATGAAGTCATCAACAATGAGCATGTTCGCTCCTTCGGATATACTACGACGTCCAATTGACATCGTTTGAATCCGATTTGATGAGCCTGATGCATAATTGATACTTACGACAGAACCTTCCGTTACCCGATGGTCTTTTCGAACAATACTAACCGGAACATCAAGGTGATTTCCAATCGCATAAGCGAGAGGAATTCCTTTCGTTGCCACAGTCATTACCCCATCCACTTCCCTTGAACGATAAATACCAGCGAACAATCGTCCAATATCATTCATAAATCGGGGTTGTCCAAGAATATCCATAAGGTAAAGGTACCCACCTGGTAGCAATCGACTAGCGTCCTCTAAACGTTCGCAAAGAGATTGAACAAGCTGCTCCCCTTCTTCTAGTGGAACCGCAGGCTCATAACGAACACCACCACTTGCGCCAGGGACCGTTGTCAAATAACCCATCTTCTCACTTTCAAAAATGGACTTAACGATCGTTAGATCTTCACTAATCGATGACTTTGCAGATTGGTAACGTTCTGCAAAGTACGTTAACGAGATCAATTGATTCGGATTTTGTAATAAAAAGTACGTCATATCAACAAGACGTCCACTTCTTTTTAGCTTTTTCATGACGACCTCCGAAAACACGAATATTTCAAGAGTATGATACCACTTTTATACGTATTTTCACAAGTAGCTTAGGAAATCGTTCGGACTGCATACACTTGATCACAAAATCCTCGCAAGGCATTGTAAACCCGGTGGACTTGCCCTTCGTTACGAATAAGGCCAAACACAGTTGGACCACTACCGCTCATTAAGGAGGCATCTGCACCTGATTCAAGCATACGCTCTTTAATTTGTAGTACCTCATGATGCAACGACATCGTCACAGGCTCCAAATCGTTATGGAGATGATGACAGATTTGGTTGTAATCTCCTGCAAGAATTGCTTGCTTAATCGTTTCACTTTTAGGAGCTGCAGCATTTGATGACATTTGAACCCTTCCGTACACCTCTCCCGTTGACACACCGATTGGAGGCTTGGCTAGGACGACCCAACACGGAGGGGGAGCAGGTAGCCGTTCAATCTTCTCGCCTCTCCCCGTTGCCTTTGCCGTACCACCGTACACACAAAATGCAACATCTGAGCCGATTTCTGAACCTAGAGCAGCCAATTGTGCTTTTGAAAGCCCTAAATCCCACATTTGGTTTAATCCTCGTAACACCGCTGCTGCATCACTACTGCCTCCAGCAAGACCTGCAGCTACGGGGATGTTTTTTTGGATATAAATCGTTACACCGGCAGCAATTCGAAATCGATCCTTAATTAAACGTGCGGCTTGGTAAGCGAGGTTACGGCTATCAGCAGGAATGTATCCCGCTAATGTTTGTATAACAATTTGTTGGTCATTTCGAATCGTTAAATCAATTCGATCAGCAAGATCAACTTCTGTCATAATCATTTCCACTTCGTGAAATCCATCCTCGCGTTTTGCCAGCACATCTAACGAAAGATTAATCTTTGCTGGTGCTTTCAGCGAACATTTCAACAGCTTTCTCCTCTTTCTCGCAATCTACACGAATTGTATTCCTTTATTTTAGTCGAAATACTTACCTATGTACAGGATGCGGACCCATAGCTTCTAACGAGTGTTCTTATACAAAAAGAGACACCAGCAGATGAACTGCGGTGCCCCTTCTTTGTACGGCTGTTACTTCTGGTACTTGCTGGCTAATTGCTCTTCTGCCATTTGCACGGCGCGTTTGACCATGTTCCCGGCATCTCTTGACTTAATGCCGCCCCAACCTTCTCGTTGGACCGTATCATAAAAGCCTAGTTCTTTTGCAATTTCTTCTTTGAGTGCATCTGACATTATACTTCGATGACGGCTCAACGGAACCAGCTCCCTGTTTAAGCTTTACCGTACAACCTTTATGATGCTCTGCAGACAAAAAAATATAGCTGCCAGTCTTTACAGAACTAAGCAGCATAAGTAAGGTCAATCTATCATTCTCTGTTATATTACGCTAATTCTTGATCTTCGCAAACCGTAAGTTGTACGGTTTCCGTTAATACGTCCGTGTAACTGTAAGACACACGTTCTACTTTGTGTTTGTCTCGATCTAACTTCACAATAAATACTGAGGGGTACGTGCCTTCTAACATTCCTGAACGCTCCACAATCTTGCGGCGTCCGCCATTAGCTTTCAGTGTAATCCGCTTACCTACGTTCTCTTCAAGCGACTGCTTAATTTCTACTAACGTTTTACCCATCTTGTCACCCCACCTCACTAAGCTAATTTTATCACAAATCCAACAATTGGTCAATGAAATACAAAATATTAAAATTTTAACAGCCAGAAGTATAGGCTGTCAACCATTAATAATGTCGAATCTGAAGATTTCTCGTTAGGATGCCTCATTTTGGTAAGACTATACATGTATGTTTTAACGTGTCGTTTACTATGAATTGATTACGGAATACATGAAAACCTGTCGAACGAACGTTTACGACAGGTTTTCTCATTACAAATCATCTTGGTTCTTCAGAGGAATCCCTCGACGTAGAACTCCTTTTGTATCGATTCCACCAAGGCCATCTTCACCAGTAATCGTATTACGCAACACTTCGCTTAGCTGTACCCGGTCCAAAAATGGCGTCATACTAACACGCGATGCAATATATACAGGGTCCAGGGCATGAATATTCACTCTCGATGGAGAGCTTGCAAAGTTTGCCCCAGCACGAATTAACCCTTCGAAGTACGACTGACAAGCACCAGCAAAAATAATAAGATCATCTAAGTTCGGAATTGCCTTTCGTGCCTCTCGAACCGTTTGGGCAAACGCTTTGGAATGTCGGTACGCCTTTAAGTCTTTATCCGTTCCTTTAGAACGAGTAAACGCATCGTGCCCTGTAATGACTAGAATATCGGGTTGAACCATCTCTAGAAGAGAAGCAACTTGATGAGGCATATCTGTCTCACGCATGTGGGCGCCGTACACAGGAATTCCTAGCCGATCGTACATGGCTGTGCATTTTTGTAAATAAGAGGCGTCTCCATCCATATGCAAAACACGACCCTCATCTCAAAATATTGGGGATTCGGGGTCGTATACGCTGAAGACAATTCATATTCATTTTTTTCTCGCATTAGCCGATAATCTTGCCGAAACAATCGGTAACATTGCTCTTCTTTTTTCTTTTGCTCTTCTTCAAACTCCGTTCGTTCATCTTCATCTACTTTTTTCAAATCCGAGAGCGGGGCATCTGCAACAAGGCGTAGCTCCTCACCCTTCAGTTCAATGTTCGCCTCATCATCAACCGATGTAACGCGAAATAATACGTCCTCCCCATAGGAAATCCGTGTAACTAAATCGCCGACCTGTAGGGACATCGTGATTCCTCCTCTTATATCGTTACCTTATGCAACGATCCTTAGAGAGGTGAGGAGGTTCGTGCAATTTCCCAAGCATCTGCAAGCTTTGCAAACTCTTCAATTGATAACGACTCGGCTCTTCTCCCGCCGTCAATGCCTGACAATTCAAATGCTTGAGCAACCGCTTCTTTATTCCCAGACCACGACTGCAAATTATTACGAAGTGTTTTTCTCCTTTGTGTGAAGGAAGCACGAATCAGTTTAAAGAACGCATCTTCATTTTTTACTTGTACAGCTTTCTCACTTCGAATCGTGAACCGAATAATCGATGATTCAACATTCGGTTTGGGCACGAAAACATTGGCTGGTACGTGGCTAATTACTTCAGTTTCTGCATAATATTGTGTTGCAATGGATAAGGAACCATATGCTTTCGTAGAAGGCTTTGCTGCTAGGCGATCACCGACTTCTTTTTGAATCAATACCGTTAACGTCTTAATCGGCAAGCGCTCTTCTAGAAAGCGCATTAGAATTGGCGTTGTCACATAATAAGGCAAGTTCCCAGCTGCATAAACGTGTTCTACTGACTGGAAATCTTCGCTAAATACATGATTTAAATTGGCTTTTAGAAAGTCTTCATGACGAATCTCCACATTGTCATATTGCTTCAATGTCTCATCTAATACAGGTAATAAGCGTTGATCTATTTCATATGCGATGACTTTCTTAGCACGTTTTGCTAATTGTTCAGTTAACGCACCAATACCAGGACCGACTTCAATGACTCCATCTTCAGCAGTCATTCCCGTCGCATCAACGAACTTATGCAAAATATTAACGTCAGTCATAAAGTTTTGACCGAGGCTTTTTTTTGCTTTTAAATCAAACTGTTCAACAATCTCCCTCGTTCTTGAGGGCGTTGCAATGTCTTTCATCATTTAAGACCAACTTTCTTCGCAGCATCATAAAATTCACGCTTGGAAATTCTGAACTTGTGCATCCGTTTTAAAAACTGCTTACCGTTTGCATTACCAATACGCAGTTCATTTCCGATCAGCTCACGCCTGTTACGTGCTTCTGATCCTGCCATTAAACCGACTGCATGGATGTCTTCAAGCAAGACCGGATCATACTCGTCTAAGACGCTACCATCTCTCACATTTTGCAATGCTTCACGAATGACTTCTGGAGAAGCATGTTCAACACCGACACTCTTCTTGTTCGCAGAGATCGCTAGATGCTTCGGTATAAACGCATGTTTAGCAGAGGGTACTGCTTCTGTAACAATTCTACGAATACGCTCTCCTGGATAGTCAGGATCTGTTAAAACAATAATTCCTCGTCGTTCGTCTGCCAATTTGATTTGTTCAATCACATGCTTAGGAACTGATGAACCAATGGTTTCAATCGTTTCCGCATCAACTGCGCGCTTAATGGCTACCGTATCATCTCGGCCTTCAACGACAATGCATTCTTTAATCTTCATGATGAGATCCTAAATAACCGCTTCGCATTCTCTGTCGTTATTTCACTTAATTCTTCAAGAGTTAGCCCTTTCAACTCCGCTAATTGCTCCGCAATAATACGTACACGCGCAGGTTCATTTCGCTTTCCACGGTACGGGTGTGGAGACAAGAATGGACAATCCGTTTCAATGAGTAATCGATCAAGAGGAACGATCTTTGCTACTTCCTTTGGCAACTTCGCATTTTTAAACGTGACAGGTCCACCGAATGAAATGTGCATCCCTTGAGCTAAACATCGTTCTGCAGTTGCAACATCACCACTAAAGCAATGCATAATGCCTCCCGCTTCACCAACGCCTTCCTCTTCTAACAATGTTGCAATGTCTTCTTGAGCATCACGACCATGAATAACGAGTGGCAAATTCACTCGTTTATGAAGATCAATTTGGTCTTTAAACACACGTTTTTGAACGTCAGCTGGGGATTTATCCCAATGGTAATCAAGGCCTGTTTCACCAATTGCGACAACCTTATCATGAGTTGCAAGTGATTCAATCCACTCCAAGTCTTCTCGTTTCATATCAACACTATCCACTGGATGCCAGCCAATCGTTGCATACATGAATTCGTATCGGTCAATTAAATTCATTGCCTTTGTAATCGTCTCCCGATCAAACCCGACAACATTCATCCACTTAACTCCGGCTTCCTTGGCACGTTCAATGACTTCTTCAAGATCCTCATCAAACTGTTCAACATTTAAGTGTACATGTGTATCAAATAATTCAACCATTTTGTACTCCTTCTATATCGTAAAATGAGTCAAGTCCCATACGTTAGTATGGAACTTGACCGTTTTTGTTTAAGAAATTAGCGTACCATTCGGAAGATCACCATCAACGGTTACGACTTTTAACGTACCATCTGCTTTACCGGCAAGAATCATTCCTTCGGATTGCTCGCCTCGCAGTTTTACTGGCGTTAAGTTCGTTACACAAATAATCTTCTTGCCTGTAATTTCTTCAATTGAATAATCTTTTGCAATGCCAGATACAACTTGACGTTTTTCATCACCGAGATCCAGTTGCAATTTCAACAGTCGATCTGCCTTCTTCACGGGCTCGGCTTGAACGACTTCTGCAACACGTAGCTCAACTGCCTTGAAGTCATCAATCGTAATCAAATTTGCATCTTCTTCCTGCTCGTCATCATCTGCTTTTGGAGGAGCCATAAGCGCGCTAATGGACTCGACTTCTTTTTCAATTTCTAAACGAGGGAAAATAGGTGTTCCTTTTTCAATGACCTTTGAACCGCCTTTAAGCTGACCAAATTGTTGAATCGACTCCCACGTTTTTAGTTCTTCATCGTCCACGAAACCGATCTGTTCAGCGATTGCCGCTGGGGTTTTCGTAAAGAACGGTTGTAACATCACCGAAATATAGCGGAGTGACTCAGCAAGATGATACATCGCAGCTTGCAATTCCTCTGTTTGACCTTCTTTTACAAGCATCCATGGTTGCGTCTCATCGATATACTTGTTCGTACGGCTTACAAATTGCCAAATGGCTGTAAGCGATACTGAGAATTCCATTGACTCAATATGGGAACCGACTTTTTCAACGGTCGCTTCTGCCACGTCTAAGAGACTTGAATCGAAGCTCGTCCCGTCTTTAATGTACGCTGGGATTTCACCGTCAAAGTATTTATTAATCATAGCTACTGTACGATTTAATAAGTTCCCTAAGTCGTTTGCGAGGTCATAGTTAATTCGTTCAACAAAGGCTTCTGGTGTAAATACACCATCCGCGCCAAATGGCACTTCACGAAGCAAATAATAACGAACAGCATCAAGACCGTAACGCTCAATGAGTGCTTCTGGATAGATAACATTGCCTTTAGACTTCGACATCTTCTCGTTTTTCATTAATAAATGTCCATGACTAAATACTTTCTTCGGTAATGGCAAGTCCAAAGCCATCAACATGATCGGCCAATAAATCGTATGAAAACGAACAATCTCTTTACCTACGATATGAACGTCTGCTGGCCAATACTTGTTGTACTTTTCATTTTCATCAGTGCCGTAACCGAGTGCTGTAATGTAGTTCATGAGCGCATCAATCCATACGTACACAACATGCTCAGGGTCACTCTTAATTGGAACTCCCCAAGAAAAAGCTGTACGTGAAATGGCTAAGTCTTCAAGCCCTGGCTTAATAAAGTTATTAATCATCTCATTTTTACGAGCTTCTGGTTGGATAAAATCAGGATTTTCTTCATAAAAAGCGAGTAAGCGGTCCGCGTAACGACTCATTTTGAAGAAGTATGACTTCTCTTTAACAAGCTCAACAGGGTGACCGCTGTCAGGGCTCTTTCCACCGACAATCTTGCCGTTCTCTTTAATTGGATCCACGAGCTGCAATTCTGTGTAATACGTTTCGTCTGGCACGGAATACCAACCTTCGTATTCACTTAGATAAATGTCCCCTTGATCTTTAAGTTGCTCAACAACTTCTTGTACAGAACGTTTATGACGCTCTTCTGTCGTACGAATAAAGTCGTCATACGAAATGTCCAAGTCATCCCAAAGCTTCTTAATTCCAGCGACAATATCATCAACAAATTGAATTGGCGTTACACCGTTTTCTTCTGCTTTACGCTCAATCTTCTGACCATGCTCATCTGTCCCTGTTAAGAACATAACGTCATAACCTTTCAAGCGTTTGTAACGAGCGAGTGTATCCGCTGCAACCGTCGTGTAAGCATGTCCAATATGAAGCTTTCCACTTGGATAATAAATAGGTGTTGTTACATAGAACGTAGGTTTCAAAACAATCTGCTCCTTCCAATCTCTAATAAAAAAACCCCTCGCCCTTAATCGAAGGGACGAGAGGATTACTCACGTGGTACCACCCTGCTTCCTTCTTATCCATAGCATCGCCAGAACATACTCGTTCCTACACCTACTTCTAAGAAGCTCAACAGCACTAACATTAATCGTTAGCAACTTGTCATTAACGCTGACACACGTAATTCCCTTATGCACAATTACTGCACTCGAAAATTAAACCTCCAGGACCATATTCAACGACTCGTTTACGACCGGCTCCCAGCAACCCGGCTCTCTGAACATACGTGATCGTTTACTTATCCATTCATCAGTTTACATGATTATACAGACAAACTTAGTTAATAATTATAATTTATAAGTAGTGAAAAGTCAATGATAAACCCAGTGACGAGGAGCATACCCAGTAGTGAAAACGCGGAAAAAACCTGATATGACGCCCGTTTCCTTCATTTGAATTTTAAGATTATTATATTGACTTGATTTTACTATACTGGTATGATTGCACACATAGAGATAAAATGTGTCAAAAAATGACACGAATATACAGTACACTCAAGGAGGAGATTCTAAGCAATGAAATCAACTGGAATCGTAAGAAAGGTTGACGAGCTTGGTCGGGTAGTTATCCCCATAGAATTAAGAAGGACTTTAGATATTGCAGAGAAAGATGCACTAGAGATCTATGTAGACCACGACCGCATCATTTTAAAGAAATACAAACCGAATATGACTTGCCAAGTCACTGGAGAGGTGTCTGATGATAACATCTCCATTGCAGACGGTAAAATTATTCTTAGCCCAGAAGGCGCTAAAGAAGTAGTCGAATCTCTTCAAGGTTATTTATCACAATCGAACCAAAAAGCAACAACGGTTTAATTTAATACCTTCTATATACTTATTTCAACAACTAGGGCTACCTTGTCGATGCGACAGGTTGCCCTTTTCTTATTGCTGAAGTTCATGAAATGCTTTATAAATCTCGTTACGGCTAAGACCACGATCTTTTGCACACTGCTTGAGTGCTTTCTTATGATCGTCCCCTTGCTCTTCATAGTACTGGATATGCTCTTGTACCGAGTACGTTTGCCACCAAGCCTCTTCTTGACCATTACCTGTGCCGCCTTCAACGATAAAACAAAGTTCTCCACGCCATTCATGGTCAAGATCGATTAATTCAGTGATGGTTCCACGGTAAAACGACTCATACCGTTTCGTCACTTCACGCCCAATGACAATTTGACGATCTCCCCACACAACTTGCAACCGCTCAAGCGTTTGTTTCATTCGATGAGGTGATTCATAAAAGATCATTGGAACAGTAATAGCTTCCAGAGACTGTTGTACTTCTTCGATTTCTTTTTTCTTACGAGGTAAAAACCCGTGAAAGTAAAACCGCCCCCCTTCAAACCCTGAGGCAATCCACGTTGTTACTGCTGCGTTTGCACCTGGCAATGGGATAACGGTAATTCCTTCTTCAATACACTTTTGAACGAACCACTCCCCAGGATCAGACACGAGTGGGGTTCCTGCATCACTTACGAGTGCCAGGTTCTTTCCATCGTATAAGTCAGCCAACAACTGCTCTGAACGAGTTCGTTCGTTGTGCTCATGTAAACTAATCATTTTCGTCGTAATTTCAAAATGATTGAGCAGCTTCACAGTCTGACGAGTATCTTCCGCACAAATAAGATCGACTTCTTGTAGCGTTCTTACTGCGCGGTACGTCATATCTTCAAGATTGCCAATCGGTGTAGGAACCAGGTATAATGTGCCCGCTTGCATAAACGCCTCGCCTCCTCTCTTCAATGTATTGGAGCTTTTCTACACGAGAAAGCTGCTTTAAACGCCATTCCTCTTGTAACGCTTCACGCTTGGTTTCAAAGCCTTCCATATGGACAAGTGTAAACGGCCCTCGTCCTCTAGTATACTTTGCACCTTTTCCACTTTCATGTAACTGCAGTCTCTCCCACACGTTTCGTGCATATCCGGTGTAAAGCGTATTGTCCGCGCATTGAATCATATAGACGTAATGATCGGTCTGCTCTTTTTCATTGACACTACGCTCATACGTGACCTGCTGTCCGTTGTAAGACCTTTGAAAGGCATCGGTATGCTTTCCATCTTCACCGTATACGAAGATCGGCTCCTGTACAGTTAACCCTCGTTTGCCGCCTTTACTCGCTTCAAGCAATACGATATTCGCTTGTACACCGGCCTTTGGATGAACAAACTGAAGTCGTTTCGGTTCCAAATTCGCGCGCGTACACGCTTCAAATAAATCATGAATTCGCTCAGGACGAAAAACAAACGCTGCTTTGCCTTTGTCCTTTAATAGCGCTGAGGCTACTTGAGCAATGTCATAAATCGTGAGTTCAGTTTCATGCCTCGCTAACGTTAGCCGCTCGTTCTGATTTGTAAGAGACGAGTGATAATAAGGAGGGTTGCACGTGACAACATCAAAGCTTGCACGACCGAATGCCTCTATCGCTTCTTGTAGATCCCCACAATGCATTTGAATTTGATTTTTGCGATTGTTGAGCCTCATGCTTTTCTTAGCCATTTCTACAACATCGGGTTGGATTTCAATTCCTGTAATCGGCACCGTACTCCGCTCTGACATGACGAGAGGGATTACGCCATTTCCTGAACACAAATCAACCATTGTTCCTCTCGTTTTCTTAACTGAAACAAACTGTCCCAAAAGAATTGAATCAATAGAAAACGCCAAGCGTTCCCGACTTTGTATAATCTTCAATCGGTTTCTAAAAATATAATCGATCCGTTCTTCTTCATGCAATATCAAAAGCCTTCACCTTCAACCTGCGTTCACCAAAGAAAAAACCCGACACCTTGGTGACGGGCTTCTAAGCAAACCACGATTATTTTGCCTGGAAAAACGAAAGACAAAACAAGCAATCTCCATCTGTACGCAAGCTACCGTAGTGCAAGTTACAAATGTGAAAGCCTTCGTGATACAGCCTTGCTAAATTATCATAGCCTTCACCAGGTGGGACCGTATCTTGTTTGTCTTGATTCGAATGGTTAGCATGCTCGTCCTTTTGTTCATGGAGTTCTTCTGCTTCCATTCGTTCTCGCAACAGACGGTTCTCTGTTACTAATGCTTGATTCTCCTCAATTAGCGAAGCAAGCTGCTCTTTTAATTCACGGAGTTCTTCGTGAAAAGCAAGGAGCTTCTTTTCCATATGAATCACTTGTGAAAACATTTCTTTCTTCGCCACGTTCGTCTCCCACCCTCTTGTGGCAGCTTTAGCCGATTAATGAACCTTGCTCAATCAATTCTTCTAATGAGTACTCAACCGTTCGCTCTTCATCAAACAACTCGACTTGAACAAGTCTTTCAAGCATGTTCAAACCAACGACACGACCTTTGCCTTCTGAGGTCACAATCTTTTCACCGACATCAGGAAGTTCTTTCTTGGCTTGTTCATACTCATCATTCTCGTATTTCAGGCAACACATTAAACGACCACAAAGACCTGAGATTTTCGCTGGATTTAGCGATAAATTCTGATCTTTAGCCATCTTAATACTCACTGGTTCGAAATCGCCAAGAAACGTTGAGCAACAGAGAATTAACCCACACGGTCCTACACCACCGAGCATTTTAGCCTCGTCACGAACACCGATTTGCCTAAGTTCTATACGCGTTCGAAATACCGCCGCTAGATCCTTGACCAATTCTCGAAAGTCAATTCTTCCATCAGCAGTAAAGTAAAACAACACTTTGTTACGATCAAATGTATATTCAACACTAACAAGCTTCATGTCCAATTTATGTTCTCTAATCTTCTCTGAACATACATCTTGTGCATTCTGTGCCATCGTTTCGTTCTCAAGCACTCTAGCTGTATCTTCGTCTGTCGCAATCCTAAGTACTTTCTTTAATGGAAGGACAACATCTTCTTCTTCCACACTCTTGACACCTAGGACGACGACTCCATATTCAACACCTCGCGCGGTTTCAACAATGACTGAATCGCCAACTTGTATGTTGTGACCTGCTGGGGAAAAATAATAGATCTTTCCTGCTTTCTTGAAACGAACCCCAATCACTTGGTGCAATTATGATCCCTCCTGAATTCGGAACAAAAGACGCTCCATGATCAGTTGTGGGTTAACATTCGCGGACAAATATCGTTTCGCTTCTATAACAGCTTTCATATTTGCCGCAAGCATTAATTCTGAACGATGCAGACCCTCGGTGCGTAGTCGTTCCAACTGATCTGGATACGCAAGATCTTCTCTGTTCCACTTTGTATAAAGTACATCTCGGTACCAGAATAGGATAAGGTCTAGCCCCGTCTCAATATGGTTCCTATCTTTAAAATGGACGTGCCATTTTTCTTGTAAAAAAAGCCTTGCTTGACGAGGTCGTAATAAAACCTCTTCCGCCAATTGTATCACTACCTGGCGCCCGTGTACAATCCACGTTGACCGCTCTTCTTCAGGAATATCTGCTGGAATTTCACGAATCCTTGCTTTGATTGCTGCAAGCACTTCGGTTTCCCCTTCGTTTTGAAAAACTTTCTGTCGTTCAACTTCAGACAATGGGGCAAATGTTAACACTTGAGACCTCGATACGATCGTAGGTAACAAAAAATGTAAGTTTGACGTTATTAGAATTGCTAACGTCTCTCCTTCGGGTTCTTCAAGAAACGTAAGCAAGCTATTCGCCGCGCTTGCGGTCATTAAATCGGCTTCCTCAATGATGTAAACTTTTCGAACCGACTCCATTCCTTTGTACGTAAACTCTTTTTGAAGTCGTTCGACTTGATGCTTCTTAATCGATTGACCGTCAGGCTTAATCGATGTCACATCAGGGTGATTTCCAGATTCTACACGTCTGCAATCACTACACTCTCCACACGGCTTGTCAATCGCATCTTTTTGGCATAAAAAGGCACGACAAAGGAGCGAAGCCGCTGATACTTGCTCAGAACGATCTTCGCCTTCAAATATATATGCGTGAGGAAGCCGCTCTCTTACGACCGCATGTCGGAGCAACTTAGCAACGACAGGTTGCCTCGTTTGCAGTTGTTCCCATTTCATTGATGAGCGCCCTCCTCTTAATCATTAAAACTGTTCAAATTGATCGACGTCCAATACGAATACTGTTGCTCCACCAACTTGTACTTCTACCGGATAAGGAACATAAGAATCTGCATTGCCACCCATTGGAGAAACAGGTGCAACGAGCTGTTCACGACTTTCACAATTCTCTTTAATAATGTCTAATACGTCACTTACTTGTTCATCTTCAACTCCAATGAGGAACGTCGTATTCCCTGCCCGAAGAAATCCACCTGTTGACGCAAGTTTCGTAGCTCGATAATCGTTCTCTACAAGCGCTGTTGATAGTCGGTTGCTGTCTTTATCTTGAACAACGGATACAATTAATTTCACAGCCGTTTCCCCCTTTGCAATAGATCATTACGTATTTTTAACTGTCTTAATCATACTGGATGACGTCAACAAAAACTAGTCTCTGTTTTTATTGACGATAAAGTCCTCAATCACTTGAGTCACTTCTTCAATAACTGAACGAATAGGCGCTTCTGCATTTATGATACGATACCGTTCATTGTTTTGTGACGCAAGTTCAAGGTAAGCTTTTCTCACTGTTAAATGAAAATCAACCTTCTCATCATCTAAACGATTCGTCTCCCTTGCATTACCGTGAATCCTCGCTTGTCCAACTTCTACTGGTAAGTCAAAAAGCAAAGTGATGTCAGGCATTCTTCCTTGTATAGCAAAATCATTAATTTGTCGGACTTCTTCAACACCAATGCCACGTGCTGCACCTTGATACGCAATGCTACTGTCAACAAAGCGATCACAAAGAACAATCTTCCCGCCTTTCAAGCCTGGAAGTATACGCTCGATTAGATGTTGTCGTCTTGCAGCCGCAAACAACAATGCTTCCGTTCGTGCTTCAACTTCAATCGTTTGATCGTCTAACAAATAGTGCCGAATCTTCTCTGCAAGTGCGACACCACCAGGTTCTCGCGTTGTATCTACACAATGCCCCTTTTGTTGCAATTGTTCTGCAACCACTTGAAGGACTGTAGATTTCCCTGCTCCTTCGCCACCCTCAAATGTAATAAATAAACCTGATTGATTCATCGTTCACCTCTATTTACGAACAAGAACTTGTCCGTTTCTAACATGTTCTTCATTTTGTAACTTACCACCATGACTGACCCATTCTAATAAGTAACGCAATCGTTTAGCATCAATGGTTTCTCCAGCAATAAACAAAGGAATTCCAGGTGGATATGGAACAATGTTCTCTGCAATAATCTCACCTACTGAAACTTCCATTGAACATAACTTAACGTCATGATCAACCAAGAACGCTTTCTCAATTGTTGCACGTGTATACGTTGGATAATAAGGGATTTGACGTTTTTTTATCGCCACTCGTTGATCCGCATACGCATGAATGAGACGGTTTTTTAAATCCATCGCTTCTTCAGCTCCCAAGTGTAGAGGAAGAAAAAGTAAAACATAGTCATGGTCACTTAACTCAACATAAATTTGTTGTTTTTGAAGCACCTTTTCCCACTGTAAACCTGTAAGCTGTTCAGGTGCTCGTAATACGAGCTTTAAAGGGTCCTCATTTCGTACGTATGTATCTTTAGGAAGTCTTACCTTTAATTCATCATGAAACGCCCACAATCTCCTTGCAGCTCTTTAGAACCAACCTCTGCAACATAAGCTCTTGCAGCATCTAACGACGCCATAATCACATAAGATGGGCTGCTTGATTGAAAACGTCGTAACCACGGTCGAATTCTTTGCTCATCATCTTTGTTTCGTACGTGTAAATACGCACCCATCGTTAATGCTGGTAACGTTTTATGTGCCGATTGTACAACAACATCCGCACCTGCTTTCAAAGATGATAATGGAAACTGTTCATCACTATGTAAATGAGCGCCATGGGCTTCATCAACGAGGACTCTTTTGTTGTTCATTTTTGCATACTGAACAACACGTTCAATCTCGCCAACATTCCCAAAGTAGCTCGGTGATGAAAGAACAACAACCTCGGCCTCTTGATAAGCATCAATCGCTGCAGTGAGTGTTTGTAAAGACACACCTTTAGAAAGTCCCGTTTGCTCATCAAACGTAGGACTAACAAATACAACGTCGACACCAATCATCTCTAATCCATGTATGATTGATTGGTGTACGTCTCGTTGCACAATGACAGGAACCCTTGGAAGACAAAATGCTGACAACATCGCCAAATTCCCAACCGTAGAGCCTCCAACTAAAAACATTGACGCTCCCGTTTGATAATGCTCTGCCGTCAGCTTTTCTGCTTGCTGGATCACACCGATAGGTGCATGTAAATCATCAAACCCAGGCAACTCGGTTTGATCAAGCCTCATAATCGTCTCGTAATACTTTTGATAGGTCCTTGTGTTAACTTCCCATTTTTATGACCAGGCACATGCAAAGAAATCGGATCGATATTAGCATGTTGTACCAGATGATCAAGTAAAGGTGTAGACTTCGTATTCATCATTTCCTGGACATTCCCCTACAACGTTATCATTTTCATTATAACAAAGTTAGAAGTGAGCTCATTAATGAGTCAACAGCAGGTTCATCTTGCTTTTACGTAACTGTTCCACATACCATTGATAACTCGCATCTTCAATCTCTAACTCTACAATTGCTCTTTCACAGTCTTTGCAAAGCCACATGGACATTAAGTACATCCCTTGAACGGACTCATGTTTACAAACCCCGCACTCTTGTCTTGAAATCCTCATCTCCATCTCTCCCTTTACGACCGTATTCGATCTTAGTGTTTCCTAAATTCATAGAAATATACTTAGTCAAAGGTATGAGAGTGCTGTTTATAATAAAAAGACGTTAAATCAGAGCCCATTAATTTAGTCTATGGTTAAAAATCAATAAAAGTGCCTGTATAGATAATAAAAAGAAGCTCCCTTTAAAAAAA
>NZ_BAXA01000020.1 GCF_000698125.1 Geomicrobium sp. JCM 19038 | reverse complement strand
CTGTCGCCAGACAAACGCTCGCTGTCGCTCAACAGCTTGTCGGTCCGTCTAGCGAGAGAAGAGTAAATTTAAGGCACACCAAATATAGTCACAATGCAACATTTATACACGAGCACCTAGACTAACGCAAAGCTAGGTGCTCTTTATGATCAAATGAGTACGGCTGACGAATAGTCCAATAACAAATTCTCTGCTATAATAAAGAGAATATTTTTTATTTTATTAAATACTTCGTTACTCGAATATTTAGGGGATGGAATTGATGAGTGATCCACAAAAATCTAAGTGGGGCGTCTTGTCTGCAACGTTATTTGCTGGCTTTACTGTCGTCTTAAACAATAGTTTGATGAATGTTGCATTGCCTTATTTTATGGGTTTTTATGCACTTACAGCCGTTGCTGGGCAATGGATTATTACAGCGTTTGCTTTAGGTATGGCTTTGATTATGCCTGTTTCAACCTACTTGGCAAAACGGTTTGGTAGTAAAGCAATCTTTCTTACAGGGACGATTATTTTCTTATTTTCTTCTTTAGCAGGGGCTTTTTCTTGGGATTTTGCAAGCATGATTGCCTTTAGGCTCGTTCAAGGAATCGGCGGCGGGTTGATCATGCCAATTGCAATGATCATGATCTTTCAGAAATTCCCGAAAGGAGAACGGGGTTTTGCAATGGGGGTCTGGGGTGTTGCAGTTATGATCGCCCCAACGATCGGACCTACAATTGGCGGCTTATTACTTGAATTCTTTTCTTGGCACATGCTGTTTCTTATGAACATTCCTACTGCCTTTATTTCTTTACTACTCGCCATTAAGTTTTTACAAGAGGACGCACAAAAAGAACGACGTCAATTCGACTGGTTAGGCTTTTTATTCGTAACTGGCGGGATATTAGGAACGTTAATTGGAATCGATGCACTTCAAACGAACGCGGGAGTGTATGTTTATCTACTCATTTTTAGTGGAATAGTATTACTCGGACTTTTTGTCGTCCACGAATTACGGACTTCTGAACCATTACTAGACATTTCAATACTTAAAAACACTGTCTTCTCTGCAAGTTTACTCATCCTTATTAACAGTGTTACGGCTATGTTCTCTGTCTTACTTCTCATTCCCATTCTTATTCAAGAAGTGTATGGACAATCAGCATTATACGCTGGATTGTTACTGTTTCCACAAGCGTTAGCATGGGGATCTCTATGACAATTGGAGGTCGCCTTCTAGACCGCAAAGGTCCTTATCCTGTCATTATGATTGGTGTTATTACGATCACAGTTGTGACGTTTATTCTCGCCTTTTCAATTAATACGACAAGTGTTGCTTTACTCATTACGTTGCTCGTGATTCACGGAATTGCGAACGGTTTTATTAATACTCCGGTCACTACAGCTGGTTTAAACGCCTTACCAGCTGAACACGTATCTGCAGGCTCTGTGTTTAACAATGTAGCGCGCCAAATGATGAAGGTCATTAGCGTTGTGTTGCTATCGATCCTTTATGAAAGTCGACGCAACTCACATCTTGTAACAACTTCTGATGAACTTCAATCTGGACTCGTTGCAATTCAAGAAGTATATATCATCGTAGCAATTTGCCTTGCCATCAGCATACCGATTGTGTTTTACCTAAGAAAAGACTGGCAATGATTGAGATCTTACAAAATTGTTCAAACTACCAAGAAATTATCGTGTGAGGAGAAATTGAATGCTCAAACTGATCGTAGCAATGGTCAAAACGACGTGGGAGCAGAGGTTATTTGATGTTGCTGCTCAAATGGCTTATTACTTTTTGTTAGCTTTCTTTCCTTTGCTCATTGTTATTTTAAATATTATTAGTTTCTTTCCAGTTGGAACCGCTGAACTCCTTGAACTTATCTCACCGTATATTCCAGATCAGATCTACTCGTTTATTCAATCCACATTAAACGACATCTTTACTGATCAACGTGTGAACGTATTAAGTATTAGCTCGATCGCGACAGTTTGGCTAACGTTTCTCGGCTCTTTTGCGGTCATTCGTGCTGTAAACAAAGCTTATCAGCTCCCCCACCCGTCATTAAAGCGAATGGTTGGAGTCGGCTCAATTCTTGTTGTTTCATTTCTTACTGCACTACTCGTTTCTCTTCTCTTTCCTATCTTTGGAGAACCGATTGGGGAATTCATCTTTAGCACATTAGGTGTTGAAAGCTGGCTAGCACCGTTTTGGTCCGTGGTCCGTTGGTCCATTAGCGTACTTGTTATTGGGATTGTGCTCATTATTTTGTACACGATTGTACCGAGTAAGCGAATTAGTTGGCGAGACACATGGCCAGGAGCCCTGTTCGCAACGATTGGTTGGCAGATTGCTTCACTAGGGTTTTCCTTTTATAACCAGTACAATGACTACTCGATTATATACGGTAGTCTAGGCACGATTATCGGTCTTATGGTATGGTTTTTCCTAACTGGATTAATGATTTTACTTGGCGCACAGTTAAATGCGTTACGAATCAATGTTCATAAGCATGAAGGAGAGACCTAATTTGAACGAAAAACAAGCGATACGTGAAAAAATCTGGACCGACCTTACTGAACAAAAAGCAGGTCGCTTTCCATTTCCACTCGAAGGAAGGATCCCAAATTTCAAAGGAGCAGAAGCTGCAGCAGAGCAACTGTTTCAACGATCCATATATAAAGAGGCAAATGTCGTAAAAGTGAATCATGACTCGCCTCAATTGCCGATTCGAGCACAAGTAATTAAAGATCAAAAAACGTTACTCATTCCTACACCAAGGCTAAAAGACGGATTTGTCGTCATCCTCCCTGGTACAGTACCGACTGGTGAGGAACGAAAAGCTGCTAGCTTAAAACATATGAATAATTACGGGAAAGTCACTCCGCTCCATAAGCTACCCGAAATTGATCTTATGCTCATGGGTTCTGTTGCTGTCGACTTTGGCGGTCATCGCATCGGGAAAGGCGCGGGTTTTGCAGATCGGGAGTACGGTATTATCCGTGAAATCGGTAACCGAGCGATCCCTGTCGTAACGACCATTCATGAGTTACAGCTCATTGAATCTTCTCTTCCTAGCGCACACTACGATGTCTCAATGGACTATGTCATAACAAATGAACGGATCATCGAAGTTCAGGAAAGCCATAAGTCTACCGGCATAGATTGGTCGATCGTCAGCGAAGAGACTTAGATGAGATGCCTATTCTTAGAGAGTTAAAAGAATTAAAAAGTAGTAACGCTTAGTAGTAAAGCAGCTTCCAAAGTTGAACGTGAGGACTTTGGAAGCTGCTTCTTTTTTAAAACTCCCCAACTCAATCCTCTCACACTACTTTAAATAGATGGTCCTTATTCAACAGATAGCCATCGATACATATTACAATCCGCTTCCTGGCTTGATTACGGTCATTAATAGTTTTCTCTAACCATTGATGCCGTTAACCCCGTCGAAATAAGTCGTAGCTACGTATCAACCTACGACAAGGCTAGCCTGCCTGTAGGTACAAGTCCTTATGGCATTGCAATTTATGAATTTCCATGTGAATGATCACTTGGCTAAAAAATGGAGAACCGTATTAAACGGTTCTCCATTTTTTAGGTTAATGCTTAGTGTTAAGAAACATCAAGTAAAACCTAAGCAGATTCTAATTATTAATCATGAATATGATTGGCCACTTTTCTTCTATAATACAATTGTCTCGGTCACATTCACAAATTCATTTGAGTAAGTCTATGCTTCTTTAAATACCGTGTACACGATGTCTTTCACTGACTTTGAACCAAGATTCTTCTCAACTCTACCTTGAATATGGTTTGATGAGAAATGTTGAGTAAGTTCCCCAATCATCGGCTTACTGCCAACGAAGAATGCACCATTTAATTCGCGTTTCTTCATTTCTTGAATAATGACTGGAGCAAGCTTTTTATACCAACGTTGCATGTTCTCTTCAAAACGGCGGTCGAATTCGTCATTTGCCGTATCGGCACCGTTCGGTGAACTTGCATGTCCCGCATCGTGTTGAACCCAATCATCGTTTTCGAAATCCCAACTAAACGTAAACGAATCACGAACTTCACCGAGCGCTGTATCAATAAACGTAACATCGGTTTTCTGAGTGACGATAATGCCTGTTTGTGGATAAGATTTCAGAAGCTCGTTCAATTGTTCAAGCTCAGCTTCTTCTTCCCAATGAAACGATGTTTCAACTGGTACTTGCAGTAGATGGGCAGAGAACACATCCCCATTAGCCGTCGTTACAATCACTAAACCTCTTTGCATATTCGCTTGTTGGTCATTGATGTATGACTCGACTTCTTCAAGTCGCTTCTTTAATTTCTTCACTGAATCAGCGTCTTCGCTCTTCTCTGCGTATTCTATCAGTCGCTTTCGGCCATTCTTCAATCGAATCTTCCATTCGCCTCGATGATGCTTCTGATCTTGAAAATCGGTGTTCAAGTAAATTGTTAATGTTCCTTCTTTGTCTTGTACCTGTTGTAGTTGATCTAATTCTTCTATAAGTGACATATTCTATTCCTCCTACAGCAATAACGTACTGTACTTATTACCGCTCGTAGTATGGAATAAACATCTTTTTATCTTGGGTCCAAGTACGTTAAATTGTCGGGAGTAGATTGATCATCTTCGATGTTCTTTTGATGTTTAATTTCTTCTGCCGCTGACTTTGCAGTATCAATGAGGTCCGTTGCTGTCGTTTTTAAGTGTGATGTGTGCTTGGCAATTTGTTCAATCTCTGAGCTTGCAACGGTAACCAGTGTATTTACTTTCGTGCTCGTATCTTTAATTAATGATCGAATCTCTTCTTGGTTCTCTTTTACAAACTTTCCGGTCTCATCGATAAACTGAGCACCTTCTCGAACGTAACCGATCGTTTTCTCACGTGTTTTCTTATTCGAAATTATATACGCAACAAAAGCTGCAATTCCACCGATGACTACCCACGCTGTCCATTTTTTTCCTTCTTTTGACAAGTTGATCCCTCCATCGTTCAAATTATTGTTTTGCTTTTCCATATTATACATCGAAACCGCTCTATATTTCACGATTCTTCACAAATGTTGTCCATTCTTGTACGCTTCGCTAAATTGTAACAATTTATCAATGTTTAATTTTTTGCAAATAGGGTAAAATGATCTTACAGGTAACTTTACAAATTACCTATTCAATGAATCTATTCAAAAGGACGGGAAACATGCGACGACCATTTAGAACTTCTTTTAATGAACTAGTCGACCAAAATAAACAAGATCTTGAGAGAGACGCTGACCTACTTAACGCGATTGAAAAGCGCGTTGAAGATCGCCAACTCAGACGTTTAAAAAAGTCAAATAATAAGAAAGCTTTATCGTAAGCTTTGATCAGAAGCACACTTTTATAAGAGTGCTTCTTTTTTTATTGTTGAAACTGCCGCACAATATGAAAGATCTGACTGTACGTCATTTCTCTAATAGGTGTTACCTCGTTTAGTAACTGGTGTTCACCATTTTCAATTAAAATTGGGTTTGAGTTTGGAAACTTCTGTTTATAAACCGATAAATTATGTTTCCAATCGACCGTTTTATCAGCTGTGCCCTGAATAATAGAAACTGCCTTTTGACTCGGTTGATTGAATAGAAATTTCTTTTCCCAACTTAGCATTTCTTTGACCCAAGCGATCGGTATTCGATCGCTTTGCAACGGATCTTTTTGTTGCATCATCGCAAAGTGACCATCACCTGTATTATGCCGAAATTTCCGGGGTACTTCTTCTGACGTCAATTGAACGAGCGGTTGCCCGACTTTCATGACTAGTGAACTCATCGTTCTGACTAGCGGGGAAACGAGGATCGGATGCAAAACATACGGATTGTTTCTTTTTAATATATAGTGAGCAATAATACCTCCACCGGTACTATGACCGAGTAGGAACGGTCTCTTGCGATTCTCCGTTTGTATTTGCTCTAACAGTAACCCCAACATTTGATCATAAATATCAAAAGAATGTACAGCGTAGCGGTCACCTGACGATAATCCGTGACCTGGTAAATCGATTGCAATGACACGTAGACCATGTTCTACTGCTTTTGTAAAAAACGGCGCTTGCGCGCCGCTGTGGTCCATATACCCGTGTATAAAAACGAGCGTGTCGTCGTATGACTCTGGTGTAAACCAATGAACAATTACGTCTACCTGTTCCACACGTACAACAGTTTGTTCATATTCTGCAACTTTTGATAAATGATAATGATTAAGATAGCTTTGTTGATCTTGTAAAAAATGAAGACGCTTCTGTTCTAGACGTTCCATTACTTTGAATCCATGCGCGCTTTAAACGCTCCGTAACCTTCTTCTTCTAATCGGTCGTAAGGAACAAAGCGAATGGCTGCTGAGTTAATGCAATAACGCAAACCCTCTGGTCCTGGTCCATCAGGAAATACATGGCCTAAATGTGAATCTGCTTCTTTACTTCGAACTTCTGTACGACGCATGCCGTGAGTTGTATCCAATTTCTCATTAATCACTTTTTCTTCAACTGGCTTCGTAAAACTCGGCCAGCCACAGCTTGATTCAAACTTTTCCTTAGACGTAAACAACGGCTCACCAGAGACGATATCCACATATAATCCTTCTTCAAAATGATTCCAATACTCATTTTGAAAAGGAGGCTCTGTTGCATCATGTTGCGTAACATTGTATTGGATGTCAGTTAACCGCTCTTTTAAATCTTTTTTTTCACTCATGATTCATTCCCCCAGTGTTTCTTAATAAATCCTGCTCGACCTGAGCCTCTTTTATACAGTTGATAGTGAAATGGGTTTTTTAAATGATAATCTTGATGTTCTTCTTCTGCATCATAAAAAACCTTCGCTGGAACAATTGGAGTAATAACCTTACCTTCAAAAGGACCGCTTTTTTCAAGCTGGGTACGTGATTTTTCTGCTGAATCTTTTTGCTCATCACTATGATAAAAAATTGCCGTTTTGTACGAATCTCCACGATCGTTAAACTGGCCATCAGCATCTGTTGGGTCAATATTCATCCAAAAGATTTCTAGAAGCCGATCATAACTTACAACACCTGGATCAAAGTCAATTTGAATTGCCTCAACGTGACCGGTCGTATCACTACACACTTCACGATACGTTGGATCTTCTGTATGACCACCTGTGTAACCAGATCTCACCTTGGTGACGCCATCTTGTGCTTGAAACGGGCCAACCATACACCAAAAACAACCACCAGCAAATGTCGCTTTTTCCATGACGAAATAACCTCCTCATGCGTGTTCTATATTTTTTCCCATTAACGAAACTTTATGTTACTTCCGTCCATAGTCAGCCTTTATTTCTCCCCAATTTTTCGTTTCCCATTTCAAAACTTGGTTAGGGATACCATGTTCATGTAGCCATTCTTCTGCTTTTGAAACATCGTTCCAAATCGGCTTACTTTTTTCATTAACGACAAGTGTTGCCTTCGCTTTCTTCTTGCTCACCCAACCGATCGCTGTTTGTGAATCACTATAGATTGGAACGTTTAGGTTTTTCTCTTTTTGAAATCGAAGCGCGTGGACAATTGCTAGAAATTCTGCCATATTATTTGTCCCTAAAGGATATGGTTTTGTTTTGAATAATACTTGTCCATCTTCCGTCCAAACCCCTTGGTACTCAACAGGTCCAGGGTTTCCATGTGTTCCTGCATCGACAGAAATACTCGTTGTTTCATAATAAATCGACGTTTTGTTCTGGTTCGTTGTACGAGTAGGTTGCTTTTTTTGTGTTGATGCAACCTCACTTTTCCCAGATTGAAACGCTCGTTTAGCTTCCTCATACGTTGGATATGATTTAAAACGGGCGCCTTTAAATCCCTTAACCTCTGATTCACACTCTGCCCACGTCGTATAAATACCAGGCTTTCTGCCTTTCCAAACGACGTAGTATTTCTTTTTGGCCATAATACGCCCCCTACTCCCCGTATCATATCATGCTCTTTTTCTTATATTAAAGAAAAGAAGCTCCGTAGAAAATCTACAGAGCTTCGTTCTAACGATTACATATCGTCGTCGTCATCTTCCATATCATCCATGCCATCGTCTTCCATGCCATCATCCATACCGTCATCTTCCATGCCATCGTCTTCGAGGTCATCTTCTAGACCATCGTCTTCCATGCCATCGTCCATGCCGTCATCTTCCATGCCATCATCTTCTGGCGCCATTTCGTCGCCACCGTTCATGTCATCGCCTGGCTCACCTGCTGGATCTTCCGTATCGTCTCCACAAGCTGCTAACATCCCTACTGCAAATACTCCTGAAAGTGCTCCGTACAATAATTTCTTATTCATGATATATTTCCTCCTTAAAATTATAAAACCAAATGTACTTTTTTATGGTTCTTGCTGATTGTTCTTGCTTGCCTAGTTAATGTTTTACCGTTTCTGATACTTCTTAAACAAAAAAAAGCCCTTTCACAAACTTTCACACGATCATAAGAGATTGTGAGAGATTGTCTCATTTACTTTGACATTAAAAAACTTATGCCCAAATGGGCATAAGCCGTTACATTTCTCTACAATTGCCCTCTAGAAGAGAGATCTTTCACCTTCTGTACTTCAGAAGCTTCTTCTTCATTCGCATAATAAGCATCTTGGTCATGTATGCCTTCAATTTCAGAATCAGTTAGCTCTACCTCTTCATTATCTAAAAGATCTTTCAAGTAGTTATACACTTCATCTAAGTTCTCTTCAGTTAAACGATCGACAAGTTGACGCACTTCATCTTTTGTTACTGCCATTCATTATCATCCTTTCTTGTGCATCTCGTTCCCCTTTTTTGTCGATTTTAATCCTACATTGATTACCATTCTTGCATTGCTACTTATTTATTCAATTACCTTTCGACCACGAATCGCTTGATCGATTACAAAATATAAACTAAACAAAACAAACGAAGTAAAAATCCCACCAATATAGAAGCGAATGATTCCATTACGTCCAGAATCAATAAAATGGCTCGTTAACGCACCAGCGATTGACGCAATTATCAGAATTAAGACAGCGATTATAAATTCTTTCTTATGAACCGCAATGCATTTACGAGCTCATCGGCATTGTCACGCCAAATTTGACTTAGCGTACCCATATCATCACTCCTTGTTTGTACAAGTATAGCATAAAAGAATCAGAAAACGTGCAATGATGAACAAGCTTTTATACAATAGAAGAAGTACGTAAGGAGGCAAATACAATGATCTTTGTAGATAATCAGAACATTACTGATCCATCACTGAACTTAGCAATTGAGGAATACATCTTAACGAAATTAAATCAAGACGAAACCTATTTATTATTTTATATTAATGAACCTTCGATTATTATTGGCAAGAACCAGAATACAATTGAAGAAATCAATCGCGATTACGTAAAAGACAATCAGTTGCATGTCGTACGCAGACTTTCTGGGGGCGGAGCCGTTTACCACGATCTCGGAAACCTTAACTTTAGTTTTATTACAAAAGATGACGGCAACAGCTTTAGCAACTTCAAAAAATTTACTGAGCCTGTTGTGGAAGCGTTAAACCAACTCGGTATTCCGGCTGAACTTAGCGGACGTAACGACTTACACGCAGATGGCAAAAAAATCTCTGGTAATGCACAGTTTTCAACGAAAGGACGCATGTTTAGTCACGGTACGCTTATGCTTGATTCCGAAATTGAAAACGTCGTGTCTGCACTCAATGTAAGTGATGAAAAAATTCGCTCGAAAGGCATCAAATCCATTCGGAGTCGCGTAGCGAACATTAATGATTTTCTTGATCACCCTCTTTCTATGGAAGACTTTAAGCAAAAGATCTTATTACACATCTTCGATGGTGATGAGAACTTTGAACGATATACATTAACCGAAGATGACTGGAAACAAATTCATGAAATCTCAAATGAACGTTACAAAAACTGGGACTGGAATTACGGCAAATCCCCGACATACGACATTAAACGTTCTAAGAAATTCACTGCAGGTCTCGTTGACTTCCGTTTAAAAGTTCGGAAAGGAACCATTACAGAAGCGACAATCTTTGGTGATTTCTTCGGGACAGGTGATGTAACTGATGTCGAAAACGCTCTAACAGGAAGAAAGCACGAAGCAAATGATGTTCGCAAAGCTCTAGAAGAGCACAACATGAAGAAGTACTTTGGTGCCATTGACGTTGAAGATCTCGTTCAATTAATCTCAGAATAAGTGCTGGAGGGATACTCATGAGTGAATATGTTTACGGTAACACACCGACTTTTCTAGGAGCGAAGTGGGCTGTTGATAAAGATGAGCGAGGAGCAGACGTTGTCATTTATGGCGTTCCTTGGGAGGGTGGAGTCACGTGGGGTGATTACACCGGAGTTGAACTTGGACCCAAATCAATGCGAATCGCATCGGCTAGGTACAGTGGCTATTTACCTGAACTAGATCATATTGATGTGTTTGAATCGTTATCTCTTGCAGATATGGGAGACGTTGATATTATCCCTGCCGAAGTAGAAAATACGATGCTTCGAATTTCATCATTCTCAAAAGACGTTTGGAATAAAAATGTCTTCCCAGTTGCTTTAGGTGGTGACCATAGCATTACGTACCCTATTGTAAAAGGGTGGTCGGAAAGTAACCCTGGTAAAAAGCTCGGAATCATCCACCTTGATGCTCACTATGACAACATGAACGATTTTAATGGTGACTTGTATGCACGGAACACTCCGTTTGCAAGACTCTATGAAATGGATGCTGTTGTGAATTCTTCGCTCGTTCATGCTGGTATTCATGGCCCGAGAAATAAACCTGAAAGTGGTAAATTCGCACGAAACGCAGGTGCGATCACAAGAACGGTTAATGAGTTTAAAGAAACGAACGATTTACGTGCACTTGCTCGTGATTTATACAAACAAGCGAGCAAAGATGTCGATGCCGTTTATTTATCGATTTGTAGTGATGTTTTAGATCACGCTTACAACCCAGGAGGCCCCGTAGACACAAACGGTCTAACTTCTTATGAGTTGCTTACTGTAATTCATGAACTTGGTAAACAAGGACTCTGTGGAATGGACTTCGTTGAAGTATACCCTCAACAAGATCCAACCGATTTCTCCTCTCATCTTGCATCTACCGTTATTCTTTATGTACTAGCTGGGCATGCTGAGCGTATATAATAGAATATGATTTGCAAGCTTGATGAATAAGCGCCGATCCATAACACCTACCCTTGCTGCCGAAAGGGCGATACCTTCATGACTAAAGAACAAGCTTTTGTTGTAGCAAGAGCTGTTGGTGTATTTATCGCAGCGATTGTTGCATTACTCGTGTCAGCGTATTTGTTTCGCATTTCGTACCCATTTGTTATTGCTGCATTCATTGCTTGGCTTTTCTCCCCTTTGCTTAAGGTGTTAAAGATCAAGTTCAAGTTTCCATCAACACTCGCTTCTTTAACGACTGTACTCATTGGAATCTCTGTACTCGGGGGAATTATTACAGGAATTACGTTTTTGATTATTTATATCGTACAACAAATTTCTGATCAACTTCCTGGTTGGATTGAACAAGGCGCCATGCAATTACAGCAAATGTTTAATCAACTGATTTTACCGATTTGGCAAGAAATGAATTGGTTTATTGATAACCTATCTGGCGAGCAACAGCAAACGTTGCAGCAAGGGATTACCGAATTAGGTAATCAAGTGGGCAGCATTTTAGGTAACTTCGCCCAATCAATTGCTAACGGTATGACAAATATCGTATCTGGAATACCCGTATTTTTGTTTGCCTTTATTTTTGTTATTCTTGCCGTTTATTTTATCGGTAAAGATATCGGCACGATGAAAGCGAGCTTACAAAGCAGGATACCAGTTGGCATTCAAACGAAGTTCGTCTTGTTTACTGAGCAAGTAAAAACGAGGGTTTGGGGATTTATTCGCGCCCAACTAATTCTAATGACCATTACGACCGTGATCGTGTTGATTGGATTATTAGTTTTGGACGTTGAATACGCGATTACTCTAGCTCTCATTACTGGTTTAGCAGAAATTCTTCCTTATTTAGGAACAGGAACGATTCTTATCCCTTGGGGAATTTATAGCCTCGTTACAGGTGATATTTTCTTAGGCATTTCACTGCTCGTACTTTATGTCGTTGTCGTCATTGTACGTCAGTCGCTTGAACCGAAAGTGTTATCTGTCAGTATGAATCTGAACACGCTTGCTGTCCTTTTCTCCTTGTTTGTTGGCTTCCAAGTTCTCGGTGTTATTGGATTGTTCTTAGGTCCAGCACTTCTGGTCGTCTTAACCATATTAAAAGATATCGGCGTGATTACAGAGGTCGAACAGTTTATTCGACACGGTTTTATCGAAGAAACACCACCTGACAAGAAATAAGCATTAAAGTTCATATTTTCCCGTAAGAAAGCACTGCAATTGCGACAAGGACTAACAAACTCCGACTTTGTTACAACCATACGATACTTGTAATGAATACGTCTCACATATTACAAGGTGTTTTCAGTGCTGTTAAATTGTCCACAAACCTCTTGTGTCCCACTTGATTTACTTGCTAGGATGCTAGTGACAAAACAAGTGACTAAGCACGCCAAGAGGAGGAGTTAGCTTCATGGGGAAATTGAAATTTGTTGAACAGATTCACCGTTCTCATTTTGTTGCAATTGCAGTAACACTCGTTGCACTGCTTTTTGTACCTCTAACAGCAGATGCTAGCGATTTTGGTAGTGAGAATTTGCAAGACGGTATGGAACATGAACACGTTGAGAAGTTGCAAGAGTTACTCGTAGAGGCGGAATACTTATCTGCAGACAATGCAAGTGGGGTCTTTGATTCAACTACACAGGACGCCGTTTCTAGTTATCAAGAATCAAAAGGTTTACTCGTAGATGGCATTGCTGGTCCTCAAACATTGAGTGCCTTATACAGTTTAGAGAAGGGCGATGAAAATACGCTCGTCGAACATTTGCAAAGTGACCTACAAGCATTTGGATATTTTGGTAGCACAGTTGATGGGGTTTTTGGATCACTTACTGAAGAAGCAGTAAAAGGATTCCAAACCGACGCTGGACTTTCTGCCGACGGCGTTGCCGGGCCAAAAACATTCTCAGCGATGATGACGTTTAGTCCTACTGCTACAACAGAACAAGAAACTGCAACAAGTGAAGAACCTGAACAAGAAACGGCATCAGCAAGTACCGAAGAAGCAACAGCTACTGAGTCACAAAGCAGCAACGCGTCAAGCAGTCCAGAAGGAACAACGATTCAAATGGAAGCAACTGCATATACCGCTTATTGTGATGGATGCTCAGGAATTACAGCAACAGGGATTGATCTAAGAAATGATCCGCATGCCAATGTCGTTGCCGTTGATCCTAATGTCATTCCACTAGGTAGTCGCGTTTACGTAGAAGGATATGGAGAAGCGATTGCTGGAGACACTGGTGGTGCGATTAACGGAAACAAAATCGATCTTCACGTTCCAACTCGTGAAGAAGCATTGAACTTCGGTCGTCAAACCGTGAGTGTAACTATTCTTAACTAAATTAAAATTACCAAACCTTGATCCTAAATGATCAAGGTTTTTTTATCGTTCTTTCGTCCATGAATTAAATTAATTGTATGAATTGACGAAAAAGTGTTGCATAACAGACTTTGTTGTTATATATTAAATAGCATAAGAACTAACTGTTATAATACAAAGGAGTTGGGAAATATGACGACAGAAAAAGAATTGCAACAACAGTGGGAAAGTGAATCGCGTTGGAACGGAATCGAGCGCCCTTATTCAGCAGAGGAAGTGCTTAAACTACGCGGCTCTCTTGAAATTGAACACACACTTGCAAAAACAGGGGCAAATAAACTTTGGTCTCAACTACACTCTATGGATAAAGTACATGCGCTAGGCGCATTGACAGGTAATCAAGCTGTTCAACAAGTAAAAGCTGGATTGAAAGCGATTTATCTTAGCGGGTGGCAGGTAGCTGCCGATGCTAATATTGCAGGTGAGATGTACCCGGACCAAAGCTTATACCCAGCAAACTCGGTCCCTCAAGTCGTAAAGCGAATCAATAACGCATTACGCAGAGCAGATCAAGTTCAACATATGGAAGGCAAAGGCGACATTGATTACTTCGTGCCAATTGTCGCGGACGCTGAAGCTGGATTTGGCGGAAAGTTAAATGTTTTCGAACTCGTAAAAGGCATGATTGAAGCAGGTGCTTCTGGTGTTCACTTAGAAGACCAACTCGCTTCTGAGAAGAAATGCGGTCACCTCGGTGGTAAAGTTCTACTTCCTACACAAAACGCCGTACAGAATTTAATTGCAGCACGCCTTGCCGCTGATGTGTCAGGCACTCCTACTGTACTCATCGCTCGTACTGATGCTGATGCAGCAGATTTAATTACGAGTGATATCGATCCTGCAGATGCTAAATTTATCACTGGTGAACGAACGTCTGAAGGGTTCTATAGAACAAAAGCTGGCATCGACCAAGCGATTGCTCGTGGTCTTGCGTACGCACCTTATGCGGATCTGATTTGGTGTGAAACATCTAAGCCAAGTCTTGAAGAAGCGCAAGCATTTGCGGATGCCATCCATGAGAAATTCCCAGACAAGATGCTTGCCTACAACTGTTCCCCATCCTTCAATTGGGAAGCAAACCTTGATCAAGCGACAATTGAGCAATATCAAGATGAACTTGCAAAGATGGGTTACAAATTCCAGTTCGTTACACTCGCTGGCTTCCACTCATTGAACTACAGCATGTTTGATCTTGCAGAAAAGTACAGAGACCATGGAATGGCAGCTTATTCTGAGCTACAACAAAACGAATTTGCAGCTGAGTCTCGTGGTTATACTGCAACGAAGCATCAACGTGAAGTTGGTACAGGGTACTTTGATGAAGTCGCACAAACGATCTCTTCTGGTACTTCTTCCACAACAGCTCTTGCTGGCTCTACTGAGACTGAACAGTTCTAATACAATGAGAAAAGGCTACCAATTGGTAGTCTTTTTTTGCTTTGCTAATAAACAAGAAAGCCCTAGTTGTCTACTCTAGAACTTTCTTCTTCAAAATAAAAAACACCAGGAAACCTGGTGTTTAACTATGCTCGACATGTCGTAAACAACGTTCACACTGAGTAAAGAAACGATCCGCTTTTGTCGGAAGTTTCTCCCCACAATCTTGACATCGGTTTGACTCTTTCGAAAGTTCAGTTTTTTTCATCGCCCGTTCCTCCTCGTGTATTTTCCCTTGTACAGTTATTGTATTATAACAGATTGAATTTGTCTACAGTTGTTATATAAAAAGGCTAACGATTTTGTTAGCCTTTTTACATTTCTATTGCCCGCTCTGAACGCTTCGCATCAACCATAAGAAGCACCGCTGTTATCATGTGCATAACCCAACCGAGGATTGGAATCCAAGCGAGGCATGCCGTTACAATTCCTAATATACTGCCATGTTTGTTTTTGCCATCTCTTATACTAAGAACTAACGTTACGATGTGTAATCCAAGAAGCAATAAAAATAAACCAGGAAGCGTATGCATATAAATGAGCCACCCTAACAGAGGAATTGCAAAGAAAGCCTCTATACCACCTGTGACCCACTTGAGAACCGATGATGTATTCAAATGATTCATCTCCTCTTGCGACGATTATCTACATTTATTCTAACACTCTTTATACGTTTCATCGGTATAAGAAGTTTCAACGTCTGACTAAATTTGGATCTAGACATTGTACTTGGCAAAGCGCATGACAATCAACAACTGCATATTGCCACGTTCTTTGCAATTGTACTTGATCCACATTCACACTTTGAATTGGAATTTGCGTTGCGCTTTCTGGTACAACAATTGGTGTTGAAGGTCTCAGTAGTTCAAGAGTGACGCATCCTTCATCGTCAATGTCTTTCACTCGAAAATAAACAGTAACAAACGATTCACCGAAGCGATCTTTCCCAAACGCATAAAGTAAATGATTGTGGGATGTTTTAAATAGGACAGGAATTGTTCCATATTTACCTTCGTTTTTTAACGATAAGCAATAACAAGACTGTGCACATCCATCTGTTTGATGCTTTAAAATCCACTCGACCTCTTTACATACACATGAACACCCACATCCGCATCGATGTTGATGTTGATCTAGACAAGGTATTTTTGGTTCATGCTTTTTATTACCACTATGACAGCCCATAGCTCATCCTCCTTTTACAATACTCTATGCGTAAGAGGGATTGCCCGTATAGTTGATTGCTTTTGTAATTTACTGAAATTTCTTGCTTAATTCATATGAAAGCGCTACACTTACGTTAAGGATGTCACTATGTCGAGAGGTTGATGATGATGACACCAGCTGGTTTGTTAGCAATTCTCGGTTTTTCTTTCATTATGGTAGCAGTCAGTACAGGTATGGCTTTCGTCTTCTTTAGAACTTCTTCAAAACGCGATGTCTAAACAAACAAAACTCCCGATGTCCTCTCCTATTTAGAGTGGATTTACGGGAGTTTTGTTTATACGTATACAAAATGCTCTTTACTAAGCGTTGTAGTGCTTGTTCTTTTTGACAATTCATCAAGAAATGCTTGTTGAAACGTTCCGATTCCATCCTGCTCGCTACGCGTATACGCCGCTTCCGCACATAATCCATAATCAACGAGGGCACTAGCTACCGCTTCTAATGTGTTCTCTTGGTCGGTACTAACGTAAGCAGTAATTATTGCACCGAGTAGACAACCTGTACCGACAACTTTCGTTAACCACTCGTGACCACTTGTAATTGTAATCGTCTGTTCTCCGTCACTTACAGCATCCGTTTCACCGGTCACACAAACAATCGTGTTAAGCTCTTTCGCCGCTTTTTTCGCAATCGTGCTAGTGTCAATTGCACTAGAACCATCTACGCCTCGTACGTTCGCTTCCATTCCTACTAATGAAGCAACTTCCCCGCTGTTCCCACGAACAACGGTCATCTCAATTTGTTCTAGCAATTGTACCGCTGATTGTGAGCGAAAAGTAGTTGCACCTACTGCAACAGGGTCGAATACGATTGGGACATTGTTTAGATTCGCTGAAACGCCTGCATTCCTCATAGCTTCAAACTGAACATCGGTAAGCGTCCCCATATTTAATAGAAGTCCGTTAGCTGCTGCAGCCAGATCTGCTGCTTCTTTTGGTTGCTTACTCATAACAGGAGCTGCCCCAACTGCTAGCAGACCGTTTGCTGTGAAATTCATCACCACATCATTCGTTATACAATAGATAAGCGGATGAGTCTCTCTAACATTTTCATTCATCTCTATTCACCACCTATCTCTTATAATAACGTAAAAAAAGGCCTCGGGAAATTCCCAAAGCCTTCTACCTTTAGTGAGCACTATTAAATCGACCGAGGAATGATTTCAAGCGATCACTTTGTGGATTCTCGATCACATCGTAAGGTGTGCCGTGTTCTGCAATTAAACCATTGTCTAAAAACAAGACACGATCTGCCACATCACGAGCGAAATCCATTTCATGTGTGATGAGCATCATCGTCGTCTCACCTTCTGATGCAATATCTTTGATGACCTCAAGCACTTCTCCGACGAGCTCCGGATCTAAGGCTGCAGTCACTTCGTCAAACAACATCACTTTCGGTTGCATAACGAGGGACCTTGCAATCGCAACACGTTGCTGCTGTCCACCAGAAAGCTGCGAAGGGTACATATCCACTTTGTCACTTAATCCAACCTTTTGTAACATTTGCAGTGCACGCTCTTTCGCTTCATCTTTCGATAGACCCAAAACGTGAATAGGTGCTTCTGTACAATTTCGCATGATTGACATATGCGGAAATAAGTTGTACTGCTGAAACACCATACCAATCTTGCCACGGACTTTTCGTAGATGCTTTTCATCCGCATCCTTTAATTGACCATTTACTTCTTTATGCCAAAGGTGCTCACCATCGATTTCAATCGTTCCTGATGATGGTTGTTCGAGCGTCATCAACATTCGGATAATCGTTGTCTTCCCTGAACCTGATGGTCCAATCAGCGCAACTTTCTCTCCCTTATATACATCAAGATTTAAATCGTTTAGCACAATATTGTTACCAAACGCTTTCTTAACGTTATTGTACCGAACGATCACCTCTCGTGCCGGTTCTAGATTCTCTGCTAGTTCTGTCATGCTTTCACTCCTTTTTCAGCACTTCCAGGAATTTGACCAGATTTACGTTCTAAATATCGAATGAATAGTGCACACGGATAGCTTAGAACGAGGAATATAAACCCTACAATCGTGATTGGTTCTAAGAAGCGATACGTTTCCGCACCAATAGAACGAGCAATCATCATCATTTCTGTTACATAAATCCCCATTAGTAAAGGCGTTTCTTTGAATAAGATAATTAAGTAATTCCCGAGCATAGGAATAATTGGAGGAATCGCTTGTGGTAACACGACTTTCCGCCACGTCTGAACAGGTGAAAAGTTTAATGCTCGACTTGCTTCCCACTGACTCTTGGGAACTGAATTAATTCCTGAGCGATAAACTTCAGACACATACGTACTGTAATGAACACCGAGCACAATCGCACCTGTTAAAAAAGGACCCATATCAAATGCAAAATAGACGAAGAACAGCTGGACAAGCGGCGGTGTTACGCGTATAAACTCAATAATTCCTGCAACAGTTAACGATAACGGTTTGAACGACGACCTTCTAAGTAACGTTAAAACGAGACCAAGTGTTAATGAAATTGCAAAGGCAGAAAACGTCGCACCAATCGTTACGCCAACCCCTTGTAGTATTCTTGGAAAAATCTCAAATGCAAATGCCCAATCCCACGTCATGCTGTACTCACTCCTTTCGAAGCACGTTTCTCAAGCCAACGAGTAAGGAAGACGAGTGGCAACGCCAGCACGAAATAAACGAGCAACAAATACGTATAAATCTCAACTTGTGATACGAGTGACGTATTGGAACTTCTTAAGATGTTCGCGTTAAACGTCATATCTGCTAAAGAGATAAAGTAAACGAGTGACGTTCCTTTTAAAAGTTCAATCGCATTGTTTCCAAGCCCAGGCAACATGAGACGAAACGCTTGAGGCAAAACGACTCTTCGCATCGTTTGAAACTTAGACATATTTAAAGAAATCGCAGCTTCTTTTTGCCCTTTAGGTACAGCTAGTACCGCTCCTCTTACGACTTCTGATGCATACGCACCATAGTTTAGCCCGAGTGCCAGGCCACCAGCGATAAACGTTGACATTGTAAATGGCATTAATGCCGGAAAGGCAAACGCAAAGAAGAACATTTGCACGAGTAAAGAAGTTCCACGAAAAAGTTCAACAAAAACCGTTGCAACACCACGAACAATTGCAAGCCGGCTCGTCCTTGCAAGACCAGCAACAATAGCAATCGAATACGCGAGAACTGCACCAAACAGAAATGCTTGTACGGTCGTCGTTAATCCACCTAATATATACGGTAAAAATGTATCGATGTTAGTGAACATCTCCAGTCTCCTCTTTCTTGCTTAATCTTGTGATGTAAAAAAGCACGGACGTTTGTATTCCCGCCGTGCTTCATCGATTAAAGCTTACGCTTAGCCTTCATCTCCACCTGCATTACAACGATCTTCTGTTGTTACACCTTCAACGACATTGTCCGCACTAAACCCGAATTCTTCTAAGATTGCGACAAACTCGTCACTACCTTGTAAGTCCGCTAACGCTTCGTTATATGCTTCACGCAATTCATCATCGTCACTACGGAATAGCGCTGCACCGTAAGCAACTTGCTCTTCACCTTCAATAACTGGGTTTGTGAAGTTCTCTGGTTGTTCAATTAAATTCTCATCAGCTGTCGCAATCGCTGCGTTCATCGTCGCATCGGTCATTACGGTAACATCTGCATCGCCTGATTCAACTGCTGCTATGTTTCCTGGGATGTCATTCGCTGGCATAATGTTCAAGTCTGCTTCAGGATCGAGCCCTTTTTCTTCAGCAATCGCTTCTAGCATGCCGAATTGATTCGCCCCAGACATCACTGAAATTGTCGCCCCTGCTTCAACTGCATCTTCATAACTATGAAGATCCATTGGGTTCCCAGCTTGTACTGCCATTCCTTCACCATAACTATATTCAATATCACCAAAGGAAGCATTTTCACAACGCTCTGGTTGAACGTCCATGCCCGCCGTAACAACATCATAGTTGCCAGCATTTAAACTAGGAATTAGGTTATCCCAATCCGAAACTTCTGCATCAATGACTTCAACACCCATACGTTCGAATACAGCTCGAGCAATCTCAGCACTCGCTCCAGTTGCTTCGTCTGTACTTGTGTCTATGTATCCGTATGGTTCTTCGTTGGCAACACCTAACGTTACCCCGTTCTCTTGAAAATCCTCAACAGATGTGCTCGTTCCACATGCAGCAAGCGCTAAAATTGCAGCTGGAAATAAAATAAGACCGAATTTTCGCATTCGTTAATCTCCCCTTAAAATTCTTATTATTTACCTGATACTACGTTGTCCTAGAAATAAGTATGACTCGTAGCTTTTTCTTATCTTATCATATATTAAAAATGGTTCAAACTTACTGATTCGTATATATTACCTGTTAATTGCGATAATTACGCTAAAAAGCCGTACGAGCGAGTGAGATAACTAAAGCTAGATAATCATCACTATTCCTCGCTCATACGGCTAGATGTCAATTTTTATGACAGTTTGCGTTCAGCTAACATCCGTTTGTACCTCGAATGCACGTTCACATTTACGACAACGAGTGCAATTGGATAAATGACGGGTAATGTAAGCATCGTCTCATCGACTTGGATCGTTCCTAATGATTGTAAGATTGAAATCACAAACAAAGCCGTCCCAACGAGCAGTAAACTAATTCGCAAACTAATACGATAGTTATGATGCGCTTCGGGGGCAATTACCTGCTCAAAATTCATGACTTCTTTATATTTCGGAACGATTAGCGACAGGAGTGCTCTTCTGTTTTGACGTTCAAACATCGCCCAAGCGATAAAAATAACCGCGATGATCAGTAGTACCGTAGGAAATGAAAATGAAGCCATTGCAAAAATGTACAAAAAATAAGCGATCGTAAATAAAATACTGACGATCAGATGATCGTATTTCTTAAATGCTAAATAATCGTTTGTTTCCATCGTACAACGTTCTTCCCTTTCCTCTATCCCTGTTGTCGCTCCAACCAAGTTGATCGTAAAAGACTGTATTGATATAAATCATGATAGTGATCATAAAGCCACTCTCCGTCTTTAACGACCCCTTCCAATTCAAACCCTAGGCGCTTAGGAATGCCTTGACTTTCAAAATTTTCAACACCGCAATTAATTTGCACACGGTTTAGTTGATATTCTTCGAAAAGAACATGAAGACAAGCATCCACAGCTTTCGTCATAATTCCTTTGCCGACAGCCTCTTGTGATAACCAGTATCCCATCGTCGTTTTGCGACTTGCCCAGTCAATATCATGAAGGCCGATCATCCCGACAAATTCACCATCATAACGAATCCCCGCTTGAAATCCTCTACCTTCTGCAAATTGTTGGAGCCAAGAACCTATAATTGGTTGATAGTCATATATTGATTTTACCTGATCAACCAAGGAAGCCAACGCCTTAAATGTGCTCTTGAGTTATGTACAGCTTCATACATCGCTTCAATATGGTTCATTTCTATTAGATGAATCTGTATGTGTTCATTAACTTTTATGCTAAACATCGTAATCACCGCCAAACTCTATGTCTGACAGCTCCCCCCTATCCTATTAGATCCATCAAAAAGAAAAAAGCGGTGCAACGATGCAACCGCTTCCAACTTAATTAATTTCTATGGACGCACAACGTTAGCCGCTTGCGGGCCTCTGTCGCCTTCGACGATTTCGAATTCTACTGTTTCACCATCTTCGAGAGTCTTAAACCCTTCCACTTGAATAGCAGAGAAATGTACAAATACGTCGTCCCCGTCTTCTCTTTCAATAAAACCAAAACCCTTTTCTGCGTTAAACCACTTTACTGTGCCTTTCATCGTATAAAGGCCTCCTTACATTTCAATCTCAAGTGAATCATCTTCACTTTTTCCCTTCTAAATTACCATGAATAAATCGTTGATGCAACCGAATTTTTTAAATATTACACCATTTAGCTGCGGTTCTTTTAAATACTTTGTAAATAAATCCTACAAAATTGTTGAACAAGGCTTTATACTTAAGCGTAACACGTTTGAAAGGAGTGTTTGATCATGCCTGGTATTGGTTTAGCTTTAATTGGAATGATCGTATTTGCTCTCGGTTATCGCTATTATTCTAAATACATTGCCGAGAAAGTATTCAGATTAGACCCAAATTTCCAAACCCCTGCAGAACAATACAATGATGGGGTCGACTTTGTTCCAACGAAGAGATCCGTCGTTTGGGCGCATCATTTTACCTCTGTTGCTGGGGCAGCACCTATTTTAGGACCAGCTATCGCCGTCTATTGGGGTTGGTTACCTGCGTTTATATGGGTTGTCCTTGGAACTGTATTCGCCGCAGGTGTTCATGATTTTGGTGCTCTTGCATTGTCGGTTCGGAACAAAGGTCAATCCGTCGGAACAATTGCCAACAAACTCATTGGTCGTCGTGGAAAGCTCTTATTTTTGTTCATTATTTTGCTCCTCGTCGTTATGGTAAATGCCGTATTTGCATGGGTTGTTGCAAACCTTTTTATTAGCTTCCCAGCAAGTGTTATCTCAATATTCATTCAAATACCGATCGCTCTTTGGATTGGTGTTGCGATCCACAAGCGTCAAAAAAGCATGCTGATCCCATCTATTATTGCTCTAGCCATTATGTATGGTACAGCCGTACTCGCTGCTCAATTTCCTATATTACAAATTGATTTAGTTAGTTACTTCGGAGGCGAAGAAGGCACTGTTCTTGGAATGGGCGCTGTTCCGATGGCTTTCTTAATTTGGATCGTAATTTCATTCATTTATGTGTATTTTGCATCTACTTTACCAGTTTGGCGTTTACTACAGCAAGAGACTACATCAATGCCCAACAATTTGTCGTCGGCCTCGGTTTGCTTTACCTTGCCATTTTCGTAACAAACCCTACAGTCACTGCACCAGCTACTCGATCTGTTGATGATGTTTCTTGGTTTCCATTGTTATTTATCACTGTCGCCTGTGGCGCAATCTCTGGCTTCCACGCCCTTGTTGCATCGGGAACTTCATCTAAACAAATTCGTCGTGAACCGGATTCCCGTATGGTCGGTTACTTAGGAGCAGTTGGTGAAGGCGTACTTGCATTGCTCTCCATCATTGCTGTTACGACGCTGTTTGCTTCTGCCGATGCGTTTAATGCGGCTTATACAAGTTTTAATGACGCAAATGCTACAGGGTTAAACAATTTCATTGCTGGAGCTGGACAACTTGCGACTGGATTAATGATTCCTGCACATGTTGCTGAGACGATTGTAGCTGTTATTGTCATTAGCTTTGCAGCAACAACGCTTGATACGTCGGTGCGACTAATGCGCTACATTATCGCTGAACTTGCGACGGAATATAACGTACCTACGTTAACGAAGAAACATGTTGCTACTTCCATTGCTGTTGCATCTAGTATGGCTCTCGTTATGATGCCAGGAGATGATCGTGGTTTTGGTTCTGGTGGTTACTTACTATGGCCACTGTTTGGTACTCAAAACCAATTGTTAGCCGGTATTACGCTTCTCCTCATCACAATTTGGCTCAAGAAACTCGGAAGGAACTATTTCATCACACTCATACCGATGATCTTCCTTTTAACAATGACGCTATCGGCGATGTTCATTCAAATTACGACCGAATGGCTCCCGTCAGGAGAATGGCTATTATTCAGTATCGGCTCTGTCGTGTTTGTTTTTGCCGCGTGGATTTGTTTAGAAGCGATCTTTATATTTAGAAAGAAAAACGATACGAACCAAGATTTAGACGTATAGGAGAGGATTATGAATTTCTCAAAAAAAATTGCTCAAGCGTTAGCGTGGTACGATGAAGTCTTAAGTCTTCCTCATAAAGCAGATGTAAAGCGCGAGCTGCGCGATGAAGATGATTTATTTCATTTACTATGCTTCTCGGAAATGCTTGGCCTACCGAATCCGGTATCTTATTACACACTAGAAATGTACCCTCATATCATTGAGCAATTCCACGATTGGCATTTGCGCATGGGTATGGAGAAGTCCCCCCTTGACCAAATTCGCTGTTGCTAATCACTACACGAGGTGAACAAGCGATGACTACACACAAGATTGTTTTTTTCGGTGGAAAAGGAGGCGTCGGAAAATCGACGTCATCCTCCGCCTTTGCTTTACAGCAAGCGGACCAAGGGAAACGCGTCTTACTCGTATCAACAGATCCTGCACACAACCTTCAAGACTTGTTTCAAAAGCGTATCGGTCATAAAATCACATCACTCACAAATCAGCTAGATGGCCTTGAGATCAACGCTCAAGAAGAATCAAAGCGCTATATCAAGGGCGTCAAAGAAAACATTAAGGGGCTTGTCCATGCACATCGTTTACATGAAGTTCATCGACAAATCGACTTAGCAGCTTCCTCTCCAGGTGCAGATGAAAGTGCATTATTTGATCGACTCGTTTCAATTATTTTGGAGAATACGTCAACGTACGATTCGATTATCTTTGATACAGCTCCGACAGGTCATACCATCCGTTTGCTAACCCTTCCTGAACTTATGGAGGCGTGGATTAATGGAATGTTAAAGCGAAGAAAGGTTGTTACAGACAACTACAGTTCGTTGCTTAATGACGGTGAACCTGTAGAAGACCCAATTTATCAAACGTTAATGGAGCGCAAACGCAAGTTTTCATTAGCAAGAACGTGGTTACTCGATAACGAAAAGACACGGTTCCTTTACGTGCTAACACCAGAGAAGCTACCGATTGAAGAAACCGACCGTGCGATCGAACAATTAAAAAAGCATCAAATGGACGTGAGCGGTTTGATTGTGAATAAGTGTTTACCTGATGAAGCAAACGATTCTGCATTTTTCAAGCAACGTAAGCAACTAGAAGATGGTTACAAGGCAGAAATTCAACAACGGTTTACGAACCAATCTAAAGTGTTCATACCGTTGCAAGAACGCGATATTGCATCCGTGGAAGAACTCAGAGCGTTGCAACCTTATTTAACCATTTAAGAAGAAAACAAAACGTAGAGCAAACGCCTGTTGAGACGATGGTCAACAGGCGTTTACTTTCGTTTTTGCGCTTTATCTAATTAACGCATCGGGGGACTGACCCCCAGTGCGTTAATGCAGATGCGTGGTGCTCGATTTAATATTCGTCGAGCTCGTCGTAAAGCTATTCAACATCGCTGTCATATCCGCTTGCTGTAGCTTTGGTACTTGATAATAGCCGTGCTTATTTTGGTACAAGAAGATTTCATACGCCATTTCAATCCAATCAGGAATGCTGTCAGCAATTACGCGTCGAAATACAGGGTGAGTCACTTCAGGTGCTGCCATCGCAAACAACGAAGACGTCGATTTAATTAGGCCGAGCATGTGTGCGGAGATTCCCGTCTCTTTAACTTCAGAAAGATTTGCATTAGGCTTTTTCGGCTGGCTCGGTGTAATGCCATACGTTACATTTGTTGAGGCATCCATTTCATATGGTCCAATTGATGTTGTCGGCTTTTGACCCGTAGAAAATGCTTCTACCATACGATTGTATTGCGTCGTAATATAACCGTATTGATGGTCTAAAATCGACAATAGTTGCTGGTCTTTCACATACGGCCTGAAAATCATATATTGATCTAGCACATTGATTGTCGTAGCCAACATTTCGTGAGCATCAAACAGTTCATGACCACCATGGTTCATAGTAACGCTTCCAGCTTGAGTTTGATTTTGATTTAATGGTTGTTGTTGCATTCAATCCTCTCCTCCCATCCGTAGTATGAATGAGAAGACGACAATTCATCCTGAAAAGATTTGTTAATCTAAAACGGATATGATATACGTACACCCATCTGGTCCTGCAACTGAACTATGCAACGAATTTTTTTGTAAAGAAATTCGATCTCCTTCACTGCATTTATACTCGACATCATCAATGGTAAACGTCAACGAACCAGCAACAATGTGCAACACCTCATCGTTTGGATGAGTATGTTGTTTATGTGCTTTGTATGGTAAATCGCGCTGTACTTCAACACTTCCCGTTTTTCCTTTTGGTAATAACTCTTCAATCACTTGAGGCATTTTTCCACCGAAGTTCTGCTGCACTTTCGTTTCCATGTGTTCTTCTCCTTTCATGTGAAACGGGCATTTCATTTCAACTGGCTCATTATGATCGTACAAAAAATATTGCTTCCATTCATGTGATCCTTGTTCGCCGTACCACTTTAATGACGGATGGGGCAAAACCTCATCATATGAATGTAAATGACTTCTTACAATGTCTTGAATATGACGCCCCCGCTTCGTATTGCCGTTAATGTCTTCAAACACCCACCGCGGTTGAAACGTAATCATAAACGTATTCGCATGCCGACTTCTCCGTTTTTGATGAGCCGGTGTATTGCATACAACAAACATCGGTTCACCCATAAAAGAAAATTCCCATAAGGCATCATCTGGATGCTCCGGTATGTCTTTTGGCCAAGGGTGGTCGTCAAAGTGATGAAGCTGATTCAGTACGTCCCAAAAGCGCTTTTCATACCGCTCCAAAGAGTCAACATTTACGTCCGGCTCAAAAAAAGCAACAAACGATGTATTCCGACCGTACATTCGGCTCGTTTTTGCATACTTCTTAAGCTCAATCGCTAAATTTCTATAGTTTTGATCAGATTTTGAAACAAACGCGAATTCGAGCTCACCCATCTTTAAACCTTGAACACCAAGTACACATGGAAACGGATCGGTTCCACTTAATAAATCATGACAAAATTTCCGGAATTGATCCTTTGCCCAATCATCTTGATCTGAAAAAATGTTCTCATAATAGCGTTCCACATCTTCAAGTATTTCAAGACGAATGCCAAGTCCTCCTCTCACGTGCAGACAATGATATATGTGTACGATGATTTTAATCATTTATGTATAGACAAGTTATTAAAACATATAGTGCAATGAGGTGGACAAACGATGGAAATATTCATTGTATTTAAGATGCTGATACTCGGTGTAAGTTTAGCTGCACCTGTTGGTCCGGTTAACATTGAAATGATTAAGCGTGGCATTAGTGGTGGGTTTTTACCTTCATGGCTCGTAGGCTTAGGCGCAATGACCGCTGATTTAATTTTCCTCGTTGTTATTTTTTTTGGACTGTCTCATTTCATTGAACAAAAATTCGTCCAAGCAATAATTATTATTATCGGAGGATCGTTACTCGTTTATTTATCAGTGACAACGTTACTCACCGTCTTTAGAGGGAATGTACTTCAGCAATTACAAACACGCACATCGACACGTTCTTCGTTTTGGACAGGGTTTGCCATTGCAATTTTTAATCCGTTAAATTTTGTATTTTGGTTCGGTATTTTCGGCTCAACATTAACGACGCTTATGACTGATACATCATTAACTCAAGCTGTTCTTTATAGCGCATTGATTATTACAGGCGTAATCCTTTGGAATTTAAACATCGCATTTACGGTTCATTTTTCTAGGCACCTGATCAATGAGCAAATGATGCGTGTCGTTATGTTTGGTTGTGCACTCGTTTTGTTTTATTTTTCATTAGATCTTTTTACCCAATTACTTTCAATTACTAGCTAAATCGGTAAAATCTACATGAATTCGACAAAAAAACATTAAAAATTCATATTATTAGTTACAAATTATAATTTATTTCTACCTGTGAATTATTTAGAATTAAGGAAACGATATTGAAAGGGGTACAAGCCCATGGAAGACAAACTCTCCAAATTCGAACGCATTGCGAAAAGACGTACTGAAGAGACTGTAAAGAAAATCCGTTTAATCGGAAATTTATCAAACCGGAATAATTATGATTACTCCGAGGAACATCTCGACCGTATTTTCAATGCTTTAGAAGCAGAGCTAAAAGCTGCACGACGCAAGTTCCAGGGCCACAGTAGTTCCCCAGATTTTCAAATCTCATTTGACCGACAAGCGGCTCGCAAAAAAACAAGCTAATAACTAAAACGGAAGAGTCGAATACTCTTCGTTTTTTGATGCTATAAACTTTCTGCATGTTGTTTACGAAGCCGCAACGTCGACTGCATACGACTTGTTGTAAAAATGAGTAAACCTAGCCAAATCATTACAAACGACATGAACTGAACACTACTAAACGGTTCCTGAAAGATAAAGACGCCGATAATGAGCATCAATGTTGGAGCGACGTATTGTAAGATGCCGATCACAGAAAATGTGATGCGTTTTGCACCATATGCAAACAAAAGCAATGGTAACGCCGTCGCAATACCTGAGCCGAGTAGAACCAATGCCAGCGTTGGTGATTGCGTATATGAAGCTGTACTTTCACCAAATGTATACACGTAAAACAAATAAATCAGTGCAAATGGAGCGACGAGTAACGTTTCAATCGTTAAGCCTGTTAAAACTCCAATTGGAACGAGCTTTTTAATCAATCCATAAATGCAAAAGCTGAGCGCCAACACGAATGCTGCCCAAGGAAAATACCCATAATACACAGTCATAATGACTACCCCAACAAAAGCAAAAGCAACTGCGATTATTTCATTACGTGACAACTTCTCCTTTAGAAATACAGTCGCAAGCAAGACATTCATTAATGGATTTATGTAATAACCTAGACTCGCTTCAATAACACGATCACTATTAACTGCAAAAATAAAAACGAACCAATTGATTGATATGAATACAGCAGCGGCTGTAATGGCAATTGCCGTTTTTCGCTTTTTAAAAATCAAGCGGATTTCTTTCGTTGTAGCTTGTAGTTGTCTCGTTATAATTAGCAAAATGAGCATAAATAACAAAGCCCAAACGACACGGTGCGCTAATGTTTCAAGAGCTCCAACCTCTTCGGTTAATTTCCAATAGAGTGGCAATAACCCCCAAATAAAGTATGCTAACAATGAACCTATGACCCCAAGTACAACTTGCTGTTGATTTCCCACCTGTCATTCCCCTTTTCTTCTCTATCCTTTATCATAATGAAGTTTTTTCAAAAAAACTATAATTCTGCCTCCCCTTTTTTGGATTTGTTTAAGACTTATCTAATGAAAGGAGGTGATCAGATGCAACCAGGAAACACTATTGTCGAACTCAGTTTCTTGCAAGGGTACGATCTTGAAGGGAATGATGTATTCCTAAGCCGTCGATTTCAAAACATCAAGTCTACTGCAACAGATGAGCGTGTCTTTACTTCGGTACGCGCGATTGCAAACTTAAGCGACTTCCCGCTTCGTAGAGCTATTCGTCGCAATGATTACGACCTACTTCAATTAGAAAACATGGAATAAGGAGGAATAATTGATGACTACTGTTTTAGAATTACGCTTTCGAAATCAAGAAGAAAGAATCACAACCATCGCCGTTCCAGATCCATCTCCGACAATTACAGCAGAAGATGTCGAAACGAGCATGAATGAACTCATCCAAGCAGACGCTTTCACTTCAACTGGCGGTGATTTAGTAACGATTGTAGACGCGAGGTATGTAACAAGAACTGTTGAGACTGTATTTGAACCTGAACAAACGTCATAAGAAAGGACGTTCTTATGGAAGAATGGTTAACGCTTGTTTTCAACCATGGATTTGCTGCAGTCGTCGCTTTTTATTTGCTACATCGCATGGAAAAAAAGCTAGACTTGCTCATTAATGCTGTTTGTAAAGCAACCTAAAAATCCCCCTGATCGCTATGTATAAGCGGTTAAGGGGGATTTTTTATTAAAGTGAAATTCCTGCAGGTGCATCTTTCACAACGACAATTACAGCACCTTTATCGAGTTCTGATTCAAGGTTATTCGCCTCTGTTTCTGAGAAGCCGAGTTCTTCAAACTTGGCACGTAGTTCATCGCCTTTTTTGCGAAAAACATTCTTTACAGAAGTCGTGATGCCTGTTTCACTTGCACCAACCGTGTTTGCATCAGCACGGTTTGCAACGCGCTTCGTATGATCATCATCATGTGTCAAAATATAAATGTTATCTTCATCGACTTTAGTCTTTAATTCGTCTACTGCTTTTACTGCTTCATCGTCATTCATAAATTCTTTAAATACTGGTGCTGCCATTGCTATCATCTCCTTACGTATAGAACTACCCGACAAAACTTCTACGTAAACACGCATCACTATAAATCAAAACAATAGAACTACTTTTATAATTCTAAACACAAGTAGAAAAGTCGTTGTGATCAGGCGACAGAGACATTCATTCAACTAGAATCGTGACGGTCTTTTGAACGTTATCAGGCTAGGTTTTCTTTTTGGAACATCATAAGATATGATAACGATGAGGTGATGTTATGAAGCGTCGTATGCTCATTTTCGTTGGTGCCTGCTTCTTACTCTCTGCTTGCAATTCAAGTCAAGAAGAACAAGAGTTAACGCTCTCAACAGAGCCGATCAACGTTGAAGTTCTAAATGATACAACTGCAACACTAGATGAAGAGTGGACGCTACAAGTGGAAGTTACACAAGAAGACGAACCTGTTGAAGATGCAAATGAAGTGATCATTGAAGTATGGACAGAAGGAAACAAAGAAAACAGTGCGATGATACCAGCTAAACACAGTGCCGATGGCATCTATGAAGCCGAACTCTCATTTCAAGAAAAGGATACTACCTACTCTATTCAACCTCACGTAACTGCGCGTGGCATGCATTCGATGCCTGTCCATGAAGTAGAAGTCACCGATGAATAATCTAACGATAGACAAACTTCTCACTTTAACGCTATGATGGATAAGTGACATCGAAATGGTTAGGCAAGTGAGGGATTTTTAATGGGCAAAGCGAAACAGAAAAAGAAACGAAAGTTATTCGGTTGCTTGTTCGCAAGTGTTTTTTTCATTGCCGCAATCGGCATTGGAGCATTTTATCTTGTTAGCTCTATGTTTACTGAAAATGAACTGGACAAGCTTTTAAATGGACGACTTTCAGGAATTGCAAACAATGAAATTCCAGCTGAATATATGCCAATCTATCAAGAAGCTGCAGATGAATACGAGATCCCTTGGGAACTTCTTGCTGCCGTCCACAGAGTGGAAACACGATTCTCAACGATGGACCCTATGATTTCACCTGCTGGAGCTGAAGGCCCAATGCAATTCATGCCTTGTACTTGGTTTGGATGGAGCCATCCAACATGCGAAGGCAATGGTGCAGGTGCCATTCCAAATGAAGAATTAACAGACCCAGACCTTATTGCTGAACATGGCGGATATGGAATGGACGTGCGTGATAAAGGCGTCGCCGATCCTTGGAATCATGAAGATGCGATTTTTGCAGCCGCTAGGTATTTATCATCGAACGGTGCAGATGATGGTGACATTGAAGAAGCATTGTTTGCATACAATCGCGCCGATTGGTACGTTGAAGAAGTTATTTCTTTTGTTGATGTCTATAATAACGGCTATGAAGTAATTGAAAACAATGAAAAACCGTAAGTGAGAAACGAGCGTCGTCTCTCACTTACGGTTTCTTTGCGTTCATTACTTTTGAACTTTCTCAAGCATATCTTTCGTCATCTTCTCTAAATCATACGATGGTGAAAATCCAAATTCTTCTTTTGCTGCCGTTGGATCAATAGCATCTGGCCAACTATCAGCAATTCCTTGGCGTACTGGATCAACATCATACGATAACGTAAAGTCTGGAATATGCTTTTTAATTTCAGCAGCGATCATTTCCGGTTCAATACTCATCGCTGTTACATTGTAAGCGTTGCGATTCTTTAATTGACTTGGATCCGCTTCAAGCAAATCTACGGTAGCTTGAATCGCATCTGGCATATACATCATATCCAAGTATGTGCCCTCACTTAAGAACGACGTATAGCTTCCTTCTTCAACAGCCTTATAATAAATGTCCACTGCATAATCTGTCGTCCCACCACCTGGTGGTGTCAAATAAGAGATTAGCCCAGGAAAACGCAGACCACGTGTATCAAGCCCATACTTCGTATAGTAATAATCACATAACAGTTCACTTGCTACTTTACTTACGCCATACATTGAAGTTGGGCGTTGAACAGTAACTTGTGGTGTACTTTGTTTAATGGTTGAAGGACCAAAAGCACCAATACTGCTCGGAGTAAAGAACTTGCAATCGTGTTCACGAGCAACTTCTAAACTGTTCATTAGCCCTGTCATGTTAATTTCCCATGCACGTTGTGGATGATGCTCAGCATTCGCAGACAACATTGCCGCAAGATGAATGATCGTGTCCACGTTGTTGTTCTTCACAAGTTCATTCAAGCGATTCCCATCCATAATGTCTAACGTTTCAAACCGCGCACCCTCTCCAAATGCTCCATCACTATATCGAATATCGGTGGCAATGACATTATCAACGCCATATTTATGCTGCAGAGTTGTCGTTAACTCTGAGCCGATCTGACCAAGTGCCCCAGTTAATAAAATCCGTTTCATGCTCATTGGACAGCGCACAACGATCGCGCTGTCTTCCCCCTTTATTTAAACGTTGTTCCGCTATTATACGTCTAGTTCTTTTCCAAGTTTCTCATACACAGAAAGTGCTTCATCGAGCATTTCTTTCGTGTGAGCAGCTGTTGGCATGTTTCTTACACGCCCTGTCCCACGAGGAACCGTCGGGAATACGATTGATTTTGCATAAACGCCTTCTTCCATAAGACGCTTACTAAATTGTTGAGTTTTCTGCTCATCACCAATAATTACTGGCGTAATTGGTGTCTCTGTATCTCCAACGCTAAAACCTAGCTTCTTTAATCCTTCTTGTAGATATTTTGTATTCTCCCAAAGTCGTTCTTGAAGCTCTTTAGACTCAGACAAAATATCAATTGCTTCAATACTTGCACGGATATCAGCAGGCGTTAGAGAAGTTGAGAATAAAAACGGACGCGATTGGACTTTTAGCCAATCGATGAGCGCTTGGCTTCCTGCAACGTAACCACCAACAACACCAATCGCTTTCGACAACGTACCCATTTGCATGTCCACGCGATCTGAAAGTCCAAAATGCTTTACAGTTCCTTTTCCTTCACCTAAAACACCAGAACCGTGTGCATCGTCAACATACGTAATTAGATCAAATTCTTCAGCAATGTCTACGATTTCAGGAAGTTTTGCAACGTCGCCGTCCATGGAGAAGACACCGTCTGTAATAACCATAACCTTCTCGTATTCTTTTACCGCTTCACTTGCTTTTTGACGAAGGTCATCCATATCACTGTGGTTGTAACGAATAATCTTCGCTTTTGATAAACGACATCCATCAATAATTGAAGCATGATTCAATTCATCTGAAAGAATTGCATCGTTTTTGTTCATAACTGCTGAAATGGCAGCCATGTTACAGTTAAAACCAGACTGATAGGCAATCGCTGCTTCTGTATGCTTAAACTTCGCAAGCTTCTCTTCAAGCTCAACGTGAAGCTGCAACGTACCGTTAATCGTACGAACCGCCCCAGAACCGACACCATACTTTGTGACAGCATCTTTGGCAACTTCCTTTAGACGTTCGTCTGTAGCAAGACCTAAATAGTTGTTTGATGACAAGTTTATAAGCTCTTTACCTTCAAGTTGAATCTTCGGTCCATTTGCACCCTCTAGTGGGTGAATCACATTGTACAGACCTTTATCTTTAAGTTCGTTAAGTCCACTGTTTAAAAATGATGTTAACTTTGTGCTAGGCATGACCTTCATCCTTTCCTTTACATGTCCTCGTTTTATCATACATTAGATTTCTCTTAGAATATAGCGAAAGACTCGATTTAAACCGCTTTCTTAAATAATCATTCTTTTCAAACTTCAGTTTGAATATGAGCGAATTGTTAGCGAGAATCAAAAACTCTTGCTAAAATTAATAAGATGCATCTCTTAGCATCGTACTTTTTTTACTTTTTATCATAAGTTAATGATATAGATTACCCGACAGAGAAAAAGGAGTGGCACATATGGATGATTATCTTTTCCGTCGTGCAATGGCAAAGTTCACGACCGGAATTACCGTTGTGACGACAGAAAATGGTGTTGAAACTCATGGAATGACTGCAAATGCATTCATGTCCATTTCATTAGAACCGAAGTTAATTGCAGTATCAGTTGATCACCGGGCTTCAATGTTCCAAAAGCTAAAAGATGCGAACAAATTTGCAGTGAACATTCTAGATCAATCACAAGAAGATATCTCTAAAATCTTCTCAAAACAGTTACCAGGCAAAGAAAACTTCGCCTTTGCAGACCTTGACGGACTACCTGTCATTCCAGACGCAATGGTTCAGCTCATTTGTTCAACGTACAACAAAGTAGAGGCAGGAGATCATACGATCTTTATCGGTGAGGTTACGAACCTTAACATTAAAGACCCAGAAAAAATCGATCCACTCGTTTACTTTGAAGGCAATTACCGCAAACTCAATTAATACAAAAAACCACGGTTCGAGTTACTTGGACCGTGGTTTACTGCGTAAAAACAAAGTGAGAATAAAACCGATCAACGCAAGCACTGATGCAACGATAAAGCTCGTGTTAACACCAATAATAAGTGCATTCGTCTCATCCGCAACGGTATCCACCGCTGCTGTTGTCATGATTGTTACGAAGATTGCCGTACCAATCGATGCCCCGACTTGACGCATCGTGTTTGTCATCGCTGCGCCGTGAGGGATCAATACATGTGGCAAATCATTTATTCCAGCCGTCGTCACAGGCATCATCGCCATCCCCGTACCGACCATACGAATCGCATAACCGATACTTAGATATAGCGCAGACGTTTGACCATCAAGATCAATGAACATTAATGATGAAATAAAAATTAAGAACAAACCCGGAATTGCTAAATATCGTACACCTACTCGGTCAAATATTCTTCCTGCAACTGGCGAAATCACCCCCATCAAAATAGCTCCAGGCAACAGTATCAAGCCCGATTCAAATGCATCAAACGAGTTCATATTTTGCATATAAATCGGTAGAATTGTGGCGGTGCTAATCATCGATAAAAAGATAATCACACTAATCATCGTAGAAAACATGAAGATTCTCGACTTAAACACTCGAAACTCCAAGATCGGTTGTTTTAAACGCAGTTGTCGTCTAATAAAGGCAACGAGCGTGATAATCCCAATGATCATCGGTACTAAAACCGTAGCCTGTAGCCATACCCCGTCCCCTGCACTACTGAATCCGAGTAACAATCCCCCAAATCCAAGTGTTGAGTAGACAATAGACCGAATGTCGAGTTTTGCTTCTCGTTGCGTCGCGATATTCTTTAAGAATATGTATGCGAGTATCATATTGAGTACGCCAATCGGCAGGACGACCCAAAAGAGAATTGACCAGTGATATTGTTCAACGAGCCAACCAGAAAGGGTTGGTCCAATGGCAGGTGCAAAGGCAATCACTAGACCAGCTAGCCCCATCGCACTTCCCCGTTTTTCAATTGGAAACAACAAGAGAAACGATGTCTGCATGAGTGGCATCATAATACCTGCACCTGAAGCTTGAATAACCCGCCCTAACATGAGCATTTCAAAAGACGGAGATAAAGCACAGACGAGTGTTCCAAGCACGAACAAACTCATTGCAGTTAGAAAGAGCTTCCTCGTTGAGAACTTTTCTATTAGAAAAGCGGTAATTGGAATCATAATCCCATTTACGAGCATAAAGACCGTCGTCACCCACTGTGCTTCATTCTCATTAATGGATAGGTCCGTCATGAGATGAGGCAAAGCCGTCGTTAAGAGCGTCTGATTTAATATGGCAACGAAAGAACCGATGAGTAAAACCGTTACAATCGGCGCTTTCTTTAAATTTGTGTTCTCACCCATCTACAACCTCCAAACTTTGTTATTTCTTATTCATTGAATCCTTAACGGTCTGCTTTTTCTTTTAATCATAAACGAAAGTAGGAAGCCTAGAGAAGATAAAATTCCTGCGAATAAAAACGCCATGTTCACTCCTCGAACTGCACCTTCCATAGAACCCGCATCAGCCGGTGAAATGGCTGCTTGAGTCATAATTGTTACGAGCAACGCCGTTCCTACAGCACCAGCAACTTGACGCATCGTATTGTTCATCGCTGTACCGTGAGGAATTAAACGATTAGGCAGTACGTTAATTCCTGCAGTTGTAACTGGCATCATACAAAGAGCAATCCCAAGCATGCGAATCGTTGACACGATCGTCAAATAAAGAAAGGTCGTTTCTGTCGTTAACTGCGTTAATAAAAACGTTGTTGCTGTTACTAAAAAGAGACCTAGAATCGAAAGAGTTCGAGCACCAATCTTATCAAAGATACGTCCTGTAATTGGTGACATAATCCCCATTAATACAGCACCTGGTAATAACATTAGGCCTGTTTCAAATGCAGTGAAATCATGCATATCTTGCATATACACTGGAAGAATTGTTTGTGAACCGATCATCGACATAAATACAATCATCCCGATAATCGTCGTCAATGTGAAAATTGGATATTGAAACACTCGAAACTCTAGAATCGGTTGTGTTAACCGCAATTGACGCACGATGAATAGAACAAGTGTTACGATTCCGACGACAATCGATACAAGAACGACTGGATTCAACCATCCTGATGCCCCCGCTGAACTAAACCCATACAAAATTCCACCAAAACCGAACGACGATAAAATAATCGATGTAATATCAAGCTTTGGATTATTTAACGTCGAAACGTTTTCGAGTTTGAGCCAAGCGGCGAAGATTGTAATCAACGCAAGTGGCAAGATAATCCAAAATAAAATCGACCAATGGTGACTCTCAACGAGCCAACCAGACAATGTCGGTCCGATCGCTGGAGCAAATGCAATGACAAGTCCTACCATCCCCATCGCAGATCCACGTCGTTCAACCGGAAAAATTAATAGCAATACGGTTTGCATCAAAGGCATCATAATGCCTGCCCCTGCGGCTTGAATAACACGCCCAGCAATGAGCGTTAAAAATGATGGCGCTAACGCACAGACGAGTGTTCCGATCGCAAATAATCCCATTGCAACGAAAAACAGTCGCCTAGTTGTGTATTTTTCAATTAAAAAGGCAGTGATTGGAATCATCACACCGTTGACGAGCATGAACGCTGAATTCACCCATTGTCCAAGGTCTGCACTAATTTGAAAATCTCGCATGATGTGTGGCAATGCGGTAGTTAGTAGCGTTTGGTTTAATATCGCCATAAAAGCGGCCGCAAGTAAAATTGCGACCATCGATCTTACATTTGTGGTTGTACTCATCTTATTCCTTCTTTTCTTTAGTAACATCTAAGTGATCATTCGGCGAGTTCCCATTGATTTCAATCAGTTTCCGCAAGCGATCAAGTTCGGTTGAAATCGGGACTTCGCTCGTTAAATAGCGACCTAATGCTTCAAATAAGTAAAGCTTTGGCTCTTTTGCCATCACTTCTTTCTCAAAGTGGTCGAGGGCTGCAAACACTTGTTGTTTCTGTTTACGCGTCCATTTTTGTTCAACTTGATAACGAATTTGTACGCAACATTCTCTCACTTGTTCTTCTATACTAGCGACAGTTTCTTCTTCTCTAAACTGTTCGTAATCGTGCATAACTTCCTTCGTTAAGAGGGAGGAAAGATGCCCACCTCTTTGGACAACACAATCAATCATGTCAACGACTTGTTGTGCCACCTCCTTAGAATGAAGGGGCTTGTGATCATCGACCATCAAATGTGAGTATTCTCGAAGCGTTCCTTGAAACATAACAACAAGGTCCCAAATGTAGTCTTTCACTTCTTCACCGTATGCATCTCTCAAACTCGTAAAATGCCAGTTCATCAATAACGCTTTCGTCCGTTTAACCATGATCATAATTTCGCTCGTCTTCTTTTGAGGAATCGCTTGAAAAACGAGATTAGCAAACGGTCGATGGTCTTTTGCAACGTCAAGCTCAAGAACAATTTTATCAACAAGCTGTTCCTTTTTAGAAAGGGACTCATCAGCTTTATACGTAGTCGTTCGAATAAACATTTGCTTCAAGTTATAATCAAACACTTGCATAAGTAGATCGTCTTTTGATGAGAAATATTTATACAAAGATGCTTTTGAAATACCGCAGTTCTCTGCAATCGTCTGTACAGACGTCGCATAATAGCCTTCTCTAGAAAACTGTTTTAACGCTTCTACAATAATTTTATCTTTCACGACGACCCTCACATTTATAGATTACTCTTTAGTTTTATGAAAACTGATTAGTTTTAATGCTAGCCGATTGTGTTCTAGATTGTCAATGGAATGAGCTCACACAAAAAAGAAACGACCGGAAGGTCGTTTCTTGAATTACTCATTTATGCGATCAATATCTTCATGGATGTAGACCGTTTTTGCTTCGTGAGGATTGCGCTCTGCAAGTCGGTCTTTCGCTGTTGCAGGAAATCCTAAATAAATGAAACCAACAACATTACCACGCTCTGTTAAGTTATAAAACTCTCGCACTTTATCATGGTACATCGGTTTACCTGAACGCCAAATCGCTCCTAACCCGAGGGCATGTGCTGCGAGTAACATGTTCTGAGCAGCAGCATGAGCGGCTGCGTACTCTTCAATCTCAATCACTTTTTCTTTCTCGCTCGGTTCAACAGCAATCGTAATGACGATTGGTGCTCGAAACGGCTTTTCGACCGTCTTGTCTAGCTTCTCAAGTTGTTCTTCGTCAGGTTCACCATCAATCTTCTCACGTTGAATCTCACGAAGCACTCGCCCAAGCGCTCGCCGCCCTTCACCTGTGTGAACGAAAAACTTCCACGGCTCTGTCTTATAATGAGACGGAGCCCAATTGCCTGCTTCAAGCACTTTTTCTAATGTTTCTTTATCAACCATCTCATGTGGATCTACTTTGCCTATGCTTCTACGTGTTTGAATTGCCTCAAAAACGTCCATTCAGCTAGTCTCCCCTTATTGAGCCTTCTTGTCTGCATACGTTTCTTTAATGTTCGGCCAGCGATTACGCGGGTGCTCACGACATTCTGTCGTACATGCCGCTTCATGCTTTTCTTCGCATTCTGTGCAACATACATACTGGCGGTTGCACTCAGGATTGCTACAGTTAATGTAACGATCCTCCGTCGTGCCACAATGATGGCAAGTTGCAATCACAACATCTTCGTCCGTATGATTTGCTCGAATCGAAATCCGCTCATCAAACACGTACAGCTTACCGTCCCATAAACGACCTTGCACTTCTTCGTCTTGACTGTAGTTCACTACACCGCCGTGAAGTTGAGCAACGTCTTTGAAACCTTTGTTCATTAGAATACCTGTCAACTTCTCACAGCGAACGCCGCCTGTACAGTACGTGATCACTCGTTTATCTTTATATTCTTCTAAGTTCTCATCAATCCACTCAGGAAATTCTCTTGAAGACTGAACACCTGGCTTAATTGCATTACGAAAATGACCAATTTCATACTCGTAATCGTTACGCCCATCAATTACAATTGTATCTTCATCTAAAAGCGCATCGTGGAATTCTTTTGGACTCAAATACTGCCCAGTGAGATTATTTGGATTGTCATCAATCTCATCATCTAAGCGCCATGTAACCAATTCTTGTTTCGGACGAACGAACATTTTCTTAAATGTGTGCTCGTCTGATTCGTCTATTTTAAACCAAAGGTCTTCAAACCTCGGGTCTTGTTTCACGTAGTTCATGTAACGTTCTGTTTGTTCAACTGTTCCTGAAACCGTACCGTTAATGCCTTCTGGTGCAACAATAATACGTCCTTTTAATTCATTTTCTTTACAAAAACGCAAATGTTCTGCGGCATACTCTTCGTAATCAGGCATGTCCACATACTTGTAATATAGTAATACACGATAATCCTTACTCATCGTTTTCCCTCCGAATGTACATCTTGCAGTGATGTCATTGTACTCCATAGGAGCCAAACACTATAATTATAACAGATTATGAACAGTCTTTCAGAGGAAAAAATAAGAAAACCACTCCGCACGTAACGTGAGAAGTGGTTGTTCGGCTCAAACTTATCGTTGTTCTTTTCCTTCGACCGGGAGAACCGTTTTGGCGATTTGCTCATCTAAATTCTCATAATCATAGTATTGAATCGTATCATAAAGATCTGCTCTCGTTTGCATTTCCTCTAAATGATCTTTTTGTGTTCCCTTTTCACGGATTTCACGGAAAACACGCTCATAGGCTTTTGCTGCCACTCGCATTGAAGTGACTGGATAGATCACCATTGAGAAACCGAGTTCTTCAAATTTCACTGCACTATAATAAGGTGTTTTTCCAAACTCCGTCATGTTCGCAAGCAATGGCACATTGATTTTACTTCCATAATACTGAAAATCTTCTTCATTAATTAAAGCTTCTGGGAAGATGGCATCGGCGCCTGCTTCAACATAGGCTTCAATTCGTTTCAATGCTGCCTCTTGCCCTTCAACCGCTTTTGCATCCGTTCTTGCCACAACTACAAGTGATGGTGCAATTTCTTTTAGCGTTTTAATCTTCGCAGTCATATCTTCTGTTGAGACGAGTTGCTTCCCGTTTAAATGACCACACTTCTTCGGTAACGCCTGGTCTTCAATTTGAACGGCCGCAACACCTGCTTCAAGCATTTCCTTTGCTGCTCTTGCTACATTAATAACCCCACCGTAACCCGTGTCAATGTCTACGAGCACTGGTAAATCCGTTGCGCGAATAAGCTCTCTCGCCCGGTCTGCAATTTCATTTGAATAAATGAAACCGACGTCTGGTAACCCCTGGCTTGCCGTATAGGCAGCACCGGATAAATAAAGTGCTTCAAACCCTGACTTCTTCGCCATTAGCGCACTCATTCCATCATGTGCACCTGGAATTTGCAAAATCGAATCTTCTTTCACGAGTTTCAAGAAACGTTCTGCGAGTTGCTGTTGACTGCTCTGTTCGTTTACTACCCAGCTCATGTTCTCCTCCTATATTGTGAACTTTTCCATAAATTCGTGAACCGGAATGTCGTTAAAGTTCGGATCATTAAATAACGCTACGAGTTCTTCCGCTTGTGTACTTGGGAAACGTGTATACAACGTATCTTTGTACTTCTCTTCAAGTAACGGGATACTCTCTTCGCGACGACGACGGTGACCGATTGGATACTCAACTGCTACTTCTTCTGTCTTACTGCCATCTTTAAAGATCACTTGTACAGCGTTTGCAATTGAGCGTTTATCCGGGTCAAGGTAATCTTTTGTATATTGTTCGTTTTCAACGGTGTACATCTTTTCACGCAACGCATCAATCTCTGGATTCTTCGCAATGTCATCTTCATAGTGATCTGCCGTTAATTCCCCGTAGATAAGTCCAATCGCCGTAATGTACTGAAGTGAATGATCACGATCTGCTGGGTTATGAAGAGGACCTGTTTTATCAATAATTCGAATCGCTGATTCATGAGTCGTAATTTTCACTTCTTGAATTTCATCTAGACGATCTTTGATTTCAGGGTGTAACGTGACAGCTGCTTCAGCAGATGTTTGTGCATGGAACTCTGCAGGGAACGTTACTTTAAATAGTACGTTCTCCATCACATAACTTCCGAACTCACGACCGAGCGTAAGGTTCTTTCCACCAAACAGCACGTCTTGGAATCCCCACTTCGGTGCAGTTAATGCACTTGCATAGCCCATCTCGCCTTTCATCGTCATGAGACCTAAACGTACAGCACGACTCGTTGCATCCCCTGCTGCCCAAGACTTTCTTGAGCCTGCATTTGGTGCGTGACGATACGTACGTAAGCTTGAGTTGTCAATCCACGCTTGTGAAACGGCGTCTGCGACTTGCGCTTCTGTTCCGCCCAGCATTGCTGTAACAACAGCTGTCGACGCAATTTTCACGAACAAGACGTGATCAAGACCTTCACGGTTCATACTGTTTTCAAGTGCAAGCACACCTTGGATTTCATGTGCTTTTACAGCAGCTTTTAATACATCTTCCATCGTCAATGGTTCTTGACCTTTTGCAACGCGTGTACGGCTAATGTAATCGGCAACGGACAAAATACCGCCAAGGTTATCCGATGGGTGCCCCCACTCCGCTGCTAGCCACGTATCGTTGTAATCGAGCCAACGAATGAGCGTACCAATGTTGAATGCTCCTTGTACTGGATCTAATTCAAACTGCGTACCAGGTACACGCACACCGTTTGGAACGACCGTACCCGGTACGATTGGACCTAAGTGCTTTGTACACTCTGGATAACGAAGAGCTAAAAATGCACAGCCGAGCGAATCCATCACAACTAACTTCGATGTCTTTAGTGCTTCCTCACTTGAAATTTCTGCATTGACTGCATAATCTGCAATTTGTAACAACAATTCATCTACGAGTGGTTTTTCATTTGCTTTAATATCTGTACTCATATTCGTTCCTCCTAAGGATGTAAGTTTCTTGGACCTGTGTATTTTACTCTCGGACGATAAAGACGGTTGTTGTCGTGCTGCTCAATAACATGAGCCCCTAAGCCGACCGCTCTCGCTGCAAAAAACACAGGTGTATAAAGTGGAATTGGAATGTTCAATAAATAGTAAACCGGTGCTGCATAGTAGTCGAGATTCGGGTATAGACCCTTCTCTTCTCGTAAAATATCTTCACCGCGCTGGCACATCTCGACGAGATCTTCTCTACCACGATCTTTGGCTAGTCGCTTCAGCGCTTTTTTCATTAACGTTGCACGAGGGTCCATCTTCTTCATATAGACGCGATGTCCGAACCCCATAATCCGTTCTTTGTTTTTTAGCTTCTCAAAGAGCAACGTCTCCAAGCCATCAACGGTTTTACCTTCTAAAAGCAAATGCATAACCGCTTCGTTCGCCCCACCGTGCAAGCTTCCTTTAAGTGAAGCGACTGCGCCCGTATACGCACCATAAATGTCGGCTTGCGTTGACGCAATGACACGTGCGGTAAATGTCGAGTTCGGCATTTCATGCTCGCTATACACCATTAATGATTGATCAAAAATTTCTGCTTCAAGTGCGGTTGGAACCTTACCTGTAATCATGTACAAGAAGTTGCTACTAAACGGCAAATCTTCTCGTGGCTCAACAGGCGTTGCCCCCGTCAGCTTATGATAACTATTCGCAACAATATTTGGTATTTTCGATAAAAGGCGAAGAGACTTCTCTCGATTCGCGCTCGTTGAGCGGTCTTCTAAGAGTGGATCAAACTTCCAAGTGCCGAAATTCCTGTTCGCAATGCGTCCATTGCATTCATGTCTTTTGGCAAGTTGTTATAAATGGATAGAAATTCATCTGGCAATGCGTACTCTTTCTTTAAAGCGCTTTCAAACTTCGCCTCTTCATCTTTATTCGGTAACGTTCCTTCAAAGAGTAAATGAGCGAGTTCAATGTACGTAATCTTTTCAGAAAGCTCGATTAAATCGTACCCTTTAATGACAATTTCTTCTTGTTCTACGTCTAAATAAGACACGTCAGTTTCTGTCGCAATGACTCCATCTAAACCAGGGATTACTGTTTGATCTTTCATACTTACACCTCTTTTACGTTGAATATGAAGATGAGTGTTCAATCGTTTCTTCAATCGTCTTCAAGCTTCTTCGAATATGTGCACGCATGAGCTCTTCTACCTCTCCACTACTTTTCTCTTTTAGGTAGCGTAAAATTTTTACGTGTTCGTTTAATGGAGTTTCGAGTGCATAGTCAGGATTACTGTACCCACTAATTCTTCGGTACCGTTCGACTTTGTTCTCCAATTGTTGTAAAAAACGCTTGGCTGTTTGATTGGTACTCTTTGATTGGATAATCTCATGAAAGTCACCACTATGTTTCATGAAATCTTGTGAACGGTTTAGCTCAGCTGCACGCTTCATTAAAGCAATCGTGTCTTCAAGTGCATAAACATCATCTTGAGTAAGTTCGGTCGCTGCTTCTTTTGCAATAAGACTCTCCATTAGCTCTCGTACGACAAAAACCTCTCTTGCTTCTTCTAATGTTACAGGCGCAACATACATTCTTCCGTTTGATTGTTTGTTCACAAGGCCTTCAAGTTCCAATCGATACAACGCTTGTCTAAGAGGTGTACGACTAATTTGAAGGTCTTTTGACAACTGATCTTCAAGAAGGTGTTCTGCCGGCTCATACTGCAACTCAATGATGCGTTCTTTTAACGTCTCATAAGCGACGTCAGCTGCTGATAAACGCTTCGATAAATTGTTCACAACCATTCTCCTTTTAGTGCAAAATCACCTCAGTTCAGTTGGTGACGTATTATAATATAATTGTATACAAATTTAATTTTCTGTCAATACGCCTTTTCTTCAGTAAAGTACTACAAAAAGTGACACTTTTCAGCTAAAATAAAAGAACATTCGTGTTATAAGTGCCATTATTCGCGAAATTATAATTAGGTTTTACAGGAGAAGGGATTGTTTGAAAATGGAAAATAACAAAGATTTGCGCATCCGTTCTCACGTGATTAGTGAGAGCCCTAACCGCGCACCGAACCGTGCGATGCTTCGAGCTGTAGGGTTTGAAGATGAAGATTTCAAAAAACCAATGATCGGTGTTGCAAGCGCATGGGCTGAAGTAACGCCTTGTAACATGCATCTGGACAAGCTTGCAATTGCTGCTAAAGAAGGTGCTTCTAAAGAAGGCGCACCGTTAATTTTCAACACAATTACAGTCTCTGATGCATCGGGATGGGACATGAAGCATGTTCTTCTCCCTCCCTAGCCGTGAAATTATCGCTGATTCAATTGAAACCGTAATGAACGCCGAACGGTTAGATGCGCTCGTCGCAGTTGGTAGTTGTGATAAAACACGCCTGCTTGTTTAATTGCAATGGGTCGCTTAAATGTTCCTTCTGTGTACGTGTACGGTGGAACGATTCAACCTGGAAAGTTAAACGGTAAAGATCTTGATATCGTCTCAGCATTTGAAGCGGTCGGTCAACACCAAGTCGGTCAAATTACAGATGAAGAATTGCATGAAGTTGAATGTCATGCATGTCCAGGCGCTGGTGCTTGTGGAGGAATGTACACAGCAAACACAATGGCATCAGCCGTTGAAGCGATGGGTATGTCACTTCCTGGTTCATCTTCAACTCCTGCCATTGCTGGAGCGAAAGAAGAAGAATGTACACGCGCAGGTGAAGCCGTCATAGAACTTCTCAAGAAGGACATCTATCCAAGTGACATTATGACGAAAGAAGCGTTTGAAAACGCGATCACAGTCGTCATGGCACTCGGTGGTTCAACAAACGCGTTCTTACACTTAACAGCGATGGCGCATGCGGTTGGTGTTGATTTATCAATTGATGACTTTGAAGTTGTTCGACGCCGCGTTCCTCACCTTGCAGACTTGAAGCCAAGCGGACGTTACGTTATGCAAGACTTGAACAACGTCGGTGGTGTACCTGCAGTGATGAAGATGCTTCTTAAAGAAGGACTTCTCCACGGTGACTGCCTAACCGTCACAGGTAAAACACTTGCTGAAAACCTTGAAGAAGCAGAAGATTTACACGAAGGTCAAGACGTCATCTTACCGATGGATAATCCGAAGAAAAAAGACGGACCACTCGTCGTTCTTCGTGGTAACCTCGCTCCAGAAGGTGCAGTTGCCAAAATGTCTGGTCTACAAGTAACGAAATTCCAAGGACCAGCGAAAGTATTTGATAGTGAAGACGCTGCAACGAAAGCCATTATGAACAATGAAATTGAAGAAGGAGACGTTCTTGTCATCCGTTATGTCGGTCCTAAAGGTGGACCAGGAATGCCTGAAATGCTCTCGGTTACGGCCATGCTCGTCGGAAAAGGACTTGGCGGTAAAGTTGCCCTTCTCACAGACGGACGTTTCTCTGGAGGTTCCCACGGTTTTGTTATTGGACATACTGCTCCTGAAGCACAAGTCGGTGGACCGATTGGCCTCTTGCAACACGGAGACATCATTACGATTGATAGTGATGAACAACTTCTTCAAATGGAAGTCGAAGAGTCAGAACTTAAGGCTCGACTTAACAACTGGACAGCACCTGAACTTCGCTACAAAAAAGGTGTCCTAGCAAAATACTCTGCCCTAGTATCGTCTGCTGCCAAAGGTGCAATTACTGACGATTTCAACAACTAAATAAACCACATTACAAAAGTTGCCTTTTAAAGGCAGCTTTTTTTGTTTTTCATAGTTTGTACGGCTCGTCATATACATAACCATCGATGTATGAAGGAGGAGTCAAGATGAAAAAAACAATCATCTTAGGAAGTGTTTTGACTAGTTTTGCACTAGTGGCGGGTGCCTGTAGTGATTCTAGCGATGGGGTAGAAAGCAGCGATGATTTATTTGTAACCATTGCAGCAGGAGGAACATCAGGTGTTTATTATCCCATTGCCGGGGCTATGGCGAATGTGTATGGTGATGCTGGTCATGACGTTTCCGTCCAAGCCACAGGAGCTTCCGTTGAAAATGTGAACCTTTTGCAGAGTGATCAGGCTGAACTTGCGATTGTTATGGCCGATACTGTAGAACAAGCGTACGAGGGATTTGGTGCATTTGAAGGGGAAGATCCACAAGACAACTTAGTTGCCATTGCTGGGTTATATCCAAACGTCGTTCAAGTCATTACAACGACTGATTCTGGAATTGAATCGTTTGAGGACTTAGAAGGCAAACGTGTCGCTGTCGGGGATGCAAATTCAGGTGTAGAGCTGAATGCCAGAATGATTTTTGAAGCACATGATATGACCTACGATGATATCTCTGCTGATTATTTACCTTACGGAGAAGCGATCGATCAGATGAGAAATGGCATGCTAGATGCGGCATTTGTTACGAGCGGTGTGCCTAACTCCGCGGCGATGGATCTTGCAAGTACTCATGATGTAACAGTCGTGCCAATCGATGATGACGCGATGAATTATTTAAACGATACGTACCCGTTCTTTATCGAAGACGAGGTACCAGCTGGAACATACGACAATGAAGAAGACATTTCAACTCCATCTATTACGAATTTACTCGTCCCTAATCCTTCACTATCAGATGACGAAGTTTATGAATTAACGAGCCTTTTCTACGACAATTTAGAAACCATCCAACGTTCACATGAAGCAGCTACAGACATTGAGATTGAGAATTTTCAAGAAGGTGTGAACATCCCCCTTCATCCTGGAGCTGAACGTTACTTTCAAGAGCAAGGACTTCTAGATGAGTAACTCATATGAAGCCGTTCTTGCTACTACTCTGCTGCATTCTCCTTGCCGGTTCTGCACAAACAACATTATTCATTGAGATCAGGCATGCGATAACAAAAGAAACGTTCACAATTCAACAACTAAGCGAAGACGATGAACTAAAACTCTCATGGATTCACTCAGTAGAAAAAACCCCTTGGGAAGAATACTTTACGATCAACAAACGAGGGAAACTGACACTCAACAAAACACAATTTCAATCATTTGGTGCAGGCGTCTCTCCGTATGGTCGCGGTACGACAAGTATTGAAGACGGTTACATCGTCTTATCCGAGCTGAATGAGTCCTTTGATTCGTACCGGTGGTTTCATTCCCACGATGCTACTTTTACTTGGTACGTAAATGAAAACTTGTGGATTCATACACAGCAGTTACCTCATCATGAATCGATTGAACTGCTCGTACACCATCGTTTATGAAAGGGGGCTATTATGAGCCAATCTAAAAACACAGAAGCACTCGATCAAGAACAACAAGAGCTTCTAGAAAAGTATGATAGTGAATCTCGATTTCGGGTCTTCTTAAACAATCGTATCACTTTACTCGTTACGATCATCGCGGTGACTTTTTCACTATATCATCTCATTACTGCATTTACAGGACCACCCGTTTACGTACTTGTGCACCGCGCTCTACACGTTTCATTCGTTCTCGTACTCGTCTTTCTATTGTTCCCAGCTACAAAAGGCGCAGCTCGCAATCGATTACCTTGGTATGACATGCTACTTGCCTTTTATCTGTGCCTTCAACGATCTACCTATTTGTAAATTACACTGAAATTGTGACGCGTGGAGGGTTGCCGAGTACTCTTGATGTTCTATTTGGCACTTTGCTCATCATTCTTGTATTTGAGGCCGGCAGAAGGGTAACGGGTTGGGCTTTACCAATCCTCGCATCAATCTTTGTTGTGTATGCTCTATTTGGTCGAGATCTTCCTGGCATCTTTCGTCACCGTGGGTACAGCTGGGATGCAATTTCTAATCAACTTTTCACAACAACTGAAGGAATCCTCGGTACGGCAATCGGAGTATCAGCCACGTATATCATTCTCTTCATCTTGTTTGGAGCTTTTCTAGCGAAATCTGGAATGGGTCAACTGTTCAATGATTTAGCGCTCGCTCTCACCGGTCATGCAAAAGGTGGACCTGCAAAAGTTTCCGTTGTTGCGAGTGGATTTTTGGGAAGTATAAATGGTTCGGCTATAGCAAATGTCGTCACAACAGGCGCATTTACAATCCCTCTCATGAAAAAGATTGGGTACAACCGTAATTTCGCTGGAGCTGTAGAATCTTCAGCTTCTGTCGGAGGACAAATCTTACCTCCAGTTATGGGAGCCGCCGCTTTTATTATGGCAGAAACGCTCGGTGTACCTTATACCGACATTATCTTGATTGCGATTTTACCAGCATTGCTCTTTTATTTAGGAATTCTTGCTCAAGTTCATTTGCGAGCAACGAAGCTAGACTTGTCAGGCATTCCTAAAAGTGAATTACCGAGTATAAAAGACGTGTTAAAAGAACGCGGTCATTTGCTACTCCCGATTGTTTTTTTGATTTACATGCTCTTTTTTTCCGGTACGACCGTAATCTTCTCAGCAGCATGGACCATTATCGTTACAATCCTGATTAGCTTTTTAAGAAAATCAACACGAATGAGTTTCAAAGACTTTATTGATGCGCTAGAAAACGGTGCGCGTACGACCGTTAGCGTCGCCATTGCCTGCGCTACCGTCGGAATTATCGTTGGGATCGCGAACATTACAGGCTTTGGCTTGAACTTAGCAAATGCAATCGTCTCCATCGGCGGAGAGAGCTTATTCTTAACTCTATTGTTTACGATGGTTGCGTGTATCGTGCTTGGAATGGGGATGCCGAGTATTCCAGCGTACATTATTACCGCAACAATGGCAGCACCGGCTCTCGTCCAACTCGGTATTGAACCGATTGTTGCACATATGTTTGTGTTCTACTTCGGGATCTTTGCAAACATCACACCACCAGTCGCTTTAGCCGCATTCGCTGCCGCCGGCTTATCAGGCGGCAGTCCGATGCGAACAGGTTTTATGGCTATGAAACTCGCGATTGCAGGTTTTATCGTGCCATTTATGTTCGTTTACAACAATGAATTGCTATTAATGGATACAACATTTACAGAGTCCATCGGCGTCATCATTACCGCTGCGATTGGTGTCTTAATGCTCGGCATCGCCGCTGAAGGCTATTTGTTACATTCGATGAATGTCATCTCCCGCTTGTTTATGGCTGGAGGCGCTTTACTCTTCTTACACCCTGCACTATTAACCGATGCAGTAGGAGTCATCATTCTCGTTACGATCTTCCTAATCCAATGGATCCGAAAACGAAAACAACCAGCAACCCGAGCAGAAGCATAGTTGTAGGTACGGTACGGGTGAGCCCGCTCCAAAGTGAAAGCTTTGGAGCGGGTTTTTTGGCTACGTTACCTTTGTCTTGCACCGCGTGCTATCGTGCTCTTGCACCGCGCTACCTCGCTCTTGCACCACGCTACCGTCTCTCTTGCACCGCGCTACCGCTCTCTTGCACC
>NZ_BAXA01000021.1 GCF_000698125.1 Geomicrobium sp. JCM 19038 | reverse complement strand
CTGACTGGTGCCACGGGCAATACTGGAGCCACCGGACCGACCGGCGCCACTGGCTCTACTGGAGCCACTGGACCTACTGGAGCCACTGGACCTACTGGCGTTACGGGCAATACTGGTATCACTGGACCTATTATCTCTTCATTGGGCTTCTCCGCTCAACGTGCACCTGCAACCATCAGTGCTGCGGCTCAATTGGATAATTGGCTGACAACGAATCCTTTCTTTCCTGGAACGGGCTTTAATGCAACGACAGGAACGTATACGGTCCCTGTTAGTGGTCGTTACTCCATTAAAGCTATCATCAATTATCGCTCAACAGCTACAATTACCGCCCAAATTGGAACGGGTGTAAACCCTGCGTTTACGATCCAAAGGATTACTCCTAATCCTACGACGATTGTTACAGGTTTATTGCCAATTTTAGATGTAAATATTTTATTGCTTTTAACGTTACGAGTTATTCTCGGAAGTGGCGAAGTAACGTTACTCGCGGATGCTGAACTTTCTGCTGGAGACACTCTAGGACTCTTTTATATATCAAACGGCCTGACGGTTGGCTTAAATCTTGGCTCTGGAGCTCCTTCGGGAGTCATTTGGTCCATTCATCGTATCTCATAATAAAACGACTCATGCTACATCGGCATGAGTCGTTTTTCGCTTGCTTTTATGATAATAGGAGCCCCAAATTGCTGCGTAACCGAGCATGAACAGTCCTGAACCTATATAAAGAATGGATAAAGAGCCTTCCAACCACGTTAAAAGTATAAATGAACTTAATGGGCCAACTGCGGCACCTAGATCATCTAAGATGGTATGCCACATCGTCATCTTTACTTCATCTGTATTCGCCGCAGCTGATGCAGCAAGCGTATCCACCGTCGTTGTAAGCAGTGTTGACGTGAGCTGGAATAGAAGCAACAATCCAATTAACAGTCGTGTTGACTCGGTAAAACCAACAACAACTAGCAAAACTCCACCCGCTACTAATGGCAAAAACAACAACATATATCGCCTTGTAAGTCGATCACTCCATCTTCCAATTAACGGTGCAAGAAACGGATCCCAACACCAACGAATTGCCTGAACAACCCCAGCAATCGTCGCTGCCCCGATCATTAATGAACCGATTGTCATTGGTTCTTGCATGCGTGATTCAATTAAAGGGCTTAACGTTGACGCAAATAATCCCATTATAAGAAAGCCTTTGAAGAGGCTCGTAGCTAGGATTAGTGAAATGTAAGGTGTGAACTGAAAGGTTGACGTACTTATTTTTGTGTTTTTACCATGATTAACATTCGAATGCGGTACGGTCATTGCAATAAGTGGAATGCAAATCAATGCGAGTAGAGCGAAGAATGATGTCATCATGACAATTGGAATTTGATCGGCTAGAAAGCCACCGGCAAGCATGCCCACTAATCCACCCATGCCCCATAGCCCATTGTACAAGCCAATGTGATTGCCTCGATTTTCATTCGTGCTGACTTTAATAATCGTTAAAAATCCGCCCATCCTCAAAAACGACCATGCAACGCCCCACAGCATCCGCGCAATGACTAATACGATAAAACTCGTAGCCACCCCATAAGAGAACGTTGTTAACGCAGCAAGAGTCGTCGCAATAAATAGACCAGTGCGCAATGAGTACCGACGATAAAACCATGCAACAAGTGGGTTTATCGGTAGTCGAATAAGCCGGTTAATCGACAAAAGAAGGCCGATTTGCCAAAGAGCAGTCAATCCAAACTGCTCATAATAGATCGGCAATACAATAAACAGCATCGCATCACCTAATAAAGCGACGGCGGTTATAATGGCAACTTGTATGACTCTGCCTTTCTCCCCTTGCACCACTCGTTATCACACCTTCACTAGAAGGATTGAACCTGTACGTTCACAAGACCTTCTCTTGTCACCACATTTTACTAAGTCTCTACTTATTATTCTTAGTGCTAATCGACCACCCATTATGCCATCAAAAATCAATCACATTTCTTCAAGACCATCGTCATAAAGACACTGTTCGGGTCGTCCCAATAATCAGCGTATGGTGGGCAAACGGAGAAACCATACCTTGAATACAAAGAACGAGCAGGCTCGAAAAACGGCTCTGCACCCGTTTCAAGGCTTATTTCTCGGTAGCCTCGCTTCTTAGCCTCTTCAATACAATAAGTGAGCAACTTCGTAGCCACTCCATGCCGTAAGAAACCGTCGGCAGTTCGCATGGATTTAATTTCTCCATGATCACTCGTTAATTCTTTTAATGCGATGACCCCTGCTAACTTATAATCAATCCAACCACTGAACATCGTTAATCCTTCTTCTTTTAACTGTGCAACATCTAATGCATGGACACTTTCAGGTGGGGATGTCTCCCTCATTTCATGTACATGTTGGAGAAGTAATTGAATCACGACTGGATTGGTGATGTCGTCTTTTCGAATGATCATAACTTGCTCCTTATTGTAGACAACCTCTTGCTGCTACACGTATTTTCGTTGTTTCTCCTAGTTCATCTTCTACATAGAAATGATTGTGCAAATTCACGGTACTACAAATATGATTTGGAATAATTTCTATTTTGTCTCCAATATTCAGTCTATGATTTTCTCCTAATTGAACAATCCCGTGTTCCTCATTCATGCGCAAAAATACAGCATCCGGATGTCCGCTGACAATACCGAAACCGTTTAATCTCAATGGGTTTTGATCAGGTTGAATGTCTGTTGCAAACGTCTTGCTTCCTCCATCAATAACTGCTAAACGATCGTCATGAAGACCTACAATCGTTACTACGACCGAAGCTGCACATTGACTTAATTCACAGACCCCTAATTTATATTGCATCGCATCATTATATACATAGGTACCAGGTCGAATTTCTTCAACGTTTCTTGTTTTGGAAACCGCTCTTGCTGTAGGCGTAGAACCCGCACTAATTACCGGTACAGGGATCCCCTCCTCAGTTAATCGCGCTTTGTATTGCTGCAAACGGCTAACTTCATCTTCCCCCGCTGCTGATGTATCTAACGTTGATTTCTCTTCAACAACCGCACCCTTAAAAGTGAAAATACCATCAAGATATAAGTGAGGATCGTTATGAATGCTATGAGCAACTTCTATGACTTTCTCACTTCTTGCCCCAGCACGATTCAATCCTGTATCCACTTCTAAGCGAACGTTAAGTACCATTCCTTCACGCTTTGCGGCTTCTGCTAACTTCTTCGCTCCGAACACACTATCCACTGCAAGCGTAATGGTGGCTTTTTTACATAGTGCGATCACGTTTGCAATTTTATCATCAGTCACAATTGGATAAGCAATAAAGATGTCCGTAATCCCCGCTTCTATCATGACACTTGCTTCTGAAATTTTGGCTACAGTTATTCCTTTTGCGCCTGCTTCTAGTTGCCAAAATGCAATTTCTGGCGTTTTATGTGTTTTACAATGTGGTCGTAATGCGATCCCTTGTTTGTTCGCATCATCTTGCATTCTTTGAATGTTCTCTTTCACAATTCGTTTTTGTACTCGGATGTATGGTGTCTCCATTGTTGCCCCCTTCAAAGTATGTCTTCCTTCTATTCTGTGTGAAGCTCATACAAATTACTAGCTAAATATCATCATTTTTCAGTAAATAAAAACATGATTCTATAGGAAGAATGTGAAACGTCACGGTTCTGTATTCCGTAGAAAGTGTAAGGAAAGAAGGTGAGAATTGATGTTAACATTAGCTGATCATTTATTTTACATAGCAGTAAACGAGAAGCATGAAAAGATTCACAAGCAAACGTCGAACACATTTACTACGAGTCTCGTAGCATGCATTCTCGCCGAATTATTGCTATTAGGGAAACTTGTGGAACAAAATGGAAAACTCGTTGTCATTCACCATGAAGCTCACCATCCATTGTTGCAAAAATCGTTAAACCTACTTACGGTTACGAACCCAAAGCCTGCAAGTTATTGGATTCGTGTTCTTCCAATAAAAATACCGAACCTTAAACGATTGGTCGCTTTTCAACTAGAAGAAAAAGATATTCTACATTTACGGGATAAAGGCTTACGTACGTTCTTTTCAACGGACTCTTATCTTTTGAATGCCCCTAAAGATTTAACACCTTATCTAGAACAATCACGCCGCTTACTAGAAAAGACGAATCACCAAGTTGCCTTATCTGAAAAAGATGAGCGGATGGTCATCTTGCTTTCTTTGCTATATGTTTCTCACTTATTATCAATCCTTTATCCAACCCAGCAAGAAGCAAAGCGTGTTGAACATTATTTGCACTCCTCAACTAGAAACTTGCCAGTAAGTAAAAACGTACAACTCACCATCGAAACCATTGAAACTAGCGTGATTACCGCTGCTTCTTCAACCATCAATGCGAGTGCTCCTGAGCATTCCTAGTTAAAAAGAGCCAAGACACGTACACGTCTTGGCTCTTTGTTATTTATACCGTTTCTAGTGCTAGTTTTTCAAAGGCTTTTACACCGGCATCTGCTACTTGCACGTCGTGAGGGACAGTACTTCCACTCACTCCGATTGCGCCTACGACTCTCCCGTTTCGTTCAAGAGGAATCCCTCCACCAAATACAACGAGCTTTCCTTGATTTGTCGTGTTTAGACCAAACAACTCAGCTTTTGGGACCGTCGCTTCTTCAAGGTTTGATGTAGGCATTTTTAATGCGACAGATGTCCAAGCTTTGTTTTGAGCAATATCAATGCTTGCGAGCCATGCATCGTCCATTCGGTGCGTTGCAATTAAGTGTCCGCCTTCATCGACAACTGAAATAACCATCTGTACACTTAGCCTTTGCGCTTCGGCTTGTGCTCCTTTTACGATCTTCTCTGCAACGTCTAACGTTAACTTTTCCATACAATTACCACCTTTATTTAATTTCGATGATTTGTGTATGTTCTACGATGAAATGCACGTTACTTCATAGTTTACGTGATTACGTGTACGTTTGGAAATCATCATGATCCATTATGCCAATCTCTAATTGAGATCAGTAAGATCGAACCGCGTCGTACTTCTGGTGTTTTGTTAAAAATAAAGGGATCGTTTCTCAAACTGAAGCGATTACCGGTTCCTTTCGTAAATGTTCGTAATGTATGGTTTACTTGAACAAGAACATCAAGAAGGGGAGAAATTATGTCACGAGCGAGAGCTTATCTTTTTACGATCGCCGGGGCAACGGCGTGGGGATTAATTGGTCTATTTGTTGCCCCTTTATATGAGCATGGTTTTACAGCTTGGGAAGTTGTTGCGATACGAGGGGTCTTTACCTTTATAATGTTGATCATCTTTATGAGCTTGTTTTTTCGGAAACAATTAAAAACGAGGTGGCAAGATCATTTGATCTTTGCAGCTGCTGGCATTATAAGTATTGCATTTTTTAATTACTTTTACTTTGAAGTGTTTTCCCAAGCCGGCATTTCACTTGCGGTTACGCTCCTGTATACGGGTCCGATTTTTGTTACGTTGCTTTCGCGAATCTTTTTCAAAGAACCGCTCACGAAGCGAAAAGTAGCTGCATTGATTTTAGCATTACTTGGATGTGCATTCGTTGTCGAATTGCTTCCATTTGGATCTTCTAATTTATCTTTTTCACTAATTATGATGGGAATTCTGTCTGGTTTCTTTTATGCACTTTATAGCATTTTTACAAAGCCCATCACACATCGTTACTCGCCTTTGACGATTACGACGTATACGTTTTTGTATACGAGTTTATTCATGCTGCTAACGAGTGATCTTCGTTCAAAATTATATCTATTCCGTGAGCCAGACGTTTTGACGAGTAGTTTGTTGCTGGCGTTCGTCTCAACCGTTTGTGGGTATATCTTTTATACGACTGGGTTAAAACATCTAGAAGCAAGCCGTGCTTCAATACTTGCAACAATTGAGCCTATCGTTGCCGTGATTACCGGCGTCTTGTTCCTTAATGATGTCTTAAACATTTTTCAAACCGTAGGCATCATCGCCGTTTTGTATTCAGCGGTTTTAGTAACAGAGAAACGAACAAAAACAACTCAGAAAAGGCCGGTGCACTCCTAAGAGGACACCGGCCTTTTTAACGATTATAGACATAGAGTTGTATCATTCGAGATTAGGGCATTACTCGAATACGCTTCATGCTCGTACTACTTGTATAACCAACATCCCTTTATGTTATACGTGAAGAAGTGCTTTCATTGCCTTCGCGACATGAGCTGGATGCTCTGCGGCTGTAATGCTACTGCCGACGATGATAACATCAGGCTTTTGAGTGATGATCGCTTTAAGAGACTCCAAAGTGACCCCGCCTGCAACGGCAGTTTGAACGTTTACGTCTTTGACAATGTCAAACTGACTCGCTGAGAATGCTAGTTGTTTTTGTTGATCTTTTCCTAAGTGTACACCAACATAAGTAGCACCTAACGAATAAAGTTGTTGCACTTTCTGAGGGGACTCGACACCTAATAAATCAATCATCATCGTTTTGTTTTGCTCTTTTGCTACGCGTAGCGTTTCTTCTATTGTTGCTTCAGGTGCAAAAGCCATCACTGTTGCAATATCTGCACCGGCTTGGAACGCTTGATTGGCTTCATGTCGACCGGCATCACAGATCTTCATATCAGCAAGCAAGGCATGATTAGGAAACTGAACATTCATTTCTCGAACAATCGCCATCCCGTATTCTTTAATGACACCCGTACCGACTTCAATAATATCGATATCATCACGAACTTCATTTGTAATGGCAAAGCACTCGTCCCATGTTAATCGATCTAGCGCTAATTGCAACTTCATACTAGAGCCCTCCTATCGCTCAATCACGGTTGTGTGACCAAGCTTGGCAAGTACGTCATCAAGATGTGGTAATCCTTCATTATCACCAATAACTTCGACGACCATTGCACCGATTGTTGTTGCAAACGTGAGCATTTCCTTAAGGGAATACCCATTCAAGTAACCATAGATAAGTCCAGCATCAAAACCATCACCTGCACCTACTGTATCAACGACTGCCGTTGCTTTTACTGCTGGTAAAGTTAGCGTCTCATCCTTGTACCAAGCGACAGCGCCTTCGTCTCCCTTTTTAATCGCAACAAGTTCGATCTCATACTCTTTGGCGATTGTAAAAATCTCATTCTCGTCACTCGTCCCAAATAGAAGCTCTAACTCTTCAACACCTGCTAAGAGAAGATCTACATAATTCATTAATGGTAATAACGCCTCTCTTGCTTGCTCAGCGCTCCACAATTTCAAACGAATGTTTGGATCAAATGAAACTTTCAAACCAGCTTCCTTCGCCAATGTAACCGCTCGTGTTAATACATCCACATTAGACGGTGTAACCGCAGGGAATACACCCGTCATATGAAAGAGCTTTGCACCTTGAAAATACTCGAGTGAAAGTGAGTTCGGTGTCATCGCTTCAGTCGGCGAAGGATGACGATAATAAAATGTTCTCCCACTTCCATTCGCTTGAATTTCTTTGAAATTCAGTGATGTTGAATAGCCTTCTAACAAGTGAACTTCGCTCGTATCAATTCCTTCACCTCGGGCGAACTTCTTAATATATTTTCCGAATTCATCAGCACCAAGACGAGAAATCCACCCCGTCTCAAGACCGAGCCTCGCACAACCAATTGCAAAGTTAAACTCAGCGCCACCCGCACGGCGCTCAAAGCCATTTACGAATTGCATTGGCCCCGATGAATTTGGATTTAACGTAATCATCGCGTCTCCAATAGTAATAACGTCTTTCATTTGGTTCCTCCTACTCTAAATTCGCATGTCTTTCTTTCATTTCTTCTTGTTGGTCTGTCGTCAACGCAACAATTACTGCATCTAGCACGATGTGTACAGATTGGTCAAATTGATTACCAAGTGGCTGAATTGTTTTCGGCTCATGTGGCAGACGTTGTTTTGTTGCTGCCGGAATAAAGAGCTTTAGATCTGACGGATGATCATCACCAACACTCCTATTCGCAGTGACAAGCACAACATTGGCGTTGGATGCTTTTGCTTTTTGTGAAAAGTTCTCAGTACCCGATGCTGAGCCCGAAATGATGAGTAATAAATCGCCGTTAGAGATGCTCGGCGTAATTGTTTCTCCAGTTACATACACGTCGTAATCAGCATGCATCAGTCGCATCGCAATGGCTTTTCCCATTAGACCAGAGCGCCCTTCTCCGTGTATAAAGATGCGTTTAGCTTGCTGGATTTCATTAGCTAAAGCATTCATTTCGTTTTCGTTTAACTGCTCAACAACTTGTTGAATTTCGTTAAGACAACGTTTAGCTGTATCAACAAAATGACTCATTTACATCGTCCTTTCTATTCTAAGAAACTTGGTAACCAAAGTGCAATCTCAGGGAAGAACGCAACAATAAGAATGGTAATGATAATGACACCCACGTAAGGAAGCAAGGCTACAATTGATTTGCTGACGGATAGTTTTGCAATTGAACTTGCAAGCAACATACATAGTCCGTAAGGCGGTGTGATCATCCCAACAGCCAAACACATGACAATAACAATACCAAAGTGAACCGGATCAACACCAAGCGTCTCAGAAGCTGGAAGAACGATTGGTACGAATAAAATCATCGCTGGTATGGCATCAAGAAACATTCCGACAAACAAGAATAGTAGAATGACCGCTAATAAGAAAAAGCCTGTGCTAGCAAAATTGTCTTGGAAAAACCCTGCAATCATTTCTGGAACACGGTAATAACTAAACAAGTGACCGAGTGCTGTTGCAGTTGCTAGCGCAAACAATGTTAATGAACTTAGACGAATCGTATCAAATAGAATTTCTGGTAAATGTTTAATCGTAATCGAACGATACACGAACATCGCGAGAATTAACGCATACACACAAGCAAGAATGGCCGCTTCCGTCGGTGTAACAAAACCACCGATGATCCCACCAAGAATAATGACAGGTGTCAGTAATGGTGGTATACAATTAAGAAATTGCTTTCCAATATTCTTCAGACTCACCCGTTCAGAACGAGGGAAATTTTGTCGTACAGAAATAAATCCAACGAGTGCCATCATCGCAACACCCATAAGTAATCCAGGAATAACGCCACCCAAAAACATTTGACCGACCGACACACTCGTCACACTTCCATAGATTACCATTGGGATGCTTGGTGGAATCAGCATACCCATCGTAGAAGATGCAGCGGTTGTGCCGACCGCTGTACTTTTGCTATAACCTTCACGAATCATGCTCGGTATTAAAATCTTACCAACGCCTGCAGTGTCAGCTTGGGCAGAACCTGAAATTCCTCCAAAGAACATGGATACGACGATGTTCGCTTGTGCAAGCCCACCACGGATATGACCAACCATCGAAACGGCCAATTTAATGAGTCGTTCAGATATTTGCCCTTGGTTCATAATGTTTGCTGCTAAAATAAAGAGAGGAACTGCAAGTAGAATAAATGATTCTAAACCTGAGAACATACTTTGCAACACGACCTGCAACGGAATTGAATCAAGCATCCAAATTCCTACAAAAGCGACAATACCAAGTGTAAAGGCTATTGGAATCCCTAAAAATAACAATAATATAAATAACGCTACAAGAATAATACCTGTCATCCTACTTGCTCTCCTTTCTCTTTAAAGTTTTTTACGTCTTCTAACGCATTACCGATTGAAAACAACACCATCCCAAGACCGGAGATCGGTAACGCTAGCCACAAGTATCCTTGTTGAAGTTGTGGTAACGTATTGACTGTCCATTCCCAGAACAATTGAACGAGTGAAAAGCCGTAAATGACCATGAGCAATCCAAACAATCCAATAATGAGATGACTAAACAATTTTACATATAGTAAAGCTTGCCCTTTGAACTTCTCAAAAACATAGTCAATTTTAAAATGTTCTTGATGATACACCATCACAGAAGCCCCAAGAAATACCGTCCAGATAAATGCATACGTTGCAATTTCAGCTGGCCATAAGAGAGATATTGTCGGGACGTACCGTGAGAGAAGCTGCAAGAAAATACACACAACAAAGACGACAAAAAACAACGCTGCCGCACGCATAAACACATATTCAATTCCATTTAATAATGATTTCATCATCACTCACCTCACAACTCTTCATCTGCTAAGTCTCGAATGGCATGAAACAACTCCATCGCATCAAGCTCTTCAGCAATTCTTGCTCGAACCGGTTCCGTTTGTTCAATAAATGGTTCGATATCGACTTCATTAATAATGGCCCCTTCTTCAACGAGCCGCTCCAATGATGATTCAGCAAGATCAAGATCTGCTTCCCGTGCAGAAATCGTCGCTTGTTCTGCTGCCCGTTCAATCATTTCCTGTTCTTCTTCAGTGAAACGTTCCATCACAACGTCCGATGTTAAGAAGAATCGTGTTGTAAAGTCATGGTCGGTTAACGAAATGTACGGCGTGACTTCGTGATGACTCGATTGATAGACATTTGTAAAGTCATTTTCTGATGCGTCGACCACTCGATTTTGTAACGCCTGATACATCTCACCCCATGCTACCCCTACAGGCAATGCACCAAGTGCAGACCAGCTATCTTGAATTCCTGGTGAATCTTGTGTACGGATTGAGACATTTCGTAAATCTTCAACTTCATTTACCGGTTCAAACCCATAATATTGACGAACACCTGCAGACCAATAGCCGAGCACTTGCAAGTTCGTTTCTTCTTCAACAAGATTACTCATCTCATCGCCGACTTCTCCGTCTACGACACGCAACCAATGTTCATAACTTGTGAATAAATACGGCATTGAAAATAAATCCACTTCACGTTGAACTTGCGTCATAAAGCCAGGAGAAACGACGGTAATATCGACACCGCCTGTGGCAATGCTTTGAAGTAACGTATCTTCATTGCTTCCGAGTGTGCCGTTCGTATGAAGCTCTGCCGTAATCGCTCCATCACTTTCTTCTTCAATTGCTTCTTTAAATGCCCGGAAGCCGATTGCATATGGACTGTTTTCATCGAGTTGAGTAGCCAAAATTAAGTTTTTCGGGTCATCTGCACCAACAACATCTTGCTCTCCTCCACATCCTGCAAGGAAAAGGACCGATGCTAGACTACCGAGTGCTATTTTTTTCATCATCTTGTTTCCCCTCATTCCGTTAGCACGAGTGTCGCAATTGTAAACTCGGCTCAAATCGGTACGTTTGTTTTTTAGATCCCTTCGTGCCATCGATTTCTTCAAGTAACAGCTCCGCTGCTTTTCTGCCCATCTCATATGTCGGCTGAGCAATCGCAGTAATCGCTGGATTATAAAACTCTGCAAACGTCACATCGTCGATTGTTAAAAGCCCAATCTCCTTAGGGACATCAATATCGTTTTGCTTCATCGTTTTTAACACTTCTTGAAGAACCCGATCGTTACCAGCAATGATTGCTTCAGGACGTTCGGTCCACTGGAGCATGTCGGCGAGCACCTCTTGAATTTGATCGATGTTACTGCTTTGAATAAACTCATCGTGAATCGACAGTCCTTGCTCTTCCATCGCAGCCATAAACCATCTCTTCGCTCTTGCCTTGGTGTAATGGCACCTTCAAGCGAAGCTGTGACCAATCCTATTCGTTCATAGCCTTTGCCTCTCAACGTCTGCACAGCTAATGACATCGCTTTCTTATTATCAAAAAGAACGTTATTCACACGTACACCTTCAATAAAACGGTCAATAAATACAAGTGGATAATTCTCTTTCACTAACCCTTGGAACAACTCACTGTTAGCGTTCGTCGGAAATACAATCAATCCATCGACTTGTTTTGCTCTTAACATGTCAATATAGTGGCGCTCTTTGTCAGGTTGGTCGTCGGCATTGCAAATAATGACGGTAAACCCACATGCGTGGCAATAATCTTCAATTGCCCTTACAACCTGCGTTGAGAAATCATGCAGGATGTTAGCCACGATCACTCCAATCGTCTTCGTTTTCTTTTGTCTCAAACTTCTCGCTACACTATTCGGGCTATACCCAAGCTCTTCAATTGAGCGTTGAATACGATCTTTCGTTTCACTACTCATATAATTAAAACGACCATTTAAATATTGCGACACGGTACTCTTTGATACGCCTGCTTGACGCGACACGTCAGCCATCGTCACTTTCTTCATGAGACACCTCACTAAAACGATTTACTAAACCGATTTATTTCACGGGTTTATTGTAACGCGATGAAAGCGGTTTTACAACGCCTAATTCTAAAAAACTGTTTAAAAGGTTATCTTAGATGGAGTAGTAGTAGGTCATAATTGAGTTCAAACCACGAAAAAGACCTCTAAACCATGTCCATTGGTTTGAGGTCAAAAATGTAACTTATCCAACTAATATTTGTTCTTCGGCATAATGCACACGACTTTGATGTTGCTGATACGTTAATGCAAACGCCAAAGCTAATGGTCCTAACCGTCCAACAAACATCGTAATCATCATCAGTAATTTACCGAATTCAGTTAGCTCAGCAGTCAGTCCCATTGATAGCCCGGTCGTGCTAAACGCGGAGACTACTTCAAATAACACGTTCATAAATTGGACGTCTTGAATTCCTTCAGTCATCGTTAATATTAGTGTCATCAGCACAATGAAAAGTAAGGAACTTACAACAACAGCAAGGGCCCGCATCACCGTTTCTAGTGCAATTCCTCGCCTAAATGCATGCACTTGATGACCACTTCTAAACGTATTTAACGTTGCCAAAATAATAACAACAAACGTATTGGTTTTAATCCCCCCACCGGTCCCACCTGAAGAGGCACCGATGAACATGAGGATTACAATAAAAAACTGAGATGCGACTAACATACTCGATATTTCAAACGTGTTGAAGCCAGCACTTCTCGGAGTTGCACTTTGGAAGTAAGCTGACCAAAGTCGTTCAGATAACGACATTGCTTGCGTCTCAGGATTGAACAGTTCAATCGCTAAAATAACAACAAATCCTACAACTAAGAGAGCTAAAGACGTGGTGAGCACTACTTTAGAATGTAGCTAAGCTTTTTAAAGCGCCGGTTTTTATAAAGGTCAACGAGCACCATAAATCCTAGTCCACCTATAATAAACAATGCCGAGATTGTAATGTTTACAACAGGATCCCCAATGAACCCTTCTAGACTTTGATCGTTTAAAGAGAATCCTGCATTATTAAACGCAGCGATGGAATGAAACAATGCAGTATATAATGCATCGGAAAACCCCAATTCTCCAACGAAACGAATGGTTAGGATTACTGTACTGATTGCCTCTAATGAAAGAGCCACACATAAGATAACGCCAGCTAAACGTAACAACCCTCTTCCAGACAATGATCGAGTCGTCGGTTGCATAAACTCTCGGTATTTTAATCCAGTTATTTTTCCGAGTATAATTGCAACGGAGACACCAAACACCATGAATCCAAGTCCACCAAGTTGAACAAGCACAAGAAGTACCCCTTGCCCAAAGGTAGTCAAATCGTGCCCAACACTAACGATTGCAAGTCCAACGACACAGACTGCTGACACAGACATAAACATCGCATCCATAATTCCGATGCTTTCTCCACTCGTAGAAGCTTGAGGCAACGAGAGTAGCATTGTACCAATAAAAATTAGCACTAAAAAACCGATAATAATCCACTGCGGAGGATTAATGTGAATGTCTCTTCCATATAACTTCACCAAACGCACCTTCTTACTACAGAATCAACTTATTTAATGCTTTGTATAGTCTTTGTGTAACTTCTGGATCGCTTGATGCTTGCCTACAATCATAAGGATATCCCCTTCACGAATAAGGTCGTTCGCATTTGGTGATATGTTTACTTTTTCGAATTCATCTTTGATCGCAATAATAATACAGCCGTATTTCCGATTTAGATCCAATTCGAGAATTGTTTTTCCTCCCATCCCTCGGGGAGCGCGAATCTCTTCCATATTATAATCTACAGACAGTTCGAGGTAATCAATTAGATTGTTAGAGCTTAATAAGTTTCCTAACCGTTTCCCCATATCTCGTTCTGGAAAGATAACATGGTCGCGCCGATTTTAGATAATACTTTCCCGTGATGCTCGTCTTTAGCCTTAGCCGTTATTCTTCCAACTTCCATTTCTTTTAACAATAACGTCGTTAAAATACTTGCTTGTAAGTCTTCTCCAATTCCGACAATGGCATGTGCGTATTTATGAATCCCTAATTGTTCTAAAGCCATCTCGTCGGTGGAATCAATTTGTACTGCATACGTTGCATCACTACTGATTTCTTGTACGGTATGTTCGTCTTTATCAATTGCTAAAACTTCATGACCATTTTGAATTAATGTTTTAGCAACGCTCATTCCAAATCGTCCTAAACCGATAACAACATATTCACTTTTCATCTGATTCTCTCCTTCACCTTATATTTATGTAGTAAAACAACAAAACCTGTCAAAAGGACATAAATATCCTAATCTGACAGGCTCCACCTAATTTGCTCACGTATAGTTTTACTGAGTATAACGGAACATTTCTATAAAAACAATACTTCAATTAATAAATAAGATGCCGTAAACAACAGCAATCCATACACAATCATTTGAAATACCTTTGCATTTAGCTTCGGGTACAATTTCTTACCGATGAACAACCCTAAAAGTACGACCGGCAACGCATACAAACTATATTCCCAAACGACGAATTCCGTACCGATTGTCATCATTTGAGCAACAATTGTCACTGAGTACACACCAAGGAAAAACGTTAGTGTTGTCGCTCTTGTATACGCTTTTGAAGCACCTGTTCCGCTTAAATAAATGAGAAGAGGCGGCCCTGGCATCCCAATACTGGAAGTGAGCACCCCTGATATCCCTCCAACAACATACTCCCGACTTCTCGTCGCAGCAAACGAGATCTGATTAAGTAAAAGAATCGTTAAAATGATCATAAGAACTGCAATCATCGCCTTTAGAGCATCCACATGCATGATTTGTAAAATAAAGATCCCTACCGGTAGCCCAACGACCGCACTAGCCCATAAGCGTAGCAATACGCTTTTGTTAGACCCGCCTTTCACCGCTGGATACAAACAAAATGAGATGATCAACGAAAGTACTAAATTAATTTGAATTGCAACAACAGGATCAAACAGTAACAATAAAAACGGCGTAGCTAAAATCGAAAATCCAAACCCCGTACTCGTCTGTAAAATCGCTGCCACAAATACAATACTAAAGAACGCCAGTAACTCCATACTTCCACCCTCTTACTATACTTTCAGTTTACCATAACCCACCAGCATAAAATCATGCTAAAAGCTCAATCCTAGTCGTTGAGGGGGCGTTCTTTATGACACGTGGTCAAACGAGAAACAACAAGAGAAAAGACAAACGAAAGTTATCTCAAACTCCTGCTTATCTTAAAGAGACAGACGGTGAGTACGTCGAATATTCTGAGGAACTAGCAGACTTGGATGACTTAGTTGCACAGCGTAGAGCCCAACAAGTAGAAGAACGTAACTCTCATTAATTAAAACAAGACCAACTTCGACTAAACGGAGTTGGTCTTGTATTATCACTTAACGTCAAAGTAAAAACTCACAAACGTTAAAATCGTCTGCGAGCTTTTATTTTGGCGTCAAACAAATTTCTTCTGATTGATGATGAGTCAGTTCAACCTCACCATTCATAATTTCAAACGTAAGTGTATCTATGACGTGAGCAATGGGCTGTTCCTTCGTGTTAGACAAGAGTTTAATCGTCACTTCAACATCTTGTTCATTCCACTGAACATCAACAACATCAGCGTCTTGGGCTCTATACTCTTTTTCTTCTTCATCCATAACATAAGCAATCTCATCCGCTAAAAGTGAGATAATTAATTGATGAATCGGTTCATACTTTGAAATTCGTGATGATCAGGAAACTCAATGAGTGGTTGCGAAAGTAAAATAACCATCGATGCAACCATTCCGAAAGCCCGCACAACAGCACCTCCTTTTTTGTAAACTACCCTAATTTGCATCATCTTACTTAAGACAATTGCTGGCAATATCTATAGGCCATTCGACCAAAACTTCTTCTGTATTTGGTTGTACCTTTGATTTAATTCTTCTATACGCTTTTCATTTTCATACATTTTTTGTAATTCTTCTTGCGAATGGACTCGCTTTTGGATCATGAAAGTCCAAAGAAATACGTGTATTCTCATCAGTATCCACTCCTATACTCTAAAGATACACAAGTGGAAAAAATTAAACGTCAGTACCTAGGTTGAATTGCTTTCAGACATTGGTCGTAGTAAAACAAAAAGTAAGCCTTAGTCCTTTTGACTAAGGCTTACTTTATAATTCATTTATCGTGAGAACGTTAGTGCACTAAATATCATCGGTTGAATCCCGGTCAGACTCGTCGTCATCCGATCTCGTGGCGTCGTATACGTTGGTGGTCCTCCTGGAGCTGTCCCCCAGTTCACATCAAGTACTTTCAAACCACTTCCCATATCTGAACCGAGAATATAATCACCATAAATGAAGACGCCCCAGACGTTTGCTGCACTCGGTACGTAAGACGCTACTTCTCTAGGTTTATGAGGATTGGAAATATCAACGAGACGAATGCCATCGCTATAGTGAGATAAATAAAGTTTATCTCCTTCTACTTTTGGATCATGCACGGTATACGTTCCTCGTTCACGTTCACCTTCTTTAATTTGTTCCATCGAATTATCTGAGCGGATATCACTAATTAACTCTGGATTACTCTTATCTGAAATATCATAAATGCGCGTATATCCCCATCCCCGTTCGAATTCTGGGTCATCTGGGTCTGGCTCGAATACCTCTCTCGTCTCAATGAGAATTGTATCGTCGTGGGCAAGTGCGGCACTATGTGCAGCCCCTTGAACATCACGCTCGAACGTCGTATGACCAACAACTTCTGGTTGATCTGGATTTCGAATATCCATAATAATCGTGCCTAAATCCCAATAAGAAATATAAGCGTACTCACCCTTTTTATCCGTAATAACACTATGTGCGAAAGCGGTACGCTCTGCACCGTCTTCATCTGTATAATTCATCCCATCAAAATCTTCTGCTTCTACCAATTCACGAGGATCCCAATTGTATAAGTGCTCTGGATTTGCTGGGTCACTTACATCAACGACCGTGAAATCATGATAGTCACCTTCTGTGTAATAATCCGCATAGATGTTTGCTAAAAGTAGAATTGCCCGGTCTTCCTGAGTTGTTAAATACAATTCATGAGTCCCGGTCAACACGTCGACAGGCAATTCATAGTAGCCCAGTTGCACCGGTCGTTCTGGGTTTGTTACATCATAAATGGCTGTACCTGATTGTTCCGTTTCATCTTGGTTATACTTCTGCAAACTAACCACTGCCAAATCACCCGTGAAGTGTGGCGTATCCACAGATTTCACAATCACCTTTTCCTGCCAAGTTCCAGGAATATCATTAGCGAAAACTGCCACTTCTTCAGGGTTATGTGGATCGTTCATATCAAAAACACGAACACCTTCATTTGACCTTGCTCCACGATGTGTTCCTAAGTAGGCATGATCTTTGTGGGCATACACGTCTGCTGTCGTAACACTAACGCCGTCGATCTCCTCTAGTTCAACTGCCGCAATTTCTGTTACCTCTGTAAACTGACCACTATGCATCACAATTTCTGCTTCACCTGATGTGTGTTCAGGACCTGGTTCAACGGGTTTAACAATTCCTTGGCCATGTTCTTCAGGACCTAAGTTACACGCTTGTGCAATTGGAGCCCCAAAGGCAAGTGCTGCTGCAACACCAACAATCGTCGTATTTTTGACAAATCGATACAAAGAATCACTCCTTTTTATTTAATCATGTTAATTTTACAAAATATTATGTTTAATTTTAATAGTATGATTATATTAACTTTGGTCTTAGTGAATCTTACGTCTCATTTATCGTATAGACCATTGTTACAGAGATCAGCAATATTGCTTTCGTCTTATTACTGATCTTTGATGGCTTTTTGAATGGCAGCTACGTATTGAAGAAAACGGGGCGTGATTGAACGTCCTCTTCCTCTTAATGTAAAGTCTGTGAAAAACGACCGACGCTCCCCCAAACTCACTTCCAGTTGTACACCTTGCCCTTGTTGATTTCGATTCACAATGTTTAACGGAGACGTGCCTTTAAGGCGATCCCGTGCCCAATTAACAGAAAATCCTTGGCGTTTAAGTTCAGATGCAATTTTTTTTGCTAGTGCAGTATCTTTTCCCCCTACCCAAGTCACTCGTTCATTCCCGTCTAAGCCATGAAAAGCGACCGTTACCATAGAACGCTTCACTACGTTCACAGCAATTGGTTCATCAAAATTTGTCGACGTCAGATGCAACGTTTCATTGTTTTTACGCTTCAAACCTTCAAATACGTAATAGCCCCCACCAGTTACATTGGCTGTGTACATCGCAAGTTCACTTGTACCTGGTTCAATTCCTCCCCCGTGTGGAGCAATGAACATCGTGGGTCTAGCAACATATTGAATGCGATAGTTTCCTTTTTCAATTTGGCTTAGTTCTCTGTAATTTTGATAGAGATCCATGTTGTTCACCACCTATATTAAAAACCCCCTCACGCGGTGTGAGGAGGTCTGGAATGTGACATATAAAAGTAGATCGCACAAGGCTTGTGGGCAAGCAAACCGTTGCTAGATCAGGGTATGCAGGAATTACATCATTCCTGGCATTCCACCCATTCCGCCCATATCAGGCATACCAGCGCCGCCATCTTCGTCTGGAAGATCAGCAACAACTGCTTCAGTAGTTAGGAATAATGCAGATACAGAAGCTGCATTTTGTAGTGCTGAACGCGTAACTTTTGTTGGGTCAACAATTCCTGCTTCGAACATGTTTACCCACTCATCAGTTGCTGCGTTGTAACCAACACCAATTTCTTCTCCTTTAAGGCGCTCAACGATTACGGATCCTTCAAGACCTGCGTTATGAGCGATTTGACGAACTGGTGCTTGTAGTGCGTGAAGAACGATGTTCACACCTGTTGCTTCATCACCTGTTGCTTCAACTGCTTTTACTGAGTTGTAAACGTTAACGAACGCTGTTCCACCACCAGAAACCATACCTTCTTCAACCGCTGCACGTGTTGAGTTCAAGGCATCTTCAATGCGGAGTTTACGCTCTTTCATTTCAGTTTCAGAAGCAGCACCAACTTTAAGAACTGCTACACCACCTGAAAGCTTCGCAAGACGCTCTTGAAGTTTCTCACGATCAAATTCAGATGTTGTTTCTTCAACTTGTGATTTGATTTGGTTTACACGGCCAGTAATTTGGTCTGGTTGTCCAGCACCTTCAACCACTGTCGTGTTGTCTTTTGTAACGACGATCTTCGATGCGCGACCGAGTTGATCAATCGTTGCAGACTTAAGATCATGTCCTAGATCTTCTGTAAGAACCGTACCACCAGTAAGGATTGCAATGTCTTCAAGCATTGCTTTACGGCGGTCACCAAAGCCAGGAGCTTTAACAGCAACAGCGTTGAATGTTCCACGAAGTTTGTTCAACACGAGTGTCGCAAGTGCTTCACCTTCAACATCTTCAGCGATGATGAGGATTGGGCGATTTTGTTGAACAACTTGCTCAAGAACTGGAAGGACTTCTTGGATGTTTGAGATCTTCTTATCTGTAATAAGAACGTAAGGGTTCTCAAGTTCCGCTTCCATTTTCTCGTTGTCTGTTACCATGTAAGGAGATGCGTATCCACGATCGAATTGCATACCTTCAACGACTTCAAGTTCAGTTGTAAATCCTTTAGATTCTTCAACTGTGATAACACCGTCGTTACCAACGCGGCTCATTGCTTCAGCAATGAATTCGCCTACTTCTTCGTCGTTTGCTGATACAGAAGCAACTTGCTTAATGGAATCGCGGCCTTCAATCTCGCGAGAGATCTTTTGAAGTTCTTCAACAGCTACTGCTGTTGCTTTCTCAATTCCACGGCGAACGCCCATCGGGTTTGCACCAGACGTTACGTTTTTAAGTCCTTCTTGAATCATCGCTTGTGCAAGAACTGTCGCAGTTGTTGTACCATCACCTGCGATGTCGTTCGTCTTGCTTGCAACTTCAGATACGAGTTGAGCACCCATGTTCTCAAAGTTGTCTTCAAGTTCGATTTCTTTAGCAATTGTTACACCGTCATTTGTAATGAGTGGTGAACCGAACTTCTTCTCAAGAACGACGTTACGACCTTTAGGTCCTAGCGTTACTTTTACTGTGTTAGCTAGTTTGTCAACACCGCTTAGCATTGCGCGACGTGCATCTTCACTATAACGAATATCTTTAGCCATAATAGCAACCTCCTAAGAATTAAAATGAGTAGGTGTTACGCCTACAATAATCTGTATTTAGCCAATGATGGCAAGAATATCACTTTCACGTAAGATCAAGTATTCACTGTCTCCGTGCTTCACTTCTGTACCTGCGTATTTAGAAAAGATAATAGAGTCGCCTGCGCTTACTTCTGGCGCTACTTTCTCACCATTTTCAGTTACTCGGCCAGTACCGACAGCAACTACTTTACCTTCTTGCGGCTTTTCCTTTGCAGAATCTGGTAGAACGATTCCGCTCGCTGTTTGTTCTTCTTGCTCAATTAGTTCAATAACAATACGATCACCTAATGGTTTTAACAAGGAAAACAACCTCCTTTGGGTTATGTGGTAAGTAACTTGTTCTGACAACAGCTACTATCATTACGTTATTAGCACTCACATTAGCCGAGTGCTAATTCCAGTTTCTATGATAAAAGTTTCGCCTAAATTTTGCAAGCCCCTTAATGATTATTTTTTATGATTTTTGGAATCGGACAACATCTTCTTCACCATGCTACAATATGATTGATAGAAGTTCATAAACTTTCACATACTGATCTAAAGAATGACATCAAAGGGGTTTTGACCTTGAGCTACACCTTACGATATTGGTTAATCGGTGTGACATTTTTAGTTGCACAGTTTGGTAGTGTTGGCTTCGCGATTATTTTTGCCTTAATGGGGATGGAACCAGGCGAATCATTCGTGTATTCGATCGTTCTCGCATTCGCTCTAGGGGCCATTGTTATGCTGTTCTTAATCCGCAATGCCAATCCACTTATGCGCGCAGATCGTCCGCGTTCCGGTGTAGGCGTTACAATCGGATTGATCTTTCTCGGTGTTCTCCTTGCCATTGTCGGTCAACAAGTCGCGTTCCTTATTCAGTCGGCGTTATTCGGCGTCCCTGCCGGATCAGAAAACACAGCCATGTTATTAGACATGATGAATTCATTCCCGATTATGCTACTTGCGGTCGTCGTCTTCGGACCGATTATGGAAGAAATTCTTTTCCGACAAGTTATCTTCGGTAAGCTGTACAAGCATATGAACTTTTTCTTTGCAGCTGCGCTTAGCTCACTAGCATTTTCTGTCGTCCATATGGAATTCTCGAACATCCTCGTCTACGCAGGTGCTGGTTTTGCATTTGCATACGTGTACGTAAAGTCCAATCGCATTATCGTTCCGATTATTGCACACTGCTTAATGAACGCCTGGGCAGCTGTTCCGATTCTCTTAGAATACCTCGGATATGACGTCCTTGACATGATGGAACAAATGGAGCAGACGACACAACTCATTACAGGCTGGCTAGGATTGTTCCTATGAGAGTTTCGCCAGCAATCTTAAGCTTCCTTTATTTTTTCGCAGCAAATTTGTTTGTCTTGTTCGCCATTTTACACGTACAGATGGAAGGTTGGGATTTCATTGCGTTCATGTTCATTGCAATCGCTGCAGTGGATTACATGCTTACGTGGCATCACGTCAAACGAATGCGTTCCAAGACTTCATCGCACTAGTACAGCCCCCCGCACAAAAGACGTGTTCTTTGTGCGGGGTTTTTTGTCTAGGTGATATGATCGAGCAACACGTCGTGTTGGATCTTGGCTACGATCGTTCCCTTTTTAAATCAAAAAAACCCCAAGGCGTCAACTGACGCTTCGGGGTTTACTCTGTATAGTTGTCTGCCATTTCTCGTTGTGCTTCAGCCTCTTCCTTCAAACGCTTGCGATAGACAGCTCGTGAGATGACTAAGCTCAGTTCGTAAAGAAGAAGTAACGGTACAGTGACCATAATGTGCGAAACGAGTTCTGGCGGCGTAATAAAGGCTGCGATGACGAGCAAGCCAAAGTACGCGTACTTTCGGATTTTATGGAGAAACATCGGAGTGATCAGTCCGAGTCTCGTTAAAAACATAATTAGAACAGGCAGTTGGAACAAAAATCCGAACGGAATTGTTAAGCGGAACAAAAATGAGAAATATTCCTTGATCCCGTATTGCTCTGTAATATTCAACGTTTCCCCAATATTCGCTAGAAACTCTAACAAATAAGGAACAAGAATATAATAAGCAAACGCAATTCCACCGAGGAACAAGATAATCGCAAATGGAATATACGATAACGTGACTTTCCGTTCCTTCTCTCCAAGTCCTGGGGCAATAAAGGCCCACGTTTGGTAAAGAATGACTGGAACAATAATTATGAGACCAATAACAAATGCAAAGTTAATATACACTTGCAACGGATCAGTTAATTGAAATGCGTTCATCGGAAAGTCTTGTGCTTGTGGAATGCTTTGTAAGTATTCGATGACGGTCGGAGCCATTAAGAAACCACCGATCATACCGATCACTAAAAAGATCGCGGTAGTAATCACGCGTTTTCTTAATTCTTCAAAATGGGCGAGAAAAGGCATGTCTCGTTGGTTCTTCATCTACACCCGTCCTTCTTTATGTGAAAAGCGTTTGCTTTACTTTTCGTTGTTATTCTTCTCATTTAAGATGTTTTGTGTTGCTTTCTTAAATTCCCGAACTGCACTTCCTGTTGCTCTGCCGACTTCTGGTAGCTTATTCGGTCCAAAGACGAGGAATGCGGCGATGAGAATGACGATAATACTTCCAAATCCAATATTCATGGTGACTTCACTCCTTATTTACGAAAGTGGATAATGCTTAAGGAAATATACGAGTGATTGTAACTCGATTGACAAATCAATATGATGAACACGAATGTGTTCCGGCACGCTAAGGCGTGTTGGAGTAAAGTTCAATATCCCTTGGATTCCCGTTTGTGCTAGTCGGTCTGCTACGACTTGAGCAGTCGTTGAAGGAACCGTAATAATTGCTGCACGAACACGGTCATCAATCTCACGTTCTAGCTCATCCATATGATCGATCTTCACACCGCCAATACTCTGTCCAACGAGCTGACGGTCTACATCAAAGGCACACACAATTTGCGTGCTATTATTTTTTGCAAAATTGTAATTGAGTAATGCTTTGCCTAAATTCCCGACCCCAATTAATATAACATGAGTTGTCTCATCTTGATCGAGTGTTTTGCGAAAAAATGACAACAAATATTGAACATCGTAGCCATATCCTTTACGACCGAGTGCTCCAAAATAGGAAAAATCACGTCGAATCGTTGCAGAATCAATTTTCACGGCCTCACTTAGCTCAGTTGAGGACACCCGAAGCTTTCCAGCTGCATGCAAATTCTCGAGGTATCGAAAATAAAGAGGCAAGCGTTTCGCAGTAGCTTGTGGTATTTTCTGTTGATCGTCCATAGGCATGCCCTTTCCTTTCATACTCTCATGCTTCATTATAGCACGATTCAAAAGGGACCGCTTCCTTTGGTATCATTCAGGCTTGACCAGACTAGGAATGTCTTATACCTTTAACTTAGCAACTTCTGTCTAAGGAATGAGACAATTGATTCTATTACAATGTGATCGCGTGACCAAATCCTTTGGTGTGGACACCATCCTACAAGATATAAAGTTAGAAATCAAAAGTGGAGAACGTGTCGCACTCGTTGGAAGAAATGGTAGCGGAAAAACAACACTATTAAAGATTATTACAGGGGAACTTTCCTATGATCACGGAGACGTGATCATTCCAAAAGCAGTCTCACTCGGCTTTCTCGCACAAGATACAGGGATGAACTCTTCAAAAAGCATTTGGGACGAAATGCTTTCGGTGTTTGAAGGGACCATTCAACTTGAGAAAGAGCTGCGTTCTCTTGAAGAACAAATCGCTGATCCTGCAGTCTATTCAAACCAGACCAAGTACGACGACATTATGAAACTTTATGATGCGAAACAAGAAGAATTTCAATCTTCGGGTGGCTTTCGCTATGAAGCTGATATTCGTAGTATTTTAGCAGGTCTTAACTTTGATTCTTTTAGCTACGATGAACCAATTCAAAGTCTTAGTGGTGGTCAGAAAACGAGACTTGCACTTGCGAAATTACTTCTCACTAAGCCTGATTTGCTCATTCTTGATGAGCCGACCAACCACTTGGATATTAAGACGCTGACGTGGCTTGAGAACTTCTTAAATGGTTATGATGGAGCTGTGCTCGTTGTATCCCATGACCGTTACTTTCTCGACCGTATCGTGACGAAAGTTTACGAAGTCGTGCATACGAAGGCAAACGTGTACCACGGGAACTATACAGACTTTCTCATCGAACGCGATAAACAAGCGGACCTTCAACAAAAAGCCTACGAAAAGCAACAAGGTGAAATTGAAAAGCTTGAGACATTCGTTCAAAAGAACCTCGCTCGAGCATCTACGACGAAACGAGCACAAAGTCGTCGGCGTAAACTAGAAACGATGGACCGTATTCACGCACCTCAATCTGATCAAAAAAGTGCAACGATCGCCTTTTCGATTAAGGAGAAGAGCGGAAACGATGTCATTCGTGCGAAAGATCTTTCTTTCTCATACGGTGATAAGCCAATTCTTAACCAACTGCAACTCGCTGTCAGTCGTGGTGAGAGTGTCGCGTTTATCGGTCCAAACGGAACAGGAAAATCAACACTACTCAAACTGTTGGGTGGTCGCTTTCAACCGACAGAAGGCGAGATTATGCTCGGCAGTAAAGTAACCGTCGGGTATTATGACCAAGAACAGTCCGATCTCAACTCTAAGAAAACCGTTTTACAAGAGTTGTGGGATGAATACCCTCACGTCTATGAACGGGATATTCGCACGGTACTCGGGCGTTTTCTTTTTACAGGTGATGAAGTCTTAAAGCCTGTCAAAACTTGAGCGGTGGCGAAAAAGCTCGACTCGTTCTTTCCAAGCTCATGATGAAAGAAGCAAACTTGCTGCTGTTCGATGAACCAACAAACCATCTCGATTTAGATAGTAAAGAAGTACTTGAGGAAGCCTTGCTTGATTATCCTGGAACGATGATCTTCGTCTCGCACGACCGTTATTTCTTAAACCGACTCTCAACACGTACACTCGAGTTTCAGGACGGTCAGCTCGATGAATACCTCGGCAACTACGATTATTATATTGAGAAAAAGACGGAAGAAGAAGAACGAGTACATCTATTAGAACTTGAACAAGAAGAACATACACCTATAACGACCGAAAGTAATTCTTCTCAAGTCGCCAAACAAGACTTTATCCAAGGAAAAGAAGACAAAAAAGAAGCACGTAAGCGAAAGCGTCGCATCGATGCCCTTGAAGCAGAAGTTGAAACACTCGAAGAGCGGAATGAAGCGTTACAAGCAGAATTGCTACAACCTGATGTTTATGAAGACTACGCAAAAGCGACTGACGTTCAAAACGAGCTCGAACGGAATGAGAAAATGATTGAGCAACTTCTAGATGAATGGCAAGAGTTGCAGACCTAATCGTTTCATGCTAGAATTCATCACTGTTGTATAACCTCAATAATATGGTTTGAGGGTCTCTACCAGGAACCGATAATTCCTGATTACAAAAATGTTACGCATTTCATTTTTGTAATCAGGATTTTTTATGCCCAAAATCCGTTTACAAAATGACAGGCGAATTTCTTTTGTAAAGGATGGATTTAGATGAATTGGAGAGTTTACATTCTCGCCGCTGCTGCATTTTCTGTTGGTCTCGTCGAACTGATCGTTGGTGGTATTTTACCTGTCATCGCTGACGACCTTGGGATTACAATTGCATCAGCAGGTCAACTCATTACTGTATTCGCGCTCGTTTATGCAATTAGCGCACCTGTGCTCATCTCAATGACCGCGAAAGTGGAGCGTAAGAAACTGTATTTATGGGCGCTTGTCATTTTCACGCTTGGAAATATTATGACATTCTTTAGTACTTCATTTGCGCTCGTCATGATCGCTCGAGTGATCACAGCGATGAGTACAGCACTCGTTGTTGTCTTATCACTGACGATTACAGCTAAAATTGTCAAACCTGAACACCGCGCCAAAGCGATTGGGCTTGTCTTTATGGGTATTAGCTCATCCCTTGTTCTTGGTGTACCTGTCGGAATCTTTCTGACTGAAGCATTCGGGTGGAGAACGGTCTTCCTCGGAATTGCATTGTTATCGTTTTTATCTTTTCTTCTTATTAGTTTATTACTTGAGAAGATGCCAGTGGAGAAGGTGGTCCCTTTACGTGACCAAATAAAATCACTCGCATCTGTGAAGATTAGTACGGCACATTTAGTGACGCTCTTTATGCTAGCTGGTCACTATGTCGTTTACGCGTACTTTACACCGTTTTTAGAAGAAGCCTTCGGCCTAGAACCTTTATGGGTCAGTGTGGCGTACTTCATTATCGGTGTTGCATCCATTGGCGGGAACGCATTTGGAGGAATTATGAGCGATAAGTTAGGCTCTAAACGTTCCATTTTAACCGTTGTTTCTGCGTTTGCGATCGTGTTATTGTTACTCCCTGCACTAACTGGATATCTTGTCGTCTTCTTACTCTTTGCAGCACTTTGGGGTGGACTAAGCTGGGCGTTAACACCAGCAATGCAAAACTACCTTATCCAATCTGCACCTGAGACGTCAGATATTCAGCAGAGCTTAAATACGTCTGCGCTTCAACTTGGAATTGCAATGGGTTCTTTTATCGGTGGTCTCGTGTTAACATTCACCGGTTCAATCTATACGCTACCGATGTTTGGTGCTATGCTCGTTCTCGTTGCGTTAGCGTTTGCCTTTATTTCACTCAGACAACCGTCGACTGAAGTAGCTAGCCAATAACGGAACATAAAAGGAAGCGACCGCTTTAGGTCGCTTCCTTTTTATTGAGAAAAACCAGCGCATATTGTTGGAAAATGGCTAGCTACCTCTTACCAATCACATCCTCAATGGCTTCCATAATCTCATACGCCCCTTCCGACTGATTCGAACAGACAACAACTACAGTCTCATTTTCTGGGTAATATGCCGTATGAAAACTCACACCTGGGTCGTACCCCATTAAATGATAACGAACGATTTCCTTCTCACTTTGATGAATCCACACGCCATATCCGTAATCGTCTTCGTCACCTTGTACATGAACCTTGAGTAACTTCTCAGTCATTGATTTACTTAACAATTCCTCTTGCATTACTTTGAACCAAATTTTCGCTACATCATCAACAGTGACATAAGCCCCGCCATCTGCGCCTCCTTTAGCTGGAACTGAATAGATGTTTGTTTTATAGCCTCCATCAGGCAAATTAATGTATCCACTAGCTGTCGATGGTGGCAAACGATCGAGCTCAAAGTAACCCGAATTGTTCATGCCTACGTTAGCGAAAATTTCCTCTTGGACAAATTCAACAAACGTTTTTTTACTAATCTGCTCAATCAGCCATCCAAGAAGAATATAACCAGCATTGTTATAGTGAAACCGCTCCCCAACAGGGTATTTCATTGGCTGGTCTATAAAAAGAGGTAAAAAGCTCTCGACGGTCCTTAACCGATACATCGGGTTTGTCACCCATAATTCCTCAAAATCATCCATCTCATCTTCATCAAAATAATCAGCAATACCTGATGTATGTGTTAATAGATGATGCACCGTAATCTCATCACTTACATGGGGTGCAACTTTGTCTAAGTATTTTTTAATCTTCGTCTCAAACGTTAACTCCCCTCGCTCAATGAGCATACAAATCGCAATTGCTGTGAACATTTTACACCCCGACGCAATCCCATACTTCGTTTCTCGATGATTGGGGATGCATTCAGCACGGTTCGCATACCCGTGATCAGCATAAAAGAGTGTTTTTTCATGTTGCTGAACTAGAATGGAACCAGAAAAGTTCGTATTCTGTTTCAACGCGTTTACAGCCTGAAAATCATGATGAGTCACCATTGCTTCCTCCTTCTGAAAGATCGTTACAGTTACAATTCTTTAACGAAAGAAGAATTCCTTTTCTTAACCTTCACAAAGGCGACTTGATCTTACCATAAATTGGTGCGAGTGATTTTTGCTATTTCACCATACACTACGACCATGGAGGTGATACATATGGCAAACAACAACCAACTCGTTGCTCAAGGTGCTCAACAAGCCATTGACCAAATGAAAGCGGAAATCGCATCTGAATTCAACGTTCAACTTGGACCAGACACAACTTCTCGTTCTAACGGTTCAGTTGGAGGAGAAATCACAAAACGTCTCGTTCAAATGGCTGAACAGCAATTAGGCGGACGCAGCTACTAATACATCTATACGTAAAAAACACAAACGGTACAAACCCGTTTGTGTTTTTTTATCGTTTACGTTCTACTCGATTTCTTTGGCTTTCTAATAATAGAAGAAGGCCAAAACAAAAATACAAAACCAATAAACAATCCAAATAATGGATAATGCAAAGCATCAACATAAGACATAATATAAATCACTGTGAAGATTAAATAAGAGATGTACACTGAGGAATCTGAGCCATGCTTAAAAATGTACCACGTCGTCACAATGGCATAACCAAATAATAATAGGGTAGTCCAATTAAATTGATGGTCTTCTAGATAACTTAAAACAACAAATCCAAGCGTAAAGAATGGGTAAAACCATAAAAGTCCTGCAATTAAAAAGCTGACCCTTTCGTAGTTCTCCACTTTAGACCAGCCATAACGATAACCTGAGCATGAACGTTATAGATCACCTGTTCATGATTTCCATGCAACGTAAATGCATGCTCAATATAGACTTTCCCATCTTCTTGAACGTCTAACGTAATCACAACTTTTTCAAACTCTTCTTCGTGTAGATCTACTTTTTATCTTTTAAAAAAAAGAAAGAACCTTTTCCAATAGGCTAAAAAAGGCAAGTCCTAAGACTTACCTCTTTTGCAATGATAAGTTCGGCACACCATTTAACGTGAGTGCCGCGATATTTTTCTTTTTCCATTCTACATGCGCAGCCGCACCAATCATGGCTGCGTTATCTGTACAAAGTGATAGTGGCGGTACAATTAACTGTACGCCAATCTTCTTCACCTTCACTTCCATCGCTTCACGAATTGCAGAATTGGCAGCGACACCACCCGTCAAAATCAGTTGCTTCGTATCGTACGACATTACCGCTCGAGCTGCACGTTCAACGAGGACATCAACAACACTGCGTTGAAAACTCGCGGCTATATCTGCTTTATTCATGTCTTCTCCACGTTGTGTTCGGTTATGAACGTAGTTTAATACCGATGATTTAAGCCCACTAAAGCTGAAATCATAGCTATCTTCTTCAAGCCAAGAGCGTGGAAATTCAATCGATTCCTCACCCTCTTGCGCCAATTTATCAATTTGCGGCCCTCCAGGGTATGGCAATCCAATTGTACGAGCGACTTTATCATACGCCTCACCGACCGCATCATCTCGTGTTTCACCTATAATTTCATAGTCACCTTCGTTCTCCATATAAATGAGGGACGTATGACCGCCTGAAACGACGAGTGCCATCGCAGGGTACTCAATCGTTTGGACAAGATTTGCCGCGTGAATGTGCCCAGCAATATGATGAACAGGTAACAAAGGCAAGTCGTTGGCATAAGCGAGTGCCTTTGCCGTATTGACACCGACGAGTAAAGCGCCAACAAGCCCTGGTCCTTCTGTTACAGCAATTGCATCGAGATCAGCATAGGTGAGTTCTGCTTCTTCTAAAGTCTTTTTAACAATCGTTGTCATGTTCTGAACATGATGCCTTGATGCAACTTCTGGTACGACCCCACCAAATTGTTCGTGAATGGCAATTTGAGATGCCACTTGGTTACTTATAATTTCTTTTCCACCACGTACAACAGCAGCTGCCGTTTCATCACAGCTCGTTTCAATGGCTAGAATTGTCGGATTGTTGCCCACTCCGCATCGTCCTTTCTACATCTCCAAAGTCATCACGTATGCATCTTCATTCGTATCTGTGTAATAGCCAACTTCAAGCCCTGTTTTGACAAATCCAAAATGCTGATACAACTTTTGAGCACGGTGATTGCTAACGCGTACTTCTAACGTGACTTTCTTAACCCCGTACTTCACAGCTTCATCTAACATGGCTTGAAACAGCTCCTTGCCAAAGCTATGCCCTCGAAAGGACGAATGAATGGCGAAGTTCGTAATATGGGCTTCGTACATCACAATCCACATTCCACCGTAACCAACAATTTGTCCGTGTGTCTCGATGACTTGGTAATTTGCAAATGGATTTTTTCCGAGTTCATTTAAAAACGCTTGCTCTGACCAAGGCATTGTAAAAGCATCACGTTCTACAATGAGTACTTTCACAATATCATCCAATTGCATCTTACGAACAGTTCGAGGCAACGATTGTGGATTTGTCATGATGATGACTCTTTCTTTATATTCTTCTCCGCTTCTGCCAGTTGCAAATATCTTGGGACCACGGCATCTACGTTCGTTGCTGCTTCCTTTTTACTCGCAATCCGTAACACTTCACTTGGCTTTGTCCGATTGTCACCGGTTGCACCAAACATGGCATGCTCACCAAGTTCATGTGTAAGCGTTTCGCGGTGTAGATCGACATCCAAACTCAAAAACAACACCGAGCGTTCTTCATTTTTCAGTTCTTGTAACAAGTCTTCCAAAAGAAGTAGACGCTCTTCTTTGTACACAGTCAATGCTTCATCTTTCACTTCATACACCCCTGCATACACTTGCCCACGTCTTGCATCAATAAAAGAACAAACTAGACCTTCGCGATACTTGCCATTTGAAGCTAGTGTTTCAAGTGTAGACACTTCAACGAGCGGTAAGTTAAGTGAACTTGCCATTGCTTTCGCTGTCGATACGCCAATTCGAACTCCTGTATAAGATCCCGGTCCGGTTGTTACTGCAATTGTCGATAATTGCTTTGGCTTAAGTCCAGCGCTTTTTAACACGAGGTCAATGCCAGGCATTAACCGTAGTGAATGATTGGTCTTTTCATGCGTCGTCCACTCCGCACGAACCGTTTGATCATCTCCAACTGCCACCCCTAATACGTATGTGGACGTGTCCATTGCTAATATCATTGCCCAAACTCCTTTAGTACCTGTTCAAATCGCTCATCTACGCCTTTAAACTGAAGCTGTCGCTCTTCATCACTCACTCTAGTTAACGAGATACGTACGGTATGGTCTGGAAGCTCATCTTCAATGATTGATGCCCACTCAATGACTGAGACCCCTTCGCCGTCAATCACATCAAATAGGCCAATCTCTTCACCTTCACCGTCATCTAAGCGATATGCATCAATATGATAAAGCGGAAGGCGTCCTTTATATTGCTTTATGATCGTAAACGTTGGTGAATTAACATTTCCTTCAACGTGCAGACCTTTGGCAAAGCCCTTGCTAAAATGAGTTTTGCCTGCTCCTAGATCACCGTCTAACGCAAATACATCCCCAGGCATTGCTACTTTTGCCAGTTGTTCACCAATGTACATCGTTTCCTCTACATGTTTTGTATGAATTACGTATTCCGCCATGGTTCTCCCTACTTTCATCCATGCTTGTAGCCATCACGAGAAAGAAGTGTGGTATGGTCTTGTGACGTCATAAAGACACCTTCGCCTTTATGAATGACCGTTCCAATTTTCGTTACTCGCTCTCCTATTTCCTTTGCTATTGTTTGAAGCTGCTGCCAATTGTCACGAGCGACAGTGCCTAGCAATTGAAAGTCTTCCCCACCGGTAAGAGCCATCTCAATCGCTTTTTGTTGACCAAAATGTTCGACCAGACCAGCAGAAAGTGGTATTTTCTCTTCAAGCAATTCAATTTGAACATGACTACTTTCTGCAATTTCCCAGCTTTCACTTGCTAGACCATCACTAATATCGTTAAGAGCAATTCTCCACGGCAAACGGGCAATTTCATTTGCCAAAGCCGTGTGCATTGCAGGTTTCTGATGCGAAGCTTTCCAATGCTCTTCTACATTCTCACCTTCAAGTAGCTGATGCAGACCTGCTGCAGAACCACCGAGGTCTCCTGTAACAAAGACAACATCGCCAACTTCAGCATGACTTCGCAACCGCGCTCTTCCACAGTTCACTTCGCCAATCACAGTCACAGAAAGGTACAAACCTTTTTTTGACGTGACACTATCGCCACCGATTAACTGCACGTTTTCATTACGAGCGAGCTGTTGCATTCCTTCATAGATGTCTAGAATCTCATCATCGGTCCAATCTTTAGGAACTGCAATTGTAACGAGATAATACACTGGGATTGCTCCCATCGCAGCAATATCACTAATATTAACCGCAAGTGCTTTATAACCGATATCACTCGGTTTCATCGTCTCTCGAGTGAAATGGACACCTTCTGTGAGCGTGTCTACACAAGTGACGATGTCTTTACCACTCGTTGGGGTGAATACTGCAGCATCATCACCAATTCCAACCTTTGTTGAGGAGTGGTTCACGTTTTCTAATTGTTGTATTTTGTTAATGAGCCCGAATTCGTCCATTAGGGCATCTCCTTATTGTCAATGTCGAACATTATTTTATCATAATAAGAAGATGGATGTATTTTTAGGCATAAAAAAACAAACGATTTGCCGTTTGTCTGAGTCGTTGGTTATTTAATTTACTAAAGATTGGATGTCGAATGACATTTTCATTCCATTGGATACCGGAATTCTTTCTCGCTAAGAAACAAAAAAAATCGACGTAGTGTCGAGGGTATATTGGTTGCACCATTGGCACTACAATTTTTTCTCGCAAGGAAGAAAAAAATTCGACGTAGTGTCGAAAATAATTGGTTGCGGGAGGAGGATTTGAACCTCCGACTCCGGGTTATGAGCCCGACGAGCTACCAGACTGCTCTATCCCGCGATATTATGAATGACCTGGCAACGTCCTACTCTCACAGGGGGTTGCCCCCCAATTACCATCAGCGCTAAAGAGCTTAACTTCCGTGTTCGGCATGGGAACGGGTGTGACCTCTTTGCCATTGTTACCAGATCAGTGTGACTGTATTGCCCTGCGCCACGTTTAATAATATATCATGGGGTTTTACATAACGCAAGTGTTTTTAAAACTTTTTTTATTTCTTTGCTTTAGATAATGCAATTTGCAATGCTTCGCGAACCTCTTCTGAATGCTCAAGCCCTACAGACATGCGGACTAAGCCGTCTGTAATGCCTAGTTTTTCTTGCAAAGGTTTTGGAATACTTCGGTGAGATGTTTTTAAAGGATAGGAAACCGTTGTTTCTACTCCTGCTAGTGTTGGTACGATTTTGATCCATTGCAACTCTTTAAAGAATGTTTCGATATCATAGCCTGCTCCCAAATCGAAACTCACCATCGCACCGTTTCCTTTGTCGCTCAAATTCATAGGATAATAAACCTTAACCCCTTCTTGCTCACGTAGATACGCGGCAACCGCTGCTGCATTGTCACTTTGTTGCTTCATTCGTACTGCGAGCGTTTTTAAACCACGGACCGTCAGCCATGCTTCAAACGGACTCACATTCATCCCAAGCTGAATGACCCGCTTCTTGGCTTTCTCCATCCAAGAACTTGTTCCTACAAGAACTCCAACGGTCACATCACTATGACCTCCAATATATTTGGTAGCACTATGTACAACTAAATCTGCACCAAGTGTCATTGGTTGTACGAAGTACGGCGTCGCAAACGTATTATCGACCATCACTGCAACGTTATGGTTCTTTGCAACTGCAATCACTTCGTTTAAATCTTCTACTCGTAGAAGTGGGTTCGTTTCCGTTTCTGTATAAATCAACGTTGTTTCGTCCGTAATGGCGGCTTCAATTGCACCTCGCTCATTAAATGGTGCTGTATTAACCGTTACGTTCCAATCCGTTAGGAATTGATGAAACAAATCATACGTCCCACCATACACATCTTCAGGAATAAGCATATGATCACCAGGCTTTACGACCGCCAACACTCCCGCTAAAATTGCAGACATGCCGCTTGACGTTGCAACGCCCTCTGGTGCCTCTTCTAAACTAGCAACCATTTTCGCTAATTGGTCAGTATTGGGGTTTCCGTACCGCGTGTACATATAACGCTCTTCATCGATAAAAAAACTCTCCAAGTCATCTAAATCTTGAAATGAAAATGCTGATGTTTGGTAAATTGGAGTCGTTTTACTATGTAGATCATTTTTCTTCCCTGCTTGTTGGTGGATCGCTTTGGATTCGAAATACTTCATCGTTCCCACTCCTTTTTCTGAATAGTTTACCACAATAACGCATCATAGATATAGAATCAATTTCTTTTAGATAAATCTAATTAAAAATCGATTCTTAAATCTAATAAGAAAAGGCGCTCCACTTTACAAGAGCGCCTCCCCTCTATTCACTACGATACTTTTTTCCAAACATCCCACTCACCAGAATGACTTGGATTTTCTCCGCGTGTCCACCATTTTGCCTCGTATAGCTCTCCTTCGTACCATACGCGGTCACCTGCCGTGTACGTTACCGTCTGCGACCATTCTTTATACCATCACCTTCATCTGATTGACAATCAGCGACAACTTGCCAGACGTCCCATTCACTCGAGTTCTCTGGGTTCTCTCCTACTGTCCACCACTTTGCTTCGTAGACAACATCATTGTGTGTCACTCGATCACCTTTCGTATAAACGTCCGACTGTTGCCATGTATCGTATTGACAACTGACAGCGTCTTCCTCAACCCAGGCAAAGTGATTCGCATCTCGCATACCAGGCGTTCCGAAGTAGCGCTCAAGTGAACCTGTAATAACAACTTCTTTTTGCAGGTGATCTGGATGATCAACGAGGTTCAATCCATTGCGTATTGGCGTCTGATTAACCAATTGTACTGGTAGCATGTTGCTTCTGTCCGTTTCATTCGGATCATCAGCTAGTAACAGATTAGACGGTGCATGCTCGCCTATGCCTAATACGACTTCGTTGTTCTGAATACTCCCTATGATATATCCACGTACTGCTCGTTCACCATGATTGTTCTGAAGAGCTTCTGCCACTGTCCATGTTCCTGTCGGATCAGGCTCAACATCTTGACCTTCGATTGTAATTCTTAAACCTTCTTCATAATTGATCGGACGATTCTGTTCCGTTACATAATCAACGACTTTTTGCCATACCGGTCCTTTTTCTTCAATGAGCTCACCGAAATTATAGAAGGAATTGCTATGCATAAAATCATTGTAAGCAACCACATAAGCTTCATCTTCTTCTAATTCTGATCCATCAGGAAGAACAATGTCTACACTCTCAAATCCACTACCAGATTCTTCTGGTATAAGCGTATAAGATAACCCAGATACTTGCAGGTCCACGCCTTGATGATAATTCGACTGCTCTAAAATCACTTCCTCAATGCGTTCACCCGTTGTCTCAACAACGACAACTTCATTCCCAAACCCGTCGAGAGCTTCGATTTGTTCATCTGTAATTTCCCCGGGTGGGATTTGACCCGTGACCGACGAAGCATTCAAAAATGCAAAATCAGCATCTGTATCGTCGAGGATACTGTCCGTATATAAATTACCTAAACCGACATCTTGAAAGGCTTTATTCTGCGAATAGAGTCCCGTTTCAGTTGAACCAATGATCGTACCTGGAATTGGTCCCGAAGGATCGATGGTAATGGAGATACGTTCTCCACTCGCATAATCCAACGTTTCACCTTGATCGGTCATTGTTCTTGCCCAGTCAGTCATGGCATCTGTCATGAAGCCTACCGTCTCTTGTATAACCTCTCCTTCGAACTCATAACCTGATCCACCTGTACCGATGTAATCAGCAACAGCCACTGTATAGGTTTCTTCATCTTCTAAAGGAGAACCATCAATTGTCATGTTCACATCTGATAATTGTCCAGTCATCCCTGTAAGAATCTCATACTCCATGCCTGACACTTGCAAATCGATTTGGTTGCGTCCATCACGGCTATACGAGTACTCCAAGACATTCCCGATCGCTTCACCTGTCATTTCAATCGTCATAATTTCATTTGCAAACGGCTCAATCGTATAAATTTCATTTAATGTGACGTCACCACTCGGTATGCTATCACGAATTCCCCCGTTGTTTGTAAATGCCACGTCTGCTTCTGCCCACTCTCTCATTGCATCAGTCCAGAAGTTTCCGAGTGGGGCGTCTTGTTGGAAACGTCCATCACGGCTTAATCCATTCTCAGAGTACCCAATAACTTCACCTAACACTTCGTCCATCTCAGAGTTGTAATGATCAATAACAGCTTGTACATCTTCATTCATCGTATCAAGATCTGCGACAGGAACGAGTGTACCGTCCAATTCAGTCACTTCATTGTTCTCAATTGCAAGCGTAAGTTCGCCAAGGTTGTTTAAATTCGAACCAGTTTGAACAATCAGCGTTCCGTTTACGATTTGGGGAGAGTTCAACGTTGTGTGCGAATGCCCACCAATAATTACATCAAAATAATCAACATCTTCAGCCAATTGTCGATCTTCGTTATATCCGATATGAGTAAGTGCAATAATCACATCGGCTTCACTCGTCAACTCTTCTTCATAAGCCGCTGCAACAGCTGCATAATCACTATCAAATGTCATGCCTTCAACATTCGCTGGTGCCGTTGCTGGTGGTGCTTGTGTAATTCCAAGTATGGCTACAGATACACCGTCTAGATCAATCATTGTATACGGTTCTGGATTGTCTACACCTGTACTTCCTGTGTCTACATTTGCCCCAAGCCATGAAGCTGTAGACGTATCCATATTGTTTATAAGATGGTCTTGTCCGTAATCAAATTCATGGTTTCCAATCGTTAGTACATCAAGGTTCGCCTCATTAAATGCCTCGACCATTGGAATGCCGTAGTTTAAATCAACGACCGGGTTTCCACTTGCATAATCCCCTGCATCTAAGTACAACACATTGTCGTAGTCTTCACGAACTTGATCAATGTAACCTGCCGCTTTGCCAAAGTTATCAAATGTTGCGTGAATATCATTCGTATGTAGAATTTTTAAGACTTCACCTTGCTCTGCGTCTACCTCACTTGAAATGGTTAGTGTGGCGGTCAAAGCTAGACCAGCTAGTGCTGTTGCTTTTGAATAACGAACGATTCTCCCTCTCATACACTTGCTCCTCTCCGCATAGTCGTTTACATGTTAAGAATAGCAAATGAGTGGTTTCATTCGTGAATAGAAGAACAATTGATAAAATTAAGTTACTAATACCCAGTTTTATAGACCTACAGCTAAAGCATTCACATTACTTTTTTCTTACTCTAAAAACAAATGCGAAGACCTTTAAGATCTTCGCATGGCATTACTTAGGTTCGTTTCGTTGCGTCTTCTTTCCTTCGTTGAATTTCATTCACATACCCTTTGTAATGTTTATCGAGCGTAAAAAACGACAGGCAAATGAACATTAAAACGGAAATGATAATCGGCAAGTAAATTCCGATGAAGATAATCGTCTGCAAAGCCAATGGCGTCTGTTCTGCTGCGGTACCTAGATAACCTCCAAAGCTTAACAGCCATCCAATGGATGCTAACCCTACCCCGGTACCGACCTTAATTCCAAAACTCGCGCCACTATTGACAAGGCCGACCGTTCGTTTTCCTGTTTTGTATTCGCCATATTCTGCCGTATCATTAATCATTGCAAATAGCACTGCAAACGTAGGCATAACACCAACTGCTGCGATAATATTACCAATAACGATAACGGATACATCAAACGGATTGATAATCTTCAGCGCATTCCCGACAATACAAATGACAATCCCAATTAACACCGTGTTCCTCTTCCCGAACCTCAGAACAAACGGACCAACAAAGAACAACGTAATGACCATTGGCAATATAGATGAGATTCCTAGCAACGGATAAATGCTTTGGTTTTCTAAGACCCACGTTGCATAGTAAAGGCCAGATCCTTGGTTAACAGCGATTAATGTATAAAACAATATGCAATACACTGTAATAACAATCCAATATTTATTTCTGAATAATGCGGAAATCCCCTCTTTTACACCGACCGTCTCTAGGTTAACAGGGACCACTCGCTCTTTCGTTTTTAGAAAGGTAATATAAAGTAAAACGACCGCAATGGTTGCATAAATGATAGCGACTGTTGTCCAACCAATTGCTGATGCAAGAGGTTGCGTGATGACTGTAACGATTAAAGCTCCTGATAAGTTCAAAATAGTTGAATAAATATTTGCCATCGAACGACTTTTAGGATCGAGTGTTAACATTCCCATAAGAGACTTGTACGGAATTGAAATGAATGTATACATAATAATAAATAAGAAAAAGGTGACGTACGCATACATCACTTGATTAGAGATCGCCATTTCCGGGACTGAGAACACAGCCACAATCGCAATTCCTAATGGTACCGAGCCCCAAATTAACCACGGTCTTGCTTTACCGTGCTTTGATTTTGTTTTATCGACCGCAACACCCATTAAAATATCCGTAACCCCGTCAAACACGCGACTTACGAGCATTAATGTCCCTACCACTCCCGCAGCTAAACCAACAACATCTGTATAATAAAACGTTAAAAATGTCCCGACCATCGTCCATAGAGAAAACGTTGCATACGCACCAAAGCCATAAAACCATAGTTCTTTTTTTGGAGGTACTTGCATGTCCAAATTCGGTTGGACCCGTGAAGTGATCTCTCTGCTTAACATATGATCCCCCTTTAAAATTAAAGCGCTTACATTATTGATTATTATGAATATTATCATATAAGCAGCGCTTTTCCTATACTTATCTCATATTGTAAGGGAATCTTTTTACAGCCTTCATTCAAAATCATATCCTTTTATCGCTTAACATAGGTAAGGGTCTCGTCCCTAGAATGAAAGTCTGGACCTCATTACACAATACCAATCAATTCTCATTTTTCCTCTGTTGAATCTCGTTTAAATAAGTCGCATAGTGTTTATCAAGCGTAAAAATAGCAAACAAATAAACATCATCACTGAGAGGACAACCGGTAAAAAGATAAAAATAAATTTAATGGATTCTAAAGCTGATGGCAACTGTTCTTCTGCTGAACCAACGTATCCTCCGATACTCAGCAACCAGCCAATCGATGCTAGCCCAAGGCCTGTCCCCACCTTTATACCAAAACTAGCACCACTATTAATTAATCCAACAGTACGTTTCCCCGTTTTAAATTCGCCGTATTCCGCTGTATCATTAATCATCGCAAACAAAACAGCAAACGTTGGCATAATGCCAATCGCTACAATGACATTTCCTGTTAATATAATCGCTAGACTATACGGATCAATGACTTTAAACACATTGCCTATCATACAAATGACAATACCGACTAAAACCGTGTTTCGCTTACCAAAACGATGAATGAGTGGTCCTACAAAAAACAACGCGATAATCATCGGTAAAATTTGAGTGATTCCAATGAGTAGATAGACTTGTTGATTATTTAAAATCCATGTCGCATAATAAAGACCTGAACCTTGCACAACGGCAACAACTGTATAAAATAAAACACAAAATACTGTGATCACTACCCAATATTTATTGCGGAATAAAGACACTAATCCTTCTTTTATTTTGACAGGTTCACTATTAACTGATACGACTCTTTCTTTTGTTTTTAGAAAGGTAAAATAGAGCAAGACTATGGCGATCACCGCATAGATCACAGCTACTGCCGACCAACCAATTGCACTTGCTAACGGTTGCGTGAAGACCGTCACGAGCAACGCACCTGAGAGATTTAATATCGTGGAATAGATATTAGCCGTCGAACGACTCTTCTGATCAAGTGTAAGCATTCCCATTAACGATTTATACGGAATCGCAATCAACGTATACACAGCAAGAAACACGAAAAAAGTAACGTACGCATAACTAATTTGATGTGAAACAGAGAGGTTAGGCACAGAAAACAAGCACACAATGGCAATCCCTAGCGGTAACGAACCCCAAATCAACCAAGGCCTCGCCTTGCCGTGTCTGGACGTTGTTTTGTCGACAGCAGCACCCATTAAAACGTCAGTTACCCCATCAAAGATTCGGCTCACAATCATTAACGTACCGATGACTCCTGCTGCTAATCCAACAACATCTGTATAGTAAAACGTTAAAAATGTTGAGACCAATGTCGACAATGAAAATGTCGCATAGGCCCCTAATCCATAATACCAAAGCTCCTTTTTGGGCGGTACTTGCATGTCCATCGTTTGCGAAATGACCGGTTTCACTTCTTGACTTAACATTGCACCCTCCTTTTAAAGAAGCGCTTATATTACTTAATATTTTGAATAGCAGCATAGTTATAATGCTTTTCCTATCTTTTTTTGTTGATTCAACAGCTTCGACAATCTTTTCTACATGCGAAAGACCGGTTGCATTTGCAACCGGTCTTTCTTTGTTAGTGGTGTTTCGGATGAAATGTGTGGCAATCGGTTTCCATTCGTTCGGTCGTTCGATCTTCTGCGTTTGAAACGACATAAATTCGATCGGCTTCGCAATGGTTACCTTCGCCCCAGTGAACACAGTTTTCGACTTCACACAATACTTCTTGAGCCATTGTCATTCCTCCTCACGAGCTAGTGTAGACAAGAGAAAGAGATTTTACACATCAATGCAATGGCTTATTCGTGACGTAACGCCTCGATTGGATCGAGTTTCGCTGCTTTATTCGCCGGTAACAACCCGAAGACGATCCCAACAAACATTGAGAACCCGACGCCAAGTAAGACGACTGGAATGGAAACGAGGAATGGCCACCCTGCGATAAGCGAAACGGTATTCGCAACGCCCGCTCCGAGCATAATTCCGATCAATCCACCGATTGTTGTAAGCGTCACAGATTCTATTAGGAATTGAAGTAAGATGTTCCCTCTCGTTGCACCTAGAGATTTTCTTAACCCAATTTCACGCGTTCGCTCTGTCACTGATACGAGCATAATATTCATAACACCAATTCCACCAACGAGCAGTGAAATGCCTGCTACACCACCAATAATCATCGTCGTAACATTCGTTACTTGCGAGATTCCTTGTTCAATCTCTTCCATGTTTAACACTTGGTATTCACCAGAAAGCGTCGATTGATCGTTAAGGTAATTGGTCACTGCATGGCTTGCTATCTGTATATCATCAGCGCTGTTTGCTTGTACGTTTAACATGTCCATGTTGTCAGTGCCATAAAGCATTGGCCATGAAGACTGAGGAAGCAATAATTCATCAACTTGGAAAGCGAAAAAGCTTTGATTCTCACGTTCATGTACGCCAATCACTTCAAACGGTACACCTTCGATGTTAACAATTTGACCGACAGCTTCATCATTGGCCGCAAACAACTCTTCAACGACACCTGTACTTAATGTAACGACTCTTCGTCCGTTATCTACATCTCGGTTATCAAGGAGCCGACCTGAAGAAGCTGTAAACTCATTTAAGTCATAATAATTCTCGTTAATGGCGAGGATTTGTGCCCCTGCGGCTTCTTGATGATAGACAACGTTCGTTGAATTATATGCATAGGCAATCACTTGATTAACAGACGGCATTTCTTGAATTGCCCGTAAATCCTCGGTTGTATACGCAACATCATCATACGCATCATAGTCCATTAACTCTTCATCTGGAGGCATATAATACACTTCAAACGTATTGTTACCACCACCAGCAAATTGCGAGGTCAGTACTGCCTCCCCGCCTTTACCAATTGCTACTACCGTAATGACAGAACCTACCCCGATAATAATTCCGAGCATCGTAAGCATGGAACGCAATCGGTGGCTCCATAAAGAACGAAGGGCCATCTTTACACTATCGAGGAACGACATACTCATGCCCCCGATCTTTAATAATCTCACCGTCACGGACAGTTACAATTCGCTTTGCATAATCTGCGACTTCTTGTTCGTGTGTAACCATAATCAGTGTAGCTCCCTCATGATGAAGTTGTGTGAACAACTCCATAATTTGAGTTCCTGATTTGGAATCAAGAGCACCTGTTGGTTCATCTGCTAAAATGAGACTCGGTTCATTAATTAACGCTCGTGCAATCGCAACTCTTTGCTTTTGACCACCAGATAACTGGTTCGGTAAATGGTTGACTCGATCTTCTAATCCAACCTTTTCTAAAGCAAGACGTGCCCGCTCCCTGCGTTCTTTTTTCTTAACCCCACCATAAATGAGTGGTAATTCTACATTCATCATCGCTGAGAGCTTCGGTAATAGATGAAACTGTTGAAAAACGAAACCGATCTGAGCATTGCGGACTTTTGCCAACTCTTTCTCAGGTTGTGAAGCCACATCTGTCCCATGTAGTAAATATTCACCTGAAGTCGGTTGGTCAAGGCACCCAATCATATTCATGAGCGTAGATTTTCCAGATCCTGATGGACCCATAATCGCGACAAACTCATTTTCTTCAATTTTAAGATGAATATCATTTAAGACGCGAAGCGTTTGATCCCCGTTTTTGTACTGCTTGTCAAGATTCTTCAGGTGGATCATTGACGACTACCTCCATGCCTTCATAAATCGTCTCCAATGGTTCTAGGTCAATCACGGATTCGCCCGCTTCAAGACCAGATAAGATCTGTACACCTTGCTCATTGGTTATGCCCGTCTCAACCGCTTGCATTCTAGCAATGCCCTCTTCTACTTGATAGACATAATTTTCTTCGTCACCAGTAAATTCGTTGTATACGGTCTCAATCGCTGAGGCTTGTACAACAACAGCATCGGCTTCTGCCTCAACTTCAAAGTAAACGTTCACGTGAAACCCGTGTAATAAGTCCTCAGACTGATCATGCAATTGTACTTCAAACGGGTATGACGTTACATTCGAACCTTCAGCTTGGATTGACTGTTCTTCATCCGCAGGTGTTGAGCCTAACCGTGCTAAAAACCCTTCGAATGTCTGATCAGGTAGTACATTCGCTTCAACTTCTACCTCCATCTCCTCATGGAGTTGGATAAGATCATATTCGGTAACCGTTCCGTTTACGTTCCAAAATTCATCGGATTGGATTCGAATTAATGGTTGTCCTTCTTCGACTTCATTCGGATAGTTGGCGTGTTCTACAATCCCATTTACATCGCTATATATTTCATGAAGTTCTTGATCTTCAAGATATGCGATTTCTTCTTCTTGTTCGCTATACTGTAAGTTCGTGAGTCGTCGTTGATACTCCATCGCGTCACGTTCATTTTCAAGTTGACGAATCACTTGGTCCGTTTGATCGAACGGATCATCATCATCACGATTACTTCGCTCTGTACTAATTTGTGACTCAATGGTAGAAATTTGATCGTTTTGTTGTTCCATTTCAACCATCAAACGATCAAGGTTGTTACGCAACGACACAAGCTGACGAGTGATTTCTTGATTCTCATACGTGATCAGCACATCGCCTTCAAAAACCTCTTCGCCTTCATTAACGTGAATATCATAAACAGTACCATGCTGAGGTTCTTCGAAAATCGCCTGACTTTCTCCTGGTTCAACTCGACCATTTGCAATAATGGTATCGTATAATGTTTCTTCACTAGTAAGTACGTTCGTTACGACGACTGGGTCATCTGTCGTCATACCTTCAGATAAAATATAGCTATTTCCGACCATAAGCCCACCAAGCATTAGTAAGCCTATGAGAATCCCAATTCTCTTTTTCATGTTATTGCACCCCTTGCATCATTGAGAAATAGGTGTAAAGAGCAATAAGCGTCATAACAACGAGATAAATAAGCGTTGTTGTGAGTACGATGTAGCGTGTGCTCTTGGCAGTATTCACCTTAAGTGCAAAAATCTGCACGATAAAACACCCGATTATAAGGAGGTTAAACTGGCCAAAGAAAAACGATAAAAACGATTCATCAAAAGCCAAATGCGCCAAATAACCGAAACTTGTTACAGAATATTGATGCTCCAAGCCAAACGTTATGTAATAAGGCAAATCAAGAAGCAATGTTACGATATAAATCGGCAAGAAATAGCTGAATATTATAAACAGCCTCTTAAAACCTACGTCTTTATAAAAGATCCAAAATACGAGTGCTAATAGTAACACGGCAAGAATAGCCATTCCGATTGCAAACACACCGCTTAACGCCGTTACAACCGTCACCAACATCGACGCTTCATCGTAGCCAATCATTCCTGCCCCTTCAGCCACAAAGGTCTGAATGAGATCTTCTCGGATAAACCACTGACTTAAGAATGTCAGAACCCCGACTAAAAGTGCACTTACGATTAATCTCCAAGCTAGTCCTTTCGTTGCTTCTGATTCTTTTAACGTAGAAAAATGGCTTTTCGTGTCAAAAAGCCCACGCAAAAACTTAACGTGATGGATCATCTATGTACTCCCCCTATGTAACAAAAATCAAATCGTTAGATTTATTATCAAATAAATACTAATCCTTTCTTATTATGACAGATTTCTCATTGTGTACAATATCCTTTATAAAATCTTATTATAAGAAAATCATATAAAAAATGGCAAAAGCCTAATGCTCTACGAATAGAACATTAGACTTAGATTGTTAATAACTATTTTCTGTATCTTCTAATGTGACTTCATCAAACACGAACCGAGAGTTTGCATATCGTTTGAAACCGTCCACATGCTCTCCAACCGCATCAATGTTTTGTGTGAAAGAGATGTAATCGACAGGAACTTCTTCAGCAAGTAGTGCTAACGCTTCATGATAGAGCTGTTCTCGTTCGTCGATGTCTGTTTCATTTCGAGCTTCTTCAATAATGGAATCAAATTCATCATTCGTATAGAAGCTACGATTCCCTGGTGCTCCGTGGTTTTCTGAGTGGAATAAGGAGAACATGGTAGCATCTGCATCAACGGTTCCAGAAGACCAACCGAGCAAGAATAAATCATGTTCCCCATTGGTCAATGCATCGAGATAAGCAGCCCATTCCATATTCTCGATCGTTACGTTTACACCAATTAGACTGAGTTGATCTTGAATGACCTCTGCAATTTGAACACGTACTGCATCCGCATCATTTGTCCATAAATTAATGGATAACTCCCCTTCAGAAAAACCCGCTTCTTCTAGGAGTTGTTCTGCTCCCTCTGGATCATAATCAATTGGTTCTTGGTCTGGGTTACTACCAAAGACAAGATCGTTAATAGGACCCGTTGCTTCGCTTGCATAGCCTTCATAGATTCCTTCAATAATAACTTCTGTATTAATTCCTTTTGAGATTGCTTGTCGAACAGCGACATCATCAAGAGGTTCTTTTTGTGTATTAAATCCTAAATAGGTCATAGACAACGTATCATTAATTAAAGGCTCCGCATTTTCAAGACCTTCAACGCGTGAGATGTTTACAGGTTCGATTCGTTCAATCGCATCTGCTTCACCATTTTCAATCATCGCAATTCGTGTTGATTCTTCTGGTACGACCTTAAATGTTACTGAATCCAAATGAGGGTGCTCACCCCAATAGTCTTCATTTTTCGTAATGACTAGTTCATCCCCTTGACTCCAGTTTTCAAATTTGAAGGGGCCTGTACCAACAGCTTCAATATCTAAATTCACATCGCCTTCAATCGCAGCAGGACTAATCATGCTTCCGATATTGTGAGCTAGATGTGCTACGAGTGGGGCAAAAGGTTTCTCTGTGACCATCTGTACCGTGTGATCATCAACAACAACAACCTCTTCAATATCCGTTAGGTAATCAGCTCTTGGGGCAGCAGTCTCTGGACTAAGAGCGCGTTCAATATTTACTTTTACTGCCTCCGCATTAAAAGGCTCGCCATCATGGAATGTGACATCTTCACGAAGAGTAAATTCCCACGTTAATTCATCGAGCTGTTCATAGTCACTAGCAAGCCCTGGAACAAGCTCCATATCCTCATCACGCTCGACTAATGTTTCATACATCGTCCAGTTCACAACATTCGACGGAACGTCACCTGCCATATGTGGATCAACCGTTACAGCATCAGCCGGTACCGCCAAAATAAAATCGCCACCTTCTGCTGCTTCACTTTCAGTTGCCGTTTCATCATCTTCACTTGCACTTGATGTTACTTCTGGTTCTGCATCATTTGAACAGCCCACTAATGCGAAGGCAAATGCCGTTGTCGCTGCTGTAAGTCCTAGTTGCTTTTTCATCTTCTGTCCTCCTCGATTAGCGATATAATTTCTCTAGAAATTCTGCCATTGCTGTATATGCGGTTACTTGGTTTTGGATTTTTACGATGCCATGCCCTTCATCTTCAAACCGGATGTACTCAACAGGATGATTTCTCGCCCTTAATTCTGTAATCATTTGCTCCGTTTCACCAATTGGTACTCGGGGATCATTTGCTCCGTGAGATACGAGTAATGGAGCTGTAATCTTCTCTGTATGGTGAATCGGATCAATTTCATCGAAAAACACACCGTCTTCTTCAATCGTTCCATACTCGCTTTCACGAAGCTTTCGTCGCCAAGGTCCTGTATTTTCTAAGAAGGTTCTAAAACTCGAGATTCCAACTAAATCAATCGCACCTGTAAACACATCTGGGTAATGTGTAATCGCAGCAAGTACCATAAACCCACCATAACTACGACCGATGACAGCCACCTTAGATTCATCGACAAACGACTCTTTCTTCAAAGCGTTCGCAATCTCAATTAAATCTTGGACAGAATCCATTCTTTTTCTTACATCATCTAAATGGATATACGTCTTGCCGTACCCTTTACTTCCACGTACATTCGGCGCACATACGACATAACCTAATGCAGTTAACGATTGAATAACCGGATGATACTCCGCTTTTGTCTGCCCTTCTGGACCGCCGTGTACCCAAAACGCAAGTGGTGCATCTTCTTTAAGCTCTTTAGGCTTGTATAAAAACGATGGTACACGTAACCCATCAAATGACTCGATCGTATAAATCTCTGGTTCGACGAGAGACTTCTCAAAGTTAGGATCAACCGATGTGCAATACAAACGCTCTAACTGCCCGTTTTCAATTGACCATTTATAAAGATCCGATGTTCTCGTAGGACCATTAAAAACAATTGCAATCGTTTTTGAATCACTAGACCAAGACATACCAGAGATTGTCCCAATTCCTAAATCAAAGGAACGTGTTTCCCCTGTAGCTAAGTGATACACTTTACCTCGATCGATTCCACCTTCATTGACGGTATATGCGAACCACTCTTTCTTCTCATCAACGACTAAATTCTCAATGTCCCAATCTTCCTCAATCAAAAATGTTAATTGTCTTGAGTGAAGGTTGAACTTCGCTACAGTGATAAACTCATGTTGATGATTTGTTAATAAGTAAAGGTCTTCACCTGTTTGTGAAAAGATCGGTGTGTCATAAGAACTGATTGCTTTATCTTCAAACCACCAGTCAACTTCTCCAGTATGTAAATCTAATAAGCCGACGTTGTTATACAAGTTAGTAAACACTTCTTGAACAACTAGTTTCTCATTACTCGGATGCCAACCTAGAACACGATACGTGCCATCCCCTTCATACACTCTCGTAGCAACTTTGCTCTCAAGGTCCATCATATACAAATCATAATAGTAGGCATTGCGCTCATTACTCGCATAAGCAATCGCTTTGCCGTCTGGCGAGCTGCCACCAAACACATATAACGCATCATCTTGCTTCGTTAATCTCTCAATTTCTTTATGTTCATCAACGTAATATAGTTGTTGTCTTTCATTTCCTTCAACATCCATCCCTAGAATAAAAGACTCACTGCGAGGAACTTTCTTAAAAAACTGAATTCTATCATTTGTCTCGAGCCACTTTGAGCTATGATTTGCTTCCTCATCATACTTCCAAATTTGAGGAAGATCTGTTTCATCGCTAATATAAAACAAATGATTGCTTTGATAAACTGGATTCTGCACCTTAGATACTTGCAAATAATTCAAAATACTTTCTGTAGCAACCATACTTCACCATCCTTTACCTTCTATTTTCTATATCTAAATGGTACCTCATGATAACAAATGTCAGAAAAAACAGCAATATCATTTGTTAAATAATCTTACATATATTTTCTAACAACTATTACATTTGAAAACTATTAGTAACGATTACAA
>NZ_BAXA01000022.1 GCF_000698125.1 Geomicrobium sp. JCM 19038 | reverse complement strand
CATTACAGGCGCTACAGGCTTAGTACCAACACTTGCCCAACCATTTTATAACAGCAATATTCAACCTCAAACAATCGCTGCAAATGCAAACGTACTTCAATTAACGCCAAGTCAATATGCAGGCATTACGTACGATGCAGCGACTGGGACATTTACTATTGTTACTCCAGGTCTCTATTTCGTTGATGTCACTCTAAACACCGCTAACCCTACAACCGCTGGTGCAGTCTTCTCTTTAATCCTTAATGGCAATGTAGCGACACCTGCGGCTCCTGCAGCAAACTCTGGAACAAATGGACCAATATCAATTATACGCGTACAAAACTACGCTGCTGGAGATACCATTCAGATACGAAATTCATCAACGTTCGGCGTAAGCATTGTAAATGCACCAAACCAAACGAGTAGCGCTGGCCATGTAAGTATTTTCCGTTTTGCACCAGGATTTTTAGGAACGTTAATAACAACGACGATTTAGACGTTAAAATCCGACTCTCAGCCATCGAGAGAGTCGGATTTTCAGTTTTTATTAACAGAAACTTCAGATTAAATTGTTATCTTTTAGGGTATAAAATGTATAGCCAAGCTGGCTACTATATTTCTGGAGGAGGTATTAGCTAAATTGACGAACAATCGCGCAGTTGTTTACAAAGGTGCAGGTCACGTTGAAGTTCAGGACACGCCCTATCCTGAACTGGTATTACGAGATGGTCCGGGTGTTCCAAAATCAAATGTTGATCGAAAATGTGAGCATGGTGTGATATTAAAAGTCATCACGACGAATATTTGTGGTAGCGACCAACATATGGTCAGAGGTCGGACAACCGCTCCAGAAGGTCTCGTTCTCGGGCATGAAATCACTGGTGAGGTTATTGAAGTTGGACGAGATGTTGAATTCATCAAGAAAGGTGACGTCGTTTCCGTTCCATTTAATATTGCTTGTGGTCGTTGTGTCATGTGCCAAACGCAAAAAACACATATTTGTACGAACGTTAACCCTGAACGACCTGGGGCTGCTTATGGTTATGTAGATATGGGTGGATGGGTTGGTGGACAATCAGAGTATGTGATGGTTCCTTACGCCGATTTCCAGCTTCTCGTTTTCCCAGATCGGGATTTAGCATTAGAAAAAATTATGGATTTAACGATGTTAACCGATATCTTCCCAACTGGATTCCACGGTGCCTATACTGCCGGCGTTAAGATGGGATCTACGGTCTATATTGCTGGAGCTGGACCGGTTGGACTAGCTGCTGCTCACTCTGCACAACTACTCGGCGCATCTGCTGTCATCGTTGGTGATTTAAATGCAGAGCGTTTACAGCAAGCAAGAGTTTCGGATGTGAAACAGTCAACTTAAAAGAACATGATCGTTTAGGAGAGCAGATTGAACAAATCTTAGGTGTTCCTGAAGTAGATGCCGCTGTGGATGCGGTCGGCTTTGAAGCTTCGGGGCACGGCGAGAGTGGAGAGCAGCCTGCTGCGGTGCTGAACGCAATTATGGACGTGACGCAAGCGGGAGGCGGGCTTGGAATTCCAGGACTCTACGTTACAGATGACCCTGGTGGCGTAGATGAAGATGCTAAGACTGGTTCTTTGAAAGTACGGTTTGGTCTCGGTTGGGCGAAAGCTCATACGTTTGCGACAGGTCAAACACCTGCAATGCAGTACAATCGTAACTTAATGAAATCAATTCTTTCAGGAAAAGCACAAATTGCAAAAGCAGTTAACGCTCAGTTAATTACACTTGATGAAGCACCTAAGGGGTATGAAGATTTCGACAAAGGTGCCGCAAAGAAATTTGTTATTGATCCACACGGAATGGTCAATTCTTAACTTTCATTTTTCATGTCACAATCAAAAAGACACCGCCTGGCGGTGTCTTTTTGAATTAGATTAAGCTAAGTACAATACTGATGACTACAATAAGACCGATAATCATAAGGATCGTGCGTAACATTAGCGCACACCTCTTTTTGTTTGACGTACTTATGTATACCAACATTGACCGCTTTTCAAACGGAAAACAACAAAAATAAGTGGATTGAACTAGTAAAAGGGCGTCTAATGACACCCTTTTTAGAAGCTAATAACTCCAAAGCCCATAAGAGCGACAACAACTAGAATAACAACGGCACCAATGAATCCACCCATACCGTTTTCTCCACGTTTTGTCTTCCCTAAAGACATTTCCATTAATCCCATCATAACAATGGCTAAGATTCCTTTAATAACATACATCGCTGCCCAATTATACTCGATAAGCATTCCAATCCCTGAAATGATCATAATAATAAAGAACAGACGTAAAATCATATGCAAAATCGTACCTGCTTTACGCTTATGTGCTTTATAAAGGAAATAAGCAATAACAAAGAAAATCGCTACAAATGCCCAAGATCCTTGATGTGATGCAAAAAACATATTAAACATGTTCTCATCTCCCCTCTTTATGAATAACTATGACATCTTTAGTTTAACAGCATTGCCGATTACAAGCACTGATAAACCTCTTCCTCTCTTTATCTTCGCAATTGAATATGAACATCTCATGAACAAACATACATTAAAATAAAAAAATTCTAGATGACGAGGATATACCCTACTATTTTTATAAGTTTAATAAAACTCAAGTTAAAATGAATACTAGATTTCATAAAAAAGCTCCTACTAAACGGATTAGTAGGAGTCAAAGTGAATCCATGCAATTTACTCAAGGAGTTACAGGAGTAAGTATATTTTAATCATTAAATTCCAATCTGTCTAGTGTGTTTTAATATATTTTTTTGCCCCTAACGTTACGTAATGACATACAATAAACATTGAATGTATGCTCATCATTCCATTACACCTACATAAGGAGACTATAATGTCCGAAAAGAAACGCACCATAAAAGACTTCTATCAGTTATTCCAACAGTATCGACCACGTATGTGGATCGTTATTGTGGCAATTGCTCTCGTCATAGGCGAGTCTTTACTTTCTTTAATCGTACCCTTAATTACGATGAATATCGTGAACGCAATGGTCGTTGAAGGCTTTCAACTTCAAATTATAGCTACTCTTGTTGTTGTTTTTGTCGCACAAATCATTTTAACCGGTGTTTCACTCTATATGATGATTTATGTTGGAGAAACGATCGTAGCAAGATTACGTACGACGTTGTGGAACAAAATCTTGTATTTACCGATTCAATTCTTCGATCAACATTCATCTGGTGAAACGATGAGCCGAGTCACAAATGATACGAATGTAATTAAGGACTTCTTCACGATGCAACTCATTCCATTTTTCTCGAGCTTTATATCGATTATCGGTTCTGTCATTTTACTTTTTGTGATCGATTGGAAAATGGCGCTTCTTCTAGTCCTCTTTTTACCATTAGCGATGCTCGTCATCTTACCATTAGGTAGTCGCATGTATACGGTCTCTAAATCACTGCAAGATGAAACGGCTGCATTTCAAGGGGATTTAGGGCGTGTTTTAGGCGAGATCAGACTCGTTAAATTGTCCATCGCAGAACCTGTGGAAGAGAAACAAGGAAAATCACGAATTCAATCATTATTTGGTTTTGGGATGAGAGAAGGCAAGATTATGGCTATTGTTATGCCACTCATGACGACGGTAACCCTTGTAGCACTCGTTATCGTCTTTGGATATGGAGGCATTCAAGTCGCTCAAGGAACATTGACCGCTGGTGCGCTCGTTGCGGTTGTCTTTTACATTTTCCAGATTATCTTCCCTGTGACACAACTGGCTCAATTTTATACGCAATTTCAAAAAGCAATGGGCGCCACCGATCGTATTCAATCGATCTTTGAATTTAATTCTGAGAAAGAAAAACTCAATTCATCGGAGAAAACCGATTCAACGGACCTAACGTTTAACAATATATCTTTTGAATACAACACTGAGAAAACAATTTTATCTAACGTCTCATTTACCGCACGCTCTGGACAAATGACAGCTTTTGTCGGTCCAAGTGGCGCTGGTAAAACTACGTTATTCTCTTTGATTGAGCGGTTTTACCTCCCGAATGAAGGAAACATTTATTACGATGGTACAAACATTCAGTCGCATAAATTACATGATTGGCGTAGTAAAATCGCTTACGTATCACAAGATTCACCGTTAATGGCAGGAAGTATCTACAAAAACCTCACGTACGGCTTGGACGATGTTGACGAACAGACAGTTAAAGACGCCGTTTTAAAAGCGAATTTATCGAGCTTTATTGAAGACCTTCCGCAAGGATACTCAACCGAAGTTGGCGAGCGGGGAATACGCGTATCTGGTGGACAAAGACAACGACTAGCAATTGCTAGAGCTATTATTCGTGATCCTGAACTGCTACTACTAGACGAAGCAACCGCTCATTTAGATAGTCACTCTGAAGCGTTAGTTCAAGAAGCACTACAATCTCTCATGAAAAACCGTACAACGCTTGTGATTGCACATCGACTTTCAACCGTGAAAGATGCACATCAGCTCATTGTGTTGGAACGCGGGGTCGTGACTGGCGCTGGCAACCACCAAGCATTATATGAAAATCATCCACTTTATCGAGAACTTGTGGATCATCAAATGATGAATGACTAAAAAACTGAGCTGGACGGTACAACCGTCAGCTCAGTTTTTTTATTTTTCCATTTCTACAAGTGTTTCAATTGCATCGATAATCGGTTCTTTATCGACTTCTAATCCGTCAAATTGTTCAACAACTTGACCATTCATATCGAGTAAATACGTTTGTGTCGAGTGGATAATATCGTCATTTTCAGGATGAGATTGTACGACACTATTAAATGAACTAGCTGCAAAGCTTTCAACTTCTTCACGGTCATATCCTGTTAGGAAATCCCAATTAGAGAAATCTGCATCGTATTGTTCACCATACGCTTTAAGTTTTTCAGGTGTGTCGTGTTCAGGATCTACCGTAAACGAAACAAGGTTTACGTCTAGCCCTTTTTCATCTAACTCATTTTGCAAATTCGTCATGTTCGGTGTCATTAAATTACAAACAGTTGGGCAACGTGTGAAGACCATATTGACGAGGGAATACTTCCCTTTCAAATCTTCATTTGTAACAACTTCATTATCTTGATTCATATACTCAAATTCATGCAATCCTGTTGCCTCTGACTCTTGTTCTACTGCAGCCGTTTCATTCGAATCTTCCATACCCTCAACATCGGATGATTCTGAAGATCCACAAGCTGCTAATACTAACGTTAATGCTAACGCGCTCACAAACACCCATCGCTTCTTCATATAACGTTCCTTCCTCCTTTAAGTAGTCGTCTTGGGGTTCTCTTTCGTAAACAATTCTCTACTTTGAGGAATATGCAATAGCTTGGCAAACATGTCTACATTTCTAAACTGTTCTGATTTTGTCTCATAAAATTTCTAACTAATGATCTCTTAATCAAGCACACAAGTTTACGATGAACGTGTTCAGCTATACATGTGTCTTTATTCAGTTACAATTGTTGTCAATGTTCTACAAAACAGCTTATAATAAACGTAGTATGAGCTTATCATCAAGGGGGATCTATAACGATTATGTCAATTGCTAAAGCATTAACGATTGCAGGATCTGATTCAAGCGGCGGAGCAGGAATACAAGCTGACCTAAAAACCTTTCAAGATCTCGGCGTTTATGGAATGAACGCATTAACAACGATAGTTGCGATGAAACCTGAAGGATGGCATCATCAAGTATTTCCACAACCTGTCGATACAGTCGAAACCCAATTGAATACGATTTTATCAATTGGTGTAGATGCCATGAAGACAGGCATGCTTGGTTCTGTTGACGTCATTGAACTTGCTGCAAATAAAATAAAAGCACACAACCTAACAAACTCTGTCGTAGACCCAGTACTCGTTTGCAAAGGCGAGGACGAAGTACTACACCCAGAAACTGCAGATGCATTACGTGAAGTGCTCGTACCCGTTGCGAAAGTTGCAACACCGAATTTATTCGAAGCTTCTCAACTTGCTCAAATGGAGAAAATCACTACGATTGAACAAATGAAAGAAGCGGCAGGCAAAATTCACGAACGTGGTACTCAATATGTTGTTGTAAAAGGTGGAAAGCAACTCGAACACGATCGTGCAGTCGATGTTGTATACGATGGTAAATCCTTTATTGTCCTTGAAACCGAGAAAATCGACACAACGTACAATCATGGTGCTGGATGTACATTCGCCGCTGCAATTACAGCAGAATTAGCAAAAGGAACTGATGTACACGATGCAATTCGTACAGCTAAAGCTTTTGTTACAGCTGCTATTGAACACGGTGTTCGCTTAAATGAGTATGTCGGTGCAGTCCGTCACGGTGCATACCGTACTTTTGGTGGTCAAGAAACAAAGATTACTGAGCGTACCATCTAATAACACTCAATAAAAACGTCTCCTTTAATATGAGGAGACGTTTTTATTATTTCACGCCTTCACATTCGCCTACTCTTTGCATAGGTTAATATGAAGACAATGAAGGAGCTGGTCTCTTTGAGCGATCAAAATGATAACCAAGAACTCCTCTTATTTATCGTCATCTTACTATTTGGTCTTTTCTCTCTTGGCTATTCAAGAGATGCTGGTGATGACGATGAGTTGGAAGTCGTAGCATTATCCTAATTCACTAGGGAGGCTGCAATCATGAGTGGAGATAAAAAGAAATCCAACAAAAATCAACTTACACCCGAACAGATCGCTGTGATTGCAGGATTATTAACGAATGTCTTGAGTGTGAGGGCGATCTTAGTTGATCGAAATCAAACGGTGGAAATTATCATTCAAGGTGATTTAAGTAAAAAGAAAGACAAAGATAAAATGTTTAAAGAAGTCGCTGACATGCGCTTTGGCGATGTGTGGGATCTCTTTATGAATACAAAATAAATCCCTTGAACGAAAAATCGTTCAAGGGTTTTTCATATTAGATGAACTTTTTTTGCTTGTTCGTAGCTCTGCTCACGCTTCTTTTCAACTTCAATCATCTTCTCTACATCTGATTGATATTCCTGCGTGCTTACTCCGTGAGCTTGGTGCATTGCCTTTTCCATTAGTTCTGTGTAATTCATGGGCTGTTCATTGCTTTTCACGATTAATAGCCTCCTAAATTTAACCATTTCAAAAAATGGCCTTACTATGGCTATTCCCGCTCTTCTATGATTTAAACGTTAGATTTTCTCACTGATCCAAGAAGTAAATGATTGCAAATAACGCGTTACTGTTTTTTGTGTGCGTTCGTCGGTTAGATTACCTTTATCATCGAACTTTTCATTAGCCTTTGCGACATAAACTTCAGGTTTTTGGAACACTTCCGAACCTGCGGCAATGAGTGCTTGTTTCACTTGCTTTTGCGCATGCGCTGTACCAAATCGTGTCGGTGATGCGCCAATTACACCAACGGGTAGGTTTCTTAATACATTTTCATTCGCATCACTACCTACCCAATCAAGCACGTTTTTGATAACCCCCGGCATACTCTCATGATATTCAGGCGTTACAATCAACAAACCATCGCTTTCTTTCAACGCTCGTTTAAGACTCAATACAGCCTCAGGACCACCATCTTCTTCTAAATCTCCATTAAATAGCGGAATCTCTTGAATCTCATACGGAGTGATCGTTACACTGTCTGGTTTCATTGATACCGCTTCTGCTAATAGTTTTGAATTCAACGAATGCTGTCGTAAGCTACCACTAATTGCAATGATCTTCATCATATACACTCCTTTTTTGAACAAAAAAGTGACTCCGCAGGGGACGGCGGAGTCACAACAGAGGATGAGGGATGCAGGCAGGGTGGGAATAACAGTAAATGATAGTCGCACACGTTACAGGGGGACATATGCTATATCTTCAGGAGGGCGTAGTTCCTGATACTGTTAAGAAGTTATGTGTACAAGCACGTTACCCGATAACGTGTCGACGCTTCTCGTATTCACCATTTACCCTGTTAGCTCTTATATACCTCAATAACTTACCTTTTAAACCAGATTTCATAAAAAAAATTATTATTTTTTTGTTTTTATTTATCGCTCTCTTTTTCTTCCATGAAAAGTGGTTTATGATAGTAAGGACAGTGAAATCTGTCAATCCATGTTTATTCTTATTTACAGGGAGCGATTACTAGATGGAATATCGTATTGAAAAAGATACGCTAGGTGAAATGCAAGTACCAGCAGATAAACATTGGGGTGCCCAAACACAACGTAGTGTTCACAACTTCCCAATCGGTTCAGAAAAAATGCCACGTGAAGTGGTACTCGGATTTGCAATTTTAAAGAAAGCTGCAGCACGAGCAAATGAAAGTCTCGGCAAGCTTGATAGCGAACGTGCAGATGCCATTGCAAAAGCTGCAGATGAAGTTCTCGCAGGTAAATGGGACAGCCACTTCCCGCTTGTCGTTTGGCAAACAGGTAGTGGAACGCAATCAAACATGAACATGAACGAAGTTCTTGCGCGAAGAGGAACAGAAATCCTGCAAGAACAAGGAAAAGACATTACCATTCATCCAAACGATGATGTGAACCGTTCACAAAGCTCGAACGATACGTTCCCAACTGCAATGCACATTGCAGCTGTAAGCGATGTCAACCAGAGATTACTACCCGCATTAGCAAAGCTTAAACAAACACTACAACAAAAATCAGAGCAATTTGACTCGATCATTAAAATCGGTCGTACACACCTTCAAGATGCAACACCACTTACACTCGGACAAGAAGTAAGCGGTTGGTATGAAATGCTTCGTAAATCTGAAACGATGATTAGCGAAAGTATTCGCCACTTGCACGACTTGGCTATTGGTGGAACAGCAGTAGGAACAGGAATTAACGCTCACCCAGAATTTGGTGATCGTACTGCCGGCTTCATTAGTGAATACACGTCATTCCCATTCCGTTCTGCACCGAACAAATTCCATGCGTTAACGAGTCACGATGACACGACTTACGCTCACGGTGCCATTAAAGCACTTGCTGCTGACCTTATGAAAATCGCCAACGACGTTCGTTGGTTAGCAAGCGGTCCACGTTCTGGAATCGGCGAGTTAACGATTCCTGCGAACGAACCAGGAAGCTCAATTATGCCCGGGAAAGTAAACCCTACTCAAAGTGAAGCACTTACGATGGTCGCGACACAAGTGATGGGTAACGATGCTGCAATCGGTTTTGCAGCTAGCCAAGGGAACTTTGAATTAAATGTCTTTAAACCAGTTATTATTTATAACTTCTTACAGTCTGTTCAACTTCTTACAGATGCCATGCACTCGTTCCACGATCGTTGTATCGAAGGATTAGAAGCTGAAGAAGCAAACATTGCAAACCACGTGAAGAACTCACTGATGCTTGTAACAGCGTTAAATCCACACATTGGATATGAGAACGCTGCAGCGATTGCTAAGCATGCTCATCAAGAAGGTTTAACACTTAAAGAAGCAGCACTTCAAAGCGGTCACCTTACTGAAGAGCAATTCAACGAATGGGTAGATCCTGCGAAGATGGTTCAACCAAACGCGTAAAGCAAACTTAGGAAAAAACCTAGCATAAGGGAATGCTAGGTTTTTCTATTGGTGTTTATGGCTGTCACTTTCCAATATTAAGGATGACATGACACGTTGTTTCAATTCCTTTAAAAAACAACTCCACATCCATATTTTCATTCGGTGCGTGGTTATCTTCATCTGCATTCGCGTATGGAATTAACAGTGATGGCGTTTTGAGTAACTCTTGAAAAAGATAACCGGGAAACGTTGCTCCAATCGCTGGTAAAACGATTGGCTTCAATTCATGAGCATCGTGTACGGAGGAAATGATTTGCCTAACGCTTTCAAGTTCCATTGATGTTCTCGTTGGCTTACTCGCACCAACCCATTCAATGTCTAAAGACGGATCCACCTGCTGAATATGAGCAACGAGTTTCCTATATATATCGTCAGGATCTTGATCAGCAACAAGTCGAATATCAATTTTCACTTTGGCCTCACTTGGAATGACCGTCTTTTTCCCAGTTCCAGAATAGCCACTTGATAGACCACTAATGTTAAATGTCGGTGTAAGTGTCAACTTCTCATAATATTCTTCACCACTCATATCTAACGCTTCATACCCAATAACTCGCCCCGTCTCTTGAAGATCAAATGGCTGCTCTTGCAAATGCCGAATATCTTTGATCGTCACTGGACGAACATCATCATAAAACCCTTCAATTAGAACTTCTCCATCGGTTCCTTCTCGCATCGATTGCAATACATTGATAAGTTTCCATGCAGGGTTTGGTACGATATTGCCTTTATTGCCAGAGTGATTGTCTTGTGTCGCACCAATCGCTGTAAGCTCGACATACAACATTCCCCGATTGCCTAAATAAACGATTGGACGACCTGTACTATCCAACGGACCATCTGCATTGTACAACACATCTGCAGCTAACAACTCTTGGTGCTCTTTTATGAACGCAGGAAGACTATGGCTACTGCTTTCTTCTTCCCCATCAAATAAAAATTTGACATTGACAGGCAAGTCAACTTGAAGATCTCGCAACGTCTTAATTGCAAAGACATGTGCAAGCATTTGCCCTTTATTATCCCCAACTCCCCTTGCATAGATCTTTCCATTTCTAATTGACGGTTCAAATGGTGGTGTCTCCCAAGCTTCAATTGGCTCTGGAGGTTGCACATCGTAATGTCCGTAGATCAAAATTGTTTTTGTGTTCTTCGGATTAATGATTTCACCATATACAATCGGACTACCTTTTGTTTCGTAAATCGTAGCTTCAATGTCGTAATCTAGCAATTGACGCTTTAAAATCTGTGCGCATTCGTCTACACCAATTTGTTGAGCACTTATGCTAGGTTGCCGTAACAACTCAAATAAAAGATTCAAATACTCTTCTTCATTCAACGCAATTTGCTCTTTAATTTGTTTTTTCAGCGTTGCTGACACATGTGTATTCACGATTAATTCCCTCCAACAAGATCGTTATGTTCACCTTTCTGAATACATTATTATGTAATGAATTTTCAAACTAATTATTCAGTTAACCATAGCGCACCCTATCCAACTTTTCAACCTACTCAATTAGACTACATTTATCTTAAAATGAAACATGGTATGACTCTTCTAAGTCATACCATGTTTCATACTCCCTCTTCTCAAGGAGTCTTTATTCATCATACGTATAACGTACAACATATTTATCATTTCTAAGGCGGATGATCTCGACAAGTGGACCAACCTCATACCCATTTTGCCAATTGTCTTCAAGCTTTGCTTTTATACAACCAGCTTGAAATTTAGAACGGAATGTTTGTTTAAAATAAATCCAATGTGGTCCACGCTTCATTCCTACTGCTCCTTTAACTAGCCGATCAGTTCTTCATCTTCAGGCTTTCTTATGACGACTTTCGTTTCTGCTTCATCGCGATCACGCAATCGATGCGCCAACCTCGCTGATGCATTCGCTGCAATGCTACATACTAAATCATCTAAAACGTATTCACCTGATCCGTTGAACGGTCCAGTTTTCGTATAATTCCAGTCTTCTCTTTATCAAGATACCCAAATGTTGTCACAGCAATGCTACCGAAACCAAAAACAGAGCCAAGGGCGATCGTTTCATCAATTCCAAATAAACTCTCATCACCTGTAATTAGTGATAATAAAGGTTCACTTAAACGACCTTCTTCTGCTAATACGTCCAATTCTATGCCAACCAGTATAGCATGTTGGATCTCTCTTTTCACGAGCACAGCATCAACACTTTCAACACACTCCACCATTGTAAGATTAGGCGCGTATGGGTGTTGTAAATCATATACAATTTCTGCGATCGCGTCAATCTCTACTCCTCGCTCTTGCAACTTCGTCCGTGCGTGATGCGAAATGATATCGCCAGTAACGATAATTTTTTCATCCCTCACGACCATTCCCCCTGTCTTTAATGTAACATATTCACATACAACGCCAAATTTTACTGTAATATGCTATACTTGGAGAGAATTTGAAGTCATAAAAGGAGCGATTTTCACTTGGACGGAACTGTTGAAACCCTTCATTTACAAAGTAAATTGCTTGATCATGAGTTTGATTTGCACGTATATATTCCACCGAACTATCATGAAAACTTCAGCTATAACCTAATCATTACTGGCGATGGACAAGACTTCTTTAAACTCGGAAAAGTCGACCAAAAAATTGAACATTTCATTCTAGAAGACAGCGGTCCTGAAACGATTGTCGTCGGTGTTCCATACCCACGAGTCGCCATGAGACGGAAATGGTATGCTCCTGATGGAGAGCATACGAACGATTATTTACGGTTTATCAAAGAAGAACTTTTACCGATGCTTGAAAACAAATACAATTTAAATCAAGACCCTGATTCGAGATTACTAATGGGTGATTCACTTTCAGCATCTTTGGCATTGATGGCTTGCTTAACTTACCCTGATACATTCCAACGAGCCGTTCTCTTCTCTCCCTATGTTGATGATCAATTAAAAACGATGGTCACTGAAAGCAACTCCCTACATTCACTTAAGATGTATCACCAATTTGGAAGTGATGAGCGTGAAGTAAAAGCGACAGACGGTAGAGTCTTGGACTTTATTGAGATGAATGAATCACTTCATGAATTATTCGCAAATAAACTTCAATCCTACGACTACAAAAAGATCGATCAAGGCAACCATACGTGGTTCACTTGGGGGCCTTTACTCCCGGAAGCACTTGAATTCCACTGGCTTTAAAACGGTAAGGAGAGAATACTATGAAAGCAATCATCGCAACAACTGAAGAAGAAATGAAACAAGTCCAGCAAATCCGCTACGACGTTTTTGTCATTGAACAAGAAGTGTCTGAAGAAGATGAGTGGGATGAATTTGAAGATGAGAGCGTTCATTTTCTTCTAGAAAGTAATCAACAATACGTTGGAGCAGGACGCGTACGCTGGCTTGGAACGACTGGAAAAGCCGAGCGGATTTGTATATTGGAACAACACCGTGGTGCTGGCGCTGGTAAAGCGGTCATGGATGCACTTGAGAGTTATGTAGCTATGAATAATGGAGAAAAGGTTAAGCTTAATGCCCAAACCCAAGCTCGCGGGTTCTACGAGCGTATTGGCTATAGCGTAACGTCTGAAAAAGAATTTTTGGATGCAGGAATTCCGCACGTAACGATGGAGAAAACGATAAACTAAAAATCCGACCTTAATGGGTCGGATTTTTTATATGATACGATCGATTTGTTTCCCTTTACCAGTTACACTCGCTTGTAACCTTCGTTGGTGCAACCACCTTTGTTCCATGTTCTTCACATAAGAAGACGGCTGTTGTTCACGTGTGTACCGATTTACTCTTGCTACTTGAAGGACAGCCGCGTGATTAGATTGTTTTCCTGACAAACGTGAGCCGTATTGAGTTGCGACATCATTATGCACATGTGGAACATAACCCATCATCATCACTCCTTACAAATCATTTACCCGTATTTTAGAAATCAAACACATTTCACGATCAATTCAGCTGAAATTAATCGGCGTAAACCATTGATACGAAGCGATTTTTTTAATCGAAAATAAAACTACACACGCTTTAGGGTAAACGTACATACGATATAGCGAACATGAAGGAAAACCTAAAGGAGTGATGAGCGTGAGCTGCGGTCGCAAAGATTTCGATACTGGCAACTGCGTGTGCGATGCAGTGCTTGCGATTAGTGAAGCACAAGATGCCGTAGAAAAAAAAGGGAGCTGCGCAAACAGTTGTTTTACTAATCTCTTAAAGCCGAACGGGCGTTTCAATGATACGATCCCATTCATGTTAAAAGGTAAAACAGGTGAATTGTTTTGGGCAACTGGTGTTTAACAGCCGACTTCCCAGATGTTTTTGAAACTGTATTCTTCAGAGTTGAGAACATTTGTGAAAAGTCTTGCTGTGCGACATTATCACTACTTCGTCCAACAGGCGACATTCTCTTTACACAATCTTGTTGCGTAGATCCAACATCTTTATCAGATGTTGTTTCACTAGAACGCACGAACTGCTGCATTGAAGTAGATTTAAGCTGCTTCTGCGCAATCCAATGTTTAGATCCAGGCCTTGTTGATAACCCTATCGGGACAATTCCACCAGCACCTGGCATCTAAGGTATTAAACACTAGAGAAATGGTCGAGGGTTAAGTCAATGACATCCTCGTACCGTATCGTTACTTGATAAGGTAATTGTTGGGTCTGCATCGTAAATTGATCTTCTTCAATATCAGTTACGTTGCCGACCCATGTTTCTTCTTTCGTTTGGCAAATACAAACGGTTGGATTTAGCGTTCTCATTTTATAAAGCAACCTTACTTTATCTTCTGTCGAACGATTTTCAAACCCTTTTTTACGTGAAGGCTGGACAAGCTGTTCTGAAGATTTGCGTGAATGCGTCTTTTCTTCACTCGTTCGTACTTCTTTTTTGTTCGTCTCGTTCGTTTTTCTAACTCTTTCTTCAATCGCATCACGCAATATTTCATTTGCTTTAGAATTTGGGGATTCAATGGACTTCTGCCAATTCGGTCCAAGATGTCGATTCAAATCAAATGATCGCTTCTTGGGCACCTCATCTTCATTGGAATCAGGTAAAACTTCTTCACTTACATCGTTTTGTTCCGACACTAGTTCGTCATTCACATGCGTTGGAGAAAGCTCTTTTACAGGCTCTTTTTCCTCAATTTCTTCCAAATGTTCTTTTACCGTTCTTTTGTATAGAAGTTCAAGTTCATTATCACCAACCGTTGGCATTGAATGGTTCGGATTATCAATATATAGAAGAGGTTGAACTTGATTGTGTCTTTTTTTCGTACTCATACCCTTCCTCCCTTTACCCATCGTATTACCACATTGTATTCATGGAATTACAAGCTATGATTACTTTCAAAGCTGAGTAGGTAAAGCGCCCGATTTCAAATTTCTTACACACCCGTTTTAGGTGCTATGCATAGGTTAGTATGGAGAGCAAGCGGTTCTCTAAGAATTCAAGATTCCAGGAGGAATGCTACATGTCAGAATGTTGTCATAGCGGTGGATATGGTGGATCAAACGGTTTAGGCGGATTTGCATTTGTTGTTGTGCTTTTCATCTTACTCATAATCGTAGGTTCTGCATACTGCTAATGCAAATAAACAAAAACAAGTCGCTCCTTAGAGCGACTTGTTTTACTTATACGATTGAAGTCTTTTCAGTTTCCGCAATCTTTTCGATATGATGGCATGCAGCCTTATGAGTTTCATTCATGAACGTCGTTGAACGAAGTTCTGGCTCCTCTGCCTTACAAATATCTGTTGCAAACGGGCAACGTGTGTGGAATCTACAGCCAGATGGCGGATTCATTGGTGAAGGAACATCACCTTGTAAAACGATTCGTTCTCTCGTTTTCGATGGATCTGGAATTGGAATCGCCGATAACAATGCACGAGTATATGGATGTCTTGGACTATCAAAGAGATCTCTTTTATCAGCAATTTCGACGATCTTACCGAGATACATAACGATCACTCGATCAGAGATGTGACGAACAACCCCTAGATCATGAGAGATAAACAAATACGTTAAATCTAGATCTTTTTGTAGTTTCTTTAACAAGTTTAATACTTGTGCTTGTGTTGACACGTCAAGAGCAGATACAGCTTCATCACAAACAATGAGCTTAGGATCTACAGACAAAGCTCGGGCAATCCCGATTCTTTGACGTTGTCCCCCACTAAATTGGAATGGGTAACGTTCTGCTTGTTCTGGCCTTAAACCAACAACTTCCATCAATTCACGAATACGCTCAGGGCGCTTTGCTTTAGGAACAACACCTTGAATTGCCATCGCTTCATCGAGAATTTGTTTAACCTTTTGTCGTGGGTTCAAAGACGCATATGGATCTTGGAAAATAATCTGCATTTCTTTACGCTTTTGACGTAAATCAGATTTGCTAAGCTCCATAAGGTTTTGCCCTTCAAAAAGGATTTCTCCGTCAGTAGGGTCATCAAGTCGTAAAATTGCTCGACCTGTCGTTGATTTACCACAACCAGATTCTCCTACAATACTAAGTGTCTCACCAGGATTTATAGCGAAGGATACGTCATCGACCGCTTTAACTTGGGCTTGCGTACGATTTAGAATTCCGCCTTTTACTGGAAAGTACTTTTGTAAATTCTTTGCTTCAAATAACGGTGTTGTCATTGATTCGTTGCAACCCCTTTCGTCGGGTTCGGTCCATCCCATTCATCCGTATAAATCCAGCAACGTGTTTGACCTGTCGTAATACCTTCATCCACATTGTTAGAAGGTGTTGCGAGTTCTGGATGCTTCTCTACACAAAGATCTCTAGCATAAGGGCAACGCTCTGCAAAGCGACAACCGCTTGGCATGTTCTGCGGCGTTGGAACCGTTCCTGGGATCATTTCAAGCTCATCAAGGTCAATATCGTGACGTGGAATCGCATTCATTAACCCTTGAGTATATGGGTGTAATGGTCGCTTAAACAATGTCTTCACATCTGCTTGCTCCACTACTTCACCCGCGTACATTACAACAACTTTATCTGCCGTTTCAGCAATAACACCTAAATCGTGTGTAATCATTAGAACGGCCATTCCTGACTTCTCTTGAAGCTCTTTGATTAGTTCTAGAATTTGCGCTTGAATGGTTACGTCAAGTGCTGTTGTTGGTTCATCTGCGATCAGAAGTTCAGGGTCACATGAAAGTGCAATCGCGATCATCACACGCTGACGCATCCCTCCAGATAACTCATGAGGATAACGCTTAGCACGATCCTCTGGCGCTGGAATTCCGACAAGTTTCAGCATGTTAACTGCTTCTTGCCATGCTGCTTTTTTGTCGAGTTTCTTATGAATACGAACCGCTTCAGCAATTTGAGAACCGACTGTAAACACTGGGTTTAACGATGTCATTGGCTCTTGGAAAATCATTGAAAGACGGTTGCCTCGATACTTTGCAAATTGTTGCTTTGATTTCTTTAATAAATCTTCGCCGCTTAGTTCAATCGTTCCCCCAACAATTTTACCAGGATGTTGGATTAATCGCATAACTGAAAGTGACGTAATACTCTTACCTGAACCTGACTCTCCTACGATTCCTAATGTCTCGTTACTATTAACGCTAAAATCAACGCCGTCAACGGCCTTAACTTCTCCATCAGGCGTAAAGAATGATGTTTGTAATCCTTTTACTTCAAGTACAGGTGTCTGTTCGTTTGAAGCCATGTCCATGACCTCCTTTATACAATATCGGATCGTGGGCTTCTACCATGAATTAGTTCAAATCAATTCGTTTGTTTAATACTCGGTACGCAATATCGACGAGGAAGTTCACGAAAACAAACGTGATTGCAAGTACGATTACTGCACCTTGTACAACTGGAAAATCTCGTTGACTAATGGCATCTACAACGAGTCGCCCTAGTCCGTTAATCGCAAATACGTTCTCTGTAAGTACAGCTCCACTTAAGAAATAACCGAATTGTAGACCAATGACTGTCACAACAGGTATTAATGCATTACGAAATGCGTGCTTATAGACGACAAAGCGCTCACTTACACCTTTAGCACGAGCTGTACGTACATAATCTTGATCAATGACTTCTAACATGCTCGAACGTGTCATTCTTGCAATAACTGCGGCACCTGCTGTACCCATCGTTATGGCTGGCATGATGACTTGCTGCCACGTCCCCCAACCAGAGGTCGGTAAAACTCCGAGTTGTATCGAGAACCAGTAGATCAAAAGGAGACCTAACCAGAAGTTTGGCATTGACAGACCTACAACGGCCAACGTCATTGTTCCATAGTCACGAATTGTATTACGGTACGTCGCTGAAAGAATTCCGAAGAACAGACCTACAGAAACAGCTACGACCATACCCCAAAGGGCCAGTTCAACAGTTATTATAAAGCGCGGTGCTATGATATCCATTACTGGTTGTCCAGTTCGAACCGATTCTCCAAGGTCAAACATGATGAGATCTCCTAAGAAACGACCGTACTGAACGACGAGTGGATCATTTAATCCTAAATTTTCTCTCATTTGTTCTAATTGAGCTTCAGAAGCAGCTTCCCCTGCCATAACTTGGGCTACATCCCCAGGTACTAATTGAATGATCAAAAAGGCAACGAGGGTAACACCGAACAATACCGGTATAAGCTGTAACAAGCGGCGTAAAATGAAAATATGCACGTCTATTCCTCCTTACTTTTTCGATCTCGGATCAAGTGCATCTCGTAAACCATCACCTAACATGTTGAAAGCGAGTACGAGTAACACAATTGCAATTCCTGGGAATATAGTTAAGTGTGGGTTGTCCCACATGTACGATCTTCCATCATTTAACATTGCACCCCACTCAGGAAGCGGTGGTTGCACCCCTACACCGAGGAAAGATAAACCTGCGGCACTTAGAATTGTCGTCGCAATTTGTAAAGAGGCTTGTACAATGATTGGTGAAGATACGTTCGGTAAGATATGTTGGAAAATAATTTTGCCGTCTCTTGCACCGAGTGCTCGAATCGCTTCCACGTACTCAATATTCTTCACTTCAAGTACGGAACCGCGAACAATCCTTGCAAATACAGGAATATTATAGATGGAAAGTGCGATAATTACGTTGTTCATACTTGCACCTAAAGCACTAACAATTGCAAGTGCTAAAAGAATTCCTGGGAACGCAAGTAGGATATCTGCTGCACGCATAATAATTGTATCCCAAATCTTTCCATAGTAGCCCGCTAAAAGACCGAAAAATATTCCGAAAACGGCACCTATAAGTACTGCAGAAGTTCCAATCCAAATCGTAAGATGTGTACCAAAAATAATCCGACTGTAAATGTCTCGTCCGTTTTGGTCAGTACCAAACCAATGATCTGCAGACGGTGGTGCAAAACGATTTAAGACGTCTGTTGAGGTTGGACTATGCGTCATTAAAGAGAAGTTCCAACCTGGAATCCATTGGGAAAGCACCGTTGATAGCGCGATCAATAAGAAGAAAATGAGAATGATCCCGCCAAATAAAGATGATTTGTTACGAATAAGTTGCTTCATTAATCCTTTAAACCGAGACTCCGGAGCTGCAATTTCTGCTTTACCCGGGCTTTGGTTAACGGTTGACCCCATGTGCTGCTCAACCCCTTCTTATTATGATTCTTTAGCGACAAGCGCTACATGCACAATGAAACATCGACATGATTTTACATGGTTCGTTTAATTATATCAATGTTCACTCTGAATACAATATAATCTGTTAATTTTTCTGTCATATTCCTCCGTTTACGATGCGTTCTCTCTTTTAATGTGATTGATATTCGTTTAATGTACACTCATTTCCTCAAGAAAACTATTGGAAACTAATACCTTTCATGTTGCCCCCTTTTACTATACTTAACGAAAATCAATAATACAAAGCTTACAACAGGAATAAATTGTTGTAAATCGTAAATAAATGTATTGTTTTAATATTTTTTTCGCAAAAAAGAGTATTGAAAGTTTTTAATTCGTAGTTTATAGTATTTCTAAACTTGTTTTACATTAAAAGGGGGATATAAAATTGCGAAAGTTTAAAAAGTCAAGTGTCGTAACACTATCATTAGCTGCTACATTAGCACTTGCTGCATGTTCGTCCGATCCAGAAGAGACTGAAGAAACTGAAGGTAGTGACGGCTCAGCAGAAGAGACAGAAGAGACTGAAGATGGTGACGACGAGGGTGACGGTGAGGTTGCAGCTGGTGACGGCGGTGAGCTAGTGATCGCTGTTGCAGCAGACGGGGTTTCAATGGATCCACACGGATCGAATGACAATCCATCTGCTAAATACCGCTCTCTTGTTTATGAAACACTCGTCACACTTGATTCAGAAACAAATGAATTAACAACAGATGGTCTAGCTGAAAGTTATGAACAAATTGATGATACTACATGGGAATTTTCATTGCATGAAGGCATTGAATTTCATAACGGTGAAGAATTGACTGCTGATGATGTCGTTGCGACTCTTGATAGAATCAGAGATCCAGAAGTAGCTTCTCAAGGTGCATTTCTTTACGAAATGATTGATTCTGTTGAAGCCGTAGACGAGCAAACTGTTCAAATTACCACTGAGTTCCCATTTGCACCTCTTCCAAATCACCTTGCACACAATGCTGGTGGAATTATTAGCGAAGTAGCCATTGAACAACATGATGCAGGTGAAATTAACCTCGATATTGGTGAAGGTGAAGGCGGAACGGGTCAATTCGTTTTTGATTCTTGGAGTCAAGGGTCTGATATTCGCTTTACTGCTAATGAAAACTATTGGGGAGACGCTGCAAATGTCGATTCAGTTGTCTTCCAAGTCATTGAAGAAGAGCCAACAAGAATTGGTAACTTAACAAATGGCGACATTCATATTGCTGACCAGATTCAACCAGCACTTGTAAATCAAGTTGAATCAATTGATGGTGCAAGCCTTTTAGCTGTACCGAGCTTAAGTTTAACGTATGTTGGCTTTAATACTGAAGCTGAACCTTTAGATGACGTTCGAGTACGTCAAGCCATCTCATTATCAATTAATAATGAAGAACTTGTTGAAGGAATTTACGAAGGATACGGTTCAGGTGCTAAGGGACCAATTAACGAACTCGTATTTGGTTATGATCCTGAATTAGAAGACATTGGTTATGACCCAGAACTTGCTCAGGAATTGTTAGCAGAAGCAGGGTACGAAGATGGGTTTGACATTACAATTAAAATGAACGCTGGTAACCCTATTCGTGAACAAACAGCTGTTTACATTCAAGATCAGTTAAATGCAAACGGAATTAATGCACAACTCGAACAAGTTGAATGGGGTGCGTTCCTTGAAGAAACTGGAGAAGGCGACAGTGAACTGTTCGTACTCGGTTGGGTTACTGTAACTGGAGATGCAGACTATGGCATGTACTCATTGTTCCACTCTGATAACCACGGTGAAGTTGGAACCGCTCATTCTATACAAATGAAGAAGTTGACGAATTGTTAGATCAAGCACGTCAAGCAGAAGATCCATCAGAACGTGAAGAACTATATAGTCAAGTTCAAGAAATTCTCGTAGATGAAGCTCCAATGATCTATACTGCTTTTGATGATCTTCGCGTTGGTATTCTTGATTCAGTAGAAGGATTTGTTCAACATCCAAACGGACAATTCGATCTTTCAAATGTTAGTATTTCAGAAGAAGCTGGTGGCTCTAGCTACTAATTTCAACATAAAAAAGCATGCGCATTCGCGCATGCTTTTTTAATGGCCATTTAAGCGATCAACTTGTTCATGAATCGTTTTTTGCCATGCATCGTCTTCTGTAGCATAAGCCAAATAACTCATCGCTTGCAGCTTTTCTTTTTCCCAATAATAGTTTTGTAAATATGTTTTACTTTCATTAAGTTCCGCTCGTTCCATCTCGGTTAAAGGACGGTAATCCTTTTCAAGGATGAGACGAAGAAATCGTTCTGAAACTGCCGAATACATACCGATCACTCACTTTGCTTCTCAATACGTTTACTAAGAAGCATTGCCAAAACCCTTAGTATTTAACCCATGCCGATAATATGGTATCCCCCATCAACGTGAATCGTCTCACCAGTAATCGCTTTAGATAAGTCACTCATTAAGAATAGTGCCGTATCACCGACTTCTTCAGTCGTTACAGTTCTGTGTAGAGGTGCTTTATCTTCAATTTCTTTTAGTACACTATTAAACCCTGCAATTCCTTTAGCAGAAAGTGTACGAATCGGTCCTGCCGAAATCGCATTTACACGAATGCCTTTAGCGCCTAAATCGTTCGCTAAATATTTCATGCTCGCATCTAGTGCGGCTTTTGCGACTCCCATAACGTTATAATTCTTAACAACACGCTCTCCACCTAGGTATGTCAATGTTACAATTGAACCGCCTTCAGCCATTAGTTCGTGGCGATCAATTGCATGAGCAACGGCTGTTAATGAATATGCACTAATGTCATGCGCAAGCTTAAACCCTTCTCTTGACGTTTCCACAAAAGAACCGTCTAGATCTTCGGACTTTGCAAATGCGATACAATGAGCAAGTCCATGAATGACGCCTACTTCTTCTTTAATTTGTTTAAACGTTGCATCGATTTCTTCATCACTCGTAATGTCACAAGGGTAAATAAAATCTGTTTGTCCAATTGAACTCGCAAGCTCTCTCACATTTTTCTCTAACCGCTCACCCGCATACGTAAACACAAGTGTTGCCCCTGCATTTGCTAAACTGCGAGTAATTCCCCAAGCGATACTTCGTTTATTGGCAACTCCCATAATGACGTATGTACGTCCTTCTAATGATAAAGCCATCATTCATTTCCCCTTCCGGTTGTATGCACGTTCTAGTACCTGGTCATAATTATAACATAGTCGAAATGAAAAATCACGATACGTTCACTAGAATTCTCCATTTGAAACTGCTATCATTTTTAATCAGAGGTGAATCGTATTATGTCTGAACAGTTCTATGACATCATTGGCGACACACACGGTTGTTATGAAGAATGTTTACAATTAATACGAACTTGTGGTTACAAAAATGGAATACATCCAGAAAACCGTACGCTCGTATTTATCGGTGATATTACAGACCGTGGTCCCGACTCACTACAAATGATTAGTCTCGTTCACTGGCTCGTATATGAGCGTAAAACAGCCCTTTATGTTCCTGGTAACCATTGCAACAAATTATACCGCTACTTTAAAGGCAATCGAGTCGTCATTAATCACGGACTCGAAACGACTGTTGCGGAGCTCCATGCCCTCTCTCAAGACGAACATCAACTCATCAAGAGGAAATTTATGCAACTGTATGAGCAGTCTTCGTTATACTTAGTATTAGATCATGGAAACGTTGTTTGTAGTCATGCAGGAATTAAGCGACAAGACATCGGTAAGAACGGACGCCAAATACAATCATTTGTGCTTTATGGTGACGTTGATCATCAATCAACAAAAAAAGGACAGCCGCCAATACGCCGCGATTGGGCGTTAAATGAAAAGCGTACTATGCCTTGGGTAATATACGGACATACTCCCGTCATTTCGCCAAGGGTCTTTAACGCTACCATTAATATTGATACTGGTTGTGTATTTGGTGGCAAGTTAACCGCTTTTCATTATCCTGAATTAACATTTTCAACGGTTAGCTCCAACCAGCCATTACAAGTAGACAAATTTAATTCTTATGAACACGAAGAAACAATCGATGACTATAAGTGAGGAATAGATTATGCAAAAAACAAAACGAATTTTACCGTTGGCACTAACACTCAGCCTTCTTACTGCTTGTGGTGCTACCCCAAAGCAAACTGATGGAATTGTTCAACATGACCCTGAAGAGTCTGCCCTTTATTTGACGACTGATCCACCTTCTATGACAATCCATGCTCGCATGATCAATGAGGAAGATACGCCAACTGAGGATATTTATTTACACTTTGATGTTGTAGACGAAGATCTTCAAGAGATTATTGATTACGATGCAATCGCTACAGACGGCGAAGAATTTTCCATTAGCGCTGAAGGGAGTTTTGTCGTGAATGCCTCATTCCCTCTTTCAGAACCTATAGAAGAGGAACACGTGCTAACTGGAATTGAAGCTTACGTTGAAGACGATGAAGGCAATGAGATTTACCGCTTCACTTTCGATCACGCTGAAACTGATTAAAAACAACCAGACGCTTAGGCGTCTGGTTGTTTTTATAGGTTGATACTTAGAAGTTGAACGATGTCTTTTGGAGTAGGTGCATAAAATTGTATTGGTTTTTGAGTAATCGGGTGAACCGTTACGTAGTTGGCTGCATGCAAAGCTTGCCGATTAAGCTGATTCGATATTGAACCATACAATGTATCACCTACAATTGGATAGCCAATCGCACTTAGATGGACACGTATTTGGTGTGTACGGCCCGTAAACAATTTCACTGATAATACTGTGTACCGTTTATGTTCTTCAATACGTTTAACTATTGTTTTTGCCGGCTTGCCTGTTACCGTCACTTGCCGCTCCACAATTGATGATCGATGGCGACCGATCGGTAATGAAATCTTCTTCTCTTCAACCGGAAACTGTCCATCAACTACTGCGATGTAACGTTTATCATGAAAAGACTTTGTTAAAAAGTCATGTGCGTACCGGTGTTTTGCAAACACTACTATGCCACTCGTAAAGCGATCGAGTCGATTTACTGGATGCACACCAAAATATTGCTCACTTATACGCGCATAGTGCATGATTGCTTCTGCTAATGAACGTCCGCGTACACCTTGGGTTGGTAACGTACTCATCCCTGGTTGCTTGTTTACGACAATGAGGTGTTTATCTTCAAATAGAATATCAATGGTTTGGTTGTTTTCACTAAAATGTTCAGGGTGATCCGTTAATGGCATGCCAACAGTGACGAGATCCCCATTCGTAATCACTGTGTTAACATTTGTTTTCTTTCCATTTACACGAAGTTCTCCAAAGCGTTTAATGAATGTAAGCGTTCGACGTGACATCTTCTTTTCCTCTTGCAGAAAGTGCTTTAGCGGATGATGTTGTGAACGTACTTCCCATTCCCAATGTAGTAATCTACTCACCAATAAATGACTCTTTTACTCGCTTCCAAAATGGAAACGGACGAAAACGTGCAAAACGGACGTATTCATCAGATACGCGGCACTGAATGGATTCAATATCCTTGTTTACGAGCGAATAATGATCAATCGTCATTTGCATACTCACATCATTTAATGGTTTTAACAAACACGTATGATGCTCTGGTAGTACGAGTGGTGAACCGATTGTTCGGTAGACACGGTTATTAATCGATGCCATTTCAGCAATTTGCATCGAAGCGAGCGATGGATGTAAAATCGCTCCTCCTAATGCTTTGTTGTATGCCGTACTCCCAGAAGGTGTAGAAATGCACAACCCGTCTCCACGAAACGTTTCAAACACTTCTCCTTTAATCTCAACGTTACAAACGAGTGATCCTTCTGTCGTTTTAACTGTGCATTCATTAAGCGCCAAATGGCGATCTGATGATCCTGCACGATGATAACGAACCGTAACTTCAAGTAACGGGTACTCTACAACTTGGAAAGGGGTCTTTGCAATATGGATGACCAACTTTTCTGCTTCATCTGGAATCCAATCTGCGTAAAAACCTAAATGTCCTGTATGTACACCAACAAAACAGGTATGTTGAAGCCGATGCTTATGCTTATGAAAAGCTTCAAGTAACGTTCCATCTCCCCCAACTGATATAACAATCTCGGGTTCTTGTTCATCTTGTTGTAACTGATGCTCATTTAAGCCTTTACGAATTAACTCAGCAATCTCATTAGACGTGTCATCGCCACGAGATGTGACGTCGTATTTCATGTTCACGTGTTCCCTCCTTATCATCCGTTCTTAAATGATGTTCGATGTTCACCTTGCCTTAGTGCAATGATCGACTGAGCCTCTCGCACTTCACCTTGTATTTTTGACATTTCTTCATCCAAATTATAAGCAGCTTCAGAAGCTCGATACAATCGCTCTTTAATATCGTCTGGAATTTCACCACGATATTTATAGTTCAAAGAATGCTCAATCGTCGCCCAGAAATTCATTGCCATCGTTCGCACCTGAATTTCAACGAGAATATGTTTCGTTCCTTTAATCGTATGAACTGGATAATCAATCACCATATGGAATGAGCGATACCCGCTCGATTTCTTTTCCTTTATATAGTCACGCTCGTTAATGATCGTAATGTCTTTACGACTTCGAATCATGTCTACAATCGTATCGATATCTGTTACAAATTGGCAAACGATACGGATCCCAGCAATATCTTGCATCCGCTGCTCTAATTCACGTAAAGGAATGTCTTTTCGTTTTGCTTTTTCTTCAATGCTACCAATCGGCTTTACCCTTCCAGTGACAAACTCAATCGGTGTATGTCTAGAAGAGCGTTGGTATTGCTCACGTAAACTTCTAAGTTTCACTTTTAATTCTTCAACGGCTTGTTTATACGGTTGTAAGTCTAACTCCCAATTTTCCATCATACACCTTCTCCCTTAGTCACTTTCTTTCGAGAAAATGTTTCACAACAGCGTCAGCCATTTCGCTTCCGTAGTTATTATTATCTGGGATATTATCAAGTAAATATTCCATCTCATCTTGGAAAGAGTCAAGCAATAACTCTTCATTTCCCAGATAAACGGGATAATGATGTTCGTAAATTTCCTCGAGTATTGGCCAAAACATCTCTGGCAACCTTACATGATAAAATGATCCTTCGTTTTCAACGACATAAACGAACGCTAATTCATCTGAATCAGCTAACATTCGCTCGGCATCTTTGAATGTCGACACTTTAAACGAATCGTCTTTTGGAATGATCATCGCTTTTTGATCGACAATTGCGATTTGATCTACGGTTATATTGGACATAAATGCTAATCTCCTTTGCTTACTACTCCTAGATTATGACATAATGCAACAGGAGGTTGATGATCATGACAACTCATGAAGAATTTGAAATTGAAGCGAAACAATTACTTACATCAGATGAGTTTACAAAGCTATGTAATCATTTCAAGTTGAAAAAAGAGGACTTTCAGACACAGCACAATCATTATTTTGACACAGGAAGCTTTCAAATAAAAGAACGAAACGCTGTGTTGCGCATTCGTGAAAAATCTGGAAGCTATGTGCTAACCTTGAAAGTTAAAGAAAAAAGTGGCTCTTTGGAGCGGCACGAAACTCTTCATACGAATGAATTGCCACAAAGCGATCAGTCTCAGCTACTCACTTGGCTGAAAGAGCAATGGTTCATAGAAAGCACTCGACTTATCCATTTAGGATCTTTAGAAACCAATCGTGCGACAATTCCATATGAAGGCGGGACGTTGTTCTTTGATCATAGTCGCTATCTAGGGTGGATGATTATGAACTAGAATTCGAAGGCACATCAAAACAACATGTCGACTCCGTAATGAATACGATCCAGTCATCATTTAACTTGTCAATTGCCGATGAACCTGATCCGAAAGTCAAACGCTTTTTCAAACGGAAAGAAAAGCTATAAAAACAATAAAACATTTGCTATAGTCAAAGTATACTACAGAATAAGGAGCGGGTTGTATTGAAAGCTATCCATCCTTTGTCACACCTTCCCACGACATCTTCACTAAAGGCACCAAGTATTGTAAAAGAGCAAACGGCTACGTTATCTTTTGCGTCCATTTTGCAATCGTTACAAACGCAAACGGTTCATAGTGGCATAGCCACAAATGACCATAACATGAGCCAACCTACATTCCCAACGCTCCTACATGGCAATGTAACAGATGGGATGTCTAACTCATTACCAACGACGCCTTTTAACGCTTACATCCAAGAAAGTGCTGCTAAATATGGGGTAGATGAACGTCTAATTTATGCAATTATTGAAAATGAATCATCGTTTAACCCTAATGCTACTAGTCATGCTGGCGCGCAAGGGTTAATGCAACTCATGCCTGGTACTGCACGATCATTAAATGTCGACAACCCTTATGATCCAAGAGCGAATATTGATGGTGGTACGCGATACATACGTGACATGTTAAATCGCTACAATGGTGATGTAACACTCGCTTTGGCTGCTTACAATGCTGGACCTGGTAATGTTGATCGTTACAATGGCGTTCCTCCATTTAGGGAAACTGAGCGGTATGTTCCTAAAGTACTAAACACATACAATGGACTTGCCTAACTTATTAAATAAGAAGCATGAACTGTCATTATGAACGACCGACAGTTCATGCTTCTTTTTGTCCAGTTCATACTATTTGCCGAGATCTTCACTCGTTGCTACAATGATAATAGTTCGTTATAAGGGAGCTAACAAGTTATGACAATCATTCAACCAACGTCATTATTTGAACGTCTTGGCGGAACAGAAGCTCTTGAGCGAGTGATTGGGACCTTTTATGATTACGTCTCTGAGCATCCTGATCTTAGTCCATTATTTCCAGAAGAATTAACCGAAACGAAGCGGAAACAAGTTCAATTTATGACACAATTCACAGGGGGACAACCCTTATATACTGCAGAGCATGGGCATCCGAGACTTCGAGCAAGACATTTGCCATTTGAAATTACACCGAGACGCGCAGAAGCATGGCTCGTATGTATGAAGCTTGCCATCGAGGATCATGACCTACCACAAGAAGCTACAGAAGAATGGTTTCATCGATTATCACTTACAGCTTCACACATGGTAAATCAACATTAGATCTTGAAAGGGGGATGTACCTTGGTAATGACAAAAGAACAGTGCAATTATTATACAGGGACTTGCGGTGAGGCTGCTGGCGATCAACGAGAGCACCTCATCAACGATCATCGTGTAGAAATTTATGTATTTACTGATCCTCTTTGCCCACTGTGTTGGGGCATTGAGCCAAAACTAAAGAAATTACTCAATGAGTATAATCAATATATTAAAGTACGGTATGTAGTCATGCCCGAAAACGCAAGTGCACGAATTCATGAGCAAAACCAACGTACACTTTCAGATCTATGGGACATTACGAGTACGCAAACAGGGATGTGTTGTGACGGAGATTTTTGGTACGAGAACCCGATTTCTGTTCCTGAAACACCGTCGATTGCTATAAAAGCAGCAGAGATGCAAGGCAGACAATGTGGCATGCGCTTTTTAAGGCGTGTGCGAGAAGCGTTATTCCTAAACAAGCAAGATGTGACAGACGACCATGTATTACTCAAATGTGCACAAGAAGCAGGTCTAGACGAGATTGAATTTCAAAAAGACTTCCATTCTGACTTGGCTAAACAAGCATTAGAAAGTGATCTTCGCACGAAGAATGAAATGGGAGTCAGTGAAGTACCATCTATGATTTTCTTTAATGATTGTATTGAAGATGCAGGTGTGATGATCTCGGGACTACATTCGTATGATGTGTATGAAGATATTCTCACTGAGGTATTAGGCAAAACACCAGTGCCCGAGATGAAACACGATTTATTGTCTTTCGTCAGGCATTATTCACTCGTTGCAACCGCAGAAATTGCGGAAGTGTTTGATTTGACGACAAAAGAAACCAAATCAGCGATGAAACGATTACAACTTCAACAAAAAGTTGAATGCGTTCCTGTAAAGCACGGTGAGTTTTGGAAATACAATTGTCGAACGGAAGAGTAATGACTCTTCCGTTTTTTTTAGCATGTTTACCATTACTACGTACATATACTGTACTTAGATTGGAGGTAGCATGATGAAACCATTCGTTTTAGGAATTACAACAATCGTAGTTAGCTACGTTCTCTTTCTAATGTCTGTACTTCGGTTTATTCCTTTATGGGTTGCTGTTCCATTGCTATTCATATCTATTTTGTTTACCGTTCATTTGTTCAATGAACGTAAACGGTTTAAAGGCTTTTCTTAAATTAACCAAGCTCTGCTCTCGTAATTGAGCAGTTAGAATATAAAAAGCACGTTTGATCGTAACGATGACCTTCATCCGCTGACTTTGGGAATGGGTGAGTGGCTCCTCGATTCGCCAAGGTGGTCATTCGTTTATACAAATAAAAGTATTGAACCATCGCAAGTTCCGCCTGGCGTTCGGTAATTTGCAATTGTTTTGCTATTTCTGATCTTTCCCTTTCAATCCATTCCTCTAAACCTTGATCTTGATGCTTTTGCAAGTTTAAATAGACGTACAATTGCCAAATTAACGGGGGTTCATTAATATACACTTGTGCCGGAACGTACCATCCGACTTCGGAAGGATGTAAGTGGATTGGACACCGGGCAGCCAATAGCTCCTCCTGCACGAGTAACGACAGCCCTTTTGCTAGTTGCCTCTTCCCATAACGGCACTCATTTTTATAGATCAGCTGGCCAGATAATTGTTCTAAATTAACTGAGGATGGCTGAATGATTTTTTTGAAACTGGAATATGTGTAAGGCAGTGATTCTGTAAATGCAGAGGATTTGCGAGGAGAAAGATAACTCACAAGCGTTACCATTTGCAACTGCTTTCCGATGAACAACAAACGAGGATAAGAATGTGGAAAAACGCTACACGTTTCAAGTTGCCACTCTTGCAAATACACAGAACTTGATGAACGATGCAAATACCGCTCTGGCAAAACCCAAATGACTTGAATTCCATGGTTAAAGTAGTTAGACGAGCGTCGTTTAATTTCTTTTCTTTCAATTGCTGAGCATTGTACTTCAAACACATATACCGCCCCATTTATAACGCACCAGACATCTGGTCGTTGATTGACATCGGGCAACCACTTTTCGATTTCAAGATCATCGGCAAAAGGACGCAACCACTCATACAATTGTTGTTTTCCTTGCAAATGCTCTTCTGTCTCTTCTTCTTTCTTTGAACAAATTGATTGACTTGTATGCGCAAAATGAGGTCGCTTAGCAAGTCCATTTTTGTAGATTACCTCTTCATGACATTGGGGGCAATGCCATGTAGTCGCTCGCATTTTTGTTGAATCCTTTTGTAAATGTAAAAGACAAATCGTTTCACCATGACTATTAATCGCTGTGAACATTGTCCACTTCCTCTCATAACCCCTTTAATTAATAGGTAATTCGTCATAGGAATAAAAAATCCTGCAAAAAAGCAAATCCAATTGGATTCACTTTTTTTATGAGAAGTGCGTGGATATGACATGCAATCCATTTTCACTAACAATTGTATTGCCGTATTCTTTAATACGATAAATCGATACGTCTGATTCATTTCCGAACTCTAAGACGCGACTTAAAATATTGTCTTGCTCATCTTCATCGTAGAAATCATCAAATTCAATATGCAAGTAATACGTGTTCTCCATTGAGTAAACTTCATTTTTAACTTGGTTCAATGTGACAGATTGACTCAATCGAATTAAATCTTCAAAATCAGCAAACGCAATGACAATACTTAATGGATCTTCAACAGTTCCCGCATCTCTTTCCTTCTTACGACTACGTAGCTGCTCATCCAGCATATCTACAATGCTTTCATCCATATCATCATCTTTGTCTTTAGAAACTGGGATTTCAAGCTTCACATTGCCATCATTCATCTGGCCACGTGTAACGACAATCTCCAGTCCTTTATCAAATGCCTGAACTTGAATCCATAGAGGGCCCTCAATCTCGAAATTCTCGTGATCATGCGCTTCATTAATCATCTCAAAGAAAAACTCTTCTCCACGCTCACGATTGTACCAGATCTCTTCGCTGTCAAAACCTCTATCCTCAATATCAGCATAGGTAATATAAAATTTAATGGTTGTATCATTAATTCTTTCTATTTCCACGATTTCTCCCTCCTCGGGTTAAAGTGGATGCTCACATTCTTCATGGAGATGTGTTCGTGGTCTCTACATTATATTCTATACGAACTCTCCGGCTTTGTTAAGGATAACTGTACCATTTCTCATGAAAAGAATGCTATTCCTAAGGTTGTTCATTTATACCATTTATCAAATGGAATTTCAAGAGCCACATGTGTCATGAAATGTGATCTTAAAAGGTGTTTTATTAGTGTATATCAGAGTGCATACATTTATGAAGTAATTTGCTCATTTAAAGAAAAAAACTTCTACCCGCAAGGTGATAGAAGTTTTACTTTGTCAATTAACGAGCTTCTGCGCTTCTTGCAAGAAATATGTGCGAATTTGGCGTGGTAAGAAACGGCGAATCTCCGCTTCGTTGTATCCGACTTGAAGACGCTTCTCATCAAAAATGATCGGTCTTCGTAGCAAACCAGGGTGTTCACTAATTAACTCAAAGAGTTGCTGGAGTGGTAACGTGTCCACATCAACATTAAGCTCTTGAAAAATCTTCGAGCGCTTTGAGACAATCTCATCGGTTCCATCTTCAGTCATGCGAACAATATCTTTAACCTCAGCAACTGAAAGAGGTTCTGAAAAGATGTTGCGCTCTTGAAACGGGATGCTATGTTCTTCCAACCAACTTTTCGCTTTTCGACAAGAAGTACAGCTCGGCGAAGTTAACAACGTCACCATAGTAGGACCCTCTCCCTTTTGCAAATAAGTTCAATACTAAAATGATTACTATTCTCATTTCATCGTGTATTCCATAAAGCAAATTGCTCGTAAGTACACACTTGCTTTGCTTTAAAAAAGTGAGATTACATTCATTATACAATAATTATTCTAATCTAAGCAAGGTCAATTCTGTGAGCAATTCACCTGATTTTCTCTTCACATTTGACTTGTACCCTTCACACTCTTTCCCTAAACCTTTTTTCCTAAAAAAATAAACAAAAGCTTAGATTACTTTGTAAAATATGTGCGTTTCGGCGCGTAATTTGTCCCTTCCGAGTAGGTATTTCCAGCATTCCAAATAAGGTATTCATCAATCCCGTGATCTTGTAGCGCTTGAATTTGAGCTTCAACTTCTTCGGGTCCGTATGGAATGTAATTGCCTTCGCCGAGCCATGACGCAGTAAAATCTTGAATCCACGGACGTGTGATCGGTGGTGATGATAATTCGCTTATCCGCTGATTTTCAACCTTTGCATACGCACTAATTAGCTCATACGGCATCGTGTCCGGTGCTTCAATACCGAAATTCCCACTCCAATGACTCGGATAAATCATTGAAGAAATGACGTCCACTGATTCTGCAATTCGGGAGAAGTTCTGTCCAATCCCAGCCGATTCTTGCTCAACCGTTGCATAACCAAATAGATCGACAGAGACATCAACATCAAACGGCTCTAATTCTTCTTTTGCAAACGATACGAAGTCTGTGACTGCTTGGACACGATCAAAGCGATCATAATTGCCAATTGAATATTCAAGCTCACGATCTCTCGTCTCAAAGCCTTCAGGGAAACGAACATAATCAAATTGAATCTCTTTAAACCCTGCCATAGCTGCTTCTTTTGCAATCATGATGTTGTGGTGCCAAACTTCCTCGAGAAAAGGGTTCACAAACGCTTCTCCTCTTCCATTAAGCCAAACGTCACCGCTTTCATCTAGAAACGAAAGTTCTGGCTTTTTGTTCGCAAGAAGTGAGTCTTTAAAAACGACAATTCGCGCAATCGGATACACGTTGTGATCGTTAAGTTCTTTCATCACTGCATCTAAATCTTGAATGTAGTTCGTTGCAATTTCTTTATATGTAGTCGAATGCCCAGGGTTGTATGTTACGTTCCCGTAGTCATCTTTTATATCAATTACCATTGCATTCAGATCACTTTCATCTACAAGAGATAATAATGAATGGAATCTGCTACTACCTGCAGAATGGCTTGATACGTAAATGCCACGAACTGCATCATTGTTAGAGAAGCGTTCAACGTTCAACATTGAATGCTTCTCTAATTCATGAATTTCTTTTCCTGAAATCGATTGATGGGCTTCAATCGTCATAGGAGAATAAAAGAATAGAAAAAGTCCTATTGTAATTAACAACACAACATGACGCACCGTCAAAACTTCCTTTCGCTACTAAGTAGTTCGAAGATGTCCGACGAGCGCCCACTCATGAATCACATAATCTCTTGCACCGTGTACAACGTATGGATCTTCATTCACCAATTTCTCCACAGCGTCATAAGATGGGGATTCGTAAATAATAAGACCTCCAGAACCGTCAACGAAAGGACCTCTAGCAAGTACATGCCCTGTTTCGTGTAACCGTTCCAAGTAATCTAGATGTGCTGGTCGGTGTTCTTTCGATTTCTCTTCGTCTTTTAATGGTAAAAACACTGCATAAGTTGCCATGAATAATCGTCTCCTTTTACTATGTTCAAATGTTCCAACGTCTATGGCTGGTAATTATTTGTTTCCCTTTAAACGTATCAAAACAAACGTGTTCATGACAGGTTTCTGTGTGAAACTGTGAATTTTGGGTATACTATCCTTGGAAATACATATAAAGGATGTCGATAAATGGTTTACTTTCTGTTTATTTTAGCTGTTATCGTAACTGTTCTTGCTGCAATCAAGATCAGTACGTATGCCGATGCAATCACCCGTCTCTCTTCAGTCGGTTCCCTGTTTGTCGGTACGTTCCTTCTTGCTGGAGCAACTTCTTTGCCGGAAGTGACGACAAGTGTTACCGCTGTATTTCTAGAAAACCCTGATATGGCTGTTGGAAACGTACTCGGCAGCAATTTATTTAACTTATCAATTCTTGCTGTATTTCTAATTATTTATCGACATCGCGCAATCTTAAGTTCTGTTCACAAAGAACAACGACACACCGCAATCTTAGGTGTATTAATGACAACATTCGTCGTTGTTGCCCTCTTTTATACGATTGAAATCCTGTTGTAAACATCGGGATTGAATCACTTGTTCTACTCGTTCTTTATGGACTAAGCATCTGGCTTTTACGCGGTGCTGATGAGCAGAATAGTGATGCTGGTGACGAAAAAGTGACAGAGGAGAAATATACGTTAAAACATGCCATTACCGGATTTGTTATTGCTGCGATTATCATCTTAATCTCAGGTACGGTTTTAACGTTTAGTGGTGATCAAATCGCGATCTTAACAGGTTTAGGTTCGAGTTTTGTCGGAAGCTTTTTAATTGCTACGAGTACATCCCTACCTGAAGTTGTAACCGTTTATGTTGCGCTTAAACTGAACAACCACAACCTTGCAGCAGCGTCTATTTTCGGCAGCAATTTATTTAACTTACTCATCTTAGTTCTTTGCGACTTTCTTTACCCTGGTTCAATCTTACTTGCCGCTTCACCGACGAATATATACACCGGAGGGTTCTTACTTTTAAGCAGCCTCGTCGTCACCATTGCCATTTTTAGAGCACAAACGAAGCGACTGAGCATTGCGCTCCCCTTATTAATGCTCTTGTTTTACGCTTCCTCTATGGTGCTTCTCTATCTGCTTCGTTAAGAATGAATGCAGCTTCTCTTTTTGAATCGGTCCAAAAAAACGGGCCGATTCTTCATTTTTTTCATCAAGTAACACGGTTAGTGGTACACCAAACACACCGTATTGTTTACTTACGGAACCCCCTTCATCGTAAAGCACTACATAAGGTAGCTGCTCACCAATTACTTTCACTTCTTCTTTGCTTTGCTCTTCATGAGTCATATTTATGGCCAATACTTGTACATTTTTATCTACTAATTCATCGTACGTTAACGCAAGTTCTGCAATTTCTTCTTGGCATACTTCACACCACGTTGTAAAAAAGACAATCAACTTTCGCTTTCCATCAAAATCACTCAGTTCGATTTGCTCACCGTCTGTACTTGTTAAAGTAAAGTTCGTTGGTCCATTTGCAGCTGCTTGCAACGGAAAGCAAAGTATAAGACCGATGGAGCAGAGACAGACAATGCTTTTCATGAATTCCATAGCAACCCTTCCTTCGTTTCTGCTATAATCAGTGTTTAAGGGAGTGGTCATTGACGTGAGGATCGTAACGATGGTTCTTGCAGTCTGTCTACTTGTATTCGTCATTTTGGATTACACGACAGGATACTCGTTTAGAGCAATTGCAATTGCCTTTTTACTCATATTGATTCCAACGTTCGTCTATGAACGATGGCGTAACAGAAAGCAAGAACGTACATTAAAAGATAACGAACAATAACAACCACCGTTTTTAGGTTATACGTTTCAATACAGATCCATGTATGGCCATTGTGAAAGGATGAAAAAAATGAAGCGAGTATTCTCTGGCATTCAACCGAGTGGTGTCATTACACTCGGCAATTATTTAGGGGCGTTAAAGCATTTTGTCGATCTCCAACATGACTATGAGTCATTGTTTTGTATTGTCGACCAACATGCGGTAACCGTTCCTCAAAACCCTGAAACACTAAAAGACAATAAGCGCAAGCTTGCAAGTCTTTACTTAGCAGCAGGAATAGATCCTAACAAATCAATTATCTTTAACCAATCAGAAGTTCCGGCTCACGCTCAACTTGGATGGATGATGCAATGCATTGCCTATATCGGAGAACTAGAGCGTATGACGCAGTTCAAAGATAAATCAGAAGGAAAAAATGGCGTGTCAGCTGCACTTCTTACGTACCCACCTCTAATGGCAGCAGATATTCTTTTATACAACACTGACGTTGTGCCTGTTGGTGATGACCAGAGACAACACTTAGAGCTTACAAGAACACTTGCTGAACGATTTAATCGCCAATATGCAGAGATCTTTACGGTCCCTGAAACGGTCGTACTCGGAAAACGAATTATGTCTCTACAGCAACCTGAAAAGAAAATGAGCAAATCTGATGAAAATCAAAAAGCATTCATTTCAATGCTGGATGATGAAAAAACGATTACGAAGAAAATCAAAAGCGCCGTAACCGATTCAGACAATCTCATTCGTTACGATGAGGACAACAAAAAAGCAGTTAGCAACTTGCTTACGATTTACTCCATTCTTTCTGGAAAAGAAATTAGTCAACTTGAAGCTGAATATGAAGGCAAAGGATACGGGGCTTTTAAAACCGACCTAGCTGAAGTAGCTGTTGAAGCACTACGACCGATCCAGTCGAGGTTTAAAGAGTTATATGAATCTGATGAAGTAGATCGTATTCTTGATGCAGGCGCAGATCGCGCAAATGAAATTGCAATTCCAATGCTACAAAAAGCAGAACAAGCGATGGGATTACTTCGAGACTAAAAAAACACCAGCGTATATACGCTGGTGTTTTTTATTAGTTCTTTTTCGTGTCATTTCTCCAAACTTTTCCTACAAAAAGGCTTCCGCCAATTGTTCCTACTGCCAAAAGAATGGTAAACACTTGCATGATTGTAATCGCAAGACCGTCCATGTTCTTCCTCCTTGTCCGTAAACCTACACTCATTTCATTATAATGAAAGATTGTTTTCATATAAATGGAGGACATCTATGTTCGCAAAAATGTTATTTATGCATTTCGCTCTCATGTTGCATGTCCCAGAGCTTCTCAAAGAATGGTTGGCCCTTTACTAGTGCTTCGCATAGTTCATAATGTTTTTCGGACCAGCCTTTGCGAATTTCAGTATACATATGATCCCATGCTTCATCTTTTGTAAGCATTTGAATGTCTATATATTTATCTGGTGACCATTCGGTATACCAATACCGTACCTCAGAGTCATACCCCGTCGTTTTTAATTGATCGACCGCCATAAATAACAATTGTTTTAGTTGACGTTCTCTTCTCGTTAATCCATACATATCATCAGGGTGTGGTGAAAGGATATGGTACTGCTTCTCTGATTTTTCTAGTGCCTCATATTCTCGTTCGTCTTCAAGTTGTACAATCGCTTCTAAAGCAAGCTTCTCTTGCCTAGGTGTTAAACGGCTTTTCCGAATCGGCGTTTCATATCCTAACGTATCAATGGCAATTGCGTTCTTTCCGTTCGTTGCAACGAAACAATAATCCAGTGGCAACTTTGACATATTTTTACGAAGTGCACTTTTTTTGTACACCGCATCTAAAAGTAATCTAGGAATTTCTTCTAAACTGTTTTCTAACTGAAAGAATAACGTCTCACTGACTTTGACGACTTCTGCTTGATCTAATACCTCAATCTTATCTTCGCTCTTCCATTCATGGAATGAGCATATATTATAACCATTCTCTTCGCCTTCAAACCAATTGACCCACACATCACGAATCCGTGCCATATGGACGCCCCCTTCCTCTACCATTTAAAATTGTACCTACAGTATAGTCGGGGACGATTTATTTTATTCGTGTTCACTCCTATGATTAACAATTTCATGTTTTTTCTTTTTTCTTCCATTCCTACGGTAGAGGGAGATAAAAGCTAACGATAAACCGCCAAATAAAAAGTATAATTCCGGTCGACGGATGATGAAATCCCAAAATTCGTGTAAGCTATAACCTGACACGATTAAATTGAGGTAAGCAACCATACCAACGCCACCAACTGTTGCTACACTAATGCCAAGTATTGCCATACAAATGCGAAACAGCATGGCACCTTCTCCTCTCATCTCTTCTTACTAAACTTTATGCACAAAAAATGATGCACATGTGCAGAAACGAGTGTGTGATATGAAGCTCATTGCAACGCATAAACAAACCGATTTTGATGGACTTGCTTCTTTACTAGCCGCAAAAAAACTCCACCCCGAAGCTACAATCTTACTCTCGGGTCAACTAAGCCCTGAAGTTCAGCAGTATGTAAGCTTGCATCGCAACAATTTCTCGTACATCGAGGAACGGGAATTACGTATTGATGAGCTTGATCAATTAATTCTCGTTGATACATCAGATGCAGCACGTTGTAGTAACAAGCTACAAGACATCCATCCATTAGAAACGATCATTTACGACCATCACCCAAATGCCCCTAAGGCCAAGGGCATTGTGGCAATGACAGGTGCGTGTGTCACACTATTGTTAGAGGAAATTTATAAGCAGAACTTAGCGATTGAACCTTGGGAACGAACATTATTTGCACTTGGATTGTATAGCGATACAGGCTCTTTTATGTTCGAATCAACGACAGCACGCGACGTAAAAATGTTAAATCAACTTTTCACAGACGGAATCTCATTGCTAACCGTCAACCAATTTCACTCTCAAACGTTAACAGAAACGCAACAACACTTACTAAAGCGTCTGTTGGACCACTATGAATCCATTCATCATGAAGGAATCTCTTTCATATACAGTGTGATTGAACTCGATCAACATGTTTCAAACTTAAGTGCGATTGTAGAACGGTGGGTACCATTAATCGGTGGTGACGGCTGCATTGCCATCGTTAAGATGAAAGACACCATTTTTGTCGTCGCAAGAAGTTCACATGAACGCTTTGATGTTCGTACCTTAATGGAATTACTCGGAGGAGGCGGTCATCACGCTGCTGCTGCTGCAACAACTAAAAACCAATCGATTCAAGACGTAGTTGACGTTATCATTCAGCAATATAAATCATCCATTAAGCCTGCAACGACTGTTCGTCAAGTGATGAGCACACCGGTAAAAACAGTTGCAATCGACGCTACGATCGATGATGTATTACAACGCTCGTTACGATTTGGCCACTCAGGTTTTCCAGTTGTCGATGAAGATCACTTACGCGGCATCATTTCCGTTCGGGATGCAAATAAAGCACACCATCACGGTCTTGGCCATGCTCCTGTTAAAGGTCACATGACTGAGAACGTAATTACGGTTACAGTAGACACCGCATTAGAAGAAGCTGAAACCCTTATTATTGATCATGACATCGGTCGTCTTCCTATTATTGAAGATGATCGATTAGTTGGAATTTTAACGAGGTCAGACCTTCTTCAATCGCTTTATTCAAGAAAGCCAACTGAACAAAAGTCTGATGCCTGTGTCCAGCTTCCTACTTTTATTCAAAAAGACCTAGAAAGTCTCGGTAGCCTCGCGGATGACTATGGTGTTCGCATTTATCTTGTAGGCGGGATTGTACGAGATCTTTTATTAGAGAAACCAAATGATGACATCGATATAGTTGTTGAAGGAGACGCCGTACAGTTTGCTAAATTTGTTGGACATTCATGGGAAAAGGAAGTGGTTGTTCATGAATCCTTCCAAACTGCAAAATTGAAAATCACAGATGACTTAACAATTGACTTAGCAACGACTCGTGCAGAGTATTATGACCACCCTTCAGCATTACCACAAGTTATTCGTACTCACTTAAAAGAAGATATGTACCGTAGAGATTTTACGATTAATGCGATGGCAATTTCCTTAAATCATGATTCATTTTTGAAGCTCATCGATCCTTTTGGCGGAAGACGAGACCTTGAAAAACAATTGCTTCGTCCTCTTCATAATCTTAGTTTTATTGAAGATCCAACTCGAATTCTTCGTGGGTTGCGGTTTGAAGATCGTTTTGGCTTTCGGTTGACCGAAGAAGCTGAACGCTTTGCTTCTGATGCGAAAAGCGCTATTTCAAAGCTTTCATTTGAACGTATTGGCCAAGAGTGGGTAAAAGTCACTCAAGAAAAAAGCTACCAACGCATCGCAAAACGACTTGATGAACTAAACTTACTCACTGCATTCTTTCCCGGTGCCACATACGCGTCAAATGTTGCAAGCGTCTACACTTGTCTAGCTAATGAGCGTTTAGATGAGCAACCGTTTTTTACGTTATATCCACTGTATGTGCAGAATGTCTCTTCTTTACAATTTATCGCGAAAACAAAATATGAAAGAAGAATCATGAAAGAGCTTATTGAACTAAATCACTTAGACGTTAAATCCCTACAAACATACGGTTCATGGCACGAAAAAGCGCATCACTTGCAGCAGTCATCACTGTTACTTTTTAATTGCGCGGTTTCACTGCCAATTTCATTAAGAAGCTATGTTACAAAACGTGAACACTTAGATGTACGATTGCGAGCTGAAGAGCTCATTGAACTCGGCGTTCAGAAAGGTCCTGAAATCTCAAGACGACTTCTACAGCTGGAATGCAAACAACTAGACAACCCGTCCTTAACAAAAGAAGAGTCCATTGCATTTATAAAAAAATTATCTTTATAAATTTGTAATAGATATTTTATAATCGCAATCTTTCTGTTATAATTATGAGTCGAAACGGAGGGGGACAGCAATGAGAAAGATTAACGACCTTTTATTTGGCAAAGTTACTATCAACAAGGTCTATTTCCTTCTTGTTCTTGTCATTCTGCTGGTTGCGATTCCACTGGGTTTTCAAAGCACAAACAGTCTCATTGCATCTGATGAGTTTGATGAGCAAACATTACATGCTCAACAAGCGATCAACGAATCTGTTAGTGACATTGAGGCGGTCGACGAACCGTTTCAAGTGCTGATGTTCTCAGTTAATGATCAAGAGTCAAATAACAGTTCAGCAATTATGCTTGCTCAATTTGACCCGGCCGATGGCGATACAAGAATCGTATCATTGCTTAGTGACAGCTACGTATCAGTACCTGGACATCAGAATCATAAGCTAGGCTCTGTTTATCAATTAGGGGGACTAGAGCTTTTAGAAAGCACACTACTAGAAAACTTCCAATTATCAGTTGACTATTTCGTTAAGGTAGATATAGAAGGATTCGCGAGCATGGTTAATACCATTGCTCCAACAGGAATCAACCTCGACAATCAACGATATTACGGAGAAGATTTCGTGCAAGATCTTCGAGATGTAGGTCAAGGGGAGTTTGATCGCACAAACCGACACCAACAAATCGTATCGCACATTCACGATTACTTGCTCGATAATATGACCGTTCGTGATGCACAAACGTTAATTGCAGCGTTCACGACACATCTAGAAACGAATATACCTACTGGTAAATTGTTTAGAATCAGCACAGATTATATTAATTCAGCATCTGATTCAATCGCAGCCATTACCATTCCATATAAAGATAGTTACACTTATGAATACTCTTTGAATAAAGATGAAGAAATCATTTCTTTCGACTCACAATTAAACAAAGATTACCTTCATTCGTTTTTAGATGAACAATTATCATCAGATGAACTCGCCCATGACATCGAATAACTCATGGCGAGTTTTTTCTGTAGGAGACTTGTGTACAGGTGAGAGCATTCCTTTCTTTCTTATTTACATTATCGTTTGTATTCGTTATTTTTTTCGTTATTCATTTTTATGAAGAACAACAATCTGAACGCAAAGCACTCGCTGAAGAAATCATTGTAGAAGAAGAATTACACCGAGAAATTGTCTCAAAGAAAGAAACGTTAATTGATCAAGCTTCTGAAATCGGAATTACAATCGTTATAACAGATGGGTATCGAACATTCGCTGAACAAGATGAGCTTTATGCAAGAGGCAGGCAAGACGACGGACAAATTGTCACCCACGCACAAGGCGGTGAATCGTACCACAATTATGGGCTTGCAATCGATTACGCACTTATGAATGACGCTGGAGAAGTCATTTGGGACATTGACTATGACGGGAATGGAAATGGCAAATCAGATTGGTACGAAGTCGCTGAAATTGCTGAATCTCTCGGGTTTGAATGGGGTGGACGCTGGACACACTTTCCTGACTACCCCCATTTGCAGATGACATTTGACTTCTCCATCCGTGAACTTCAAGAAGCACATGAAACGGTTCACACGGAATAAAAAAAGGCTTGCCATATACATGACAAGCCTTTTTGCTATTGCTTAAATCGTTTAAAGAGTAGGGTTGCATTATGCCCGCCAAAACCGAATGAATTGTTCAACGCGGCATCTCCGTTAAACGCTTTTTTCTCATTCGCCGCATAATCCAAGTCACATTCTGGATCTTTTTCATGCAAGTTAATCGTCGGTGGTGCGATTCGGTTTTCTAAAGCTTTAATCGTAAAGATTGACTCTACTGCACCCGTCGAACCGAGCATATGACCGGTCATCGATTTCGTAGAGCTTACGATTAGCTCTTTGGCATGATCTTGGAACACGTCCTTAATCGCCATCGTCTCGTATTTATCATTGTATGGCGTGCTCGTTCCATGCGCATTGATATAACCAACGTCTGCTTTATCAATACCCGCATCTTCAATTGCAAGTTCCATTGAACGTTTAGCTCCTTCGCCCTCAGGTGCAGGCGCAGTCATATGATACGCATCCCCTGTTGCCCCGTAACCAACGATCTCTGCATAAATATGAGCACCACGTTGCTGTGCACTTTCCAAAGATTCAAGAATTAAAATTCCAGCACCTTCACCGATCACAAAGCCATCACGATTTGCATCAAATGGTCTCGATGCTTCCTTAGGGTTGTCGTTCGTCGTAATTGCCTTTGCCGATGCGAAACCCGCTACTGCCATGCTCGTAATCGGAGCTTCACTACCCCCTGTAATCATAGCATCTGCCTCGCCACGTTCGATGACGCGAAACGCATCCCCAATCGCATTTGTTCCTGAAGCACATGCGGTTACTGTACAAGAGTTAATTCCTTTTGCGCCAAATCGAATCGATACTTGTCCAGCAGCCATATCCGGAATCATCATTGGTACGAAAAACGGACTCACTCTTCGAGCACCTTTTTCTAAAAACGTACGAAATTGTGATTCATACGTTTCCATACCACCAATTCCTGATCCAATCCAGACGCCAACTCTCGTAGCGTTATCGTCGTTAATTTCAAACTTCGCATCATCAAGAGCCATTTTCGCAGAAGCAACCGCGTATTGAGTAAAGCGGTCCATTTTACGCGCGTCTTTTTTATCCATATACTGCTCTGGATTGAAGTCTTTCACTTCACCAGCGACATGCACATTAAACAGTTCTCGATCTAAGCGTTCCATAAAGTCAATTCCAGTTTCTCCAGCTAATGCCCGACCAAACGAGCGTTCAACGTCATTTCCTAAAGGATTAACCGTACCCATCCCTGTAACTACTACACGACGTGTCATTTTCTTCTCTCCTTTAATACAAAAAATGATTTAACGACCCCAATAAAGTGCGATTCCACCCCATGCAAGGCCGGCGCCAAAGCCTACCATGACGACAAGGTCTCCGTCTTTAATCTTACCATCATTTAACTCTTCAACAAGAGCAATTGGAATGGATGCCGCTGATGTATTCCCATACTTGTGAACGGTCTCAGCCATCTTCTCTTTCGGCAAATCCAATCGTTGTCTCGCAGCTTCCATAATTCGTATATTCGCTTGGTGCGGAACGAGGAAATCTACATCATCTTTCGTTAAGTTCGCTTTTTCAACGAGATTCATACACGTATCACCCATTTGACGAACGGCAAACTTAAACACTTCACGTCCGTTCATACTAATTTTCGGGTCCGCTTTAATGTGATCTGCACCTGCACCATTTGCGCCTAGCTCAAAGGAAACAATTCCTCGGTTGTCTGCAACTGGTCCAACTACAGCAGCACCTGCACCATCTCCAAATAATACTGCGGTGTTGCGATCTTCAAAGTTCGTTACCTTAGAAAGCTTCTCAGCACCTACGACGAGAATCTTATCGTATGTACCTGTTTGAATAAATTGACTCGCTGTAACGACTCCGTATATAAACCCAGCACAAGCTGCACCAACGTCCATTGCAGCAGCATTTTTAGCACCGAGTCGCTCTTGGATCAACGTGGATACCGATGGAAACAAATAATCCCCTGTTACTGAAGCTACAACAATCAAATCAAGCTCTAAAGGATCTACTTCAGCATTTTTTAATGCGTCCAATGCCGCATAGTATGACATGTCCGAAGTATTAATATCATCATGTGCAAATACACGTTGTTCAATGCCCGTTCTTGAACGAATCCATTCATCTGACGTATCAAGTGATTGTTCAAATTCCGAATTCTTGACAACTTTTCCGTCCGTATAACGCCCAACACCATAAATCCCTGCTCGTCGCATCCCCGTGCCTCCCTAGTTCTACCTTAGTTTACACTTAGTATTATGACCTAGTACCAATTATAATGCAGATCATCATCGACTTCAATGACAAAAACCACAGATGAATAGATTCATCTGTGGCAAAAGGTTACCATTTCGGTCTTGGTCGCCCGTATGGACCAAAGTTCGGTCCAAAATTCGGGCCGAAGTTCGGTCCAAAACCCGGACCGTAGTTGGGTCCGAAATTCGGACCATAATTAGGACCGTAGTTCGGTCCCCCATAAAAATATCCCGGTGGTCCTGGGGGTCCCGGTGGCCCAGGAGGTCCTGGTGGACCGTACTTACATATCCCCACCAAAACCGCCAAAGAACAATGGTCCGACCGCTAAGCCTGCCAAAAAGGGCAAGAATGGACCAAAAAATCGTTCATCTTTTCCATGAGGGCCATGGTTACCTTGATGGCGAACAGGACGTTGACTATACGCTTGGCGATAAGGGTATTCTACATAACCACTATACCGCCCGTTCCTCACTGTATCTGCGTACGTTCGTTGCATGGGTACCTCCCTTTCTAATCGTTAACTATCCTATGATTAAACAAGGGTTTTGCGCCTGTACAACGGACAAAGATTTCACGAACGACGTAATACGAGAAACTCAACGAGAAACCCAGCTGCAATTGCCATTAGAATATTCCCCCACTCTGGCAAAGGCGTGAATAGATCAAGCATTAAATAGCTGCTAATCGCAATAATTCCAAATAAAATTATACCTAAAACGTGTCGATTCAATTTCATCACTACTCTCTGGTTCGCTCTCTCCATTGTAGCGCAACTTTCATCAGCTAAAAAGTAACGGTGTTGACGTGAGGATTTTTTGTAATGCTCGCTAATTGCTATAGCGCTTGGTTGGCACTTCGGGCTTGGGCTGCGCTATCCTATTCTTGTTCCGGGCTTCACCACTCTTATTCCGCGCACACTCTCTCTTGTTCCACGCTACTCGACTCTTGTTCCAGCGCTACTC
>NZ_BAXA01000023.1 GCF_000698125.1 Geomicrobium sp. JCM 19038 | reverse complement strand
CAGCGCGCAATACAGCAAGCTGAGTTAAAGAGCCTGTTTCCTAGCTTCTCCATTCAGCAGTAAGATTAGAAAAGCTCACAGTTTCATTACCAATCTCTCTCACCTGTCAACGAAAAAACCCCATCCAAGCCTACTTTGGAGGGGGTTAGCTGTCGATTTTAGATTGCGGTTGCTTTTTCGAAAAACTCTTCTAACGTTAAGTCGTGCTCAACCATCATTGTAGCGATTTCTTCGCCTACATAACGAAGGTGCCACGGTTCATAGCTAATGCCTGTTACATCAACTTTATGTTCTTCGTAGCGGATAATATATCCGTGCTTGTGTGCATTTTCTTCTACCCATTGCCCTTCAGGGGTATCACCAAAAGCTTCGCTGAGTAAGAAATTGTTGCTTTCACTAGACACGTCCATGCTAGGCCGGTTTGATGTTCGCTGTTTCCGGGATAAGCAATCGTTTCACTTGCGATGTCTTCTCCGCGTTCTGCTGCGGCGTTTGAGAAGATGGCATCTTGACGATCGTAAGAACGGTATCCTGACACTGCAAAAAGGTGAATATCGTCTTCAACCGCAGCTTCAAATAAGGATTCAAGTGCGATCGCTGCAGGTTCTCGTAAGTAGCGCTTTTCGACATCTTCGTCAAACGAAAACGTAACATCTGGGACGACAAGATCTTCTGGTTCATATCCTTCGGGTAATGCGTACTCATAGTTAACGAGGACGGCTACGTTATCTGGGTTTTGAATGACTTCTTGTCCATCAACCGTCTCTGTTTGTGTGAAATGTTCAGCGTCGATTGACCACGGGTCAGTTTCGGCACTTGCTTCAGGTGTTGGTTCTTCAACTTCATCAATCTCATCGGTCGAATCAGTTGGGGACGGCTCGTCTTGATCTAGATTTCCGCAACTTGCAAGTACGAACAAGGCGGATGTGGTGACGAATGCCTTTAAAAGTTGTTGAGCCAAATGTGCCCCCTACCTTTCTAGTTGTGTTTCGGTTTTGCTAAAAATAATAATACAGTAATTAAAAGAAATGCAACGAGTGCTTGGAACGGAATTGTAATAAATCCAAGTACGTTCATATATTCAGCGTTACAAGGAACTCCCGATTGACAAGGGGTTACACTCCCAAAACCAGGAATCTTTTGTAAAGCATAATGATACGCAGCCATGATCGCTCCAATAATGCTAAACGGCAATGCGTACCATCGGATGTTAAAGTCTGATCGAAACGTTGCGATACCGAGAATAATCGCTAGCGGATACATTGCGATGCGTTGGTACCAACACATGTCACATGGAACAAACTCTAAGCCGATACTATAAAACAGGCTTCCTCCCGTTGCGATGAGTGAGATCACCCAAGCAACATAAAGGAAAATGGAAGATCTAGTCATGACGCATTCTCTAATTGTTCTTCAATAATTTCTGAGATTGCATCGTAATCAAATGGATCGCTAACTTCAACGTCATTTACAAAGATTGTCGGTGTGCCTGTCACATCAAACTCTTCAATCATCTCATGCTCTCGTTCAATCTCGGACATATATTCTTGTTGTTCAATGGATTCACGGAGTTCATCTTGATCAACGCTAGGCGCTGTTTCTTCCGCTACTGCAAGCACTTCATCGATTCCGATTGTTGAACCTTGTACACCAGCGGTTTGCATGAGTTCATGATGGAAATCCCAAAATTCGTCATCGCTCGCATCATTATGAACTTTGTGGCTAGCTAGAGAAGACACTAATGATTCTTCACGGAAACCTAGGTAATTCACATAAGAATAAGAAACGTCACCAGAGTCGAGATAGTCTGCTTGAAGCTCCGGGAAGACTTCACGGTCCAAGTTCCACATGCCGGACATTTGTAGTCTCCAAACTCAATGACAGATACTGTTGCACTTTCATCACCGTATGTCGGTTGCTCATCAACTGGTGGAGCCCCTTCGTGAACATTTGCCGAATTGCTGCCTCCATCACTATTAACTACGAAAAGTAATGCCCCCATGACAACGACGAGTAATGCTGTAATTGCTACGAGAAATTTCATTGGGGCTTTGTTCGTTTTTGTTTGCTTACGATTTTTAGCCAAAACCTCTCACCTCTTAGGAATAAATCTATTAGTTTTCACCATCATAACACTTTCCGTTTCCTCTTATACAAGGAAGGTGTGACATTTTCAAAAAACAATCCTTAAAACGTTTTATAAAAAAAGATAAAGGGTATCTCGTTCTCTATAGCTGACTATGTGGACACCAATCTGGTGCCTGTAATAAACATAGCATGATAGATGCATGGAGGGGATTCGATTGTCAAAACGTTTAACAACAAATCAAGGTGTACCTGTACCTGACAACCAAAACTCAAGAACGGCTGGTAGCCGAGGTCCTACATTACTCGAAGATTATCACTTAGTAGAGAAGCTCGCCCATTTTGACCGCGAAAAAGTACCCGAGCGTGTCGTCCATGCGCGTGGAGCGGGTGCGCACGGCGTGTTTGTTACTAAGAAAAGCCAAAAGCGCTATACGAAAGCCCACTTTCTACAAGAAGAAGGACAAGAAACGCCCGTATTTGCTAGATTTTCAACAGTAATTCACGGGCATCATTCTCCAGAAACATTACGAGATCCACGTGGATTCTCCATTAAATCTATACAGAAGAAGGAAACTACGATTTCGTAGGAAACAATTTGCCGGTATTCTTTATCCGTGATGCGATTAAGTTTCCAGATGTCATTCACTCGCTAAAACCAGATCCTACGACGAACCTTCAGGATCCGAATCGCTATTGGGATTTATGGCGAATAGCCCTGAGACGACGAACATGCAACTACACCTTTTTAATGATGAAGGAATTCCACGTTCGTATCGACACCTTCGTGGATCGAGTGTCCACGCATTTAAATGGATTAATGCTCACGGGAACACGACGTATGTAAAGTATCGTTGGGTCCCAAAAGCAGGCATTGAAGGCTTGTCACCAGATGAAGTGAAAGAGATACAAGGAGAAGAATTCAACCATGCGACTCGTGATTTATACGAGCATATTGAAAATGGTGATTATCCAGAATGGGATTTATTCATTCAACGCCTTGATCCAGCTGACTTGGATTCGTTTTATTTCGATCCATTAGATGCGACGAAAGATTGGCCAGAAAAAGATTTCCCTTATGAGCACGTCGGTACAATGATCTTGAATAAAAACCCTGAGAACGTATTCTCTGAAACTGAGCAAGTTGGGTTTAACCCGGGAGTTCTCGTTCCTGGCATTCAAGCTTCGGAAGATAAGATGTTGCAAGGTCGAATTTTCTCTTACTCAGATACGCAACGTTACCGTATTGGCGCGAACTATTTACAATTGCCAATTAACTGTCCATTTGCTCAAACGAACAATAACACTCAAGATGGTGTCATGGCAAATCCGAAGTTCCAACCAACTAGCTCAGTGAATTATGAGCCGAGTGAAGAAGGACTTCAAGAGTCAGATGAAGAACTAGAATTTGACCAACCGTTGCCTGACAACGCCGTTGCTGGACGTAATAAAACCGAAAAAGCGGATGATTTCCGTCAACCAGGTGAACTATATCGCGATTTTGATGAAGAGAAGCAAAAGCAAATTATTCGTACGTTAACGGATGAGTGGAGTCAAGTGAAGAACGAACAGGTCGTCTTGAAGCTCATTTGCAACATGTATCGAGCAGATGAACAATTAGGAAAGACCTTAGCGGATAACTTAAATGTAGATATCACACCTTATGTCGGGCAAGAGACACGTTAAATTCCAAGGTGCTAATTGATTGAAAGGGCTGCAATGGAGATTGCAGCCCTTTTTATTACGTTATTCTTCTTGTTGTTCAATGGTGACATTACTTGGCACTTCAAATAACGATTCATCAAATTCTGGATCGACCGTATAGTCAACGACGCGTCTACCATCATTTAAGTTCTGTACTTCGTCATCGGATTCATTTTCAGCATTGTATTCATATTGTGATTGAACTTCGAAAAACGTTTCTTGGTCGAACCAATAATGGGTACGGTGTTGATCTTCAGTGACGATAATGTGGTGCGTGTTATAATCTCCGACTTCCTCTTCTCCACCATACGAAAGCTGCGCATGTTCCAGCGCATGCTCATACATTGGAACGGCCAAGTACGTGTCTCTTGCTTGACGATTAGGGTATGTAAATCCTTCGTTTGTATCGCTCGTATATTCAACGATATAACCATCTTGTTCTAAATTCGTAAAAGTTACTTGGACAGTAGCTTCTTCGTCGTCCTCTTGGTTTAGCTGATCAAAATGATGCACTTCATGGCGGAACTGTTGTGGCTCGTCGTCTTCAAGGGCATACATCCATTCATATTCGAATGCTTGTCGCCCGCCATCTTCTACATCGATGATGTGCTCCCGTTCAACATAAAGTCCACTCAGATCATCGTAAAACGAGATTGCCTCATTTAGAATATCAACAGCTTGCTCGTCATGTTCGACGGTTTCTTCAGCTTCTTCACTTTCATCAGGAATTTCTGTATCTTGTTCTTCACCATCTGTGCATGCAACTAGGATTATAAGGAATGATAATAAGGAAGCATATCGGAAATAGGACATGCATAAAACTCCCTTTCTTCTATAATTAATTATAACTAGTATAACATGTTGGAAGTTTTTACTAGAACTAATAAACCTAACCGAGATATACTAGAGGAAAAAGTAAGGATGAATATGAACGATGAGTAAACCAACATCCAGAGCAATGGGACATTCTCATACGCTACAAACCCACCTCGTTAGTCCGCAAGATACGAACCATTTGAACACGATATTTGGTGGTAATATCTTGGCATATATCGACGAAGCCGCTGCAATCTGTGCGATGCGACATTCTAGTGAAATTGTCGTGACAGCTTCTGTTGATAGTGTTGATTTCCATGCGTCTGTTCAAAAAGGTGAGATTGTTAACGTTGAAGCATGGGTCGCATCTACAGGAAGATCTTCAATGCTCATCTATGTCCATGTAAGTGTCGAGAATCCATTAACGCAAGAAGTGAAAACGACAACAACGTCGTTTTTAACGATGGTTGCCATTGATCAATCGGGCAAATCGACACCTGTTCCAGGCGTGTATCCGGAAACGCAAACGGAGAAGGATATCGTAACGCTTGCTGAAGAGCGGACGTCACGTTAAGTGAAATCGAATGACATTTTTTTAACGTATTCGTACAAAATCTGACATAGTTAATTAAGGAATTGTCCATAATATATTGCGGTCGACAACTTTCGATGATACTGTTAATAGTGGTTTGGGAACGAATCGGATGTAATATAACTATGGGGAGGTACTGCAATGGATATTTTAATTAATATTCTTTGGGGGCTTGGGGCAATTATCGTTTTAATGGGCCTCGCATACTTATTATCTCTTGAAAAGAAAGCGATTAATTTCCGCACAGTACTTGGTGCATTAGCGATCCAAATACTCACTGGTGCGATCTTTTTAAGTTGGACAGGAGGTCAAGAGGCACTCCAATGGATTAGTGGAGTTGTCGTCGGGATGCTTGGCGCAGCCAATGAAGGAATTGCCTTCTTGTTTGGTGGTTTAGAGCAGACTGTCGGTGGACATGTCTTCTTTATTAACGTACTTTCTGTCATCATTTTCTTCGCAGCATTCATGGGAATTCTTTGGTACATCGGTGTCATGCCGTTAGTCGTTAACACGTTAGGACTTGTCGTTTCTAAAGTGCTTGGACTTAGTCGAGCAGAGTCCGTGGCTGCAACAGCGAATATCTTCGTTGGAGTTACAGAGTCACCACTATCGATTAAGCCGTATTTAGCGAATATGACTCGTTCAGAGTTGTTTACGGTCATGACGGTCGGTTTAGGTACTGTAGCAGGGTCCGTTTTAGCGGGGCTCGTTTCAATGGGAACAGATCCAGGGTACTTAATTGTAGCAAGCTTTATGGCAGCGCCTGCTGGAATTGTCATGGCAAAGATCGTTATCCCAGAAACTGAGACGCCTGAAACGAATGAGAAAATCAATCTAGAGCGTGATTCAGACGTCACAAACGTTGTCGACGCAGCAGCGAAGGGAACGACAGACGGTTTGAAACTAGCACTTAACATCGGTGCAATGGTTCTTGCATTCGTCTCTCTCGTCGGTCTCGTCAATATTGGTTTAGGATTGTTTAATGACAGTTTAACTTTAGAATTGATTATGGGATATGTATTTGCCCCATTTGCTTTCTTAATTGGTGTACCTTGGGAACAAGCACCACTTATTGGACAAATGATCGGTGAAAAGACAATCCTCAACGAATTTATTGCTTTTGGAACTCTAAATGAAGCCATTGCAAGCGGTGCAATTACAGATCCGCGTATTATTGCAATCGCAACATTTGCATTGTGTGGTTTCGCCAACATTGGAACCGTTGCCATTCTAATTGGTGGTCTTGGAGCACTCGTTCCTAGCCGTCGCGGTGACATTGCGAAGTACGGTCCTCGTGCCCTCTTGGCAGCAATTCTTGCAAACCTAATGAACGGTGCAATTGCCGGTATGATGATCTTTTAATGAACATGTATTGCCCATTCGACGTTTACGTTGAGTGGGCTTTTTTATCGTTTAAAACCGTTGAATTAAAAAAAAGTTTGAAAGTAGTCTTGTGTAATCAACGATAGTGTTATACTGTATATATAGATATAAACACATGAACAGTATAAATGGGGTAGTCGATGATGAAGCAAGTCTGGCAGCTAGCATGGTTTGAGATTAGGCACATTTCAGTTTTAAGTATCATCTTGTTTATAATTATGATTCCAGTAGTAGGTTTCTCCATTTCTTACGTATTACGAGAGGATTTGCCCTTGGCTTTCGATGTAATCTTTTTACTTATGATCGTTTTTTACTCTGCACTCATGACATTAGCGGACCAAAGCTATACAGCTAACGAAAAAACAGGGCTGATTCACGCGTCTTCGTATCGATATAAAAGACGGCTTCCGATTTTAGAACGAAAGCTCTTTTATAGTCGTGTTGTCGCAAATATTGCCCGGGTAATGATTCTAGCAGTGTTGCTTTTCTCGGTGATCATTTGGTTTGCGAATGATCACCTAATTGAGTTTGGAACGCTTCAGCATGTGGCGTTTGTTCTGATTTGGTTTAGTATTGCGTTAAGTTCGATTGTCATCGTCTTGAATGAAAGCTCCGAAAAAAGTTTTTATAAGTATCAAAAGGGCATGTGGATAAAGAGGTACGTTCAGCATTTTGTGTTTCTAATTGTTTATGTACTTGTTCAATTGATCGTTTATTCCTTGATCGGCACGACTGTTTCATCATTGCAAGCAACAGCGACACTTGCTAGTAGCGAACCGCTGTTAGCCATTGGATTTGCTGTACTCTTCAGCACGTTAGTCGTTGTGATTGTTTTAAAGTACGGAGTTTGGAAATTAAGAAAGCGAGGTGTTGACGAATGAAAACAACACTTTTCTTGACGAAGTCAAGTGTTACGTCGATTTTACCTTGGGGTTGGGTCACGGCAATAATATGGTATTTCTCTTACGGCGTAACCTTTTCAATTCTTTCTGAGGGCAATGCGGAGTCTACTTCACTGCTCGCGTATGCTTTGGAGCTTTTATTCATCATTGCTCCACTCGTCGTGTTTCCTTCATTTACGGTCGGAATGGGGATTACGAGGAAAATGTACATGAGACGACTTCCGGTAAGCGAAAAGCAAATCCTCATCTCGAATATTCTGATTACGTTACTTTTTATGTGGGCAGCACCTTTTATTGGTACGGTCATTCATGTTTTTAAAGAGATTCATTTAATGGATTACTTTCTACCACTTATTCTAACGTGGTTAGCATTAAGTTCAGTAGCGACAATTACAGCAGTATTTCCGCTTTTTGGTCCTCGTTTGCTTGGAGTCGGCTACCTTTATTACTTGTTGCTGATCGCTTTGCTATATGTTGGATTTGGTTCCTTTACGTTTATACAACAAGGTTCTTACTTTTACTTCTTTATCACTGAAGCGGTTGCGACGAATCCACTACTTACGATGTTTGCTAGTCTTTTATTCGGGTCGATTGTCATCGCATTGGTTTTGGTAGTCGGATTTAGAAAGATTCACAAAAAGGAGGGAGCAGATGTCGTTACCGATTGAAATTAATGAAGAACGTCAAGAACCGATCTATCATCAGATTGAAGAGCAGATTATGACGTTAATTGTGTCGGAGCATCTGCTGGCAGAGACTGCTCTGCCGTCCATTCGTGCACTTGCAGCTCAACTGGGCTGTAGTGTGATCACGACGAGACGGGCGTATCAGAATTTAGAACAACGAGGCTACATCAAAACTGTACGAGGGAAGGGAACGTTTGTACAGCAAATTGATACGAAAGAAAAATCCACGCAAAAGTATAAAACGGTACACGATGCTACAAAGCGTGCCATCCACATTGCGAAGCAACATGAGTATTCAGAGTCTGAAGTAAAAGAGCTGTTCTTAACGATCATTAAGGAGGAGTACGATGCTTAAAGTAAGAGGCTTAACGAGACGAATGGGAGAAAATCAGTTAGAAACGATCAATGTAGACATTGAGCGTGGTACCGTACATGCGATCATCGGAAACAACGGTGCCGGAAAGACGACGTTGTTTGAAGCAATGTCAGGTGATTACCCAGGTAAAGGGTCTGTGACGATCAATGGTCATCCGGTTTCGTCAGTAAAGGGAAAAGAGCAGTTCTCGTATATCCCGCAAACGGTGACAGAGTTAGATGGGTTCTCACTAAGAATTCTTCATAAGTTACACAAGACACATGACTCTATGTGGCGCGAAGATCGATTTCAAACGCTTATAAAGCAATTCAACCTTCCGATGAACAAACAACTGCAAATCATGTCAATCGGTATGAAACAAAAATCAATTCTTGCATTGCAGTTATCGAGAGATACTCCGTTGCTCATGTTAGATGAACCGTACACAGGTCTTGATATGGAAGGACAACAGATTCTTGACCGATTACTACTGCAACATATGGATGCAAGTGAGGAGCATGCCATTGTGATTGCCACACATATTGCAGATGAGGTTCAACGTCTTGCAGATTATATTTCTATTTTACATGACGGAACGTTAAGTGAACGTGTGGAAAAAGATGAGTTGCAACGGCGTTGGCAACGCATTTGGATTGAAGAACGTGTGGAAGGCATTAATCAAGCACCAGGCGTTGTATCTGTTAGTAGCACACGCACACAAGAAATTATCACTGAAGATGCAGAAAAAACAAAAGCGTGGCTCTCAGAACGAGGTGTTATGATTATTAAAAGTCAAAGCCTAAAGTTACATGAATCAATTCCGCACATATTAAAAACTGGGGTGAGCGCATGAATGAAGTCGTTGTAGACATCAAAAACGTCAAAAAAAAGTTTTCGCACAAAAAAGGCAGTAAATGATTTATCGCTATCTGTCAGCCGAGGCAAAATCACAGGTATTCTTGGTCCAAACGGAGCAGGAAAGTCGACGATGATTCGAATGTTAATGGGAATAATGATTCCTGATTCTGGTGAAGTGATCTATCATCTTGATAGTCATGAAAAAATTCCACGCTCGCGTATCGGTTTTTTACCTGAAGAGCGTGGGTTGTATAAGAATGAAAAAGTAATGGACGTTATTCTTTATTTGGCTGATCTCAAAGATTATGACAAAGAGAAAGCCAAACAACGGGCGCTTGATTTACTCGTTCGCTTTGGTTTAGAAGGTCATGAAAAGTCAAAGATTGAAGAGCTTTCTAAAGGAATGGCTCAAAAGGTTCAGTTCATCGGTGCAATCATTCATGAGCCTGAGTTTTTGATTTTAGATGAGCCATTTTCAGGGTTAGACCCGGTAAGCCAAGACGTATTCAAAGAGGAAATTCAAGCATTAGCTGACAACGGTACAGCAATTCTGTTATCAGCACATCAAATGAACATCGTTGAACGATTGTGTGATGAGATTTTCCTGATCCATAAAGGTGAGAAAGTTGTCTACGATACAGTCAACCACATCAAAGAGCAATTCTCGAATTATAAATGCGTCCTAGTGAACACAGATACTACGTATCCATTCAACGAAGATGAGCGGGTGGAGAGAGTCGAAATAGAAGGAAACCAGACGACAATTCATTTTCATCAAGACGTTCATCCGTTATCGTACATTCGTAGCTTTCCAGATGATTTACACTGGGACGAACTTCATATCGATCGAAAATCATTGCACGACATTTTCGTCTCCATTGCGAAAGGAGAAGATTCATGAGAAACAAAAAACTAAAAGTCGCCAAATGGGAAATCAAGCGAAACTTGCAAAACAAAACATTTATTATCTCGACATTCGTGACACCAGCAATCTTTCTATTTTTCCTTTTTATAGGGTCACTTGTAGGTGGGAATGACGAACCAGATATGACTGAGATGGGTGAGGCTCATCAGCCGATCATGAAATTCCAGTCTACGTTGCAGGGGATGAAGAAGCTGTTGAGTCATTTCAGAGTATAGCGTCAGCTGAGGCTGAGGTTGCTCACTATGAATTATTTGACGGTTCTGTCTCAGAACTTGAAGAACGCGCGGCAGTAGAAGCGATTGCATACGTACATATTGAGGACCCGACGAATGCAACCCTTGTCGTTTCAGAAGAATACACAAGTCCTACGATGGTGATTCGAACTGAAGTTGAACAGTTATTACAAAGCACTCAACTTGAACAAGTGGGAGTCGAGCAAGCAGAACGTGAACTCGTTCTATCTACCTCAGTTCCTGTTCAAACGATCAGTAGCAGTGGTGATGGGAATGAATGGTTAGAAGATATCATTCCTGCAGCGTTTGCTGGGATCGTTTTATTAAGCATTATCATGACCGGTATGATGACATTAAACAGCTCAATGCAAGAGAAGAAAGACAAAATGGCGGAAACATTACTTTCCTCAGTCAGTGCTAATCAATTAATGCAAGGAAAGATTTTAGGGTACTTTGTCGTTGGGATGGCACAAGTCGCCGTCTGGTTATTGCTTGTCATTCCGTTCGCTGAAATCTTTAGCGACTTTACGATCATTGAACACTTGTTTACGCCAATCACGTTGTTGTATCTGCTTTATGCCATCCTCGGTTATCTGCTGTTTGCATCTATGTATGTCGCACTAGGAGCTACGATGGAAGACGCAAGTACAGCGAGCAACTTAACAGGGATGATGATGATGTTGCCATTTTTACCATTTGCACTCGTGTGGGTGTTCATATCTGATCCAAATGGCATTGTCTCAATCGTTGCAAGTTACTTCCCGTTCAGTGCTTCTGCTGCGATGATCGTTCGAATTGTCATGCTTGATGAACTGCCAGTCTTAGAAATTGTCATTTCATTACTCGTGTTAGTCGTCTTCGTATGGTTCATGATGAACGCCGCGGGTAAGGTTTACCGTACGGCAATGCTCATGTCAGGGAAGAATGTGACACCTGGTGAGATCATCCGTATGATTCGTCATAAAGATTAAATGATGAGAAAACGAGGAGTAACTTCCTCGTTTTTTCTATTGTAAAAGGATTAAGCATGGAGCCCAAACCCCTATCTTAAACTCTTTAATGATGGGGGTTTGGACCCTATTTTAAGAGAGAATCAATGAAAACCCCACATTGATGTGAGCTATCCCCCACTGAATTTTCTATATGGTCGGTTGGCGACTATAATTCTCGTCTTTGCTCAATCATTAAAGGTACAGTACAATGTAGGAAAGTAGGACAAGGAGCTGACAATGCGTTGAACTTTGATGAGATTATTGATCGTAAACAAACGAATTCGATGAAATGGGACGCGCTCAAAGAGCGATATAAATCCGACGACGTATGGCCAATGTGGGTCGCTGATATGGACTTTAAAGTTCCAGAAGTCGTCCAAAAGGCTTTACACAATGTAACGGAACACGGCGTGTTTGGTTATCATTTTCCTCCAGCTTCTTTACGAGAAGCGATTGTTGAATGGATGGACAAACGATTTGCATGGACCATTAATCAAGAAGACATTACATTTACGCCAGGTGTTGTGCCTGCGATTCATCAGCTCATAAGTGTTCTGACAGAAGAAGGTGACGGAATTATCGTTCAGCCACCTGTCTATTATCCGTTTTTTGCGCTCGTCAATACGAACCGTCGCACTTTACTTGAGAATGAACTAGTTGAGCGTAATGGTACGTATGAGATTGACTTTGATGATCTTGAAGAGAAGATGAAGTCAGGCGCGAAGATGCTCATTCTTTGTAACCCTCATAACCCAGGTGGAAGAATGTGGAACAAAGAAGAATTAACGAAAATTGCTGTTCTCGCGAAACAATATGACGTGACTATTGTTTCAGATGAAATTCATAGTGATATTACGTTCCGAGGGAACCATGTACCGTTTGCTTCATTAGAAGCAGCTAAAGGTCTTCAAGTCGCAACGTGTATGGCACCGAGCAAAACGTTTAATTTAGCAGCATTGCAATTGTCCTATGTCATCTCCAATCAACGTGAACTTCAACAGAAGCTAGAACTTAGTATGCGCCAGAACTTCACTGGAATTGGTAATCCTTACTCTTCAGCAGCGGCTGAGGCGGCTTACCGTGAAGGAGAGCAGTGGCTTACGAATATGTTAGCGTACGTTCGTGACAATATTGATTACGCAGAAAAGCGACTGAAAGAAGAAATGCCAAAGATTGACTTTGTTGATCCAGATGCAACGTATTTACTATGGATGGACTTTAGACAATTAGAAATGGATGACCAAGCGTTACAGCAATGGTTGAGAGAAGAAGCGAGACTTGCATTGAACGATGGGCATACGTTTGGAAAACCGGGTTCTGGATTCGCACGAATGAACCTTGCTTGCCCGAGAAGCCATGTTGAAGAAGGATTAAATCGCTTGAAACAAGCGTATGACCGTTTACAACAACCTCAGTAATACTACAAAAGGTTATAAAAAAAAGGAAATCTAGCATATTTATCGAAATAGCTCAATAGACTATAGAGGAAGAACGAATTGATTTGTTATAACGAGAACATGTGAATATGAGGATAAATGGGACTTGCATAGAATTCGGTAAAAGGGGACGATTCTACATGAATGCTCAAAAGTTTGTTCCAACACTGTCCGAAGAGTTTGAAGTCGAATTAAAGCGAGCACTCACTGGAGAAGAAGTACAATTTTTGCAATGGCTTGAACAAAAACGAACAATAAAAGAACCGGCTCATCATGATGACCAATTCAGTAACGGAAGTGATAAATGTGAAGACATTTCGTCTCAAAGGTTTACGACTATTATTAGAAAAAGACGTTGAACCTGAGGAAGAACGGATTAACATGAGAGAAGGACTTGTCATTAACCGCGAAGAGGAAGGTTGGTGGCTCGTTGAAGCTGTTGTAGATGAGACGGCAAAAACGTTGTTTGAAGACTTATTGAACAATGAAACAGACGTCATGATGGAAGTTATCATTTCACATGAAAATAATGACCCTGCAACGATGGTTGGTCGTGTTCGCTCCACTCGCCCGTTAGAAAATGGGTTTGCCATTTTAATTGATAGTAAGATGGCGATGAAGAAAGAAGATGTGTTTAACTACATTTTAGATTCACTCATCGCTGATGGTTATACAGGAGATCAGTTAATCGAAGAATTTCGCAATCGAAAAGCGGATAACGCGAGTTGGTCACAACAAATGGCGCGCTCGTTATATGAACAGTACCGAGAAAAAGGTTCGCCACTTAGCCGTTAACAGAGTAGGTCGAAGTCATTATGACTCGACCTATTTCTCATTAAATATTAAGAAAAGGGACAATCAACATGTATGACTTCCAAGATTACTATGATAACGCTGTGAAGCTATCTTTTGAGCGGGAGCCTTTCTCAATTGAACCAAAACATGTTTGGGTGATTTGTAAGTTCAAAGATCAATGGCTCTTAACGAAGCATTCAGACCGAGGACTAGAGTTTCCAGGTGGAAAAGTCGAAGACGGTGAACTGCCTGAAATGGCTGCTGTACGTGAAGTATGGGAAGAGACAGGGGCTCGTATTCACAACTTGGAATATGTTGGGCAATATGAAGTAAAGGGAAAAACAGAAACTGTCATTAAGAACATTTATTTCGCAGAAGTTGCGACAATCGAGAAAAAAGCCACCTATTTAGAAACTGATGGTCCAGTCTTAAAGCAGCAACTCCCCGATACGATCCGAACCGACCGTTCGTATAGTTTTATCATGAAAGATGATGTACTCCGATATTGCTTACGCAGATTAGACCAGTAAACGTAAAGATGTTTGCTGGTTTTCTTCTTTTCAAATTCCGATTATGTATATGGATAGACATGTAAAAGCACCTAATCTTCAACAAAAGTGACGCAGTAAAAAGCAAATAATTCGATTGCCGAAATAGTAAAAGAGGCGTATAATTTTCAATTAGTCTTACATCATTTCGGATTTTCAGCGAGGAGCCTTACTATGGAGAAGACGGAACCTTATAGTCGTGTTCTCATTGCATCGTTGTTAATTGCGGGTTCTTTTATTGCGGTGCTTAACCAAACGTTGATGATTACAGCCATTCCTCCAATTATGAACGAAATGGATATTACAGCGAATACCGCACAGTGGTTAACGACGATTTTTATGTTAGTAAACGGAATTATGATTCCAATTACTGCTTTTTTAATTGAGAAGTTTACGACAAGGCAATTATTTTTGACAGCGATGATTGTATTTATGTTCGGTACACTTGTAGGGGGACTAGCGACGAGTTTTCCTTCGTTAATGACTGCAAGGGTGATCCAATCCATCGGTGCAGGGGTTATGCTGCCGCTCATGCAGACGGTTTTTTTACTTATTTTCCCTATTGAAAAAAGGGGAGCAGCAATGGGGTATATCGGCCTTGTGATTTCCTTTGCCCCGGCAATTGGTCCAACAGTTTCAGGTTGGGTAACTTCGAATTATGAATGGCGCTTTTTATTCTGGGGTGTGTTGCCACTGACGATCATCATGCTCGTGATGGCCTATTTTACGATGCGTAATGTGACGGAGAAAAAAGATAGAAAAGTTGACCCCATTTCAATCCTGTTATCAACAGTCGGGTTCGGTGGGCTGTTATACGGTTTCACGAGTGCAGGTAATAACGGTTGGGGTAGCCCAATTACGATCGTAGTGTTACTCGTTGGGATTATCACGTTGCTTTTCTTCGTGTTGCGCCAACTACGAATGGAACATCCGATGCTAGAACTGCGCGTACTCAAACTACGTATTTTTACGATTACCTCCATCATCTGTGCAATTGGGTTTTTAGGGCTAATTGGATTAGAGACGATTATTCCACTGTATTTACAAAATATGCGTGGATTTACAGCGATGGAAGCAGGTCTTGTCATCTTACCAGGGGCACTTATTTCAGGTTTTCTAGCGCCGATTACAGGTCGGATTTTCGACAGGATTGGTGCAAGGGCACTTGCGATCCCAGGACTAATACTTATGTCTATATCGACCGCAATGTTAATGTTTATTGATACGACAACCTCTCTCACGTTCATTGCGACGATGTTTGCGATTCGGATGTTTGGATTTTCGATGGTGATGATGCCAGTCAATACAGCGGGCCTAAACCAATTACCACCTAAGCTAATCCCACACGGGGCAGCAGTAACGAATACGATTCGACAGATGACAGCGTCGATTGGTACGGCGTTAATCGTAACGATGATGACAACAACGGCGGCTGTAACTGAGGAACAGCCGATGGTTAATACCATACCACCAGATATTCTCGGTGCGATTGTTGCCATTGGTTTCGTTACACTTCTCACGGTTATTTCATTTTTGCTCGTTTTCCAAGTCAAACATACGTATCCGATGACGAACGAACAATGGGATGAATTAGAACGAAAGAAAAAGGTCGGCACTTTCTAAGTGCGACCTTTTATTGTTTTCGTTGTTTTGTCATCTGTTTTTCGAGAAGTGCGACCCCTTGATACATTAATGTGGCAAGTATGGCGACAACGACTAAGCTTAACATGACCATATTAAAGTTAAAGACTTGGAATCCGTAAATAATCATATAACCAAGACCTTGATTGGAAACGAGATATTCCCCAACGATCACACCGACCCAAGCAAGACCAACGTTAACTTTTAATGCCGAGAGAATGGCAGGGTAGGATGCTGGGAAAATCACGTAGCGAAAACGTTGCGTTTTTGATGCACCAAACGTATCAACCACTTTGACTAAGTTTGCATCGGTTTCCTTAAATGCACTGTAGATGACAAGGGTTGTAACGATAATTGAAATAAGAACACCCATAGCGATGACTGAGCTCATGTTAGGACCAAAGCTTACGATGAGGATCGGACCAAGAGCAACCTTAGGCATGGCATTTAAGATAACAAGGTAAGGGTCTAACACGCGAGAGAGAAAGGGTGACCACCAAAGCATCGCAGCGATTAACACACCGCCAATCGTACCGATGAGGAATCCCATAATCGTTTCGAACAATGTGACTCCCGTATGGGTGAGAAGTGCTCCGCTTTGCATCATAGAAACAAAAACAGAATACACACTCGAAGGTGAACTAAATAATAGTGGATCAATCCAATACATCCGACTCGCAATTTCCCAAAGTGCAAAAAACGCAATCAAAATGGCAAGTTGCGTAAGCCGAATTTGCCAACGCTCTCGTTTTTTCATTCGTAAGTGCTTTGTGAACTGTGAATTAACTTGTTGATTCAAGGGACTCTAACTCCTTCCAGATCCTCTGAAACCATGTTTGATACGTCGGATGATTTCTCGCTTGTAGAGGTTTTAACTCACGTAATTCATCTGGAATTGTAAAAATTTCTTGTACGAAGGAAGGTCGATGTCCGAGCAAGACGACCCGATCGCTCATGGCAATGGCTTCTCCTATATCATGGGTAACGAGTACGGTCGTTTTCTTTTGAGCTTTTAACGTATCGTGAATGAGGTCTTCTAATTTCAGTTTTGTTTGAAAGTCGAGAGCGGAAAAGGGTTCATCTAATAGCAGAAGAGAAGGTTTCGTAGCTAATGTTCGAACGAGTGCGACTCGTTGGCGCATCCCTCCTGACAGTTCATGAGGCATGTCATCGACCCGATCTAAAAGCCCCATTTGCTCTAACAAGTCAAGGGCATACTCTTTGTTTTCAACTGTCTTCATTTTTGTTACATCAAGACCAATCGTCATGTTTTTTCCGATGGTAAGCCACGGAAACAAATAATCTTGCTGCAACATGTAGCCGATCTCAGCGGAAGGTTCTGTCACACTTGAACCGCTTAATTCAATCTGGCCACTTGATGGTGAGGTTAAGCCAGCGATCATTGAAAGAACGGTCGTCTTGCCACAACCACTTGGCCCAATGATCGATACAAATTCACCTTTTTCTACTTGAAAGCTAATCTCGCGGATTGCCTCAACGACATGTTCTTGTGTGAAAAAGTGTTTTTTTACGTGACGTAGATTTAGCAGTGCCATTCGGTACCTCCTTTGTTTTTATCGGTACTCATCGTAAAGGGCTTCTGAGAACGCTCAGAAGCCCCCGTTTTATCATTAACGTTGAAGCGCTTGATCTGTAATGGTTGTATTTACGAGGTCTTCGTAATCAAAATGTGCAGGTAATTCGCCTGAAGCTTCCATAATATCTTGCAAGTGATCCCAGCCATCTTCATCAATATACGGATCGATTGCGTAGGAATCTTGGTCGCGGTAGCGATCGACGACTTGCGCAATTAAATCGTCAGGTGTTTCTTCAAAGTAAGGTTCGATGGAAGAGGCAATGACTTGACTATCTTCCTCTTGGACAAATTGTTGTGCTTTGTATAGTGCACGATTAAACTTTACGAGCGCATCCTCGTTATTCTCAACGGTACTCTCTTTCGTAATAAACCCTGTATATGGTAAGATGCCGGACTCTTCACCAAATGAAGCGACAACATGACCGACGCCTTCGCGTTCAAATTCACTTGCAGTAGGCTCAAATAATTGAACAAAGTCGCCCGTACCAGCTGCAAATGCTGCAGCGATGTTTGCATAGTCGACACTTTGGTCCAACACGACATCTTCCTCTACATCAATGCCGTTTGAGGCAAGCGCAAATTCCCCAGCCATTTGCGGCATTCCCCCGGCACGTTGACCTAAATATGTCGTCCCTTTTAAATCATCCCAACTAAAGTCGTCAATCGGTTCACGTGAGACTAGAAACGTCCCGTCAGTTTGAGTTAAGGCTGCAAAGTTTACGACTGAATCCATCGGATTTTGTGCATGCACGTAAATCGACGTTTCAGCACCTACGAGGGCAATATCCGCACTGTCTGCTAGGAGTGCAGTCATCGTTTTATCTCCACCCCAAGTCGTCGTAATGTCGACGTCTAGCCCTTCCTCTTCAAAAAATCCTTCTTCCACCGCAACGTAAAGTGGTGCATAAAAAATCGAACGTGTAACTTCTGCTACTTCTAACGTTTCTACTGATTGATCATTCCCACAAGCTGAAAGTACTAATGAACCACTAAGTACAGACAGCAAAGCGAATTTCCCCGCACGTTTCATGTACATTCGTCCCCTCTACTTCCATAGATGCAATATCTTATGCGATCGCCTGTATAGAGGTGTGTAAAACAAAAAAAGAACTCCCAATGAATTATTGGAAGTTCTTATACATGTGTAATTTATTTAAAGGTAGGTCCAGCGTTTCGAATTTCATCTGAAACGTGAGAGAAACGCTCAAAGTTCTCTTTGAACTTCTTCGCAAGCTGTGAAGCTTTCTCGTCGTAGGCTTTAGGATCGTCCCAAGTTGATTTCGGTTGAAGCACTTCGTCAGGAACACCTGGCACACGCTTTGGAATATGAAGACCAAAGATCGGGTCTTGATTCGTTTGAACGTTCGTCAATTCACCTTCAAGTGCCGCTTGCACCATTGCACGCGTGTAATTCAATGGAATACGATCACTTGAACCGTAACCACCTGCATTCCAGCCCGTATTGACGAGGAATACATTCACTTCATGCTGGTCAATCTTCTCACCGAGCATCTCTGCATAAACCGATGCATGTCTTGGTAGGAACGGTGCACCAAAGCAGCTTGAGAACGTTGCTTCAGGTTCTGTAACACCACGCTCAGTTCCTGCTAGCTTGCTCGTATATCCACTTAAGAAGTGGTACATTGCTTGTTCTTTTGTTAGACGGCTGATTGGTGGCAATACACCAAATGCATCAGCAGTTAAGAAAATAATTGTATTCGGATGACCGGCAACACCTTGAGGGAGTACATTTTGGATGTGCTCAAGTGGATAAGCTGCACGTGTGTTCTCCGTGTAGTAACCATCATCATAATCTGGTTTACGACTCTCTTCATCAACAACGACATTCTCGAGCACTGCGCCAAAGCGAATGGCATCGTAAATGTCTGGTTCTTTTTCTTTAGAAAGGTTAATGGTTTTAGCGTAGCAACCACCTTCAATGTTAAATACACCGTTATCTGACCAACCGTGCTCATCGTCACCGATTAGAAAACGCGTACGATCTGCAGAAAGTGTTGTTTTCCCTGTTCCAGAAAGACCGAAGAAAAGTGCAACATCGCCTTCTTTGCCTGTGTTAGCAGAACAGTGCATCGGTAAAACGTTTTGAGCAGGTAACAAGTAGTTCATAATAGAGAAGATGGACTTCTTCATTTCGCCGGCATACTCAGTACCACCAATTAATACGATTCGCTCTTCAAACGAAATATGAACAAATGCTTCAGAACGTGTGCCGTCCACTTCAGGATCCGCTTTAAATCCTGGTGCTGAGACAATTGTAAATCCGTTCTCTTCTTCAGCAGGGCGTTCATTCTCTTCAGGACGAATGAATAATTGACGTGCAAAAAGGTTGTGCCAAGCAAATTCATTTACTACGCGAAGAGAAAGACGATAGTCGGTGTCTTTGCCTGCGTATCCATTAGTAACAAAAAGTGCATCCTGTTGACCTAAATAGTGAAGCACTTTACGATATAGTTTAGAGAATACATCTTTATCAACCGCAGCGTTTACGACACCCCAATCAATGGAATCGTGTACAGACGGTTCATCAACGATGAATTTATCTTTAGGTGATCGACCTGTGTACAAACCTGTAGTGGCTGCAAATGCGCCAGATTTTGTTAGTACACCTTCGCCTCGTGAGAGTGCTCTTTCCACTAATCTCGATTCAGGAAGATCAGTTTCAATGTGATCTCCATTCAGTAAGTGTTGCAGTGCAGACTCAAAAGATACGGTACTCATAGTAGCAAAACTCCTTCTCACAATAATCACGGAACGAAAGTGTTGAATTGATTTGAAATTAGTATAACACATTTTGATTTATAGTCTATACTATTTTTCGATTTCACAAAGGTGTCATGTTTAACGTGGATTTTATAAAAAAGGTGTGATCAACTATGGACTCATGTGTCGTCTTTTATGATCAACAATGTACGATTTGTCAAAAAACAAAGCGTGTGATCCAAACCTACGACCAGTTTAACCATGTTAAATGGGTGGATCTGCATGAACCTGAGTTAGAACAACAATATCCGTTTGTTCAATCAACTGATTTAACGAAAGAAATGCATGTTTTAATCAATTCGACGTTCGTGTATCGTGGTTTTGATGGTGTTATTAGGCTACTGGAAGAACACGCATTATTAAAGTACCCGATGCGCATCATAAACATGAGACCATTTAATTTGATTGGCAAAGGATTATATAGGAAGATTGCCGAAAATCGGCCAATCATTGGGCAACATTGCAATCATGATCAATGCAATATCGACAATTCTTAGTCAATAGAACAGAAAATTCTACGATTCGATTAATTCCCTTGTCGAGATTTGCAATTCTTCGCGTTTGCCGTTATATTTACTTGGTAGGCTTTTATCAGGAGAAGGTGGAGGGACAGGCCCTGTGAAACCCAGCAACCATCTGTAGTCATGCAGATAAGGTGCCAACCTGGCAAAACATCATCTGTTTTGCAAGATAAGAGGCGAAAGGTGAAAGGTAATGCCCCTTCCCTCATCGGTGAAGGGCTTTTTTTCATGAAATCATACGATACAACTCGCCCTTATATTCTTTATGGTTCTTGCCATAAAGGGAAATGAAGTGTTTTGAGTCGATACACGCACTCTAGGGCACTTCAAACATATAAAGTAATACAGTGTTTCATAAGGAGGAGAATCATGGAAGCAAATGGGCGTCGCTTTTTACGTCAGAATCTGTAACAGAAGGCCATCCAGACAAGATTTGTGATCAAGTGTCTGATGCAATCTTAGATGAAATTTTACGACATGATCCAAACGCAAGGGTGGCATGTGAAACAGTAGCCAACACCGGAATGATTTTAGTAACTGGAGAAATTACAACTACGACGTACGTTGATATTCAAAAAATCGTACGTGAAACGTTAACTGAAATCGGGTACACGCGAGCGAAGTACGGCTTAGATGCTGAAACGTGCTCAATTCTTACTGCGATTGATGAGCAATCTCCTGATATTGCTCAAGGTGTTAACGCAGCACTCGAAGCTCGCGAAGGCGCAATGACCGACAAAGAAATTGAAGAGATCGGTGCTGGCGATCAAGGGTTAATGTTTGGTTATGCGGACAATGAAACGAAAGAATATATGCCTATGCCAATTTCATTGTCACACCGACTTGCCCGTCAATTAGCAAAGGTCCGTAAAGACGGCACAGTAGATTACTTACGACCTGATGGAAAAACACAAGTGACAATTGAGTATGATGAAGATGACAAACCAGTACGAATCGATACGATTGTTATCTCAACACAGCATCATCCAGAAGCAACACTAAAGCAAATTGAGCGTGATTTGCAAAAGCATGTGATTGAACCGATTGTCCCAGAAAAGTGGGTCGACGAAAAAACGAAGTTCTTTATTAATCCGACAGGACGCTTCGTGATTGGTGGACCTCAAGGGGATGCAGGTTTAACTGGACGAAAGATTATTGTTGATACGTACGGCGGATTTGCTCGCCACGGTGGAGGCGCGTTCTCAGGAAAGGATCCAACAAAAGTTGACCGTTCGGGTTCCTATGCCGCACGCTATGTTGCGAAGAACCTCGTAGCCGCTGAACTTGCAGAGAAATGTGAAGTTCAATTGGCTTATGCGATTGGGGTTGCAAAGCCTGTCTCCATTTCAATTAACACGTTTGGTACGGGTAAAGTAAGTGAAAGTGAACTGCTTACGCTCGTTGAAGGTCATTTTGACTTGAGACCTGCAGGCATCATTAAAATGCTCGACTTACGTACTCCGATTTACAAACAAACCGCAGCTTACGGACATTTCGGCCGTACAGATGTTGATTTACCATGGGAACGTACGGATAAAGCAGACCAACTCAAAAAAGCAGCAAACGTCTAAACGATGTAAAAGCCTTGTCATTATGACAAGGCTTTTTTTGTTGTGGAGTATAGGTTGTCCTTTCATGTTGCCATGACAATAATCTAATGACAGATGTCACTACTTATTGATGCAAGAACGCTACATACTAAAGGTAATCTAATTGGGATGGTGAAAAGAATGACAATTGCATCAATCAAAGGCATCGTAAAGCGGTATAAAGATCAAATTGCTCTTGATTATGTTGATTTGGATATTCATGAGGGAGAAGTTCTCGGTTTGCTCGGACCTAACGGTGCAGGAAAAACGACGCTCATTCAATGCTTAATGGGGATTATTCCTTTTGATAAAGGCGCGATTCACCTATTCGGGGAAGAGGGAGCGGTATTTAACCATGTAAATAAAAAGAAAATGGGTCTCGTTACGCAAGAGATTACGGTGTTTGAAGAATTAACGGCGAAAGAAAACTTAGAGTTTTTTGCAGGCGTATACGGTTTGAAAGGTGAAGAAAAGAAACAGCGTGTCAAAGAAGCGCTTGAGTTCGTTGGATTATCGTCAAAGGCAAAGCAATCGCCAAACAAATTCTCAGGTGGAATGAAGCGGAGGTTGAACATTGCTTGTGCACTTACCCACCGACCAAAGCTTCTAATCATGGATGAGCCGACCGTTGGTATTGATCCGCAATCAAGAAATCATATTCTAGACGCTGTCAGAAAGCTAAAAGAACAAGGCACGACCATTTTGTACACGACGCATTATATGGAAGAGGTTCAATCGATTGCTACACGGGTTGTGATCGTTGATCAAGGTCAAGTGATTTCAGAGGGAACGGTGGATGAATTAATCAAAAACATTCAGCATGAAGAGAAAATCTTCATTGATGTAAACGATGTTTCAACGATTCCAATCGAGCGTTTACAAGGCTTAGAAGGTGTTAAGCAAGTACAAGTGAGCGGATCAGTCGTGCAAATCATTTCAAATGCGGGTGCAGGCAATCTTGATCGAGCGCTTTCAATCGTGAAAGAAACGAGTGGTGTCGTCGGAATTCAAGCAGAAAAGCCGAATTTAGAAGATGTCTTTCTAACACTTACAGGCAAACAACTTCGTGATGGAGAGGATGATCCTTCATGAGGGAACTAGCTACGATTCGGTTCATTGGAATTAGAATGAGTCGTGATTTTATTACGATGCTTTTGTTGCTTGTCGTTCCGATCATTTTAATTACGGTCTTTTCAATTATTCTAGGAGAAGTGGAAGGGCATACTGGTACACCGATTAGAGATGAAACCGTTGTCCTTTTAGTTCTCGGATTTCAACTGTTCGGCGGTGCGATTACCATGAATTACGTTCATCAAGACCTCTTTGCAGAAAGAAAGGATCGCTTACTTTCATTACCGATGAATACGAGGTTATATGGATTTACGATAATGCTTGCAGGCATCGTTTACTCGATTGTGTTAGGAATGATACTAATCGCTTATACGACCATAGTCTTTGATGTGAACTGGGGTAATTTCATTTGGGCTTTGCTCGTCATTACACTCATGTCGTCATTATCAAGCATTGTTTGCCTCGTGTTCACCTTTTCAGTGAAGAACTTTAAAATCGCCGAGCGGTTAAGTGAGGTGTACGGTGTAGGGATGATTTTACTGGCAGGGATGTTCTTTCCGATGCCAGACAATGCTTTGATCAACACGTTCAATGATTATGTGAACCCGCTTATGCTAGCGTATTCGTCCATTGATCAAGTAAGGGATGGAGGGCTTTCTGACGGCTTTTTGTATGCAGTACTGCTTAGTGTGATCATCATCATTGCTTTTGGATTGTTGCTTCTTACCGGACGGAGGCGCATGCCATGACAATATTTCGGTTTGCACTCAAACGAATACTACGAGATAAAACGAACGTTTTGTTTCTAACACTGTTTCCAATCACTGCGATTTTTCTACCTTTAGCTCAAGAAGGTTGGCCACTGCTTCCTCTCGGTTATCAATATTTTGGTGTTCTATTACTCTTTGTTAGCATTCGCCTTACGAGCATTATGATTGAGGATCGTCAAAAAGGGGTTGTGAAACGCTTGCCGCCGCACCTGTGTCACACTTTAACTACTTGTGGCAAAACTTGCTCGCATTTTCGGTCATTATGGTGATCCAAACCGTCTTTGTCATCATAGGTGGGCATGTGTACGGTCATGAATTATATGAGCCTTGGAACTTGACGATTCTTTATATTGTCTTTACGTTCACATCCATTTCAATTAGTCTCGCTTGGAACTCATTATATAGAAGTAAAGAATCATCATTTCTAATATTTATGGCAGTAATCGTTTTGATGGCATTGCTCGGTGGAATTCTTTTTCCTGTGGAGATGATGCCTGAAGCATTTGAAAGAATTGCTGTAATCTTTCCAACGTATTGGCTCTCAGAAGGTATTGAATGGATTGTCTTAGGTGAAGATCGCGGAGATTTCTTGTTCATTAATGGTGTTTTACTGTTGTATGCATTGTTCTTTTTAATCATAGGAAGCATACGAAGAATTAGTTAGAGAGTTACGTATCGCCCTTCAGCTCTTGAGCGGAGGGCCTTTAACACTTATAGTAAGTTTAATGAGGTGATCATTTGGTGAATGTATGGCGATTTATGAACATCGTGTTTTTAATTGCACTATGGATGTACCAAGATCCCCCCTTGTTAGTTTCTTATTTGTAATTTCCCTCGCGATCATCGTCTGCTTATGGTGGCGTTTTCGTCTTCCGAGTTGGACGATCATCATTGATTTACTTTTATGCTTTCTATTTATTCCGATTTGGAGTAGTAGTGCATACGGATTAGCGTTACCTGTATTTGAAATGATGTCTCGTCAAAAATATCGCTTCTTAATTATTGTGATCGTACTTCTTGCTTTATTTGAGCTTTATTCAATCGTTTTATTATGGCTACTTTTCCAAGCAGGTGTTTTTGGTGTTTGGGACGCAAGTACGAGTAAACAACGTGAACGATACATAACTGAAGCGGACCGGGAACGTCACGCCCGCCATGCCCTCGAAAACGTGAAAGAAGAGTTGTTGCAGTCTAGTCGCAAAGCGGCCCAACTGGCAGAAGTGTCTGAACGTAATCGGATTGCGCGAGATCTTCATGATCACGTTGGTCATGATTTAACTGGAGCAAACCTTGCCTTAGAAGCCTACGAGCAATTAGAAGGAAAAGAAGCAGAAGTAATGTTAAATGAAGTGAAACTTCGCGTAGCTCGTAGTACAGCAATGCTTCGTGACACGGTCCATGATATGACGCCAGTTGCAAGAATCGGTGTTGATGTGCTCGAACATATTGCCAAGGAATTTATTCATACGCCAGTTTCTTTTCAGCGTTCAGGAGATATGCAGCTTGTTCCCGTTCATTATTGGGGTCTATTAGAACCTTGTTTAAAAGAAGCGTTAACGAACGTGGCAAGGCATAGTGACGCAACTGAAGTAAACGTTAATCTTGATGTAACGATGTATTTAGTGAGGTTAAGCATTCAAGACAATGGGACTGGATCAAAGCATCTAGGAGAAGGTAGCGGCATTAGGAACTTAAAAGTGCGTGCCCGAGCAAATGGTGGCAGCGTAACTGTCAATACTGTAAATGGTTATCAAGTTGTATGCGTATTACCGCTTGAGGAGGACAAAAGATGAAGTTATTAATCGTTGACGACGATCCCCTTGTAAGGCAAAGCTTAACCTTATTATTGGAAAAGGAAGCAGACTTTACGGTCATAGGTGTAGCTTCAGATGGTGAGGAGGCTCTGCGTTTTTGCGAAACACACCAACCTGATGTCATTCTTATGGATATTCGCATGCCTGTGATGGATGGAATCGAATGCACAAAACGAGTGAGTGAAACGTGGCCACAAATTCGAATTATGATGCTAACAACGTTTAAGGATGAGCATAACATTCGTCTTGCACTAAACGCAGGGGCAAAAGGATACGTCTTAAAATCCTCCTCCATTGATGATATGGCACAACAAATTCGTACGCTTGCAGCAGGAAGTTCAGTTCTCGATGCGGATGTGCTAAAGGAAATTGTGAATCCAACCGAACAGTATCAGCATGTTGATCATTTAACAAAAAGAGAAAATGACATTGTCGAAGCGATTGCAAAAGGGCTGTCCAATCAAGAGATTGCTGATTCGCTCTTTTTAAGTGTTGGTACGGTGAGAAATACACTCTCGGTAATCTTAGATAAATTAGAATTAAGAGACCGCACACAGCTTGCGATTTTTTATTGGAAACAAGTTCGAAAGTAAAATGAGCAACATTGCAGGAGCGGTTTAATGATATGAGCCAACGCTACACCCCGTAGATGTTTCTGACACTTCACACACCCATAATTGCCGCATAAACGTTTGGATTTGACGATTTTCCTTCTTGGTAAAAGAGAAATCATTAAAATCTAACATAAAACTTTAAAATCGCCAGGTAAACATTTGATATAGTGGGATTTCCCCCTTATGAAATAATCAAATGTCCAACATAGAGAAGAAAACCCTAGTTCTCTGAACCAGGGTTTTTTCGATGATCTGTATTAGATTGCCCATTCTCCGTTACGGAACACCGCTTCGCGAGTTCCATCTGCATGGATCCCATCGATGTCCATATCAGCAGCGCCCATCATAAAGTCTACGTGAGTGATGCTTTGGTTAATGCCATTTGCTTCGAGCTCTTCTTTGTTCATTTCTTTGCCACCTTCAATGTTAAAGGCGTATGCACTACCGATGGCTAAGTGGTTTGAAGCATTCTCGTCAAAAAGCGTGTTATAAAAGATTAGATCCATATCAGAAATTGGTGAACGGTGAGGAACTAGTGCTACTTCACCGATGTATTTTGAACCTTCATCGCCTTCTAAAATGCCCTTTAATGTTGCTTCACCTTGAGCGGCTTTGAAGTCGACAATCTTGCCGTCTTTAAACGTTAAAGTAAAGTCCGTAATTAATGTGCCACCGTAGTTGAGTGGCTTTGTACTCGTGACGGTGCCATTCACTCCGTGTTTCTTCGCTGCAGTAAACACTTCTTCAGTAGGGATGTTGGCAACAAAATCAACCCCAGCTTTACTCGTGCTACCACCTGAAGCCCAAATGTGTGTTTCTGGTAGTTCAATTATTAAGTCAGTACCGGTTGCTTTATAGTGTAGGGCGTGGAATTTCTTGTTGTTAAGCTTTTCGCGTTTTTCATCAAGTACGGCTAGGTGATTTTGCCAAGCTTCAACAACATCGTCTTCATGCATGCGTGTCGCTTGGAAGATGTCATTCCAAAGCTTTGAAACTGCTTGTTCATCGCTTTCGTTCGGGTACACTTTCTTTGCCCATGCTGCAGATGGAACAGCAACAATCGACCAACTTACTTTGTCTGACTGAATATAGCTTCTAAACGTTTCATTCGCTTGTCCACCTGCTTTTTGTTGCATGGCAACATGTTCAGGGTTGGCTTCTTTTAATAGGTCGGGATTGCCACCAGTAATTGAAAGAAACGCAGCGTCTTCTTTTGCTGCTTCAACAAGTGGGTCAGCTTTCCATTGTGGATAGGTTTTGAACGCTTCTTCGTCCGCATATTGGAATTTAAGACGAGTTGCTTCTTCATCATTCCATTCAATATGCACGTTGTGTGAGCCAAGTTCGTAAGCTCGTTTTGTGAGAGCGTGAACAAATGGAGCGGCATACGTGGGTGTTCTGACGTAAAGCGTTTGTCCTTTTTGTAAATTCACACCTACTTTAAGTGCTAAATCTGCGTAGTTTTCAAGATTCTGTTGGAATTCGGTCATGATTCATCGCTCCTTTGTTGTTGTTGCTGTTTGTATGTCTTTCCCCGTTCAACATATTCATCTAATTCGTGAGAGTTCGCGTCGATCTTCTTCTGTTAACTCTCGTACGACGCGGGCAGGACTTCCTAGTGCAAGTGTGCGTGGAGGGATTTTCGTTCCAGGAGTTACGAGGGCACAAGCTCCAATGAACGCTTCTTCACCAATTTCAGCGCCATCAAGAACGGTTGCTTTCATACCGATGAGCGCGTTTTTTTTGATCGTACAGCCGTGTAACATCGCTTGGTGTCCTACCGATACATCATCTTCAATGATTACCGGGTTACCTGGACTTTGATGGATCATTGATTGATCTTGGATGTTTACTCGTTTGCCGATGATTGTTCGATCAACATCTCCTCGGATTACGGTGTGGTACCACAATGTTGACTCCTCACCAATAACGACGTCTCCAGTGACGATTGCACCTTCGGCTAGAAAAACGGTTGAATCAATCGTTGGATGTATGTCTTTATAAGGGTAAACGCTCATAGGTGTAAAACTCCTTTCAATTCATTTCCAGTGTACCAAAAAAGCCCAATAAGAACGAAACTTTTAGTTGGATCTGCGTGATTATCCCACAATAGATGAAAAAAATAGCGACATATGGTGTAATAGAAGAATAAATGTTGGCAATGACGACATAGGAGTGAATGAAACATGCGGATTTGGGAAGCAGAACAAGCGATCGGTGTTTTTGTCATTGTACACGGAGCTGGAGAACATTATGGTCGTTATACGTGGCTAATAGAGCGATTAAATCGCGAACATTTCCACGTGATTGCAGGTGACCTTCCAGGGTTTGGGAGAACGCGAGGAAAACGAGGCATATTGATCATTTTGAGCAATACATTGATGCGGTTCACCATTGGTATAAAGAAGCGGTAACGTATGAATTGCCGGTCTTTTTATTTGGTCATAGTATGGGAGGCTTATCAGTCATTCGCACGATGATGGAGAAACAATTACCGGTTCGCGGTGTTGTATTATCGTCGCCGTGTCTCGCACTGTACGATCCTCCGAATAAAGCATTAACAGCGGTGGCAAAAGGAATTCATCGAATCGTTCCAACGTTTAGTGTGAAAAGCGGAATTAAAACCGATCATGCAACGAGGAATGAAGACGTGCGATCTGATTTTCATAAAGATGAGCTTTTCGTACATACGGTATCGGTACGTTGGTATCAAGAGATGCAAAAAGCGATGAAGACAAGCTTGGATCATGCGTATGAATTTCCAAATGTATCGCTATTGCTTTTGCAAGCTGGAGAAGATTATTTAGTTGAAAAGACCGCTTCACATGAATGGTTTAATCGACTTCGAATTGAAGACCGTTCCATGAGGGAATGGCGTGGCTTGTATCATGAGCTATTTAATGAACCAGAACGTGAAGATGTGTTTCGCTTTATGTTGTATTTTATGTGGCAACGATTGGGAAGACTTTAATTGAGAAGTATTTAGGAGGAAGTTATGAATTTTCAGGTGCCAAAAAAGCCGTGGACGATTCTTTTACGGACATACAAAGAGACGATCCCAGAAGTTCATCGTCAACTTGAACATTGGAAAGCACGCGCAACACAAATGCCAGACCAACAACTAAGTAAACAAGCGGTTTGGACGATTGATGATAAAGACTTCCACTGCGAAGGTGGTAGTGTGCTTGCAATGCTTGCAGGAGGAAACAAGGAAGCATTTATTCGCTTCCTTTGCGCGTACCAAACGATCTGTGATTACTTAGATACCCTTTGTGATAAAAGTGAATCACAAGACCCAGAAGACTTTCGCGCATTGCATGATGCACTGTTAGATGGACTCACACCTGGTGCAGAGTTAAAAGACTACTACCGTGTGCGTGGTGGTTATGACGATGGTGGGTACTTACATGAACTCGTAAAAACGTGTCAGGAAACGGTTCAGACGTTCCCGGGGTTTGTGGAAATGCAAGAAGATATGAAAGAAGTCGCTCAGTATTACGTTGACTTCCAAGTATATAAGCATGTGCCTGAACATGAGCGTGAAGGGCTATTAAAGGCATTTTTTGAAGAGCATAAACACAAATTCCCTGAGCTTCGTTGGTATGAATTTTCTACGGCGGTCGCTTCTACATTAGCGCTTTATTGCTTAGCAGCATACGCTGCAGCATTGCCTCGTACGAAGGAAGAGTCAAAGCAAATTAAAGAAGGTTATTTCCCGTGGATGCAAGGTGTTCACATTATGCTTGATTATTTCATTGATCAAGAAGAAGACTTCCAAGAACAAGAAATGAACTTTGCGGCGTATTATGAGAGCGAAGATGAAATGGTGGAGCGCTTCCACTTCTTAGATCGAAAAGCTGAAGAAAATTTACGTGGTCTGCCGGATGAAGAATTTCATCGGATGATTAAGCGTGGGTTATACGCCATCTATTTATCAGACGGTAAAGTTCAAGGCAATATGGAAATGAAGCATGCAGCGAAGCGGTTAATTCAGCTTGGTGGAATGCCGACGAAGATTTTTTATTACAACAGCTGGATTTTTAGAAGTCGTAAAGATCGAGTAAATTCATAGAAGCACACGGAGGCGATTGAGCAATCAATCGCCTTTTGTGTTGTCGATAAATGAGTTCATTTCTTTTAAATGATGTACATCGTGTTCTTCAAATAAAGTTCGGAGCGAGTTGGCAGTCATCGTTCCTCGTTCCTGTTCAATCTTAAATTCAATGGTTTTAGGATACTTTTCATAGGCTGCTAATAATTGTCTTCGTTGTTTAAGAAACGTTTGGAGCATTTCTTTGGCAGCATATCGGTTACTTTTCTCGGTTGCCTTTTCGTTGAACAAATCATGATCTGGAAACGCTTGGATTATTGCTCCATTAGTTATAGATGGAATGATTTCTTTAAGAATGTATTGATCCCAATAGTACATATGACCAACCGTTTGTTTAATCGACCATTTGCCTTGTTGCAAGGGGGTTTCTAATCGTTGTTCAGGTAGCCTACATAGCTTCTTAATTTCATCGTTTACCCATTCATCATGTCGGTGCATCTGAATTCCTCCTAGTCGTGTGATTGTGTTCTCGGGTGATGAAAATCTCCGTTTTTCCCTCCGGTTTTTGTAAGCAATAACGTTTCTTCTATGATCATCCCTTTATCGATCGATTTACACATATCGTAAAACGTCAAAGCGGCTGCACTAACAGCCGTTAACGCTTCCATCTCCACGCCAGTATTCGCTTCTACCGTCACAGTGGCGGTGATGACTAAAAGGTGATCGCCTTCGTCTTCCTCAAAACGAAAATCAATGTCTGTTCCTTGAATCATAATCGGATGACACATTGGAATCCAGTCAGGTGTTTTTTTCGCTGCCATAACACCGGCTACTTGTGCAACAGATAGTGGATCACCCTTTTGAAGAGATTGATCGTGAATGGCTGTGTAGAGAGCGCTTGATAAGCGAATCTTTGATTGAGCTACAGCTTTCCGTACGGTTCTCGGTTTTTCTTGAACGTTCACCATCCGTGCACGTCCGTCTTTATTAAAGTGAGAGAAACTCATCGTCTGACCCCTTTCCAATCGTGTTCGTAATTAATATTGATAAAGTCATGTTTATTTGAAAAATTAATGGTTCTCGTGTTTACACGTTCAATTAACGTCCGCATCGAAGCATCTTTACTTGATTGATGTTGAAGTGCTCGTAAGCAATTACGGTGATAAAGCCCGTGTAATGGTTGCAATTTCCCATTGTTTATTGGAAGTAAACAATCATAATCCGGTTTTGTACGTAAATGGTTTTGTAATTCGATTAGTAGTTGAGGGGTAACCGTAGGCAAATCACCAGCCAACACTTGAAACCATTCGAAATCTGCATGCAGAGCACTCATAGCGCCGTGTAAAGCGTGCATCGGCCAGCATGTGGGGACTGGTCAATGAGTACATGTACACCGTGTGTTAAAAAGTGTTCATTCAAGTTGTTGTTCGTTAGCACGTAAATGTCGTGAATGTTGGCTTTTTGTAGCGCCTGAACACTCTTCATCCAGAGCGCTTCATTTTCATGAAATTCAAACAGTTTTTGTTTCCCATAACGCGTTGAGCGTCCGCCAGCCATAATCAGTCCAGCGATTGTCATTTTATAAGCTCCCTGCTCACATGATTGATTGTTGGTAGAATTAGTTCCGTCATCGCAAGCGTTACGGCGTGAACAGATCCTGGAAGAGAGAAGATGGCGGTTTGGTTGGTTGTCCCTGCGATTGCATTGCTAAGCATGGCTCGTGCTCCAATTTCTTCATAACTTTTAAAGCGAAAGAGTTCACCGAAACCGTGTATCGGTGTCTCGATCAGTTGTTCAACCATTGAATACGTATTATCACGTTCACTTATACCGGTTCCACCTGTCGTAATAATGATCGAAATTCGCTCGTCTTGAATCCAGTCTGTTAAAACAGCTTGTAGATGAAGAGGATCATCTTTTATGAGCTTGCGATCAACGATTGTATGAAGGGGTGAAAGTAGTTGTTCAATTTTTGTGCCGCTTTTGTCTTCAGTCAGATTCCGCGTATCACTTAATGTGAGAATGGCGACAGATGAAGAGTTGTGATCATGTTTATGATGCATATGCTTGTCTTCCCTCGCCTTCTGTATGTTAGAATAATACAAATTGTACATCATTTGCTACTTCTATAGTAAATGAACGTGAAAGGAGTCGTAAAGTGGCAGCCAATCCCGTTAATGATCAGTTTCGTCGACCGTTGAAAGATTTGCGCATCTCGATTATGGATCGGTGCAATTTTCGATGCTCCTATTGCATGCCTAAAGAAATTTTTGGACCAGATTATGTATTTATGAATGAAGAGCAGTTGTTGTCGTTTGATGAAATCGTCAGGATTGCAGATCAATTTGCGCAGCTGGGCGTGACTAAGCTTCGAATTACAGGTGGCGAACCGCTGTTACGTAAAGGGGTTGCATCTCTTATAGAGCGCCTTAAACAAATCGAAGGAATCAATGATCTTGCGTTAACGACAAATGGTGTGATGTTACCGAAGTTAGCATGTGAGTTAAAAGCTGCTGGTTTAGAGCGTGTGAACATTAGCTTTGATGCGCTATCCATTGAGACGTTCCAAGCGATGAGTGGTAGGAAAACGTCACCAGATGCTGTCATTCGTGGTATTAAAGCGGCAAAAGAAGCAGGACTAGGCGTGAAGATTAACATGGTTGTACAACGTGGTGTTAATGAACATGAAGTACTTCCGATGGCACAATTTTGCAAACGAGAACAAGTCACATTACGTTTCATTGAATTTATGGACGTTGGTCAAACGAACGGTTGGAATTTTGATCAAGTCGTCTCAAAAAAAGAATTGCTCGATCAAGTAAAGTCGTTTTCGCCTGTTGTTCCGGTTGATGAGGAATACTATGGAGAGGTAGCAAAACGGTATCGTTATTTGGATCAAGCCAGTGAAGTAGGATTTATCTCGTCAGTCACGGAAACGTTTTGTGGATCGTGTACGAGAGCCCGGATCAGTGCAGATGGAAAGCTTTATACGTGTTTGTTTTCAGAGACAGGAATAGACTTAAAAGAACTCGTTCGAGAAGGTGAAAGTGACGAATTGTTAGGTGACTCAATCAGACAGATTTGGGAGAAGCGACGAGATCGTTATTCCGAAACGAGAACAGAAGAAAGTGCAAGAAGTCGCAAGAAAATAGAAATGTCCTATATTGGTGGATAAGGGGGACGTTACGTGAACCGATACGAAAAGCAAATGTCTTTTTCACCGATTGGCAAGGCCGGACAAGATCGACTTGAACAAGCACATGTTTTACTCATTGGTGTCGGGGCACTTGGAAGTGTAAGTGCAGAAACGCTCGTTCGTGCAGGAGTGAAGACGGTCACCATCGTTGACCGCGATTATGTTGAATTAAGCAATTTGCATCGCCAACAATTGTATTGTGAAGCGATGTAGAGCAAGTGTTACCAAAGGCAATCGCTGCGAAGAGGCGATTAGAAGAAATTAATTCAGATGCTACAATCGAAGCTCACGTCATGGATGCAACAGCACGTAACTTGGAACCACTGCTAAGCGATGTCGACATTTTAATTGATGGAACTGATAATTTTGATATTCGTTTTATTATGAATGATCTGTCTGTGAAGCATAACATTCCGTGGGTGTTTGGTGCCTGTGCAGGGTCATACGGCATGACGAAGTTTTTTGAGCCGAATGAAGATCCTTGTTTAATGTGCGTAATGAAGTTCATTCCAGGTGAGGCAATGACGTGTGACAGCCACGGAGTCATTGCCCCAGTTATTCAACAAACGTCATTAATGCAAACTGTACACGTATTAAAATGGTTAATTGGTAAATCCGATGAAATTGACCGATCAATAAGTATCTATGACATTTGGGAAGGCAACTATCAGAAATTCTCAATGAAAAAAATGAAAAAAGAGTCGTGCAAAACGTGCGGAAGTGAGCGCGCGTTTCCGTATCTTAAATCGCTACAACAGACCGACATCGCGGTGCTCTGTGGCCGCGATACGATTCAAATTCGTATGAAAGATCGGTCATTTGATCTCTCGCATCTAGAAATGAAGTTGACCGCATACGGCAAAACAAAGAAGAATTCGTTTTTACTATCCTTCACTGAGCATCAATCAGGAAAGCGGATGGCGATCTTTAAAGACGGGCGAGTGCTCGTTCACGGTACGAACGATGTTGAAGAAGCAAAGGCATTTTATTATGAAATGATGGAATAAGGAGGGGTTACTTTGGTAGAAGTACGTAGACCCATTTCAATTTCAGATGCGGTGAGCCGTGTGATGAACTATGAATTTAACCAGGCAATCGATTATGTGCCACTATTGGAAAGTGACTTACGGTTTTTAGCAGAAGATTTACTTGCAGACCACGATGTTCCGCCTTTTAATCGCGCACCTTATGACGGATATGCCATTCGCTCTGAAGATACGAGTCAAGCAAGTAGGCAAAATCCAACGCGATTACACGTTGTAGGAGATATTGGTGCAGGAAGTTTATATACAGACGATCTTGAAAATGGTCAAGCAGTTCGCATCATGACGGGCGCACAAATGCCAAGTCAAAGTGATGCAGTTGTGATGTTGGAAGAAATACATACAAATGAAGCAGATATGGTTACAATTATTCGTCCTCACCACCATAACGAGAACATTTCATTTCAAGGTGAAGATACGAAAAAAGATCAAGTGCTCATAGAAAAAGGGGCGATCATTCATCCTGGTACCGTTGCGTTACTGGCAACGTTTGGTTACGATATCGTCCCTGTGTTTCGAAAACCACGAATTGGAATTCTTGCAACGGGTAGCGAGCTATTAGATGTTCACGAACCTTTACAACCTGGGAAAATCCGAAACAGCAATGCGTACATGGCGGCATCTCAAGTAAAACGTGCTGGTGGCATTCCAGTCATGTATGGAAAACTTCCTGACGAATTGGATGCATGTGTGGATGTTGTGACTGATGCGTTACAAGAAGTCGATGCAATGATTACAACAGGCGGTGCTTCTGTTGGTGATTATGATCTCGTGCCACAACTTGTTGAACGTCTTCATGCGACGACACTTTTTAACAAAGTTGCTATGCGTCCAGGTAGTGTCACGACAGTTGCTGAAAAAGATGGACAGTTGATCTATGGTTTATCAGGTAACCCTGGTGCATGTTATGTAGGGTTTGAACTGTTTGTCCGACCGTTAATACGCAAAGCACTCGGTGCACGTGATTTGCATTTAAAACGATCCATTGGTGTGTTAGACAGTGATCACCCTAAACCAAATCCGTACACAAGGTTGATTCGTGGTGTTGCTTTGGAGCGTGAAGGCGTACAATATGTGAAACCATCTGGACTAGACAAATCGAGTTCTGTTATTGCACTCGGAGAAGCTGACGTATTGATCGTTTTACCTGCAGGATCAAAAGGGTACAAGCGTGGGGAAGAAGTGAATCTATTAGATCTACATGATCAAAAAGGTAGTCAATGGCCATGGGACATCCCAATTGTATCGTACAAATAGTCGGGTATAAGAACGCGGGGAAGACAACAACAATCTCCAAGCTCATTTGTGCCCTAGAGCAAAGAAACCTTACATCCACAGTCATTAAACATCACGGTCACTCGCCTGTTCCACCAAAAGCAAGATACGATAGCGAACGCTTTATTACAGCAGGTGCAAAAGCGAGTTTCGTAGAAGGTGGCGGAGAAGTTAGCATTCAATTAAAGAAAGAAATGTCGCTAACTGAATTGCTGCAATTACAATCTCTCGTGATGACGGTGGATGTTGTATTTGTTGAAGGGTTTAAAGATGCGATTTTACCTAATATAGTCTTGTTGCGAGATCAGGGAGATCTTTCGTTAATGAATCGCTCTCAAACAATCGGTATTGTTCAACGTGAATGTTTTGATGTGGATAGCAAAGGGACAGCGGTATTTTTACGTCATGAGGAAGAAGCGTGGGTTTCCTACTTCGTTAGTCAAATTGTAGAAATGAGGAACGAACATGTTCAAAATCACCTATGAACCGATTGCAGTCAACGAACTCATTGAACAAGTTCTACACAATAATGTAGGGGCTATACAGACATTTATCGGTACAGTGAGAGAAATGACACACGAAAAGCAGACCTTGCGATTAGAGTACCATGCATATGAATCGATGGCAGTCAAAATGCTAGAGCGAATTGGCAAAGAGATCGAGGAAAAGTGGCAAGGAACAACCGTCGCAATTACACATCGACTAGGAACGTTAGCAATTCAAGAGATCGCTGTCGTCATTGCTGTAAGCTCACCCCATCGACAAGCGTCCCATGAGGCAACTTCGTATGCGATTGAACGTATTAAAGAGATTGTGCCGATCTGGAAAAAAGAATATTGGGCAGATGGTAGCTTTTGGGTCGGAGATCAGCTTGAACGAAACGCTTACAATGAGAAGGAGGGTCATCATGGTTGATGTATTATTTTTTGCTGGAATGAAAGAAAAAATCGGACAAGCAACCGTACACGCTGACCTTGCAGGGAAAACCGTACGAGAACTTAAACAGTGGGTTGAGCAAACGTACACGCTTCCTAAGGGGAGTTTAGAGCGAACGATGATCGCCATTAATGAAGAATTTGTGGAAGATACGGATTACGTACAGTCAGGAGATACGGTCGCTTTTATTCCGCCGGTAAGTGGTGGGTAAGGAAGCCAGTGAAATTCTGCGCTAAAACTGATGTGTTTTAGCGCAACTAGGCTTAAGCACTTTTTTTCTCGTTTGTTAACGCTTCTTTATGAACACTGATTACAAAATACGTCGTAGCGACAAATACTGCGCCACCGATGATGTTACCGATCGTTACTGGGATGAGGTTGTAAATGAATCCTGCAAACGTCACTGACTCTGGTCCTCCGTGTAGCAATGCAATGCCTAAAATCGACATATTCGCAATGCTATGCTCAAGACCTGCAGCAATGAATGCCATAATTAACACGAATATTAAGAATGATTTCGCGATATCACCATCTGCACGAAGAGATGTCCAAATGGCAAGACAGACAATCCAGTTGCATAGAATGCCTCTAAAGAAAAGTTCCATCATCGGGGCGTTCATTTTCTCTGCAGCAAGTGTAAACATGTAATGGCTATCGTTGGCTCCATGAAATATTCCGGTAAATAGAATGAGAAACGATAAGAGAATGGCCCCGATTAAGTTGCCGAAATAACTCCAGCCCCAAATCGTTAACGTTTGTGACCAACTCGTAATTCTTGAAAGAGAACTTACAGTGAAAATGAGGTTATTACCTGTAAAAAGTTCCGACCCGGCTCATAAAACGAGTGCAAGGGCAACACCGAACGTAGCCCCTGTCAAAACATCTAAGATTGGAGAGCCTGAACTATGTAGTGGTTGTCCGACGGAAAATAAAACGATGGTACCAATGCCAACATAAGCCCCTGCGAGAATCGAGGCGAACAAATAGCGAAGTGGAGATGAAGAAAACAATCTATATTTGGTTTTTGCTTGTTCGTTTAACGTAGAGAGCGTGTCTTTGTACATGCCACTCCTCCTTCAGGCGAATAGTGTTTGTTACCCAAAAAAGATAGACTTAAAACAGCGTCCGATGATTAATGTTTAATGATTTTAAATTAAGGGAAAATAAAGTAAATTAAACTTATGAATAACAAGGAGGAGATCGGGTGACTCAAACGATGACCGTAACGATTAACGGAAAGCAAGAAATGTTCACTAGCGAACAATCCGTACTTGAAAGACTACAAAAAATGGACATGCAAGTGCCAAGTCTTTGTTTTCATCCAAGTCTAGGGGCTATTGAAACGTGTGATAGTTGTATCGTAAAAGTAAACGGCGAGTTCATTCGGGCGTGTTCCACAAAGATTAATGATGGCGATGTTGTTGATTCAATCAGTGCTGAAGTTCATGAAGCGCAGTTGATTGCAATGGATCGCATGCTTGGGAATCATGAGTTGTATTGCACAGTTTGCGATTACAATAACGGGAATTGTGAGATACATAACGCTGTTAAAGAGATGAAGATTAGCCACCAAGAAACCCCTCATTCAACAAAAGAGTCCACGGTTAATCGTAACGCATTTTACCGGTATGACCCCGATCAGTGTATCCTCTGTGGTCGTTGTGTTGAGGCGTGTCAAGATGTCCAAGTCACTGAGACACTATCCATTGACTGGAATCTAAAGCGTCCAAGGGTAATTTGGGACAAAGATACGACAATTGATGATTCTTCGTGTGTTAGTTGTGGTCACTGTTCAACGGTCTGCCCTTGTAATGCCATGCTTGAAGTCGGGATGGAAGGTGAAGCAGGATTTCTTACCGGGATTAAGAAAGAAACGTTCAGACCAATGGTTAATATTACGAAAAATGTAGAAACAGGCTATGAATCACTCATGACGATCTCAGATGTCGAAGCAGCAATGCGTGAAGAGCGAATAAAGAAAACGAAAACTGTTTGTACGTACTGTGGTGTCGGCTGTTCATTTGATGTGTGGACAAAGGACCGGAAGATTTTAAAGATTCAACCTCAACCTGAAGCGCCGGCGAATGGAATTTCGACATGTGTGAAAGGAAAGTTCGGTTGGGATTATGTGAACAGTGAAGAACGCCTAACGAAGCCTTTAATACGTGATGGTGATTCGTTTCGTGAAGCTGAGTGGCAAGAAGCGCTTGATTTAATTGAACGTAAATTTAAGAAAACGTTAAATGAAAAAGGTTCCGATGCTCTCGCTTTTATTTCATCATCCAAGTGTACAAATGAAGAATCGTATTTAATGCAAAAGCTTGCGAGAGGAGTTGTTGGCACGAACAACATTGACAACTGTTCGAGGTATTGCCAGTCTCCGGCTACGATGGGGCTTTGGCGTACAGTTGGGTATGGTGGTGACTCCGGTGGAATCAATGATATTGCCAGCGCTGAACTGATTATTTCAATTGGCTCGAATACGGTCGAGTCACATCCTGTTTTGTCTACGAGAGTGAAGCGTGCGCAAAAGCTAAATGGTCAGAAGGTCATCGTCGCTGACCTAAGAAAGCATGACTTAGCGGAGCGCTCAGATTTATTTGTAAAACCTTCTCCAGGAAGTGATCTCGTTTGGCTCTCTGCTGTCACAAAGTACATTGTCGACCAAGGATGGCACGAGGAGGCATTTTTGGCAGAGCATGTAAATGACGTTGAAGAATATTTGATTAGTTTAGCGCCATATACGCTCGAGTACGCGTCAGAAGTGACCGACTTAACGAGAGAAGAGCTTATCGAAATCGCGACGATGATTCATGAAGCAAAGACAACAGCTGTACTTTGGGCGATGGGTGTGACGCAGCATGGCGGTGGAAGTGATACGAGTACTGCAATTTCTAACTTGTTACTTGTTACCGGCAATTACATGAAGCTGGAGCAGGTTCTTACCCACTTCGTGGTCATAACAACGTTCAAGGGGCAAGCGATTTTGGCAGTATGCCTGATCGTTTACCAGGATATCAGTATGTAACCGATGATGAGGTTCGTTCTCGTTTTGAAGCGAACTGGGGAGTATCGTTATCGAATGTGCCAGGTTTGAACAACCATGAGATGGTTGATGCCATTCACGAAGGCAGCTTAGACGTGTTGTATTTAAAAGGTGAAGATATGGGAATTGTTGATTCTAATATTAATTACGTGCAATCGGCACTCGAGAAGTTATCCTTCTTTGTTGTCCAAGATATTTTCTTTACGAAAACGTGTCAATATGCAGACGTTGTCTTACCTGCAAGTCCAAGCTTAGAGAAAGAAGGGACGTTCGTTAATACAGAGCGACGTTTCCAACGGCTATACCAAGCGCTCGAACCTTTAGGAGATTCAAAGCCAGATTGGCAAATCATTATTGAAATTGCGAATCGAATGGGTGCGGGTTGGGCGTATAATCATCCGAGTGAAGTGATGGCAGAAGCGGCTTCATTAACACCTTTATTTGCTGGTGTTTCGTATGAGCGATTAGAAGGATACGATAGTTTGCAATGGCCAGTTAAAGAAGATGGAACGGACACCCCACTTTTATTTACCGATGGATTTGCGTTACCTGGTGGCAAAGCAAGGTTATGGCCAGTCGAATGGACGAAGCCGTTACAATTTGAAGAGGAGTATGATTTACATGTGAATAACGGTCGCTTGCTTGAGCATTTCCATGAAGGCAATATGACGTACCAAACTGAAGGCATAACGAAGAAGACTCCGAACGTCTTTTTGGAAGTGTCTCATGAATTGGCGAACGAACGAGGGCTTGAAGATGGTACGACTGTGCGCCTAACTTCTCCGTATGGAGCGGTTAAAGTCGATTGTGTTGTCACCGATCGTGTCGTCGGTAAACAAGTGTATTTACCGATGAATTCGAGAGGTGAAGGTGCGATTAATTATTTGACAAGCTCCCATTCTGACAAAGACACAGATACACCAGCATACAAAGAGATCTCAGCGAAGATGGAGATTCTTAAGCAAAAAGGAGAATCGCCTCTACCGAAAACAAATCATCGCTACGGCAACCCACAACCACAAGTTGGCGTTAACGTTGAAGCGAAGTGGGCCAGATCTGATTACACGTTCCCTGGAGATCTTGTGAAGAAGAGGAGGGGGATGTAATGGCGAAAGCTACGACGGTCATTCATAAAATCGAAAAAGATCCAAAGGAGCTTCATGAACAACAAGTTAAGGAGATCGAGTCGCTACTTGTAGAACATAAAGATTCGATTGAAGACGTGCTCACGATTATTCATCAACTTCGGGATCGTGAAGTATTAAATTTGGCTCACGGTGCCCTGGGTCAAAGCGAGCATGTCTTACATCGGATTGTCACCGCGATGGATACGAAAGAAACGACGCAATCGATTAAAAACGCATTGCTTATTTTCCAGTTATTAGGAACGGTTAATATGAATGAACTAGAACCAATTGTATTGAAGTTAAACCATGGAATCAAGATGGCAGCAGAATATGATCATAGTGATCAGAACGCAGGAACCTTAGGCTTATTCGCTCCTTAAATGACAGAGAAGTCATTGAAGGGATGAATGTGCTCATGAAGTTCGTGAAAGGCTTTGGTGTTGATGAAGCTCAAGAAGAAAAGATCGAACCTCAATTGGAACGACTTGAGCATCCGGAAAAGGAAATGGGAACTCAAAATCGAGGATCAACATCCAACACGAAGCCGGCTCGGGGTTATGCGCCTAGATGGTTTGGATTTCTAACTGGAGCACTTGTAATACTCGTTCCACTACTCATTAGGAAGAAGTAAGGATGACACGTATGGACGAAGAACGTGTAGAGTATGAGATTGTCCGCTATACTCACTCAAATGTTGAAACAGTTCAAGACCACATTGTCGTTGAACGACCTGTGACGATTAAAGTAAATGGTGAAGAACTGCTTACGATTGTAAGTTCACCTCAATACGTGAAGGACATGGTGATTGGTTATCTCATATCAGAAGGAATTGTAAATCGAATACAAGACATTGAATCAATTCGGTGGAATGCTAAAGACGGATTTGTTCACGTGCGGTTGACGCGTGCGCTTTATCCACTGTCTCAACAGATGCAGACGAAACGTTATCTTACATCATGTTGTGGGATGAGCCGTCAAGCATTGATCTTTGCAAGTGACGCGAAAACAACTAAGATCATGACGAGTCGAAATGTAATCATCAGTCAAAGGCAATGTTTTCAATTGATGAACGAATTACAAGAACACTCAAGTATTTTTAGAGAAACAGGTGGCGTTCATAATGCAGCGCTTGCTACAAAAGACGGAATCGTCGTAATGCGTGTAGATATTGGTAGACACAACGCGTTAGATAAGATCTATGGCCACTGTTTAAGAAATAAGATTTCATTGGAAGATAAAGTGCTCGTTTTTAGTGGAAGACTATCCTCTGAAATCGTGCTTAAAGCTGCAAAAATTGGCTGTGAAGTGATCTTATCAAAATCAGCCCCGACAGACAGGGCGATTCAAATTGCAAAAGAACAGCAAATTACGATGGTTGGCTTTATAAGAAAACAATCGATGAATGTGTACACCTGCTCTGAACGAATCTACGAAGACAAATCGTGAGCAGCAACTAGCAACTCCATAAAGGAGTTGCT
>NZ_BAXA01000024.1 GCF_000698125.1 Geomicrobium sp. JCM 19038 | reverse complement strand
AGCTACGTGTGCAGATAACGCACCCATGGAGAACTTCTTTGGTCTATTAAAACAAGAAATGTACTATGGAAAACCCTTGGTTTCCTATGAAGAGTTAAAGAAACGAATTGAGGAGTACATCCACTACTACAATCACGAACGTATAAAACTAAAACTGGCTGGTCAAAGTCCGATTCAATATCGAACATCAACCAGCCAATCAGCTGTTTAACAAACTCTAACTTTTTGGGGTCACTACCCTCGGGGGTGCGGTTTTTCTCGTGATCATCAATCGTCATCCATTGTAGACAAGTCACCTGTTGGTAAATCTAATTCCCAAGCTTTCAAGACGCGGCGCATAATCTTACCACTTCTCGTCTTCGGTAGTTTGTCACGGAATTCAATTTCGCGAGGCGCTGCATGTGCAGCAAGCCCTTTCTTCACGAACACACGAATGTCTTCTTTTAGCTCATCACTCACTTCATGGCCTGAGCGTAACGCAACAAATGCTTTAATGATTTCTCCTCGAACAGGATCTGGCTTCCCAATTACACCTGCCTCAGCGACTGCAGGGTGTTCAACGAGCTTGCTTTCTACTTCAAACGGGCCAACTCTCTCCCCAGAAGTCATAATCACATCATCACTCGCCCTTGGAACCAGAAATAACCGTCCTCATCCATGTACGCAGAATCACCAGATACGTACCATCCTTCGATTTCAAAATAACTTTGATACTTTTCTTCGTTCTTCCAAATCTTGCGCATCATCGATGGCCAACCTTTCTTAATGGCAAGGTTACCCATACGGTTCGGAGGGAGTACATTCCCTTGATCATCAATAATTGCTGCTTCAACTCCTGGGAAGGGTTTCCCCATTGATCCAGGCTTAATAGTCATTGCCGGGAAGTTCGTAATCATCATACCGCCAGTCTCTGTCATCCACCACGTATCATGGATGCGTTGACCAAACGCTTCTGCTCCCCAACGAACGACTTCTGCGTTTAACGGTTCACCTACACTAAGAACGTGACGCAAACTCGAAAGGTCATACTGCTTAATTACATCTTCTCCAGCACTCATGAGCATACGAAATGCTGTAGGTGCACTGTACCAAACTGTTACGTTGTATTTCTGAATGGTACTATACCAATCTTCTGGCTAAAACGTCCTCCACGAACTACGTTTGTAACCCCATTTAACCAAGGTCCAAAAATGCCGTAAGATGTTCCTGTCACCCAACCTGGATCAGCTGTACACCAGTACACATCGTCTTCTTTCAAGTCGAGTACCCATTTCGCTGTTTGGTAATGTTGAAGCATCGCACCGTGAACGTGCAATACCCCTTTAGGCATTCCCGTTGATCCTGACGTGTAATGTAAGATTAAGCCGTCTTCTTTATCGACCCACTCAACTTCAGCATCTTCAGAAGCTTTATTCAGCTTCGCTTGGAAATCAATAACGCCGTCCTTCTCATCAACGTCTTTTCCTTGAATGAACACATGCTCTAAAGCTGGAAGTTCTGAGACTGGAACTCGCTCAATCAAATCTGGTGTTGTTACGATTGCTTTCGCTTCACTATTCTCAAGGCGATCACGAACCGCACCTTCCATAAATGCTTCAAACAACGGCCCAATAATTGCACCAATCTTAATTGCACCGAGTGCTGCAAAATACAATTCTGGAGAACGGGACATAAAAATAAAGACACGATCTCCCTTTTTAATGCCAGCTTCCTTAAACACATTTGCCGCTCTATTCGACATCCGCTTCATTTCTTCAAATGTATACGATTCATCGCGATTTGCATCGCTATATAAAAGAGCAATTTTATTCTTCGTCTGCTCATCTTCTGCGTAGCGGTCAATGGCTTCATAGGCCAAGTTCACCTTACCGGTTTGATGGAAAGAAAAATGTTTTTCAACTTCAGTCCAATCGAATTGTTTCACCATTTCGTCATAGCTTTCTAGATTCGGATTGCCACCTTTTGGTGGAAGCGTTTGCATTTCCATGTTTATCTCTCCTTCTTTAATGGTAAATTAGCCATATACACTGTTTTGTGTACCACCATTGATTAATTCTCATTATACGCACTATTCTTATATGAATCAATTTATAATGTTGATAATTTGTCAAATTTTTTACAAACAATTGTTAGATTCACCTAAGCGGATTCCGATACTTCTTCTTTCAGTATGTAGTATAATAAAATTAACTACTTGTAAAGGTGATGGCATGATTCATAAAAAGACCTATTATTCTGAAGAGCTTAACGTTAATGACAATCTCGTCTTATTAGAAGGTCCAATATGCGGAGCACACCTTAAGAATTATGATTTCCATCCAGGGTTAGTAGCGTTTCGACAACCTGAAGCACAGAAAGAAGCTCTAGTCGGAATTGCTGATTTACCTGAAGGTCGAATTATCGCCGCAGTACATCGCAATACCGTCGTAGGTTACGTTACATTTGTTTACCCAGATCCACTTGAACGTTGGTCTGAGAGCCCTCTTGACAATTTATTGGAGCTCGGAGCTGTTGAAGTCGCATTCGAGTATCGCGGAGGGAAAGTTGGAAGTAAATTAATTCAACTTGCAATGCAAGATGATGCAATGGAAGACTACATCATTATTACGACTGAGTATTATTGGCATTGGGATTTAAAGAATAGCGGCCTTTCCGTTTGGGATTATCGTAAACTTATGGAGAAAATGATGAACTCCGGTGGGCTTTATTGGATGGCAACCGATGATCCAGAAATCAGCTCTCACCCTGCCAACTGTTTAATGGTTCGTTTTGGAAAACGTGTTCCAATGGAGGACGTGCAAGAATTCGATAACATTCGCTTCGTTAACCGTTTTATGTATTAGAACTTATCAGAGGTGATCAACGTGCTAGTTGAGGATATGATGAGAAAACCGATTCATACGCTACAAGAGACGAACTCGATTGAAGACGCTGTTAAGATGATGGAACGTGAACGAATTCGTCATATTCCAATCGTCAATCAATCCAATGAGCTAATCGGAATTATCTCGGATCGAGATATTCGCGACAGTAAGCACTCCATTTTTCTTCGAGAGCAATCGGACGAACTTCTTTCAAGACCTCTTCACAACATTATGAAACGTGATGTGTTTACCGCGCATCCCCTTGATTTTGTGGAAGATATCGCGAGTATGTTAAGCGAACAACAAATTAGTGCCGCACCTGTAACCGTCCAAAAGCAACTCGTTGGCATGATTACAGGTCGCGACCTGCTAGACACACTCGTCCGGTTAACCGGTGCAGATCAACCGAGCAGTCAACTTGAAATTAAAGTAAAAGATTTCAGCGGGACACTCGCTGAAGTCGCAACAATATTCCATAAACATGGGGTGAATATCACGAGTGTTCTCGTGTACCCCCATAAAGATGGCGTTTCTAAAGTGTTAACATTTCGAGTTCAAATTATGGATCCAAGACCGGCCATACAAGAACTCAAAGAAAAAGGGTACGAGCTTATGAGCCGTCGGTACCAGGGTTATTCAATGAGTAAACGCGACGCCATTTTCATTTATAATCACGAACAATTGCCGTACGAATTCTCAAAAGAACATCCGTTTAGTCCATTGCGTCAAGTACTCACCGTTGATTTACTCCGGTCGTTAGGTGCCATTTCTGACGCTGATATGATTCACTCAAAATCGGCAAGTGACGAACAAATTTGCTTGTTTCATGATCACTCATTTATGGAAGCGGTTAAACACGCTGGCACTGAGAGTCTTGGTAACGGAAGCTTAGAGAAGTATGGCCTCGGTACAGAAGACACACCGGTTTTTAAAGACATGCACCTCGCAGCTTCTAACCTCGTTGGTGGGACCATTCGTGCGGCACATGAAGTCATGGAAGGAAGAGTACTTCACGCAGCTCATTTAGGAGGCGGTCTGCACCACGGCTTCCGAGGGAAAGCATCAGGGTTTTGCATTTACAACGACACTGCCATTGCGATTCGCTATTTGCGTGAACGCTATGATGTGAAAGTACTCTATATCGATACCGACGCTCATCACGGGGATGGTGTGCAATGGGCGTTTTATGATGATCCGAACGTTATGACCCTATCCATTCATGAAACTGGACGTTATTTGTTCCCTGGTACTGGAGCAATTACGGAAAAGGGAAATGGTAAAGGTTACGGGTTCTCACTCAACATTCCAGTCGATGCTTTCACTGAAGATGAATCGTTTATTCATTGTTATGAAACGGCGGTACGAGAAGCTTGTCGATTCTTTAAACCGGATATAATCGTTTCACAAAACGGTGCCGATGCTCACCACTTTGATCCATTAACACACTTATCAACATCGATGGAGACCTTTTACGCTGTGCCCCGTCTAGCTCATGAGCTCGCGCACGAATATTGTGAAGGTCGCTGGGTCGCTGTTGGAGGCGGGGGCTATGATTGGTGGCGCGTCGTTCCGAAAGCTTGGTCGCTCGTCTGGCTTGAGATGACGAATCAAACGTCAAAAGCTACGGGTAACTTACCTAAAGATTGGCTCTCGAAATGGCAAGATCGCGCTCTTCCAACAAAGTTAATCAATACGTGGAAAGAACCTTCTTCAATGATGCCGAACATTCCCCGTAAGCTTGAGATCGAAGAGAAAAATAACAACACACTAGAAAAAGCACTATATTATATACGTGAAAACCAATAAGCATCCGCCTAAATAGGCAGATGCTTATTGGTTTTCATCAGTAGTTGTACGATCTGTAATCATGACGACAACACGCCGGTTTTTCTGCATGTTCTCTCTTGAGTCATTCGGTACAAGTGGTCTTGTATCCGCATATCCTGTCGCTCTAAAGCGCCCAGGTTCAACCATCTCACTACGTTCTGTAATGTAGCGAATCACACTACTTGCACGAGCTCCTGATAGCTCCCAGTTTGACGGATAACGATACGTTTCAATTGGACGATTATCTGTATGTCCTTCTACTTCAATATAATAATCAGGGATTCCTTTTAAGATGCTGACGATTTGATCTAGAAATGGCTTGGCTTCTGACAAGATGAGCGCTTCTCCGGAATTAAATAAGAGCTGTTCTTGCAAAATTAATGTGATACCACGATCATCTTGAATCGTTTGAATCATGTCACCAAGATCATGTTCAATCAAGTATTCATCGATGTAATCTTTTACTTCAGTAAAATGGTCAACTTCCTCTTCTTCGTCAACAAGCTGTTCAATTTGCTCATCTTCAAATTCCGTAATTGAAGAAAGTTCATCCATAATACTCGTTCCAGAAAATGACTCTGACAAAGCTTGGAAGCGTTGTGCATCTACATTTGATATGGAGAATAGCATGATGAAGAAGACGAGAATGATGAGCACCATATCTGAAAATGTAACGAGCCAGCCTCTTCCTTGATTGCTCTCTCCCCCTCTGATCTACGCCTCATTTACGATCGCTCCTGAGCCACTTAAGTTCTCAAATCGATGCTTTTCTTTACGCACGAATGCTTCAAGCTTCTCTTCAAGAATTTTAGGATTCTGACCAGATTGAACGCCAATAACGCCTTCAATAATAATTTCTTTTGCAAACACTTCTGCTTCGGTTTTTGCTTGCAGCTTACTTGCAAGAGGGTTAAAGAATAAGTTCGCAGCAAGTGACCCATAAAGCGTCGTTAACATCGCTAATGCCATACTCGGTCCAAGCGCTGCTGGGTCGTTCATATCATTTAACATAATGACGAGCGCTACTATGGTTCCGACCATCCCCCAAGCAGGCGCATACTCTCCTGCTTTCTCAAGCATTCTTCTGCCTTTTCGGTGTCTTTCTTCAATTGCAATCACTTCAGCCATCATAATGTCTTTAATGACTTCTGGCTCAACACCATCAACAGCAAGTCCAATTCCTTTTTTTATGAACGGTTGTTCCACTTCATTCTCAATATGTAAATCTAACGATAATAATCCTTCACGTCTCGCCTTCGTTGAAAGGTCGATGAACGTTTCATTTAGCTGTTCGAGATTCATTTCGTCTCGTCTAAAACCTTCTCTTAACACAGACGGTAATCTCTTTAAATCTTCCCAAGTAAAGTTGACGAGAAGTGCAGCAAACACACCACCAACAACGATAAAAATGGAGGCTAGCTGAATGAAAAGAACAATTCCGTCTAACCCAGTAATGGAATAGATAGCGAGCGTTACGACGATAAGCCCAGCAAGTAGACCAATTGGCGTTAGGATATCAAATTTTCTTGTCATGAATGTAGCTCCTATTTCTTGGTGAAGATTATGTTTTTGTCGAATTTCGGTACTCTAGACGGTGCGGAAGTACGACAACTCCATCAGAAACATCTTCTTTATTCATATACTTTGTTAAAAGTCTCATAGAGACAGCACCAATATCATACATCGGTTGAACGACTGTCGTTAATGTCGGACGAACCATCGTTGCAAGACGAGTATTATCAAATCCTACGACTTCAACGTCTTCAGGTACGCTAATTCCTTGGTCTTGAAGACCATGAATCACTCCTAGCGCCATTTCATCAGTCGCAACGAAAATTGCTGATGGGCGATTCTCTTTAGAAAGTAGCTGTTGAACCGCTTCGATGGCAGAGTCGTACGTATAATCGCCGATCGCAATAAGTGACTCATCAAATTCCTTTCCTTTACTACTTAACGCATCTTTGTATCCTCTAAACTTCTGATAGCCGTTTACTGGATCTTCAAGAGAGCCTGATACCATGCCGATTCTTTCATGCCCTTTGTCAATGAGCATCATAACAGCATCTTTGGCCGCTTGAACGTAATCAATGTTTACAGATGGAAAATCTCCATCTTCATGGAATGTTGCTGCAAGGACAACTGGAACGTGCGAGCGATTTAGTTGCTCAGCGTGCTCTTCAGTAATCTCTCCACCCATAAACAGAATTCCATCGACTTGCTTTTCGAGCAAGGTGTTTACGAGGTGAATTTCCTTTTCCTTGTTGTTATCCGAATTACAAAGAATAATATTATATTTGTACATCGTTGCAATGTCCTCAATCCCTCTTGCTAACTCTGAGAAGAAGATACTTGAGATGTCTGGAATAATTACACCAACAGTCGTCGTTCGTTTGCTGGCGAGCCCTCTTGCAACGGCATTCGGTCGGTATTCTAGTTTCTGAATGGCATCAAGAACTTTCGTTCTCGTTGCAGGTTTCACATTTGGGTTTCCATTCACTACGCGCGAGACGGTAGCCATTGAAACACCAGCTTCCGCTGCAACATCATAAATTGTCGTACTCAATGGTAGACCTCCTTAAATACAAGCTTTCATTTCGTTTTCATAGGATAATCATACGATAACTAATAGAGGTCTGCAAATGCTTCTTTGTTTTATATCGACAAGAGAAGACAGATGTTTAGCCCTCATTCATTACATCCACCTTCTATTATTTCCTGAAAGCCTTCCATGCAAACCTGTTAACGTATGAGAGCCATGAAAACGGTCCATACTTTAAGATGTGACAATTACGAGACATTTCATCAATTTAACTGGAATCGATGCATGTCTTAACGTAAAACTGGTATGATAGAAAGTGCTTTGAAATCAAACTAGAGGTGATGGAGATGCCTCCAATTGTTCTTTGGACAGTATTTAACCCTTTAATTACATTTTTGGTTGGTTTTGTAATCGGAAATATACTTACTGATAAAAAAATTAAATGGGTCGTTGGTGTTATTTTGTTCACAGCTTTTCATCTGTTTATCGTATTTGTAAATCGACTTGATTTTGCAGATGTTAGCACGTGGATCTACTTAATTTTATACAACATTACAGGGTTCGTTGGAATCCAGTTGGCAGCTTTTCGTAAAAAGAAATACTCATAAGTAAACTTGAAGCAAGACAAAAAGGGAAACCATCAAAGCGATGGTTTCCCTTTTTCATTAGATCGATGCTTTTGCTGCAACATCTTTGAGTAAGTTAGATTCTCGAAGCGTCGTTACGAACTCATTAAATTCCGCGATATCCATTTGCTGTGCAGAATCAGATAATGCAACAGCAGGATCTGGGTGAACTTCTGCCATTACTGCGTCTGCTCCAATAGCGAGTGCTGCTTTCGCTGCTGGTAACAACAGGTCTCTTCGACCCGTTGAATGAGTAACGTCAGCAAGCACTGGTAAGTGGGTTTCTTGCTTTAAGATTGGAATAGCTGAAATGTCTAACGTGTTACGTGTAGCTGTCTCGTACGTTCGAATACCACGCTCACAGAGCATGAGGTTCGTGTTTCCTCTTGATAACACGTATTCAGCTGCGTGAATAAACTCTGAAATCGTAGCAGATAATCCACGCTTTAATAATACTGGCTTATCCGTCATCCCAACTTCTTTAAGAAGCTCAAAGTTGTGCATGTTTCTTGCACCAATTTGAATGACATCAACATAGTCGAGTGCTGTTTCAATATCATTTGGTGAGACAATTTCACTGATTACTGCCATGTCGTATTGATCTCCGGCTTTTTTCAGGATCTTCAATCCTTCAAGACCTAAACCTTGGAAATCGTATGGAGAGGTTCTCGGCTTAAATGCGCCACCTCTAAGTAACGAGATGCCACGTTCCTTAAGTGCTTTCGCTACCGTCAACACTTGCTCTTCGCTTTCAACCGAACAAGGACCCGCGATTAGCTTCTGAACGCCGTCTCCAATTAATGTGTCTTTAACATTAACGACCGTGTTCTCAGGATGTTTCTTTCTAGAAACGAGTAATGTCTTCTGTTCGTCTTCACCCATTAGCTCAAGACTGGCTTTGAATACTTGCTTGAATAAATGTTGCAATGTTGTTGTTTCAAATGGTCCTTCATTCTCTTCGGCAATTAAATCAAGCATTTTCCGTTCACGAACCGGATCAAATCGTTTCGTACCAGCTTTACTTTTAACTTCACCGATCTTTTTAACAAGATTGCCACGCTCATTTAAAAGTTTGAGCAATTCCATATTTTTATCGTCTAGTTTCGCGCGTAACTGATCTAATTCCTCATGACTCATGTCTAATCCTCTCCTATCTTTATCTCTTCTGTGTTTTGTGATTGTAGCCATTATAACTGATCTTTTTACTGTTGTCACGAATTTTTCTTTATTTGTTAGACGCTTTTAAGCGTTAAAGTGATAAATTGAATTTTCTCCTTTTTTTACTCTATGCAATTACATAAAAAACGATCGTTCTAAAAGAACGATCGTTTTCTATGCTTTATGCTCTTGCTGCATCCAGTAAAGAATCTTTTTTGATGTCGTAATGAGACTTAGACCAAACAACATCAAATTCCTTTAACAACAATGCTTGAGGTGATTCATGCTTAATACTCCATTCATCCGCAACCCAATTAGAGAGCGAACGTGAGTCTTGAACATGCAAGTAATAAACCGGAATTCCCGTGTCGTTAGCTTCGTCAAAGGCTTTTAATTCTTCAAAGGCCGCCTCACTAATCGGGCACGTTGTGCTGTTTTAAAACAAAAACCTTCTCGTGTTGAACAAATGCTTGTTCAATCTCTTGTTCAGTCGTTACTTGTTGCATGCCAACCTCCGAATTAATTCTTAACCTTATCTTTAAGGTTCTCGACTTCTTCCTTAACTGTACCAGAAATTTCTTCACCAGAGTCTTTCAACTCATTAGATAGTTCATCTGCAAGCTCTTCAGCAGATTTCTTCGTAGAAGCGGCATCTTCTTTTAGTTGCCCTGTTGCATCTTTAATGCGATCAACAACTTGTGAAGATTGGTCAGAAACCGTCTTAGCTACGTTTTGTGTTTTGTCAATCGCAGCGTTTGCGAACTCGCTACTCTTCTCGTAAGCTGCATTTGTAAACTCGTACGTTTTGTCTTTTGCAGTTGATGCACCTTCACTAATATCTCCACGAAGTTCTTTACCTGACTTTGGAGCGAATAGCAATGCTGCAGAAGCCCCTACGATACCACCGATAAGCGTTCCAATTAAAAAGTCTTTCGTATTCATATCACTCATGTTAAAGTCCTCCTCAGTTCATAATTAGTTGTTCTTACGATTGTTTACGTTTTTGCCACTTTGCATACAGGTCGATTGCTGCATTACCCCATTGCACGAATTGCGAAACTTGAGGTGCTTGGCGTTCAGCCTCAACCGAAGCCCGGTTCGTAATCGTTTGGAGCGAATGATTCAACTTCTCCGACATCTTGCCAAGTTCATCTGCCGTTTGGAATAAGCCATTTAATGACTCAGACTTCCCTTCAACATCCTCAGCAATTCGGTTGGTTGTCTTCATGAGGTGATCGACTTCGGTCGTTATACCTTGAAGCTGTTTTTCGACAGCACTGGATGTGTTGCCTAATTGTTCAACCACCCCCTGAACAGACTTAAGCGTTTTGATGATATAGAAGATTAACACGACAATTGCAATGGCTACAATTGCCACACTTATGTATACAATCGTCACCCAACTCGCCTCCTTAAAATTTTCATTCCCACGTTTTTCACTTTTAAAACCCTTATTTAAGCTCGTCCAATGTATAGAGATACAGGCAGTCGACCGACTGCCTGTATCCATTATACTTTGTTTGAGAATTGTGCTTCGTAACGTTTTTGGTACTTAGACACATCTCCAGCACCCATAAATAAGAGTACACTATCTTCGTGCTTCGTATGGGAAAGAATGTCATCTTCTTTCAGGAGTTGAGCATTTTCAATTCGTTGTTGTAAATCTTCAACAGTTAGCTGCCCTTGCTTTTCTCTCGTTGAACCAAAGATGTCACATAAATACACATGATCTGCTTCTGAAAGTGAATCAGCAAAATCTTGTAGAAAAGCAAATGTACGCGTAAACGTATGCGGTTGAAAAATCGCGACAATGTCTTTGTTCGGGTACTTCGCTTTTGCTGACTCAATCGTTGCTCGAATCTCAGTAGGATGATGCGCATAGTCATCAATCAACACTTGTGAGCCCCACTTTTTCTCAGTGAAACGACGCTTAACACCTGGGAACGTCGCGAGTTGATCTTTCATAACAGACACTGGTGTCTCTTCATAATGACATAACGCAATAACAGCCAATGCATTTAATACGTGATGTTTCCCGTAACCTGGAATGGTGAAACGTTCAAAGAAGTCCCCACGAATGGTTACGTCAAAATGAGTACCTTTTTCATCTGTCGTAATGTTTTCGGCATTAAAGTCATGTTTTCCTTCTATTCCATAATAAACAATTGGAACCGGGGCATTTAACGCTTGAAGATATTCGTCATCGCCGCAAGCAATAATCGCTTTATTCACTTGAGATGCCATTTGATTAAATGCATCAAATACATCTTCTACGTTCTTGAAGTAATCCGGATGATCGAAGTCAATGTTCGTCATGATTGCATAATCCGGATGATAGTTTAAGAAATGACGTCGGTATTCACAAGCTTCAAACACGAAAAACGTACTGTCTTGTTCGCCTTTACCTGTGCCATCACCGATTAGATAGGACGTTGGTCTAAACGCACCCAAAACGTGTGATAATAAACCAGTCGTTGTTGTCTTGCCATGTGCACCAGTGACAGCAATTGATGTGTACTGAGAAGCAAATTCACCGAGAAATGTCGGATAAGGTTGTACTTTCACACCCATCGCATTGGCTTGTTGGATCTCTTCGTGATCTTCTGTATATGCTGCTGACGCAACGATCTCTTGGTTATTGTTCACATTATCTTTGTCAAAAGCTAAAATCGGAATGCCGCGCTCTTCTAACGGGCGCTGGGTAAAGAAATGTTGGTCGACGTCTGAGCCTTGAACCTCTTCATTCATATCGTGAAGAATTTGTGCAAGTGCGCTCATACCCGAACCTTTTATACCGATAAAGTGGTAACTCGTCATTAATACGGACCTCCAAACTTGAACCTCTCCATGACTCGGAGCTGTTCTACCTACGATAGGCAGTTGTCTCTTTGTGTTTGTGCGCATATTATTATAGCAAAAACCGATACAAGAACAAAATCGACCTATTTACTTACAATTCAAGAGCAAATTCATGTGATGCATTATCTTATGTAACAACTTAGAATTGGAGAGTGTCCGACCGGTCGTTAAAATGTTATTCGCTCCAACCGGGGGTTCTCTCTTAACTTCCGTCCAGCTTTCGCTTCGTGGACACCATCTAGCATTACATTGTCTCCAGTAAATCCAATCGTCTTCTCCAATAAACTACGACCAACACCATAAACATTTACAGGAACTCCTGCACGTTCATAAGCTTCTATACGTTCAGCAGTAAACCCGCCACTAACCGTAATATTCACGTGCTTAAAACCTTCTTCATCCAACGCATCACGGAGTGCTTGAATGAGCGGACCGTTCACGCCTGTCGGATCAAAGTCACCCATCTTATGTGGGTTTCTACAGAAATACTGGTCAACCATATAGTTGGACGTATCTAAACGAACAGAATGCAATTCTTTGCCAAATTCCCTCGCTACGCGAAGCGCATCCGTCACCGCATCATTGTTGTAATCGACAAGCGCCATGAGCTGATCGTCTGGGAACATTTCCTTATATGCATGACTTGCCGCCACAACATCTCCGTGAAAAAGTTGGATAAGGGCGTGAGGCATTGTACCCATTCCTGACTTCCCCCACCATTCATTCATTGCATGAGTCGCTTGTGCTTTAGACCCACCAATAAATGCTGCATAACCATCTCCGGCTTGTTGTGTGAAGTGATCATCACGATCTCCCATAAATATAACAGGCTTTTGAACGCCAGATGTACGCGCTGCTTTCACAACTTCATAAACATTCGTTGCGACTGAAGTTCTTCTTGAGAAGATCCCATCAATGACCCCCTCAAGAAAACCAAAATCATGATAAGCGCCTTTAATCGTTAAAACCGGTTCAAATGGTTCAATACGATCTCCGTCTTTTAATGAATGAATTTCTAGCTTCTCTGGATGATCAGCGAACGTTTGAATAAGCGCAATGGCTTCATCCGTACCACAAAGTACGGCATGTTTCTTTTGGAAAAACTGCATTGTAACAATATTATCTGGTTTATACTTACGAATAATGTCTCTTGTTTTCAAAAAGTAAACTGCAGAAAACCAACCTTCTCCAACACGTTCATCGAACTTAAACGTTTTGTTCGTTAATCGTTGGATCTTCCCTTGCAACTTCAATTCAATTTCCTTCATGATTTCGTGTCGACTCCTCGCGAAAGATTACAGTGATATTGTGCATTATGTTCAATCATAGTAGATTGTGTCTATTTTCACAAGAGCCCGCTCTTGACTTCAATCTATTCAAAAAGTGCATGCACAACTTCCTCTGACACAAGGACTTGCCTCGGTTTCGTACCGAGCGCTTCGGATACAATTCCGCGCTCTTCTAGCATATCCATTAATCGCGCAGCTCGGTTGTAACCGATATGAAAACGACGTTGAATACTTGACGTAGATGCGCTTCCTTGTCGAACGACAAAGTACGTAACTTCTTCTAATAAATCATCTTCAACAGTATTCATTGACGATTGCTTTGTGATTTCTTCTTTTGTAAACAAGTAGTTCGGCTTTTGTCTTTGTCTCCAATAATCCGCTACTCGTTCAATTTCCTCATCATCAACAAACGTACCTTGCAATCGAACAAAACGAGAAGCACCGTTTTCACTAAACAACATATCGCCTTTTCCGATTAACCGTTCTGCTCCGCCCGCGTCTAGAATCGTGCGTGAGTCTGCCATCGATGACACAGCGAACGCAGCCCTAGTCGGGATATTCGCTTTAATCAATCCAGTAATTACATCAACCGAAGGTCGTTGTGTTGCGACGAGTAAATGGATCCCACACGCTCGTGCTTTTTGAGCAATTCGACAAATGTACTCCTCCACATCTTGTGGGGAGACCATCATTAAATCTGCAAGCTCATCTATCACAATGACAAGGTAAGGCAGTTTGTCCTTTTGCTCTGCTTTGCGATTGTACCCTGAGATATCACGTACACCTGCTTTTGCAAACAGCTGATATCTTCTCTCCATCTCCTCAACGCTCCATTTTAACGTCATTGTCGCTTCTTTCGGATCAGTAACGACAGGAGCGGCTAGATGAGGGATATCTTGATAAAACGCTAATTCAACGACTTTCGGGTCAATGAGTAACAGTTTCACCTCTTCTGGTGACGACTTATACAATAAGCTAAGCAAAATACTGTTTATACATACACTTTTCCCTGATCCAGTAGAACCTGCAATCAATCCGTGGGGCATTTTCTTGAGATCAATCACTGTGGGTTCGCCACTAATGTCTAGTCCTAAAGCTACCGCTAGTGGGCTATCATGTTCTAGGAATGCTTTAGAATCTAGAATCTCTCTTAAGACGACCGGATTCCGATTTTGTTTAGGCACTTCAATACCGATCGCACTCTTACCTGGGATTGGTGCTTCCATTCGCAAATCAATCGCTGCCATTGCAAGCTTCAAATCATCTGTTAAGTTCGTCACTTTCGTCACTTTTACGCCTGGAGCTGGTTGTACTTCAAAGCGAGTAACAGAAGGCCCTTCGGTAACGTCCGTCACTTTCGCATCAACATGGAAATGTTGGAGCGTCGCTTCTAATTGCTCTTTTTGACGAATTAATTGTTCAGATACACCTTCAGTAGCGGTTTGAACAGGCTCCACAAGAAGATCGTGAGGAGGTGGTGCAATTGGCTCCACTTCCATGTCATCAAGTTCACTTAGAACAGAAGGGTTTTCAACCACTTCTTCCTTAGGCTCTTCATTTGAGAATGATTGAGGTTGCTCGTACACATCTTGTTCCTTTGTTACTTGTGAATCAACCGGTGCCAGCATCGGTTCTTGTGACGATTCCTTCGGTTCTTCACGTAACTTCTTTTGTCGTAGGTACGCCGCGCGATCCGATGGGGTCATCATTACATTATACGGTAGCAACGATGTAGCATCTTGATCTTCATCCGTCTCTACCTCTACGCGTTCTTCCACCTCATAGGATTGTTCTTGATCGACTAGATTAACTTCTTCAAAGTCTGAGTCGTTTGAAATGAAGTGCTCTTGGTCATCGCTTTCAAACATCAAACGTGTGTCTGAATCAGTATCGTCGCTAGCTCTTTGCTCGGGCTCATAGAGCATATGATCTTCAGCATATTCATCTTCTTCTTGAATTATAGCTACAGACTCTGCTCCGTCCCCATTAAGGGTATTACTCTGCTCGGTCGCTTCGCCTGACGACTCCTCTTCACCATCACGGTTCTCAACAACCTGGTTACCAAATTCGGAGGAATCACTGTTGAATTGTTCATCGTCAGTCTCACTTTGTGATTTCGTTTCATCATCTGTTTCATCTGACTCAATGACATGAGCTTCTTGCTCCATTGTTTCATTAGACCGCTCTTGAACATCCCCTAGTTGATGATCTTTTTGTATAAACGCCGTGCCTGGCTGATCATCACGTAAAGCTGTCACGTCCTCTGAGCCTTCTTGATCTAAAGCTTCAGTTTCGTCATTGTGTTCATCGACCTCCCGTTGACTATTTCTCGGGAAATGAACGACGTCGTCTTCTGGCTTTGATTCCTCATCTTGCACGAGAGACTCTTCTTTTTCAATTTGTCTCTCTATGAAATGAGCTTCTTGTAAATCAGCTGAGCCTTGTCGTTCACTTGCAATTGAAAGATCTGTTGTCTTATCGTTTGTTTCAATATCTACTTCTTGCTCTACGACCTCGTTTTCAGGCTCGGTTTGTTTGTCTTCTGCTAGTGTGACTGTGCGATAGGCTGAATCTGACAACTCACTATCTCTAGTAATCATAGCCGTTTCTTCACTCGGACGACCGGACACTGGTTCTGATAATTTCGTAGCAGCAACTTCACCCTCATGCTCTACTTGTTGATTGAGATTTTCCGCTTCGAGTCGTTCTAATGCTGCTTTATTGACACGAGCATACAATGCTTGTAAATCGTTATCGTTGCTTGAACTTTTACTCCAATCACCTGTAGGCAATACATCCTTAATCTCTTCTTCATCAACTTGTAAATTTTTCGTTTTTTGAAAGCCATGTACTGGTGAAGGGATGTTCTGTACTGAAAAGTGAGGATTGTTAAAGTACTGGCGCCTTTCATCAAGTGATAAAGGAGGCGTCTTGCTTGTTTTTTGCTTGACGTTTTGTCTTGGTTTGCGCTTTGGCCTTTCCTCTACTTTCTCTGACTTGGTCGGTCGACTCTCCGGCTCCTTTCGAGTCGGTCTTACAGGTTCAGCTCGTTTCGTCGTATCTGGTTTTTTTCCCTCGTCAACATCTAGAGGGAATCGAAAGTTCCTTCTTTCGGGTATTTATGAAACACTTTTGCTCGTGATGCATCGTCGTTTCGTTTATCTTGTCTCCCGTAACTAGCACGTTCTTGTCGCTTCGGTTCAACCGTCTTTTCATCGTTTTTCTTCGGATCATTTCCGAATAAATAGTGATTAATTGTATTCCAAACGCCGTTTTTCTTTTTCTTTGGCATTTTATTCACCTGCTCATGTTTCTATAGTAGTATGTGAAATCTACTCCTATTCTACATAGCTTGCCGCTTTTAAACACCTCCTAAGGAAAGATTTATTCCTAAATCTTGTCATTTCTAGTACAACGAAAAACCCCTCCTCAAGTAAACATGCATTGAGAAGGGGCTTACTATTAACCATTATGGAATTGTTTTAAGAAATCTTGACCGACTTCATAGCGGTCTGGGAGGACATAAATTCCCTTTTCTTCTTGTTCGATCGGTAAAGCTAACTCCTTGATGGAACAAATCATTCCGTTTGATTTCTCCCCGCGAAGCTTCGATGCCTTAATTCTCATCCCACTTGGCATGTTGGCACCAACTTTTGCGACGACGACTTTCTGTCCTTCGTCAACGTTTCGAGCACCACAGACAATTTGCACTTGCTCACTACCAACATCTACTTGGCATACTCGCAGCTTATCTGCATCAGGATGCGGCGCAATTTCATCGACGTGCCCGACAACAAAACTAGGCTCAGTTGGTTTTGTTAATTCGTCATCAATTCCTTCTTCTGCTAGCGCTTTGTTCAAATCTGTTAGTAACGCATCATCGATATACAACATCCCTGTGCCACGTGGGGACGCATAAGAACTCACATTGAAAAAGTGATAACCGACGGTTTCGCCACTATTTTCATGGTACAAGCGTGCAATTTCACCTTTACGTTCAACTTGACGTTTGTCTGTCTCAATTTCTTTGATCGCTAGGAGAAGTACATCACCTATACCTTGCTTATTATAAAACGCGTTCATTCGTAATCTCCCTCTACTGATCTTTTGGTTTTTTTCTCGCTAAAATAAATATCGGTTCTAGCTTTTCATTTTCGTAAGAGAATGGTAATGCCGTTACAGGAACACGACCTTCTTTAAAGAATTGGAACGTCATTTGTCCCAAAACATCATACCCTTGGTCGTTTCGAATATCTGCAACGATTAGAACATCTTGATGTGGAATTGAAAACGCTACAGAACCTTCCATCATGCTTGCCATCTCTTTCACCCAAGCTTCATTGAGTATACGGCTTGCATCGTATCCGTCGTTGGAATTTAGGAAGTAAAATCGATTACCAGCAACTTCATCGACCTTAACGTCCGTTTCTAACGAGCGTAAGTTAAACCGAGCAGCTTCTTTAATCGCTTGCTCGTCCAACTGTTCAGATTCTAGCATCCCTTCATCAATTAATGCATACGTCTTTCCTTGATCAAGTGCATAATAAATTCTCGTCTCAGCCGTGTGAGGTTCGTGAATTAATGCTTTTTGATCTTTCGTTTCTATTGGAAATGACGTCGAACGAATAACAGGGAATACGTGTTGCAACTTACCTTGAAGTTGCTTTTTCTCTTCCATTGCTTGAAAGGATAACGTGATAAAAGAAAACGTGTCTTCAAGTCCCGCATCACCTTTTTGGTCGTACTTTGCTTCAAGGCGTGGCAAGTCAAGATTTAAACCCGTTTGAAGCGTTGGATGCACGATTCTCACCGAGGCTTTTTCTTCATCATGTTGTACATCTAAATCGTGAAATTTTGCTTTAAGTTTACGCAACACTTTATTTGAGGTCGCCATAGAAACTCCCTTCTAACTTACTTCTCGAGGTAACGATCAATAAATGATGTTACTTCTTCTTCTGTCTTTCTTTTTTTATCTACAAAGCGATCGACTTCTTCGCCATTTTTAAAACCTACAAAGCTCGGAATTCCAAAGATATCATATTGCTGGCAAACGTCAATCAGAGCGTCTCGATCAGCATGAATAAAATCGATTTCCGGGTAATCTGCTTCAATTCTACATTGCCGGATCAATAAAGTGACAATCTGGACACCAATCTGCACTAAACATCACGACAACTCGTTCTGCTTGAATTGCTTCTTCAAATGCTTGTTTATTTTCAACCTTTTTCATTGTTTCATTCCTCCAGTAATTGGTCGATGACGTTTATCACAATCGTTGAATGGGAAAATAATAAACAACGATCGTAACAAAAGACGATATAATTTAGTAAGTCAATATTTTTTTGAGGTGATCAATATGAATTTAAACGTTTACTTAGCAGGTCAAATTCACGACGATTGGCGTGAAGATGTAAAACAAAAAGCAAAGGAGAAAAACCTTCCACTTCATTTCTTCGAACCGATGACAAATCATGATCGATCAGATGATATTGGAGAAGAAGTTCTCGGCAAACAACCTGATGCAATCTTCAAAGACGAAGCAGCTTCTGCAATCAATAATTTACGGACGAAAGTTCTTATGCAAAAGTCCGACGTCGTCATCGCCATGTTTGGTGAGGATTACAAACAGTGGAATGCAGCAATGGATGTCGGCAGTGCCGCCGCACTTGGTAAACCGGTCATTTTAATTCGTCCAAGCTCTTTGCATCACCCGGCGAAGGAAATGGCAAACCGTTCCCAGCTCGTCGTTACTAACATTGACCAAGCGCTACAAGCATTAAGTTACATCTTTGAAACGGAGTAATTATCCGTTTGAACGGATCGCTTCAACGGTGGAGCGATCTGTTTTTCTTACGAGTGTTGTAATGAGTGCTTTCGCAGCTTCGTAATCTTTTACATTTAAGATAGACGCACCGGTATGAATATAACGAGCACACACACCAACAACCGCTGAAGGGACACCTTCATTAGCCGTATGAACAGACCCTGCATCCGTTCCCCCTGGAGAGATAAAGTACTGATACGGAATATTTTCGCTTTCTGCAGTATCGAGAATAAACTCTCGCATTCCTCGATGAGTAATCATCGTACGGTCATAAATGCGAAGCAAAGCACCTTCACCCATTTTTCCGAATTCGCCTTTTTTACCAGACGTGTCGTTTGCAGGAGAAGCGTCAAGGGCAAAGAAAATGTCAGGTTGAATAAGGTTCGCTGCTGTTTTCGCACCACGTAGACCGACTTCTTCTTGAACCGTTGCACCTGAATACAGGTTGTTTGGTAATGTTTCACCTTGGACTTCTTTTAACAGCTCAATGGCAAGACCTACACCATAGCGATTGTCCCAAGCTTTTGCCATAATTTTATTCTCGTTAGCCATTGGTGTAAATGGGAAATCAGGAACGATGGCAAGTCCTGGTCGAACGCCTAATCGCTTTGCGTCGTCTTCATCGTCTGCTCCGACATCAATGTACATTTCACTAATTGGCATCGGTTTATTTCGCATTGCATCGTCAAGGAGGTGAGGCGGTGTTGAACCAACGACCCCTGGAATCTTACCGTGATCTGTAAGTACAACAACAGGTTGAGCAAGGAGAACTTGACTCCACCAACCACCGAGCGTTTGAAAGCGTATTAATCCTTCTTTTGTAATTGACGTTACCATAAAGCCAACTTCATCCATATGGCCCGCAACGAGCACCTTTGGCCCGTCTTCTGGACCTTTTTTGAAACCAAATGTACTTCCTAGTCGATCTTGTACAATTTCATCGGAAAATTTGTTGAGCTCCTCTTTCATAAACGCTCGTACATCATGTTCGAACCCTGGAGGCCCTGCTAGTTCAGTCAATGTTTTAAACATTTCTTTCGTATCATGTTGCATGTCCATTCACGTCCCTTCCTCGGTCTGACAGTCGATTGTACTATTGTATCGAAATTTCACGGTAAATTCTAGTAAGTCCCATCTGCTATACTTGGACAAATTAGGAAAGTCACTATATACTTGTTGTATAAATTTTTAGAACAAAGGCGGTTGATTAGACATGAAAATTAAAGATCTACTCGTCGGAGTTGCTCTTGGCTTCGCGGCAGGATACGCAGTGAAAGAAGCTTGTGCAGCTAAATCGGTTTCTCCAGAAAAGGCATTAAAGCAAGTAAAAGAAAACGTCTCTCACCGCATTCCGATTAGCGGTTCATGGATTCATATGAACCCCGAACACTATGAGAAAAACGAACTTGATTACAACGTTTACCGTGGCGGTCTATCAAGCACTGCTTCTGGTGAAACAAAGCAAATGGACTTTGTTGTTGATGCAAAAACAGGTACGATTTTGGAGCTTGAAAAGCAATAATAAAAACTTCTACACAAATGTAGAAGGGTTTTTTATTATTGTGGAATATATGCTTCTGTTCGAAAAATCGGTTGTCCTTTACTAGAGAACTTCTCTTCATACTCTGTTCGAACATTATCTTCAGGTTCATCACGATGTAAGTTTACTGAAACATTCTTCAACTGAAACCCATTCTCCGAAAAAGATTGCAGTGAGAACTCAAACAGTCCTTCATTGTCGGTTTTCAAATGAATCTCGCCATCTTTAGGAAGAAGTTGCTTATAGATTTCTAAGAAGTTTGCGTGCGTTAATCGACGTTTAGCATGACGGTTTTTAGGCCAAGGATCCATAAAATTTAAGTAGATTCGGTCGATCTCACCTTCTTTGAAATAGTCTTTAGCGTCAGCAACATCTCCTAAAATGAATGCTACTCTACCTTCGTGATTGATGTTTTTTTCTAAAGCTGTCACAAGTACACTTTCATATAGTTCTACACCGATATAATGAACATCTGGGTAAATATCTGACATGTCTCGCAAGAACTGCCCTTTACCTGTTCCGAATTCGACGTGTAATGGCTTTTTTATTTGATCAGAAAACGCTTCTTCCCAACGTCCACGATACTGTTCTGGTTGTGGAATTACAATCGTTGGATGTGCGTTAATTTTATCTGTTGCTCCTGGTTTTTTACGCAGTCTCATGATTACATTCATCCTTTATTTTATTCATAAAAAAGAGCGGGAATCCGCTCCTTTAATCCGTAAAGACATCTTCTACCATCAATGACTCCAAGTATTCAACCCATTGACTTCGTAACACATCGTTGTCTTCATCACTTTCGAGCAAATAATCTAACGTATGCATCGTAATGTACCAATGCATACGACGGAACAATGAGTCATTTAACTCAATGCCATAATCACGCAGCCATTCTTCCCACGTTGCTCTTGGTACGTACCAATGCAACATAATGCTTAAATCTAAAGCTGGATCAGCAACCGATGCCCCGTCCCAATCAATGAGAAACAGCGCTTCGTTGTTTTCAACAATCCAGTTGTTATGATTTAAATCACAATGACAAACAACAAAGTTCTCGTGCTCAATGTACGCTTTATTCTGCTCTAAATAAGCAAAAGCTTGTTGATAAATCGGAGCAACACGATGTTGTTGATAAATGGCTTTCTTTCTTAACTTCGCAAGTAACACGTCTGGAGAATGCACTTGGTTCTCAATGCGCTTTAGCATTTCAAGTAACTCTTTTGACGTGTGAATTCGTCTAAGAAGTTGAGCGACTTCAGGTAGCTGCATATCCTTACTTCCAAGCTCACGGCCTTCAATGTATCGCTGCGCGGTAATCACATCACCGTTTGCTAACCGTTTCGTCCAAAGTAACTTAGGTACAATGCCTTCGGCAGATAAAACGGCAAGAAATGGTGAGGAGTTGCACTTTAGGAACAGTTTTTGACTGCCGTCATGAGCAATAAACGCTTCACCCGTAGAACCACCAGCAGGCTCTAAGTTCCAGTTGCTGCCTAGAAGCATTTCCAACCACTTTTTCCTTTTTACTTTAGAATTGATATCGAAATGTCTCATGGCGGGGATCCTTTTAAATATTTGAGCTTGCATCTTCTCACTGCCCAGACTTTGACGTATTGATTGAACTACCGAAAAAAAGATACGCCAACAAAATCCGAATCGGTCGTGGCGCAACATATCACTTTAGTATTCGTGCTTTTCTATTATTACGTACAGTTTTTGTCTTTTGGCTAATTAATAATCAACGTTAATCATAGCAGATGAATAGAAAGACCGTCAATTGCTGTTCAAGACTCAAAGCTATGCTTTTCTACGTCGGAACGATGACGCTCAAAACTTTTCGTAGAACTTGCATTTAACAACGCTACTGTTATATCCATTTGCTTCTTTTTTAACGGAGAAGGATGACGCTTCAACTCACTCAACCATTGGTTATATGACGTACAATCAACTTTTAGTGCACGTAGAGGCGCTTGATGGTCATCAATGTATCCATCTGGCGCAACAATGACAGAATGAATCTGAGAGCGTATAGAAGCTTCACCCAACAGGGTCGCGACTACTTTTCGCATGCGATTTTGCGAGAGTACCGGACTCACTATTTTTTTGCGATAGTTTTTACCGTAATCAACCTTCCAAAATCGATCTGTACTCGCATGAATAATTGAATTTTTGTTCGTCTCAATAAACGTTACACAATAAATATCAGTAGGAGAAATTAAGACAACTTCTAAATCAATTTCCGCTTGAGCAACTTTTAAAACCGGATTATAAAATAGAAAATAATTATCTGGAATCTCCTTGAGCAGTTGTCTCAAACGACTGTCGTAACGATACTTGCTATCAAGAATTGATTCTTCTTGTAAAGAAGATGATGCCCACTTCAACTGTGCTTGGAACAATTCATAATAAAATTGCTGTTCCAAGTCAGCTAACGTTTTATTTCGGTAACGTTCGAAATCAGGATGAAGTTCTTGCCGTTCAGACGAAGCCTCTGTTGGCGTTTTTTTGAACTTCGCAATGGCTTGCTTCCAAAAACCTTTCGACTCCCCTAAAAACCACTCTTCATCAAATTCCTCATCTTCTCTTAAATCAACATTCGCATCTTGCCAAAGTTTCTTCATGTGTCGCCATTTTTCTTGTTTTAGCCTAGAATACTGATTCGGATAACGTTGTAAGTCCACTTCATATCGCGAAACATAATCTTCTAATTTAACGAGATGAACCATCAGACCCTCCTTAATACATGAAAACGAGTGCAATGATTGGTGTAAAAATCGACAGCAAGATGGCACACAACGTCATCGATACGGAGCTTGCCGCCCCTTGAACTTGACCGTTCTCCATCGCATTTGCTGTACCAATTCCATGAGCCGCTGCACCGAGTCCAATTCCTTTTGCTAAGTTCTGATCAATCTTGAAAATGCGGAACGTAATATCTGCAAATAACACACCACTAACGCCAGCGACAAGGACGAGTAACGCAGCAATGGATGGATCACCATCTAAAATACTCGCGATATCCATCGCGATCGGTGTCGTGACAGATTTCGGTAAAATTGAATACATCAATTCTTCACTAAGTCCAGCAATTCCTGCAAAGCTAACACCTGTCACGATTCCGAGAAATGTTGCTAGGACGACTGGTACACCGAGCGGAATGATAAATTTTAATAATGTCTTTCGTTGCTCATAGAGCGGGATGCTCAGTGCAACGATTGCCGGTCCTAACCAAAATTCAATCCATGCTCCACCTAATGAGTATGCTTCGTACGACGTATTCGAAAAAATAAGAAACATAACGAGGACAATCGTACCGGTTAAAAACGGCATCGTGTACAACGCTTTGTGAACCGTATTTAATTTACGAGCAGCCATGTAAATTAAAAGTGTAATCGCAATAAACCATACACTCATAATGAGCTCATTCATTGCTGCTCACCTGCTTCTTTAACAACCATTGACTAAGCAATGAAGCAGTTGCTAATACGATCCACGTACTTAAAGCTGTAATTGCAACGAGCGTTAACCCATGTGCGCGAAGCAAATCTAAATGTTGTATGAGTCCAGCAAGAATTGGAATAAATAACAAAGGCATATGTACGATTAATAATGTTGCACCTTTTTTGACCCATTGGATTTTTATAACCTTGAACTGAAGACAAAGTAGCAACAGCAGCATCCCAATTACACTTCCTGGAATTGGAAATGGAATCCAACTACTCATCATCATCCCTATAAAATAAAAAAGCACGAGAACGGCTAACTGTAAAAGCAAAAACGAGAAGTCTTTCACTACCTTCATCATCCCTCACCCTTTTAATGTAAATTGTGAAACCGTGTGATAACGAGGGATAAAATTCGGACGCACTTCATATAAACGAAAATCTACGACGTGTAGCCGATCGTTAATTTGTGTTTTAGGCAGTGTAAACGCTTGGCCGTTAAACCGCCTTGCAACGGTAATATGCGGGGTGTATGGCCGCGTTTCTTTGGCAATTCCTAATCGCTTTGCTTCATCTTCAATCATGGTTTGTAATTGTGCTAATGACTGATTTAACTTTGTTTCTACGTATAAAACTCGCGGAGCGTTTCTTAAACCAAATGTTTCGATGCCTTCAACATTAATCATAAAAGGTTTTAGTTTGTTCGCTAGTTCGCTCGCTGACTGAATGAGTTCGTTACGTAACTCATCGGATAATTGACCAAAAAACTTGAGTGTAATGTGATAATCACTCGGATGTGTCTGTTTTTTAAATGGTAGTATGGCTGTTTGTAATTCACGGTTTGCTAAAATCATTGCTCGTGTCTCTTTTGGTACATGAATTCCAAAGAAATAATGCGTTGCCATGATGACTCACCCTTCTGTAGCAGTTCTCACTATCCTACCGTACATTTTGTAAATTAGGAATACGCCTTTCTTTCGTAGACCATTCAATTCCGTTATAATACCTATAAGAACAGTTTGTTTAATCGCCATTAACTTATAACTAGTTGGAGTGAACGTAATGACCGTATACAATCAAATTGACGAACTTGTAGGTAACACACCTCTTGTTAAACTGAATCGCATTGTTCCAGAAGGAAGTGCAGATGTGTACTTAAAGCTGGAGTACCAAAATCCTAGCGGTAGTGTGAAAGACCGCGCTGCACGAGAAATGATTTTGCAAGCTGAAGAAAGCGGACATCTAAAAGAAGGCACGGTTATTATTGAGCCGACGTCAGGCAACACTGGCATTGGCCTCGCAATGAACGCTGCCGTCCGTGGTTATCGTTGTATCTTAACGATGCCAGACACGATGTCACAAGAACGAATTAACCTTCTAAAAGCATATGGTGCTGAAGTCGTTCTCACGCCAGGAGATAAGAAAATGCCTGGTGCAATTTCAAGAGCACATGAGCTCACAAAAGAAATCGACAATAGCTTTATACCGATGCAATTTGAGAATGAAGCGAATCCTGATGCTCATCGAAAAACGACAGCACTTGAAATCGTGAGTGATGTTGAAACCCTGAATAAGCCACTAGCTGGTTTTGTTGCAGCATCTGGTACCGGTGGAACGATTACTGGAACAGGGGAAACGCTACGTGAACATTATCCTGACATCACAATTCGTGTCGTAGAACCGAAAGGTTCTCCAGTATTGTCAGGTGGTAAACCAGGTCCTCACAAACTTGTAGGTACGTCACCAGGGTTTATTCCACCTATTCTAAATCAATCCGTCTACAATGACATTGATCGCATTGGTGACGAAGATGCCTATGATACGGTTCGCAAATTAGCTCGTGATGAAGGCATCCTCGTTGGTCCTTCTTCTGGTGCTGCTTGTTTTGCAGCAATAGAACTTGCAAAAACGTTAAAACCTGGACAAGTTGTCGTCGCCATTGCTTGTGATACTGGTGAGCGATACCTTTCTACAGACTTGTTCCAATTCGAATCGTAATCCACATTGATAGAGGAAAGATGTTTTGATTCTCAAATAATCGTGTAGTATAATGGATCTTGAATCAGGAACACTGGCCAGCCTAAGACCTGTCAACACAATTTCATATACACTTTTGGTCTCCTGGATCTGTGCAGTGCCGCGTTATTGCAAAGAAAGAGAGAACGTACGCGTCCCCTTGATTCTATTTTTATAGAAGGAGTGGTTTTTTGCGAACTTCAACCGACCGTATGCTTATTAGAATTAAGTCAATTTACTTGTACATTCGAAAAGAAGGCACGGTAACCACACAACAACTGGTTGATGAATTCGGCATCACACAACGTACGATCCAGCGTGACTTAAACGTACTAGAATACAATAATCTAGTTCATAGTCCCAGTCGTGGCAAGTGGACCACAAAGCAGAAAGTTAAAGCTTCGTAAACATACGTGTAGAAATTTTGAAAAGCCAGCACAAATGTGCTGGCTTTCTTTTGTTTACTTCAGTTGGTCAACCTCTTCTGTTGTGAGCTCACGGTATTCGCCTGCAGCTAGACGATCATCTAACGAAAGCGAGCCAATCCTGACACGCTTTAGACGCTCAACCTTACGACCGATCGCTCCAAACATTCGTTTTACTTGATGATACTTACCTTCAGTAATCGTAATATGCAACGTATAATCTGGATGATTGCTCGTTGTAATTTTTGCTGGTTTTGTATGACTTCCGTCTTTTAACTCAAGTCCATCTTCAATTCGGAGAAGATCTTCTTTAAGCGGCAACGCGTCTAGCCCAACGGCATATTCTTTTTCGACGTCATGCTTTGGCGACGTTAAGCGATGAGCAAAATCCCCATCGCTCGTTAAAAGAAGTAGTCCTTCCGTATCTTTGTCTAGACGACCGACAGGAAAGAGTTGCTCACGTAGGCCGACATGTAAATCATCCATTACCGTTTTATGGAGGTGATCCTTAGTCGCTGTAACGACACCACTTCTTTTGTTCATGACGTAATAGCTCGGTGACGTTCTTAGCGTAATCGACTTCCCGTTCACTTGTATTTCATCTGTCGATGCATCCACTTTAAAACTTGCATCAGAAACTACGATGTCATTTACGAGGACGAGCTTTTTTTTGATTAATTTCTTCACATCACTTCTTGAGCCTACGTTCGCATTTGCTAAAAATTTATCAATTCTCATGCTACTTTCACTCATCTTCGTCGCTCCCATTGTTGTAATAGTGATTTTGCAAAGTGGCCGTGGTCGTTTTGCAAATGCGCCTTCGCAATACCATTTGGTATTTGAGCTTGTACAGCGCGAAGCATCTCATCGGAAATTGACGTTTCGCTCATACGCTCTTCCATGCGTTTTAACCCTCGCAAGCTTTCTTCAGTAGCAATTGTATTTGCCTTTCTAACGGCGTCTTCATGACCTACAATAACGGTAAATGCGGATGACGTTAGCTCATTGAACTTCAAAACCTGTTGCTTTGTTTGAAGTGCAAATACCGCTTCTCGTTCTTGTAATGCAACCCGAGCATGACCTAACAACTTACACGGAATCATCGTCTGTTCTTCTTCTATAAGTGGTGCGACGTCCGAATGCATTAGCGCGGTAGCCGTATAATAAAACCGGCACGTTGACGAGAAAAATGATCGATACATGGAAAAAAACGGCTCATATGCATGAGCCGGAATTGCAAGCAATACATCATGATAATCTTTAAACGACTGAGGGTCGATGACATCTACGTTTTGCACACCTGCTAATTTATCTTTCGTTCGATTGTACACGTGTACGCGTTCTGTTTGATGGTTCGTTAAAATGCCGACAATTGCTTGTCCTAATCGACCATAGCCTATAATCAACATTATTTTGCCCCCATCTTCTTGTTTTGAACAACAGTTAGTGTTGGTTCTTCATCTTCCATGCCTTCAATGTGCTCTTGGTTTTGTTCTTTCGTGTTCTGCCTTGAGATGTTCGCAACGATGGCTGCAGCAACGAAAGAAACGATCAGTGACGAACCTCCAGCACTTACGAACGGCAGCGTAATCCCTGTAATTGGCAACGTTCCACTTACGGCTCCCGCATTAAAGATGAATTGGAACATAAACATAAACACAATTCCGTATGCAAGCAATGAGCCGAACACGCTTTTCGACCGACTACCGATGACAATCCCACGAAATCCTATTACTAAGAAGCAAAGAATGACAAATCCAACACCGAGAATGCCCGTTTCTTCTGAAATGATCGATAAAATAAAGTCGTTATGTGGCTCTGGTAAATAGCCTAGTTTTTGTACACTTTGTCCAAATCCAGTACCTGTTACCCCACCATTAGCAATCGCATAATACGATTGAATCAACTGGTGTCCGTGTGTATCTTGATGAGCAAACGGATCTACAAAAGCAAAGATCCGGTTCATTCGATACTCTTCTTGCGTAATTAGAATACCGACTGACGTTAAAGAAAGTGCTCCGAGCATAATTAGATGCCGAAGTCTTGCACCTGACAAAAAGATAATAATCCCCGTAACCATCAAAATCACAATTGCTGTACCTAAATCCGGTTGCAACAAAATTAACGTGAACAAAAAGACGACGATGACGAGCGGCGGCAAGACCCCTTGTATAAAACGATTAATGTATTTATGTTTCTTCGAGTAGACAGACGCCAAATAGATAATAACGCCAAGCTTTACAAACTCAGATGGCTGAAGCGTAAACCCTCCAATGGAGATCCACCTCGTCGCCCCTTTATCTTCAAGACCGATAATCGGAACTAATAACAAGAGAATCAATGACGCAATAATGATTAACGGGCTTAACTTCTTAAAAAATTGGTATCTGAAATTCATGATTACAACAAACAATACGATACCGATAACAAAAAACATCAGCTGTCTTGATACGACCGCAGTGGCTGGTTGACCGCTGTTAATTGCAGCAGGATAACTAGCACTATATACCATCAGAAGACCGAAGACAGCTAAAGCAAATACAGCACTGATAAATATCCAATCAAAGGCTTTAAAACGTGCCAGCATCCTTTTCACCCACCTACAATAAAATCAAATTTCAGTGTAACACGCTGAACCAATTACAGCAGATTTCATTTTCTTAACAAAGTAAAACGATCTCCCAATACATCTGCTGCTAACCCCGTACGTACAGCCAGAACGAAATACAATAATCCGCCTGTAACAACACCGAAGGCTAGAATAGAAACCATTCCTAATTGTGTTGATGCATCAAACACGCGTTGACCACCTGCTTGCACAATTGCTACGGCAACGACCATAACTACTGTAATCAACGCTACTTTTAGTGCAGGACGCTTAAGCTGATTCACTTCATAGTTCGTTGCTTTTCGGATTGATACGACGTTGTAGACGATTGCAGTGCTATAACCAAGTAACGTAGCGACAATCGCTCCACCAACACCAAACAAAACAGTAAGAATGTACGTGAGGCTCAATTTAATAACGAGCCCAATGACAAGCCCCATGATCGCTTGCTTTTGCTTGTTCATCCCTTGTAACATCGCTGCGGTTACAGCAAATAGTGAAAACAAAACTGCAGCTGGCGCGTACATTTGTAGAATCTGACCACCGAGAATATAGTCATCCATCCCGAACAATGTCGCAAACGCTGGTGTCGACAATATCATGAGTCCTGCCATTGCTGGAACGGTAAAGAATAAGATAATGTAAAAACACTTGGTCATGTATGCATTCATCTCATCACGATCGCCGTTTGTATTCGATCGGGTAATGGCTGGGATAATGTTTACTGACATGGCCGTTGCTACTGCCACTGGAATTAGAATGACTGAGTGACTCGTTCTAGCAAAGATACCAAATGCGCTCTCCGCTTCTTGACCTGTAAATCCATACGTTTCCAACGCACTCGAGTACGTAAACATATCAATTAATTGGTAAAGTGGAATTGCCAGTCCTACAAACGAAAGTGGCAACGCATAACGAATCAATTCTTTGTACATGCCGCCAAGTGGCAACGGCTCTCCTTGTCTCTTTGTTTCGCTTACTAATTGGTGAATTCCTGCCTTGCGCTTTCTCCAAAAATAATACAAGACAAGAAATGAGCCTAATCCACCAATAAATGCACCAAATGTCGCAAAACCAACGGCAGTCCCGAGCGAGCCATTTCCTACTTGTAAAATAAGGAATGTCGCAACGAGAATAAAACCGACACGGAAAATTTGTTCAACGACTTGTGAAATTGCCGTTGGTCCCATCGATTGGAACCCTTGGAAGTATCCACGAATGACTGCCATAATTGGAATAATAATTAACGCGACGCTTACCATACGAATAACAAATGTTGCGTCTTCTGGTCGATTCCCGGTCCCATCATCAGCAACGACTTGCGCCGCAATTTGTGGTGCTAATAAAAAGAGTAATAGAAATGAGATTACCCCTGTAATCCCCATTACAATTAGTGCTGAACGAAACAGTCGATGACCGGTTTCATAATCGCCAACTGCGTGGTACTTGGCAACGAATTTAGATACTGCCATCGGAATTCCTAACGTTGATAAACTGAGCAACAACGTATACGGAAGATAACCGTAAGAATATAAAGCATTTCCTTGTTGACCGACCATTAATGTAAATGGAAATATGTATAACAATCCGAGTAACCGTGAAAACAACGTTGCCCCTGTTAGCATCATTGTTCCTCGGACTAACTTACTTTCTGCCATAATTGTCTACGCACCCTTCACCGAGAAAACAAACGTCCATCTTACGCATTTTACCATATCTTATTAAAGATGACTGCTTACAAAAAAGCGACAACTTTATCATCGTTGTCGCTTCTCAACATAATTTGACGTTTTGTTCGATCGAACGTTTCAACATTGCTTGCATGTCACCGATTCCTCTTGCCCCGTCAAGGGGACGAATAACAGGAAAACACGCTCCAAAAATGTTACGAACGATCGGTTCGTACTTCTTCCCAGTTAACAAGACAATTCGCTCATAATTATGAAGCTTTTCTTCTTGCACTTGATTTCGTAAACGCTCCATTGAAATCCATTCTTTTTTATGTGACGCATTCCATGTTAAATCATAATTATGTGAAACGATATGATTTGGGAGTAGGAATCCGTACTTCGCTGAAAGAATCACCCAGTCAACTTCAAAATGGTGCACGTAGTGGCGACAAATTCGGTGGAATGTACCGACATAAGCATCTTTTGCATAAGCAGGTGGGTGCGTAGAATCCACATCCCAGATTTTCTTCTTCCCACACGGAATAACGTGCAAACTTCCGTTCATGATTCGTACCTCAATTCGTTAAGAGCAAGAAAATGATCCCGATTAAAACGACAATAACGATTCCTGCTAAACAACCTAAACCCATTCCGTTGCCGCCTCTGTTGTAATAGCCTCCACCCATATGTCTTCTCCTTCGACCTCGCCCCATCATACTCCCTACTGCCATACCTTTTAGGAAACCTCCACCACTTCCACCACTGCTTGATGCTTTCGGGCGATAGCCTCCACCACTACTTGTGCTCGGGCGACTAGATGGACGGTTTGTACGTGGACGACTCGTTGAACGACCACTCGAACCTCGACTAGATGGTCTTCTCGAACGAGAAGACGCTCTTGGTCTACCTCCTCTTCGACTCATACGCGACCTCCTTCTGACTGGACAAACGAAAGTACCACTCGTCTTGAGTTTCTCGGTCCATCAAATTCACAAAAATAAACGCCTTGCCACGTTCCAAGCACTAACTTACCATCTTCCACGAGAATTGCTTGAGTGGCTCCAACAGTACTCGCTTTTAAATGAGCGGCTGTATTTCCCTCTGCATGCAAATCCTCTGGATGCTCCCAAGGATACACTTCATCCAAACGTCTTAAAAAGTCGGTCTTTACATCGGGGTCGGCATTTTCGTTGATCGTAATTCCGGCTGTCGTATGCAAATTAGACACGTACACAATGCCATGATCATAATTATTTTGCGTAATGTACTGTTCAATCTGTGAGGTAATATCGATCATTTCACTATGAGTGCGACTATGAATCGTAATCTGTTCCATGCTTCACCTCATTTGTTCATATTTTCAGAGTAGACGGTTAAATAATCTATTCTTAGTATAACATGGGTAAAAACTAGTTATTACTGGGAATATAGAAGCATTTATTTCGTATTTTCCACCAGTATGTTCAATAATAAAGCCATACGTAAAGTACGATTACATGGTTGAACAGGTTTCAAATTCAGAGTATTTTGTTTCAGCTTTCTTTCTGTGGTCATTGCTGAATGAATTAGGAAATTCCGCTCGTTCCGTGTTATCATTCAATAACGAATGAACGGATGTAAAAGGAGTACGTTATGAGAAAAGTCATTATAATCGGTGGAGGACCTTCAGGGTTAATGGCAGCCGTTGCTGCCGCCACACACGGAGCGAAGGTCACGCTCGTCGACAAAGGCAATAAACTCGGTCGAAAGCTAGCGATATCAGGTGGTGGTCGATGCAACGTCACCAATCGAATGGATGAAAGTGAATTGATTTCATTTATTCCAGGCAACGGGAAGTTTATGTACAGCCCGTTTTCCGTTTGGAACAATGAAAACATCATTCACTATTTCGAAGGGTTAGGCATCCAATTGAAAGAAGAAGATATGGGTCGGATGTTCCCCGTTACCGATAGCGCAAAAACCGTCGTGGATACGTTGTTAAAAGAAATACACCGTCTTAAGGTAACCATTCGAACGAATGAACGTGTGAAATCATTGCAAATCAACGAAGAGCACGTAACTGGAGTCAAATTGGAATCTGGAAAAACAATTGAAGGAGATGCCGTCATTGTCGCAACGGGTGGAACGAGCGTCCCCCATACGGGCAGCACTGGGGACGGTTATCCTTTTGCAAAGTCCGCAGGACACACCATTACGGATCTCTATCCTACAGAAGTTCCAATTACGTCGAACGAGACCTTCATAAAAAATCGGTCAATGCAAGGATTGTCGCTTCGAAATATTGCCCTAACCGTCTTAAACAAGAAACAAAAGAAAATCGTCACGCATACGGGTGATTTGTTGTTTACGCACTTCGGAATTAGTGGTCCAACCGCACTTCGCTGTAGTCAGTACGTCGTAAAAGAACGTAAAAAGAACAAACAAAGCCCGGTTACGTTAAGTCTCGATTTATATCCTGAAGAGACTGTCGCTTCTTTACAGCAACAATTGCTTTCTTACAAAGAAACCGATGGGGCTAGGTCTAGTAAAAACGCGCTAGCGAACTTTGCACCAGAGCGCTATTTACTCACGCTATTAAACCGAGCACAAATTGATTCAACAACACCACTCAAAGAAATCAGTCATGAACAATTGCAAACGTTAAGCGAACTTACTAAGGCGTTTTTATTTACTGCGAACGGAACACTTTCCATTGAAAAAGCCTTCGTTACTGGAGGCGGCGTTTCAATCAAAGAAATCGTACCTAAAACGATGGCTTCTAAGCAAAAAGAAGGCTTGTACTTCTGCGGTGAGGTGCTTGATATTCACGGCTATACAGGTGGATTTAACATTACCGTTGCTTTCTCAACTGGCTATACTGCCGGACTGAACGCTGCAACCGCTGAATAAATGCAAAAGCCCGTCAGTAGCTAAGAAGCTACTGACGGGCTTTTTATTAATTCGCAACAACGTTAACGAGTTTTCCTGGTACGGCAATGATTTTGCGAATCGTTTTGCCTTCAATGTTGCTAGCGACTTTCTCATCAGCTAAGGCGCTTTCTTGCATCTCTTCTTTTGTCGCGTCTTTTGACATGACAAGCTTGGCACGTACTTTGCCATTTACTTGAACGACAACTTCTACTTCGTCTTGAACGAGGTAAGCAGGATCATGCACTGGCCAAGCTTCATACGAAATTGTGCCTGTGTGACCAAGTTTTTGCCATAGCTCTTCTGCTACGTGTGGAGCGATTGGCGAAAGCATCTTTACGAAACCTTCCATCGCAACTTTCGGTAACGTGTCTGCTTTGTATGCCGCATTAATCAACACCATCAACTGACTAATCCCCGTGTTAAATCGTAAGTTTTTAAAGTCATCACTCACTTTAGCAACGGTTTGGTGATAAATCGGTAAGAGTGAATGATCGCTCGCAGCATCATCAACAACCGTATCCACAAGCTTTCCTTCTTCAGTAACGAGTAAACGCCACACACGATCGAGGAACCTTCTTGATGCGTCCAGTCCATTTGTTGACCAAGCAATTGATGCATCCAATGGTCCCATGAACATTTCATACATACGAAGCGTATCCGCGCCATGCGTTTCAATGATCTCATCTGGATTGACGACGTTGCCTTTTGATTTACTCATCTTCTCGTTGTTCTCACCAAGAATCATCCCTTGGTTGTACAAACGTTGGAACGGCTCTTTCGTTGGTACAACACCGATGTCGTAAAGAACTTTGTGCCAGAAACGAGCGTATAGCAAGTGAAGAACGGCATGTTCCGCACCACCGATGTAAATATCGACTGGAAGCCAAGTTTTCAACTTCTCAGGATCGGCAAGGGCTTCATCATTGTCTGGGTCGATAAAACGTAAATAATACCAACAGCTGCCTGCCCATTGTGGCATCGTATTCGTTTCACGACGACCTTTCATTCCCGTTTTAGAATCAGTCACTTCAAGCCAGTCTTTTGCATTGGCAAGCGGTGATTCCCCTGTTCCTGATGGCTTAAATTCGTCCAAATCAGGAAGGGTTAATGGCAACTCACTTTCATCAACCGGCGTCATCGTACCGTCTTCCCAATGAATCATTGGAATCGGTTCTCCCCAATAACGTTGACGACTAAACAACCAATCACGCAAACGGTACGTCGTTTTCTTTTGGCCATAGTCGTTCTTCTCAAGCCACTCAATGACCGTTTGAATCGCATCATCTTTGTTCAAACCGTTAAGAAACTCTGAATTTATGTGATCACCATCACCAACGTATGGCTCTTTATCAATATTGCCGCCACTCACAACTGCACGAATCGGTAAGTCGAACGTTTTAGCAAATTCATAGTCGCGCTCGTCATGAGCAGGGACCGCCATAACCGCACCTGTTCCATAACTAATAAGCACATAATCAGCAATCCAAACCGGAACCTGTTCGCCATTCACTGGGTTCGTAGCATAAGCACCTGTGAATGCACCTGTTTTCTCTTTTGCAAGATCGGTACGCTCTAAGTCACTTTTCGTACTTACTTTCTTGCGGTAGGCTTCCACAGATTCACGGGCATCGTCAGTCGTAATGAGGTCAACGAGGCGATGTTCTGGTGCAAGCACCATGTATGTTGCACCAAAGAGTGTATCTGGACGCGTCGTAAATACATCAACATTGTGCTCATCGATTTGGAAACGAACTTCAGCGCCAGCGGATTTTCCAATCCAGTTGCGTTGCATATCTTTAATGCTTTCAGGCCAATCTAATTCATCTAAATCGTCAAGGAGACGATCGGCATATTCGGTAATCTTGAGCATCCATTGCTTCATTGGACGTCGTTCAACAGGATGTCCACCACGTTCGCTAACACCGTCAATGACTTCTTCATTAGCAAGTACGGTTCCAAGTGCTGGGCACCAATTCACCGCTACTTCATCAACGTAGGCTAATCCTTTTTTGTAAAGTTGAATAAAAATCCACTGTGTCCACTTATAATAATCTGGATCCGTTGTACTAATTTCACGATCCCAGTCATAAGAAAACCCAAGTTCTTGGATTTGACGCTTAAAGGTGTTGATGTTCTTTTGTGTAAAAGTATTCGGGTGTTGATTCGTATCTAATGCATATTGCTCTGCAGGTAAACCGAATGCATCCCAACCCATCGGGTGCAATACGTTATACCCTTGCATACGCTTCATTCGCGATAAAATATCTGTCGCTGTGTACCCTTCAGGGTGTCCAACGTGTAAACCCGCTCCTGACGGATAAGGGAACATATCTAACGCATAAAATTTCTCGCGTGAGTGGTCAGCTGTATCCACACGAAACGTTTTATTCGACTCCCAAAACGTTTGCCATTTTTTTTCAATCTCCTTATGTGAAAAGGCCATAAGGGGTGCCTCCTTTGTCAACAGTGAAGTATGTGTAATGTCTAAAAAAAAATCTCCTTATCGGAGACGTCATCGAAAAGTGTAAAACCATCCATAACGACGGATTTCTTGATATTGCCATTGTAGGCACGAAATCTGTCAATGTCAAGGCTGTCAAGCATTTGCGAGCTTTCATTATCCTAACCTTTTGAGAAATTCTAGATTAAGAAGCATTTTCTATAAATTAAGCGTATACTAAAGAGACAAGACATTTTCGTGAAGGGAGTGAAGACCGTGGTAGCTGTGGAATCCATGGGCAAAGCGAAATCAAAGAAACAAGCCCGTCGCAAAAAACTAACCGGTAAGCTCAAACAATCAATTCGGGATTATTTACGAAGACATCCTGTGCCACGCTATGAATAAGGAAAGCTGCCTCTTCACTTTACGATTGAAGAGGCAGCTTTTTATTTGATTTACGTAACGGCCGATCGTACATTGCAAATGAAATAATTGCAATAATGAAGAGACTTAGAATAACAAAGAACATCGTATGCATGTCGTAGTGATCAACAATCATCCCACCAAGAAGTGGTCCAATCATTCTCCCCCCAGTAGCGACACTGTTTACAATACCTTGATAAAACCCTTCACTTCCTTTTGGCGCCATTTTGTTCGCGATCGTCGGAACTGCTGGCCAGACGAATAACTCACCGAACGTCAAAATAATCATGGCAAGTAAAAACACAGTAAACACTTCTGCTTGTGTTAATACGAGAAATGCCCCTGCAAATATAATTGCTCCCGTAATAAGTTGTGCTTTTAGCGTTGTTACCCATTTACGAACAACGATCGCCATCACTGGTTGCATGATAACAATCAGCAAACCATTTAACGTCCAAAGCAAGCTATAGTAATAGAGATCAATGTTCAAACTTTGCATATGTACAGAAATGTTCGACAACCATTGAACGTAAGCGACCCAGCAGATTAGAAACCCAACAGACAAAATCGCAAGGGCTGACATGTTCTGTTGTTTGAAGTTTTTGCTCTTTTGTACTTGTGCCGATGATGTTGATCGTTCTTGAATCCCTCTGTATGCAATAACTGCAAACAAAAATAACACCAAGTACGTGATGCTGTTAGCAACAAAAATCATTTCAATATGAAATGCTGCGACAATTCCAGCTAACGCTGTACCTGCTGAAACCCCGACATTTTGTGCAACGTACATCGCATTAAATGGTCGTCTGCCCCCTTCCGGCCAAAGAGAACCTGCAAGTGAATAAAATACCGGCACGATCATGCCGTGACCGAGTCCGATCCCAGTCAAAAATGCCATATATTGATAATATTCATGATTAAAAGCGAGTAATATTGCAAAGCCAAGTGCAAATGTCATTCCGATGACGAGCGTTTTATAACCACCAATTACATCAAACAACCGTCCACCGACAATGTTTCCGATGACCCCTGCCCCCGCATACATCATCAGCACAACACCTGCTGCAGATAGCGGCTCTCCTAGTTGTTCATGAATGTAAATCGTATTTAATGGCCATAAAAACGATGAAGCAATTACATTCGTACTCATTCCGATAATTAATAGCCAAATGATCTTCGGCATATCCCCACCTACCTTTAGTACCGACCATCAGTGTACAATGAATGCTAGGAAATTGGCAATTCAGTCGTGGTACACTATTTCTACAACGAAGAGAGGAGAATTTCATTGTCACTACCACAAATACTGCCCTTTGCAAAACGATTAATGAGCGATAGCCTCTCGATTGGTGACACAGCCATTGATGCGACCGCTGGCAACGGTCATGATACGTTATTTCTCGCCTCCCTCGTAGGAGAGAAAGGCAAAGTCTATAGTTTTGATGTACAAGAAACTGCCATTATAAATACACGTAAAAGATTGGAAAAAGAACAAGTCACAGATCGTGTCACATTGATTCATGATAGCCATGACAAGATCGAACAATATTGCAAAGACGATCGACCAAAGGCCGCGATTTTTAACTTAGGTTACTTACCCGGAAGCAATAAAGAAGTAACGACTACTGGCAAAACAACCGTGAAAGCGATTGAACAATTATTAACGATGATGCCAGTGAAAGGAACGATTGTCCTCGTCGTCTACCATGGACATGAAGAAGGCAAACAAGAAAAGGACCAACTTCTTGCTTATATTCGAAACCTATCTCATGAACACGTACTCGTTGCTAAATATGAGTTTATGAACCATAAAAACGATGCACCATTTATCGTCGCTTTAGAAAAACGCCGGGAAGGTGATTTCCTATGAGCAAGTATGTCGTTGTTGGCGCTGGAATTCTAGGTGCAAGTACTGCTTATCACCTTGCAAAAGCTGGACATGACGTCACGATTATTGATCGTTTTGACACAGGACAAGCAACCGATGCCGCTGCTGGTATTGTGTCTCCATGGCTTTCACAACGCCGTAACAAAGATTGGTATTATCTCGTACAAAATGGCGCTCGCTATTATCCGACCTATATTCACGAACTTCATGAACTCGGAGAATCTACGACTGGGTACGATCAAGTTGGAACACTTGCCCTTCATAAAGATGAGCGCTCACTTACTAAAATGTACGACCGCGTCCTAAAAAAGAAGGAACTCGCTCCTGAAATTGGGGAGTTAACAATGATTACGAGTGCGGAAGCGATTCAAGACTATTTCCCTCACCTCTCAAATTACGACTACGCCCTTCACGTTAGTGGCGGTGCTAAAGTAGACGGTCGCGCTATACGAAACGCAACGCTCAAAGCTGCGGAAAAACTCGGAGCAACTTGTTTGTTCAAGGAAGCTACGTTTTCGGACAAGCTTTACGTAGACGGTGAGGAACTAGGCTATGACACACTCATCGTCACGACAGGCGCCTGGGGCAATGAATGCTGATGCACTTGGTATACAGCCACTCGTGACCCACCAAAAAGCGCAAATCATCCATCTCAAAGCAAAGGAGCCATTCAAGCAACAACCTCCGGTTATCATGCCACCTGGCACGCAATACTTCGTACCGAACATTGACGGTACCGTTGTGATTGGCTCCACTCATGAAGATACGAGCGAATTTCACCCGTATCCAACTGCCCACGGTGTTTCTTCGATTCTTGACCAAGCATTCTCACACGGAGAAGCAATGAAACTATTCGCTGTACAAGAAGTTCGTGTTGGCTTCCGACCGTTTACAGCCAACTTTTTACCTTCTTTCGGGTATATTCCACAAGCAAACAACATTTTGTTTGCGAACGGATTAGGCGCAAGCGGGTTAACCGTCGGTCCGTATTTAGGAAGTGTACTGTCAGAAATGGCACAAGGAAATGAGCTTGATTTTGATGTGAACCGTTATCAACTTGCGGTCCACAACTAATTACAACCAAACGTCTTTCCCGTGACACGGTGAAACGACAGCGGGTGAAACGACTTGAAGCACGTCTTTGCCACTTCGCTTTGCAAGATCCATATCAGCTGTAAATGCAGGTACTGGGTCTTGAAGCTTTCCCTTTTTACTAGTAAAGAGATCCCCTGCAATGAGAACACCTTCCGCTTCATGATAAAAACACGTGTGACCTGGAGAATGACCCGGTGTATAGAATGCCCGTAAACCTTTTTCTAGCAAACCTTCATCATCCAGTGGTTTAACCTCTTTAATTGCAATCGGCTTCTGTGCTTTTTTTCTGTTGGGATATGGTTTTTCTCCAAAGATGTAAGGCAACTCCCTCTCATCGACCATGACGGGTATTATACCCTCTCTTGATATTGCCTTCACCCCACCAATATGATCTGGGTGACCGTGGGTAAGTACTATTTCTGTTAATTCTCCGATCAGTCCAATTTGTTGCGTAATCGCTCGCGAGAATATTCCAAGCCCTGAATCAATGAGAAGAACTCCTTGATCATGTTTAACTATCCAAACGCTTACTTTAATTCCGATGAAGAACTCTAACTTCATGACCGATGGTGAAATTTGAACCTGTTTCATGTACCTTCCCCCTCACATAATCGTCTGACGCTATGTCTAAGCAACGGTCGCAGACGCTCTAGCAACTCCTCAACTGTCTCTTCACTTGTCACGTACGTCATAATCATTCCATGTAGTTGATAAAAAACCATACGGGCAACGTCCATTGAACATGATTGATCATTCTCCGCTAGAATCTTCTCTTTTAATTCAGTAAATAACATTAAGCGCCATTCATTTAACTCATGATTTATCCCCTCATCTAAACGTTGTGCTTCTGTCGTCATGATCAATGGATACAAGTTGCGATGAATCAATCCGAATGTCACAAAACGCTCTGCTAATTCATAAAGATCATTTGCTTCAACTAATGAAGCATGTAACGTAGCAAGCGGCTTTTCAGCAATTGCTTCTAATAGAGCATGTTTATCCTTAAAGTAGACGTAAATGCTCGTATGTGAGCACTTCGCACGGCTTGCAACTTCACGTACTGACACGTGATTAAACCCCTTTTGTACAAAAAGTTGCTCTGCTGCTTTCATAATTCGTTGTCTAGCTTTATCCATTCTACTCCACCTCATAACCAATGGTTACTAACCGATGGTTATATCATATAAAACGCTCACAAAAAAAGCAACTCCTTTATGGAG
>NZ_BAXA01000025.1 GCF_000698125.1 Geomicrobium sp. JCM 19038 | reverse complement strand
ATGATGGTGGTGGCCTCCGTGGTGATGGCCTTGACCTCCATGATGGTGGTGGCCTCCGTGGTGATGGCCTTGGCCTCCATGATGGTGGTGGCCTCCGTGGTGATGGCCTTGACCTCCATGATGGTGGTGGCCTCCGTGGTGATGGCCTTGACCTCCATGATGGTGGTGGCCTCCGTGGTGATGGCCTTGGCCTCCATGTTGAATATACGCAGCGGCTACTCCCTCTCCATCCGCTACATTTTCAGGGACTAATAAATAGACGTGTTCATCATCGACACTCTCTAAAAACCCTTGGAAGGTCTTCTCATCAAACATCTGAACGTGCACGTTCTGCCCAACGTGTTGCACACAATGATCGTATTTTTGTTTCATAGAATCCATTATAATCGCCTACCTCCTTCTACCCACTACGCTATTCACAAATGAAAGATTGGTGAGTAAAAAACAAAAATCCTCGCCTTCAAGCACCACATTCTGCTCTGGTGTTGAAGACAAGGACTTCTCATCTATTGTTCAGTAGCGACATCACTACTTGCCTCATTACGCTTATCACGCATTTGAATGACATACGTTTGGATGATCATAAACAAACTTCCTGTTGCCCAGTAAAGAGATAGTGCAGACGGTAAAGCGATCCCGATAAACACGATCATGACCGGCATAATATATTGCATAATCTTCATTTGAGCAGCCATCTCTTGCGGCAATTGTCTCGTGCTCAGTTGCATTTGCAAATACATGAGTACCCCGGCTAGTGCAGGCATAATGTAATACGGATCTGGTGCTCCTAAATCCATCCATAGAAAACTGTGTGTAGCAATTTCTTCCGTTCGAATGATAGCGAAGTAAAACGCCATTAAAATCGGCATTTGAATGAGGATCGGAAGACACCCCATTAACGGGTTAATGCCACTTTTTTGATAGAGCTGAATCATTTCTTGCTGCATTTTCGCTTGATCTTCTTGCTTTTTTGGATCGTACTTTTCACGAAGCTTATCCAATTCAGGTCTTAGTTTTTGCATAGCCTTACTGCTTTTTTGTTGCTTCAAAAACAACGGCAAAATCGCCAACCTTATAACGACCGTCATAAGCATAATTGCAAGTCCATAACTGCCGTTAAACAGCTCTGCAGCTTGGATGATTAACCACGAAAGCGGAAATACGAAAAAGTGATCCCATATGCCTTCACTTTCAGAAGTAATTGGTGCTTGGTCCATTCCACAAGCGGCTAATACTATTAGAGCTATAACGAGTAACGTTATCATTTGTAATCGTCGTTTCATTTCATTTCCTCCTTCGTTTTTACAACACGTTAACGAGTATGAAGGAAAGAAACTTCATCATCATCGGATGAATGATCCGCAAGCGACGGTACTTTGCGCTTAATGATGCTAAATGTCCGTCTAGGGTTGAGACTATGAGCTTCTATATCTTTACTTTGATAACACCGTTGGTGAACATGCCGTTCATCCCATACGTATGCAAACTCGATAAATAATCGAATCTGCAAACCGAGTAGCGCAATTTGTGAAAGCAACAACATAAACGTAAACCACTCAGTATCTGATATCATTTCAATCATAGTCTCACCCCTCTCTTGTCAGTTGCTATGCAATTATACCAAAGTCTTCTATGAAAACCTAATTGTCCTTTTCTCGATTTGTTACAATTAATGCACGTTTAATCATCTCGATTAAACGTCCTTGGGAATACAAAAGCACGCCTCCGCGATAGACCCTCGTTGCAATGACCATTAAAATTGCAATCGATATGAAAAGAAGAACAAACGAAAGAATCATTTCAAATGAGGACGCTTCTCCCATTCCAACCCGCAAAAACATAATCATTGGCGTAAAAAATGGAATATACGACGTTACCGTAGTAATTGTTGCCGATGGGTTGCCTAAACTAAACATTGAAATGAGTAACGCTAGAATAACGAGCATATTCATTGGTCCTACTGCAAGACCTACATCTTCAATTCGCGTCACTAACGAGCCGAGCATTGCAGCAAGTGTCGCGTATAAAAAGTAACCGAGTACAAAATAAACAAACGCTAACATAAATAGCTCTAACGAGAAGCTCGCTTCTTGAATCATTTCTTGTTCAGCTTGTCCGACATTACCACTAACTTGCGGAAGCGAACCATCCATCCCTATCCCAAAAGTAACAAGCGCCACGAGAAAGATAATGCTGTATTGGGTAAGACCGACAAGCCCAACCCCAAGAATCTTGCCAAACATTTGCTGTGCGGGTGACGTGCTCGTAATTAACAGCTCCATGACTCGTGAACTCTTCTCTGTCGCCACTTCTGAAGCAATCATGTTGCCAAGGAATAACACTGTAAAATAAATGACGAACAATAGAATATAAACGAAAAAGCGTGCCTGGTCGAGTTCCGCTTCGGAACGGGCGTTATCATCACTTGCTTCTAATGAGAAAGTGATGGGCTGAGCAATGTTATCGATCACATCTTCAGAAATCCCCGACTGCTCAATCCGTTTCTCTTCTGCAATTGACTGGATTTCCGATTCAAGAACTCTCGGCAAATACGATTGGTTGATTGACGGGGCTTCGTAATGAGCAACTGGGTGATCCACTGTCCCTTCAATAAAAAGCATAGCATCATAACGATCATACACTTCTTCATCGCTTACTCTAGACGAATCGTATTGCTCAAAATGAATGGTCTCGTCACGTTGATCAAAGACATGCTCTAATTCTCCGAAGACCTCTTCTGTCTCATCAACAACAGCAACCGAATAGACGCTCGTTTCAGGATCATCGTCAAAAAAGTCGAGGATCGCTTCGATATTCAAAATGATCGACATAAACAAAATCATAAAAAATGACGTGAAGAAAAACGTTTTAGAAACGACTTTCGTATAGAATGTGTGCCAAAGTACGAGACCGATATTACGCATGTGCGGAACCTGCCTTATCAATAAAGATATCATGAAGCGTTGGTTCCTCAACCGCAAATAGTTGAACGTTTCCTTTGTTATGTAACGCTTCAAAGACGGCATTCACTATTGCCTCGGTTTGAACGACAACTCGAGTTTCATGAGCTTCTTCTTGTACATCGATCACACCGTTAAGCGTCAGTAAATAACCTAAAGAAAAATCGGCCTTAATGCGAATCGTCCGACTCCGATAAGCCGCTTTTATTTGTTGAAGAGAACCATATGCCACTTGTTGTCCATTATTCAAAATGCTCAAATTCTCACAAAGAGATTCTACGTGATCCATTCTATGACTTGAAAAAACAATCGTCGTCCCCTGATCTCTTAAATCAAAGACTGCCTTTTTTAACACATTAATGTTAATCGGATCTAACCACTAAAAGGTTCATCCAAAATAAGTAGTTCTGGTTTATGCATAACACTCGCAATAAATTGGATCTTCTGCTGATTTCCTTTTGATAATTGTTCCATTCGTTTATTTTCATATTGCAATGCTTCAAATTGACGTAACCACTTCGTGACTTCATCTTTGACTTCTCGCTTTGTCATGCCTTTAAGACGACCAAGATAAATCAGTTGTTGCATCACATTTAACTTTGGATAGAGCCCTCGCTCTTCAGGTAAATAACCAATCGTTCGACTCGTTAGTTTGACTGGCGTTACATTGCCCCACGTAATGGTCCCTTGATTTGCTTTTAACAGTCCGAGCATTAAACGGAATGTCGTTGTCTTCCCAGCACCATTCCTACCGAGCAAACCAAACATTTCACCGCGGTTCACTTCAAATGAAAGATTTTCTACAGCGACCTTAGAACCGTACTTTTTTGTAACACCTTTTATCATCAATGACATATCCATGTCACCCTCTTTCTTCGTCGCCTTGTACTATAGCAACTTCATTACTTAAGAACAAGCTCTACAAAACGTTTTGATTTATGGTATAATTCTAACAAATTAACTGGAGGTAGATGCAACATGAGCTACGCATTAACCGTTTTTGACAAAAAAGGCGAGCTACTTCTAAATGAGTCATTCACATTCCCAAATGATCAAGAAGCGATTGACCACGGGAAGAAACTCCTTGAAGAAAAGTCTTATTCCACGACAACTCATCGTCTAGTACGAGCGGGAAAGTTGTTACTTTTCTATCGCTAACAGACGAACGAAAGGCTTAACGAATAATTGCATTCGTTAAGCCTTTCTTGTGGTTTAAAGGAGACTGACTTTCATCTGTTTTCTAAATACTTCTTTAATCATATAAGCGAGTCCGTTTTGATCTACAGAGCGAGTTAACCAATTACTAGCGGATACAACCGATGGTGGTGAGCCGCCCATTGCGACTCCTATGCCAACAGAATTTAATAATTGTTCGTCCCCGACTTTACACCCTGTTGCAACGATCTCTTCTGGTCTTATCCTAATTCGTGACCTAAGAATAGAAGAGATTCTGCTTTTGTTGCTTGTTTCGTACTAATGTAAATCGTCTGATCAAGTCGCAAATCTAAAATTCTCACATCAGGAATCCGTTCATGTAAATGTTTCACTGCAATCGCCTTTAATTCTTCCGTCTCAAAATGAACGCGGAAGCGAATTGGTTCGATTCGATGTAAATCAATGTGTTCACTTAAATGATCAACGACTGATTGTGAAAATAGTGATTCGCTAAGGCTTACTGTCATTTTACCTAAGAAATTTTGTGGTTGTTGCTGACGGTTTGTAAGTTCAAACTTTTCATGTTCAACAACGATTTGGCACGAAAAATGTTCCAATTCCATCGCAACATCTCTCGCCATTTCTACAGGGAACCTCGCTGCATGAAGAGGTTTATCTGCTTTTCCAGCAATTAACCCGCCACCATAGGAGATCAACTCATGATTAATCTTCAAATGCTTAGCAATTTTCTCTAGCTGCTGGTGTGAACGATTGGAACATAATGTCACATATACACCTTTGTCTTGGACGAATTCAATGGCTTCCTTCGTCGTTCTAGACATGCGCCCATTTTCTTTTAATATGCTTCCATCAACAGAAAGTGCTAACATCCGATAGTTCATAACTTTTGTCCACTCCTTCTTATACACCGTCCTATTGCTAAAAAATATGTACGAAACAAACAGAATAGAACATGTCTTAGTAGGAACTTAAAACGACCTTTATACATCTAACCTTTACTTCCACTATAGCTCGCCAACAAAAAAACCGGGACACGAGCGTGATTGCTTCGTTTCCCGGTTTGCATATTACTGCTCTGGAGCTCCGTAAAGACGCTCAAGTGGTTGTGTAATCAGTTGGTTTACTTCACCGATCACTTGGCTCATTTTTTGCTCTTGCTCCATTAATTTTGAAATCGTTTCATGTTGTTGAACCAATTCAAATTGTTTTTGAGCTTGCATAATTTCTTCTTCTGAAGGTTGTTCACCTTGCATTTGCTTTTCTTGAAGTGTTAATTGAATTTCACGGAAGTTCGTAAGCATGCGGCTTGCAACCTCATCACTTTCAACTTCTTTGTGTAGACGCTCAAGTTCCTTAAATTCATCACTTTCAGCAATTGCATTCGCAAGTTGTTGCGCTGTATCTTGTAAATTAGACATTTTGCATCCTCCTATCATTTGCCACGTAACTGGCACACTCACACGAGGATAACATTGTTCAACTCAATTGACAAAGAAAAACTCACATTAAATGAGCATAACGAGCACAATTCCTTGGACGAGCCCAATAACCGCTCCAAGAACACCACCTAAATACTTGATCATCCGAAACTCTCTTCGTGATATATCAAGAACAATTGCTTCTAATCGTTCCACTGAAAAAGCGTTCACTTGTTCTGCGACGACCTCTTCTAAATTTAAGAACTCAAGCATTGAAGGTAGTTTTCGTTGAAGTACGGAGCTCGATTTCGACACACTTGCCGTAACAATTCGTTCAATCCATTGTGGATTAATAAAGGTATTCCATTCATTAACAGGGCGATGGATTAGCTTATCAAATGGCAAACGTTCTAACGTATACGTAATCAACGTATTCTGAATGCCTTTAGCATCTTCATGATCTAACCAGTCATGAAGGGGCTTGTTTGTCTGTTCCGTTAACTCTGACTGCATCTTCGTAGTCACCCACTGGCGTATATCACTAGAGTCATTGCACGAACGACTTCTGGGTAAAGCCTTTCAATAATACGGTCTGGCTTTACAAAAGAACCGAGCATTTGTACAAACGAGCCTTGTCGCTCAAGAAACTGACGTACAACTCGTAAAAACTGCGCTCTTCCTTCATCAGAATTCAAGTAACTTTCTAGTCGCTCAAACGCCCATTCTGTAACGACTGGAACTTTCTCATGCGCTCCTTTTGTTACTTCCTCTGGCAACAATTCAGCGAGCGTTAGATGACGATTCTGTTCTAACCAGTCGTTCACCCGTTCATGAACAATCGTTTCTAACTTTGTATAGACCCACTCTTCTAGCTCTATAGAAGAATCATACTCTTGCACGAGTGTTGCAATTGAACGCTCTTCGGTTTGCAACCATTTGTGTATGCTATCTTTTGCCCAGTTTGACACTTCTTGTTGGAAGGCAGGGTTTGTAAATTTATGCTCTAACCCGTCCGCAGTTAATAGATGGTTCATGACGACTTTTCCTAAATGTTCAGCAATTTCTTTTTGGCGTTTTGGAATGAGACCTGGTGTTAACGGGACCTTTTTCTTTCCTATGTACAATGTTTTGTATGGACGAAACAACATAGAAATCGCAATAATATTCGTAACGAGCCCGATGATCCCAGCGAGAGTCATGGAGAACAAAATAATTATGACGCCATTCATTAGCACTGTCTCCTATCTAAAACATCTTCATTTCTATTCGCTAGTCATGATACCATAAAACATGTAGAAACGTGACATGAGGAGGATACGATGTTCCAACATTTTCAATACGAGACTGTAAAAAACAATTGGATCTCTAAAGAATGGAAATTTTCCTTTTTTTATAAAGGAGTTTTTTATGAGGGTATGTATCATGGAGATGGGCAAATTAAATGGAAACGTACGCCCGATGTAGACCTTGAAAAGATTGAAGCGCACATTCACGACTTAATGCTCTATCACGAATTCGAAGAACATCAACCGCCACAATAACAAAATGAAAAGGCAGCGTACGCTGCCTTTTCTAGCCATCTTTATTTAATTAGATGTTCATTAGTGCGTTACTTTTGGTAACCACCCATTTGTTGCTCAGCCATTTGAACTAAGCGTTTTGTGATTTCCCCTCCAACTGAACCGTTAGAGCGTGCTGTTGAGTCTGGTCCTAGTTGGACACCGAACTCAGAAGCGATTTCGTATTTCATTTGGTCTAGAGCTTGTTGTACACCAGGTACTACAAGTTGGTTTGAGCTTCTGTTATCTGCCATGTGTTTCACCTCCCTCTCTGTGTACCTATATTGTGGCTCGATTTGAAATCTCTATCCGTGTTTTTTAATTGTTAAGTTCATCCAATTACTTAAACGTAAAAAAACCCTTGAATCACAAGGGTTTTAGACTGGAGTAACACTCCGCTTTTTATTAGGCTGATTAACCGTTTTATTTTCGTATTGCTTAAAGCGGTGAATAAGCTCATTTCGAAGCTCATTTGGCTTGATAATTTCATCAATGATCATCTCTGAGGCTAGGCGATAAACATCGATATCTTCTTGGTATTCTTTTCGCTTCTCTTGAACAAAAGCTTGGCGCTCTTCCTCTGGAAGCTCTGCGATTTTGTTCGCATATACTGCGTTCACAGCAGCTTCTGGACCCATAACTGCAATTTGTGCCTCAGGGAATGCTAACGTACAATCTGGCTCAAATGCAGGACCTGACATTGCATAAAGACCTGCGCCGTATGCTTTTCGAACGATCACTGAAATTCTCGGGACGGTTGCACTACTCATCGCACTTAGCATCTTCGCTCCGTGACGAATGATTCCTGCTCGTTCCACGTGCGTACCGATCATAAATCCAGGTACGTCCGCAAGGAATAAGAGCGGAATGTTGTACGCATCGCAAATCGTCATAAACCTCGCTGCTTTGTCAGCTGAATCGTGAAACAACACACCACCTTTAATTTTCGGTTGGTTTGCTACGACTCCGATGACTCGACCTTCGATCGTGATAAAAGCTGTAAGTAATTCCGGTGCAAAACGTTCCTTCACTTCAAACAAGCTATCTTCATCTGCAATGCGCTTGATCATGACGCGCATATCAAACGGCGCGTTTTGGTTATTCGGGAGTAAAGATTGTACATCTTGTTCTGAAGGCAACGTGTAGTCAATCGTTGCTGGCTTTTCGTGACAGTTTTTTGGCATATAGCGCATATACTGACGAGCTGCGATAATGGCTTCATCTTCGTCTTGAGCCAAGTAATCACCACACCCCGACACGGAGCAATGCATTTTCGCTCCGCCCATTTCTTCTAGACTAACCTTCTCACCAATAACCATTTCCGCCATCCGTGGAGACCCCAAATACATCGAAGCGTTTTGGTCGACCATAATGACGAAATCGCAAAACGCCGGTATGTACGCACCTCCAGCAGCAGACGGTCCGAACAACAAACAGATTTGTGGAATTTGTCCTGAAAGTCGAATCTGATTATGAAAAATTCGACCTGCACCACGTCTTCCAGGAAACATGTCGATTTGGTCGGTAATTCTAGCTCCTGCCGAGTCTACAAGATACAACATTGGTGTATTTAACCGCTCTGCTGTTTCTTGAATACGAATGATCTTCTCAACAGTTCGAGCACCCCAAGACCCTGCTTTGACTGTAGAATCATTGGCCATAAAACAGACACTCTCACCGTGAATTGTGCCCATTCCAGTCACAACCCCATCAGCAGGTAATCCTTCGGCCATGTTGTTTGCAAATTTCCCATCTTCAAATGTAATTGAACCATCATCGAGCAAATCAGCCAGACGATCTCTTACAAATTTCTTTCCTTTAGCGCTGTTGCTTTCATGATATTTCGCAGCTCCACCTTCTTCAATCGTCTGTTGAATAGCGAGGTGATCTTTTTTAGTGTTAACCATGTCTCGTTCACTACTTTCCTATATAGGATGGCGTTCGTTTTTCCTTAAAGGCAAGTAATCCTTCTTTGCGATCAGCAGTTGGAATCGTCTTCTCATAACTCGCTCGTTCAATTGCAAGCCCTGTTTCTAAATCATTTAAGAGCCCTAAATCAATTGCTTGCTTTGCCATCTTTGTGGCAAGAGGACCGTTGTTAGCAATGGTAAATGCAAGCTCTTTTGCCGTTTGAACGACGTCTTGAAGAGGCACACATTCTTCGAAGATGCCTATATCAAACGCTTCTTGACCGCTAATACGTGCAGCAGAAAAAATTAATTGCTTCGCTTTTCCGGGTCCGATTAATTTCGCAAGTCGCTGTGTTCCACCTGCTCCAGGAATAATGGCTAGGGATGTTTCAGGCAGTCCGTACGTCCCTTCTATCGCTCCGACGCGAATGTCAGTAGCAAGAGCCAGTTCTAATCCACCACCAAGTGCACTACCATTCACAGCTGCAATGGTAGGTTGCGGAATCGTTGACACAAGGTGAACGACAGATTGGATGTTGTGGACTGCTGCCACAACTTCTTTCTCAGTCATCGATGAACGTTCTTTTAGATCCGCTCCTGCAGAAAGATCTTATTGCCTACTGCAGTAAACACAACGACTTTTACTTCTTCATTAAATTTAATTGATTCGATTTCACTCTTTAATTCATCTAAAAGTGCCTTTGACAAACTGTTTGCTTGTTTTTTGCGGTTAAGTTGGACGTAACAAATGCCAAATTCGTCAATTTCTACTGTAATGTTTGTCACCTGCAACAGCCCCTTTACTCGATTTCAAATAATACGTCGCCTTCATTTACAAATTCGCCTTCGTTCTTTTGAACTTGTTTAACGACCCCTGCTGATTCAGCTTCAATTGGAATTTCCATCTTCATGGATTCCAAAATTGCAACTTCTTCACCTGCTTCTACCGTGTCACCTACGTTCTTTAACACTTTCCACAGATTACCTGCCATCGTTGATGTGATTGTTGCCATGTGACCATCTCCTTATTGTAGTATCGTCTCTTTATGCTTTTGAACAAAGTTTGTATTCATGTTTTCATTTATAAAGTCAGGTTGGTCGAGCACACGACGTAAAAATGGAATGTTCGTTTTGATCCCTTCTATGCTCGTGTTTAAGAGCGTTTGCTTCATTTTCTCAATCGCTTTTTGTCGATCAAGATCGTGAACGATGACTTTAGCGATCATCGGGTCATAAAAAGGGGTTACTTCTGTTCCAGATTCAATCGAGTGATCGACACGCACGTCTCTAGGAAACAAAACGTTCGATAGCGTCCCAGGTGATGGAAAAAACGTCACGGGATCTTCTGCATACACTCGGCATTCAATGCTATGTCCTGTGAACGTGACCTCCTCTTGACGTACTGATAATTCTTTCCCGCTCGCAACGTTTATTTGCTCTTTTACGAGGTCTATACCTGTAATGGCCTCAGTAACCGGGTGTTCTACTTGTAGCCTCGTGTTCATTTCTAAAAAGTAAAATTGTCCTTCTTCATAGAGAAACTCTAACGTACCCGCATTAACATACTGTAATGACTTTACAGCTTTTAAAGCTGCTTGCCTCATCGCTTCACGAACATCGTCGCATAATGATGGAGCGGGTGCTTCTTCAATTACTTTTTGATGGCGTCTTTGGATAGAGCAATCTCGTTCTCCAAGGTGAATGGCGTCACCTAATGAATCAGCAATTACTTGAATTTCAATGTGTCTTGGATTAAGTAAAGCCTTCTCCAAGTAAAGGTTTCCTGAACCAAAATAGTTCTTCGCACGACGCTGATTGCTGCTATATGCTTTTCGCAATTGATCATCGTTTGTGACGAGTTCCATGCCTATTCCCCCACCACCTGCTGCTGCCTTAACCATGAGGGGGTATCCAATCGTTGCAGCAATTTCAACCGCTTCATCTGCAGAAGCAACGTTATGATTACCTGGAAGAACAGGAACTCCGGCTGCTTCCATCTTCTCTCGTGCAGAAATTTTGTCACCCATCGCTTCGATCGTTTCAGGCTTAGGACCGACAAAGACAAGATCATTCTCTTTGCACAATCTAGAAAATTCGGCATTTTCCGACAAGAAACCATAGCCAGGATGGATTGCCTCTGCCCTGATTCCTTGGCTACTTCAATGATTTTTTGATCGTTCAAATAGCTATCCTTTGCTGCTGAACCACCAATGTGATAAGCTTCATCCGCAATTTTGACATGTAAGCTCGTTGCGTCTGCATCCGAATAAACCGCAACGGATATAATACCCATTTCTTTACACGTACGAATAATTCTACACGCAATCTCGCCTCGGTTTGCGATTAGAACTTTCTTAAACATGGTTATCACTCCTCTACATTGGACATCCAATTTCACGACTAATTACCATTCGTTGGATCTCAGAAGTACCTTCACCAATTTCCATAAGCTTCGTATCTCTCAACATACGCTCTACCTCGAATTCACGCATATACCCCGAACCTCCGTGAATTTGGATCGCGTCATTACATACTTTCGTTGCCATTTCTGATGCGTACAATTTCGCAAATGCAGCTTCTTTTTTAAATGGCTTCTTCTCATCTTTTAGCCAAGCAGCTTTGTGAACCATCGTTCTTGCTAATTCAATTTGCATAGCCATGTCAGCTAACTTAAATTGAATGGATTGAAACTTGCCGATCTGTTCACCAAATTGCTTACGCTCTTTTGAATAGTTCAGTGCACGTTCATAAGCAGCTTGTGCAATTCCAACGGCAAGTGCACCGATTGAAATTCTTCCACCATCTAACGTTTCCAAAAACTGATGGAAGCCTTTTTCAGAGTCACCTAAAAGATTCTCTTCAGGAATCATCACGTCTTCTAACACTAATTCAGTCGTATTCGAACCTCGTACTCCCATCTTTTCATAAGGCTCGAAATTGTAAATCCTTTCTGATTAGTCGGAACAATAAATGCAGAGATGATATTTTTACCGTTTGTTTTCTTCCCGGACACAGCGGTTATAATGACAGCTTTTGCATACTCCGCATTCGTAATCCAGCATTTTTCACCGTTAATCACATAATGATCGCCTTGTTTTTTTGCTGTCGTTTTTGTCCCACCTGCATCAGAACCTGCATTAGGTTCTGTCAATCCAAACGAACCTAATGATTCGCCTTTGCAAATCGGAACTAGAAATTCTTCTTTTTGTTTTTCATTGCCGAAATTCAGTAATGGGCTTGCACCGAGCGAAACAGATGCTGCATAGCTAAGCCCTGTTCCACCACAACCTTTACCGATTTCTTCTACCGCAAGTGCGTACGACAGTGTATCTGCACCTGCTCCACCGTACTTTTCAGGAATTGGCAAACCAGAAATGCCAAGCTCAGCCATGCGATCAAAGTTTTCCTTTGGAAACCGTGAAGTTTGATCGACTTCAATCGCTTTTGGTGCCACTTCTGCTTTTACAAAATCTCGAACTGTGTCTCGGATCATCCGTTGTTCTTTCGATAATGCAAAATTCAATACAATCCCTCGCTTTATTTAGAATTTGCCGACTGAGCAAGCGCTCAATCGGTTCAGATCAGTAAGCGCTTACAGTAACCATACTATACTGTTAATTAACCGTCTAGTATTAGTTCACTTATGACAAACGAGCCTAATTAGTAATGATGTGGGTTTCTTTCCCTACATTCGCATTCCCTATGATTGATTCTCATATGGTATAGTAGAGCTTAATAATTGTACGTTAAGGGAGGACTGAACTCATTGGTATTCCCCATTATTTTAGGTAGTTTGATTGGAATAACATTGCTAGGATGGCTCGTTGGTTATTCGGTATTGTTAAAGTTTGTAAAACGGATTGAAAAACGTTGGTCACAGCTCTCTAGACTTCTTCATCGCTATGAGCGCATCGTACATAAAGTCGTACACAAAGTTCAAGACAGTAAACGACAGCATGACTTGCTTCTCTCATTAGCGTCGATTAATGACCCATCGTTAACTCGTCATGAGCGGCTCCATTGGTTTAATCATATCAATGCTCTAGTAAAAGAAATCCAAGAACACGAGGCACCAACTTTTTTTAACATTCAAGAAGAACGCATTGAGCTTGAACAATTAGTTACGTATATTTCCTATGAAGTGCAAGCGTATGAACACGAACTACAGCTTTACAACAAAGGAATTTCAACGGCTCCAACGAAATTTGTAGCACGAATTCACCAGTTCGAAAACACGTACGGTGACGCTTCAGATGATTGTAAGCAAACAGTAACTTCGAATTAAATTATTACAATTTTATTAAGTGTTATGGAATAAATTCATGTAATATGCTATATTTACGCCGACAGGGTCTTCATTGATCGAATCAATGATTCGATTCAACCCTGCTTACTTTGCATTACCTTCTTGATGCGTGTATTTTGATCTTGGCGACCTACGTTGTAGGTCGTCCTTTTTTACGAAACATTGACATTTTTTGTAATAAAAGGAGTAAATCCCTGACAAGCGCTTTGTTTATCTAGCAAATGGTTTGCCTTAGATTGTCATCAATAAAAAAGCCGACAGAAAAGACCTTAGAATTTCACTACGCCTCTCAACAATTGTAGTATCATTCAGAACGCGTCTGTCGACTTGTTTAATGATTACTTATTGCATCATTTCGTTTTTCGATGAATTCTACGGCCATCGTACGTAAATACAGTTATTTTCCCAGCACAAACCGTTTCTAAATGAACCGGCCTTCCCCATAAGTGATACATGTACGGAATCGTTTTCTCGAGTTCTTTCACATCAAGCTCAATCCCCTCAAACTGATGCGTAACGTAAAGTTCCCCCGCGCGTAAATAATTCCCATCTGTCACTGTTAAATAAGGAAAACCACCATTGACCCTTGAAGCAACTAACTCATCACGAACGTGTTCCCACGATTTATCGGTAATTTCGTATTGATTGCCTTTTTTTCCGAATAGGTAAAGGTCTTCTCGCTCCACTAAATCTTTCGTCAAATAATTTCTAAGAAACGATGCATCCGACTCTAATTCTCTCACTTCAAAGATTTTTGCACGGCCACTTCCTTGCTTAATTCCCAATTGTTTCAGTTCGTCGTTCGGATTATCGTACCTTTCCTCAATATCTTCAAAAATCTTTAAACCTAAATAATACGGGTTAATTGTCGTTTTAGATGGTACAACAACACTTGCGTTTAACTTCGCGAATTCAATCGTCTCTGCAAATGATAAGTCCACTTCTCTCATAATTCTCGCATGCCAAAACGAAGCCCAGCCTTCGTTCATAATTTTCGTTTCCATTTGTGGCCAAAAGTAAAGCATCTCTTCTCGCATCATCGTTAAAATATCTCGCTGCCAATCTTCAAGCTCTGTACTATGTTCTTCTATAAACAAAAGTAAATCTTTTTCAGGTTTCTCTGGAAACTTCTTCTTCACTTTTTTCACAGGCTCTTTCGTTTCAGTTTCCCACAAATCTTCGTACGGTTCGGATTTCTTTTGCATCGGTTTTAAGACTTTCTCTCTCTCTTCACCTTTTGGTAAACGATAAGGATCGACATGTTCTTGAAATGGCAAGAACCGCATCAAGAAATGTCTCAACTTCTTCTTTGCCATGAATTTGCTCATAATGAAAAATTCGCTCAGCGGTCGCGCTCATGCTCTCGACCATATCTTTTCTCGTGTTTACAAATCGACAATTGTTCTTAAAGAAATCGCAATGTGCAAGAACGTGAGCAACGATTAACTCATTTTGAATCAACGAATTATTATTTAACAAAAATGCATAACAAGGATTTGAATTAATCACTAGTTCATAAATCTTGCTTAATCCTAAATCATATTGAACTTTCATTTTATGGAACTGCTTACCGAAACTCCAATGACTAAATCGAGTAGGCATCCCATAAGCACCAAACGTATAAATTATATCGGCCGGGCAAATTTCATATCTCATCGGATAAAAATCTATCCGAACCCTTCAGCAATCTCTGTGATCTCTGCAATTTTGAATTGAAGTTCACGGTGTTCTTGTACGATCATCCATCTTCCCCCTTAAACTTCTGCTACTTCTATTTATATGTTTTAACTTGGTGTAAATGAATCAACATGTTTTAACATTTCAATATGTAGGTATAAGTCTGTATAGAGGAGGGGTTTTCCCATGCGTTACCATATTGTTGTTCATGGCGCTGTGCAAGGCGTAGGTTTTAGACAATTCACATTACAAACCGCAAAAAAACACCATCTTAGCGGTTGGGTTCGAAACCGTTCGGATGGTGCTGTAGAAATGAACGTACAAGGCGATCATTCAAGTATGGATTCCTTTCTAGAAGAGATTAGAAAAGGAAATGATTTATCAAACGTAGAAGATTTCATTACGACGAAAAAAGAAAATGAAAACGATGATTCAACGTTTAAGATTGTATATTAGCAGACTTCTTAATTAGAAGATGTCCACGCGCTTCTAATTGTTCAACAGCTTCAAGCACCGGAAGTTTTGGGAGGTGAAAGGTGTCTTGTAGGACGGCTTTCATCTCTTCTAATGATTTTATTGATCTCTCTGTTTTACTTCCACCGCCTCGCATCGTCAATACAGTATTTTTCAAAGATAGCATACGTTGCTTGTACTCACACCATTTGTCGATGCGAATGCAGCTCATATAAGGACCATTTTCCAAAAACGATTGTTGGATCGGTTGCATTAAATCCTCTAACGTATAACGCTGATCACTACGGAATGCCCACTTTTTACTAACTTGCCTGCCTCCAATCGTTCGAACATACGTGAACGTATGTGGCTCTTCACCTTTTCGCAGGTGTACTTTCTCCCCAGCGAAAATCGGTGTTTGTCGCTCAATCCCAAGCGGTAACGGAGCCAGAATCGGCGCCGTTGTACCCACATCTACGTACCACACCTTCTGTGAATCAGCTAACCCTACTAACAGCGCTAAATGCTCGTTACCAGGACGAATATACGACACCACATACCCGAGCTCCCTCAAGAGCCTGGCAAATTGAATGTTCAACGTATAGCACGTCCCACCCATATCATAGTTTTTACGCCGATCTAAAAACTCTTCAACTGTAATGATTTGTTTTTTTTTATACTGATCAATTAAGAGCTTACTGACGTTTTCAAATGGAAAAACGAGTCGATGGCGCTTCATTAATTTTTTTAGAAACGGAAGTGACGGCTGCTTTTGCTCAACGTTCAACAACCTTAAATACTCCAAAACCCACATTTTATTCACCACCTATAACACAAACAGCTTTACAGTCGATTCGTTAGTTCGTTCATTACGTTTTCGGAAACGTCAGCGAGTCTTTCATGAGCACCTTCACTCGTTTCACTGCGAACACCAAAATAAACTTTCAGTTTCGGTTCCGTGCCCGAAGGCCGTACACAAATCCACGTATCATCAGTAAGGAAATACTTAATAACATTTGATTTAGGCAAATCCAGTGCTACTTTGGAATTCGTCGTCACTTCTACTCTTTCCTGCAACTGATAGTCTTCAATTGTCTTAACGGCAATTCCGTTAATAGCTTCAAACGGCTCTTTTCTTAACGATTGAATCAATTGTTCGATTTGCTTTGCGCCACGCTCGCCTTTTAGTTCCATGCTATTCGTTTGCTCTTTAAAATAACCGAACTGATCATAAATATGGTGCAGTTGATCCAATAACGTTTCGCCATTCGCTTTAGCTAACAATGCAGCTTCACAGATAATCATACCCGCTTGAATGGCATCTTTATCACGAACGAAAGAGCCTAATAAATAACCGTAAGATTCCTCATAACCGAACAAAAACTCACGATTATCGCTAGAAAACTCTTCAATTTTCTCAGCAATAAATTTAAAACCCGTTAATGTATCAATACAATTTGCACCAAAGTGTTCTGCGATGACACGACCTGATTCCGATGTAACAATCGTTTTTAAAACGTGATCGTTGTTCGTTACGCCAACACCCTCTGATTTTTTTTGAAGCATTTGATGCAATAACAGTAGTCCTGTTTCATTTCCGTTTAATAAACGATATCCTGCAGCCGAATTCTCATCAGGAACCGCTACTCCGATTCGGTCTGCGTCTGGGTCAGTGGCAATTAAGACGTCTGCTCCCATTTCATTGCCTTTTTTCATCGCCAATGAAAATGCCGCTGGATCTTCTGGATTCGGCAATTTCACCGTTGAAAACTGTGGGTCAGGATGCTCTTGTTCTGAAACGAGTGTCACATTAGTAAACCCATTTTCAATAAGCGCTCGTCGTAAAGGCTTTCTCGCTGTTCCGTGTAATGGACTAAAAACGATCGATAGATCTGCTCCGTGAGCCTTTACTTGTTCCTGATCTTGTACGATAGAGGTTAGCGCTTCTTGATACGCATTATCCACATCCTCAGGTACAAACGTAAACTGATGATTGTTTACTGCTTCCGTATAATCCGCAACAGCAATCGCTAATTCATCTTCTACGGCATTTACATAGCTAATGAGTTCATCTGATTGCGTTAAAGGTAGTTGTGCACCTTGCTCGTTATATACTTTCACCCCATTGTATTCAGGGGGGTTGTGGCTTGCAGTAATCATAATACCTGCCACTGCTTTGGTGTGACGAACGGCAAATGACAACATCGGTGTCGGCTTTAACTCTTTAAATACAAGAGCTTTATAGCCATTTTCAATTAACGTAAGAGCACATTGATTAGCAAACTCTTGTGATTGGTGCCTAGAATCATAAGCAATGACGACTTTACCGCCATGTTGATTATTATTCGTTAAGTAATGGGCAAGTCCTAATGCTGCCTTTCGTACGGTATAGATGTTCAACCGGTTTGGTCCAACACCTAATTCGCCCCTCATTCCCCCAGTACCAAATGCAAGGTTTCTATAAAAGCAATCACGTAAGACTACCTCATCGCCATTTTGCAATGATTCAAGGTCTTGACGTAGCGCTTCATCTTGAACGTTTTCTTTCCAATGATCAATACGTTGTTGTATCATGAATCCTCCCCCTTGGGCTAACCAAATATCATGCTAGCGCAATCACTAATTGTATTATACCATCTCATAAGGTAGGTTCGTACTAGTAGGCGTTCTTTGGTAAAATTGGATTAAGGAAGGTGTGATTTTGATGGCAACTGAACGAGCCATTTTTGCAGGTGGTTGTTTTTGGTGTATGGTGCAACCATTTGAAGAACAAGCAGGCATTCAAGCTGTAACCTCAGGTTATATAGGTGGAGAGATTTCAGACCCTACATATGAGCAAGTGAAACGAGGGACGAGCGGACACTACGAAGCCGTAGAAATTCTCTATGATCCGACCCTTTATAAGTACACTCAACTATTGGATTTATTTTGGCCACAAATTGATCCAACCGACTAACGGGCAGTTTCACGATCGCGGCAGTCAATACCGTACCGCAATATTCTACGTGAATGCTGAACAAAAAGAACTTGCAACGAAGTCAAAAATTGAACTCGAATCAAGTGGTCGTTTTAAGCAACCGATCGTCACAGAAATTAAGCCAGCAACGACTTTTTATCCGGCAGAAGCCGAGCATCAGCAGTTTTATAAAACGAATCCTGCTTACTACAAAACAGACCGCAAAGCGTCCGGTCGAGATGAGTTCATCCGTCATCACTGGGAATAAAACGAACTTAGTGACGGCTTTTGTAAACTTCTTTATTGTCAGCTAAGGTACTCGCAGCCCACTTATGAGTAAGTTTAATTCCCAATCTTTTAACTAAAAAAAGATCGGCACATGAAATACGCCGATCTTTTGAGTGTTTATACGTTTTTTGCGTGACTCTCTTCATTACTGAAAAACCACTGCAATGCATTAAAAACATGTTTCTTTTCTTTTAATATGAAGTGCCTGAACCTTGGATCTTTAATATTTTGGTAGACGTTCATTAGCGTACTGTGACGACTATATGCGTTTACTTCGCCATAACCAAACATGTTCGACTTATCCATAATCTGCTCAATCAGTTTGAGGCATTTTTTGTTATCCGATGTTAAGTTGTCGCCATCTGAGAAGTGGAATGGGTAAATATTGTACACTTTCGGATCGTAATGATCTTCTATACGCTGTAAGCAAAGTTCATAAGCGGATGAACAAATCGTTCCCCCACTCTCACCTTTCGTAAAAAAGTGTTCTTCATCAACGACTTTTGCTTCTGTGTGGTGCGCAATGAACTCAATCTCTACACTTTCATATTTCGTACGTAAAAAGCGTGTCATCCAAAAGAAAAAGCTTCTCGCCATATACTTTTCCCATTTCCCCATTGAACCAGACGTATCAAGCATCGCAATGATAATCGCTTTTGATTCGTGTCTAATCTCTTCATTCCACGTTTTAAATCGTAAATCATCTCGATAGATCGGATTGATTCCAGGTCTTCCTTCCATGGCGTTTCGTTTTAATGCGGTTAAAATTGTCCGTCGTTTGTCGATATTTCCAATCAGACCTTTTTTACGAACGTCGTTAAAGATAATGTCTTCTACGACGAGATCCTCATCATCTTTCTTTTGTAGATTCGGTAACTCTAAATGTTGGAACAGTGCTTCTTCTAATTCGGCAATTGAGATTTCTGCTTCATAATAATCTTCACCCGCTGTATCCCCAGGTTTGTTTCCTTTACCAGGACCGTTTGCTTTATCTTTACCGGGTGCTCTTGCAACGACATCCCCAACCTGACTATCGCCATCCCCTTGCCCTACATGTTGCTTCTTATCATCGTTGTAACGAATTTTGTATTCATCTAAGGAACGAATTGGTACGTGAACGACATCACGCCCATTGGACATCACAATGCTTTCATCTGTAATTAAATCTGGCAAATTTTGATGTATGGCATCTTTTACTTTTTCTTCATGACGTCTTTGATCGAGATAGCCTTTGCGATGGAGGGACCAATTCTCTTCTGATATGACAAAGGGTGGCAGTTGCTTTTCATCCATCTAAAAACCCTCCTAAAGAACAAACAGCTCTCCCCAAGAAACCGAATGTTCAATAATTTTAATCGTCATCGTATTTCGGACACGTCGTACTACTCCCATCGTATGCAGCAGAAAACAAGAATTGTCATTTGATTTGCAAAAGAGTCGTCCAGATTTCAAGCAAACAAAAAAGCCTCTCAGTGATGAGAAGCAGCAGAGTGACAATTGAATAAGCCATTGTAACGACTAACTAATAATCGAAAAGTCGCTTACTGGCCAATAGCGGATGTTCGCTTTTCCTACGATGCTATCGTATTCTACATAACCGATCTGTCTGCTATCAAGACTATTTCTACGATTATCGCCTAATACGAACAAGTGACCGTCTGGAACGATCTGACTTTCAAGATCTAAATCTTCTAATGTAAAATTTCTCGTAAATGGACCTCCTGTTGTCTCTGCTATTGACGGTTGTAAGTAATCTTCGAGTAACGGTTCATCGTTTACATAGAGCACGTCATCAATGTAGGCGATTGAATCTCCAGGTAAGCCAATTACTCGTTTAATGTAATCACTTTCATCGGTAGCATGAAAAACGATTAAGTCAAAACGCTCAGGTTCTGAAATGTGGTAGCCAATCTTATTTATGATTAGGCGCTCTCCACTTTCAATCGTCGGCATCATTGATTCACCGTGTACCATGTAGTTTGCAAAGAAAAACGTCCTTACGATTACGACGATGCAAATGACGATAATAAATGTTTTTACCCAATCCCAAATTTCTTTTGATAAACTTGTCAATGCCGTAACCCCCAAACTGAATATGTTGCGTTTCATTTGAATTGCTCTACGACTTTTTACATATTTTTTTTATGTTTTACTTGCTTTTTACGTTATTTTTGTGAAAAATACGTATAGGTATGTAACTTCATCGTACAAGAACTCGTCTATTACTAGGACTCGGAACGAGCAGAGGTGACTTTATGAGTTTTATTTCAACAATCCTTGTGAGTATCATAATGATTGTTTCCCCGTTCCTTTATCATACCACACATTCTTTGGAACCAACTGAAGACGCACCACCGACCATTCAGCTAAACAGAGATGGAGAATATGTTGAATTAGTATGGGGACCACATCCGAATACAGGATATCGAATTGAAATTGTTGATAGCTATGAACAAGATGGTGAGTGGCAAATCATTTACTCATTAACAACACCTGAACGAAATGAACCTGGATTACTTGAAACCACTGCATTTCCAAGAACAACGACAATGGTACCGAGTGAATATCAAGACATTCAATTAATTGAAGAGCGCGATAGCAGTTTTTATCATCATTTCCCTCTTCTTACGGTTTCCGAAACACATTCTTTTGAGTTGCAGTTTAGTGAGCCATTTGATGAAGAAACAATTAGCAATGAGTCCTTATTCGTTACAGATCACGAAGGTAACGTCATTCACAACTTTATTTTCATTTACACGCCGACGCAAATCCAAGTAAGACCCCCTTCAGACGGTTACAATCATGGTGGTCTTTATTATCTGTACGTCAATGATTCAATCGAGAATCAAAGTGATCAGTCACTTTCTAAAAGCTATAAACAGCCGTTTTACATTGACGAAGATGTTGAGATGCGTGATATGCCACCATCTACATGGTTAGAGTACCAAGAAATGGAATTTGATGGTGAACAACCAATTGAAGCTGAGGATGATTCTGATCATCTATTTAGCATTCACCTCAGTGAGAACGAAGATGGCTCCTATATCATTTTGCACAACGACGAACAATCGTCCAGTGAGTCATTATTGCCTCCTGTAAGCATTCCATCTTCATTTCTACCGCTACATCCAACGCTTCCATTTCCACATCAATACGGCTTAACAAAATCGTAAAATAAACCCAGCAGTGTTTAACTGCTGGGTTCTTTTTGTCTGATTAGCGATTCAATAAGCTTCCAACGTATTTCAACAGTTCATTCGCTGAAGTCGTATTGTAGCCGTGCTCATCCACGAGCCTTGCAATGACTTCATTGATCTTTTTCAGCTGAGATTCATCTGGTGTACTTACCGACGTCGTAATTTTAACGACATCTTTCAGGTCAGCAAATAGTTTCTTTTGAATCGCTTCTCGTAAACGTTCATGAGAATTGTAATCGAATTTATGACCTTTTCTTGCATACGCAGAGATTCGAATTAAAATCTCTTCTCGGAACGCTTTTTTCGCATTCTCGGAGATGCCAATCTGCTCCTCAATCGAACGCATTAGCTTTTCATCTGCACTTAATTCATCACCTGTAATCGGGTCATACAGCTTCTGGTTGTTGCAAAACGCTTCGACGTTATCCAAGTAGTTGTTCAACATCGTTTTAGCCGACTCTTCGTATGAATACACGAAAGCTTTTTGAACTTCTTGTTTTGCGATTTCATCGTACTCTTTTCTTGCAACAGAAATAAAATCTTGATACCGTTCGCGGTCATCTTTTGAGATTGAAGCATGTTGGCTAAGACCATCTTTTAATGCTCGCAGCACGTCGAGTGCGTTAATTGATTTTGAGTTTTTGCGAATAATTGCCGAAGAGATCCGGTTAATGACATAACGAGGGTCAATCCCAGTCATCCCTTCATCTTGATGTTCTTTACGAAGCTCTATGACATCTTGTTCTTTAAAGCCTTCAACGACCTGACCATCGTACAATTTCATCTTCTTAACGAGGTCAATTCCTTGATGCTTCGAATCTTTTAGACGAGTTAAAACCGTAAAGATGGCCGCTGTTTTTAACGCATGAGGTGCGATGTGAACATGGGCCATATCACTTTCACGAATCATCTTCTCGTATATTCTCTCTTCTTCCGTCACTTTCAAGTTATACGGAACATTCATAACGATAATTCTCGAATGTAACGCTTCATTTTTCTTGTTGTTTATAAACGTACGATACTCCGCTTCATTTGTATGTGCGACAATGAGCTCATCGGCCGAAATGAGCGCAAAACGTCCCGCTTTGAAATTCCCCTCTTGCGTGAGCGACAATAGGTGCCATAAGAACTTCTCGTCACACTTTAACATTTCTTGAAATTCCATGAGTCCACGGTTGGCTTTGTTTAGTTCTCCATCAAAACGATACGCACGAGGGTCGGACTCTGAACCGTATTCTGCAATAGTTGAGAAATCAATGCTTCCCGTTAAATCCGCAATATCTTGTGATTTTGGATCAGAAGGACTAAATGTACCAATTCCAGTACGCTTATCTTCAGAAAAGAAAATCCGCTCTACCATAACATCTTCCACACGGTTATCGTACTCTTCCTCAAGTCTCATCGTATTAAGTGGAGATAACGCCCCTTCAATACGGATGCCATAATCGCCAAAGAAATCTTCTCGTAAATGGTGAGGAATTAAGTGTAACGGATCTTCTTGCATCGGACAGCCTTTAATCGCATAGACCGCCCCTTCATCGGTATACGAAAACTGCTCCAACCCGCGCTTCAACATATTTACTAATGTTGATTTACCGCCACTAACAGGCCCCATCAGAAGCAAAATCCGCTTTCTAACATCTAACCTTCTAGCTGCGGAATGAAAATACTCTTCTACGAGACGCTCAATAGAATCCTCAACGCCAAAGATCGAATTGTTGAAAAAATTATACGCTTTCGATCCATCCTCATTTTCTTCAATTCCATGACTTTTAATCATATTGTACATTCTCGAATGTGCTGTTTGCGCAACTTCTGGTCGCTCTTTAAGGATCTCCAAATATTCTCTGAACGTTCCTTCCCATTTTAACTTTTCATGTTCATGACGGTAATCCTTCATTTTAGATAGTATATCCACCGAATGGCCTCCCTTTTTCGGATCGTTATATGTTCTGACTCACCCCGACAGCCTGTTTAGGAATAACAACAATGAAAAAGAAGCGCAAACCGCCTTTCGGCTCCGCTCATCCCCATGTGTTTTTTATTCTATGCAGCCACCTAGATGAAGATAACCTTAGGAAAGGAAACAATCCGTCCATAAAAAAAGACCACCGTCTAAGACGATGACCTCTTGATTTTACGTATGAAAAACAACGTCAAACGAACGTAAGTTGCTCGCAGTTGTTGGAGGTTTCTCTTGGCTTTGCGATTGTTGCCCACGATGTGCATGCTTAAACGCGTCACTGTTTAGCCAGTTTTCATAATCTGATTTTGCTTCCCATTTCGTAAAAACGATAAAGCTTACATCTTCTTTTTCACTTTCTAAGAAAAGGAATTCTAAGCAACCCGGTACATCATTCATACGATCTTTACTCTTCTCAAAACGTGCTTTCACGTGTTCATGTTGATCTTCATTTACATTTAATTCATTCATTACAACGTACATTGCATAACTCCTCCTTTTTAATCACCATTCCTTTTTAGTATAGGGGAATGGCGATTCACTGACAAACATGTACATAAAAACAATTATTCGCTATAATAATACTATCTAGTATGTGTCCAAAGTGATGCTAGGTCTCATCTACTTTGAATCGAATGACTGTTAAGGGAGGCAACTACTTAGATGCGCTTATTTTTACTATTAACTGTCTGCGCGGCGTTCATCACTGCTATTATGACTGCTGGCAAAAACTCAAAACCTCATCAACAATAAGACAACAACAAACCCCTGTGGAAGATCCACAGGGGTTTGTTCATTAGTTAACTGCTGGAAAGCCTCGTTGACGTAGTGCCTCATAAATAATAATCGCTGCAGCATTTGAAAGGTTCAACGAACGAATAAGGTCATTTTGTGGTAAACGAATGCATTGATTAGGATACTCCGTTGCCACCCATTCAGGTAGCCCTTTCGTTTCTTTTCCAAAGACGAAATAAACATCCTCTGAAACATCACTATAATCAAAGTTCGTATACAAATCGCTACCGGTCGTCTCTACGAAGAATACACGATCATTCTTTCTTAAGGCTAAAAACGCTTCTAAAGAATCGTGATACGTAATATTAACACTCGGCCAATAATCACAGCCTGCTCGCTTTAACATTCGGTCTTCTGTCGAAAAACCTAGCGGGTGAATTAAGTGTAGAGCTGTTCCCGTACCTGCGCACGTTCGTGCAATATTTCCTGTGTTTGCTGGAATTTCTGGTTCATGTAATACAATATGCAAAGCCATCTTGTTGACTCCTCTTCGATAATGTTCCATCACACAGTATAGCACAAACTTACGTTACGAAAACTGATCATGGATCGCAAAAAACTTATACTTAATGTTCTCTGTCCAGGCTGTAGAATCTTCGTACTTCCAAAACCGATTGCGACTATTCGCGGTTTGAGCATTAACGAGGGGTTGGCGTTCATTGTCTTTTCGAACGACAATTGCATTATGATCCCATCTTCCACTGCCATCAAAGTCATAACAAACAATGTCACCAGGTCGTAACTCTTCGGCCCGTTCAACTTCTTTAGCCGTTAAGCCTTTTGTTGAGCCACTTAAATACCACCGTAATGAATGGGCAACCGCCCACGAGTAACTCCAGTTTTCTCCTCTCCACCACCACCCTTGGTCACGAACCGGGACCCCATGCATCGGCGCACCACGCATGTAAACATTGGGAGATAAAATTCGTACAGTTGTCTGTAAACTCGGGATAATCAGGATTATAGTCATTCCACCAACGTTCAGCGTATTGTACAGCTTTTAGGCGGTTGTAAGTACCGGTACGATCGAGAATTTGTCGTTTATGTTCGCTCCGTCCTTGCTTTCTAACATCGACTGTGAGATTTCGTTGTTTTTCTTGATCACTCATTATTTTGTTATGCTTTAAAATAATTTGCCGGATTTCATTCATTTCTTCTAAATAAAAATCCTCACCGAAACGAAACAGTTTACTCACGTTTAATAAATAATCAATCTGAGAATCGTGACCTGTCGTAATAATTTTATAAGGAGTGGCATCAACATGTACTTTCACGAGCTTGGCTTTGCGCGTTTGTTTTTTAATTCGTTGCGTTACTTTTTTTTCTTCTGGAGTCAGTAGTTTCACATCAACTCCTTTTGCTTTCCACTCTGCCAACTGCTGAAAATGCGCCGCAAGTCGCTTTTTTACTAACTTATTCATCCTGAACGCTCCTTCCCCATTACTTATAATGTATGCGAACAATTTGCAGTTCAAGATAAAAAAACTTCCGAAAAGTCCGTTGCCCTATTTGAACATCTCACTCAGTTCTTCAGACAACGCCCTTAACGGAAGTTTCACGTTAACGCTTCTTCAATTTCTTTGATTACGTCTAGATCTTCTTCTTTTTGTAACGCTTGCTGCATCGCAAGTTCATTATCGTCGCCACCAATTTCACCAAGTGCCCATGCTGCAGTGCCACGAATGACCGGTCTTGCGTCATCGGTTAGTAATTGCCTTAGCGTCTCACTCGCTGATTCTTCTTTAAAATGACCAAGTGCTAAAATTGCGTTACGCTGAATTGGTTTCTTCCCTCTCCATGAACCGGCCATATCCCCATACTTCTCTTTAAATTGTCGATTGGAAAGCGATAATAAAGGTAACAACTCTGGTTTAACTTTCTCAGGGTCTGGTTCAAACTCCGGTTGATACTCCTCACCTTTGCCTTTGTTAATTGGACAAACGACTTGGCACGTATCACAACCGTATAAGCGATTACCGATTTTCTTACGATATTGTTTTGGAATGAAGTCCTTTTTCTGCGTTAAAAATGCAATGCACTTTTGTGCATCAAGTTGTCCACCTTGAATGAGCGCACCTGTAGGACAGCTTTCTACACATTTGTTGCACGTTCCACAACCTTCTTCAATTGGTGTGTCAGGCTCAAACGCAATCGTCGTAATCATTTCCCCGAGATAAACGTATGAACCATATTCAGGCGTGATAATCATACAATTCTTTCCACTAAATCCTATACCCGCTCGTTCTGCTACAGCTCGGTCAGATAATGCTCCGGTATCGACCATCGACGCTGTCTTCGCATCAGGGACCTTGCTTTCAATGAATTCTTGTAGTTTTTGCAAACGATCATTTAGAACATGATGATAATCAGCACCCCAAGAAGCACGACAGAATAACCCTCTGCGCTTTCCTTTAACGCCTTTGGGAGGGTTTTTCAACTTGGATGGGTAACTTAGTGCAATGGCTATAATTGATTTCGCATAAGGCAGCAACCGTTCAGGTTCAGTTCGTAAATCAATGTCGGATTCTTCAAACCCAGATGCATAGCCTAGTCGTTGCTGTTCCCTTAAGCGTTCTTTTAATGTTAAGAAAGGATCCGCACTAGCAAAACCAATTTTATCAATTCCGATCGTTTTGCTATATGCGATAATCTCTTGTTTTAATTCCTCATTCATTTCGAGCGTTCCTTTCAATTATGCTAAAATGAACGTGAGAAGGAGGTTACGATGAACTTTCATTTATCTGAACAACTCATTCAACACGTTCCATCGTTTAAAGTCGGTCTCATTCAATATGAGAATATTGTCGTTAGTAACATTCCTGATCAACTTGCGAGTCGAATTGAACTTCATCGTCACACCGTTGAGTTGGACTTGTTAGATCAACCTGTTACATATTATGAAGGCGTTCGAGAGTGGAGGCAAGTGTTTAAAGCGATTGGTGTCGATCCAGGGAAATATCGACCGTCACACGAAGCTCTATTTCGAAGAATTAAAGCGAAAAAGCCGCTTCCTGAAATATCCTCAGCGGTAAGTCTAAATAACTTTTTCTCTTTGCAATATGAACTTCCACTCGGGCTTTATAACATGGAAAATATACATGGAGATGTTACGGTCACCCTCGGTACATCTAATGAATCGTTTGAAGGGCTAAATGGCAGAGTAAATTCTGCACAACGTAAGCTCATCACAAAAGATGCAAACGGTCCATTCGGTAGCCCGGTTGTCGATAGTGTCCGAACGGCTATAGATCATGGAACGACAAACGGACTACACGTGTTATACATTCCTCCGAGCAAAAGCGAAGATGAAGCGATTACGTTTACGAAGCATATCGGTGACTTGTTTACACAAGTTCATGGTGGACAAGTTAAAACGGCTGTTCTACATCGTGAACAACCGCTAGCACAATTCATTTAGTTTCGGTTCGAATAACCAAGTTCCTTAAAAATCGAAAAGACACCATAACCAATGCCTAGTACGCCTACTAAGATTGCTACAACAAAGATCGTTAAATTCAAAGCTCACACCCCTTTGACTTTATTATTTGATAAGAAAGGATTTTTTACACGCAATGTCTTTAAAAACATTTGAGAACATCACGATGGGAATTATGATCGTATTGCTCATCCTTGCGATGACCGGTGCGGTGACAGGAACAATCATTTACGTTTTAATCGGAGTGGCCATTGTCATTATAATGATCAACCTCGTCTGGAGAGTTAAAGATTACAAAAAACGCCGGGCAAAGTTAGTGAAAGAATTAGAAGAAGAAGAAGCAAGTCGACAAAAAAGAAACAGCCCTGATTCCAACTAACATGGAACCGGGCTGTTATCCTTATATAATGCTTTACACGATAAAAATTAATATTGATATGAAATAAGGCTTGTCATATACGTTAACGGCGTGCTATTATATAACTTGTCAGAGCGAACAGATCAATACATAATCATGGCGATGTGGCGGAATTGGCAGACGCGCGCGACTCAAAATCGCGTTTCTTCGGAAGTGTGGGTTCGACTCCCACCATCGCCACCAATTATTATAGTAACTAGACGATAAGTTCGACTAGTCAGTACTCGTACAGTTCGATCGTTTTTCAAGAAACGAATCGCTAGACGAGTTTTTTTATGTCTAAATTACCGAGATCTAAAGGTAGGAATGCGGCGATGACCTTAACATTTTCTTTTGAAGTCGATGAACAGAATAACCGCTATATCGTGGTTTATAACAGTGGAGAACTCGTTAGTAAGCTTAGGTTGACTCTTATTGGCCCAAATGGAATGTATCCTTCACTAAACAATTTCATTTCTCAACAACGAGCGTTGTTTTTAGAACAAGCAGAAGGAATTCCTCACAAGATCTTTATTGAAGAACCTGTCCAACATGAATTAGATCATGAATAGGAGTAGATGAAAAAAAGCGCGGTTGGTGGCAAAATGCCCCTCCGCGCTTTTTCTCAATCTGCTTCATATTCTGCTAATCGAATGGCAATGTCGTTTTCAACCGCTGCTGGCGAACTTCCGATATAATTATTCATAATAATCGAGAAGATCCACTCTTCACCATCAGCGTCCGTCACATACCCAGATAACGATGATTTACTCGTAAGACTTCCTGTCTTGGCTGCTACATTGCTTGCCGCTGCTGTATCAGCCATTCGTGTACGAAGTGTTCCCCCTACATAATGATCACTTTCTGCTGCAACCGGTAATGAGCCGTAAAAGATGTCAAACCACTCTTCATCTTGAGCATGTAAAAGAAATTGTGTCATTTCTTCCGTCGGAATCGCATTTAAGTGTGACATACCAGAGCCGTCTCGAAGTTGAACAACATTCGTATTCACATCTGCAGATTCTAAATACGCTTCAACAACGTCCAGTCCTTTATCCCAACTTCCCTCTCCATGAACTTCTTGGCCGAGCGCTTTCGTTAAATGCTCAGAATGACTGTTTTGACTAAACTTCATATACGGAATCATCAGTTCTTCGAGTGTCATTGATTCGTGAATAAATAACGCTTCTGCATCTTCTGGGGTTTCACCTAAGACAACATCGCCATTGACTCGAACTCGGGCATCTTTAAGACCTTCTGCAAACAGGTCAACCGCTAGGTTGGTTGGCTCCCAAATCGAAACGTATTGATTAAAGGAGTCGCCTCCTACTGGAATTGTGCCTTTAAAGAAAATATCGTTCGTTCCATGATCTCTTCCCCAACCAGCTAACTCACGGTCTCCGTCTTCTTCAACCGTGATCATCTGATTGTCGATCGAATAATAGTCAGATTCTGGCGTTACCTTGATTTCGGCCTCATCACCAGGCTCCTCACCAGGGTGAACTTCGACATAGACCGAGGCCGTATTATAACGATCTAATGCGACATCTGAAATAAGCGCGGCATCAGGGGCAAAGCTTAAAGCGGACACTTGAGCCCCGACTTGTCCTCGTTGATTCGCCCAAGAGAGGTCTAAAGATAGCCTTGTATCATCAAAGTAAGTATCGTCTGCGATAATGTCTCCTTGGACCATGCGAATACCTTGATTATGTAATTCTTTAGCTAATTGATCAAAGTCAGAAGCGAGTAACGTCGGATCGCCTCCGCCTTTTAAGTAAATATTACCGTGTAGTATGCTTCCGCGTGTATAGCCGTCCGTGTAAACTCCTGTCTCAAATGTAAACTCTGGCCCTAAAACGTCTAACGCTGTGGCACCAACAAGAAGCTTTTGACCGGAAGCTGGCGCGAGGCTAATATCGCTATTATAACTAAATAGCTCTTCACCTGTTTCACTATGACGAACGTGGACTCCTGGCAAAGCACTTTGCAATTGTTCTGTATCCAAAATCTCCAATAAATCATTCCGAAGTTCTATTTTCGCAGTCGCCTCTTCTTCCCCTTGCAGTTCCGATGATAGACCTAGTTGCAACGTTCCACCAACAATTAACGTTAATAATCCTATTTTTGTTATGTGTGAAGTTCTCATACATGACCTCCATTGCAATTTTTATTAGTATATCACTTTTTTCTGAATAATTAATATTCATCGTTGCTTTTACTACCATCATCTATATAAGTAGCGAAAATAGACCTACGAAAACCATACGCTATTTCCATAAATATTGACGCTCAATTGTTTCGCGCCCTACCCAAGAGTTTTAGAATCTCTGCATACAACCAGACAATCGTCAGTATCAAACTAAATGCTGAGAACCATTCCATATACCTTGCTGCTTTAATTTCAATCCCACGTCGGATGACATCAAAGTCAACGAGCAAATGCAAACTTGCTACAACAACGATAACAATGCTAAAAAGCCACCCTCTAGCACCATCATCAAATACGAGAGAATACTGCTCAGGTAAGATTGGTAGTGCCTCAACTACATAAACCAAAAAGATCGCTGTAGTCATAGATAAAATGCCGAGTATAAAGTTGTACGAAGGCTTATAAAAGCTATAAATCACAAACATCATGAAAACGACAGCAAACGTTAGCGCAACGGATTGAATGATGATTCCTTGAAAGTTTTCTTCGTAATAAATCGATACGCTACCGATAATCATTCCTTCTAGGACTGCATAAATCGGTGTCGTGATCGCAGAGAAACGGGGATTTTTAAGTGTGTACATGATTACAATAAAAGCAAGCATGCCTGCCAAAATTCCAAGCCAAAATAAATCTCTTCCATATTCATAATATTGAATAAGCATAAACGATGCAGATGAAACAACGAGTGCAAGCAAGAAAAAGGTCTTTACAATCGTACCCGATAATCGCATCGATTTCTTTTCGTTGATATGATCTTCAAAGAAGTCAAAATTAAAATCTGAATTCGCTCGCTTCTCTTTCCACGGCTTATAACTAAAGACGTGAACAACATAAAAGCGTAGAATTCTACTGAATTGATACTGATGATCAGAAAGGTCTGATTCAAACTTTATATCCAGGCTATTTTGTTCTTTCTCTTCAATTTGACTTACATACCATTCGCCTTCCGCTCGCCTTAACGTTAACAATACAAATAATTTTTTATTACGAATTCCTTCGTTAAGCCACGAACTAAAAAAGGATTGATTTTTTTCTTCTTCCGTTTTTTCTCTCTTCCCTTTAACAACAACAAAGGCTTGCACCACGGTATTATCAGGGTCTTTCTCATACTGAAATGTTGAAAACTCCATACGATCATATTCGAGTATTTCATAACCTTTTTTAAAGGTAATATAGTTCTCTTCGATATGTTCTTTACAAAATAAGAACAAGTGATGCTTTGAGAACGACTGATCTGCTGTACCCATTTGTTGCAATGTTTTTTGTATCTTTACTTTTCGATACCAATCCCTTAACCCTTGAACGATAAAAACAAAACAAGTAATCAAGATAATGGCGGTAAAAATATACATTAAAATAATCACAATAACACCTACAATTTGTTAAGACGTTGCTATACTTAACGAACTTGACCATAAAAATTTTCAAACGAATCACAAAGAAACAGCCACAAGACAGATGGCTGTTTCGGTACTTATTCCTGACTCAATGTACTTACTGCTTCAAATAAGACATTCACACCTGTGATACAATCTTTAGGCGAAGTATACTCGTCTTCAGAATGGCTTTTGCCGCGTAAACTCGGAACAAAAATCATCGCAGTAGGCATCATCGACGCAATAAACTGTGCGTCGTGCCCAGCCCCACTCACCATTCGTCGATGCGTTGTGCCCAATTGTTTACTCGCTTCTTCAACCACATTAACGACTGCAGAATCAAACCAGACCGTATCTCTCTGCCACAACCGCTTTGGTTCAATACGGTTACGTTCTTTGAAAGAGCAAATGATCTGCTCCACTTCTGAAATGACGTCTTCATCTTGGTGCCTTGCTTCAAGACTAAATACGATACGATTTGGTATCACTGTATGGATGTTCGGCGATGCATCTATACGCCCGATTGTATAGACGAGACGTTTATCTAACTGATCCAATCGATTTCTTAGCGATTGAATCGTATCGACCGCTGTAAACAATGCGTCATCTCGCATCGCCATCGGCGTTGTTCCTGCGTGATTGGAATCCCCTAGAACTTCAATCTCATAACAGACCATGCCGACAACACATTCTACCGCACCGATTGTTATTTCTTCTTGCTCTAGAACCGGACCTTGCTCGATGTGCAGTTCTAAAAATGCTTTGCCGTTCGTTAAGCGCTCGTCTTTCTTGCCTTCATAACCACTTTCCTTTAACGCTTCCAGAAAGGTAATTCCCTTTTGATCAGGTTTCTCGTACATTTCATCTTGATTGAACTTACCTGATAAGACCCCTGAACTCATCATCGAAGGTTCAAAGCGAGCACCTTCTTCATTCGTAAAGTTCACGAGAATAATCGGTCGCTTCGGTTGGATCGAATAGTCAATCATCGTACGGATGACTTCAAGCGCAGCGATCACACCGAGCGCCCCGTCATACCGGCCTCCTTTTTTGACACTATCCAAATGAGAACCAACATAGACAGGATCTGCTTTAGAGTCACTTCCTTCAAATCGTGCATAAAGGTTGCCTAGGTCGTCCTTGGTTACGTGTAATCCTAACGCCTCGCAACACTCGACCAAATAATTACGAGCACGAACATCTTCAGCACTTAATGCGAGGCGAGTTACCCCGTTATTGTAAGTTCTGCCAAAATCCGCAAACCTCTCGATTGTTTCTTCAAGCCGTTTGCCGTTAATTGCTATTTTTTGATTTTGCATAGACTGCTCCTTAAGAGATCATCTTTGTCGAAAAATACTTCCTTGCATTGGCATTTAGAAAATTAACGACTTCTGTTACTTCACCTAAACGAAACGTCACGAATGCACCATCAAGATTCTCTTCTACGTGCTCAATCGTATAGCCACGATCAAATAGCTCGTCAATCCGATGCTTTTCTTTCACATAATCTTCATGTTCATTCATCACTTTCACTCCTTTTATAAGGAACTATCGTTGCGCGACTTTCGATTCTAACTGATGACCATACTTCGCTCGCTTAATGTACTCTCCTTGGCCTTTGTGACCGACATATTGATCGTTTTCAACAATAACCTGTCCACGTAAGAGAACCGTCTCCGCTTTCCCACTTACTTCTAATCCTTCAAACGCATTATAATCAACCGCTAAATGATGCGTTTTTTGAGAGAGCGTTCGCGTCACATCCGGATTAAAAATAACAAGATCAGCATCTGCACCGGCTACAATCGTTCCTTTTTTCGGATGCAATCCGAATAACTTGGCAGCGCGAGTTGATGTTAACTCAACAAACTGATTGAGTGTAATTCGACCTTTACACACTCCTTCTGAATAAAGAATCGACATACGATCTTCAATCGTCGGGCCTCCGTTTGGAATCTTTGTGAAATCGTCTTTGCCTAAATCTTTTTGACCATTAAAGTCAAATGAACATTGATCCGATCCAAGCGTTTGCAAAGAGCCAGTTCTTAATGCATTCCAGAGTGACTCTTGATGTTGTTTTTCACGAAGCGGTGGTGACCAGACGTATTTTGCGCCTTCGAAATCTGGTTGGTCCATAATGCTTTGGTCGAGCACTAAATATTGAGGACACGTTTCCCCCCAAACGTCAGCACCTTTTTTCCTTGCTTCTTCAATCTGTTTGACTGCTTCTTCACAAGTCACATGAACGACGTAAAGTTGTGAATCTGCCAGCGCGGTTAATTGACTTGCTCTTCCTGTTGCTTCTCCTTCTGCCTCTGGGGGTCTTGTGAGTGCATGATAGATCGGTGCGGTTTGATCGTTTTGAAGTGCTTTTTTCGTTAAATAATCAATCACATCACCGTTTTCTGCATGAACCATCACAAGTGCTCCGAGTTCCTTAGCTTTAATTAACGTTTGGAACAAGGTTGCATCGTCTGCTTGGAAGACATTTTTGTATGCCATGAATACTTTAAATGACGTAATTCCTTCTTGCTCAATGACTTGCGGTAGTTCCTTAAGAACATGATCATTCATCTCACCGATCATTAAATGAAAACTATAATCGATTGCTGCTTTATCTTTGGATTTGTTATGCCACACTTCAATCGCATCCGACAACGGTTTGCTTTTTTCAGTCAAACAAAAATCAATGATTGTCGTCGTCCCACCAAACGCCGCAGCTACTGTTCCCGTTTCGAAATCATCTTTCGTGACTGTACCTCCAAACGGCATATCAAGGTGAGTATGAGGGTCAATCCCACCTGGGAAGATATAACGTCCAGAAGCATCAATAACCTCTGCTCCCTCTGTACTTAATCCGAGTCCGACCGCTTCAATCTTGTCATCAACAATTTTTATGTCTGCTTGAAATGTATCAGTAGCTGTGACAACAGTTCCGTTTTTTATAATTTTCATATCAGAATTCCTTTCTGGTTATGACGATTTTGAAGCAGTTAATGACGTGATCACACGTTCACGTTCATTCCAACTCATCGGTGGACGGTCATTTAGTTTCTCGACCATATTAATGGCTCCATCAACTGGACAGACGATCGAGCAAAGGTTACAACCGACGCACTCTTCTTCGCGAACACGTAAGATCGGATTTCCATCTTCATCTTTTAACATATCAATACATTGATGAGCTGTATCTTCACAAGCAATGTGGCATTTGTTGCAATTGATACACACATCATTATTAATCTCAGCAACAATTTGATGATTTAAATTCAAATCGCCCCAATTCGAATATCTTTTAACCGATTGGCCAGTCAGCTCGCTAACGGAAGATAAGCCTTTTTCATCCAAATAAAGACTAAGCCCTTCAATCATGTCCTCAACGATGCGAAATCCGTGGTGCATCGCTTGTGTACACACTTGGACACCTGAGGCCCCCATTAGCATAAATTCGACAGCGTCTTGCCAATTTGAAATGCCTCCAATACCAGATATCGGTACATTCACATTTTCATTGCGAGCACATTCTGCAACCATATTCAACGCGATTGGTTTGACTGCTGGACCACAATATCCACCATGAGCCCTTTGCCATCAACATTCGGGATCGTGTTCCACGTATGAATATCAACACCTGCAAGACTATTAATCGTATTGATTAGGCTAATTGAATCAGCGCCGCCACGGACTGCGGCTTCTGCTGTCGCCGTAATGTCTGTGATGTTCGGTGTTAACTTCACAATCACTGGTGTAGTTGCTACTTCTTTCACCCAATATGTTTGCTTTTCAACAAGTTCAGGCACTTGTCCTGATGCTGAACCCATCCCACGTTCTGCCATACCGTGCGGACAACCGAAGTTTAACTCTAGACCATCAACACCGACTTGCTCCACACGTTTAACAAGTTCATGCCATCGCTCACGTTTTGGCTCCATCATTAACGAAGCGATTATTGCATGATCTGGAAAACGTTTCTTCGTTTCATAAATTTCTTTCAAGTTCACTTCTAGAGGGCGATCAGTGATCAGCTCAATATTATTAAACCCTGCCACTCGTTGCCCATTGTATGAAACTGCCGCAAATCGTGAAGTCGTATTAATAATTGGGTCGCCTAATGTTTTCCAGACAGCACCTCCCCATCCAGCTTCAAACGCACGCTGTACTTGATAACCTGAGTTTGTCGGAGGTGCACTTGCAAGCCAAAATGGATTCGGTGACGTAATCCCACCTACATTCGTCATTAAATCTGCCATCGTAAACCTCCTCTATGCAAAAGTACGAGCTTGACCTTGTAAGTGTTCATGAATGCGATAGGCAGTTTGTTTCCCTTGTTCTGCTGCCGTTACAACCATCGCCTCACCATGACCTTCTCCAAATGTGACATCACCACACGCGTAGACATTTTCTAATGAAGTACTAAATCGCCCTTCTTCCACACGCACAACACCATTAACGTGATCAACACCAATCTCATTTAACAAGTCTATATAACGATCCTGGCCAATTGCTTTAATAACAAAATCAACCTTAATCGTAAAATTAGACCCTTCAATTGGTTGAACTCGTCTTCTACCGTCTTCACCAGGTTCTTGCAATTCCATTTTCATACATTCAATGCTAGCGACTTTCCCTTCATCGTTTCCATGAATGTGTACAGGCATCGTTAACCAACGAAACTCTACACCATCTTGCTTTGCAAATTCATATTCAAAGTCATATGCTGTCATCTCTTCACTCGTACGTCGATACAAGATTTGAACTTGTTCGGCTCCTAGCCTTACAGCACACGTCGCTCCATCAATTGCTGTGTTCCCTGCTCCGATTACGACCCTCGTTTACCTACTAGCGGTTCAGGAAGATCATCCTTTTTCGTTGATTTTACGAGTTGAATTGCATCATGTACGCCTTCTAACGTTTCGCCATAAAGATGAAGATTTGGAACTTCGCCCATACCAATCGCTAATACGATTGAATCATGCTTGGACTGAATTTCATTAAACGAGACATCCTCACCAACTTTGCAATTCGTCTGAATGTCTACACCAAGCTGTTCGACTTGTTCCACTTCCCAACGAGAAACAGCTTTTGGAAGTCGGAACGAAACGATGCCATACGTATCAAGCCCACCAGCTTCTTCATTCGCTTCATAGATGGTTACTGCGTACCCTTGCACTGCTAACTCTCTTGCACAAGATAAACCAGCAGGGCCACCGCCGATAATACCTATAGAGCGGTCAATCGGTCTTCCTCGTTTAAACAATACTTTTTCATTGTGTTTCGCCCAGTCAGTCGCATATCGTTGTAATTTGCCAATCATAATAGGTGTTGTTGAATGATTAAGAACACAAGCACCCTCACATAATTCTTCGGTAGGACATACTCTTGCACAGCTTGCTCCTACTGGATTTGCTTCCATAATTGTTCGTGCGGAACCGTACACATTGTCAGATGAGATCTTTTGAATAAACGAGGGTATATCGATGCCTGTCGGACATGCTGTGATGCATGGTGCATCATAACAATACAAACAACGATTGGACTCCTCTACAGCTTCTTGCTTTGATAAAGCTTGTTCCACTTCGTCAAAGTTCTCTTTTAAACGATCCAACACATTCAAACGAAAGCCCTCCTTCATGAATGAAGTAAGATTAAATGACATTATTACTAATATTCCAATTATTTAATCAAAAGAGTATGAGCTCTATTGTATCGAATTTGCGAGCAATATGCACCTGACAGATTGTACAATTTTAAGAGCAAGTTCTATACAAAATGCCAAAAAAAGGTAACCTAGAATCGTTACCTTCTTCTCACTTTATTGACCTGTAGATCCAAATCCGCCACTGCCACGACTTGTACTACTTAAATCGTCTGCCTCCATGAAGTTTGCTTGTGGTACTTCTTGTAACACACCTTGCGCAATGCGATCATGTTTAGCAATGACATAACTTCCTTTGTCATGTAATCCTTCAATTGCTTTGCCTGACGTATTATAGACCGAAGAAACTTCGCTTGAATGAAGATTATCCAATAGAATTCCTACTTCTCCCCGGTAATCTGCATCAATTGTTCCTGGACTATTTGAAATACGTAGTTTCGTTTTTTTTGACAATCCACTTCGTGGTCGTACTTGCATCTCGTACCCTTCAGGGATTTCAAAAGCGAGCCCACTACGAACTAATTTCGTCTCACCAGGGCGAATGACAACATCTTCAAGTGCATACAAATCAAACCCTGCAGCTGCTTGTGACTCATAGGTTGGAATTACAGCATCTTCATCAAGTTTCTTTACTCGCACATCAATTCTTTTCACTAGTATAACTCTCCTTTATAAAACAAAAACAGCCACATAAGTTGTGACTGTTTCAAAGTATGCTTTACGCGTTTGTTTTAAAAATGGTGCCGAGGGCCGGACTTGAACCGGCACGGTTGTTACCAACCGCAGGATTTTAAGTCCTGTGTGTCTGCCAATTCCACCACCCCGGCATTGGTTAAGGCAGAATTTCTCTTTGGAGGCGGCACCGGATTTGAACCGGGGCGTAAGGGTTTTGCAGACCCCTGCCTTACCACTTGGCTATGCCGCCATAATTTGGAGCGGGAGACGAGATTCGAACTCGCGACCCCCACCTTGGCAAGGTGGTGTTCTACCACTGAACTACTCCCGCATGAGAAATGGCTGGGCCAGCTGGATTCGAACCAGCGCATCACGGAATCAAAATCCGATGCCTTACCGCTTGGCTATGGCCCAATATGGGGCGGCTGATGAGAATCGAACTCACGAGTGCCGGAACCACAATCCGGTGCGTTAACCACTTCGCCACAGCCGCCATAGTAATCTCTAAGCTCCAATTTGTTATGGCAGGGGTAGTAGGAATCGAACCCACATCAAAGGTTTTGGAGACCTTCGTTTTACCATTAAACTATACCCCTATTAGTAAATGGTGGAGGGGGACGGATTCGAACCGCCGAACCCTGAGGGAGCGGATTTACAGTCCGCCGCGTTTAGCCACTTCGCTACCCCTCCATCTATGATGGTGCCGACCAGAGGACTTGAACCCCCAACCTACTGATTACAAGTCAGTTGCTCTACCAATTGAGCTAGATCGGCAACAAATGGTGGCTCGAGACGGAATCGAACCGCCGACACGTAGATTTTCAGTCTACTGCTCTACCAACTGAGCTATCGAGCCAAAACACTTTTTGAAATAATGGCGGGCCTGACGGGAATCGAACCCGCGATCTCCTGCGTGACAGGCAGGCATGTTAACCGCTACACCACAGGCCCACATTCGTAAATGTTTTACTTCATAGTAATTATGTATGTATCTTGATGCTTATCTTATTACTACTTCGACGTTGTATCGAGAGTAATTGGTTGCGGGAGGAGGATTTGAACCTCCGACCTCCGGGTTATGAGCCCGACGAGCTACCAGACTGCTCTATCCCGCGATATTGTTGGTGACCCGTGCGGGATTCGAACCCGCGTTACCGCCGTGAAAGGGCGGTGTCTTAACCCCTTGACCAACGGGCCAACTTAAGATTATTCTTGCATAATGTGTTATGGCGGAGAGCGAGGGATTCGAACCCTCGAGACGGTTAATGCCGCCTACACGATTTCCAATCGTGCTCCTTCGGCCACTCGGACAGCTCTCCAAGTATGGCTCCACAGGCAGGATTCGAACCAGCGACCTACCGGTTAACAGCCGGTTGCTCTACCACTGAGCTACTGTGGAATGTGTCTGTTGGCCTCATGGACAACATTATTTTACTCTAAAACCATCACGAATGCAAGTGTTTTTTTGTAAATAATCTTATGT
>NZ_BAXA01000026.1 GCF_000698125.1 Geomicrobium sp. JCM 19038 | reverse complement strand
TGAGCGTTTGTCTAGCAACAGCGATGCGGTGTCTAGCGACAGTGAGCGTTTGTCTAGCAACAGCGATGCGGTGTCTGGCGACAGTGGAGCGGTGTCTGGCGACAGCAAGGTACTGTCTCACCACTTCGTCTCATTCCTCTCCAAGATAAACAGGGCGGAAGATGAGTCCTGCAACGATCAATACGATTAACAATGAACCGATTGCGTAATAGAGGCTTCCTTGACCGACCCATTCAATTAAGATGCCGCCAGTGACTGGGCCGAGCATGCTACCGAGACTAAAAGAAATTGCGATGAGGACGTTTCCGGTCGGCAGTAGCTGTCTGGGTAACAAGTCTGCCATGTACATTAATCCGAGTGAATAAAATGAACCGAGCAATCCTCCAGCAACGAGAAAAGCTGCTATGAGAAGAGGAATATGATGTTCAAACTGTGGAATCGCTAAAAAGATCAACGCACCAACAGTAGCAAGTAGTAAAAGGACTCGTTTCCGTCCCGCCCGGTCGCTTAGTAACCCGAGTGGGATTTGCGTGATTACACCTCCGACTACAAACGCTGGCAGTATGAACGAAAGCCATTCAATGTCTATGCCCATACGCATTGCATAGATCGGGTAACTGCCATGAATGGTTGCTTCCATAAATCCAAACGTTAATGGTGGTAGAAATGCAAACCAACCGTATTTGATTACGAGGAAGTAGCGACCCAACACTCCGGATTGTTGTACGGTTTCAACCGTGTTGTCAGGCCATTCGTTTCGCAATTTTAGCATGATGACCCAAATCATCGCACAAAATAGCGCGGCAATCACAAACGGAAGTCGTTCGTCGATCGCTAATAAGTTCGACATGAGTGGTCCGCCAGCGAATCCGGCACTAAATGCAAGCCCGTAGATGGCGATATTTCTTCCACGTACCGCTTTTGAACTCGTTGATGTAATCCATACTTGTGTTGAAAAATGAACCATATTATCTGCGATTCCGATAATTAATCGTAGGATAAACCAAAACCAGAAGCTTTGCCATAATGGAAATAGTAGCAAAGTAATGATTACGGCAATTAGGCCGATTGAAATGACGGGTTTGTATCCATATTTTCGTACAGGGTGTTCAATAAAAGGTGAAGCGATCAGAATACCTATGTATAATGCAATCGCATTAAAACCGTTTGATGCAGAGGAGTATCCTGCTTGTTCAAGAAGAATCGCTAGTAAAGGCAATAACATGCCTTGGACAAAACCGGCGATAAAGACCATGATGACGAGCATTGTAAATCGAAATGTTGGTGAATTGGATTGTAACGTAGTCAAAATTACCGCTCCTTATCGTGTACAAAAGCTATCATAGCGAAGTTTTGTACAATTGAAAAGGTGAAAAGCAAACCGTTCGCAAACGCAAGAAACATTCGGTACAATATATGAGAATAAAGGGAGGCAAACTCATGAAATTCACAATTCATAATGATGAAGCATTTGAAACAGAAGCACCATTTGGACCTCTTGTCATCTCAGGAAACGATGAATTTGGTTATCGTCCTTATCAATTACTCGTATCATCAATTGCTGGTTGTAGTGCAAGTGTATTTCGTAAGATATTGAGAAAGCGACGGGTTGAATTTGAAGACATCGTTGTCGAAGCTGAAGTGACTAGAAACGACAACCCTCCAAGTGAGGTTCAAGCTGTTCATCTTCATTTTACTGTTGCTGCACAAGGTGTTTCAGAAGAACAATTGCAGAAGATGCTGCATATAGCTTCTAAAAACTGTCCGATCGTTCAATCGGTAAATCAGTCTATTGAAATTAAAGAAACGTTAACATTACGAACGTAACATGTGCGAGAGCGGATCATTCCGGTCTCGTATTTTTATGAAGAAGAATTCATTAAAATGAACATATGGTGTAGATTTTTCAATGGGAAAAATATAAAGTGATTATATAACGAATAATTCTTAAAATTGTTTAATTGTTGAAAGGTGTTTACAATGTCGGATCTCATTGGTGTGTTAGTTGTCATTGGTGCTACAAATGTTATTGCGTTGCCGTTCCTCATATTAGGGTTAGTATACAAAAGACGAACGAAAAAGTGGACGAGAGTCGAAGGGGAGATCGTGCCATTTCCTAAACAAGAAGCCTTCATGAAAAAAATTCCGAAAAAAGCCCGGCGATTCGTCACGGTTTCAAATGCAAAGCCAACAGTCCGCTTTGAGCGAATTGACGGGGGTGAGCAAGTCGTAACCGCAGGCATTAGTCATGATCCGCCTCTTAAGATTGGAAGGAATATTGGGGTGTATTACAATCCAGAGCAGCCAACGAAAATAACGCTAGAGCATTTTGCGCACAATGGAAACGCCTTGTTACTCATCGCAATCATTCTTTACGTACTTTCACTTATTCCTATTGCAATCATTCTTAGTAGTTAATTACGCACGGTTCCATACCTTCTTGGAAACGTGCTTTTTCTTGTGTGATGGACACGTTTCTATTACGAAAATAAAAGTCAGTGATGATTAATTTGGATAAAACATACGGCCTCTGAAAAGACTATAAAAAAATCGCTTTTGGAGGTTATTATGAAACGAATTGGTCGAATTCTCATGATCATGCTCGTTCTTGCAAGTGCCTTGTTACCGTTAATTGCCAATGCAAAAAGTGAGCCTGAAGCAAACCCGTTTGAAAAGCCTGATTATGTTTATAATATTTCTAGAGAAAATACGTTTGAAAACGTGAGTCGAGAATTGCCTTATTTGGAGCCCGCAGAATTTACGAGCCGTCTTCAAGACACGTCAGACGTACGCATCGAAAATCCAACACTAATTTCTATGCTCAATGAATCCAATGTGAAAGATTCAAAAGTAGCCTTCGGTGTGAATGCATCGATTTATTTAGGCTCTTGGGCGCTCTCATACGATTCCGAAGAAACAGATGTAAACTGGGAGTACGAGAGAATTAACTCGAATACGATTGATAATCGTGGCGGGGAAGATTCTTCAAAGCTTTCATTTGTACAAAATGATGACAAGTTCATCAAAGGGGAATTGTTAAGTCCTGTCCCTCAACAAGAAGATGTTCAGAACATGATGCGAATTACAGCAACGAAGAAAACGTCGTTACCGTTAACGTTCTTAGCACCTATTGGAAGAGAAACGAAGATTGGTCCAGAATATCAAGTCCATGCAGGTCAGATGGGTACGGTTCAAGGATATGTACCGGCCGTACATGACCAAGGCACGGTCACTTATGGAGAAGTGTTCTTAACGTTAAAAGGGAAAAATCCAGCACTTGTCGTTAAAAATATTGAAAAGCAACAGGTCGATGCTTGGATTCCAGTTAAGGACTTTGTCACATTGAAGTATAACAATGGATAAAACGAAACAAGCTTCTATTTGATATAGAAGCTTGTGTTTTTATAAGCGACTTGCACGTTGTTTGAAGTCGATATTTTTATAATAAGCATTTTTAACGAGGGCATTCGGTCCTAAGCATTGAACTGAAGGGCAATGGCAGTTAAGGGATTGGTTTAGCGCTGTTTGTTGCCACTTATCAAATGCATCAGGAAGCGATGTGTTGCGGATATTCCCAAGCTTAGGCTCATCACCAAAATCTGTCACGATAATATCCCCATCAAAGATGTTAACGTTTAAACGACTTCGACCATCAGGGTCGTTTCGAATGGTGACGCCGTTGGTTTCATGTAGTCGTTTGATGAGCGCCACATCTTCATCATTATCATTGCATGCATAAAAAGGTAAAGTCCCAAACAACATCCACGTATTTGAATCTTTAACGTCTAGCAATCGGTGAATGCCTTTACGTATATCAGGAAGTGTTGAAATGCTTAGCTTAGAAGCGAAGTCACTGGGATACATCGGGTGAACTTCATGGCGCTGACAGCCATAGAAACAATTTGTTCATGAATTTTTTCTAAGTGGGGTAATGTCCGTTCATTGACCATCGTTTCAGCTGAAACGAGGACCCCACGTTTCGTTAGCTCTTGAGCATTTTCAACCATTCGATCAAAGAAGGCATACCTTTTATCCATGCTAGGTGCGTTCGCCATTTCTTTGAATCCAATTTCAGCGAAGTCTTCTTTGCTGCCGTAGTTGTGCGAGATATGTAATACATCTAAATAAGGCAAGATCACTTCATATTGCTTTAATGGAAGTGTGAGGTTGGAATTAATTTGAGTTCTCGCTCCACGTTCATGCGCATAGCGCAAAAGTGGAACAACGTAGTGATCAACCGATTTCTTTGAAAGCATGGGCTCTCCACCTGTAATGCTCAGTGCTCTTAAATGAGGGATCTCATCTAATCTTTTTTTGAGCAGTTCAAACGGTAATGCTTCAGGGTCTTTACGCTGGAGCATATACCGACAGCGCAATGTTCACAGCGCATATTGCAAAGGGTTGTTGTTGTAAATTCTATATTCGTTAACGTAGATTGTCCAAATAATTGCAGGTCTTCGTAAGCTTCCCACGGGTCGTTTTGGGGTGTAATCGGTTGGTGATGAATTGCAGGCGTATGTAAAGACATCGTTCGTCTCCTTTATAGTAAAAAGTCAAGAACAGCAAAACTGCACTATTTCCCATTGTAACATACAGAAGAGGATATTTTATGGATCGGGAAGGAACTAAACATGAAGCGATTAATGATAGTAGTTATAGGGATATGTTTATTCTCAGTTAGCGCATTATATGAAGAGGCTTTTGCTGAGGAATCTTATGGTTGGAACTTTAAACCAGCAAAAAACAATGAAACACCGACGACGGAAGAGCAGTATTTAAAATGGCTCGATAAGTATGACGGATACTTTCTCGGCAATGCAAATGAAAAAGAATTGTATGTAACATTTGATAGCGGTTATGAAAATGGTACAATGCCAGATCTTTTAGACACTCTAAAAGAAAAGCAAGTCCCTGCCGCCTTTTTTGTAACAGGTCATTATTTAGAGAGTGAGCCTGAATTGATTAAGCGTATGGCTAATGAAGGCATATTGTCGCAAATCATTCGTGGAGTCATCCGCATTTTCCGGACTTGTCTGATGAATTAATTATCGAAGAGTTGAAGAAAGTAGAAGATCACTATTATGCTTTAACCGGAAATCCGATGCATTATGTACGACCACCTCGAGGAACATTTAATGAGCGCACGTTAGACGTTTCAAAGAAGTATGGGTATCATCATATTTTTTGGTCGTTTGCTTATGTTGATTGGAATACTGACGATCAAAAAGGTAAAGCGTACGCGTACGAAAAAATTATGGACCGTGTCCATCCAGGGGCAATACTTTTACTTCATTCTGTTTCAACTGATAATCGGGATGCACTCGGAGAAGTTATTGATCAGTTAAAGGCTGAGGGTTATACATTTAAGAGTTTAGACGAACTTACGGGTAAACACTCAGCCTCACCAATCATTAGTGGGCAAACAAGCGAGCCCCAATTCGGTCTGCAACCGTTTGTAACGTGGATAAATCCGTAACATCAAAGGCAACCGTTTCTTTCGTACGAACGACGAGTTTTCCATTGTCTTCATTCTCACCGATCGCAAAACTTAGAGAACCTATGTATTCATCTTCATCGCAGTCTGAAGCAACGATTGGTTTATCATCACCTAAATGAAGTGCAGCGTAATGAATGTAATTAACACGCTCTACTAATGTGTGGACGGTCTCTTCTAAAAACCGTGGATGTTTATTATTTTTTTCGAGTTCCGCTACAATCTTAATTGCAGCAATGTCTGTTGCGATTGACATAGTAATCCCCCCAGTGATCATTCGTGCATGTTCAATTCTAACAAACGTTATGCGTTAGATTCGCTAGTAAGTTTAGGAAATGTGTGGTTTAGTCAATAAACGTTCATACATTTCCATTCGGTTCATCATCATTTTCGTGTACACTTGTAAGCAGACAGTTTGAATGAGCAATGCGGAAATTGGGGGCTTGACGATGTCGACGCTTTTTTTGACAGGCTTTTTTGTTGCAGGTTTTTACGGCCTATACAACATTCCTAATGCTTATAACGTGGCCGAATCGGAAAAACGCACGCTATAAACAAGTGAAATATTTTGGAGCGAGTATTTCTTCTGCAGCAGTTTTGTTTTTACTTTTTTGGGTGACTGCAGACGACCATGAATTTATACCCGCTGAAATGATGTATGCAACGCCAGAGTCGCTTTCAACAGTAGAAGAACAAGCGAGTTGGCACATAACATCAGAACTAGGACAAGTAACCGTTGATCACAATGATGTGATCCGTAATCTCGAATTTGTAGAGAATAATGAGGAACAGTTTACTGAACTTCATGCATCGCTTACGACAGAAGACAATGTAACGACAGAACTAATTCGTTCATCTACGATGAACCGTACAGCAAGAGTGTTACAACGTTTGTCGCAAATTGAAGAAGTTGATATCATTCATCTTAATTGGGACCTTTATTATGAGCCAGAGTATGGACCAGGTGAATTCGATACGATCTTAGAGATGACGGTATTTAATGAACAATTACGGAATATTGAATGGGAAAGCCTTGAGCAATTTGATGCAGAATTAATTGCAACAGAATATTGGGAGAAGCCAGAGCTTAGTGCTGTGGTGAATGAAGAGAAAGCAGGGAGCTAATCCTTGCTTTTTATTTTGCGTATAAAAAGTAAATTTTCTAAAAAAACATGTTGACGTTAATGCGATGAAGCAGTAGAATACTATTTAATTCTTATAAGATTAGTATGATTAAACGTGAATGAGGAGAATATTAGGAGGAATCGGAACAATGAGTAAACACCAAGACGATGTAAAAACCTATGATTTAGAGACTCTCGTATTGCACGGTGGTCACCATCCTGATCCGACAACCGGTTCAAGAGCAGTGCCAATTTACCAGACGAGTTCGTATGTCTTTCACGATACTGAGCATGCAAAGCAACTGTTTGCATTAGATGAGCCAGGAAACATTTATTCGAGAATTGGTAATCCTACGGTCGAAGTTTTGGAAAAGCGAATTGCATTGTTAGAAGACGGAGTAGCGGCGGTAGCAACAGCTTCAGGGCAAGCTGCAATTACGTTAGCGATCTTAAACATTTGTCAATCAGGCGATGAGATTGTTGCGGCGAACAATCTTTATGGCGGTACATATAACCTCTTTGCTATAACACTTCCGAAATACGGAATTCATGTGACGTTTGTTGATGCAACAAACCCCTCAAACATAGAGAGCGCGATTACTCCGAATACAAAAGCGGTTTTTGCTGAGATTATTGGAAATCCAAGCTTACACGTCTTAGATGTTGAAGCAGTTGCTGATGTTGCACACCAAGCAGGGATACCTCTAATTATTGACAGCACGTTTGCTAGTCCTGCTGTTTGTCGCCCAATTACGTGGGGAGCAGATATTGTCGTTCATTCAACGACGAAGTGGATTGGTGGTCACGGAACAACGATCGGCGGAATTATCGTTGACGGTGGTCGATTTAATTGGAATAGCGAGAAGTTCCCTGGTTTTACAGAGCCAGATCCAAGTTATCATGGTGTGCGTTATGCGGTTGATTTCGCTACTCTTGCGTTTAGTCAAAAAGTTCGCGTCCAACTTTTACGTGATTTCGGTCCAGCGCTTAGTCCGTTTAATGCATTCTTACTATTGCAAGGGTTGGAAACATTGCCACTTCGCATTGAACGTCATCAAGAGAATTCTTTGAAGATCGCTGAATATTTAGAGTCCCACCCTGCTGTTGACTGGGTTTCTTATCCAGGGCTGCAATCACACGATTCTCATGAACTTGCAAAGAAGTATTTGCAACGTGGGTTTGGTTCTGTCGTGAACTTCGGAATTAAAGGTGGACTTGAAGCAGGGAAAACGTTTATTGATTCTGTATCAATTTGGTCGCACCTTGCAAACGTTGGTGACGCAAAGTCTCTCGTTATTCACCCTGCTAGTACAACTCATCAACAATTGAATGAAGAAGAGCGAAAGAAGTCAGGCGTGTTAGAAGAGCTTATTCGTCTTTCCGTTGGCTTAGAGTCGTCAGGGGATTTAATCACGGCACTCGATAAAGCTCTTTATAAAGCAACAGGACTAAGTCATGCAGGTAGCAGCAGACCAGAAGGAGTCGTGAATGATGAAGGGGTCATTCGCTGGGCGCTCCATTCTTCGCTCGAACGGACGACTGTTGATGGTCAAGACTCTGTTCGAACGAAATCATTAGCTGTTGTTGGATTAAGTGGCAATGCTGCTAGACCTAGCTATCGACTTGCTCGAAAAATGCAACGACTAGGGTACAAGATTATTCCGGTAAACCCTAAGGAGACAGAGATTTTAGGGGAGAAAGTCTATCCAGATCTACAATCAATCGATGAAAAAATCGACATTGTACAAGTGTTTAGAAGTCCGGAGGCGGCAATTGGTATAGCTGAAGAGGCAATTCTTACAGATGCTTCGGTTTTCTGGCTACAAGAGGGTGTTATTTCTGATGAGGCGGTTCGCATCGCGACCGAAGGTGGTTTAGAAGTGGTCCACAACAGATGTACGTATAAGGAAGCCCAACGAATGCGTGGCACAATCCGTACATTCAGTGGCCAATAAACGATCATTAGAAATAGGAGTGGAGAATGTTGAAAAAAAGAAATGCAGGATTTACGTTACTAGCCGGAGCACTACTGTTGTCAGCTTGTGGAAGTTCAACGAGCGGTGAAGAGAGCGCACCAGAGACCATTCGCTTAGATTATGCGTTTTATTCACCGACGAGTCTTGTCCTAAAGGAGTCAGGCAAGGTCGAAGAACACTTTGAAGAACAAGGAATTGATGTTGAGTGGGTACTCAGTCAAGGAAGTAACCGAGCGATTGAATTACTCAATTCAAACAGTGTTGACTTTGGCTCTACTGCAGGAGCGGCAGCTCTTGTTGCCAAATCGAACCACGCGCCAATTGAGACAGTCTATGTTGCTTCTGATCCTGAATGGACAGCACTTCTATCAAATGGTGACATTGAAACGATTGAAGATTTAAAAGGCAAACAAGTAGCGGCAACGATGGGTACTGATCCTCATATTTTCTTATTAAGAGCTCTACACGAAGCTGGCATCGATGAAAGTGAAATTACGATCGTTCAACTGCAACATAACGACGGTGCATCCGCATTAGCAACAGGGGAAGTGGATGCTTGGGCAGGGCTTGACCCACATATGGCGACCCAAGAAGTTGAACATGATGCAGAGCTATTTTACCGCAATCAAGACTTCAATACGTATAGTGTGTTAAATGTTCGTGAGGACTTTGCTGAAAGTCATCCAGAACTCGTTGAAGAAGTCATTGAATTATACGAAGAAGCAAGAGAGTGGACGATTGATAACCATGAGGAAGCGACAGCCATTCTTGCAGAACAAGCTGATTTAAGTGAGGAAGTCGCAGCAATACAAATGGAAAGAAATGATTTCTCAAACCCCGTTCTTGAAGAGGAGCATCGCGATGCACTAATTGGTGCGGGCGTTGTGTTAGAGGAAGGTCATTTAGGTCCAGCAGCTTCTTCAGTAGAAGAGTTAGTCTATGAATTGCTGAACCCTACGTATGTCGAATCGGTCGTTGGCTCTACGAGCGATTAATGGGGGAGCACTATGACACAAACAGAAGTATCACATTCATCGAATAAGAAATCTTCAAAGAAAAAAGCAACAACTTCTAGTGCAAGCTATGCTCGCTCATTTGCGATCGGTTTAATTATTCCAGCTCTTCTTCTTCTCATTTGGGAAGTGGCATCTAGAGCTGGGATTTTCCCTCAATATTTATTACCAGCTCCTTCTGCAGTCATTTCTACGTTGGTCGCCTTAGCGAGTAGTGGAGAACTATGGACACACGTTTCATCAACCTTATCTCGCGTACTCATCGGATTTTTCTTAGGAACAATTGTTGCGGTCGTCTTAGGTTCATTTATCGGCTTTTTTAAACCGTTGGAACGACTATTCGATCCACTCCTTCAAGCGTTAAGATCGATTCCTTCACTAGCGTGGGTACCACTCTTTATTCTATGGATGGGAATAGCGGAAACGTCAAAAGTGACGCTTATTGCAGTTGGAGTTTTTTTCCCAGTGTATTTGAATATTGTAAGTGGCATTCAAGGTGTTGACCGGAAACTCATTGAAGTTGGAAAAGTGTACAACATGTCAACAGCTTCTATTATTACAAGAATTGTATTGCCTGCTTCTTTACCTTCATTTCTTGTCGGGATTAGGAGTGGACTTGGTTTAGGGTGGATGTTCGTTGTAGCTGCAGAACTTATGGGAGCAAGTGAAGGCTTAGGATTCTTGTTAACACTCGGACAAAATACGTCGCGACCCGATACAATTTTAGCGAGCATCATTTTATTTGCGATTCTCGGTAAAGCAACCGATGCAATTCTAAAACAATTAGAAAACCGTTCATTACGCTGGCAAGATCGGTATGAGACATAAAGGAGGGCATGAGCATGTTAGCGGTTCAAAAGGTGAGTCGTACGTTTGACAATGGGTATAAAGCATTTAAGCCGGTAAGCTTTCATACAGAACAAAGTGAGATTGTTGGCATACTCGGTACGAGCGGTTGTGGGAAAAGTACGTTACTACGTGCCATAGCCGGACTTGATCTCGGCTTTGACGGTGAGATTTCGTTTCAAGAACAATCGGTAAGAATTGGCACGGATCACACGGGTGTTGTATTCCAAGAGCCCGATTAATGCCTTGGTTAACGGTCATTGATAACGTTGTGTTCGGTTTAAAAGGGAATAAACAAGAAAAGCGTGAGAAGGGAGCCCGCCTTCTTCGTGCTGTAGGGCTAAAGGATACAGAAAAACTGTATCCGCGAGAGCTTTCAGGGGGCATGGCACAGCGAGCGGCCATTGCAAGAGCCCTCGTTACAAACCCACAATTGTTGCTACTTGATGAACCCTTTAGTGCACTAGATGCGTTTACAAAAATGCAATTGCAAGAGTTACTCATCGATTTATGGGAGACAAATCATACGTCGATGCTCATTGTTACCCACGATATTGATGAGGCATTATTCTTATGTGATCGCGTGTTAATCTTTCGAGATCAACCTGGTGTGCTTTTTAAAGATTTGAAGATTGATTTGCAAAGACCTCGGGAACGAGGATCACTCGCAATGGCAGAATACAAACGTGAAATCTTGCAATCATTAGATTTAAATCATGACGTTCATGTAAAGTCAGCAATTTAGACAATTGAGGAGGAGTAACGGTGAGTTCAATTACATCAGGAGAACGTCTTATTTTAGCAAGTGAGCTTAAAGAAAAAGCAAATATAGAATCCGTAGACGCTACTTCGTTTCATTGGAATGATGAGTTCGATCAATGGAGAGCGCGTTTACAAGGAAAATGGAATGCCGCTTATGAATGTATCGACCGACACGTAGATGAAGGGAGAGGCGACCGTGTCGCGATGATCTATGTGAACGATGACATACATGAAGAAATCACTTACCGTCAATTAAAGAATGAAACGGATCGACTTGCTGTTGTCATTAAAGCAAAAGGAATCAAGCGGGGCGAGCGTGTGTTCACGTTATTACCAAAGACACCTAACGCATACATTGCGGTGCTCGCTATTATTAAAGCGGGCGCTGTTGCTGGTCCATTGTTTGAGGCATTTCAAGAAGACGCAATTTTCGAGCGGATGTACAATTGTGATGCCAAAATGATTATTACCGATGCACAGTTAAAAAGTCGAGTACCATCAAATAAGTTGCCGGCATTAGAACATATTCTAATTGATGGAGAAGGTGCGGACAAGGAATCAGGCGAGTATCATCTTCAAGAGGAACTTGAATCGGTTTCTAAAGAGAGTGCCTCACAAGTGACGGAATGGATGGATGAAAACGAAGGCATGATCATTCATTATACATCGGGTTCAACAGGGCAACCAAAAGGGGTTCTGCATTCCCATAGGGCAATTGTCCAGCAGAAGAAGACTGGCGAATGGGTACTTGATTTAAAAGAGAACGACGTGTATTGGTGCACATCACACCCAGGTTGGGTAACCGGTAGCTCTTACGGGATTTTTGCTCCTTTCTTAAACGGTTCAACGAATCTAATTAATACAGGACGCTTTGATGCAAACGAGTGGTATAGCTATATTGAACGATTTAAAGTGACGGTTTGGTATAGTGCGCCTACGGCATTTCGGATGTTGAAAGCTGCTGGTGGTCAGGAATTAATTGAGCGTTATAACTTGTCTAGCTTAAGACATGTGTTAAGTGTAGGAGAACCTCTTAATCCAGAAATTGTAAAGTGGGGTTATGAAAAGCTAAACGTTCGTATTCACGATACGTGGTGGATGACTGAAACGGGAGCGCAATTAATCGTTAATCTCCCGAATCAAACGATTAAGGCAGGTTCAATGGGTCGACCGTTACCTGGAATTACAGTTGCAATTCTTGATGAAGAGGGCAATCAATTGCCACGCGGAGTGGTCGGTCAACTGGCTGTTCGAAAAGGTTGGCCATCAATGATGCGTGAAATTTGGAAGAACGAGGAGAAGTATCGTTCCTATTTTCCTTATGATGGAGAATGGTATGTTTCTGGTGATCTAGCATACCAAGATGAGGAAGGGTTCGTATTCTTTCAAAGTCGAAATGATGATATGATTAACTCTTCTGGAGAGCGTATCGGTCCTTTTGAAGTGGAAAGTGCGCTAATTACACATGATGCCGTCATTGAAGCGGCAGTTGTAGGTAAAGCCGACGACCTACGAGGAGAGATTGTCAAAGGCTTTGTGGTCTTACACCCTGACTATGAAGAGTCACCAACATTACTTGAGGAGATTCGTTTACACGTTCGAGGCAAACTTGCAGCACATGCAGCACCAAGAGAAATTGAAGTGCTTAAAGAGCTGCCGAAAACGAGGATTAGCGGTAAAATAATGCGACGATTATTAAAAGAACAAGCATAAGAAAAACGCAGGAGCTTTTAGCTCCTGCGTTTTTGTATTTGTAATTAGTCTAAGTCTGCTGGGTAAACACCATTCTCATCGTGGATTTCACGACCGCTTAATGGTGGGTTGAATACACAGACCATACGTGCATCTTCAATGCCGCGAAGTAGGTGCTCATCGTGCTCATCAAGTGCATAAAGTGTACCTGCTTTAATCGTGTGTACTTTGTTATCACTTAACGTAACAACTTCTGCATGACCCTCGATGCAATAGACTGCTTCGAGGTGGTTTTGATACCAGATGTGTGTCTCTGTGCCAGCACGGATAATCGTGTCATTCACAGAATAACCCATTCCGTCTTTTTTAGAGATGAGACGGCGACTAACCCAGTTGCCACCTTCAACTTCTTTTTCAGTTCCTAGGATGTCTTCTAATTTGACGACTTTCATGTGTATTGCCTCCTAAAGTTGTTGAGTAACGATCGATGTTTATGCGTTAAGTGCTTGATCGATGGCTGCATCTAGTTTATCAAGTCCTGCTTGAAGACCTTCTTTATCAATTGTAAGCGGTGGGAAGAGCTTAAATACTTCATCGTTAGGTCCAGCTGTTTCCATAATTAAGCCTTGCTCAAATGCACTAGCTGCTACTTTATTAGCAAGGTCTGGAATGTCTGTACGAATTCCTTGAATGAACCACGACCTTTAAGCTTTCCTTCAAGGGCAGGATATTTATCAATCATAAGTTGTAAGAAGCTAGTGATCATCTGGGATTTCTCTTCAATACCTTTTTCAAAGGAAGGATCTTTCCAGTAATCAAGGGCCGCTGTCGCGGTAACGAATGCGAGGTTGTTTCCTCTAAACGTACCATTGTGCTCACCTGGTGCCCATTTATCGAGTTCTGGCTTAAAGAGTGTTAATGCAAGTGGTAATCCGTAACCACCGATTGATTTAGACAAGCAAATGATATCTGGTTTAATGCCAGCAGGCTCAAAGCTAAAGAACGTACCCGCACGACCAACTCCAGCTTGAATGTCATCAATAATCAATAACGCACCAATGTCTTTTGCGAGCTTTTCAATCTCTTGAAGCCATTCCATACTTGCAGCGTTCAAGCCACCTTCACCTTGAACTGTCTCTAAGATCAATGCTGCCGGTGCATCAACACCACTACCGTTTGTCGCCAGAAATCTACGAATGTACTTCATTTGAGTTTCTACAGGCTCATCGACATATTTGTCGTAAGGCATAATTGTCGTATTACTTAATGGAACGCCAGCGCCTTTACGTTTGAAATCATTTGACGTTACAGAAAGTGAACCGAGTGTCATACCGTGGAAGCCATTAGTGAAACTCACGACGTTTGTTCGACCAGTAATCTTACGAGCGAGCTTTAATGCACTTTCAACGGCATTCGTACCAGTTGGTCCTGGGAACATGACTTTGTAAGACATGTTACGAGGCTCTAAGATTGAAGATTGGAAAGCGCTCAAAAATTCACGCTTTGACTTTGAGGCCATATCGAGGGAATGAGTGATTCCGTCTTCTTGAATGTACTCGATTAATTTCTCTTTCATTTGATCATCATTGTGACCGTAGTTCAGTGCACCTGCACCGGAGAAAAAGTCAATGTATTCTTTACCTGACTCATCGTATAATTTATACCCTTTAGCTTTGTGAAAAACGGTAGGGAAACTTCTGCTATAACTTCTTACCTCAGATTCTATTTGTTCAAATACGTTCATGACATTGACAGACATGTAATTGATGTGCTCCTTTCGAGTATAAAAAACGTTTTCTTATTGTCGTAAAAACGGACCGATCTTGAACGATAATTCAGCTTCATGACCTTCTCCAGGGAACAAATCTTCGGAGAAGCATTCCGACACGTGACAAGCAGTATCGTTTTTACGGCTAATCGCCGGAACAGCTTTTGCGAAGCGTCGTTCGATGGAGTTACTGTTGCTTCAAGATACTTTACTTTACCACATGAGTTACGTTCTAAAACTTCATTTAGCATACGTGAAGCGAGTCCGCGTCCTCGTTGTGATTCATCTACGCCGACTTGCCATACGAATACAGTGTTTTGGCGTTCTGGAAGAATAAAAGCGGTAACAAAACCTACAAGTTCATCGTCTTCTTTAACGACAACACAAGTTTCGGCGAAATATTCCGCCATCATCAAATATTTGTACGATGAGTTCAAATCGAGTCCTAGCTTCTTTGCTAGTTCCCACATTTCAGCACCATCTTCGACTGATGGTTTCGTAAATACTAGCGCTTCTTTCTCCGTAATTGGAGTAACCGCCATGTGATCATCACCTTCTAAAGATTATTTTATTTACCTACTCTTCCATAACCGTTATCCTAATCGTTTAAACCAGTTATTTGGAATAAGTAGCTAACTATTTCCTTTTTGAAAAACGATTACGGTATATAATGATAAGGAGAAATAAAAAAAAGATCAAATGCATTTAAAAGGACTCTGACCCACTGAGAGACGATTAATCGTGAATTGATGATTTGAACATAGTGGTGCATTTTAATATCTGCCGATTTGATCAATTTGCTTATTTGGCTAAGAAAAACTCGACAAAAATATACAGAAAGAGAAAGGGAGAGAAAGAAGTTTGACTATATTCTTAGAGGTCGTATTGCCTGTTCTATTAGTGTTTTCACTCGGATTCGTATTAGAAAGAAAATCTAAACTCGATATTAAACCGATTTCAACACTCGCGATTTATATTATGACGCCTTGTCTCGTTTTTCAGAACTTTTACCATACATCGATCGATGTACAAATCTTTTATATGCTCTTGATTGCTCTTATTTTATTATTAACTCTCGTAACACTCAATAAAATCATCGCTTATTTCATGAAAATACCTTCCGATCGGGAAACAGGTTTCGTTTTATCGACGGCATTTATGAATGCAGGAAACTACGGGGCACCGATCATCTTATTTGCTTTCGGGCAAGAAGGATTTCAATTTGCGGTTATGTTTATGGTCATTCAATCGATTCTAATGAATAGTTTTGGGGTTTATTTCGCAACAAAAATGAAGGAATCGATGAGGTATGCGGTAAAAATGGTCTTAACAATGCCGGCAATTTGGGCATTGGTAGTAGCCGCTATTGCGAAAACCATTCCGTTTGAGTTGCCGTTAGCGTTAGAGAGAACGACGAGCATGGTTTCTGAGGCTATAATTCCTACCGTCATGTTAATTTTAGGGATGCAGTTAGCCAAAATTCCACTATCAGGTTTTGAATGGAAAGGCATTACATATGCAAGTATTATGAGACTTTTCGTATCGCCACTCATTGCCTATGGACTAACGTTGCTGTTTCCTGTAGATCCATTGTTAGCAAATGTCATTATCGTGCTTGCTGCAATGCCAAGTGCAGCAAATATCGTTATGTTTGCTGTTCAATTTGAGGCAGAACCAAAGCTCGTCTCAAGCATTACGCTCGTGACGACGATTATAAGTATATTCTCAATTACAGCATTGCTCGTTCTATTATAAACAAAACCGCTACGCTCATCGAATGCCTCGATGCGTAGCGGTTTTATTAAGAATAAATATCTTTTAACGCTTTTCTTAAAGTAGGGAAACGATACGAAAACCCGAGTTCTTCAGTTCGTTTCGGAATGACTCGTTGCCCTTTAATAATAAGGTCACTCATTTCTCCAAGCGCAAGTCTCATAGCAAATCGCGGAGCAGGTAACCAGTGCGGACGGTGGAGCGTTTCGCCAATGATTTGCCCGAATTTACGCATTCGAAGTGGTTCAGGAGCGGTGATATTAAAGGGACCTTCACATTGCTCATTTTCTAAGCTGAATACAATTACGTTAGCGGCATCTTCGACATGAATCCATGAATACCACTGTCTACCATTGCCTATTCTGCCTCCAACACCAAACCGATAGGGGAGCGCCATAAGCGGTAGTGGCCCATCATTACGATCCAATACGAGTCCGAGTCGACCGATCACTAAACGGACTTCATCTTTCACTTGCGACGCTTCACTTTCCCACTGTTCACTGACGGTTTGTAAAAAGTATTGATTGATCGGTTTTGAGTGCTCCGTGAACGTATCTTCTTCAGAAACACCGTAGTAACCAATTGCTGAGGAACTGTAGAAAACGCTAGGCGTATGCTCTAAGGCTCGTATAATTCGAATGCATTCTTGTGTGGCCTCCACTCGACTTTTTAAAATTGCTTCCTTATGTGAACGAGTCCAGGGCTTACTAATCGAAGCACCCGCTAAATTTACGACCGCATCAACGTTTTCTAAGTGATTTTCTGGTTTTGAGCCATCGAGCCACGTTACGTAGTGAATGTGAGATTGATTCTGTTTGTCTTTTGCATTTCTTGTTAGAATAGTAACAGAGTGACCTTTTTCAATGAGACGCTCGGTCAGTTTCGTTCCCACCAGTCCAGTTCCACCTGAAATGAGTACGTGCATATCAAGAACCTCCCTTTCTACGTAACTAATACCCAAAAATGACGAGTAGTTATCCTATAAAGTAGAATTAAGTAACGTCCAGCGAATTGTGTAACGCAATTGATGCAACGAAAACCGTTTTTATGAGCAAAAAATAGCCTATTGAAGCGAGTGGGTCAGTACAAGCGAATGCGATGAACGTAACTGAGCTGCCTGTTTGAACTTCTTAAGTAAACGTTTATGATCGTACAATTACGAGCTGAGAACTCGATAACGAAAGCGAGGTGAGCCTGCTACTAGTTAGTGACGAACACGAGCTAGGGATATTTTTCTTTAGACTAGTAGTAGGATGCAATGAAAATAACAAAAATAGCCGTCCAAAAAAATGATCCAGAGCGGTACAATATTTTTGTTGGGGACCAAAATGAAGAACGCTTTGCTTGTGGCGTTGATCAAGAATTGCTACTGCGTCATCATCTTCATAAAGGCATGGAAGTTGATGAAAATAAGCTTGCGCAATGGGCATTAGAAGACGAATATGAGAAAGCGTACAAACATGCATTGCATTATGTAAACCGCCGCATGCGAACAGAGCAAGAAGTACGTCTCGAGCTTGCGAACAAAGAAGTTACAATGGACCACATTGATCGAATCCTTGAAGCAATGAAAGAACGTAAGTATGTGAATGATCACATGTACGCCAAGTCATATGTAAATCTCGAATTATCAACAAGTTCTAAAGGTCCTGGCAGAATGAAGCAATACTTAGAAGAGAAGGGTGTTGCAAGGTCAACCATTGAGGGTGCACTTTTGAACTATACGAAAGAGCAACAACTAGACAAGGCGATTGCAGTTATCCAAAAGAAGTCGAGGCAATACAAAAAAGACAGCACACAAATGAAAAAGAAGAAGCTTACAGACGCTTTGTTGCGACTTGGCTTTTCATATGAGATGATTCAATTGGCATTAGAGCATCTTCCAAAAGCAGATGAAGAAGACGCTTTATCAATACAAGCAAATCAAGCTGCACAAAAGCTACAAAAAAAATATAGTGGACAAGACCTTCATCGACGCATCGTTCAAAAGCTTGTGCAAAAGGGGTTTTCGTATCAAGCAGCGATCGATTATGTTAATGAGAACTTTCAGGAGGAAGATCAATAGATGGATCAACGTTATGGACAATTAACACGACAAGAGCTATTGCGAGAAGTAACAACGTTAACAGAGCGAGCTAGAAAAGCAGAACAGAAAGGAATGTTAAGTGAATTCGAGGTTTATGAAAGAAAAAAAACCATCGCTCAATCGTATTTACTTGACCGAAAGCAGTATGAGCCTGGAAAGCGATATGAAATTCAGGGTGAAGATCAAGGTTCGTTACTCATTTCCTATATGAATGGCGTTTTTGCTTGGGGATACCGAGATGGAGAAACAGACTTAACCGCAATCCCAATTTCACTACTAAAAAGACATGCAACGTAATGTTACGTTGCATGTCTTAATTTCGCTTTTTTCGTATTCTGTTCGGTAGATTTTTGTAGCTTCTGTTCGAGCTTTGTTTGGTTGTAAATCCAACCAGTATAAGACCCAAGAATTTGTAGGTTGCTATTGAGGCGGACAATTGTAATAAATGGATAATATCCACCAGAACGATAGCGAAGGTCTGTAAACGTTACTTCATATCCAAACGACTTCTCTTCAACATTCCAACGGTATGCTGGGGAGAAACTTAAAAAAGCCGTAAGGTTCGTATCTTTTAGAGCTGCCAAAATGACTTCATCTTGGGGAATTGGCTCAAAAGGAAAGCTTTCTAAATAACGAATGTTTTTATTCTTATAAGTGGCGACATGCAAGTGATTTCTTGTACGGATGACTAGATGAAAGTCAGTCCAGCGAATCGTCGGTGAAATAAAGATGTGACTGGCTCTTGGATGTCTTTTTCTCGCAAGACGAACGATCTTATTGCGAACGTGCATCCTCCACAGATAATAAATCAATAATACCCCGTAAATCGCTAAAAACGTATAGCCAGGGTGTGCGCCCATAATCCATAAAACGATGCCTAGAATGTGCATTCCAAAGAGAAAAGGATCGAATATATTGATGGCACCGAGTGCAATCCACCGGTTTTTAAAAGGGGCGAGTGCTTTCGTACCATAAGCATTAAAAATGTCGACAAACACGTGAAGACCGACTGCTAGTAATGTCCATATCCAAACATGAATTAACGCTGCTTCTGGAATGAACATAAAGGTTAAGACAGCAATGGCTACTGACCAGAGTAACACTGCAGGAAGTGAATGAGAAGAACCGCGATGGTTTTTAATATAAACGGCGTTATTTCTCATTTTTAAAACAGTGTCTAAATCAGGCGCTTGTGATCCAAGCATGATCCCAACAGCAGCTGCTGCGAAAGTCGCTTGGTTATCGGCGATGACCGGGTCAAGTGTAGCAAGCCCGCACAACCCTACACCCATGACTACATGTGTCGCTGAGTCCATACCCGGTTGTTCCTCCTTTTGTAATGCGTGTAAATAGATTAGCAAAAATCGGTTCTGACGTAAATAAAAGAAAGGTGATGACGAGTAAATAAAATGCAAATCTTTATGGAATATAAAGTTCATGATGACTATGTAGTTGATTACGAACGACTCATGCCTCATATTAAAGAGGCAATGAAACAGTTTGAAGTATGGAACTATCGAACCTACAAAGCATTTGATCAACCGAATTTATTTGTTGAGATGTTCGAAGTGACCAATCAACAAGAGTATGAGTACGTGAAGACTAGTCGAAGAAATGAGAACGATCCGGTTTTTGGTAAGCTTGCGCCACTAATGACGAAGCCATTAGCCAACATGAATTGTTGGGCATTTATTGAACAAAAGGAGAATAACTAGAAAGGATCTTCACCATGTCACTTTTTGCATATCAATTTACAAAAGACCTCGTTGACTGGTATGAATCTGAACAACGAGACTTACCGTGGAGACGGAGTAGAGACCCTTATCGCATTTGGATTTCAGAAGTGATGCTTCAACAAACGAGAGTCGATACGGTCATTCCATACTACGAAAACTTTTTAAAGAAGTTCCCGACATTACCTGCTTTAGCCAATGCTCATGAAGATGAAGTGTTAAAAGCTTGGGAGGGACTTGGTTATTATTCAAGAGCAAGAAACCTCCATGGAGCGGTTAAAGAAATTGCAGCGTCATACGACGGTGTCGTTCCGAATGACCCTGATAAGTTCCGCGAGCTAAAAGGCGTTGGCCCTTATACAGGTGGTGCTGTAATGAGCATTGCATACGATTTTAAAGAACCAGCAGTGGATGGAAATGTTATGCGAGTTCTTTCTAGAGTGCTTTACATTACTGAAGATATTTCAAAGCAAAAGACGAGAAAGCAATTTGAAGAACACGTTCGTGAGTATTTGGAAATGACTGAGCCATCTAAGTTTAATCAAGCTCTCATGGAGCTTGGTGCGTTAATCTGTAAGCCGAAAAAACCGGATTGTGAACAATGCCCAGTTTCGAAATTATGTTTAGCGAGAGAAAAAGGAGTTGTTGAACAACTCCCGATCAAGGCGAAAAAAGCTAAACCAAAAGATCAACAAGTTTCCTGTGCGGTTATTGTTGATGAAAATGAACGAGTGCTCATTGAGCAACGTCCAAAGGAGGGGCTATTGGCTGGTCTTTGGCAATTTCCAGCTGTGCTTGGGCACGCGAATGATCTTTCTTCAGTCTTACACGATCAGTATAAATTAGACTTACCGTTACAAAAAGAAAGCGACGTTTTTAAGCATGTTTTTTCACATTTAAAATGGGAGGTGTCCGTCTACACTGGAACGATTGCAACTGAAGAAGAACATCAAGGTGTTTGGGTAAATAAACACGAGTTTCAAAGCTATAGCTTCCCTGTTGTTTACCAAAAGATTGCCAAGCATTACTTAGATGGTGATTCATCTTCATTGCTCATGAGTGTAGGACGCATGCTTTCCATATCTTCTCTCGTCTTATGCGTGCCTAACTCGTAGATACGTTTGTATACGTGATCCAATCCGTGCTGAAATTCTCGACTGTCGTCATCGGTATATTCTTCATTAAAATGTCTGAACGTAAATAAATCTTGTAACTCCATATCGTGGGCTTGGACTTCACTTAGTAATGTTTTTAATTCCTTGATTTCGTCAGCGGATGCCTCGATTTCAAACTGAATTAATTCACTATCATCAATTTTTGTCGTTGTCACATCATCCATGCTAATTGGATTTAAATTCACGTAATAAATTTGTTTGTCCATCATAACTCCTCCTTATTGTTACACGTAGTATGTGCAAACGTTAGGAGGAGTTATGTGTAATTACTTACTAATCTCATCGAGCATTGACTGCGTCTCTTTGGAGCCGTATTGATAAATGAGTTTGTAAAGGCGACCGAACTCTTTGCCTACTTCTTCTTTATCTCGGTCTGCTTGCAATTCATCGAAAAACGTTACGATTTCATCGCCTTCTACGTCATGGAAGTCTATAACGCTAAGTTCATGTTCGAGTTCATGTTTTTCTTCTGAATTAACGAAGACTTCATATTGAATTGTATTGTCATCTACTTTCACTGGTGATAATTCAAGGGAACCTTGATTTATCGTGACAAAAAATTTTTCGCGTGCCACAAAATCTCTCCTTAAATTCTGGCTTATGAGAGAGTTACCCGTTAATGCGCATGTATAATCTGAACCAAACGGCTCAAATGTAATGGTATAATGCCAATGATACTGAAGGAGGGAATATTATGGAAAGAAAAGTAGCACTCGTTACAGGCTCAAGTCGTGGAATCGGAAGACTTACAGCGATTGAGCTTGCCAAGCGTGGATATAATCTTGTCGTCCATTACGCTAGAAGCAGAAAAGACGCCGATCTTGTTGTAGAAGAAATTCGTTCTCACGGTGTTGAAGCAATAAGTGTAAAAGCCAATTTAAATGATGAAGAAAAGATCGATCATTTATTTGAAGCAGTAGAGGAACAGTATGGAAGGTTAGATGTTTTTGTTAATAATGCAGCATCAGGTGTACTAAAGCCTTCTATGGAGCTCACGAGTAATCATTGGGATTGGACAATGAATGTGAATGCGAAAGCATTACTCCTCTGTGCACAAAAAGCCGTCCCGTTGATGGAGAAAAACGGACAAGGTCAGATTGTCAGCCTCTCTTCGTTAGGCTCAATTCGTACGTTAGAGAACTATACAGCGGTAGGGGTATCAAAAGCAGCCGTCGAATCATTAACGCGGTATTTAGCTGTTGAACTCGCTCAAAAGAATATTCGAGTAAATGCAGTAAGTGGGGGAGTTGTCGATACGGATGCATTAAAGCATTTCCCTAACCGAAATGAAATTCTAGAAAGTTCTGCGAAGAACACACCTGCAGGTCGCATCGTTGAACCGCATGATTTAACGTCAGCGATTTTGTTTTTGATTTCGGATGAAGCGAGTATGATTTGTGGGCAAACGATCATTGTCGATGGTGGTATATCACTGACAATGTAATTTCTTTGCATAAGATTTCACACAGCGGGCATGTTAATCGTTGTGGAGGTGAAGTCAAATGGCTAAGAAACAAAACAACCAACAAAACAATCAACAACAAAATCAACAACACCAAAACTACGAACAAGAGTTCGGTAGTGAAACTGATGTGCAAGAAGTAAAGAAACGTAACGCACAATCTGAGCAACACAAAAACCAAAATAACCAACAGTAATGTAAGATGGGGAGCGTCCTTTACGGATGGCTCCCTTTTCTTTTGACGTTAGGTTTATTATACTACGGATAACGATTTGTCATTGGGAAGAGAGGGATAGCCACGTGATTCCAACAGAAGGGGAAACAATTGAGATTCGTAGTTATAAACATAATGGAAAACTGCATAGAGTTTGGGAGCAGTCAGCTGTGTTAAAAAGCACATCCCAAGAGATTATCGGTGGTAACGATCGGATCCTTGTGTTGAAGGTGATGGAAGCTCTTGGAGAACGAGGGAACCTGCGATATTTTATTTTCATCATGAAAAATGGTTTAATGTGATTGCGATGATTCGAAGTGACGGTACGCATTATTATTGTAATATCAGTTCACCGTGCGCTTATGATTCTGAAGCTTTAAAATATATCGATTATGACTTAGACATCAAAGTGTATCCAGATCACAGTTTTCAGTTGTTGGATGAAGATGAGTTTTTGTTGCATCAACAAACAATGAACTACCCCTTCGATGTCAAAGAGAAGGTCACCGAAGGGTAGAGGAATTAAAATATTGGATTTATCAAGGAAAAGGACCGTTTGATCCCCAATTTATTGAACGATGGTATGAGGAATTTCTGATGCATCGTTAATCATCGCTATTGTGATAACTAAAGAAACTTTCTACGAGACGGTCGAGATGCTCGAGTCGCTGGTTGTATTCGACGATATGAGAGACGATCGGAAGTAAACTTAACCATTCTTCTCGAGTAACTTCTTTGTAATCGTAGGAGTCCATGAATAGGTCAGTTAGTGATTTGTTACCTTCATCGACTTCCTCTGCCATCGTATCGGTCATCTGAGTGGTAACTTTTCCGTCATAGCGCATTAAGATCCGTTCATGATACGTCGTTAAATGATCAAGCTGTTGTGACAATAGTCGCTGCATATTGTCGGGGAGGTGATGATAAGCATTTTCTCGATCATCTAAGAAGGTCAAAATGCTAATAAGCTCCTTATTAACGTTAATCATTTCTCTAAACAGGACTAACTTACGAGCCTTGTTGAATTTGTTCTTAATAAAATAATTACGTTCTTCTTTATATAACAAGTACATCTGATCTAATTCAACGAGCTCTTCTTTTGATTTTTCTAGATCTTTTCTTCTGGATTGAGTATTCGTATCGTGACGAGTCGTTAGTCGAATCCACTGTGCGGTGTTCTCAGTCATTGTGACGACTTTTTTATATAACTTTTCTTCATATTTAGGCGGTATAAATAGCATGTTAATGAGAAATGCAGAGAATACCCCAACCATAATTAACCCAAAACGAGAGATCGCATACATCAAGTATTCTTCATTCGGGGCTGAACCCATAATAATGATAATCGTGACGAGTGTGACTGGAATCGTTGCGGACTCTAAGTTCATGCGAGTAATAATAGCGATTGCCAGCATGACAACGACCCCGATTACAAACGGTTCATGACCAAAAGCAAGACCGAATACGACAGCTAGAATCGCTCCAATTGTATTCGCTTGAAGTTGTTCTAAAATCGTTTGATACGTTTTGTAAATGGAAGGCTGGATTGCAAATGCTGCTGTTAATCCTGCAAAGAAAGCGGGTTCTAAACCGAGCCATTGAGCTGCATACAATGCAAGCATAATGGCCAATCCAGTCTTAAAAATGCGGGCGCCTAGTCGCATAAGAATAAGCGCTCCTTTCTACGGTTAGTCCAACGGCTTTTCTTGATTAAAATCATAGGCTTCTTTCGCCTCAATCGCTGGTCTTTTTTCAATAAAGTAAAGGATTGCTGCTTTGCAAAGCCCCCACGTTGCGGTTGCAGCGAGTGTTCCAGAAATAGCGTTACCGGCAACTGGGAATACGAATTTGCTAACAGAACGTGATAGCTGTCGAAAAGCTAATGCGGTTCCAACATTGGCTCCCATCGCTGTGAAAAATTCAAAGAGTGTTTTGCGATTGAACTTGCGCCCTGAAATGTACGCAATCGCAGCGACCATTGAAATTTGAATACTCGTTATAATAGGTAAATCTGCGAGGGGGATCGGTTGTGCCCCAACTCCGGCTGCAATGGTGGAGGCGCTTTTGCCAACAGTTTTAGCAATCCGGGTTTGAATCTTTTTTCCTTGTGTAATCCTCGCCCACTCCATCCACGTATTTCCTGGAAGTTGATCAAGTAAATAGTCAGTGAGCGTTTCAATGTTATAACGGCGATCGTAAACGATCTCACCGTTTTTAAATGCGAGATAAGCACAGACTGGAATGACCTTCGGAATATCTTGAAATTCTTTTTTGAGCATTTTATTAACGTGAGAAACTGCAAGGTGAATGGCATCATTTTTCTCCGTAGTAAACGGTGGATCAGAATCATAAATGGGATCAAGTTCATCAACTTGAGTGACAACACCAACAATTGGTGGACGATAATCGTGCTTTTCTAAGATCAATGATTGTAGACTTTTCAGTTGCTTTATATCTTCTGTAATCCGACTATCAACTTCTTTAGCTTTGACGAGAAAAAGAATGGCATCTGGATACGTATCTTGAATGGCTTCTTGCCAAGCGTCTTCTTCAGAAAGAGCGAAACGTTCTGAAGAGCCTTCGCCAAATCCTCTCGTATCAAGAACTTCCATTAGTGTTTCGTTTTTATCATCTTTAAATGTATGCCAAGAAGCGCGTTCTGTTTCTGCGACCACACTACCGACTTTGGCGACTTCCTTTTGAAAGATCGCATTGATTAGCGTTGATTTCCCCGCGCCCCGCCGACCTACAACGGCGAAACGAGGGGAGCGGGTATTTAAAAACAATTCTTCAAGTTTCTCAACTTCAGGATTGATTTTCTGCTTAACGGAGGCCGGAAGTTTAGGCAAAAGTTTATTGCGAATTAATTCAAGTGATTGTTGAAGTTCTTCAGGTTTTCTTTCGTTGCTCAAGAAAATCACCTTTTCCTTCTTTTATCGAACTTCTTTAAAGGCTTCCTTAGCAATCTCAATGGTTTCGTCTACATCGGATTCAGTATGAGCAGTCGTTAAGAACCATGCTTCATATTTACTCGGTGCTAAATGAACGCCTCGTTTTAATAGTGCATGGAATAACTGTGAAAAACGTTCGCCGTTAGTCTCTTTAGCATCATCGTAATTTCTAATTGGTTTGTCTGAGAAATAGACAGTTAATGCCCCGACTTTACGGTTAATCACAACATCATCAATACCCGCTTCTTTGGCGGCTGCGTGCAGACCTTCTTCAAGTTTCTTGCCAAGTACTTCTAAGTGGTCATATACTCCAGGTTGTTGCAAGACTTCTAAACAAGCAATTCCAGAATGCATGGATGCGGGGTTGCCCGCCATGGTTCCGGCTTGATAAGCAGGGCCAAGTGGTGCAATTTGTTCCATGATATCAACGCGACCACCGTAGGCACCAATTGGTAATCCGCCCCCGATGATTTTTCCTAGTGCAGTAAGGTCTGGTTTAACTCCGAGAAGGTCCTGCGCAGCGCCATAATGAAAGCGAAAGGCTGTAATGACTTCATCATAAATGACGAGACCTCCGTATCGGTGCGTTAACTCATTTACCGCTTCTAAAAATCCAGGTTCAGGTTCTACAATTCCAAAGTTTCCAACGATCGGTTCTACGAGCACAGCAGCCACGTCATCTCCGAACGTTTCTAATGCTTGTTCTAATGCCTCTGCATCGTTAAACGGAACGGTGATAACTTCCTTTGCAATGTTCTTTGTGACACCAGCGGAGTCAGGAGAACCTAATGTCGAAGGGCCTGAACCTGCGGCAACAAGCACAAGGTCAGAATGGCCGTGGTAACAACCTGCAAACTTAATAATCTTATTACGACCTGTATAAGCTCGTGCTACACGAATGGTTGTCATAACAGCTTCGGTACCTGAGTTAACAAAGCGCACTTTCTCTAGAGATGGAATCGCTGATTTTAACATGATAGCAAAGTCATTTTCTAACCGTGTTGGTGTTCCATACAAGACACCATCTTCAGCGGCTTGTGTAATTGCTTTTGTAATGTGCGGGTGTGCATGCCCTGTAATGATTGGACCGTATGCTGCAATGTAGTCAATGTAGCGGTTGTCATCCAAGTCATACAAGTATGCGCCGCTTCCTTTCTTTATTGAAACAGGGATTCCTCCACCGACTCCTTTAAACGATCGGGAAGGGCTGTTTACACCTCCAACAATATGTTCATTTGCAATTTCGTATTGTAATTGTGATTGTTCTATATTCATTTTGTAACCTCCAATATCATCAATCTTTATTCTACCATTGTATGATTCGACAAACACGTAAAACGCGATCATAATAGAAGAAAGTCATCAAAAAAGTGAGAGGAAGTTGAATAAAATGGAATTAGTGAACAAAGTAGCGCCAGATTTTACGTTGCCAGCGAGTAATGGTGAAAACCTTTCAATTAGTGATTATAAAGGTAGCATCGTTGTACTTTATTTTTATCCAAAAGATATGACGCCAGGGTGTACAACACAAGCGTGTGATTTCCGGGATGCATTGCCAGACTTCGTGAAGATAATGTTGTTGTACTGGGAGTTAGTCCTGACTCACTAGAACGTCATGATAAATTTATCCAAAAGCATGAACTTCCCTTTACGCTCATCGCAGATGAAGAGCAAGAAGCTGCAAACAAATACGGAGTTTGGCAATTGAAAAAGAACTTCGGAAAAGAATACATGGGAATCGTCAGATCCACGTTTATAATAGATGAAACAGGAACGGTAATTAATGAATGGAGAAATGTACGTGTTAAAGACCATGTAGAAAAAGTGAAAGAAGCGATTCAAGCCCACAAAAACGGAGGATGATGATCGTGGAAGTTGTCATTACGAACAAAATACCTGCTGAAACAATTCAAGATATAAAAGAGCAACTGCCTGTAAACCTTACTCAGTTTCAAAGCATGGAAGAAGCGAAAGAAAAGCTCGAAAGTGCAGACGGATTGTTTTTGTTTGGTGGAGGGTTAACAGAACGTGTGATCACAAGTGCAGTGAATTTGAAGTGGGTGATGACCTCATCGGCAGGTGTTGAAAACTTGCCGTTGGACTCACTTGAGAAACGAGGTATTGTAGTTACGAATGCTAGAGGTGTCCATAACGTCCAGATGGGGGAGTATGCACTTCATGCGATGCTTGATCATGCGCGAAAACATAAGGTAAGCGTAGAGTATCAACAAAACAAACGATTTGAGAACTTCAAGCCAGGTGAACTATACGGGAGAACGCTATTAATACTCGGGACTGGGGCAATCGCACAAGCAGTCGCAATGAGAGCTAAAGTGTTCGGCATGAGGGTGCTTGGAATCAATCAAAGTGGTCGAGACGTTGTGCGTTTTGATGAGACATATGCGCTACAAGAGTTGTTTAACGTGTTACCTAATGCGGACTATATCGTAAACGTCCTACCGTCAACACCAAAGACGAAACAACTTATTAATGAAGAATCGCTAAGTTATATGAAGCATTCAGCCGTGCTGATTAACTTTGGTAGGGGAGACGCTGTTGATGAACAAGCTCTTATCCAAGCGTTAAGGAATAATAGGTTGGCTCATGCTTACTTAGATGTGTTTGAAGAAGAGCCTTTACATGTAGAACACCCACTATGGGAAATGGACGAAGTGACGATTACTCCTCATATTGCAGGTTACTCATCACACTATATGGAGCGACTTCTTCCTATATTTAAACATAACCTTCGTGTCTTTGTTGAACAAGAAGGGGAAATGAAGAATATCGTTAATATAAGTGAAGGCTATTAACGTTCATTTTGTGATATGATGAAACATAAACATGAGTCAAACGGAGGTTTTCCAGTGAAACTGCTTGTATGTATTGTTAATGACGTATACCGGGATCATCTTGAGAAAGTATTGCAAAATTCAGGTTATCGAATTACTGAACTAGCAAGTAGCGGAGGGTTTCGGAGAAAAGGGAATACGACCTTTTTAATTGGATTTAAAGATCAAGATTACGCTGATCTTAAGAAGACCATGGAAGAAGCGTGCGTTCACGTAGAACAAAAGAAAAAGATTCAACCGACAAGCAAATACCGGTTTACATCGTTTATTATGGATACGGCAACGAATGATGATTGGACGACACGATTTAATAAGGCGTAAGAATCCCTATATTGACAAGCATTTCACTGTCCGTTAAACTAATTTATAAGAATTATAATGTAGTAATTGTTGTATGAAAGAGGGTGCATGGCGATGGCAAGTGAACGGCTTCAAGACGCGGTCGATTCATTAAAGTCTACAAAAGTGCGAATGACACCGCAGCGTCATGCGATTTTAGAGTTTCTATTTGAGACGATGACGCATCCAACAGCAGATGAAATTTATAAAGCTTTAGAAGGTAAGTTTCCGAATATGAGCGTTGCTACGGTGTACAATAATTTGCGCGTTTTCAAAGAGGTAGGAATTGTTAAGGAACTATCTTATGGTGACTCTTCAAGTCGTTTTGATTCAGTAACAAATAGCCATTATCATATTATTTGTAATGACTGTGGTAAGATTGTTGATTTTCATTATCCAGCTCTTGATGAAGTGGAGACGTTAGCTGAACATGTGACGAACTTCCAAGTTCAGTCGCATCGTATGGAGATCTATGGAACGTGTCCAGAATGCATGAGTAAACAATCGATCGCACACGATTAATTGTATCGATTTAAATGAAATGCAAAAAAACACCGCCATATTTCGGCGGTGTTTTTATTTAGGGTTAAAAGAAGACTTTCGATTGTAACGAGCGTCTAACTCTTTTCCTTCTAACGCTTTATCAATTGTGAGCGGTTCGTTACAGTGCATACATGCATCTACACGACCGAGAATCTTTGTCGCTCCTTCACATGAAGGACAGATAACTTGTACGGTTTTCATCGATTGCATACCAATCCATAGATAGACAAGAGCGCTCGACAGCACTGAAAGGAAGCCAATGATCATTGCAATCGACATTAATATTGGATTTTCACTAAATACAAAGATTGCGATGTACATAATGAAGATTCCGATAAAGATTAATGCGAGTGCAAACGTGCGAATGCGATTAATTTTCGCCACTTGCTATACCTCCTGTTTCTTTCAATAAGAACACGTCCATAGTATAACATAGTCAATCATAGCGGTGCATCGACAGCTTTAGAAACAATTTTAAACTTTTATTGGAAAATGTATTGACGCTTTAGTTCATATCATGGTATCTTTATATCCGTCGCCAAGAGAGGCGGCAGACAACATCGAAAAAAACAACGAAAAAAAAGTTGTTGACGATAATTGCAAAAACATGGTATCTTATAACTCGCACTAACAAATGCGAAACACACCGAAAAAAAGAATTAAAAAGTTGTTGACACAACGAACTGACGGTGGTAAGATAGAAAA
>NZ_BAXA01000027.1 GCF_000698125.1 Geomicrobium sp. JCM 19038 | reverse complement strand
AATTTGGGCGAGTTTTTTTGTTATGATTTAGCGAAAAACTCTTCTTTTACATGGGCGATCACTTTCGTTACGAGATAAATAGCAAAAATCGAGATCGCAATGCTTATTGCAATGAAAACAAGATCTGTCACGATGCTAAAAGGTCCTGATAACGGTGGAAAAGCAGTGGTTCAGTCGAATAACGATTGATAAGCATGATCGCAAATAGACCAACCCATACGCCACCAAGAACAATAATGTCTTTATTTGAATCGACGGTATCTTTGTTGGCAAACATCGCTTTACACTCTTTGGACATGAGTGATTGCCCGTCGGTACGGTCAATGAGACTAATTCCGATGTAAAGCGTAAAGGCGAGTAATAGACCCCATAGAATGACAGGAATATCGAGAAAACCGCTACCGGCAAATGCTTCCCACACACCACCAACTTGAATAATCATACCAATCGTGGCAGTTGATGTAATAAGACAGCCCCAAAAGGCAGCTTTCTCTGTCATCTTCTTCCAGTACAAAGCAAGGAAGACGAGCGGGACAATCGTTGAAATTAAGATAATTTGGATTCCAACAGCGGCAATTACAATACCGTTAGAAGAAATAAATGGACCGAATCCGATGGCAACGATTCCGATGACCGCTGTAAAAACACGCGTGTACTTTAACTGCTGGCGGTCGGTCATGGTTGGTTTGATCTTTTTTAAGATGTTATGAACGATAATGCCGCTACCTGCATTCAAATATGTTGAAATGGTCGACATTGCAGCGGCTGCAACAGCTGTCACGACAAGTGCAGCACCAATGAGTGGTAATGTGTCTTGAACGAGTCGAATGACAACTTCATCGGTGTTCACAAGTCCAGGTAACAATACGGCACCATAGGCTCCGATTAATACGAGAATCCAAGCGTTAAACCAATCTAACGCGAAGAAGCTGTACACACCGCGGCGACTGTCTTTGACTGATTTAGCTGCAAGCGACCGTTGTACGAAGCCAAGGTCGACTGGAATCCAAAAAGACGTCGCTATAATGTAGGCGATTAACGCAAACAGCGTCATTTCAGGTGGTAACGTAAATAAATCCGTAAATCCAGGGAATAACGTCAGCTCTTCAGCAGTTGAGGAGAGTGTAAACCCATCACCACCTACGTAATCGCTCATAAAATTCGTAAAGAACCCGTGCTGGAACGTAAGCATTAAGAACAATGACGTAACTCCAAGTACGATAATGAGCATTTGCAATGCGTCAGTTAATACGACGCTTTTAATCCACCGGTCATCGTATAAAGAATGGTGACAATGGCGATTGGACCGATGCTATACGCCCAAGAAATGCCGGTAATGACCTCAATGATCAGCGAGACCCCAAAGAGGGACATACCGATAATGAAAATCCCCCAACTGACTTGCCAGACACTCATTAACACTTCGACTCGGCGGCTGTTTCCAAAACGAGCGGTTGCAAGGTCACTAATGGTCATTAAGTTCATTGCACGTAACCGTGCACCGAAACGACTCAGTAAAATAATTCCGATTGTCGTTGCAGAGAGTGCTGCCCAGAATACGTATGTAAAACCGCTAGAGTAGGCAAAGCCGGGTTGCCCCATTACTGTTGCAGTATTAGCGACTGTTGCAGCAAACGTTAGAGTTAAGACGAACCAAGCAAGTTACGTCCGCCTAAAATATAATCATCGAGCGAGTGCATCGTCTTCGAAAGTTTAAATCCAACGTATAAGAGGCCACCGAAGTATACGGCGGCGACGAGCAAAATGACGAGGATTTCCACGCTCATACTCAGTCCTCCTTCGTTACGAAGCGGCGAATATCAGATAAAAATAGTTCTTGTTCTTCGATAAACGGGTTATGACCGCTTTTTTCATAGACGTAAAGCGTTGCATTCGTGATGAGTTGGTTCATGATTTCTGATTGAGACGTTGGTGTAATCCAATCATGACGACCAGATGCAATAAATACAGGTGCTTTAATTGCCGTGATCGCGTCACGGTAATCGTAATGAGGCATGATATGTTTAAACGTATAATTACTAATGCCTAGCGATTCAATGGGGCGGTGTCCCGTTTCGTACATGATCTTTTCATCTTGATGATAGAAATAAAGACCGTAGTTTTCTGCCCACCACTCAACTTGAGCTTCTTCACTTTCAAGGTTGCCTTCGAACAGTTTTGGTATGAGCTCCAACTGTCTAGGGGTTGCCACTTGCTGTGCAAATGCTAACGCATCTTCATAAAAGTGATGACTTGGAGCGGTATTAATAAGTAATAATTTCTCAATCGCTTGTGGATGACGGACAGCGAGAATTTGAGCGATCATACCACCGAAAGAATGACCGAGTACGGAGACTTTGTCCAATCCTAAGTACTTACGAAGAGCTTCAATGTCATCAGCCATCGTTTCCATCGTGCACGTTTCTAAGTCAACGCGTTCAGATTGGCCGTTGTTTCGCAAATCAACGTAAATGATTTGCATTGTATCTTGAAGTGGACTTAACCACGGTTTGAAATCGGAATGATCACTTCCAGGTCCCCCGTGGATCGCGATGCAAACGGGTCTTTTTTTCATTGTTGGACCTTCGGGTACGTAACTTGATCCTTCAACATCAAAGAATAATCGTGTTCCATTAACTTGTGCGAACATCTAGATCTGAGCTCCTTTTTCTTCAAACTTAATCTATTATTCCACAAAAGCGATCGTTTTACTATGAAAAAAGAAAGAAGCGAATTTTTCGCTTCTTTCTACATTTTCATTAACCGTTCAATTCGTTCTTTCGGGGCTGGGTGAGTCGAAAACAACCCCGATACTTTTTTCTTTAGTGGGTCTGCGAAATAAAGAGAAGCAGAGCTGCTTGACGCTTCTCTTACCGGTGTGTCAACGCCAGTAATCTTTTGCAATGCAGAAGCTAGCGCTTCAGGGTTTCTCGTAAGTTCTGCTGCACTTGCATCCGCAAGGTATTCACGGTTTCTTGAAATCGCCATTTGAATGAGCACGGCAATGAGCGGTGATAGAATCACTAATGCAAGCGCTAATATCAAAACGAACGGATGCTGCTTATTATTGCCACCACGTGAGAAGAACATCATTCGCATACCGAGATCAGATAATATGGCAACAGCTGAAACGAGCGCCACTGCAATCGTTGATAATCGAATGTCGTAATTCTTAATGTGGGCAACTTCGTGTGCAATAACACCTTCAAGTTCATCGTGGTTTAAGTGGTCCATTAGACCTGTCGTTACCGCAACCGCACCGTTCTTGGGTGAAGTTCCGGTTGCGAAAGCATTTGGACTATTGTCTTTAATAATGAATAGTCGTGGCTTTTCGATGCGAGCAACCATCGCCATGTTATCAACCATCTCCCATAGTTGAACGTTTTGGGAGCGCTCTGTAATTTCTTGAGCATGGTTCATCCGCATAACGACGTTCGTACTGCTGAAGATCATCATTGCACTATAGCCGCCACCAATAACAAGTGCCATTAATAAGCCTGTAAAGATCTCGCCGTACAAACTGTACGTAAGAGCCGCCCCTACAAATAGAACGAATAAAATAAAGCCAGTAACGATGACGACGGTTTTTCTTTTATTATGTTGAATTTGTTTTAATCGATTCATGCGACCCGCCTTAAAATTCTACTTTTACATTTTCACGCTCTTCTTCCGGCGTTTCAAGCATTTCATATTGCAGGAAGTTGTGTACATTTGCAACGAAGTTCGTCGGAATCGATTGCACGGCGATGTTATAGTCGCGAACGGTTGAATTGTACGTTTGTCTTGAATAGGCGAGCTTACGCTCCATTGAGGTAAGTTCTTGTTGTAAGTGCATAAAGTTTTCATTTGCTTTTAAATCGGGGTAATCCTCACGTAAAGCAAATAAACGGCCGAGCATTTGTTCCGCTTCATTGTTTGCATGCATTTGCTCATTACGTGACACATTTGAATCTTGCATTTGATTACGTTTCTCGATGACTTGTGTTAACGTTTCTTGTTCGTGTTTGGCGTATCCTTTTACGGTGTTAACAAGATTTGGGATCATGTCATAGCGTTGTTTAAGCATGTTGTCAATTTGTGCCCAGCTTTCCTCCGCCCACATTCGATATTTCACAAGACGGTTGTACGAGCTGAACCAGAATATACCGATCGCTACGGCAGCTCCAATTACGATTAAAAGTAAAACGATGAGTACGACTGTCATTCATAACGCTCCTTTCTTCTACTTAATTGATACGATTTAGTATCTAGGTAAGTTTCACTATTTTATCATGAACTTCTAATTCACTGTAGGTGCATTATTCAGATGGATTTAGTATTATTTACACAAAGGAGTTGAGAAAGTGATGTCAGATATGTTCGCTTTAAGCAACCAACAAGAACGGAAAGAGTTTTTAGCAAAAACGGTAGAAGCGTTCGCAGAACGTGCGCATCAACACGACGCTGAAGGTAGCTTTCCCCACGAGAATTTTACTACCCTGAAAAGTATTCGTTACCCAGGGTTAAGTGTACCAAAAGAGTATGGTGGGAAGGGGATCTCGCTTACCGAATTGCTAGAGCTTCAAGAAATTATCGCGAAAGCAGATGGCTCGACGGCGTTAGCGATCGGCTGGCATATGGGAATTATCATGACCCTCGGTGAAAAAAGGACATGGGATGACGAAGTGTACCGAGAAGTCGTAAGCGATGTGATTGAGAACGGAGCGCTTCTTAATAATGCCGCAAGTGAACTCGCAACAGGTAGTCCTACAAGGGGAGGGAAACCTGAGACAACCGCGGTAAAAGTGGACGGTGGCTATGAAATTACTGGACGGAAAACGTTTACGACACTGGCGCCGACGCTTGATTATTTCGTTGTGAGTGCTGCGATTGAAGGTAGTGATGAGGTAGGGAACTTCCTCATTCGCCGTGACCTCGACGGAGTTGCTGTCAAGAATACATGGGATACGCTCGGGATGCGAGCAACTGGCAGTGATGATTTAATTTTAAACCGTGTGATTGTCCGTGACAAAGATTACGTCGAAACGTTAACCCCAGGCTTTAAAGACGCTGCAGGGTGGCTTCTGCATATTCCAGTCACGTATTTAGGAATCGCAACGGCGGCTTTATCATACAGCGCAAGCGCCGCGAACAATCACTCCCCGAATAGCATTGACGGTACAATTGCCGACTTGCCAAACGTGCAACAAAAGATCGGTGAAGCTGAACTGTTGCGTGTAAGAAATCGGCATTTTCTCTATGCAGTATCAAAAAAATGGGATGAAAGCTCCAATGAAGAGCGGAACAATATGAAGCTTGAACTTGGTGCCGTAAAGCATAGTGTCGTAAATGACGCGCAAACGATTGTCGATCTTTCAATGCGTGTTGTCGGTGCAAGAAGTCTTGCAACAGGTAATCCGTTAGGGCGGTATTACCGGGACGTACGTGCAGGGTTACACAACCCACCGATGGACGATATGACGATTACCCAATTAGCGAAAGCGACATTTGAGCGAAACCCTTAAGTAAAAGACAAGTGGCCTGCTTGGTGACTTGTCTTTTTTGAATCTCCTAGACATCCGAATAGTAAGGTTCGTATCGTGCTTCTGTGTAGTAAGGTGGACGAAAAGAGCTCGAAGGTACTAGAAATACATGGTCCGTATAGTTCATCACGAGCGGCTCAGGACTCGTTTCAAAAAGGCGAGTAACTTCTGGGAAAAATTCAATGGAATTCATCGAAACACCTCCATATCGTACGTTACGCTTTAATACGTAACTTGAGCTTGACTTCTTTCACATCCGCATCTGCCCAGCATAAGCTGTGGATGAAGGAGTTGGTCGTTTGTGAGTGATAAATTATCTCAAGAGCAAATGGAAGAAATCCGTGAGTATCAGCGCTGGTACGAAGAGAATTTAATCATTGATCCATATCCTCAGTATCCGAACCTGGGTACAATAAAGCGCTATGAAGAAATTCCTTTAGCTCAACCTGAGCAACGACAATTACGCCAACCTGGTATTGAAGATGTGATGGTGCCAAGACCCATTGTGGAGAATCCAAATGATAAAGGTAGTGGAAAACTTCGAGGTAGAGTTGCGCTTATTACCGGCGGAGATAGTGGGATTGGAGCTGCAACGGCGATTAGCTATGCAAAAGAAGGCGCAGATGTTGCAATCTCTTATTTGGATGAACATGACGATGCCAATCGTACGAAACGCCGAATAGAACAATTAGGGCAACAATGCCTTTTGTTGCCGGGCGATCTTAGTGATAAGGAACAGTGTAAAAAAATTGTACAAGAAACGATCCAAACCTTTGGTAGATTAAACATACTCGTCAATAACGTTGGCATTCAATTTCATCAAAATGAAATCATGGATATTAGTGACGAACAATTTGATGAGACGTTCAAGATTAATATATACTCTCATTTTTATACGACTCGGGAGGCAGTACCTCATTTACAAGCAGGAGATGCAATTATTAATACAGCATCGGTCGTTACGTATGTCGGTGAAGCAAGACTGATGGATTATACCGCAACGAAAGGCGCGATTGTCGGTTTTACACGGGCGTTAGCTCGGAATGTTGCCCCGAAAAAGATTCGTGTTAATGCAGTTGCGCCAGGCAAAATTTGGACGCCACTCATTCCTGCAAGTTTTTCTTCAGATGAAAATGCGTTGCACGGTTTAAATCTCTTTGATCGAATGGCTCAGCCTTTTGAGTTAGCTCCGACGTATGTGTATTTAGCTTCGGATGATTCAAGGCACGTAACGGTCAAGTGCTACACGTCGATGGTGGAGAATCAATGAGCTCTTAACCAAAAACCCACAGGCAATTTGCCCGTGGGTTTTTGGTTATTCATTTGTTGTTGCAGGTGTCGTAGGTACTGTGGGAATGGTTGGAACTGTCGGCGGTGTTGGGGTAGTAGGGACTGTAGGGGTTTGACCTCCACCAACAACTCCGGGACCGTTAATTAAATTGTTGTTGATTTCTACTCGATATCCGTGACGCTTTTTTCCGTGACGTTGACGTGTGTTGCTACGACTGTTTCGCCATAGATGATAACTTTCACGAGGCATCATTGCACTCCCTTTCTAACTAGGTAATAGTCTATTGTATGTCATGGTCGTTGAGTCGGTTCATGGAAATGTAGCAGGAAAATTGTAATCGATGTGGAATAGGTATTCTTTAAAGCGATATGGAAGGGGTACAGTGGCGCATGGGAGCACAGCAGGTTTTTCTCAGACAATTGTCGGCATGTCATGATGAGAACCATTGGTTTGCGTGTTTGCAACAAGCATTAGCTGGAGTGAACGAGGCACAAGCAAATTGGAAAGAGCGTGTTGATCTTCATAGCATCCATGAGATTGTGAATCACTTAATTACCTACAATGGTCGATGTCTGGACCGTTTTCAAGGTGAACCTGTACCACCGATTGAAGAACGGAATGAAGATACATTTGTTTCTGGGACAGAGATGGATTGGGAAGTCACTGTTGCGACAATCACGACAATTATGGACGATTGGATGCAAGTCATTCAAGAAACAGAAGAATGGGAATGGGAACAACAGATTAGTGAATATACAGATGAAACGTGGGCGATGATGGTCGCGAATATGGTCATTCATACGGGTTATCATATCGGACAAATTGTGATGTTACGAAAACAACAAAACGTTTGGGATGTTGAAGCTGAAATGTATGAGTAAGCGTGCATATGAGAATTCCCTTCTAATATAGATATAGGAGGGAGGTGTGTACGTTGGCAAAAGATCAAGACCGTTATTGGAATGACAAAGACCATCAGTTAGATAAATTTACACAAGATAATAAAGGAAAGGAAATGTCTTCAAATGAAGGAACGAAGATTTCTAACGACGAAAATACATTAAAAGCAGGTCTGCGTGGACCGACTTTACACGAAGACTTTTTGTTTCAAGAGAAACTCGCTCACTTTGATCGGGAACGAATCCCAGAACGAGTCGTGCATGCAAGAGGTTACGGAGCGCACGGAGAATTCCAAGTGTATAAATCGTTAGCTCATTTAACGAAAGCGTCGTTTTTACAAGATCCAAACAAAATTACACCGGTGTTTGTTCGATTTTCGCAAGTCGCAGGATCAAGAGGGGCAAATGAAACGAATCGAGACGTACGAGGATTTGCGACAAAGTTCTATACAGATGAAGGGAATTTTGACCTTGTAGGTAACAATATACCTGTTTTCTTTATACAAGATAGCATCAAGTTCCCAGACTTGATCCACGCTGTAAAGCCTGAGCCACACACTGAATTTCCTCAAGGTCAAACCGCTCATGATACGTTTTGGGATTTTATCGGTAGCAATACTGAATCGGCTCATATGATGATGTGGATTATGTCTGACAGGACAATCCCACGAAGCTTTCGGATGATGGAAGGGTTTGGCGTTCATACGTTTCGACTCGTCAACCGTGAAGGGACTTCGCATTTTGTGAAGTTTCATTGGAAACCAGTGCTTGGCGCCCATTCGTTCATCTGGGATGAAGCGCAAAAACTCGGAGGCGCAGACCCGGACTTTCATCGGCGGGATTTGTATAACAATATCGAAATGGGCAATTTTGCTGAATACGTATTAGGTCTGCAGATAATATCCGAAGATGATGAGTTCATGTTTGATTTCGATATTTTAGATGCGACGAAACTATGGCCAGAAGAAGAAGTTCCTGTTCAAATCGTCGGTAAAATGACGTTGAATCGCAATGTTAATAACGTATTTGCTGAAACGGAACAAAGTGCACTGCATCCAGGCAGATCGTGCCGGGCATCGACTTCTCAAATGACCCGCTCCTTCATGGAAGAGTCTTTTCCTATGCTGATACGCAATTGTATCGCGTCGGTACAAATTATCAAGAGCTCCCGATTAACCGCCCTGTTTGCCCAATCCACAATAATCAACGAGACGGTCAAGGTCGTATTACAATTAACAAAGGGCAAGTGGCTTACCATAACAATTATTTAGCGGGCAATACGCCGAAAGAAGTGCCGCCACGAGAAGGTGGATTTAGTACGTATCCATCAACTGTTGAAGGTATTAAAGTTCGGAAGACGGCTCCTAGTTTTGAAGATCACTATTCTCAAGCGCGGCTTTTCTGGAACAGTATGAGTCCTGTTGAGAAAGATCATATCATTCAAGCTTTTTCATTTGAGCTTGGAAAAGTCGAAACGATTGAAGTTCGCCAACGTGTTGTGAATATGCTCGGTAAAATCGACCATGAGCTAGCCGCACTTGTGGCGAAAGAAGTAGGGGTGAAACGACCGAATGTCTCTCAAGTTTCGGTGCAACAGTCTTCTGCAGCTTTAAGCTTAATAAATCAACCCCGCTATCCGAACACATTAAGAGTGGGTGTGCTCATTGCTGATGGATTTGACGGAAATGAAACGAAATACGTTTTAAGTGAGTTAGAAGAAGCAGGACTGGAACTTGTTTTTGTCGGGGAGCGACTTGGAGATGTCGAAGGAACAGATAGTGTTAAGTACTCCATTGATGAGACATTCCTAACAGGATCACCTCTTCTATACGATGGGTTGTACGTCATTGGGGGAAGCGATCCGAGTCGTTATTTCATGAGGAAAGCGAGGAACTTTGTACGCGACACATACAATCATTTCAAGCCAATCGGTGCAACGGAAGAAGGCGCGGTGATCATTGAACAAATGAACATTACCGGCAAGCCTGGTGTGATTGTCGAACGAGAAGCAAGTACATTTGTTAATGAGTTTGTAACAGCGATGGCAGAGATGCGCTTTTACAGTCGGGTCTATCGGAATGTTTAAGAAAAGCAATGGGAGACCGCTCCCATTGCTTTTCTTTGGATTATGAAAGATAATGCGTTTACAAACGTCCAGCTTTTTCTAAGGCAACAAGAGAGATCATTTCGAACGCTACAGCTGAAGCAAGCGCTGCGGTAATGTCTCCGTTGTCGTATGCAGGGAGCACTTCTACAAGGTCAAAGCCTAAGATGTTCAAGCCTTTCAAACCACGAACGTATTGAAGTGCCTCATGGCTTGTAGGGCCGCCAACTTCGGGTGTTCCTGTTCCTGGCGCATACGCAGGATCAACAAAATCGATATCAAAAGAAACGAAAACAGGTGCACCGGCAGCACGCTTGTGAATGCGCTTTAACACGTTCTCAACACCAAGATCATGAACTTCATCCATTAGAATCGTTTCAAACCCAAGGTCACGTGGATCAGTTACATCTTCTGGTCCATAAAGCGGGCCACGTAAACCGACTTGTATAGAATGATCGACATCAATCAAGCCTTCTTCAACTGCTCGACGGAACGGGGTACCGTGCATGTATTTTTCACCAAAGTAGTTGTCCCACGTATCGCTATGTGAATCAAAGTGAACAAGTGCGACAGGACCGTATTTTTCTTTAAATGCACGCAGCGTACCGAGGGATGTTGAATGATCTCCACCGAGAATAATTGGACGAATTTCTTTATCTAGTAAAGGTTTTAGTCCTTCTTGAATTCGTTCATATGTACGGTGAATGTTTCCTGGAATAATGTCAATGTCACCATAATCTACACCAGAGCAATGATCGAAGATGTTAATGTCTTGGGACGCGTTGTATGGTCGCAACAAAACGCTAAAATCGCGAATATGTGCAGGGCCGTAACGGGCTCCTGTTCGATTTGAAACAGCCGTGTCAAATGGAACACCGAGTACAGCGAAATCAATATCTTCGGTCGTCTTAATATTAGGCAAACGCATGAATGTTCTTACGCCACTAAAGCGTGGGGATGTTGAAGAATCTTTAGGTTTATACATCTATAACACTCCTTATCACGATCTAACACTCTTTTAATGCAATATTTATACCAACTTTGTAGTGAGGTGAAACGTGAATGGCGAACAACTTAGATTTAGAACTAGATGCGGTGCTCAATCATTCAACTGATAATATCGTGATTACAGATGGAAGAGGGCATGTGCTACGAGCAAGCCCCAGTTGTGCGGAAATCTACGGGGTCACTCACAACGCATTAATTGGAAGAAATGTCGAACAGCTGGAACTTGAAGGAGTCTTCAAACCTTCAATTACGAAACTCGTGATGCAAACGGGGAAGCAACAACAAGTCATGCAAGCAACTGTAACCGGTCGTACGGTCATGGCAACAGCTTTTCCCGTTCGCGATGAGAAAAAAGAGATCGTTCGAGTCATTAGCGTTTCGCATGACCTCACTGAGATTCAGGAAATGAAAAAGGAATACGAGTCCTTGCAAGCGCAAAGCGAACGTTATCAAAATGAACTGGATGTGTTGCGAACGAGAGAGCAGACATTTCATTCGATCGTTCATGAGAGTAAGGCGATTAGTCGCATTAAGACATTGATTAGTCGTACAGCCCCGTCAGACGCTTCTGTCATCTTTTACGGAGAATCTGGAGTTGGAAAAAGTATGTTTGCCCGTGAGCTTCATAAAGAAAGCAAGCGACTTGATGGACCATTTATCGAGATTAACTGTAGCGCGATTCCTGATACGCTGTTCGAGGCTGAGTTGTTTGGTTATGAAAAAGGGGCATTTACCGGCGCGGATCGTCAAGGCAGGATTGGCCTTGTTGAGTTATCAGACGAGGGAACACTTTTTCTTGATGAAATTGGGGATATTCCTCTCCAAATGCAAGGAAAGTTACTGCAAGTGTTGCAAGAAAAGAAAGTCACTCCAATTGGTGGACGAGTCGAGAAACATGTGGATTTCCGCCTTGTAGCCGCAACGAACCGCAACTTAGAACAACTCGTCGAGAAAGGGTTGTTCCGTGAAGATTTGTATTACCGCATTAATGTAATTCCAATCACCGTCCCATCATTACGCGAACGTAGTGAAGACGTTCCAGGGTTAATCTTTAAAAAGGTTGAAGAAATAAATGAGCGTTATGATTTGAAGAGAAAGCTCCACCCTCAAGTGTTAGAACGTCTTTACCATTATCACTGGCCTGGGAACGTGCGAGAACTCGAGAACTTTTTATCACGTTTATTGTTAACGAGCTCAGAAGAACTCGTAACGGTGGAAGATTTGAAAGGAATCTTTGAATCAAAAGAACGTCGCTCGCTACCGGCTACAGAAGGTAAACCTTTATTAAGTGAAGGGTTTCAATTAAAAGAAGAGTTGAAAAAGGTAGAACAACATTGGTTACAACTTGCATTTGATGAGTGCAATACGACGTATGAGATGAGTAAGCTTCTTGGATTGAGCCAACCTTCTGTCGTTCGAAAGTTAAAAGAGTACAAAATCGATTCAAAAACAAATCGAGATCCAAAAATAAATCAAAATTAACTTAATTTGATTTATTTTTGGATCAAATTGTAGCGTTCATCGTTTTATTATTTGGCACGTTTCTTGCGTTTTAGTATGACATAGAAAAATTACACATCTTGGAGGACATATGAATACGCAAGTAAAAGAAGCGAGCCATTGGCGTTTTATCATTTTTGCTATTTTAGGAATCGGTATGTTCTTAATTCCAATCCCAGTTGGTGATGAAGTTACGATCGGTGTTGGAATTATGGCCTCGTACGTACAAGCGTTAATGGGTGGAAGCATCCCGATGATTGTAACAATCTTACTCGTTATCTCTGCAGTCGGTTCAATCATCGTCTCAAAGGTCCAACCGACAGGCTTGATGAATAATGGGTTTATTCGAGATTTGTTTTATGTAAGTAATGTATGGTTAGTATGGAGAATTCTCGGCGCAATCTTTGCGATTATCGTTATTTTTCAAATTGGACCAAGCTGGATTTGGGATAGTGCCACAGGAGGAGAAGTTCTTGGATCTCTCGTTCCAGTATTGTTTACGTGGTTTTTGTTTGCTGGTTTGTTCTTACCGATTCTAACGGAATACGGTTTAATGGAATTTTTCGGTACGTTGTTACGTAGAATTGTGCGTCCGTTATTTACCGCTCCTGGTCGGTCATCGGTGGATATGATCGTTTCATGGCTTGGTAGTGGTACGGTTGGAGTTCTCGTTACGATGCAACAATATGAACGTGGGTTTTATACTGGACGTGAAGCTGCGGTCATTGCGACAAACTTTAACATTGCTTCAATAGCGTTTAGTATTCTAATTGTGCAGTTTTTGGATATTAGTCACATGTTCATACAGTTTTATATTACGGTTTGTGTCGCAGGATTTATAGCTGCAGTGATCACACCTAGAATTCCTCCTCTTTCATGGAAGAAAGACAAGTATTATGAGCGTGCAGAACAGATCACAACAGAAGATCCTGTCCCTGAAAACACTTCAGTCTTTAAATGGGGGTACCATAAAGCTGTAACGAAGGCGTCGAATACTCCTAGTGCAGGTGTGATGCTTAAGCAAGGAACGAAAAATGTATTAGACATTTGGTTCGGACTACTACCACTCGTTATGAGTTTAGGGACACTTGCGTTAATCATTGCGGAATACACGCAAATTTTCCATATCATTTCGTATCCGTTCGTACCATTATTGCAATTGCTACAAATTCCAGAAGCCTCTGACGCAGCTGTTGCAGTAGTTGTTGGGTTTGCTGATATGTTCTTACCAGCTATTGTCGGTTCAGGCATTGATAGTGAACTGACGAGATTCGTCATCGCTTGTTTATCGATGACACAGTTGGTTTACATGTCGGAAGTGGGTGTACTTATTTTACGCTCTAACTTACCGCTTAACTTGTTAGATTTGGTGTTGGTATTTATTATTCGTACATTAATTACACTACCGATTATCGCCTTCATGGCACATTTCTTATTCTTCTAAAAAACAAACCTTCGGCCTTAATCGGACGAAGGTTTGTTTTTGCGCGATTGTTCCTCTACGATGGCAGCTAAATCAGTATTCCCGAATAGTTGTAACACGGATAATACGGTAGCTGTGTCAATGTCTTCAGCTTCTTCTTTTGGAACAGTGACATCGTCAATCGTTTTCCGATGTTCTGGATGCATCGATTGTGATGGATATGCGCGCTCGTATAGCTCGACTGGGTCTAGGTCATGGTTCACACACCACTGCGCAAACACCATAATCATCATGTTCTCGTCTTGTTGAAACTGCTCGACAACTTTCTTTTCAATTTCGTTATTGTTCAAATTGATCCCTCTTTTCATGTTTAGCGTAGGAGTTCAGTCCTCCCTTGTCAATGTCTTTAAATGATACAGAGGAGACCTAGTGAAGTGAAAGAGTAACGGTGTTATAATGAGGTATACGAAGGTGGTTAGAAAATGACAACAACTGAATGGAATCAAGAACAAGCTTTAGCACTAAAACTATTCGTTGTAATGACACGCTCACTTGAATCAGTGAAAAGAAATGTTGAACATGATATTCGCTCGCACGGGTTAAATCCAACAGAGTTCGCAGTGATTGAACTTCTTTACAATAAAGGGGATCAGCCTGTCCAGAAAATCGGAGAAAAAGTATTGATTGCAAGTAGTTCCATTACGTATGTCGTAGACAAATTGGAAAAAAGAGGTTACACGCAACGAAAACCGTGTCCAAATGATCGACGAATTACGTTCGTTTCGATAACGGAAAAAGGCCGTTCGTTTATGGATGAGATCTTCCCAAGTCATGTAGAAGCGATTGAGTCCATTATGGAAGGGCTAGATTCAGAAGAAAAGGAAAAGGCCATTGATCTTCTAAAGAAATTGGGCAAATCAACAAAGTTGTGATAGAAAGTCTTGACATATCGCAAGGCTTTTTGTTACTATTATCTCAAATTAGAGATAAATTAATTCCATATTTTTTGCCCAATTATCTCGAATTAAAGATAATGTAATTGGTTGTAATCAATATCCTTTCTAACTCTGGACATCCTAAACAAAGGGAGGCATAAGTATGAAAACAAAAGGAATACATCATATTACGGCAATCGTTGGTGATCCTCAGGAAAATGTTGATTTCTATGCAGTTTTCTAGGGATGCGGCTCGTGAAGAAAACCATTAATTTCGATGATCCAGGGACGTATCATTTGTATTTTGGAGATGACAATGGCAGTCCAGGCACGATTATGACGTTCTTCCCTTGGCCAGGTGCTCATAAAGGCGCAATCGGTGGAGGCAAGTCGGTCGAACGGACTTTGCGATTCCACCGAGAACGATGGATTTTTGGAAGAAGCGATTTGAGAAATTTAGCGTCTCGTATGAAGAAACAACTCGCTTCGGTCAAACACACCTTCAATTCGAAGATCCACATGGGCTTCAACTCTCGCTTGTTGAGCAAGAATCAGGACGAAACAGTCAGTGGCCGTTTAACGGCATAAGCGAAATTGAAGCCATTAAAGGATTTAGTGGTGCGACACTTCTTTCAATTAACGTTAAAGAAACCGCAACATTATTAGAAGAGACGATGGGCTTTGAGCGAGTCGGAGAACAAGACGGATTTATCCGCTTTTCATCGAACGCAGCCATTGGCGGAACGATTGATTTGTATGCTGACAATGTGGGGACAGGTCGTCTAGGTGCTGGAACGGTACATCATATTGCTTATCGCGCGAAAGATGATGATGAGCAAGTGGAGTGGCAAAAGCATGTTGCAAATGCTGGATATCAAGTGACTCCAGTTCAAGATCGTCAGTATTTTAACGCGATTTATTTCCGTGAGCGTGGCCAACTGTTGTTTGAAATTGCGACAGACCCTCCAGGGTTTGCACATGACGAGTCATACAAGACGATGGGTGAGCAGTTAAAGCTTCCAGAGTGGTATGAATCAGACCGGGACAAAATCGAAGCAAACCTTCGTCCGGCTGAAGTTCGGACGATTAACCATCTTTAATTTTACGTAGGAGGTGGAGAGGGAGAGAGAAATTATGGGATTTTTAGCTAGATTATTCGGGAAAGACCATACTAAAGAACCAACAAAGGAGAAGGATATCATGGTTAAAGTAGCAATTATCTATTACAGTTCAACAGGAACAAACTACAAAATGGCAAACTGGGCAAAAGACGCTGCAGAAAAAGAAGGCGCAGAAGTCAAGCTAGTTAAAGTTCCAGAACTTGCACCGATGGCAGCGATTGAGTCTAATCCAGCATGGAAAGCGCACTATGAAGCAACACAAGATGTACCAGAAGCAACAATGGACGATCTTGACTGGCAGATGCCATCATTTGGAGCGTACCAACTCGCTTTGGTAACGTACCAGGTCAAGTAAAACAATACATCGACCAAGCGGGCGGTCTTTGGGCTCAAGGAAAGCTTGTTAACAAAGTCGTAAGTGCGATGAGTTCAGCGCAAAACCCACATGGTGGTCAAGAAGCAACGGTTCTTGCTCTTTACAAAACCATGTTCCACTGGGGAACAATTATTGCCGCACCAGGTATACAGACCCAGTTACATTTGAATCAGGCGGTAACCCGTACGGAACGAGCGCAACCGTTGACGGTGAAGGGAACATTCAAGAAAACAAACTTGATGAAGCTGTTGCAAACCAAGCAAAGCGTACAGTAACAATTGCAAAAGCAATTACAGCCAGCAATTAAATGAAGTATGGAAACGGTCCCGACGACGGGGCCGTTTTTATTATGAGCTAACCTCAAGAACAACGATACTAGATGGCAGGCTCCCATCATGTACACTTCCCCTTTCGCGCTTACTCAGCACGGGCCAGGTCCGATATTCTACCGGGTTCTAGATTTATTGTACATCAATGACCGAAACACTTAGTCAAACTCATTGCGAGTTTAATCATATTTGTTTGTGCGTTTACTCTTACACTAAAAGGGAAAAATCCTACTGAGATTGTAGTCATTTCCATAACCTTTGTTCGTTCGGGGATATAGGACTAATAATTACCGTACTATTGTTTGCATCTTGTTTGTTTTCCGGGCAATAATTCAATTGATCCTTTCATTCTATTCGTGATATAGCATATGAATGAAAAGGGGACTCGTATAAATCAGTCAATTCGATGAAAAAGAAATGTACAAATGAACGTAGTGGAAGACTGTTCGTTCGACAAAGTGCTCAGTGTTCGAGTAGCAGTTTGGTATAATAAAATAAAACAGCGTAGAGGAGGCAGCGGATGGAAAGTGCAGGGAGTCGAATGTTCAAATTCATGTTAAAAGTGACGAGGCGAAAGCAGTTTTGGCAACAAACGGGTGAGTCGTTGCGAAAAGGGATTGAAACGAGACGGCACCTAGATTATACGCCGCCATTGAAGGTGTTAACGAACTTGGATGTAGAACGATTAGATTATGGCAATGTTCCTGTCTATGTGTTGCGTCCAAAGGGCGAGACTCCGAAACGTCATCTATTTTATTTGCATGGCGGAGCGTATGTTCACCATATTACGGTCACTCATTGGTATTTCTTACAACGCATCATTGAACACTTCCCTTGTACAATCACTGTTCCTTTGTATCCGTTAGCACCTGAACATACGTACGAAGAAACGATCGCTGCTACTGAAGAGGTTCTTCACGATCGCTTTCCAGATGTCATTATGGGGGATTCAGCAGGGGCAGGGCTTGCTTTATCGCTCGTTCAAAAGTTAAAAGAAAACGATCAAGAGCAGCCTGACAAAACCATACTAATTTCACCGTGGTTAGACGTGTCCATGACGAATACTGCCATTAAAAAAATAGAAAGCAAAGATGTATTTTTAGCGACACCTGGTGTTAAAGAGGCGGGACGCTGGTACGCTGGTGATTTGGAGTTGGATAACCCATTGATCAGCCCAGCATATGGTACATCTGATTTTGATTCGGAGCTTACGATTTTCATGGGAACGCATGATATTTTACAGCCAGATGTAAAGAAGTTCGTAGAGAAGGCAGAAGGTGAAGGGAAAAACGTTACATACATCGAAGCGAAAAGCATGATGCATATGTATCCGATGTTCACGTTTAAAGAAGCTAAAAAAGGGTTTCAGCAGTTGATCGACGTGTTAGAAGAACAGTAAAAAGGAACGCTGCATGCAGCGTTCCTTTTTACAACTTTCGAACGTGAATCCGTTCGACTTTATGGCCCTCACCTTTTTGTAAGATTAGGTCGGCGCGGTTTCTCGTCGGAAGAATATTCTCAACGAGATTTACACGGTTTGTTTCTTTCCAAATACGATCTGAGACGGCTCGTGCTTCGTCTTCAGTTAAGTCTTTGAATTTCTGGAAGTAGGATTCTGGCTGTTGGAACGATGTTTTTCTAAGTAAGTTGAAGCGGTTTTTGTACCATTGTTCAATCATCGGTTCTTCGGCATCGATGTACATAGAAACGTCAAAGAAGTCTGACACGAACGTTCTCGCTTGGTGTTTTTCAAGCTTCGGTGGTTGCAAAACGTTAATCCCTTCCACAATAACGACATCTGGTCGCATTAACACTTGCTCTTCATCTTGTAGAACGTTGTATTTCATATGTGAATAAAGAGGAGCGGTGACGCGCTCTTCTCCGGATTTTAATTCAGATAAAAACCTAAAGAGACGCGATACGTCGAAGCTCTCCGGGAAGCCTTTTTTCTTCATGAGACCGAGTTCTTCGAGTTGTTCATTGGAGTATAAGAATCCATCGGTTGTGACGAGTTCAACTCGTGGTTTTCCAGGCCATTGGGATACTAAATGTTCAATGATCCGAGCCGTGGTGCTTTTTCCAACTGCGACACTTCCTGCGATCCCGATTATAAAAGGAACTGTAAGCGTATCCAATTGCAAGAATCGGTTTGTATCCTGATGTAATTCTTTTGCTTTGGTATAATGTAAATGTAAAAGACGAGAGAGTGGGACGTAAATGTCAGCCACTTCCGTCATCGACAGTCGCTCATTTAATCCTTGTAATTCGCGTAAATCGACATCGGTTAGTGACCAGTCGCTCATTTGTCTAAAATCTGCCCACTGGGTTCTTTCGAACGTGATATATGGCGAAAATTGCTGTGAATTCACGTGCAAGACCTCACTTTACCTATGTATAAAAACTATAAAATAAATGCCTCCACTAAGACTTAAACATATTTTTGCGAGAATTGGAAGGAGTAAATGTAATGAACATACAACTTAAATCCATTGATTCGTCGGATTATGACAGCATTTTTATAAGTATGAGTGATTCAGAAAGTTTAGATTTAATGGGTACGAGACACACATTTACGAAAGAGCAGATTAAAGATGCGTATGAGAGATTTGTTCAAGATTCAACAAGATATGACTTTGCAATTTATCACCAAGGTCAGAAAGAAACGATCGGCGATGCGGCAATTATAGATATTGACGAACATCATTCTGTTTGTGGATTTCGAATTGCCCTTCATCAACGCAAAGATTGGAACAAAGGGTACGAGAGTGAAGCAGTGCGTTTGCTGCAAGCGTACGTGTTTGAAACATTGCAATTAAATCCACTTGAACTTGAGGTGTTGTCCCATAATGTGAGGGCAATCCGAGCATATGAAAAAAATGGGTTTGTTCGCGAAGGCGCTCGTCGGCAAGCCGTTCATGTGAACGGCATTAGACGTGATGAAGTACTGATGAGTATGTTAAAGGAAGAGTATGAACTTCGAAAGCAGGGCGAGTTGGCGTGAACATGGATGTTACGTACAAAACGTTTACGTGCGGTGAAAAAAGCGAGCGAGCGACAATCGTGGCATTTGAAAATCAGGATATTCAAACGTGGTTAATGATCGTTGTGCATACGGAGCATTCAATTGTTATCATTGATCAACACCACCAACCGATTGGTACGGTGACACTTGAATTCATTGCAAAGCGTCTAGTGGAAAGTTCGGGTGAAGACATTCTTCAAAAACACGAGTTGTTACCGATTCAATGTGTTAAGAAAAGCGACCCATTCCCTGTTGAACAGCGAACGTTATCGGTTGTGACTGACGGCGAGCGAATCGTTGGTGTCATAACCCAACGCATGCTCCAAACGGTCCAAGATCAAGATCGTGCCACATTATCTTTAATTTTTGACTCTGCGTATGAAGGGATCGTCATCATTGATCGTAATCAAACGATTACCTCGATGAATCAATCGTACCGAGATTTTCTTGGTGGACTGAAAGAACGTGATGTGATCGGGCGTGACGTGACGTCTGTCATTGATAACACAGAACTTCATCAAGTTGTAAAAACGGGCATTCCAGAGCGGGGTAAAGTCCAAACGATCCAAGGTCAGAAGATGGTCGTTCATCGACTTCCGATTTGGCAAGAAGGCGAGATTGTCGGGGCAGTCGGGATGCTAATCTTTGAAGGAATGACCGAGTTGCATCGCATTTTACAACATGAAGTTGCATCAAAGGCTGGGGCTGTAAACACAGAACGAGAAGGTGCAGTGCAAACATTTGAAACGATGATTGGCAAAAGCGCAAGCATCCAACGAGTGAAAAGTCTTGCAAGAAAAGCGTCGCGAACGAAAGCATCTGTTGTCATTCAAGGTGAAAGCGGAACAGGGAAAGAGTTGTTTGCACAAGGCATTCATCATATGAGTTCGCGGGCAGAAGGACCGTTTGTGGCCATCAATTGCTCAGCATTTCCAGAGAACTTGCTCGAGTCTGAGCTGTTTGGCTATGAAGGTGGAGCGTTTACGGATGCTCGTAAAGGAGGAAGACGTGGGAAGTTTGAACAAGCTCACGGTGGAACCCTGTTTCTCGACGAAGTATCAGAAATGTCATCATCAATGCAAGCGAAGATTCTCCGTATACTTGAAACGAAAGAAGTTGTCAGAATCGGTAGTGAACAAGTCATTCATAGCGACTTCCGAATTGTCGCTGCGACGAACAAAGATTTAAAATCACTCGTTCAAGAAGGTCAATTTCGACAAGATTTATTTTATCGTCTTCATGTTATTCGTTTAACAGTACCGCCTTTGCGAGAGCGAAAAGAAGACATTCCTAAATTACTAGGCTTTCATATGGAGCGCCTTGCTCAAGAGTATGGAATTGAGAAAAAAGCAATTAGTGAAGAAGCAATGCAGTTGTTATTGCAGTATCGCTGGCCCGGTAACGTTCGAGAGCTCGTAAATGTGGTAGATTATGTTGTTACGATGACGGATGGACAACACGTACTTGTGGACCACCTACCGAGCCGTTTACAAGCCCTGAGTTAGAGATTGATGATGATTGTTCAGAACTTGAGCGTGTACTTCAAGAAGTAGGAGGGAATAAAACAAAGGCAGCTGAGAAACTAGGCATTCATCGTGCGACACTGTATCGGAAGTTGCAACAGTAATTGTCGCATTTTGCGACAGTGCAAAAACGTACGACTTAGAACAACAACGGTTTCACTCTGGCATCGCTTTTGCAATAAAGCGTAGTAAGGAGGGATTCCATTGGTAAAACGTATTGTACATCTTCCTCAAATCATTCATTACGGTAAGGACAGCTTTTTAGGCGTCGGTGAAGAAGCGAACAAGCTAGGATCGAAAGCTTTAATCGTAAGTGATCGAATAATGGAACAGCTCGGAAATGTCCAGCAACTTCATGATCATTTGCAAGCGGCAGACGTTTCTTATGTGAATTACTTAGGCGTGGAGACTGAACCGAAAGATACATACGTCGACGAGGCGTTGCAGTTGTTGAGAGCTGAACAATGTGATCATGTGATTGCTTTAGGAGGTGGTAGCTGCATTGATACAGCTAAAGCCGTTGCGGTGCTTGCGACCAACACGGGGCGAATTCATGACTATATGAATCAAAAACAAATAGCAACAGTAAAGCCACTGCCCCTTATTACCGTCCCGACGACAGGTGGGACAGGGTCTGAAGCGACGGATGTTACGGTCATTACAGATACGAAAGAAGACATTAAGATGATGATCAAACAACAAGCCTTTATGCCACTTGTTGCGATCGTTGATCCGGTATTAACTGTCTCAACCCCGAAGTCGGTAACTGCCGCGACCGGTGTTGACGCACTCACACATGCTATTGAATCACTCATAAGTCGAAAAGCACAACCATTCACACGCACGTTGAGCCTTCAGGCGATTGAGTTGCTTTATGCGAACATTCGTGAAGCTTATCATAACGGCGATAATTTGGAAGCTCGGAACCAAATGATTTACGGTTCAATGCTTGCAGGGATGGCGTTCTCTAACGCATCGACATGTCTCGTACACGGAATGTCGCGTCCATTAGGAGCTGTGTTCCACGTACCTCACGGCGTGTCGAATGCAATGTTACTTCCGATCATATTGAAATATACGAAAGTAGACTGCCAAGAAGACCTCGCAACAATTGCGAGAATGATCAATAAAGATGTTAAAGATGAATCCGATGAAGAGCTTAGTAATTGGTTCGTCGAAGAGATTGAGCACTTATGTGAAGAGCTTGAGATTCCAACCCTTTCAGGATGGGGAATTGACCGAGAAGCGTTTGATCTAGTCAAAGAAAAGATGGCTGAAGACGCGCTGATTAGTGGAAGCCCTGCAACAAATCCGAAAGTGCCGTCAAAAGAAGAGATTGTGGAACTTTACGATCAACTGATGAACTATTCATACACAAAAAGGAGCGAGACACATGCTAACTAATTATATTAACGGTGAATGGGTCAAAGCGAAGACGTCAGAATACGAATCTGTTCCAAACCCAGCAACAGGTGAAGAAATTGCTAGAACGCCATTATCAACGAAAGAAGATGTTGATGATGCTGTACAAGCTGCAAAAGCGGCCTTTAAATCATGGAAGAAAGTTCCTGTGCCAAAGCGTGCACGCTACTTGTTTAATTATCAACAGCTCCTCATTGGAAAGCATGATGAGCTTGCTGAATTAATTACGAAAGAGAACGGTAAAACGTTTGATGATGCATACGGGGAAGTACAGCGTGGAATTGAGTGCGTGGAGTTTGCAGCAGGAGCACCGACATTAATGATGGGTGAGAGTTTGCCAGAGATTGCAACAGGGATTGAATCGGGAATGTATCGTTATCCAGTTGGGGTCGTTGGTGGAATTACACCGTTTAACTTCCCGATGATGGTGCCATGTTGGATGTTCCCACTTGCGATTGCAACAGGAAATACGTTCGTTCTGAAACCTTCAGAACGTACACCTCTTCTTGCAGAAAGACTCGTTGAGTTGGCAACCGAAGCAGGCATTCCAAAAGGGGTGTTGAACCTTGTACACGGTGCGCATGACGTTGTGAACGGTTTGTTGGAACACGAAGATGTACCAGCGATTAGTTTCGTTGGCTCACAACCAGTCGCTGAATACGTATATAAAACAGGTGCGAGCTATGGTAAAAGAGTACAGGCGTTAGCTGGAGCAAAAAACCACTCGATCGTATTGGCAGACGCAGATCTTGATAAAACAATTGAAGGGATTACGAGCGGTGCATTCGGAAGCGCAGGTCAACGTTGCATGGCCACTGCAGTTGTTGTTGCTGTTGAAGAGATTGCTGATGAACTCGTTGAACGTTTGAAGAAGTCAGCTGATGAATTGTTAATGGGTGATGGCAGCGATCGTTCCATTACATTAGGGCCGGTCATCCGCCAAAGCCATTTAGACAAAGTCAAAAGTCAAATGGAAGAAGCAATTGGTGAAGGTGCAAAGCTCATAAGAGATGGACGAGATGTGCCAACTGAAGCTGGTAATGGTTATTTCTTAGGGGCGAGTATTTTTGATCACGTCACGCCAGAAATGAAAATCTGGCAAGAAGAAATCTTTGCGCCAGTCCTTTCAATCGTTCGCGTCAAAGGCCTCAAAGAAGCGATTGAACTAACGAACAAATCCAAGTTCGGTAACGGTTCAGTTCTTTATACGAACAGCGGAAAAGCGGTACGAGAATACCGTGAAGACATTGAAGTAGGTATGCTCGGTGTAAACGTAAACGTTCCAGCACCGATGGCATTCTTTCCATTCTCAGGTTGGAAAGACTCATTCTACGGTGACCTTCATGCAAACGGAAAAGACGGCATTAACTTCTATACGAAACGTAAAATGCTTACGCAACGTTGGCACTAAACGAAAAAACTCCCCACATGGTAGTGACCCAGGTAATGACCCCAAAAAGTTAGAGTTTGTTAAACAACTGATTGGCTGGTTGATGTTCGATATTGAATCGGACTTTGACCAGCCAGTTTTAGTTTTATACGTCAAAACACCCCAAAAGTGAGTTTTTACTCTAACTTTTTGGGTGCGGCACCCATGCTGGGGAGTTTTTTGTGGCGAGTTCTGGCTTACACTAGTAAAAAAGCAAGTTACCTAAACAGGAGTTGACAGTAGATGGCAGAGGCAATTAAAAACATGTACAATCAAGAATATTTACGAACGGTCGGTCAGAAAGTTCAAAGTGTGCATCATGATTTTCACATTGATGCTTTTGTCGAAGACGTCCAGCGTGAACCGTGGGCAGACCTCGAAATGATGAATCGAATCGATAAAATTGCGGAAACCCTCCGAATGTATTTACCGGCTGATTACGACGAAGCGGTCACTATTTTAGCGGACGCAGCAGATGCAAAAGGTGCATCGGGTTACATGTTCTTTCCTCATTTTGTTGCGAAATATGGAATTGATTATTGGGAAACGTCCATAACAATGCTCCGGCGCTTCACCCCCCATGCTAGCTCAGAATTTGCCGTTCGCCCGTTTATCGAAAAAGACCCAGCTAAAATGGTGAATGTCATGAAAATGTGGGCGACGAGTGAGGATGAGCACGTGAGAAGGCTTGCAAGTGAAGGGTCTAGACCGAGATTGCCGTGGGGCAAGACGTTGTCAGGATTTATTAAAGATCCAACGAAAACGACAGAGATTTTGGAAATGCTAAAGGAAGATCCGTCCAAATACGTGCGAAAAAGCGTCGCCAATCATCTTAATGATTTTTCGAAAGACCACCCAAACTACGTCTTAAAACTGGCGAAATCATGGCAAGGGCAATCTGAACGAACGGATTGGATCATTCGTCACGGATGCCGAACGTTAATTCGAAAAGGCATCCCTGAAGCGTACGAGCTTTTCGGATACAGTGGACAAGTCCGAGACGGGGTGTTGAACATCGAACCGTCTTCGATTGTAATCGGAGAAAGCATTACGATGCATTACGGCTTCACAGTAAAACAAACAGGATTAATGCGGGTCGAGTACGGCATTCAATTCGTCAAAGCGAACGGGAAGCAATCAGAGAAGAAGTTCCTTCTTGTGGACCGAACGTATCGCACTGGTGAAATCGTTGAACGAGAACGAACGCATTCATTCGCTGACTTATCAACTAGAAAGCACTATCCAGGTACTCATATTGTGATGATTTATGTGAATGGAATCGCGGTGTCTGAAGCAACAATTAACGTAATGGAAAAGTAGTGAGAATTATTTTCAATTAGTTATTGACACTCGTATGAAAACCATCTAATATAGTAAGTGACATTGATATTCATTATCAATTACTTATTTGAGAAGACGTTGTCGAGGTTCTCGCCACGTTTTGCTCTCAAACATCCCCCTTTATGTAATACCTATTGGCAATATGCCTCCCAAGGCATATTGCGCTTTTTTTTGGGTAAATTACAGTGGGGTGATATTGATGAGTCAAAAAGAAAACAATGGAGATCGAATCGAACGAATCATAAATGATACGATTGAGAACATAAATGAAGCGGAAAATTTTCAACAAGCGCATCTAGGTGAAATGAGCGAAAAAGACCAGCAAGATATAGATGAGAAAAACCGTCGAAGAAGAGACAGTGTTGATGCATTGCGTCACGAAATTGAAGATGAGCGTTAGACTTGCGATCCATTTGCAAGTCTTTTTTTATTGCATAGAAATAGGGTCTAGAACAGAAGCTAGCTATGCTAGGGGGAATAATATGATTCTTTATGATTGTGTCATTATTGGAGGAGGAATCGCTGGAATTCAAGCCTCAATTCAGCTTGGACGTTATAAGCGAAATGTGCTCGTCCTTGATAAAGGCAAAGGAAGATCAACACTTTGTCGAAAGTATCGAAACATCCTCGGTTGGCCAGAGGGAGTAAGTGGTGAGGAACTCAGAAGAATTGGCAAACAGCAAGGAAAAATGCTCGGGGTACTCTATCAAACCGAAGAAGTCGTAGCTATCGAACGAACAGACCATTTTCAATTATTAACACGATCTGGACAATCATATATTGCGAAGCGACTTTTATTTGCTACCGGTGTGACGGACCCGAACCCGTTCCCGCAATTAGAACCATGCCTCGGAAGTACCGTATACATTTGTCCAGATTGTGATGGATTTGAAGTCCAAGGAAAAAAAGCCCTCATTTTAGGCTCAGGGAAATCGGGCGTTCATATGGCAAAGCGATTGCATCATTGGGCAAGCGAACTTATTTATATTAATCATACGAGAGAAGCAATACGTGAAAAAGATAAAGCACTACTACGAGACATGAATGTTCAATACATTGAAGAACGCATTCAATCCCCGCTCATTACTGACCAACAATTTAACGGGGTGAAATTGCATTTTGGCGAACGAATCGAAGCAAAACACGCGTTTATCGCCTTCGGGAAAATAACCCCGCAATCAGATCTCGCACGCAAACTAGGCTGCGAACGAATGGAAAACGGTCACCTCATTACTGAAGCAAGAACGAAAAAAACAAACGTCCAAGACATCTACGCCGCCGGTGATGTCGGTGTACACGCTGAACAAGTGACTATTGCAATGGGTGAAGGCACACTCGCCGCCGTGTGGATTGAGAAGTCGTTGGCGGAGAACAACGTGTAGCTAGAGCGAGGTGATGTGTAGCTAGAGCGAGGTGAGTGTAGCTAGAGC
>NZ_BAXA01000028.1 GCF_000698125.1 Geomicrobium sp. JCM 19038 | reverse complement strand
TCTTAACCTTATTCTTTCACTTAGGAGGTATGTAACATGTTAGATGTTACACAGATTCTTAATGATGTGCTTAATGAGAGTGCGAACGATTCGTTAAACACGGATATTGATTTTAATCTCCTTTAAATGATTCAACGAAACTGTCGGGAGTTCGCTCTCGGCGGTTTTTTACATTAAATTGAAGTGGTGAAACCCGATGCTGGACTTAATGAAAATCTATCTAAAACCTTATCGATCCAAGCTGGTGCTGATTGCTTTTTTGGTGTTTTTACAAGCGATTCTTCAACTTACATTGCCGACCCTTCTCGCTGAGCTTGTCGATGTAGCATTGCAAATGCCGATGTGTCTTATATTGTTCAAGTCGGTCTTTGGATGCTACTAATCACGGTAGTGACCGTGGCGGTAACCGTATGTTCAGGCTATCAGACTGCGAAATTAACATCTTCAGTCGCTTTAACAATAAGGGAAAGATTATATGCCAGTGTCCAAGGTTTTTCTCTTCAAGAATACCGCCAATTCGGTCATTCAACATTATTAACCCGCACGACCAATGATGTTCAGCAAGTGCAGACAATCTTGTCGCTTCTGTTAAAAACGATGTTGCTCGCACCGATGATGTTCATTGGCGCATTTATCCTTTCGGTTACTAAAAACCTAACGCTTTCATTCATTCTTATCGCGCCATTACCGATCATTATTCTTATCGTCATCTGGTTCGCAAAAAAAGGAGGTACGTTGTTTGCCTCCTTACAAAAAAGAGTCGACCAATTGAACCTGACACTTCGTGAAGGCATTACCGGTATTCGTGACATTCGTTCTTTCAATCAAATCGATCGAGAACGAGAGCGTTTTTCAGAAGCAAACGAGTCTTATCGGAATTCAGCGATCCATGTCCATCAGCTCATGATCTATCTAACACCAATCATGATGTTCATCTTGAACTTCTCGATTGTTGCTCTTCTATGGTTTGGCTCGCTCCAACTGAATACCGGGGAACTCCAAGTGGGAGATTTAATGGCCTTTATTCAATACGCCATGTACATTCTGTTCTCTATCATGCTGACGTCGGTATTGTTTGTAAGTTTTCCACGTGCATCTGTATCAGCAAAACGCATCCTAGAAGTGCTGAATGCTGAACCAACCATCAAGAACCCAACCTATTCATTAACGCCTGAACAGCAATCTAGCCTTCGCTTTGCCGATGTCTCTTTCCAATATCCTAATGCGGAAAAGTCCGTCCTCAAAAATGTGAGTTGTACGATACCTAATCGTAAACTCACTGTGATTGTCGGAGGAACAGGCTCAGGAAAGTCTACCTTGCTGCAACTGATTCCAAGACTGTTAGATGTTAGTGCAGGGAACATTGTGATGGGTGGCATTGATCTACGAAATGTGGATCAAGAAGCGTTGCGTAACGCTGTAACTTTTTCCCCTCAAAACACGCAACTTTTCTCAGGGACGATTGAAAATAACCTTCGCTTTGGTTCTGAGAATGTTTCAATGCAACAAATCGATCGAGCGTTATCGATCGCCCAAAGTGAATCTTTTATTAAAGAACTACCCGAAGGAATTAATACGACGTTAACCCAAAATGGAAAGAACTTGTCTGGTGGACAACGGCAACGAATTGCGATTGCCCGTGCTCTCATAAAAGAGACCGACATGTATCTATTTGATGAAAGCTTTTCTGCAATCGATGCTGGAACGAAGAGACAGATCCTAGATAAGCTATTACACGAGTTAAACAAATCCACTGTAGTAATCGCAACGCAAGACGTCGGGATTGCCAAACGAGCGGACCACATCCTTGTTATTGATGAAGGAGAAATTACTGGGGAAGGGACCATCATGAGTTATTACAAACGAGTGCGATTTATCACGAACTAGCCACTACGCAATTGGAGGAGGGTACCTCATGAAAAACCAAGATTCAAAAATCCAATGGGGTACGTTGAAACGACTTCTCAGCTATCTATTGCCTTATCGTTTCCGACTATTGACGGTCGCAATGACATCCGTGCTGAGCACGTTGTTTCTTATCCTCGGTCCATTCGTTTTAGGACTAGTAATCACAACACTGTTTGAAGGTATGGTGAACAATGGAGGCGTTGATTTTTATCGGATCATTCAACTATTGTTAGGGCTAGCTGCACTCTACCTGTTTAGTGTTTATCTCTCTTATATCCAAGAATACTTGATGGTCGGTGTTGCACAACATGTAACCTATACACTACGGCATGAATTGCATCATCAACTCATGAAACTACCGATTGCATTCTTTGATCGTGTGAGTACGGGTGACCTGATGAGTCGAGGCGTTAACGATATTGATAAAATTAGTAGCACGTTGCAACAAACGCTAACACAGACGATTACGTCTTTGATGACGATGATTGGTGTTATCGTCATGATGCTGATTATTAGTCCCCTCCTCACGCTAATCGTGTGCATCACTTTACCGTTAAGCATTCTCATTACGAAGCGAATTATTAAGTACTCACAAGTACAATTTCGACAGCAACAACAAGCGCTCGGCGCTTTGAATGGCTATATTGAAGAAAGCTACACGAACCACCCATTAATTCAATCCTATCACCAGGGCGAGGACATGAAATCTAAGTTCACCCCCTACAACACCTCTCTATATGAAGCAAATTGGCGTTCTCAATTCCTTTCAGGGTTAATCGTGCCGTTGCTCAACCTTTTGAACAATGTCATTTATGTTGTTGTTGCCATTATTGGAGGCATCTTCGTCGTCCAACGAACCATTGCCATCGGTGATGTTCAAGCGTTAATTATGTATATTCGTATATTCACTCAGCCCATTAACCGGGTGGCCAACATTACGAATACGATTCAAGCTACAATTGCATCTGCAGAAAGGTTGTTTCAAGTACTTGATATTTCCATGCCTACAAGTGACTACGGCTCCAAAGTTCCAGAAGGTCGGGGGGAGATCTCGTTTGAACGTGTGTCGTTTCAATATGATGCAAATAAACCAATCTTAAAGGATATTAACGTAAAGCTAAAAGCCGGCGAAGATGTTGCTATTGTTGGTTCATCTGGAGCTGGAAAGACGACGCTAGCTCTTTTGCTCTTACGGTTCTACGAAGCCAATGAAGGTTCGGTGTCCATTGACGGTTTGGATATAACGTCAATAGATGATGAGGTCCTCCGAAGAATGACTAGCATTGTAATGCAAGATACGTGGCTATTTAGCGGAACCATTCGAGAGAATATCACCTTTGGGTGGCCGTTGGCAACAGAAGACGAAGTAATCACTGCTGCAATAAAGGCTCGGGCAGATGCCTTTATTCGCAAGCTCCCGAATGGATATGATACGTATCTTGATGAGCAAGCATCTGGGTTGTCTGAGGGTGAGAAGCAATTGTTATCTATCGCTCGCGTTATGCTAAGTGATCCCCGAATCCTAATCTTGGATGAAGCAACAAGCAACGTGGACAGTCGAACAGAATTACAAATCCAAAAAGGGTTGCAACAATTGAAGCAAGGTCGCACGACAGTCACTGTTGCTCACCGTTTGCATACGGTCCGTCATGCAGATCGGATTCTCGTGATGCACGACGGTCAAATTGTAGAAGATGGCTCACACGAATCGCTCATTGAAAATGGAGCTTATTACCGACATCTTTTCTTCAAAGAGCAACAAAACAGTATGTAACTATGCTTCATTCCAAAAAAGGTGTAACTCTACTTGAGAAATTATGCTCCAACGCACAAGAATCCCCCTGCTCGGTGAGCAGGGGGATTTTTAGCTTAGCGTGATTCTAAGCCTTCTTTGATGAGTTTGTTGATGACTTGTGGGTTGGCTTTTCCTTTGGTTTCTTTCATCGCTTGGCCGACGAGGAAGCCGAAGGCTTTGTCTTTGCCGTTTTTGAAGTCGTCAATTGACTGTTGATTATTGTCTAAGATGTTATCAACGATCGCTTTTAGTTGACCTTCATCGGAGATTTGAACGAGTCCTTTGTCTTCGACGATTTGTTTCGCTTCGCCGCCGTTCTTCATCATTTCGTTGAAGACTTTCTTGGCGATTTTACCTGAGATTGTGCCATCTTCGATGAGCTTAATCATGCCAGCGAGGCCGGTTGGTGTCATCTTAATTTCTTCGATTTCGATGCCTTCTGAGTTAAGGTAGGCGTTCACTTCACCCATGAGCCAGTTAGCCGCTTGCTTTGCATCAGCACCAACTTCAACACTTTCCTCGAAAAAATCTGCCATCGCTTTTGTTTGCGTTAAGACACCAGCGTCATACGCAGGAATGTTCCAGTCGTTGATGTAGCGTTGTTTACGTGCGTCTGGAAGTTCTGGAATCCCTTCGCGAACGCGCTCAATCCATTCATGATCAATGTAAAGGTTGACGAGGTCGGGTTCTGGGAAGTAACGATAGTCATCAGATCCTTCTTTGATACGCATGAGGATTGTTTCTTTCTTTTCTTCGTTCCAGCGGCGTGTTTCTTGAAGAATTTCACCACCTGAAAGAAGAACTTCTGCTTGGCGCTTTTCTTCAAACGCAAGTCCTTTTTGGACGTTTGTAAACGAGTTTAAGTTCTTAAGCTCGGCTTTTGTTCCAAACTCTTCTTGTCCTGCTGGACGAAGCGAGATATTCGCGTCACAACGCAATGAACCTTCTTCCATCTTACAGTCCGACACTTCTGTGTACTGCAAGATTGCTTTTAATTTCTCAAGGTACGCGTACGCTTCGTTTGGCGTGCGGATGTCTGGTTCGGATACGATTTCAATGAGTGGTGTTCCCACACGATTAAAGTCAACGAGGGATGCGTCGTCATAGTCGTCATGCGTGAGCTTCCCTGCGTCTTCTTCTAAGTGAATGCGGGTAATACCGATTCTCTTCTTGTATCCGTCTACTTCAATTTCAATCCAGCCGTTTTCACCTACTGGCTTATCAAACTGTGAAATTTGGTAGGCTTTCGGGTTGTCTGGGTAAAAGTAGTTCTTACGGTCAAACTTCGTTTCTTCTGCAATTTCACAGTTGAGTGCTACGGCTGCTTTAATTGCGTAATCAACGGCACGTTGGTTTAGAACCGGTAATACTCCTGGGTGACCAAGGCAGATCGGACACGTGTGTGTGTTTGGCGGTGCACCAAAGGCTGTTGAACATCCGCAAAAGATTTTTGAATTCGTTTTTAGTTCTGAGTGTACTTCAAGTCCGATAATCGTCTCAAATTTCATCTTCGTGTCCCCCCTTATAGTTCCGGCTTGACTTTTGTATGGTCAGTCGCGCGCTCGTAGGCGTGTGCCACTTTGTATAGTGTGCGCTCTTCAAACGGCTTTGCGATGAGTTGCAGTCCGACAGGCAATCCGTCAGAGAATCCACAAGGCACGGAAATGGCAGGGTTTCCTGCTAAGTTCACTGGGATCGTTAAGATGTCTTTTAAGTACATCGTTAGTGGATCGTTACTGTTCTCGCCCACTTTGAAAGCGGTCGTTGGAACCGTTGGTCCCAAAATAACGTCAAAGCTGTTTAACACATGTTCGAAGTCTTCACGAATGAGCGTACGTACTTTTTGTGCTTTTTTGTAGAACGCATCGTAATAGCCTGAACTAAGTGCAAACGTTCCGAGCATAATACGACGCTTCACTTCGTCGCCAAAACCTTCACTACGGCTCTTCTTGTAAAGGTCCAGAAGGTCTTCTCCTTCTTTACGTACTCCGTAACGAACGCCGTCAAAACGAGCCAGGTTCGCTGAAGCCTCAGAAGATGCGAGCAAGTAATATGCTGCTACGGCATACTTAGAGTTTGGAAGGGAAACTTCTTCCCACGTTGCGCCAAGTTCTTCAAGTTTAGCAAGCGCTTCTTGAATGCGTGCTTTGACACCTTCATCCACACCCTCACCGAGGTATTCTTTCGGAACAGCAATACGCAGTCCTGCAATGTCTTGATTTAACGCCGACGTGTAATCGGCAACTTCCATGTTCGCAGACGTCGAGTCGAGCGGGTCGTGACCTGCAATTTGTTGAAGAACGTAGGCGTTGTCTTCAACCGTGCGAGTGATTGGACCAATTTGATCGAGTGACGATGCAAAAGCAACGAGACCAAAACGAGACACGCGGCCATACGTTGGCTTTAGTCCTACTACACCACAAAACGATGCCGGTTGACGAATTGAGCCACCCGTGTCCGATCCAAGTGTAAATGGAACTTGTCCGGCTGCAACCGCCGCAGCTGAACCACCACTAGAACCACCTGGTACGTGGTCTGTATTCCATGGGTTACGTGCAGCAACATAACTTGAGTTCTCATTTGATGAGCCCATCGCGAATTCATCCATGTTTAATTTCCCAACGGTCACAACGTTCTTCTCATTTAAGCGATTCATTACCGTTGCATCGTGAACAGGTTCGAAGTTGTCAAGCAACTGGCTCCCGCACGTCGTACGAAGTCCTTTGGTCACGATATTATCTTTAATGCCTGCTGGAATTCCGAAGAATAAGTTGTCAGCATTTTGCTCATCAAGCTCACGAGCTTTCGCAAGTGCGCGTTCTTCATCAAGCGTCAAAAACGCATGGATCTTATCATCTGTTTCTTTAATTCGTTTAAATGACTGCTCCGTTAATTCAGTGATCGTCACTTCTTTGTTCTTAATCTTCGTATGTAATGAAGACAAAGTTTCATCGTAAAAACTCATCCGCAATTCACTCCCTTAATCGAGAACCGAAGGAACTTCAAACTGCCCATCTTTTTGTTTCGGGGCGTTTTTAAGCGCTTCTTCTCGTTGTAATGATGGCTTAACGTTGTCTTCACGCAACACGTTTCGTACGTCCATCACGTGTGTTGTTGGCTCAACGTTTTCTGTATCGAGTTCATTTAGAACTTCAGCGTAATCAATGACTTTACTCATTTGATTCGTAAACTCTTCGATTTCTGCTTCTGTAAATGAAAGTCTAGCAAGGTCTGCAACATGCTCTACTTGTTCTTTTGTAATTTTTGACACGGTTTCACCCCCATAATAACTGTCAACCAAACATTCTTAAAGTATAGCAAAAACCGATGCCTGCGGGCAATTAGCACCGCAGGCTTTTCGGTTTAATCATAAATGTACACATCAACTTCTTCAGTACCTGCCGGTCGTTGAATAAGCGCTTCTTGTTGATCATTGCTTTCAACTTTAGCGACAATATCAACATTTGTTGAGAACTGACCTTCCACAAGTTCTGCTACTTGTTGCGTTATTGCAATCGTCTCCATTTTGCTTTGGAAACGGATCGGCACCGTAATCGTTAATTCTTGCAACTCACCATTTTGATAATAGCCTAGCGCAGTGGCGCCAATGTGATCACTAAAGTAACTATTCAGTTGCATATGGAACTCATTAAAACGATCCGCATCAGCAGGTGCGTTGTTGGAAGCAGCACTTGATGGGAAAAAGTGATGCGTCTCATCTAGTTCCGTCCAACTACCTAAATCACTACCAGGATCAGCAACAGCATAAGAGACGAACTCTCCTGGCGTCGTCGATTCTCTCGTCGTTTCATGATAAACCGCTACAACGATTGGGACGTCATCTAAGTTAACGTTGTCTTCTCCACCGCTATGAATCGTCCGAAGTCTGGACACGATTTCATTTGAGATCTCATCACGAGCTGTATCTAGCTGTTCTTCAGAAATCTCCGTATTAAACGGTCCATGTTGCAATCCTTCTTCATCGGTCACACGATAGGTGTACGTTGTATTTAAGGATACTGCAACCGCTACGCCTCCTACCGCTAAGTCCCCTTCACTCGTCTGTCTCATGAAATTGTGTTCAGTAATGTGCGACAACACTCGGGGAGCATTTGCTTCACGTTCAATGAGCGTCTCGCCTTCACCGAGTTGTGGATTTAAACCGTTCGGATTCTCAGGATTCCCCTCATCATCTTCCGTGTTGTCTTGACGACTTAACCAAGAATTTAAATCGTTACGGGTAATAAAACGTCCCTCTTGGATGTAATAATCTTCTGGTGAAAATTCATTGGAGGCAATTTCACTTAATCCAACTTCCAATCGCTCGAGATCGTGACGGTTGTACACCATCGCCGATCCAAAACCGCGGGCATGTCCAGGAACGTACGTCCCATCTTGAAATACGGTTCGATAATAATTAGAAAGGCTCGGAATTTCAGCACTTACCTGTGCCGTCGCTCCTTGCTCTTCTGCTTCTACATCCGCCTCTTCTTCAGGTTCAAGAAAAGACATACAGCCTGCTAAAAGAATGAGCATCATCATAAGACTCGGGATGATGAGCGCGTTTCTCATACTTAGCAGCTCCTCTCCGGCTTGCTTTTTTAGTCGTTCACAAAATCTGCAGTTTGTTGCTCGTCCCAAACAGTAATTCCAAGACTCTCGGCTTTCGCAAGCTTTGAACCAGCTTCAGCACCTGCAATGACCAAATCCGTCTTCTTACTTACACTAGACGTTACTTTACCGCCATTCGTTTCAACAATTTCTTTCAATTCATCTCGCGTCCAACGTTCTAACTTACCAGTCAACACGACGGTCTGCCCTTCAAAAAGACTACCAACATCTCTGTCGTTACACCGAGGTAATTCATATTCACGCCCGCTTGTTTTAACTTATCAAGCAGTTGTTCCGCTTCTGGCTGTTCAAAGTACTGAGCAACAGCATCCGCCATTTTCGTGCCAATCTCAGGAACTGCTGCTAATTGTTCTGACGAAGCGACTTTCAAATCGTCCATCGTTTTATAATGCTTTGCTAGTGTATCGGCGGCTTTCGCACCAATAAAGCGAATCCCAAGTCCAAATAACAGTCGTTCGAGGGAATTCTCTTTTGACGTTTGAATGGCCTGCAGTAAATTGTTGACGGACTTCTCACCCATCCGCTCAAGCTCGATTAACTGTTCGTACGTTAAGTAGTACAAGTCACCCACATCTTGAATAAGCTCATGGGAAAACAATTGCGTAACGACCTTTTCTCCAAGACCATCAATGTTCATCGCCGTACGTGACACAAAGTGAATGAGCCCTTCTCGAACTTGCGCCGGACAAGTCGGATTAATGCAACGAAGAGCGACTTCCTCTTCTAAGTGCACAAGTTCGCTTTCACATTCCGGACAATGAGTTGGCATCGAGAAGTCTTGTTCGCTTCCGTCTCGCTCTTCTTCTAACACCCGGACCACTTCTGGAATAATGTCGCCAGCTTTTTTGATGACAACTTTGTCACCGATTTTGATGTCTTTTTCACGAATTAGGTCTTCATTGTGAAGTGAGGCACGGCGTACCGTCGTCCCAGCCACCGTTACAGGCTCCAAGTGAGCCGTCGGAGTGACGGCACCCGTTCGCCCGATTGAAAGCTCTATTCCGATGAGCGTCGTCATTTTCTCTTCAGCCGGGAACTTATAAGCAATGGCCCACCGCGGACTTTTTGCTGTAAACCCAAGCTCTTGTTGAAGCGGAAGGCTGTCGACTTTAATGACAATGCCATCGGTTTCATAATTCAAGTTCTTTCGTTCTTCCGCCCAGTGATTCACATAAGCAATCACGTCTTCAATCGACGCACATTTCTTCGTCTCTTTGTTCACCTTGAGGTTGAGCGATTTCATGTATTCGAGTGCCTCGTGGTGGGATTCTAATCCCTTCCCACGATCATTCGCTATGCTATAAAGAAAAATATCTAAGTTCCGGCGCGCTGCAATTTTTGGGTCTAATTGTCGAAGCGACCCCGCCGCTGCATTTCGCGGGTTTGCAAACAATGCTTCTCCGTTTTCTTCCTTCGCCGCATTTAACTTCTGAAACGAACCGTGTGGCATAAACACTTCACCACGAACTTCCAAGTTCGCGTCTTCAGGGAGGCGAAGCGGGATTGAACCGACGGTTTTTAAGTTGACGGTAATGTCTTCACCCGTCGTCCCATCCCCACGAGTCGCTCCTCGAACGAAGCGCCCGTTTTCATACGTAAGCGACACGGCAAGGCCGTCGATCTTCAACTCACAAACGTACGACACGTCGTCGCGACCCGTACCGTTCTTCACACGCTGATCCCAATCACGCAAGTCTTGATCATGAAAGGCGTTACCAAGACTGAGCATCGGCGTTTCGTGTTGAACTTTTACGAAATTCGCCAACGGCTCTCCACCGATTCGTACGGTTGGAGAGTCGTCAGATTGATATTCAGGATGTTTTTCTTCTAAATCAATGAGCTCGTGCAGCATCGCGTCATAATCCGCATCCGGGATCACTGGATTGTCTAACTCATGATATTGGTAGTTGTAATGATGAAGCTTGTCTCGAAGTGCTTCAATGGTTTCTTGAATGGAAGCCATGTACGTCTCCCTTTCTACACTTTAGTGATCGGTGCGAACTTCGCAACGAGGCGTTTGATCCCTTCATTAGGAAAGGCAATGTCTAGCTCTTGGTTCTCACCTTCGCCTTTTACCGAAACGATCGTACCCGTTCCCCATTTCTTGTGTTCGGCTTTATCGCTACACGCCATTCTTCTGATCCACCGCCGGTATTCGTCGTAACCCGACGTGCACCGCCTGTGCCACGCCCTGCACGGTACGTACACTTTGGCTTTTCGGCTTTTCTGGAACCGCTTGTTGCTCAAACAATTCTGTTGGTACTTCGACGATAAACCGAGAACTCGGGTTCATATTCGTCTTTCCGTAAAGCGTTCTCGTTTGCGCCCTTGATAAATAGAGTTCTTCTTCAGCACGTGTGATACCTACATATGCAAGTCGGCGCTCTTCTTCCATCTCTTCAACTTCAAAAAGTGAACGGCTATGCGGAAAAATCCCTTCTTCCATTCCAATAAGGAAGACGACTGGAAACTCTAGACCCTTTGCAGCATGCAACGTCATCATCGTGACGAGTCCTTTTTCATTAACTTCAGGGTCATCTAGTCGATCGATATCCGCGACGAGGGCTAGGTCTGTGAGAAAAGAAATGAGTGATTTGTCGTCACTCGCTTTTTCAAACTCTTGCGCGACCGTGACGAACTCATCAATGTTTTCTAAACGGCTTTGAGATTCAAGCGTGTTCTCGGTTTTAAGTGATTGACGATACTCCGACTTCTCAAGAACTTCTTCTACGAGTTCAACGACAGACAAATAATCTTGTTGCTTCATCCATCCATCTAGTAATTTCGCGAAGTTTTGGAGCTTCGTTGTCACGGCTTTTGATAAACCGATGTGCTCTGCTTCCATTAAAGCCTGGTGCATACTCATTTCTTGACTGACCGCGTAGTTCGCCACTTTATCAACCGTCGTCGCACCGATACCTCGTTTTGGTACATTAATGATCCTTATTAAACTAATATCGTCATCTGGATTGGCAATTACTCGTAAATAGGCAAGAACGTCTTTAATTTCTTTTCGGTCGTAGAATTTCGTTCCACCGATCATCTGATAATTAACGTTTGATTTCACGAACATTTCCTCAATCACACGGGATTGTGCATTCGTACGATAAAGTATCGCGAAATCTTGATACGATCGGCCTTTTTCACGCATGGATTCTTTAATTTTGTCGACAATAAAAACGCTTCTTCACGCTCGTCCATCGCTTCATGAAGTTGCAACTTCATGCCATCATCATTTTCAGTCCAAAGCTTCTTCGGACGACGGCCAGAGTTGTTTCTAATCACTTCGTTTGCGGCTGAAAGAATCGTTTTCGAGGATCGATAGTTTTGCTCTAGAAGGATGACCTTAGCATCTTTATAGTCTTCTTCAAACGACAGAATATTGCCGATGTCCGCACCACGCCATTTGTAAATCGACTGATCAGAATCCCCTACCACACAAAGGTTGCGATAACGATCCGCAAGTAAATTGACGAGTACATATTGCGCACGGTTCGTATCTTGATACTCGTCCACATGAATGTATTGGAACTTGCGTTGGTAATGCTGCAACACTTCTGGCACTTGTTCAAACAGACGAATCGTCATCATGATCAAGTCATCGAAATCCAGGGAGTGATTGATGCGAAGACGCTTGCTGTACTCTTCATACACATCTGCTGCCACTTCTTCTAGAGGCCCACTTGCTTTTTTACGATACTGCTTACTCGTCACAAGCTCGTTTTTTGCACCACTAATCATCGAGTAGTGTACGTGGCGGGAATTTTTTGCTATCAAGGTTGCGATCTTTCAAAATCTGCTTAATGACAGACTGTTGGTCCGTGCTATCTAGAATAGAAAAGTTACGGTTAAACCCGATCCGATCAATATCCTTGCGTAAAATTCGTACACAGAGGGAGTGGAACGTTGACATCCAAATACTATCAGCAACACCGCTGACCAGGTCTCCCACTCGTGATTGCATCTCACGCGCCGCTTTATTCGTAAACGTAATCGCCAAGATGTTCCACGGTGCAACGCCCTTTTCACGGATTAAATACGCGATGCGGTGAGTAAGCACTCGCGTCTTCCCGCTACCCGCACCCGCCATAATTAAAAGAGGTCCTTCCGTCGTTTTGACGGCCTCAGCTTGTTCAGTATTCAATCCTGATAACAGTTGCTCAACCATCTTTTTTTGCATGTTCGACACCTCACGTTTTCGTTACACTTTAACTTCTTTAACTGCTTGCACCGTTGCTAGTGCAGTTTTCTTGTCTTCATAAATGGCATTCCCTACAACGACCGTATCTGCATATTTTGCCATTTCTTTTGCATCATCAGCTGTTTTAATGCCACCACCATAGAAAAGTTGAGCGTTTTCTAGCGTTTCACTCACCTTTTTTACGACTTTAGGATCGCCATATTTCCCGCTATACTCCAAATAAAATACGGGCATACGTAAAACTTGATCCGAAAAACGTGCATACGCTTCGACATCATCAATATCAAGGGCGGTGTCCGAATTCGTCCGGACTGCAGCGCTTGAATCACGATTTAAAATGCAGTACTTCGCCAATGACATCAGCCATATCAAGCAATTGACCGTGAGCTTTTAATGCTTGTTGATGCAAACCACTAATGAACGCTGGATTGTGAGAGTTCAGGACAACCGGAATAAAATACGCATCAAATCCAGGTGTGAGCGCCTCTAATTCCGTCACTTCCAATACACAAGGAACAGAATATCGACGAATTGCCGCCAAACATTCTGTTACATTGTCAATGGTAATCCCGTCACTTCCCCCTACAATAATAGCGTCAGTTCCTGACTCACAAATATCTGCAAGCCATTCTTCTGTAAACGAACGCGCTGGGTCTACCTTAAATACGTGCTTCCATGTTTTCATCTCTTGTTGAATCATTCGAGAGCCTCCGCTTCGAGCTTCGCTACTCCGCCCTAAATGGATCGTTGTAAAAGAATTGATTTTCTTAAAACGCGAGTAACCGATCTATCGTAAATTTGTATAATTATAAAGACATTTCTCGACCTTCAATTATAGCAGAACTACTCGATATTCTTAACTAAATGACGAAAAAAAGTTCTTCCTAATGTTCCCGTTTCTTGAACTGGAAAATTTTGCAGGATCTTGATGGAGTCTGTCGAACTATTTACGTATATCATTTTACGTACTTTTCACGGACAGAGAGGGGTCAAAGCTATGCAAATCATATCCATCGATGCATCAGTAGGCAAAGAAACGACAATTGAAGACTCCACCTTTTTATTAACACCAATTATTAGAAATGCAGGCCACATACGCATGGTTTCTATTTTTCTTGAAGTAGAACAAACAATTCCATATCGCGAGGCATCTGTCGATCAACTCGTTATCATCGTTCGAGGAAACGGCTGGGTTCAAGTAGAAAACAGTGAACAAACTCCACTCGTCCCCGGACAAGCTGCATTTTTTCCAGAAGGAGAATACCACGTGATCGGAACTGAAGAAGGACTTGTCGCTTTCATTATTGAAGGTGTAGATCTCTACGACACAATTCCCCTTCTGTATAGCCGTTAACCAGGTATTCGGATCTGTATTCATGAGAAAATATCTTCCATTCGAGATTTTTCATTGGATTTTTGACGACGATGAGCGTATAATTCCAATTTGGATTACAATCATCATTGGAGGATTACAACTATGAACATCGTCGCAATCGTAGGAAGCACACGTAAAGATTCTTACAACATGCAAATTACTAAATTTATGCAACAGCGCTATACAGAAGAAATGAACCTCGAAATTCTCGATATTGGTTCATTACCACTTTACAATCAAGATACAGAAAACGAACCAAACGAAGCCGTTACAACGCTTCGTGCGAAAGTAAAAGCAGCTGACGCTGTTCTTTGGGTAACACCTGAACACAACGCAACGATCTCAACTGCACACAAAAATGCCCTCGATTGGTTATCTCGTGTTGAACAAGTTATGATCGGCAAACCATCATGGATCATCGGTGCATCCATGGGTAACCTCGGTTCGGTGAAAGCCCAAGCGCACTTACGCGACATTCTCTTCGCACCAGGACTCTCATCACCAGTACTACCTGGCAACGAAGTCTACATCGGTGCAGTCCACACGAAGCTCGACGAGAACGGTGTGCTCACAGATGAAGGAACAGTCAAGTACCTTGACGTTGTCGTAAACAACGTACTCAGCTGGATTAAAAAAATGCATACGGACCAAGTATAATACTGGTTGAAAGGGCGGAGAATTCTCCGCCCTTTTTTGATTGGCTTATTGTGCGGCGTGAGGACGTTGGGGGTTTGGGTATGCTCGGTTTGCTTTTTGTACATTGGGAGAGCCGGGCTCGGCTTGGGTGACTCGCGCTTGCTACAACGCGCCTCGCTCTTGCTACACTGCGCACCGCTCTTGCTACACCATACCCTGCGCTTGCTACACCATACCCTGCGCTTGCTACACCTTGCACCGCTCTTGCTACACCACGCCTCGCTCTTGCTACACCACGCCTTG
>NZ_BAXA01000029.1 GCF_000698125.1 Geomicrobium sp. JCM 19038 | reverse complement strand
CAAGAGCCGTGCGCAGTGTAGCAAGAGCAAGCGTGGTGTAGCAAGAGCCAGGCGTGGTGTAGTAAGAGCCGTGCGCAGTGTAGCAAGAGAAAGGCGGGGTGTAGTGATCCAAGCAACGGCAACATAGAACAAAACCCCCAGGACAAAAAACAATGTCCTGGGGGTTTTCGCATATTAAACTCCAGCTTCAATTTTAGCTGCCCGGTGTTGGCGCAGTGCGAGAAATCCTGCAATGGTAATTGGGGTAAACATGAAGAACGAGCTAATGAAAAAAACAAAGTCGAATTCAGGGTAGAAGCTAATTAGCAAGGATAAAACGAATAGAATAATCCCTGTTGCTAGTAATTGTTTGGCTGCTCGACCTTTTTTCTTATGTAAATTAATGGTCCCTAAAATTCCAAGTGTTAAGAGTAGAAGGGGGATTCCTACAATTACGGCTATAATGAGGAGTAACATCCAAATTCCTTCTTCTGGTAGAAAAAATGATACAAATCCAGTGATAAACAAGATACTAATCATATAACTAACCAACTGTACGAGACTGACGATGGAAAGAATAAGTTGAGCAACATACATCTGCGGCACCTCCTTTATTAAGATTTACGACTAAATTGGATTGTCTATTCATACGTTGTGAATGAGGTGTTGTACATGTCTACGTTCGGGTTGTTAATTATGTTTCAATTCATTGCAATTGTAATTTTACTTGGGGTGCTCAGCTTTATTGCTCTTCATCTTTCTGAGCGTACGCCTGTGAATAGTAAACGAGTCATTTTATGGATTGTTATTGTCACGATGATCGGTGTGATGGTCGTGGACTTATTGAATCAAGGGAATTTTCAAGTAACAGCATATGTGGTTCCGGCAATTGTGATTGTAATTTCAGCTTCAATGCTTACGAGAACAAAAAAATAAAGAGGCAGTTAAGGCCCCTTTATTCCATTCCTTTCATGCGTTGACCGATTGCTTTGTCCATTTGACGCTTAGCATCTTTCTTTTTGAGGGAATCGCGTTTGTCGTAGTGCTTTTTCCCTTTTCCGAGGCCGAGGAGTACTTTTGCAAAGCCGTTCTTTATATACACCTTTAATGGGACGAGTGCGTAGCCTTGTTGTTGTGACTTGCCGGTGAGTTTCTTGATTTGTTGTTTGTGTAAAAGAAGTTTCCTCGTACGTACAGGATCGTGGTTATGGCGGTTTCCTTGTTCATAAGGATTGATGTGTGCTTGATAAAGAAGTATTTCGCCATCTTCAATGCGAGCGAAGCTTTCTTTAATGTTCATCTGGCCTGCTCGAATTGATTTAATTTCTGTTCCTTTTAGCACGATCCCTGCTTCATACGTTTCTTCAATGAAAAATTCATGATTGGCTTTTCGGTTTTGTGCCAAAATTCGATTGTCATTTTTCTTCGCCATAGTCGTGCATCCTTTGTTCGATTGTCGTTATCTTATCGTAGCAAAAAAGGCCAAGCCCTGCAATTGAGACGTCATAACTGAAATGAAGAAAAAAAACCGCCAATGATTCGATTGGCGGTTTTTCGCTTATAAAACAGTCGTCCACCCGAATGGATCTTCTAGACGTCCAGTTTGAATCCCAGTAATTGCGTTATGAAGACGGTTTGAAATGTCACCCGTTTTATTGTTGTTAATCGTGTACTCCTTACCTTTGTAATCAAGGATACCGATTGGTGAGATGACAGCTGCTGTTCCTGTGCCGAATGCTTCTTCAAGTGTGCCATTTTGATGGGCTTGGATTAAATCATCCATCGCAATTCGGCGCTCATGAACAGGAAGATCCCAACTACGTAGAAGTTCAATGACGCTCTTTCGAGTCACCCCTTCAAGAATGGTACCGTTTATTTCTGGGGTATGAATCTCACCGTCGATTTTAAAGAAAACGTTCATGCTTCCTACTTCTTCAACGTACTTCTTCTCAAGACCATCTAACCAGAGGACTTGGGAGCGTTGGTGTTCAACGGCACGTTCTTGCGCCTTGTAAGCCGCACTATAGTTCCCAGCCGTCTTCGCATAGCCCGTTCCTCCTGGAGCTGCACGCGTATAAAAATCTTCGACAAAGATGCTAACAGGATCGATCCCTTCTGAGTAGTAAGAACCAACTGGAGACAAGATGACGAGAAACGTATACGTTTTTGAAGGTGCTACAGAAAGGCTTGCTTCTGTATTGATGACAAATGGACGGATATAAAGTGATTTGCCAGTGGATGTTGGAATCCAATCTTTCTCAAGACGGACGAGCTCTTTAATATAAGACAAGGTTTCCTTTTCATCGAGGGTTGGAATACTTAAACGCTCATTCGAACGATTAAGTCGCTTCATATTCTCCTCGGGGCGGAACAATCGTACATTTTCATCATGGTCTTTATACGCCTTTAATCCTTCAAATACAGTCTGACCGTAATGGAAAACCATGGCTGCCGGATCAAGTGTTAATGGCTCATAAGGTACGATGCGAGGGTGGTACCACCCTTTGTCGCTATGATAATCAATCAGTAACATATGATCAGTGAAATACTTGCCAAAACCTAACGCTTCTGGATCAGGCTTTGGCTTATGAGTGGTCGTCTTGATGACTTCTAGTGTTTGTGATGTCATAACTAAAGCCTCCGCTACTTTGATAAGTGTTATTTTTATAAAACTATATCATAATTCTAACCATTGTGCGGGAATTGCTAGAATTCATAGACAAAAGAATAAAAACATCATAACAAAAAAACTCGCCCAAT
>NZ_BAXA01000030.1 GCF_000698125.1 Geomicrobium sp. JCM 19038 | reverse complement strand
ATGAGAGTTTCGTTCTCTCAAAACTGAATAACGGATTCGCAAGACATTTGACCGGATTTGACCCAGCAACCTTAAAAAGTTTGTGGATAAATCCTCGACCGATTAGTATCTGTCAGCTCCATGTGTCGCCACACTTCCACACCAGACCTATCTACCTGATCGTCTCTCAGGGGTCTTACTCATTTACATGATGGGAAATCTCATCTCGAGGGGGGCTTCATGCTTAGATGCTTTCAGCACTTATCCCTGCCACACGTAGCTACCCAGCGATGCTCCTGGCGGAACAACTGGTACACCAGCGGTGTGTCCATCCCGGTCCTCTCGTACTAAGGACAGCTCCTCTCAAATTTCCAACGCCCACGACGGATAGGGACCGAACTGTCTCACGACGTTCTGAACCCAGCTCGCGTGCCGCTTTAATGGGCGAACAGCCCAACCCTTGGGACCTACTTCAGCCCCAGGATGCGACGAGCCGACATCGAGGTGCCAAACCTCCCGTCGATGTGGACTCTTGGGGGAGATTAGCCTGTTATCCCCAGGGTAGCTTTTATCCGTTGAGCGACGGCCCTTCCATACGGTGCCGCCGGATCACTAAGCCCGACTTTCGTCCCTGCTCGACTTGTAAGTCTCGCAGTCAAGCTCCCTTCTGCCTTTGCACTCTTCGAATGATTTCCAACCATTCTGAGGGAACCTTTGGGCGCCTCCGTTACTCTTTAGGAGGCGACCGCCCCAGTCAAACTGCCCACCAGACACTGTTCCTGAACCGGATCACGGTTCGAGGTTAGGATTTCAACACAGCAAGGGTAGTATCCCACCAGCGCCTCCACCGAAGCTAGCGCTCCGGTTTCCAAGGCTCCTACCTATCCTGTACAAGCTGTGCCCAAACCCAATATCAAGCTGCAGTAAAGCTCCATGGGGTCTTTCCGTCCTGTCGCGGGTAACCTGCATCTTCACAGGTACTATAATTTCACCGGGTCTCTCGTTGAGACAGTGCCCAAGTCGTTGCACCTTTCGTGCGGGTCGGAACTTACCCGACAAGGAATTTCGCTACCTTAGGACCGTTATAGTTACGGCCGCCGTTTACTGGGGCTTCAATTCGAACCTTCGCCGAAGCTAAGTCCTCCTCTTAACCTTCCAGCACCGGGCAGGTGTCAGCCCCTATACTTCGTCTTACGACTTCGCAGAGACCTGTGTTTTTGATAAACAGTCGCTTGGGCCTTTTCACTGCGGCTCCCCAGGGCTATTCACCCCAAGGAGCACCCCTTCTCCCGAAGTTACGGGGTCATTTTGCCGAGTTCCTTAACGAGAGTTCTCCCGCGCGTCTTAGAATTCTCATCCCATCTACCTGTGTCGGTTTGCGGTACGGGCACCTGTCTCCTCACTAGAGGCTTTTCTCGGCAGCGGAGGATCAGGGACTCAAGGGCGCTATGCCTTTCGCGGTCACGACTCAGCCTTATGTGTTGGACGGATTTGCCTATCCAACGGCCTCGTACGCTTCGACGCACATCCAATTGTACGCTCTCCCTACCTTTCTGCGTCCCCCCATTGTTCAAACAGAGACAAGGTGGTACTGGAATTTCAACCAGTTTGCCATCGCCTACGCCTTTCGGCCTCAGCTTAGGACCCGACTAACCCTGAGCGGACGAGCCTTCCTCAGGAAACCTTAGATTTTCGACGGAAGGGATTCTCACCCTTCTTTTCGCTACTCATACCGGCATTCTCACTTCTGTACGCTCCAGCTGTCCTCACGGTCAACCTTCTCTGCCTACAGAACGCTCCCCTACCCAACTCCTAAGAGTTGCCACAGCTTCGGTGGTGTGTTTAGCCCCGGTACATTTTCGGCGCAGCGTCACTCGACCAGTGAGCTATTACGCACTCTTTCAATGGTGGCTGCTTCTAAGCCAACATCCTGGTTGTCTAAGCAACGCCACATCCTTTCCCACTTAACACACACTTTGGGACCTTAGCTGGTGATCTGGGCTGTTTCCCTCTTGACGACGGATCTTAGCACTCGCCGTCTGACTCCCGGTCATAAATCACTGGCATTCGGAGTTTGACTGAACTCGGTAATCCGGTAGGGACCCTCATCCAATCAGTGCTCTACCTCCAGGATTCTCAAAACCGAGGCTAGCCCTAAAGCTATTTCGGGGAGAACCAGCTATCTCCGTGTTCGATTGGCATTTCACCCCTACCCACACCTCATCCCCGCAGCTTTCAACCTACGTGGGTTCGGGCCTCCAGTCGGTGTTACCCGACCTTCACCCTGGACATGGGTAGATCACACGGTTTCGGGTCGACGTTCACGTACTATTTCGCCCTATTCAGACTCGCTTTCGCTGCGGCTCCGTCTCTTCAACTTAACCTTGCACGTACACGTCACTCGCCGGTTCATTCTACAAAAGGCACGCCATCA
>NZ_BAXA01000031.1 GCF_000698125.1 Geomicrobium sp. JCM 19038 | reverse complement strand
CTCAGGAAAGTAAGTCTCCATAGAAAGGAGGTGATCCATCCCCACCTTCCGGTAGGGATACCTTGTTACGACTTCACCCCAATCACCGGCCCCACCTTCGGCGGCTGGCTCCGTAAACGGTTGCCTCACCGACTTCGGGTGTTGCTGGCTCTCGTGGTGTGACGGGCGGTGTGTACAAGGCCCGGAACGTATTCACCGCGGCATGCTGATCCGCGATTACTAGCGATTCCAGCTTCATGTAGGCGAGTTGCAGCCTACAATCCGAACTGAGAACGGCTTTTTAGGATTGGCTCCACCTCGCGGCTTCGCTTCCCGTTGTACCGTCCATTGTAGCACGTGTGTAGCCCAGGTCATAAGGGGCATGATGATTTGACGTCATCCCCGCCTTCCTCCGGTTTGTCACCGGCAGTCACCTTAGAGTGCCCAACTAAATGCTGGCAACTAAGGTCAAGGGTTGCGCTCGTTGCGGGACTTAACCCAACATCTCACGACACGAGCTGACGACAACCATGCACCACCTGTCACTTTGTCCCCGAAGGGAAAACTCTATCTCTAGAGCGATCAAAGGATGTCAAGACCTGGTAAGGTTCTTCGCGTTGCGTCGAATTAAACCACATGCTCCACCGCTTGTGCGGGCCCCCGTCAATTCCTTTGAGTTTCAACCTTGCGGTCGTACTCCCCAGGCGGAGTGCTTAATGCGTTTGCTTCGGCACTACGGGTATCGAAACCCCTAACACCTAGCACTCAACGTTTACGGCGTGGACTACCAGGGTATCTAATCCTGTTTGCTCCCCACGCTTTCGCACCTCAGCGTCAGTTACAGACCAGAGAGTCGCCTTCGCCACTGGTGTTCCTCCACATATCTACGCATTTCACCGCTACACGTGGAATTCCACTCTCCTCTTCTGCACTCAAGTTCTCCAGTTTCCAATGCAATTCTGTGGTTGAGCCACAGCCTTTCACATCAGACTTAAAGAACCGCCTGCGTGCCCTTTACGCCCAATAATTCCGGACAACGCTTGCCACCTACGTATTACCGCGGCTGCTGGCACGTAGTTAGCCGTGGCTTTCTGGTGAGGTACCGTCACGGCTCGGGCATTTCCTCCCGAACTTGTTCTTCCCTCACAACAGAGCTTTACGATCCGAAAACCTTCATCACTCACGCGGCATTGCACCGTCAGGCTTTCGCCCATTGCGGATGATTCCCTACTGCTGCCTCCCGTAGGAGTCTGGACCGTGTCTCAGTTCCAGTGTGGCCGATCACCCTCTCAGGTCGGCTACGCATCGTCGCCTTGGTGAGCCCTTACCTCACCAACTAGCTAATGCGCCGCGGGCCCATCCAACAGTGGCGGCCGAAACCGCCTTTTCTCTTTTCACCAGGTGGTGAAAAGAGGATATCCGGTATTAGCTCCGGTTTCCCGGAGTTATCCCAGTCTGTTGGGCAGGTTGCCCACGTGTTACTCACCCGTCCGCCGCTGACCCATTGAGGTGCAAGCACCTCGGGTCCGCTCGACTTGCATGTATTAGGCATGCCGCCAGCGTTCGTCCTGAGCCAGGATCAAACTCTCCATTGAAAGTGTTTCCTTTTTCGTTAGCACGGGGGTGCCAACGAGGCTCGTACTTCTATAGTATAGAAGCGCTAGCTTTTATTGCTTTAATTCGCTTATCTTTCATTCAGTTTTCAAAGGGCAA
>NZ_BAXA01000032.1 GCF_000698125.1 Geomicrobium sp. JCM 19038 | reverse complement strand
TACCGGAAGCACTGGACCGACCGGCTTCACTGGCAGTACTGGAACTATCGGTCCAACGGGGCCCACTGGCTCTACTGGAAGTACCGGACCTACCGGAGTTACGGGCAATACTGGTAGCACTGGACCAACAGGTCCCACAGGCATTACTGGTGCCACCGGACCGACTGGGCCACAGGCAGTACTGGTAACACTGGACCGACTGGCCACGGGCAATACCGGAGACACTGGAACTACCGGCGCCACAGGCAGCACTGGTACCACTGGAACTACCGGCTCCACAGGTAGTACTGGAGACACTGGAAGCACTGGACCTACTGGTGCCACTGGCAGTACCGGTACCACTGGACCGACTGGTGCCACGGTACTACAGGTGCCACTGGACTGACCGGCGTTACGGGCAATACTGGTGCCACCGGACCTACTGGTGCCACGGGTACTACTGGAGACACTGGAACTACCGGCGCTACGGGTACTACTGGACCTACCGGCTCCACTGGCAATACCGGAGCCACCGGACCGACTGGCGTTACGGGCAGTACTGGTATCACTGGACCTTCTGGTGCCACTGGCAGTACCGGTACCACTGGACCATTAGGTCCCACGGGCAATACTGGGAGTACCGGAGCCACTGGAACTACCGGCTCCACCGGCAGTACTGGAGCCACTGGAACTATCGGTCCGACGGGGACTACTGGCTCTACTGGAAGCACAGGACCGACTGGTCCCACAGGCAGTACTGGTATCACTGGACTGACCGGCTCCACAGGCAGTACTGGAGCCACCGGACCTACCGGCGTTACTGGCAATACTGGTAGTACTGGACCTTCTGGTGCCACGGGCAATACTGGAGCAATCGGACCGACTGGTGCTACCGGCAATACTGGAGCCACTGGAACTACTGGTGACACAGGCAGTACTGGTACCACTGGACCGACTGGCATTACTGGCACTACTGGTGCCACAGGAACTATCGGTCCGACGGGGGCTACTGGCTCTACCGGAAGCACCGGACCAACAGGCGTTACCGGCAGTACTGGTACCACCGGACCGACTGGCGTTACTGGCAATACTGGAACCACCGGACCTACCGGCATTTCGGGCAGTACCGGTGCCACTGGACCAACAGGTCCCACGGGCAATACTGGTAGTACCGGACCGACTGGTGCTACGGGCAGCATTGGTACCACTGGACCGACTGGTGACACCGGCAATACTGGAGCCACTGGAACTACTGGTGACACAGGCAGTACTGGAGCCACTGGAACTACCGGGGTTACTGGCAGTACTGGTACCACTGGACCAACAGGTCCCACGGCTCGTACTGGTAGCACTGGACCGACTGGGGCCACCGGC
>NZ_BAXA01000033.1 GCF_000698125.1 Geomicrobium sp. JCM 19038 | reverse complement strand
TTGAATCGGCTACACTAAATTGGACAACTTTTTTGTGGGGAATTACACTACAAAAAGAACCCATAAGGAGCGAATGTCATGTCGCAACCCAAACGAGAACGCCGAACGTTCACCCCTGAATTTAAAAACCAAATGGTTCAGCTTTATCAGAGTGGAAAGTCACGTGCGATCATTGCCCGAGAGTATGACTTAACGCCGTCCTCTTTGGACAAATGGATCAAACAAGCAACGGCAACCGGCTCTTTTAAAGAAAAGGACAATCGCTCCGAACAAGAAGAAGAACTCCAGCGATTACGAAAAGAATTAGCTCACGCCAAAATGGAAAATGATATTTTAAAGCAAGCCGCGCTGATTATGGGACGAAAGTAAATGTGATTCGAAACAATACTCACAAATACTCGGTATCAGCAATGTGCGCCGTCCTAAAGCTCTCTCGAAGTACGTATTACTATGCGGTAAAAAACGCGCAAAGTAAGCCGAAAGAGGATGCACTAACAGCGCTTGTTTGTCGTCTTTTTCAAGAAAGCCGAGGAACCTATGGAACGCGTAAATTGAAGGCTGCTCTTCTTCGTGAAGGACAGTGTGTATCGAGAAGACGTATTGGTCGAATTATGGCCAACGAAGGGTTGATTTCCGTTTATACAGTGGCCCAGTATAAGCCACGAAAAACCCCAACGAACGAGGCGGTTATTGCCAATAAGTTAGACCGGTCATTTACACAAGAAATCGAGCGGCACAGTATCGTGAGTGACCTCACCTACACAAGAGTAAACGGGCGCTGGCACTATGTTTGTTTATTGCTTGATCTCTACAACCGAGAAGTGATTGGTTGGAGCCATGGTCCAAATAAAACAAGCGAACTAGTTAAAAGAGCCTTCGCTTCAGTCAGTGGAGATTTACGAAAAATCACGCTTTTCCACACTGATCGAGGGAGTGAATTTACAAGCCGAGCGATTGATGAATCCCTACATGCATTTGAGATTGAACGTTCCCTAAGCCTAAAAGGTTGCCCCTATGATAATGCCGTAGCAGAGTCGATGTTTCATATCGTGAAAGTGGAGTGCCTAAAACGCCATACGTTTGACACCACAACGGATTTAGAACGTGAACTGTTTGACTATCTTCATTGGTACAACCATTTCCGCATGCATGGAACGTTAAACTACCAGAGTCCAATTGAATTCAAACAAGACGCCCACAAAAAAAGTGTCTAGAAAAGTGTTGACGGTTCA
>NZ_BAXA01000034.1 GCF_000698125.1 Geomicrobium sp. JCM 19038 | reverse complement strand
GGTGCCGCACCCCAAAAGTTAGAGTTAAAAACTCACTTTTGGGGTGTTTTGTTTGGTGAAATATAGTGACACATTTAAAGAAAAAGTTGTTCTTGAGTATCTACAAGGCCCATTTGGATACAGACGATTAGCGAAAAACTATAACATTCCTTCGAAGAAAATCATTGAAGAATGGGTACAGGCATTTCGAGCTTTCGGTAAGGAAGGGTTAAAGCGTAAAGCTTCAAAGACCGTGTATGCTGTTCAATTTAAGGTTGATGTCTTACACTGGATGAAAAGCAATAGTGCTTCGCTTAGTGAAACTGCAACCAGATTTGGCTCAATCGTCCAGCCTCATTTCTTCTTGGAAACACACCGTTATGAAAGAAGGGATTGCAGGATTAGAACCGAAGCCGAAAGGACGCCCTTCGATGTCTAAGAAACCTAAAAAAGATGATCAAACAAAGCATGAATGGTCACGTGAAGAGCAGTTGAAGAGGGAGAATGAACTTCTTCGTTTAGAGAACTCTTATTTAAAAAAGCTCCGCGCTTTTCGGGAGAATCCGGACGCCTACCTCGAAAAGCACAAGCAGCGCTGGCATTCGAACTCAAAGAAGAAGGATACCGATTAAAAGACGTACTTAGCTATGTCGATTTACCAGAGTCAACGTATCATTATCACGTCCAACGTTTTGATCTTCCAGACCCAGATCCCTCTCTTAAGATGCGCATGAAGGAGATTTATACCCAACATAAGGGACGGTATGGGTACCGTCGAATTCATGCTCAATTACGTTCAGAAGGCTGGTATATCAATCACAAGAAAGTTCAAAATCTGATGAGGGTGTTAGGGTTAACTTGCAAGAAATTTATAAGAAAATCTCGGTATCGATCTTATAAGGGGAAGGTTGGTACAGTGACGAAGAATCGTTTGAACCGACGGTTTCATACCACCGGTCCACTGCAGAAATTGACGACGGATATTACGGAGTTTAAATGTACACACGATGAAAAACTGTATTTGAATCCAATTTTAGATTTATATAATGGAGAAATCGTTTCTTTTGGAACAGCGCGAACGCCGACCCTGCCTCTTGTGCTTGAACCATTGGATCAAACCATCGACCTTTTGAAGGAAGAAGCAAAGTACCGAACCACGATTCACTCTGATCAAGGCTGGCATTATCAGCACCAAGCGTGGGTGAAGAAGCTGGAAGCAAACCGAATCTTTCAAAGCATGTCCCGGAA
>NZ_BAXA01000035.1 GCF_000698125.1 Geomicrobium sp. JCM 19038 | reverse complement strand
CCCCTTAACGGCTCTGACTACTTGTAGGCACACGGTTTCAGGATCTCTTTCACTCCCCTTCCGGGGTGCTTTTCACCTTTCCCTCACGGTACTGGTTCACTATCGGTCACTAGGGAGTATTTAGCCTTGGGAGATGGTCCTCCCTGCTTCCGACGGGATTTCTCGTGTCCCGCCGTACTCAGGATCCACTCAAGAGGAAACGAAATTTCGATTACAGGATTCTTACCTTCTGTGATGGACCGTTCCAGGTCGCTTCATCTATCTCGTTTCTTTGTAACTCCGTATAGAGTGTCCTACAACCCCAAGTGGCAAGCCACTTGGTTTGGGCTATGTTCCGTTTCGCTCGCCGCTACTAAGGAAATCGCGTTTGCTTTCTCTTCCTCCGGGTACTAAGATGTTTCAGTTCTCCGGGTCTGCCTCTTATTAGCTATGTATTCACTAACAAGTACTACTCTGTGAAAAGTAGTGGGTTTCCCCATTCGGAAATCTTCGGATCAATGTGTACTTACAACTCCCCGAAGCATATCGCTGTTCGTCGCGTCCTTCATCGGCTCCTAGTGCCAAGGCATTCACCGTGCGCCCTTCTTCATTTAACCACAGGTTCTTTTCATGGTTTGATCATTTAAGATCACGCTAGGTCGGTTGTTCGTTAAGATGTTTGCACATCTCAATCGATCAACCCGGTCATGATGTCTTTTCATGCTTTCCGTTATTCAGTTTTCAAAGAACGAAT
>NZ_BAXA01000036.1 GCF_000698125.1 Geomicrobium sp. JCM 19038 | reverse complement strand
TCCAGTGGTACCAGTACTGCCGGTGGCACCAGTCGTTCCAGTGGTACCAGTACTGCCCGTGGCACCAGTCGTTCCAGTGATACCAGTGCTGCCCGTAACGCCGGTCGGTCCAGTACTACCAGTATTGCCGGTGGCACCTGTTGGTCCGGTGGCACCAGTAGTACCCGTGGAGCCAGTAGTTCCAGTGGCTCCAGTACTGCCGGTGGAGCCGGTAGGTCCAGTGGCTCCGGTACCGCCAGTGGCCCAGTCGGTCCGGTGGCTCCAGTACTGCCAGTGGTACCTGTTGGTCCAGTGGTCCAGTACTGCCAGTGGCCCAGTCGGTCCAGTGATACCAGTGCTTCCAGTGGAGCCGGTCGGTCCAGTGATACCAGTGCTACCAGTGGCCCCAGTCGGACCAGTGCTACCAGTATTGCCCGAAGCGCCGGTCGGTCCAGTAATACCAGTATTGCCAGTGGCCCAGTCGGCCCAGTGGTACCAGTACTGCCCGTGGCACTAGTAGGTCCAGTGGTACCAGTGCTGCCCGTAACGCCGGTCGGTCCGGTGGCTCCAGTATTGCCGTGGCACCAATCGA
>NZ_BAXA01000037.1 GCF_000698125.1 Geomicrobium sp. JCM 19038 | reverse complement strand
ATACCAGTGCTACCCGTGGAGCCAGTCGGTCCAGTGGCTCCAGTACTGCCCGTGGCACCAGTAGTTCCTGTCGATCCAGTACTGCCAGTGAAGCCAATTGGTCCAGTCGCTCCAGTATTGCCGGTGGCCCTGTCGGTCCGATTGCTCCAGTACTGCCCGAAGCACCAGAAGGTCCAGTAATGCCAGTAGTGCCGGTGGAGCCGGTAGGTCCGGTACTTCCAGTAGAGCCAGTAGCCCCCGTTGGACCGATAGTTCCAGTACTGCCGGTGGCACCAGTCGGTCCAGTGGCTCCGGTAATACCAGTGGAGCCAGTAGGTCCAGTGGTACCAGTGTTGCCCGTGGCCCAGTCGGTCCAGTGTTACCAGTACTGCCTGTGGCCCCAGTCGGTCCGGTGGCACCAGTAATGCCTGTGGGACCTGTTGATCCAGTGGTACCAGTATTGCCCGTAACGCCGGTAGGTCCGGTGGTACCAGTATTGCCCGTGGCCCCAGTCAGTCCAGT